>JBLNAG010000001.1:0-295176 GCA_050259235.1 Ignavibacteriales bacterium
ACTATCATAGATGATAATTAGCATATATCTTGGAAGATACATATAATATCGTCTTAGATAGCTAGGCTTCTATAAATAGAGGCCGAACTCACTAGGTCTATAAATAATAACATGGATATAATCTAATAGCAAGCCTTTTTTGAAAAAAAAGTAAAAAAATGTGTAATTTATTTATTCTACAACTATTTTTTGAACTCTTCCAACGGCATTACATTCATCTATCATAACTTTTATACCATGAGGGTGATGAGAACTATTGGTTAAAATTTTTTTAACATGACCTCTAGTTAGTTTATTTGTACGTTGATCTTGTTTTAAGACAATATCAACTAAAGAACCAATTTTAATATTATTTCTATTTTGTCCGTTCATATATTCTCCTTGATCTATAGTTTATCATAAAATATATTTATTATCTATATACAAAAGATGTAAGAAAAAAGATTACATTGCTGTAATCTCTTATTTCAAAGTGGTGGACCCTGAAGGACTCGAACCTTCGACCGCCCGGTTATGAGCCGGATGCTCTAACCAACTGAGCTAAGGGTCCATATGCATTATATTATCATATTCAAAAATTAATTTCAACATTTTTTTGGTTAATTTGCCAAATTATTTGTATAAGTGGTGTTCTTTATGATAAAATTTAATAGAGGTGTTAACGTGAAGATAGGTATAGCTAGAGCATTTTTATATTACAAATATGGGTACTTATGGGAAACATTCTTTAAAGAATTAGGATGTGAAATTGTTTTAAGTCCTGAGACTACTAAAGATACTTTAAGGGATGGTACTAAATATTCAATTGATGAAAGTTGTTTATCATCAAAAATATATATGGGACATATTTATTATTTAATTGATAAATGTGATTGTATTCTAGTACCTAGAATTGCTACTCTGGCTAATAGAAATTCAGTATGTACTAAATTTCAAGCTGCTTATGATCTTATTAAAAATACATTTAAAGATAAAAACATTGAGTTATTAGATTATAACATCGATTATCGCAAGAATCAAACTGAATTTAAAGCATTTTTAGAACTTGGTAAGAAACTTAAGAAAAAGAAATTAGATGTAATTAGAGCATATTATTTAGCTAAACAAGCAGAAAAAAAATATAATCATATTGCTTTAATAGAACAAGAACAATTATTAAAATCAGCTAATAAACTTAAAATATTATTAGTAGCTCACCCATATAATATATATGATAAATTAATTGGTGAACCTATTATAAAATATTTAGAAGAACTTGATTGTGTTCCAATTATTGCAGATATTTCTCCAAAAGAAGAATCAATTAAGAAAGCTAAGGAGCTAAGTCCAACTTTACCTTGGTTATATAATAAAGAATTATTAGGTACAATTGAATTATATAAAAAGGATATTGATGGGATCATTTTAATGACTTCTTTTCCATGTGGTCCTGATTCTTTAGTTAATGAGATAATTATAAGAAGAATAAAAGATAAACCAATTATTAACTTAATTTTAGATGAACAAGAAGGCACAGCTGGTAGAGAAACAAGAATTGAAAGTTTTATCGATATAATTAAACTAAAGAAGGATGATGTACGTGTCAAAGAAAAAAATTAGTTTTCCGCAATTTGGTAATTATTGTATACCATTTGAATATCTTTTAACGAATGTATTAAATTTTGATTATATTTTACCTCCTCCAACTACTAAAAGAACTTTAGAGTTAGGTAGTATGCATAGTCCTGATTTTGTTTGTTCTCCGTTTAAGTATCAATTAGGAGGATATATTGAAGTTTTAGAAAAAGGAGCGGATGTATTATTTCAAATTGGTGGTGTATGCCGTTTAGGTTATTATGGGGAATTACATGAACAAATACTAAGAGATTTGGGATATAAATTTGAATTTATTAATTTTAGTGAATTAAATATATATAACCCAGTAGATATTTTTAATAGATTTAAAAAATATAATCCAAAGTTATCCATATCTAATATTACTGTTAGTTTACTTAATTGTATTGAAATGGTAAAAATGATGGATGAAATGGAAATATATATAAGGGAAAGTGTTGGGTTTGAAGTTATAGAAGGTAGTTTTGATAAAGTGTACGATGAATTCCTAGCTAAAGCTAAAACTATCAAAACTAAGAAAGAATTAAAGAAATTATTCTCAGAATATTATAAAAAAATAAAAGATATAGAAACAATTAAACCTAAGAACCCTTTAAGGGTAGGAATAATAGGTGAGTATTATACTATTATGGAACCATTTAGTAATCACTTCATGGAAAAGGAATTAGCTAAAAAGGGAATAGTTGTTACTAGAACAATGAATATATCTAATACAGTATTTTGGTTAGGTAGAGAAAAAACATTGAAAAAGAAGGCAAAGGAATACTTAAAGTATGATATTGGAGCTACAGGAATGGATACAGTTACTGAAGCTATTGAATTAGCCAAAAAGAAATATGATGGTATTATTCACATTAAATCCTTTGGGTGTACTCCTGAAATAGATTCAATGCCGGTATTACAAAATATATCTAATGATTATAAAATTCCTATTTTATACTTCAGTTTTGATTCACAAACAAGTGAAACAGGAATAAAAACAAGATTAGAAGCATTTTATGATATGATTGTAATGCGAAAGGAGAAAAAATAATGAAAAAAGCATATTTAGGTGTAGATATTGGTTCAATATCAACTAAAGGCGTAATTATAGATGACAAAAATAATATTTTAGCATCTAAATATATTTGGACAGAAGGTAATCCTATTGGAGCTGTCAAAAATTTAATTAAAGAATTAGAAGAACAAATTGATACTAATGAAGTTAAAATAGTTTCAATTGGTACAACTGGTAGTGCAAGAAAATTAATTGGCGTTATTTTAAATGCTAGTGTTGTAAAAAATGAAATTACTGCTCATGCTATTGGAACAACTTCACTATATCCAAATGTTCGTACTATTTTTGAAATAGGAGGACAAGACTCTAAAATTATATTAATTGAAAATGGAATTGTAGTTGATTATGCTATGAACACTTTGTGTGCAGCTGGTACAGGATCATTTTTATCAAGTCAAGCTAAAAGATTAGGGATGGAAGTAGAAGAATTTGGTGAACTAGCTTTAACAAGTAAAAAGCCAACTAATATTGCAGCTAGATGTACTGTTTTTGCAGAATCTGATTTAGTTCATAAAGCTCAAATCGGACATAAGAGAGAAGACATAGTTGCGGGTTTGTGTAAGGCGGTTGTAACTAATTATTTGAATAATGTTGGAAAAGGTAAAAAAATAGAATCACCAATTGTATTTCAAGGTGGAGTTAGCAAAAATGTTGGTGTTATTAAAGCTTTTGAAGATACAGTAGGAAAGAAAATATTAGTAGACCCTAATAGTCATTTAATGGGGGCCATAGGAGTTGCTATTTTAGCCAGAAAATCTGGAATTGAAAGAGATTTTGATTTTAATATTACTAATATAGAATTTACTACTAAAGGTGTAGAATGTCATAAGTGTGCTAATAACTGTGAAATTATTTGCATCTATCGTGGTAAGTATTTAATAGATGCATGGGGGAACAAATGTGATAATGGAGCAATTCCAATAAAAAGTCACCAGGAGGTGTAAAATGAAAATATATAATACATTATCAAAACAAATTGAAGACTTTATTCCGTATGAAGGTAATAAAGTAATGATGTATACCTGTGGACCAACAGTTTATCATTATGCTCATATAGGTAACTTAAGAACCTATATATTTGAAGATGTGTTAGAAAAATCACTATTATATTTAGGTTATGATGTTAAAAGGGTAATGAATATTACAGACGTAGGTCATTTAACAAGTGATTCAGATACTGGTGAAGATAAGATGTTAAAAGGTGCTTTAAGAGAACATAAAACAGTATATGAGATTGCAGACTTTTATACTAAGGCATTTTTTGATGATGCTAAAAAATTAAATATTGCAAAACCTTCTATTGTTGAAAAAGCATCTGATCATATTGACCAATATATAAAAATGATTACTAAATTATTAGAAACGGGTCATGCTTATATTGCTAATGGTAATGTTTATTTTGATATTTCTAAAGCAAATGATTATTATAAATTATCAGGTAAAAACAGTGAGGAATTAATTGTTGGAGTAAGAGAAACTGTTGAGGAAGATAAAAATAAAAAAAATCCAGCTGATTTTGTTTTATGGTTTACTATTTCAAAATTTGAAAATCAAGCTATGCAATGGGATAGTCCATGGGGTAGAGGATACCCAGGATGGCATATTGAATGCTCAGGAATTTCTCTTAAATATTTAGGAGAATATTTAGATATTCATTGTGGTGGTGTTGATAACATATTCCCACATCATACCAATGAAATTGCCCAAACAGAAGGATATCTTGGTCATAAGTGGTGTAATTATTGGTGTCATGGTGAACATTTAAATGATAGTACTGGTAAAATGAGTAAATCAAATGGTGAATTTTTAACTTTAAGTTTACTTGAAAGTAAAGGATATAATCCTTTAGTATATCGTTTATTTTGTTTACAATCTCATTATCGTAGACAATTAGTATTTAGTTATGAAGGAATGGATAATACTAATACTTCTTATACTAAACTTTTAGGTCGTATTAAGAATATAAAAGATAGTAGTGAAGGAGAAATAAATAAAGAAGTAGTAGAAAAATATCAAGGACAATTCAAAGAAGCACTTGAAAATGATTTAAATACTTCTTTAGCACTAACTACTTTGTATGATGTATTAAAAGATGATGTAAATACTAATACTAAACTTTATTTAATAAAAGATTTTGATAAAGTATTGTCATTAGATTTGTTAAAAGAAAAAGAAATAGATGATGATTTAACAAATTATATTAATGAAATGATTGAAAAAAGAAACGAAGCTAAAGAAAATAAAGAATATGAAAAAGCTGATCAAATTCGTGAAGAACTATTATCAAAAGGAATAATTATTAAAGATACTAGAGAAGGAACAATATTTGAAATAAAATAATTTATAGAGATAGGAATCTATCTCTATATTATTGAGGAGATATTATGAATGGAATAATTATTATTAATAAAGAGATGGATTATACTAGTAGAGATGTAGTAAATATTATTAGTAAAAAGTTTCATACCAAAAAAGTAGGACATGCTGGTACATTAGATCCTATGGCTACAGGAGTACTAGTAATTTGTATAGGAACTTCTACTAAACTAGTGGAAATTCTCACTGGGCATGATAAGGAGTATATTGCAGAAATTACTTTAGGATTACTTACTGATACCCTTGATATAACTGGTAATATTATTAAAAGTGAGAATGTTCATTTTACTAAAGATGAAATAATTAATGCTATAAATAGTATGATTGGGGAATATAATCAAGAAGTACCAATATATTCAGCAGTTAGAATAAATGGTAAAAAATTATATGAATATGCTAGAAATAATGAAGAAGTTAATCTTCCATCAAGAATAGTTAATATAAAGAGTATTGAATTAATTGATGATATTAAATACATTGATTATAAAGTAATTTTTAGTTTTAAGTGTACTGTAAGCAAAGGAACTTATATAAGAGCACTAGTCAATGATATAGCATCAAAACTAGGTACTGTAGGTACTATGTCTAAACTTATGAGAACAAAACAAGGAATATTTAAAATAGAGAATGCTCAAAAATTATCTGAAGATTTAAATGTTATAAATCCTTCTGATATACTTGAATGTAAGAAAATAATTGTTAGCGGTGATTTAGAAAAAGATATTTTAAATGGAAAAGTAATTGATAATGTTTATAACAATAAAGAAGTTTTATTTATAGATAATCATAATAACACTTTAGCTCTTTATCATGAATATGATGGAGATATTACTAAATTAAAACCATGGAAGATGTTTAAAAATAATTAACATCTTTTTTTTGGTATAAAGTGGCAATGAACATTTAGTTAATTTTATTGATTATATAATTTGTTTTTGTTAAAATCGCATAATGTAGAAATAAAATGGAAAGATAAATATAGGTGATTTTAATGAAAAGCAAAGGATTCACATTAATTGAATTACTAGCAGTTATAGTGATTCTGGCAATATTAGCAGCTATTACAGTACCAGTAATAGTAGGAATAATAGATAGAGTAAGGGTATCTTCTTATAAAGAAAGTGTAAGAAGTATTTTTGAAGCAGCCAATATATATATTGCAAGTGAAGATTTTATTGATTTTCCAAGTGAAGGAATAAGTGTAACTGATCAAGCAATTAAATTAAAAAACATGAATTTCACAAGTGGGAAAATAATATTAAACGAGAGTGGTGATCTAGAAGTAGATAAAGTAAGTAACGGAAGATATTGTGCTGGAGGAACCCTCAAAGACATAGTTGTAATAGAAGGAAGTTGTGATCAATTAGATGTGACACCACCAACTGTTAATATAGCATCTAATTTAGTAACGAGTAGTTCAATAACTATTGTCGCAACTGGGGAAGATTTAGAAAGTGGAATAAATGGTTATCAATTTAGTAAAGATAATGGATCAACATGGACAAATAAACAAACAAGTAATGTTTATACTTTTAATAATCTAACTAATAATACTAATTATACTTTTAAAGTAAAAGCAATCAATAATAATCAATTGTCCACAATATCAGATATTCTAACAGTAACAACCAATGATATTCCAATTCCAACCTATAGTATAAGCACAACTAATTGGACTCCATCTGCTGTAGTAACAGTACACTATCCAGCGAGAGAAACAGGATATGTATATCAATATAGTTTAGATAATGCTTTAACTTGGTTAACAGTGGATGCTCCAGCTACAACTAAAGATATAACATTTACGGATAATGGAAGTGTTATAGCTAGGATTTTAGATGGAACAAATGAAATAAGTGGAACAAGTTACACTGTAGCAAATATTGATAAATATAATCCTAGTGTTAGTATAACAGTAGTAGGAACACCATTTAATGCAAATGGATGGGCAACTGCAAACTTTGATGTTACTATTAGAGGAATAGATAGTGAAAGTGGAGTTAAGAGTTATACATACTGTCAAACAACCAGCACAACATGTAATCCAACTACATTGGTTAATGCAGTAAGTGGAACAGTAACAATATCGACAGAAAGTGCAACGAATAAAGTATGTGCCTTCTCAACAGATAACGCAAACAATAATAGTAGTGTAGTATGTAGTGATCCCTATAAATTAGATAAAGCAAATCCAACAGTAGTTTTTGGGATGAACGGAAATGCGACATATGCAAAAAGTAGAAGTACAACAGTGACTGTAAATGATACAGGTAGTGGAGTAATAGCAAGTAGTCTAGAATACCAATGGACTACAAGTACAACAACTCCAACAGAGGCAAGCTTTATAACAACATTCACAAGTGGAGGAACATTAACTACTCCAGTTGGAGTTACAGGTGGATATTACTTATGGATACTATCAAAAGATAATGCTGATAATACAATAATCACAAGAAGTAATGTATTTAATTTAGATAATGTAATTCCAGTGATTACAGTAAATCCAACAACAGTATCTATATCATTAGGTAGTACATATACAGATACTGGAGTAACAGCTAGTGATAATATTGATGGTAATATAACATCAAGTATAGTTACAACTGGAAGTGTTAATACAGCAGTAGCGGGAACATATACATTAACTTATAATGTAAGTGATTCATCTGGAAATGCAGCAGCAACTAAAACAAGAACAGTAACTGTTATTCAAACAATTAATAATTTTTCTTATACAGGTGGTGCTCAAACCTTTACTGCACCGATATCCGGAACATATAAGTTTGAAGTATGGGGAGCACAAGGCGGTAATGGTGGTGGCAAAGGTGGTTATGCTACTGGTCAGATTAGCCTCACTGCTAATCAACAATTAACAGTCATAACTGGTGGAGCTGGCAGCGATTATTATGGAGGCACAGGCACTCTTACTGGCAGTGGCGGCGGTGGAGGTGGCGGTGGTTCTTTCATTCGAAATGGTAGCACTGTTTTAATAGCTGCTGGAGGTGGCGGTGGAGCTGCTCAAGGCGCTGGTGGAGCTGGTGGTGGAACTAATGGTTTAGCAGGAACTGTTGGTGGAAGTACTGGCGCTGGTACAGGTGGTACACAATCTTCAGGTGGTACTGGTGGTAGTGCACCTAACGGTGATAATGGAAATAACGGTGGATATGGCTACGGTGGTGGATCAAAACGCGGAGGTAATGGAACAGCATTTTCAACTGGTGGAACTGGTGGAGGAGCTGGCGGATTCGGTGGTGGAGGAGCATCTGCAACTAACTATTCAGACGGTACTACTGGTGGTGGTGGCGGCGGCGGCTACTATGGTGGAGGGGCTGGCGGTTCTTATTATACAAGTTCCGGTGGCGGTGGTGGTTCTAGTTATATAGGATCACTTACTAGTTCACAAACTATAGCTGGTAATGCTACAATGCCAAACACATCAGGTGGTAGTGAAACTGGCCACGCTGGTAATGGTTATGTAAGAATAACTTTTATTTCTCAATAAAAATATAATAAAAACAAAAGATAACAAAAATGTTATGTTTTGTTTTTTATTGATTTAAGGTAACATACTGAATTTATATATAAAAAAAGGGTAATTTATTAATAGACTATTTATGTAAAAAGCATGAAAGGAATTGGTAAAGTGAAAAAAAATCATGGATTCACATTAATTGAATTGTTAGCTGTAATAGTAATTTTAGCAATTATTTCAGCAATCACAGTACCAGTAGTAGTAGGAATAATAGATAGAGCAAGGGAATCATCTTATAAAGAAAGTGTAAGAAGTATTTTTGAAGCGGCTAATATATATATAGCTAGTAGTGATTTTACAACCTTTCCAAGTGAAGGAATAAATGTAACTGATTCAGCATTAAAAATAAAGAATATGAATTTCACTGGTGGAAAAATAATATTAAATGAAAACGGTAAACTAGAAGTAGATAAAGTAAGTAATGGAAGATACTGTGCTGGTGGAACAAATGAAGACATTGTAGTAATAGAGGGAAGTTGTGATCAATTAGATGTGACACCACCAACTGTTAATCTAGCATCTAACCTTGTAACCAGTAGTTCAATAACAATAGTAGCAATTGGTGAAGACTTGGAAAGTGGAATAAATGGTTATCAATTTAGTAAGGATAATGGTATAACCTGGACGAATAAACAAACAAGTAATGTTTATACATTCAATAATCTAACGAATAATACTAATTATACCTTTAAAGTAAGAGCAATCAATAATAATCAATTATCTACAATCTCAAATAGTATAACAGTAACAACAAATGATATACCAATTCCCACCTATAGTATAAGTACAACTAATTGGGTATCATCTGCTGTAGTAACAATCCATTATCCTGCAAGAGAAGCGGGATATGTATATCTATATAGCTTAGATAATGCTTTAACATGGTTAACTGTAGATGCCCCAGCTATTACAAAAGATATAACATTTACGGATAATGGAAGTGTTATAGCTAGGATTTTAGATGGAACAAATGAAATAAGTGGAACAAGCTATACAGTAGCAAATATAGATAAATATAATCCTAGTGTTAGTATAACAGTAGTAGGAACACCGTTTAATGTCAATGGTTGGGCCAATGCTAACTTTAATGTTACTGTTATTGGAACCGATAATGAAAGTGGAATAAAGAATTATACATATTGTCAAACAACAAGTACATTATGTACTCCAACAACAGTGGTTAATGCAGTAAATGGAACAGTAACAGTTTCTACAGAAAGTACAACGAATAAAGTATGTGCATTCTCAACTGATAATGCTAACAATAATAGTAGTGTAGTATGTAGTGATCCATATAAACTCGACAAAACAAATCCAACAGTAGTATTTGGAACAAATGGAAATGCAACATATGTAAAAAGTAGAAGCACAACAGTAACTGTAAGTGATACAAGTAGTGGAGTATTAGCAAGTAGTTTAGAATATCAATGGACAACAAGTACAACTGCTCCAACCGAAGCAAGTTTCACAACAAAATTTACAAGTGGAGGAACATTAAGTACTCCAGCCGGAGTTACAGGTGGATATTACTTATGGATACTAGGGAAGGATAATGCAGGAAATACAATAATTACAAGAAGTAATGTATTTAACTTAGATAATACAGCACCTGTAATTACAGTAAATCCAACTACAACATCTATTTCATTAAACAGTACTTATACTGACACAGGAGTAACAGCTACTGATAATATTGATGGTAATATAACATCAAGTATTGTAAGAACAGGAACAATCAATACTGCTGTAGTAGGAACTTATACGTTAACTTATAATGTAAGTGATTCATCTGGAAACGCAGCTGCAACTAAAACAAGGACAGTTAATGTTATTCAAAGTGTAGCATCGTTTAATTATACAGGTGCACAACAATCATATACAATTTCAGTAACAGGAACTTACAAACTTGAAGTTTGGGGTGCTCAAGGTGGTGAAGTAGGTGGTGCTGGTGGATATTCTGTTGGTGAACGTAATTTTAATGCCAATGATGTAGTATATATTTATGTTGGTCAACAAGGAAATACAGCAACAACTACCTCTTATAATGGTGGCGGTAGAGGTGGAAACCAAAGTGTTGGTGCAGCTGGCGGTGGCGGTGGAGCTACTGATATAAGAACAGTATCGGGAGTATGGAATAATGCTGCAGGATTAAGTTCACGTATAATTGTCGCTGGTGGCGGCGGCGGTGGTGCAAGCACTTATAGTTGTAATGGTGGTGTAGGTGGTGGAACAAATGGATTTAAACCTACTAGTGGTTATAATGGTGAATTAGATAGAGCAGGTTCAGGAGGAACGCAAACTGCTGGTGGATTGGGTGGCAAAACGGCTTATCCAGGGAATGATGGTATCTTTGGTGCTGGCGGAGATTGTTATGCTATTCATGGTGCTGGAGGTGGCGGCGGCGGCTGGTATGGTGGTGGAGCTGGTGCTCATGCCGGTGGTGGAGGAGGAGGATCTGGTTATATAGGTGGTGTCACTAATGGCCAAAACTTAGCAGGTAATCAATCTTTTGCTGCACCTGGTGGTGGAACAGAAGTAGGCCATTCTGGAAACGGCTATGCAAAAATAACTTTTATTTCTCAATAAAATAAAATGAAAACAAAGTATAACAAAATCGCTATATTTTGTTTTTTATTAATTTACAAAGATATACTGAATTTATAAATAAAAAAAGGGTAATTTATTAATAGATTATCTTTGTAAAAAAAATAAGAAGGGATTTGGAGAGTAAAATGAGAAGCAAGAAAGGATTCACATTAATAGAACTACTAGCGGTAATAGTGATTCTGGCAATAATAGCAGCAATCACAGTACCAATAATAGTAGGAATAATAGATAGAGTAAGGGTATCTTCTTATAAAGAAAGCGTAAGAAGTATTTTTGAAGCTGCAAATATATACGTAGCTAGTCAAGAATTCCAGAAGTTTCCTGATGAAGGAATAAATGTAACAGATTCAGTAATTAGAATAAAGAATAATGACTTTACAAGTGGAAAAATAATATTAAATGAAAATGGAAAATTGGAATTAGATAAAGTAAGTAATGGAGAATATTGTGCCGGTGGTACAAATGAAGACTTAGTTGTAATAGTAGGAAGTTGTGATCAATTAGATGTGACACCACCAACTGTAGTTTTAAATTCTAATTTGGTAACAAGTAATTCAGTAACTACAGTAGCGGTAGGTGAAGATTTAGAAAGCGGAATAAATGGTTATCAATTTAGTAAGGATAATGGTACAACCTGGACGAATAAACAAACAAGTAATGTTTATACATTCAATAATCTAACAAATAATACAGATTATACTTTTAGAGTAAGAGCAATCAATAACAATCAATTATCTACAATATCAAATAGTATAACAGTAACAACAAATGATATACTAATACCAACCTATAGTATAAATACAACTGCTTGGGTATCATCTGCTGTAGTAACAATAACATATCCAGCAAGAGAAGCGGGATTTGTATATCAATATAGTTTAGATAATGCTTTAACTTGGTTAACAGTAGATGCTCCAGCTATTACAAAAGATATAACCTTCATAGATAACGGAAGTGTTATAGCTAGAATCTTAGATGGAACAAATGAAATAAGTGGAACAAGTTATACAGTAGCAAATATAGATACAGGTAATCCAACTTTAGCAATAAATGTAGTAGGATCACCATTTAACGCCGGTGGATGGGCAAAGGTAAATTTTAATGTTAATATATCAACAAGTGATGATAATAGTGGAATAAAGAATTATATATATTGCCAAACAACAAGTACGTCATGTACCCCAACAACAGTAGTAAATTCTACAAGTGGAACATTAACAATATCAACAGAAAGTACAACCAACAAGGTATGTGCTCAAGCATTTGATTATGCTAACAATTCTAGTTTAGTAATATGTAGCAGTAACTATAAACTAGATAAAACAGCTCCAGTAATCACGGTAAATCCAACTAGTTTAGCAGTAGATATTGGAAGTGTATATACAGATACAGGAGTAACAGCAAGTGATAATCTTGAAGGAGACATTACTGCTAATATCATAAAAACAGGAACGGTAAATACAGCATCAGCAGGAACATACACATTAAATTATAATGTAAGTGATAGTGCGGGTAATGCGGCAACCACTAAAACGAGGACAGTAAGTGTAACTCAAATTGCAACTAGTTTTAGTTATACAGGAAGTGCTAAAACTTTCACAGCTTCTATTGCAGGAAAATACAAACTAGAAGTATGGGGAGCAGAAGGTGGAGGTACTTTAGCAGGAAAGGGAGGATATTCTTCAGGAGAAGTTACTTTAACTGCAGGTGAAATATTATATATAAATGTTGGAGCTAAAGGAAGTACAGGCATTTATAACCAATCACCAGTATATGGTGGTTGGAACGGTGGAGGCATTGGTTATAATTTAGGTGGAAGTGGTGGTGGTGCTACTGACATAAGAAGAGGTGCCACAGCACTTGCTAATCGAATTATAGTAGCAGGAGCCGGTGGTGGTGAAGGTGCTAATGGTATTACCGGAGGAAATGCTGGTGGGTCAACTGGTGAAAAAGGGCAAGATGGATATAATCCATCAACACCACATTCTTGTCCAGGTGGTAATGGTGGAACACAAACAGCAGGTGGTACAACCACAGGATCATACTCTGGAACATATGGTAGTTTAGGAACTGGAGGAGATGGAGGATTCTCTTCAGGAACCTATGGCGGCGGTGGCGGCGGTGCTGGCTATTATGGTGGTGGAGGCGGCGGCGGTCACTCTAGTTCAACAACTGGCGGTGGTGGCGGTGGCTCTGGTTATATCGGTGGAGTTACCAACGGACAAATTCTAGCAGGTAGTCAATCATTTTCTGCACCTGGTGGAGGAACGGAAACTGGCCATACAGGTAATGGTTATGCAAAAATAACTTTTATATCCTCATAAAATTTTAATAAAAACGTAACAATCAGTTACGTTTTTTACTGACGTACAATGTACGATGAATTTATATATGGAAAAAGGGTAGTTTATTAATAGACTATCTAAACAAAGTATATATGAGAGGATTTGTGAAATTAAATGCAAAAGAAAAAAGGATTCACATTAATCGAATTACTAGCAGTAATAGTAATACTAGCGATTATTTCAGCAATCACAGTACCAATAATTGTAGGAATAATAGATACAGTAAGAAAAAATTCTTATAAAGAAAGTGTAAGAAGTATTTTTGAAGCAGCAAATATATATATAGCTAGTAGTGATTTTAAATCTTTTCCAGAAGAGGGAATAAATGTAACGGATCCTATGTTAAAGATTAAAAATAAGAATTTTACAAGTGGAAAAGTAATATTAAACGAAAATGGTAAACTAGAAGTAGATAAAGTAAGTAATGGAAGATACTGTGCTGGAGGAACCCTCGAAGATATAGTTGTAATAGAAGGAAGTTGTGATCAATTAGATGTAACACCACCAACAGTAACTTTAACATCTAATTTAGTAACAAGTAGTTCAATAACAATAGTAGCAACTGGTGAAGATTTAGAAAGTGGAATAAATGGTTATCAATTTAGTAAAGATAATGGAACCACCTGGATGAATAAACAAGCAAGTAATGTTTATACTTTTAATAATCTAACAAATAATACTAATTATACTTTTAGAGTAAGAGCAATCAACAATAATCAATTATCTACAATATCAAATAGTATAACAGCAACAACAAATGATATACCAATACCAACATATAGTATAAATACAACAGCTTGGGTATCATCTGCTATAGTAACAATTCATTATCCTGCAAGGGAAACAGGATTTGTATATCAATATAGTTTGGATAATGCTTTAACTTGGTTAACGGTTGATGCTCCTACTACAACCAAAGATATAACATTTACGGATAATGGAAGTGTTATAGCAAGAATCTTAGATGGAACAAACGAAATAAGTGGAACAAGCTATACAGTAGCGAATATAGATAAATATAATCCAAGTGTTAGTATAACAGTAGTAGGAACACCATTTAATGCAAATGGATGGGCAAATACAAATTTTAACTTAAATATTCAAGGAATAGATAATGAAAGTGGAGTTAAAAGTTATACATATTGTCAAACAATAAGTGCAACATGTACTCCAACAACAGTAGTAAATACTACAAGTGGAATAGTAACAATATCGACGGAAAGTACAACGAATAAAGTATGTGCCTTCTCAACAGATAATACAAATAATGATAGCAGTGTAGTATGTAGTAGTGAATATAAATTAGATAAAACAAATCCAAGCGTAACATTTGGAATAAATGGAAATGCAACATATGCTAAGAGTAGAAGCACAACAGTAACTGTAAGTGATACAAGTAGTGGAGTATTAACAAGTAGTTTAGAGTATCAATGGACAACAAGTACAACTACTCCAACAGAAGCAAGTTTTACAACAACATTTACAAGTGGTGGAACAATTAGTACTCCAGCCGGAGTTACAGGTGGATACTACTTATGGGTACTAGGAAAAGATAATGCTGATAATACAATAATTACAAGAAGTAATGTATTTAACTTAGATAATACAGTACCAGTTATTACATTAAGTACAGCAACAGTAAATGTTAATGAGAAGACAGCTTATACTGATACAGGAGTAACAGCAAGTGATAATATTGATGGTAATATAACATCTAGTATAGTTAAAACAGGAAGTGTTAATACTAATGTAGTTGGGCAGTACACATTAACATATAATGTAACAGATAGTAGTGGTAATGTTGCAGTTACAAAAACAAGAACTGTAAATGTCTTAGCTGTAAATGAATTTGCATCTGGTACAACTTCAGTAATTTCTCCTGAAACTATAACAGTAAGTGGTCTTGGCTTTACTCCAACTTTTGTTGTTTTCCGTGGTTATGCCGATGGTCAAAGATATATAGCATTGGCTTCAACACCACAGACAACAACGGGATTAGCTGATGATGCATATACTAGTTATTTGAATGTTGATGATACAACATGTACAAAGACAGCAGGAGGATTTACATATGTAATTGGTGATAACGGTAGAAACAAATTTGGTACTGGCACTACTATTAATTGGTATGCATATGAGACATATGATGCTACTGGGACTGCAACCGTCAATGCTAGTGAAACAATAACGGTAAGTGGTCTTAGTTTTACTCCAAGTGTGGTTATTGTACGAGGCTATGCAGATGGTCAAAGATATATTGCTATAGCTTCAACACCTCAAACAACAACTGGATTACAGGATGATGCATATACTAGTTACTTGAATGTTGGTGATACAACATGCACAAAGACAGCAGGAGGATTTACATATGTAATTGGTGATAATGGTCGAAATAAATTTGGATCTGGTACAGTTGTTACATGGTATGCATTTAAATAAATATTTCAAATATAAAGAAAAAAAACAAACATTTTTAGAAACACTTGCATAATTTTTAAATATAGTGTATATTGTTATTGTACTTTTACTTGGATTAAAAGTCTCCGATTTTTTCTAGGTACTAGTGAATTTGTGAAAGGAGAGTTATCATGGCTTTAAGTAAAGAAGCTAAGTCAGCTATTGTTAAAAAGTATGCTAAGAACGAAAAAGATACAGGTTCAGCAGAAATTCAAATAGCTATTCTAACAGAAGAAATTACGTTATTAACTGAACATTTAAAGGATCATAAACATGATTTTCATTCAAAAGTTGGATTACTTAAAAAAGTAGGACAAAGAAAAAGTTTGCTAACATATTTATTAAATGAAGATGTTACTAGATACCGTAATATTATTAAGAGTTTAGGATTAAGAAAATAATTAAATAACAAGGCACTCCTTTTTGAGTGTCTTTAATTTTAAAAAGATGGAGGTAAAAATGAAAAAAGTATTCGAATTAGATTTTAGAGGAAGAAAAATAGTTGTAGAAAATGGACAATTAGCAAAACAAAGCAACGGATCTGTGTTAGTTAGATATGGCGATACAGCTATTTTAACTGCATCTGTTATGGGAAAAAAACCAATTACAGCTGATTTCTTTCCTTTAACAGTTTTATATCAAGAAAAACTATATTCAGTTGGTAAAATACCTGGTGGATTTATAAAAAGAGAAAGCCGTCCAACTGATAGTGCAACTTTAACTGCTCGTTTAATTGATCGTCCAATTAGACCATTATTTGCTGAAGGATTTCGTAATGAAGTTCAAGTTATAAATACAGTTTTAAGTGTTGATCAAGATAATACACCAGAAATGACAGCATTATTAGGTTCATCATTAGCATTATCAATTAGTAATATACCTTTTGATGGTCCAGTTGCAGGTGTTATGGTTGGAAGAATAAATGGAGAATTTATTATAAATCCAACTAGTGAACAAATTGAACTAAGTGATATTAGTTTAACAGTTGCTGGTACAAAAGATTCTATTAACATGGTTGAAGCTAGTAGTGAACAAGTATCAGAAGAAGATATGGTTAATGCAATTATGTTTGGACATGATGCAATTAAAGAATTAATTGAATTCCAAGAAAGAATTGTTAAAGAAATAGGTCAAGAAAAAATAGAAGTAGTTCTTGCTGTTATTGATCAAGAATTTGAAAAAGAAATAAAAGAATTTGCTTCTAATAAAATGATTGAAGCTATTCAAATAAAAGATAAATTAGAAAAATATGCTGCAATTGATAAAGTAAAAGAAGATTCAATTGAATATTTCAAAGAACTATATAAGGATGCAGAAAATTTAGATAGTAAATTAAATGAAGTAAGCAAAGTAGTTGATGAAATTGAAGCTTACGAAGTTAGAAGATTAATTACAGAAGAAAAAGTTAGACCTGATGGAAGACAAATGGATGAAATCAGAGATTTATCAGCTGAAATTGATCTATTAGCTCGTACTCATGGTTCAGCTTTATTTACTAGAGGACAAACTCAAGCTTTAGCTGTTACTACTTTAGGAGCATTAAATGAACATCAAATTCTTGATGGACTAGGAATTGAAGAAGAAAAGAGATTTATGCTTCATTATAATTTCCCACAATTCAGTGTTGGAGAAATTGGGAGATATGGTTCTCCTGGACGTCGTGAAATCGGTCATGGAGCTTTAGGGGAAAGAGCATTACTTCAAGTTATTCCTTCTGAAGAAGAATTTCCTTATACTATAAGAATAGTTTCTGAAGTGTTAGAAAGTAATGGATCATCATCTCAAGCAAGTATTTGTGCAGGATGTTTATCACTTATGGCTGCAGGTGTACCTATTACTGCTCCAGTTGCAGGTATTGCTATGGGGTTAATTACCAAAGATGATAAGTATACTATTCTTACAGATATTCAAGGATTAGAAGACCATATGGGAGATATGGATTTCAAAGTTGCGGGTACTAAAAAAGGTATTTGTGCTATGCAAATGGATATTAAGATTAAGGGTGTTACTAAACAAATTTTATCTGAAGCTTTAACACAAGCTAAAAAAGCTCGTTATGAAATATTAGATATGATGAGTGGAGTAATTGAAAAACCAAGAACTGAATTAAGTCCTTATGCACCAAAAATCAAAACATTTAATATCAATCCTGATAAGATTAAAGATGTTATTGGGCGTGGTGGAGAAGTTATTACTAAGATTATTCAAGATGCTAGTGGTGTTATTAGTGTAAGTGATAAAGATGCCGTTAAGATCGATATCGATGATGATGGTAGAGTAATTATTTATCATACTGATTATGCTGTAATTGAAAAGGCTAGTACTTTAATTCAAAATATTGTAAGAGAAGTTGAAAAGGATAAAATTTATACAGGTAAAGTTGTAAAAGTTGAAGACTTTGGATGCTTTGTTGAATTATGGCCAGGCTGTGAAGGCTTAGTACATGTTTCTCAACTTGCTGCTGAGAGAGTAGAAAAACCAAGTGATGTTGTCAAAGAAGGCGACGAAATCTTAGTTAAATCATTAGGTTATGATAATAGAGGAAGATTAAATCTATCTAGAAAAGAAGCTATTAAATAGTTTCTTTTTTCGTGTTATAATTAATTGGGGGAAATACTATGAGTCAAAGGATAGAATTATTAAATATAAATAATAATATAAGGGAAGATTGGATTAAAACAATTGATGGTATTAGATCTTTTTGTGAAGATGAATATGATGAAGCATTGCATCTTTGTGAAGTAATTGATAATATGAAAGAAAAGAAACCAAAATACTATAGATTGTTTGTTAGTGTCATGTTTTCAGATTATTATAAATTATTATATTGTTGTAATGTTCAAGAAATTTCTCACTATATGGATACAGATA
The DNA here is from genome assembly GCA_050259235.1 of Ignavibacteriales bacterium. Classification (GTDB taxonomy): domain Bacteria; phylum Bacillota_I; class Bacilli_A; order RF39; family UBA660; genus UBA5364. The sequence continues at coordinate 18,860 of JBLNAG010000001.1, forward strand.
GGTTAGAGTTTTTTGATGAACTTACAGATTTAGCTGATTTATTACAAAAAATAGAAGATGATCGAAGTCTTCTAGACGAAATAGTATTGCAAATATTTACTTATAATGATTATGATTATTATGGTAAAAAAGAAATTATGAAATTAATAAAACCTAGAAATAAATATCTACTTAAGATGTGTCCTACTCATGTATTAGATTTAATTGAAATGGCTAAAACTTATAGCGCTGAAGAATTATTATATTTTTATCAAGACTATTTAGAAAGATATGGTGTTAGTGCTTATTTAAGTGCAATAGAATCTATTTTAGCAACCATGAGTGCTTTGTATGAAAATGATATAGAAAATTATAAAGAGGTCTTAGTAGATATGATAAGTGTTTATTATAAATGGAAAAAATATTTAAAAAACAATTCTAAAAGTATTACACATGATGAATCAGAACTAATTGAAATGTTAGAAAGACAACCAATGGATGTTATTTTTGATATATCAAATAAAGATCCTCTTGTTTTAGAAGAAATAGTTGGAGGATATCTTTTATTTAGTACTGAGAAAACAAAAATAAGTAACGATGAAGTTGAAAGATATATTAATAATAATATTGATAATAAAATTAAGGAAAAATTGAAATTATTTAAACCTTAAAAAAAGAGTCTTGATTAAGACTCTTTTAATATATTATATATTTCACTAACTTCTTTTAGTGGTTGTTTTTCTTTGTAATATGGTTTTAAATGTAAATGAAAGTGTTTTATATCTTGAATCATTCCGTTATTTTGAATTAGTGTTAGACCATCAGCACCTAATTTTTCTTCTAAAATTAAACGATATTTTTTAGCTATATTCATTATATGAGATAGAGTAGTGTCATCTACTTCATTAAGGTCTAAAATATGTCTTTTTGGAATAATAAGTATATGTCCATTACTATCTGGTTTTATATCCAAAAATACTTTAACTATTTCATCCTCATATAAGGTATATGAAGGAATATCTCCTTTAATAATTTTGCAAAAAATGCATTCCATATCATCATCTCCATTAAAATTATACCAAAAAAAGAAAAAGAGTTAAACTCTTTTTATGTGAATACATGCGAATATTCAATTATATAATGAACAAATTCATGAATTTTATACAAAAAGTTTATATTTTAAGGTATAATATTGATTGGAGATGGTACTATGCACAACTTAATGATAAAAAGTTTAACTGTTGAAGTTGAAAATAAAAAAATACTAAAAGATTTTAGTATTGAAATAAATAGTGGCGAAATTCATGCAATTATGGGTCCTAATGGTACAGGGAAATCAACACTATCAAAAGTTATTATGGGAGATCCTAATTATAAAATAATTAATGGAGACATTTTATTTGATGGTAAGAGTATAAAAGATCTTACTGTTGATGAAAGAGCTCGTTTAGGAATATTTTTAGGTATGCAAATGCCTCTAGAAATTGATGGAGTAACAAACGCTGATTTCTTAAGAACAGCTTTAAATATTAAACAAGGTAATAGTTTTAGTTTGATGCCATTTATTAAGAAACTTGATGAAACGGTTGAACATTTAAAAATGGATAAAAGTATGATTCATCGTGGTATTAATCAAGGTTTTAGTGGCGGGGAAAGAAAGAAAAATGAAATTTTACAAATGTATATGCTTGAACCATTGATGGTGGTATTAGACGAAATAGATTCTGGATTAGATGTTGATAGCCTAAAAATAGTTGGTAAAAACATTATGGAATACTACAAGAAAAATAAACCAGGATTATTAGTTATTACTCATTATCAAAGACTTTTAAACTATATTAAACCAGATTTTGTACATATAATAATTGATGGTAAAATTGTAAAAAGTGGTGACTTTAACTTAGTTAAAGAAATTGAAAAAACTGGTTATGAAAATATTTTAAAAAATGATACTTGTATGGTGAAGGAAAAGTAAAAAGTGAATAAAATAAAAGTAGTTAATGATTTACCAGAAATCATAAATTTAGATGATAATATAGAGTTTACTTTATTAGAAAAGAATGAAATCTTTAGTGTTAATAGTTTAAGAATTAATGTTAAGAAAAATACAAGTTTAGAAATTGAATATTATAGTTTAGAAGATACAAAGTTGGATATTTTTATAAATGTCGATGAAAATGTTAAATTTAATTTATTTGAAATGCGTGAAGGTAATAATACGAAAGTACAATATAAATTCTATTTAGAAGAAAATAGTGAGATGAATGTTACTAAGTTTTACGATGTAACTGATATAAAAGAAATGGTTATAATTAATTTAAATGGAATTAATGCAAAAATAAACTACAATTTTAAAACAATTAGTGTTGGTGAAGAAAAATATGATATGATTATATATCATAATTATAATAATACTGCTAGTATTATAAATAATAATGGAGTTAATATATTAGATGGGAATCTTATATTTAATGTATCAGGTTTTGTATTAAATAACAAAAAAGACTGTATATTAAGTCAAAATAATCGTATTATTAATTTAACTGATAATAAATGTCAAATTAATCCTAATTTATTTATTGATGAAAATGATGTTGAAGCTAATCATTCTGCATTAATTGGAAAATTTAGTGATGAAGAAATGTTTTATCTACAAAGATTAGGTATAGATGAAAACAATGCGCTAAATCTATTAATTAAAGGGTTCTTATTGAATGGGATTACTAAAAAGCAACAAAGTAAAGTAATAAAAATTATTGATAAATACTGGAGGTGAAGTATGAATCGTGATGATTTTCAAATGTTAAAAGGTGATATCATCTATTTAGATAATGGAGCAACTACTTTAAAACCTACTATTCTCAGTGAAGTGACTAGTGACTACTATAATAAATATAGTGCTAATGCTCATAGAGGAGATTATGATATTAGTTTAAAAGTTGACACAATGTATGAAAAAACGAGATTTTTAGTAAAAGAATTTATTAATGCTAGAAGTCTAAAGGAAATTGTTTTTACTAGTGGTGCAACAGATTCTTTAAATAAGGTAATATTTGGTTATTTTAAATATCATTTAAGTAAAGATGATGAAGTATTAGTAACTAAGAGTGAACATGCTTCTAATATTCTTCCTTGGTTTGAATTGGAAGAAGAAATTAATATAAAGGTTAAATATATTAATTTGACTAGTGATTTAAAAGTAAGCTTAGATAATATAAAGAATGCTGTAACTAAAAATACTAAAGTTATTTCAATTGCACATATAACCAATGTTGTAGGTGATATTAGACCTATTAAAGAAATCGTTGAATATGCTCATAAAAATAATATTTTGGTATTAGTTGATGGGGCTCAAAGTGTTGCCCATATTCCTTATGATGTACAAGAATTGGATATTGATTTTTTATGTTTTTCAGCTCATAAAATGTGTGGCCCTACAGGTGTAGGAGTATTGTATGGAAAAGAAGAGTTATTAGATAAATTAAAGCCAATTGTTGTAGGTGGAGGAATGAATTCTACTTTCTTATCAAATAAAAATCGTACTTATAATGAATTACCACATCGTTTAGAAGCAGGTACTCCTAATATTGCTGGTGTTATTGGATTTGGTAGTATTATAGAATATTTAAATAAAATAGGAATGAATAATATCCATAATTATGAAGTGGAATTAAGAAGATATGCTATTCAAAAATTAAGAGGTGTTCCTAATATTATTATTTATAATGATAATAGTGAAAGTGGTATAATTACATTTAATGTTGGAGATATTTTCTCACAAGACTTAGCAATTTATTTAAATAAGCATAATATTTGTGTTAGAGCAGGTAATCATTGTGCAAAAATTTTGAAAGATGAAATTGGAGTAAAAAATACTTGTCGTGCCAGTTTATATTTTTATAATACAAAGGATGATATTGACAAGTTAATAAGTGCTCTAAGTAATCCAAATATTAGAAATGAAATAATTTAAATTCTTATTTATATAAGAATTTTTTAAACTTTATAATAATACTTGGAATTATTATAATAATATGATAAAATGGTACCAATATAAGAATAGTGGTGAATAAGTATGAAGAACAAAAAAATAATATTTATAGTAAGTGGAATAATCCTTTTATTAATAATTGGAACCTTTGTAATTATTAACTATAATAATTTAAATGATCAACCAGGAACGGAATTAAATGATGGTAAAAGTAACGAAGATGTTATTATAGATAAAGTAACTTTTAGTGAAATAACAAATACTTATAACGGAGGTATTACGACACTATCAGCAAAGATGTTAAATAATACAAAAGAGACAAAGAATTTTAAAATTAAAATAATTTTAAAAGATGAAAACGGATTAGAAATTAAGTCAATGATGCAAGTGGTAGAAAACTTACAACCAGGCAAGACAAAGGTTTTAACAACTGGTATTGGTGGAGATTACAGTAATGTAACAAAAATCGAATTTCAAATAGTAGAATAGAGGAAAAACATGAGACCAAAAATAATAATATTACTTGGATTAATAATATTAATTACAGTATTTTTCATAATTAATCCATTTAAAAAAGATAAAGAAAAAAGTGGAGAACTAACAGTTATAAACAACTTAACTGAGTTATTTCCATCAAAGGCAACAACCTTAAAATTTGAACAAAGTAATAGTCAATATCAACTAAAGATAACTGATGTAAAGAAAGAAAATGATACCACAACAATAATATCTAAATATGATATAACTAATGATAATCAAACAACTACTGTTGAAACAACATATGTAATTATGCCTGAAAAAATTGTTGAGTCAGGGAAATTTATTAGTGATGGAAAAGTGGTATCAATTATATATCCAATTGAATTATTAGTAGGAATGCCATACGAAAAAATGTCATGGAAGACTCCTGATAAATTAGTTACTAATACAGTTACAAGTATGAAGAATAATCAAGTAACAATTGAAAGTGTAAGAACTATTGATATTTATGAAGTAGGAAAAAATACTTCAGTTAAAAAAGAGTATAAGGAAACTAGAATATTTGAAAAAGGAAAAGGAATTGTATTATTTAGATCAGAAATAGTAGGAGATAAATCAACCATTGTTGAAAGAAAATTAATTAGATAATTTTTTAGGCATAAAACAGATGGTTTTATTGATACTAAAAATGACGAAAATATCAGAAATGATATTTTTATTTTGGTAAAAATTGGTGAGCAATTTTTGTTTTTTTTTATTGATTAGATTATATATTTTTGTTAAAATCGCATAATGCAGTAATAAAATGGAAAGATAAATATAGGTGATTTTAATGAACAAAAAAGGATTCACATTACTAGAACTAATGGCAATAATAATATTGTTAGGAATAATTGCTAGTATTGTTGTCCCAATAATTTTGAGTATATTTACTAGAGCAAGGGAAGCTGCTTTTTTAGATACTGCATATGGACTAATGAAAGCATCAGAATATGAATATGTAAATAATTTGATAAAGGGTAAGGAAGCAACCGAATTAAAAGTATATTACCCACAAGATAAAGATAGATTAAAAGCATCAGGGCAAATGCCAGATGGTGGTGGAATTATCATGTCAAAAACCGGAGAAATAACTCTGGGTCTTTGGAGTGATACAGTAGGAAAATGTGCTGTAAAAAGTTATGATGAAATAGAAGTAAGATATGATGAATCAATTCTTACTAAAGAAGATTGTATGTCAGGAGGCCCAACAGAAATTACAACTGAGATGTGGGATGGATGGATAACACTTACATTGTTTTACCCGGCTGATTCTACTGATAGGCAATGGCGACTAGGCAATCCAGGAGAAGTAAGAACTGAAGGATCATTTATGTGGCAAGACTACACAGGTCCTATTATAGTCCCACTATCAAGAGTAGAAGATATATGGATAAAGTATAAGATAGATAACCAAGAAGTAACAATTCCACCAGCTGGGACATTACTAGTGGATATTATCCCAGATAGTTATGGAAGTAAATTAGTTGATAAAGTAAAAGTAAAGATAAACTATGATGAATCTGCGACAACAAAAGAATATCGAGTAGGAAATAGTGATTGGCAGCCATATAATGGTGAGTTTACAGTTACTGAGAACTGTATGATAGAAGCAAGAGCGAAGAAAGCAGATAATGTTTATGATGCCAATGGTAATTTATTATTAGCAAGAAATATTGTTGGAAGAGATGCGGTATATATTGGAAATATTGGAGTAGAAGAAATAGATATACCAGCACCAACCATTGAAAGATTAGATCCAATAAGTGGTGATGAAGTAGCTAGAGTAAGAGTTACATATCCAGAAAGTGCTAGTCAAAAAATATATAAGATAAACTATGGGTTAGAACAAACTTATTCACAAGAAATAAGTATAAAAAAATATGGAACATATGTGATAGCTTATTATTATGATGCAAATGGAAAAAGGTCAAATTCAAGGTCAATTCTGATAAATGAAAAATTTGATGGGGCAGGAAATTATGATCCATTACCCCCAAGAAACCCAGGAGATCCAATTCCTGTGGATCCAATATATATTGTTCCGGCACCTATAGTTTCAGTGAATCCTCCTACACTTACAACATCAGTACAAGTAAGTGTAGTATCACCTGCCAATGCTGATAGAGTATATATAAAATTAGGAACTGGGAGTTATGTACCATATACAGGACCAGTGACAGTAACTAGTAATATGCAAATATCTGCTTATTATATAACATATGAAGGAGAAAAATCAGATATAGGGTATGGTAGAGTAAGCAATATCAAACAAAATAATAGACCATATTTATCAATTAACGCTGATCCATATCCATATCCAGGCTCATTTGGAGCAAAAAATGTTGTAGTTACTCTAGATTATAGTGATGCTGATAAAGTAGAATATAGCTTAGATGGAGTAGTTTTTGTGCCATATACAAATGCATTTAGTATTAGTCAAAATATGAGAATATATGGGCGTGCTACTAATTCATATGGTACAACTACTGCCGAACTAGATATAACTAATATTGGTTATATGGTGCCACCAGCTCCAAAAGATAATCTATTAGTAACAATAACAGCTGCCCCAGAACCATTAGTATCAAAGACTTTAACAGATAAGGTGCTAATAAAGATTGAATATGATAAAAGAACGGATAAGAAGTACTATTCACTTGGAAAATATGGACCTCTAGTAGAATATACTGGTGAATTTGAGGTAACTTCAAATACGACAATATATGCATATGCATTAAGTGAAAATGGTAAAGGACAGGCATCAAAAAAAATAGATAATATTTCTAGTGGTATTGCGGAACCAAATATTATTGGAAATCCGGTTAATACAGTTCAAACATCCAAGACAAATATTACTATTGAATATGATAAAAATGCCACTATCAAAAGATATAGTGTAAATGGAGGACCATTAAGAGATTATACTAGCTCTTTTGATGTAACAACTAATGGTGAAATATATGCATATAGTAAAAATGCATTGGGTCAATCATCAGAATCAACGTATGACGTAACAAATATCATATCACCACCACCTACATTCGTTATTGATATGGGAGATTATTTCATACTAAAATTAAATTATCCCCCAAATTCAAAAGGAAGAGAATATAAATTTACTAAAGCAGGAGTTTGGAAACCATATAATGAAGTCGGAATTTTACTTATAAAGCCCCAATATAAAGATCAATTATTAAATAGTAGTAATGAGTTAAAAATAAAAATTAGAAATGAAAACGGGGACGAAATCGATTTTAGTGGTGATTGGTACGTACTCGATTTTGGAATAAGTGACATTAAAGAATATATCTTTATGAGATGGGATAGAACAACCCCACCTGCGCCACAAATAATTCCAGATAAATTAGAACCAACAGCTGAAGTAAATGTGACTATTTTATATGATAGTAGTTTAGTTAAAAAACAATATAAAGTAGTAGGACCAGACGGTACAATCATTAGTGATTATGGTACATATAATGGCAAATTTAAGATAACTAAAAACAATACTATAATATATGCTCGTGGTCAAGATGATGCTGAAGTATGGTCAATAGAAGTCATTTATAAAATAACAAATATTGATGAAGAACAACCGGTAATCAAATTGACAACAGATTTAGTAACAGCAACAAGAAAACTAGGAATTAAAGTAGATGTTACAGATGACGTAGAGGTAGCTAAAGTGAAATGGGCTAAAGGTGTATTAGGAGAAAGTTATTTTGCAACTGGTGGCACTGAAATACCAAATAATACTATTGTAAATATAACTGAGAATGCATACTATACTTTCTATGCAGAAGATGGAGTAGGTAATAAACAAGTTTATACAATCAATGTAGAAAACGTAGATCTAACACCACCTATTATAGAAATAACAGCAACTCCAGAGGATGTGGTAGGACTAAATTCTCTAGTAACAATTAATTTTGGAGATTCAACGACTAAACAATATAAGATAGGAAATGGAACCACATGGACAAATTATACTGCACCTTTTAATGTAACATCTTATAATGTATTATCAGGTAACTTACAAAATGCAGATGAAACTGTGACAATATTTGCTAAAGGAAAAGATAGTTTAGGTAATGAAGTAACAGTTTCAAAGAAACTAGTTAATCTAGACTTAGATATGCCTGCATCTCCAGTAATTACTTCGAATGCTGGATATGCTATATTAGCATCATATGGTATAACTGTAGATGCAACAACGGTCATATCATATGATAATAGAACTGACATTGATAACTATTATAGTATTGATAATGGAGTAACATGGATAAAATATACTGGGTCATTTCAAATGGCAAGTGGAACAATAAGAGCAAAAAGTGTTAAGAGAACAACAGGATTAGAAGTATCTGTTACTAAGACAATTGGAATGCCTAGTGATGCTATAACGACACTTGCTTATGATAAAAATGATTCAACAGGAGTAAGTGCTGCTACCGGGTTGAATTACTATATGATAGTTGATGATAGTATGCAAGGAAACAAAATACGTGTTAAATGGCAAATGGTATACACCATTGGACGTATAAGATTTTTAGATGCAAATAAAATAGAAATAAGTAACATAACTAGAAATCCAAACGCCAATACAAACCTTACAGTGGACGAAATTTATACTATCCCACTAAACACTAAATGGATAAAATATGAAGGAACAATAAGTGGTGGAGGATATACTAATTACTTATATGAAATACAACCAAGTAATGAACCAACATTTGCCGCAACTAATGGTTATATGTTGCTACATGCAGATCCAACAAAACAAATTAAACAACCATATCAAATGGTAACGATAAATTATTTTGCGACTAGTGTTCAAAGATTATATCGAATTGGAACTACTGGAGAATGGTTAAATTATATTGATCAACCTATCAAATTAAATCAAGGTGAAATTGTATATGCTAAAGGAATTGATCAGTATGGTAATGAAACGAGAACAACACCAAGTTATACTGCAAATGTAACAGACGCCATAACTTCAGGAGCTTTAGATGGTAATGATTCAACGTCAATGAGTGCTGCTACTGGTTTAAATTATTATATGGCCGTTGATGAAAGTATGCAGGGAAACAGAATACGTGTTAAGTGGCAAATGGTATATACTATTGGGCGTATAAGATTTTTAGATGTCAATAAACAAGAAATAAGTAACATAACTAGAAATCCAAGTGCCAATACAAATCTTACAGTGGATGAAAATTATATCATCCCATTAAACACCAAATGGATAAAATATGAAGGAACCATAAGTGGTGGTGGATATACAAATTATCTATATGAAATTCAGCCAGCTAATGAGCCAACCTTTGCAGCAACTAGTGGATATATGTTGTTACATACTGATCAATCTAAACAGATTAAAAAACCTTATCAAATGATAACAATAAGTTATTATACGACTAGTGTTCAAAGATTATATCGAATTGGAACTACTGGAGAATGGTTGAATTATAATAATCAACCTGTCAAATTAAATCAAGGTGAAACTATATATGCTAAAGGTATTGATAAATATGGTAATGAATCAAGAATAATTCCAAGTTATACTGCTTCTATTCCAGATGCTATTAATCCTGAGGCTACGGATGGTAACGATGGAACTGCTCACTGGTATCTAAGTACAACTAAATATATAGATATTGATCCTAGTGTTCAAGGAAAAACGATTAGATTAAAACTAGATGCTGGCCGTGCAGCAAGTACAATGACTTATTTAAATAGTTCGGGTAATGCAATATCAACTGTTGATACTAAATTTACTGGAGAGAGAACTTATGTCATACCAGCAGGAACAACCAGACTGGCTATTTATACAGGTGGTGGATATTCAGATGGATTATACATCTATGAGATTCAAATTGCTAATGAACCAGTATTAACAACTACTAATAAATACATCTTATTGCATGCAAATCCGGCTCAGCAAATTAATACACCATATCAAATGGTAACTATAAATTACTTCCCAACAAGTGTACAAAAACTATATCGCATTGGTACAACAGGTAATTGGTTAGAATACACTAGTCCTGTGAAAGTTAATCAGGGTGAGACAATATATGCTAAAGGAATTGATCAATATGGTAATGAAACTAGAATTACTGTAAGTCTTACCGCTAATGTGGCAGATGCTATATTATCACCTGCTGTTGATGGAAATGATACGACAGCTTATTGGTATATAAGTACAACTAAATATATTGATATTGATCCTAGTGTTCAAGGAAAAACAATTAGATTAAAAATAAATGCTGGACGTGCAGCTTGTACAATGTCATATTTAGATAGTTCGGGTAATGTAATATCAACTGTTGATACTAAATTTTCTGGAGAGAGAACTTATGTCATACCAGCAGGAACAACCAGACTGGCTATTTATACAGGTGGTGGATATTCAGATGGACTATCCGTCTATGAGATTCAAGTTATGCCTTAATAGTAACAATATTATAATATTTTTCCTATGTTTATGGTATTATTATAGAATTCTATTCATTTTTAACTAATTGTATATATTTTGTTGTTTTAGAACAATATATAAAAGTAATCATAAAAAAAGATATAATCAATTATATCTTTTTTTCTTCATTTTAAAATGAAGATAAGTGCATATTATATTAGTAGATTAACAGTCACAAATTGTCGAATAATGATTGATAAAAAGAATATATTTTGATATAATTAATCAGTTAGATAGGTGAATTATATGTCAGGAAAAGAAAAGAAAATTAAATCAAAGATGAGTATATTAGAATTAGGTTTTACGATATTTAGTATTGTTTTTTTAGTAGGTTTTACTATATTTTATGGTTATAGAGCAGTACATTACTATCAAGTATTTAATCCTAAAAAATCTACTGGGGAAACTACTGAATTAATGGGAATTACATTACGTAAAAGTAATCCAGTTGTATATGAAGGAAATGGTTTATATAGTATTGGCGGTAATTTTGTTTTTAAAGGTGAAGTAGATAATAATTATGTAAAATATTCTAATATTTTATGGCGCATAATTAAGATAAATCAAGACAATAGTGTTGTTTTAGTAACAGATGATTATGTTAATAATTTAATGTGGGATTATGATAATACTGATTATAGTAAATCAAATATTAGAGACTGGTTAGTTTCTGGTGGTGAAAATACAGGCATATTTGAAAAAACACTATATGATAAAGAAAAATACTTAATACCTAATGTTGTTTGCTTAGATAAAGTTGATGAATTAAAGAATTTCACTTGTAATGAAAAAAGTACTACTGATTATGTCAGTTTACTTAATTTATCAGATTATTTAAATACTATTCAAGAAGATGAAAGTTACATTAATAACACACCAAACATTTGGTTAGGAACAGCTAGTGATGATGAAAAAGTATGGCATATTTCAGAAGGTAGTGTTTCAAAAAGTCCAGCAAATAGTGGGTATGCTATAAAACCTGTTATTACTTTAAAAGGAACTAACATTATTCAAAGTGGTAAAGGAACAAAAGATGATCCATACATTATTGAATCATCTAATGATAAAAAATTAAGAACATATTCATATGTAAAATTAGATGATGATATATGGAGAGTATATGAAGAAAATAATGATAATGTTCGTTTAATATATGATGGTTATTTAGGTGGAGTATTTAATACTTATAGTTTTAGTTCTAATAATAATAAATATGATGTTGATGTTAATTATTCTTTAGCAAAATATTTAAATACAAATTTCTATAACTCAATTTCATATAAGGATTTATTAATTGATTGTGATTGGTATACAGGAGATTATACTGATGATAGTAAATATGACTATAAAAATGTGTATAGTGATAAAGTTACTGCTAAGGTTGGACTATATAATGTAGCTGATATAAAAATTGATAGTACTATCAGCAATTACTTTTTCTTAACACCAGCTGATGATGGAAAAATATATTCATTTAATAATGATGAAAATTTATTTTCTTCTAAAACGACATATATTAAGAAGTTAAGACCAGCAATATGTATAGAAAAAACAAAAATAACTAGTGGTGATGGTACTAAAGACAGTCCATATGAGTTGGAGGGATAACATGAGAAAAAGTACAATTGTATTGATTGTTCTAGATGTATTAGCATTAATTGGTTTTTTCTTAACGTATGGGCCAATAAATTACTTTAGAAATTTACTTATCACTACAGCTATGAATACCATGACTCATCAATATTTTGCATATATATTTTATACTGATGAAATGATTAGTAAAGTATTAAGTAAAAATTATTTTGTTAAAATTGATGAAGATATAAATCTAGATGATATTGTTATTGATACTGATCCAAAAGATCATTATGATAATGAATATGATGAAGCAATATTAGAAAGAACCCCAGGTAATGATGATTATAAGATTATCAATATAAAGATTGGTAATTCTACTGGATATTTAGTGGCAATATATGATCCGTCAAAAGTTAAAACTATTAGTCAAGAAAAACTCGGAACAGAAAATGGAGAACGTATTTTAACAATGTGTCAACGTGAAGGTGGCCTAGTTTGTATTAATGGTGGTGGGTTCAAAGATCCTGAAGGTACTGGTAGTGGTATTCCATTAGGACCAGTAATTAAAGAAGGAAAGATCATATGGGATGATGGGGTAACAAGTGAACTTATTGGATTTAATGAAGATGATAAGCTTGTCCTAGTTAAATCTAATGCTCAAGATGCATTGAACAAATATAAATTACGTGATGCATTGCAATTTGGCCCATTCTTAATTGTTAATGGTAAGCCAATGGAAATAGTAGGGGATCCTTGGGGATATGCACCTCGTGTTGCTATTGCCCAAAGAAAAGATGGGATTGTGTTATTTTTAGTTGCTGATGGTGAAAACTATACTAACGGAGCAACCTTAAAGAATATGATTGATGTGTTACTTAAGTATGGAGCGCATAACGCTGCTAATTTAGATGGTGGTCATTCAACAACCTTAATAGTAAAAGGACAGTTGTATAATAATCCACCTGCTTTAGCTAAAAAACAAGGTGGTCGCTACGTTGTTAATGGTTTTGGTTTAATTCCCTAGATAATAGGTATTAATACCATACAATTTATCTTTTTTATCATAAAAAAGATCTGTTTTAAAAGGATAATATGTTAAATAACCAAAAGCAATAAAAGTTATAATAATCAAAATACAAGAAATGATATCTAAATGAATATTATTTCTTTTTTGTATATAATAATTAATCATTTCAGCAATTATAATAACAATTAAGAGAATTAGTATACTGATCATTAATTTTTCTCCTAGTATATAATAAAATGGTAAATATATAGTTAAATATATAGGAATACTTATAAAAGCACTCACAAATAAAGCTAATAAGAAGTTGTTAAATCTAATTTCATATTTTAATAATAAATAATAATCAATTACACCATAAAAGATAATAGGTGTATATAGTAATTTCATATGTTCCCATACACTTTCATTAACGGGAAAGAATATAGCAAAGACAGGATTTGGAAACCATTCATATAAAAAGTGGAATGGAAATGCTAATAAAAAGACTGCAATAACTGCAATAAACTTTGTTTTAATATGATTCATAGATCCTCCTTATATTAGTTTATGTAAATTTAAAAAAATAATCAAAGAAAAAAGGATAATGAAAAGTTTTGTCGTATATTTATATTAGGAGAGTTGTTATATGAGTATGGTTGAAACAGAAGTAATTAATAATATTCGTAATAGCGTTGATATAGTTGATATAATATCAAGTTATATGCCACTTATTCCTAGAGGGAAAAACTATTTTGGTGTTTGTCCTTTTCATGATGATAAAAATCCAAGTATGAGTGTTTCGAAAGATAAACAAATATATACTTGTTTTTCATGTGGTGCAACTGGTAATGTGTTTAAGTTTATAATGGACTATGAAAATATAACATTTCCTGAAGCATTAAAAAAATGTGCTGATATTGCAGGAATTCCCATTAATGTTAGTGTTAATACTAATACTAATAATATTCAAAAATTTAGTGAATTATATGAAATATATGATATTGGTGCTAAATTTTATCAAAATAACATTAATACATTAAAAGGAAAAAAAGCAAAAGAATATTTATATAATCGTGGTCTTAATGAAGAAACTATTAAGGCCTTTGAAATTGGACTAGCCCTAGAAGATCATAAATTACTAACAGATTTATTGGTTAAGAAAAAATATAATGCTAAACACTTAATTCAGAGTGGTTTAGTAATTAATAATGAATATGGCTTAAACGATATTTTTTATCATCGTATTATGTTTCCTATTGAAGATTTAAATGGTAAAGTTGTAGGTTTTAGTGGTCGTATTTTTAATAATGAAGATACATCAAAATACATTAACACTAAAGAAACGGAAATATTTAAAAAGGGTGAATTATTATATAATTTTAGTCGTGCTAAGGAAGAATGTCGTTTAAATAATAAAGTAATTATTATGGAAGGGCAAATGGATGTAATTAGAGCACATACTGCTGGTATAAAAAATGTAGTTGCAACTTTGGGCACAGCAGTAACAAAAAATCAAGCATTGCTAATTAAGAGAATGGCTAAAGAAGTAATAATATGTTTTGATGGTGATGATGCTGGGGCAAAAGCTACTATGGCATGTGCTAATGAACTTATAGATATTGGTGTAATTCCTAAAGTTATAAGATTAGAAGATAAAATGGATCCTGATGAATATATTAAAAAAGATCGTGAAAGATTTTTACTTAAATTAGAAAGTCCAATAAATATAATGGATTTTAAATTATCTTATTTAAAAAATAAAAAAGATTTATCTAATAGTGAAGATTTAGCAAAATATGTAAATAATATCATTAGTGAACTAAATAAAATTGATGATGATATTTTAAGAGAAATTACATTAAAAAAAGTTAGTGAAGAATCTAATCTTGATATTGAATTTCTTGCAAGCAAACTAAATAATCAAGAAAAAGTGGAAAAAGTAGAATCTGTGCCTACTAAAACATTAAAGGAAAGTAAGTATGAAAAAGCTGAAAAATATTTAATATTTTATATGTTAAGAAGTAAGGAAGTAATTAAAATATATAATAAAAAAATTACATATATGCCTACTGATAAATATCGCTATTTAGCATATGAAATAAGTATATTTTATAAAGAAAACAACTATATTAATGTTGCTGATTTAATGACTAGTTTACAAGAAAATGAATCAGCTCTTAAAACAATAGGGGAGATTGAAGCATTAAATCTAAAAGAAGATTATACTATTGAGGAAATAGATGATTATATTAATGTTATTAAGGAATATAACGTAAATTTTCAAATTAAAAAATTAACTGAAAAAATGACACAAGAAATTAATCCGTTAGAACAAGCAAAAATAGCTGAACAAATTATTAAGTTAAGGAGAGGGGATATTAATGATTAATGAAATAAAGTCGTTTGACGAAAGAAAACAAGAACTAGTAAAGATGGGTATTGAAAATGGTTATATTACTTATGAACAATTAGCAAGCTCATTAAAAGGATTAGATTTAGATAGTGATTCATTAGATGAATTATATAATTTATTTAATGAAAATAATATTGCTATTATTAGTGAGGATGAAACTGATGGTGGTAATGAAAAAGTTGACAAATTATTATTGGGTGATGATATATTAACAAAGGATTTAACTATCAATGATCCAGTTAGAATGTATCTAAAGGAAATTGGACAAATTAAACTATTAACACTTGAAGAAGAAACAGAATTAGCTGAACGTATTAATAATGGTGATCTAGTAGCTAAGGGTATTTTGGCAGAAGCTAATTTACGTTTAGTTGTTAGTATTGCAAAAAGATATGTTGGTAGAGGAATGTTATTTCTAGATTTAATTCAAGAAGGAAATATTGGACTTATGAAATCAGTTGAAAAATTCAATGTTAACAAAGGATTTAAATTTTCAACTTACGCTACATGGTGGATTAGACAAGCTATTACAAGAGCAATAGCAGACCAAGCACGTACAATTAGAGTACCAGTACATATGGTAGAAACTATTAATAAACTTGCACGTATTCAAAGACAATTAACACTTGAACTTAATCGTGAACCTTCGGAAGAAGAACTAGCTAAAAAGATGAACACAACCGTTGAAAAAATTAGAGATATTTATAAAATAAGTCAAGACCCAGTTAGCCTAGAAACACCTATTGGTGAAGAAGATGATTC
This sequence comes from Ignavibacteriales bacterium, assembly GCA_050259235.1. Classification (GTDB taxonomy): domain Bacteria; phylum Bacillota_I; class Bacilli_A; order RF39; family UBA660; genus UBA5364. The sequence continues at coordinate 35,592 of JBLNAG010000001.1, forward strand.
TCATTTAGGAGATTTTATTAAGGATGAAAGTAATATGAGTCCTGAAGATTATGCAACTAATGAGCTATTAAAAGATGAAATAAGCGAAGTGCTTGAAACATTAACTGAAAGAGAAGAAAAAGTTATTAGACTAAGATTCGGTTTAGAGGATGGAAAAGGTCGTACTCTTGAAGAAGTTGGTCAAATGTTTGGAGTAACTCGTGAACGTATTCGACAAATTGAAGCCAAAGCTCTTAGAAAACTAAGACATCCATCTAGAAGTAGAAAACTAAAAGATTATATGGGTGACTAATGTTATCAGATAGATTAACGGCAATTGCCAATCTAGTACCCAAAAACAGTCATATTATTGATGTTGGATGTGAACATGCTTTATTAGATATATATTTAACTATCAAAAAAAATGTCAAATGTATTGCAACTGATATCAATGAAAATTCAATTAAAGTTGCTAAAAGTAATATTGATAAGTATAAATTAAATGACAGCATTTTGATAATAAAAACAAATGGTTTACAAAAAATTAACACAGATAATATAGATACTGTTATCATTGCTGGAATGGGCATGAGATCAATATTAAAAATACTAAAGGGTTATTATTTTGACAATCTAATCATTCAATCAAATAATGATTTAGAGCATTTAAGAAGAGAGATTGTTAAAAAGGGATATATTATTCAGAATGAAGAAATTGTTCATGAACGAAATAAGTATTATGTTATTATAAAATTTAGCAAAGGATATAAAAAATATAATATGGTCGATTATATTGTTGGACCAATAATTCGTTTAAATAAAAGGACAGTTGATCAAGAATATTTAAGACATTTAACAAATATATTTGATGATGTATTAAATAAAATACCAAAAAAATGTATAGTGAATAGACTATACATTAGGTATAAAAAATATTTATTACACAATATTAAAGGAAAAAAGTTGGGCCATCATTATTAATATTATTGGTAGTTTGAGGGGTAGCGGTATTAGTTGTTTCTTGAACTCTAACATTATTATTAGTGGTTGGAGTATCAACTTTTTTAAATTCATTCATAACTTTAAACATTGTTTTCCCATTTTTGATCATTGGTGTGATTTGTCTTACAACAGGTATAACTTGATTAATAAAACCTAATGTTTTTTGAGTTCCGCTAACTATACTACCAAATTTTATACCATTAGCGCCAAATAATCTGGCAAATATGCCCCCTCTAGCTAGAGAAGTCGCAGCATAAGGATATGAATAATATGGATTGTAAAAGTTCATAAGCATACTCCTTTCTAAATTATTATATGAAGAAAATTAAAAATGTTTTACAAAAGTTAATTTTATGATATAATTAATGTAGAATAATAATAAAGGGATTGGATGGTGTTTTTGCTATGAGTAAACCATTATACTTAACGGCTTGTATATATGTTTATCGAATGGTTTCTTTTATCGTAAAAATTCCACTAATTTTTATACGTCTTTTTTCTCTTGGTTTCTTTTTTACATTATGGTTTTTTATAGATGAAGCAATATATGTAATTAATGAATTTTTGACTAAATTTATTAATGGTTTTCTTTTCTCTTCAATGATGATGTATAATTTTGTAGGAGTGTTTTTAAAATATCCACTTCTTGGGTTAGTTGCACCAATTGTTTATCTTTTCTATATGGTTAAAATTTCAAGAAGTGTGGCAAAAGAAACTCGTGAATTAACCAAAAAGGAAAAACTGAAAATTATTGAAAAGGAAAAAATTCTTCATGAATTGATAAAGAAGCGTAAAGTTGAAGAATTAGTAATTGCTGATAGAAAAAAAGAAGAAGAAAGTATTCGTAGGACTGAAGCAATTCAAAGAAAAAAAGATGAAAAATTAGAAAAAATAAGACTTGCTAAAGAAAAAATTGAGGAAGCTAAAAAACATAAGATTGAAGAAAAAGAACGTAAAAACAAAGAAAAAATGTCTAAAGAAGAATGGATTGAAAAGAATACTTATGTTAATGAATCTATGGTTATTGAAAAGCCTAAATTTTCAGATTATGTTAAGAAGTTTAAAAATTTTATTAATCATTTACCTGAAAATGTTGCTAAGTATTTTAAAAAGAAATATAACAATTTAGCATTTGTTAAAAATGCACGAAATAAAGAAGACATTAGTAAACAAGCGTTACTTATTAGTTTTGAAGGTGCAGATGCTTTAAAAAGTGATAAGAAACGTGTATTTGAATATGTTGGTAAGAATGCTGATGGCAAGTTAGTAAAAGGTACCTTTGAAGCATTCTCAAAAGTTGAAGTTCACTCATTCTTACTTAGTGAAGGATTTGAAGTATATAGTATTAAGACTTCTTGGTTAATTCAATTATTATATGGTGGTCCTAAAACAAATAAAACAAAGATTAAGACAAAAGATTTAATTTTCTTTATTACTCAATTATCTACTTATATTAAAGCTGGTATCCCTTTAGTTGAATCGTTAAAAATATTAAGTAGACAATATAAAAATAAAAAATATCAAAGAATATTTAGATCAATTATATATGACCTAACAATGGGAGAAAACTTTAGTGATGCATTAGGTAAACAAGGTGATGCTTTTCCACGTATTTTAATTAACATGGTTAAGGCATCTGAAATGACAGGGGAATTACCTGAAGCGTTAGATGATATGTCTGAATACTTTACGGAAGCAGACAAGACTAGAAAACAAATGATTACAGCAATGATGTATCCAAGTATTATCTTAGTTATGTCATTGGGTGCAATAACATTTATTATGGTATTTGTTATTCCAAAGTTCGTTCAAATTTATGAGAGTATGGATAATGCGCAAATACCAGCCTTTACTCTAATGGTATTAAACTTGAGTGATTTCTTAGAAAAAAATCTACTATGGATTTTAATTGGATTAGTAATTTTTATAATTATATTCCGTTATTTATATAGATCAATTAAGTTCTTTAAAACCATGGTTCAATGGTTAGTTATGCATATGCCTATATTTGGTAATGTTGTTATTTATAATGAAATTACGATGTTTACTAAAACATTTAGTTCATTATTATCACACAACGTATTTATTACTGATAGTATGGAAATATTAAATAAAATAACCAATAACGAAATTTATAAAATGATTATGCTTGATACTATCACTAACTTAGCTCGTGGTGAAAAAATATCTTTAGCATTTAAAGATCACTGGGCTGTCCCACTTCCTGCTTATGAAATGATTGTAACTGGTGAAAGAACAGGGCAATTACCAGAAATGATGGGTAAAGTATCTAATTATTATCAAGAATTACATAAAAATGCGGTTTCGAGAATTAAGACATTCGTTGAACCAGTTCTTATTATATTCTTAACAATTGTAGTTGGTATTATCGTTTTATCAATTGTCGTTCCAATGTTTAACATGTATTCGGCAATTCAACAATAGTAGGGGGTATTTATATGCTGATATATTTTACAATTTGTTTCTTTGTGTTTGGAATGATCTTAGGTTCTTTCTTTAATGTTGTTGGTGATAGATTATCAAATGGAGAATCAATTGTATCACCTTCATCACATTGCCCACATTGTAAACATAAACTTACACCTATTGAATTAGTACCAATATTTTCATATTTACTTCAAGGTGGCAAATGTAAAAATTGTAAGAAAAAAATTCCAATTATTCATCCAATTTTTGAGTTTGGATGTGGAATAGTGTTTGCTTTAACATATTTAAGTTTTGGTATGAGTTTAGAACTATTAATTGCTTTAACATTTATCTCGATGCTATTAATTATTATTGTAAGTGACATTAATTATATGATTATTCCGGATGAAGTACTAATTGTTACTGGTATATTATTATTTATTGAAATAGCTTGTACATATGGGTTAGAAGCCTTAGGATTAGCAATATTAAATGGACTTATATCATTTACTGTTATGTTCTTAATAAAACAATTTGGTGATTTCCTATTTAAAAAGGAGTCAATGGGCGGGGGAGATATAAAATTATTGTTCTTCTTTGGCCTTATCTTTGGATGGGAAATGGCAATTGTATCTATCTTTATAGGTTCAATTATTGGATTACCAATTTCACTACTAATGTTATATAAAAATAGTAGTCATATTGTTCCATTTGGTCCATTTTTAAGTATAGGAGCAATTATTGTTTTATTACTGCAAATTGATTTCCAAGTGATTATAAATGTATTATAAAAAGGATTGAATTTCAATCCTTTTTTTATTTATGCTATTGTTTCAATTTTAGGTTGAGGTACTACTGTTGGTTGAATTATTGGAGTAGGTCTAGGAGTAGTACTTCCTTGAATTGGAGGAGTTGGAATAGTTTGAACTACAGGTGTTGGTCTTGGTACTGCAACTGTAGGTTGTACTGGTTGTGGTCTTGGTGTTACAGGTGCTTGTACATTAGGTGTTGGTGTTGGTGTTGGAATTGGAGTAGGTGCTGCAGGTCTCGTAGGAACTGCATTAACCTCTGCAACTACCTTTAAATCACTTGCCTTAGCAATTCCTGTAGCTTCAAGGGCTGATTTAAGATTATATTTATCACCAATACGATCATCATCATCTAATTCAATAAGTTTTAATACTTCTTCAAATGTAGTTAAACCATTAGCAACCTTTTCAAGTCCATCTTGAAGTAAAGTAATAACATCTGATTTATAAACTAATTCTCTTAGTTTTTCTTTTGCCATACCATTACTAATGGCATCTTTAATTTCTTGATTAATTAATAAAACTTCATGTAAAGCAATACGTCCATGGTATCCATTTCCGCATATTTCACAACCTTCTGCGGAATATACCTCATTAATGTCACGACTTAAGACACGTTTAAATAAATCTTTTTCATATTCATTTGTCTTTCGAAGAACACGACAGTTTTGACATAAACGACGTGCTAATTTTTGCGAAATAATTCCGGTTAAAGCACTAGCCAATAAGTATCGTTCAACTTCCATATCTAGTAAACGTTCAATAGTATTTAATGAATTGTTTGTATGGACTGTTGAAAGTACTATATGACCAGTAATAGAAGCACGAACAGCAATTTTAGCAGTTTCAGTATCACGAATTTCCCCAACCATAATAACATTTGGGTCTTGACGTAAGATAGATCTTAAAGCTGCAGCAAAAGTTAATCCAATTTCACTATTAGTTTGAATTTGATTAATACCTTCGATATCCATTTCAATAGGATCTTCTACAGTAATAATATTAGTGTCTTCACGATTTAATCTTTGAAGTATAGAATAAACTGTAGTTGATTTCCCAGAACCAGTAGCCCCAGTTACTAAGATAATACCATTAGGCACACTAATCATTTTTAATACTTTTAAATAATTTGATTCAGAGAATCCAAGATGTTCTAGTCCACTTAAACTCATTGAATAGTCGAGGATACGAATAACTACTTTTTCTCCGGTGCTTGTAGGTATAACCGAAACACGGAGGTCTAGATTAACATCTTTTAGAGTTGCTTTAATAGCACCATCTTGTGGTAATCTTGATTCAGTAATGTTCATTCCTGAAATTATTTTGATACGAGTTATAAGATTCTTTTTAACAGTATTAGGTATTTCTGAATAATCATGAAGAGTTCCATCAATACGAATTCTAACCTTCATAAAATTGTTGTATGGGTCAAAATGTATATCACTGGCACCTCTTTTTGCGGCGTCTAACATGATTTCATTAACAACCTCAACAATTGGCATCTTATCAGTGTCAAATTTCCTCATCATAATTTATCAATCCCCTTCGATTCTAAAATTATACTAGCATTTATCTTGATAATATTATATAATATATTTAAGATATTTACAATCATAAAGGAGCGATTTAATGAAAAAAATTAATAATAAAGGGTTTATGTTAGTAGAAACTCTTGTTGTTGCTACTTTAATTATATCAATACTAATTTACTTGTTTGTCCAGTTTCAAACTATTATTAAAAGTTATAATTCTAGTTTTACATATAATACTGTTGATGCGGTTTATGGGGTATCTAATATTCGTAATTATATATTAAATGATGGATATGAAGAATTAAAAGCTTTTCAAGATAGTACTAGTAATGTTAATGGATATATTGATATTACAAATTGTAGTGCTGATTATTTTGAAGAATCTGAATACTGTTTGACATTATTTGATCAATTGAATGTAAAGAAAGTAATCTTTACAGATAGTGATCTTTCTAATCTAAAAAATAGTAATTTAACATTCGATGATAAATTAAAAAAATATATTAATTATCTAAAATATACTAAAGGTGAAGATTTATATCGTATTATTGTTGAATATGAAAATGAGACTTTTGGAAGTTTAAAAATTAGCAAGTAGGTGTTTATATGAAGAATAATAAAGGGTTTACAGTCGTTGAAATAATTGTGTCGTTTGTTCTTACCTCAATAATTGTATTATTGCTTTTTGAATTGATAATTATTTTAAAAGAACTTTATGTAACGGCGGGAATAAAATCACAATTATTAACTAAGCAAACAATTATGAGTGAAAAGATAAACTCTGATTTAAATACTAAAAAAATTATTATTGCTAATCGTTGTGGGACAACCTGTATCAATTTTGTTTTTGATGATAGTTCTACAAGTCGTCTAGAAATAGATAGAAAAAATAATACATTTTCTTATGGTGATTATAAAACAGAATTAATTGCTGGTAGTCAATTTGGAAATATAAAAGTATCTACTAATTCTGTAGTAGGAGTTGCAACAGGAAGAAATAATTCTATAGTAACAATAACAATTCCTATTATTCACTCACTCCTAGAACAACAAGAATATGGGATTAATGTTGTATATCAATATGATAATCGTGATGCAGCAATAACTGATTTATCTTTTGAAGATATATTAGATGTTGATCGTAATATTTATTTAATTGGTTCTTCTGATGCTACAGCTTTTACTGGGATAGGGTATGAGGAACTTGGATACTATGTTATGTATGATAATGGAACAGTTATTGAAAATGATCCTAATGTCACTATTACTGGTGTAGTGGGAAATGAAGTTGGAAAAACATATGAATTAACATATACTATAACCGATACTAATGGTATTATTATGGATCAAGTTGTAAGAAGAGTAACAGTTGCTTCTTCTATTTCAGAGTATGCATATACTGGGGATGTTCAAACATTTAATGTCTTTGTTAAGGGTATATACACACTTGAATTATGGGGAGCTCAAGGTGGTAGTACTTCTTCAGTTGATATTGGTGGTTTTGGTGGATATACGGTGGCAGATTTAACACTTAATAAAGGTGATGTTTTAAGTCTTTATGTTGGTGGTGCAGGAAATTGGATAGATAAAACAGTTACTCCTGGCGGATATAATGGTGGTGGCTCAGGCGGAAATGGCTATGAAAGAGCAGGAGGTTCTGGCGGTGGTGCTTCTGACATAAGAGTCGCTGGCACTAGTTTATCTAATCGTATTTTAGTTGCTGGTGGTGGAGGCGGAGCAGGGACCGATGATGATAGTTTAAATCCAGCAATTGGTGGTGCTGGTGGTGGACTTAATGGTTTAGCAAGTACTTATACTACTACCTCATATAATGGTATGGGTGGAACACAAGCTGCAGGTGGAACAAGAGCTTCATACTCAACCGGTATTTCTACCTATCCAACAGCAGGTACTCTTGGCTTAGGTGGAATTGGTGGGACATATTCTTCTACTTATGGTGGTGGTGGAGGAGGCGGAGGCTACTACGGCGGCGGCGGCGGTGTCCGATATGGTGCTGGTGGTGGAGGATCTGGCTTTTGTGGATCAATCACTCCATGTACTACTTCTGATGGAACAACTGCGAATGGTAAAGAAGGTAATGGTAGTATTCGTATTACTTTAAAAAGTGTAATTTACGATTAATACCAAAATACTTGATATTAAAGCATGTAATATTCTTGCACATAAGAATGGAAAATACTTTACCTTTATTTCACTTAATATACTGATTATCTGCATATGAATTGATAGACCTCCAAATGATATGATTAAAGTTGCTAATATGCATTTTAATTCGATTGATAAATCAGATATACTTAGATATTTTAATCCTTGGGTTATTTCAAAAAAACCACTATAATAATTATTCATACCAAGGATAGTTGAAAGAATAGCAAAAGTTGTTACTACTCCTAGAATAAGTAATAATGTATCAATGCTTTTTATTAAAGAATTAGTAATTATTTGAATAAAGTTCTTATTATTATTAATTCTTTTATTATGCATATTTAAAATAGCTTTTTTAACACTCATAGCACTATATTTTTCATTTGTTGGATGATAGTTTCGAAATATTATTCCAATAATAATATTTCCTAAATAATGACATATTAAAATTAGGAACCCTAATTTACTACTTCCCATTAATAACGAAACCGTTCCGATAATAAAAAGTGGGTTAGAAAAGTGGCAAAAAGTAAGAACCTTTGAAGCATCTCGCTTATCAATTAAACCATTTTCATATAATTCTTTAATATACTTGGCACTACTAGGAAAACCTGATATAATACTCATTATGAAGATAAAGGCACAAACACCTTTTGCTTTAAATAAATGATTCATAATTGGTTTGAATAATTCACCAACTAATTCAACAAATCCATAGTTTATCAATATATCGGCAAGAACAAACATAGGAAACAAAGATGGAAATAAGTTATTCTTCCATATATCAATAGAAAACAAGACCGAACTTAAAACATCTTTAGAATGAAGTAAAATTTCAACACTAAAAAATATTAAAAATGCCATAATGATAATACTAACACTAATTTTTTTCATACATTCACCATATCTTTAATTGAAGGGAAAGACTCTATGAAATTATATGAGAAGATTAAAAAAATTATAAGAGAATATTATATTTCAATATTAATTGTCATGATTAGTACAATAGTATTTGTAATACCATTTCCATATTATATTAATGCTCCTGGGGGATTAATAGATATGTCTAAAAGAATTCAATTAGATGATGCTTATGAATCTAAAGGAAGTATTAATATGGCTTATGTTACAGAATTAAAAGCTACTATTCCAACTTTAATAGTTGCCTATTTTAAGAAAAATTGGGATATTATAAAAATGAGTGATGTTAAATATGATAATCAAACTATTGCTGAAATGAATTTTCGTGATCGTATGCTTCTAAAAGAAGCGGGAGATAATGCTATTATTGTAGCTTATAATAAGCTAGGAAAAACAGCTAAAATAATCAATCAAGATTTAGTTGTTACTTATGTCGATGAAAAAGCAAATACTGATTTAGCAGTAGGGGACATTATATTAGAAATTGAAGGACAAAAAGTAAACAATTACGATAGTTTAGTTGGAGTTATTCAAGGATATGAAGAAAATGATGTTATAAATATTAAAGTTAAGAATGATGATAAAATTATCAATCGAAAAGCTACACTATATTATGATTATGATAGAGTAGTTGTTGGTATTGTATTAACACCAGATTTAACACTAGAAACTAATCCCAAAATAGATTTAAAATTTGAAAGATCCGAATCAGGACCATCAGGTGGTCTAATGACCGCAATTGCTATATATGACAGTTTAACTAAAGAAGATTTAACAAAAGGTAAAACAATTGTTGGAACAGGAACAATAGATGTAGATGGTAATGTTGGTAGTATTGGTGGAGTAGAATATAAACTTAGAGGAGCTATAAAAGAAAAAGCAGATGTCTTTTTAGTTCCTAGTGGTGATAATTATAATGATGCAATGAAATTAAAAGAAGAAAGTAACTTTGATATTAAAATTGTCAGTATCAATACTTTTGATCAAGCAATCAAATATTTGGAGGAACAATTATAGACTTATTATGCAATATTTGATAAAATAGTTGTAGGTGGTTAAGTGAAAAGAAATGAAGTAGATTTAACAAAAGTTACGCCAATGATGAGGCAGTATATTGAAATTAAAGATGCCAACCCAGACGTTATCATCTTTTTTCGCTTAGGTGATTTTTATGAAATGTTTTTTGAAGATGCAATTAGTGTTTCTAGAGAATTAGAATTAACGTTAACTGGTAAAAATGCAGGGTTAGATGAAAGAATACCAATGTGTGGTGTTCCACATCATGCTGCTAATATATATATTGAAAAATTAGTAAATAAAGGTTATAAAGTAGGAATTTGTGAACAATTAGAAGATCCAAGAACTGCTAAAGGTATTGTTAAAAGGGATTTAACTCAAATAGTAAGTATTGGTACCGTTATAAATAATGAATCATTAATGGAAAATGATTTTAATTATATTGGTAGTGTAATGGATTTTAACCATGCTTATGGATTAACTTATACTGATATTTCAACAGGTATTATTTATACTACTTTAGTTGAACATAATGTTTCAACTTTAGTTAGTGAAATAGTAAGTATTGGTATTAAAGAAGTAATAATGACTGATAAAGTAGATAAAAATATTTATTCTATCTTAAAAAATCAATTTAAAGTTATGGTTACTATAACTGAGTCAATAGAAAATTTAAAAGAATATGAATATATATATAGTGATATAGGTGATATTAGATATATTGAAAGTATTAAACATTTACTTACATATATTACTAATACCCAAAAAAGAAGTTTAAGTCATTTACAAAAAGCTATTATTAAAGAAAATAAGAATTATTTAAAAATGGATATTCATACTAAAAGAAATCTTGAACTAACAGAAACTATTAGAACTCATGACCGTAATTATTCATTAATATGGTTACTTGATAAAACCAAAACAGCTATGGGATCAAGAATGCTTAAAAATTTTATTGAAAATCCATTAATTGATTATAATGAAATAAATAAAAGATATGATATGGTAGAAGTACTTTTAGAAGAATTTATTTTAAAAGAAGAACTACAAAATTATCTTTATGAAGTATATGACTTAGAAAGACTAAGTGGTAGAATTGCTTTTGGTAATGCCAATGCAAGAGATTTATTACAATTAAAAAAATCTTTAAGTGTTTTACCAAATATTCAAAATATTTTAAAAAGAATAAATTTCTATCATAATATTGAACCAATTGATGAGTTACATCAATTATTAGAAAATAGTGTTTATGAAAATCCTCCAATTGGTATTAAAGAAGGATATTTAATTAAAGAAGGATATAATCAAGAACTTGATGAACTTAAATCTATGCGCAAAGGTGGTAAAGACTTTGTTGCAAGATTTGAATTAGAGGAAAGAGAACGTACAGGAATTAAAAATTTAAAAGTTGGTTATAATAAAGTATTTGGTTACTATATTGAAGTATCAAGAGGTAATACTAGTTTAGTTAAGGAAGAATATGGTTATGAAAGAAGACAAACTTTAAGTAACTGTGAAAGATATATTAGTCCAATTTTAAAAGAAAAAGAAGCATTAATATTAAATGCTGAAGAAAAGATAATTGAATTAGAATATCAGTTATTTATAACAATAAGAGAAAAAATAAAAGAATATATTCCAAGACTACAAGGTATTTCTAAAGTTATTAGTGAGATTGATGTTTTACAATCATTTGCAACTGTAACAGAAAGTAATAATTATATAAGGCCAACTTTAAATCAAAATCGTGAAATACATGTTGTTGATAATCGTCATCCAGTAGTAGAAAAAGTTATGAAAGAACAGTTTGTACCAAACGATATTGAAATGCCAAATAGTACTGATATTCTATTAATAACTGGACCAAATATGGCAGGTAAATCAACATATATGCGTCAGATGGCAATCACAGCAATTATGGCTCAAATAGGATGCTTTGTCCCAGCTAAAGAAGCTAATTTACCAATCTTTGATCAAATATTCACAAGAATTGGTGCTAGTGATGATTTAGTAAGTGGTGAATCTACATTTATGGTTGAAATGCTAGAAGCAAATCGAGCAATAATGAATGCAACTGAAAATAGTTTGATTTTATTTGATGAATTAGGTAGAGGTACAGCAACCTTTGATGGTATGGCTTTAGCTCAATCAATTATTGAATATATTCATGAAAATATTAAAGCTAAAACTTTCTTCTCAACGCATTATCATGAATTAACTGATCTTGAAAACAATTTAAAAGGTTTAAAAAATATTCATGTCAGTGCTTATGAAGAAGATGGTAATATTACTTTCTTACATAAGATAAAAAATGGTAGTGTTGATAAGAGTTATGGTATATACGTTGCTAAAATAGCTAATTTACCTGAATCATTAATTAAAAGAGCTAATCAAATATTAAGAGTATATGAAAATAAAGAAATAAAAAGAGATATTAAGATTCAAGAGTCATTACCAATTGATGAACTTGTAAAAGAAAAGGATAATTTCTTAGAAGAAGAAATAAATAAAATTAATCCTCTAGAAATTACTCCGTTGGAAGCATTAAATATACTTTATAAATTAAAAAATGATATTAAAGATAGAAAAGGAGAATAAAAATGAAAATATTAAAACAAGAAAATTGGTGGATTTGGTTACTATTGTTAATTTTTTCACAAGCTACAAGTATTTTAGTACTTGGAGCATTACTTGATGTCTATGACAAAAAAGCATGGTATGCAAAAGGAAAAAACTGGCTATTAGCATTAATTTCAGTATTAGTTTTACTAATATTAATACCTACTACTAGTATTGAATTAAATTTTGTTCAAGCCTTAACTGGTTCAATTGTTGTACCTTATGTGATGGCAATAATATTTTTTGTTCAAATTATTGCTTTAACTGCTGCTAAATTAAGGGTTCCAGGAAAAGAATTATATCTTTCTCCATATATATGGCTTCTATGCTTAATAATACCAATTTTAGGTTGGACAATGCTTATTGTAATGTTCTTATATTTAACTATTTGGACAGTAGTTATGTTATATCGTGGAGCAGGAGAAAAATTTATTGATTAAACAAAAAAGAGGTAAAAATTAAAAGTTTTTCACCTTTTTTTTATTATCTATGATAAAATTAAATAGGTGAGACAGATGGAACAATTAAATAGAAGTGAACTCAGAAGAATAATAATGACAATTTTATATCAAATTAATGTTTATGAAAAAAATAAAATTAAATTTGATATTGATGAACTTATTAAAGATGTTATAGAAATAGATAATGAATTTGTCAAAGAAGTTGTTTATGGAGTAATTACATATAAAAATGATATAGATGCTTTAGCAAATAAATATCTTAATGATTGGACAATAGACCGTTTAGGGAATACAGATCAGTCAATTTTAAGAATAGGTATATATGAATTAATATATACTAAAACACCAGAAGTAGTTGCAATTAATGAAGCAGTTGAACTTGCTAAATCATATAGTGATGATGATGTAAGAAAGATGATAAATGGGGTTTTAGATAAAGTTTATCATAATAAGTAGGTGATTTATGGATAATAAGTATTTATCAGTTAGTGCGATCACAGGATATTTAAAGCACAAATTTGATGGCGATGAACATTTAAGAAATGTTTTTCTTAAAGGTGAAATATCTAACTTTAAATCACATACGACTGGTCACTTATATTTTTCAATAAAAGATGAAACCAGCAAAATAAATGCTATTATGTTTAGTAGTAATGCTAGTAAATTAAATTTTAAACCTACTGATGGATTAAAAGTATTAGTAGTGGGAAGAATAAGTGTATATGAAGCAACAGGAAATTATCAAATTTATATAGAAGAAATGCAAGAAGATGGTGTAGGTAATTTATATTTAGCTTTTGAAAAACTAAAAGAACAATTATCTAAAGAAGGTTTATTTGATGAAAAACACAAAAAACCAATACCAAAGATGCCTAAAAGAATTGGCGTTGTAACTGCTAAAACAGGTGCTGCAATCAAAGATATCATTTCTACTATTACAAGAAGATATCCAATTTGTGAAATTATTTTATTTCCGAGTTTAGTTCAAGGTGATGGTGCGAAGGAAGATATTGTAAAAAATATTAAACTTGCAGAAAATTATGATTTGGATTTATTAATTGTTGGTCGTGGTGGTGGATCCATTGAAGACTTATGGGCATTTAATGAAGAAATAGTTGCTCGTGCAATATATAGTTCTCCAATTCCAATTATTAGTGCAGTTGGACATGAAATTGATTTTACAATTGCTGACTTTGTTGCTGATTTAAGAGCTCCAACTCCAACAGCAGCAGCTGAACTTGCTGTTCCTAATATTATTGATTTAACTAAATATATAAATAATTTAAATATACGATTAAATGAAAATATCTATAAAAAAGTAAATTATACAAGATTACTGTTAGATACTTTTAAAAATTCTTTTATTTTAAAAAATCCTATGATTATGTATGAAAACAAAAAACAAAATTTGGATATTATTAATGAAAGAATCAATAATATTATTAACAATAAAATAGAAAAAATAACTGTTAAATTAAGTAACATGATTGAAAAAATTGAATTGTTAAATCCTTTAAATGTTTTAAAAAGAGGATATAGTATAGTTTATAAAGATGAACAAGTAATTAGTGATAGCACTCTAGTTAAACCAAATGATGAATTAAAATTAAAATTATATAAAGGAACTATAGATGTTATTGTTAAGGAGGTAAATAATGGATAAGAAAATGAAATTTGAAGATAAAATTAAAACATTAGAAAAAATTATAAATGAATTAGAAAATGATGATATTAATTTAGATGATTCAATTGAAAAATATACAAAAGCGATGAAATTAGTAAAAGAATGTGATGAAGAGTTAAAAAATATTGAGGAAAAAATTAGCAAAATTGTCACACCTGATGGATTAGTTGATTTTGAAATAGAGAAATAATACCAAGGGTATTATTTTTTTCTCAGGACATAATAATATCGTAGTCTATATAAAAAAGGAGATGGTACCATGTTCAAAAAAACATGCATCTTTCTTCTCCTAACATTTCTCTTTATTCCAAATACCGCATTTGCATATTCCGACTACATATATGCAGGTGGTGAAAATATTGGTATCGATATTAAAGCAGATGGTGTTATTATTGTTGGAACATACAAAATCAATAATATTGACACTGTCAGCGGAGCCAATATTAAGGTCGGAGATATTATCACGAGTATAGATGACAAAAAAATATCTAATATTGATGACATGGTGTCTAAAATAAACAATAGTTTAGATGACACAATAAAAATTGGTTATATTAGGAATGATTTAACCAGATATACAAACTTAAAATTATATAAAGTAGAAAATATTTACAAAACTGGTTTGTATGTCAAAGATTCAATAACAGGTATCGGAACATTGACATTTATTGATCCTAAGAGTCATTTGTTTGGAGCATTAGGTCATGAGATTATCGAAAAAAATTCAGGTCAAATTTTAAAAACAACTTCTGGTACTATATTTGATTCAGAGGTAATTGGTATTGAACGTAGTACTAATGGTGTACCTGGAGAAAAGAATGCAAGATACTATACTAATGCTGTAAGTGGTAATATTTTCGAAAACACTAAACACGGGATATTTGGAAACTTTATTAGACCCATATCCGATAAAAAATTATACAAAGTAGCTACTATTAGTGACATTAAAAAGGGTAAAGCTTCTATTTTAACAGTTTTAGCTGGTAATCAAATTAATGAGTATCAAATAGAAATAATTAAAGTTACTAATGATCAAGATTACAAAAATATTTCTTTTGAGATACTTGATAAAAATTTACTTAATTTAACAGGGGGAATAGTTCAAGGAATGAGTGGATCGCCAATCATTCAAGGGAATTATATTATTGGAGCTGTTACCCATGTTGTAGTAGATAATCCAACTAAGGGATATGGTATTTTAATAACTAATATGTTAGAGGAAGCGGAAAACTAGAGATGAAAGTCTCTTTTTTTCTTGTATATTAAGTAATATAATGATATACTTTAGGTGTATAAGTAGTAAGGAGTAATAGTATGGAAAATAATGAAAAAAACAAATTTTTTATTTTTAAGTTTATTGCTTATTTTTTAGTTTATATTATCTTGTGTTTGCTTGCTATTAATACAGCTATTGGATATATTAATTTTAAAAAAATACAAGAAGATAAAAAACCATATTTTATTTTTAGTACTAAAACACATGAAAATGATGAAGAATTAGTTACTAGTTATAGGTTTGGAATCTATAAAATAATAACTGTGAAAAGACAAGAATCAATAACTTATAACTTCAAATTATGGTTTAATAAAGATTTTTAGGAATTTTTAATTTATTTTTTTATATTATATATTGATATTAATATTGTATTCTTTGACAAAAATGTCATTATATGGTATTATTTATACGTGCTGAGCAGTATTTTCAAGTAGTATTTTCATTCTATATCAATGAATGTTATATAACTTGACAATATTGCCTTCTTGTGCTAGTATATTTCATTAATTAAGGGGGAATTATTATGTATAATGAAAGAAGAGAAGGTTTTTCTTTAAAAGACGTAATATTACAATTATTATTTATTGTATTATTTGTCTTTATTTTGATTTGGTTATTTCCAACTAAAGGAACAATAAAAGGAATAACAGATAAAATCGACGGAATGGCTAATCAATATGACGTTTTAACTAACAGAATATTTAACGAAAATATTCAAACAATGAAAGAAGCAGCTATTGGCTACTATACTACACCAAGATTACCTAAAAATGTTAATGACACTAAATCAATGACTTTAAAAGAAATGATTGATACTAATTTAATTATTGAATTTAAAGATGCAAACAATAAAGCTTGTGATTTAGATGATTCATATGTTGAAATCACTAAATATCAAGATGAATATCGTATGACTGTAAATTTAAAATGTACTGACAACGATGCTCATATTGTAGTGTATTTAGGATGTTATAATTACTGTAATAGTGCTGTGTGTGAAGCAAAACAAGCTCCAGTATCTACACCAGTGGTCAACCCTCCAGTTAATCCACCGGTAAATCCACCAAAACCTGTTGTATATGAATATAAATATGTAAAAACAGTGGGGGATTCATACTCTAGTTGGTCTTCATGGTCAAGTTGGTCAACAACTAAGGCTTATGAAACTAGTTTAAGAGACGTTGATACTAAATACGAAACATACTATGCAAGTGAAAGAAAAATAGTTGGTTACAATACTGTAACTACAGAAGATAAGAATAGTCCAATTTATGAATATCAAAAAGTTCAAGTTGGTTATACTGAAACTAAGACTTGTGCTGCTTATAAGACAGAAATTGTTTATACTGGCGAATATAAAGGTACTTGGGTAAGTCAAGGTAAATCATTATACTTTATAACACCTAAAGATGATGCTACTACTAAATACATATATATTTCATCAACTGATTATAGTTGTGGAAATTGTGTAGGTGGCGTTGCAGCTTACTATGAAAAACAAGTATATCAAACTTATCAAGTGACTACTGAAAAGCAAGTATGTTCACAATACACAACAACTCAAACTCCAGTATATGGTACTGTTAAAAAGTTAGTTGGTTATAAAACAACAACAACTCAAGAACCAGTATATGGATATGTTCAAGTTGAACATCAAGAAAAATATTATAGATTTAGAATAAGACATATAATTAATGGATATACAGATTATAAATGGAGTAATAGTGATAAAGATACTTATTTAAATAGTATTGGTTATTACTATACCGGCATCAAAAGAGAAAAGAAATAGGGGGGATAGTTTATGTTATTTAAAGATCTTTTAGCTAAAAATAATAGTCAACAAAGAACTTTAGTCACTAATGAAGGTCAAGTAATTAGTGGTAAGATTAAATCTAACCTCAATAAAATTGTTGAATTAGTTAAAAAACAAGTAGAAAAATTTGGTCAAAATCATCCAGGAACAACTAAAAGAGTTTTAGCAGGAGGAATGGTCTTAATTATGGGAGTAAGTGGCCTAACAGGTTGTGCTTCTAAGAAAGAAAATTCTTTCGGACTTGATAGAGACAAGCCTGCTTCATATGTTGAAGCAGTTGCTGATACAATGGAAGATGCTACTAAAGAAGGCTATATGTTCTATGTTGATTCAAAAGATGAAATAGCAAAGTATGATTTCGAAGATGATGTTGAAATGATGTTAGATACTGCATATGTTGTATTTAACTCTGAAGATATTGGTAAAAAAGAATTACATAATTACGGTACTGACAAAATTACTGAAGATACAATATTAAGAAATTTTGAAAGATTTGGAAATTATGTTAAAGAACATATGATGGTTGCTTCTGCTAATGACATTACTGATTATTCAAATTTAATTGAAGATGAAACTAGTGCAGCAGCTGTTGAATGGTTCCAAGATACTATTGCAAAATTAAATGATGCAACTGGAAAAAGTAAAAAGGTTATTGCTGATAAATTACAAGCAGAAATCTATTTAACATTCTTTAAAACTAGTAATGCAAAATGCAAAGAATATGAACCAGCTGCTAATTTATTAATTTTAAAAATGATACTTGGAGCACATATCAGATATGTAAATAATGGTGAAATAACAATTTTATCTGCTGATGATGAAAAATTATTATTTGGAGAAGGTCCAGTTGATTGCTCTGGTAAAAATGTTAAAGTTATTGGTACTTCAGTGTATGCTTTACAATTTACTGATTTAATGGAAAATTTAGAAGGTAAAATAAAAGGCGCTGACAATATTGATAAAGATAGCAAAGAATTAAGAGAAGAAATGACAGATGATGTCTTAAAAGAAATAAAAGGTTTAAAACCTATTGTTAGAGATATTACTGGTGAAATAAATCAAGCTAGAGATGAAGAATTCCATAATGGTAATAATGCTCATGCAGATGAGCCAAAATTACCTAATGGTAAGCCAAATCCAAATTATGTCCCACCTATGACTAATGCGGACAAAAATAATTTAATTGAAGATCCAAATCATCCAGGTCAATACATAATTCATGAAAAACCTGATAAACCTGTTTATGAAGCTCCTGAAGAAGGAAGCAAAACAATAATTACTGATCCTTCAGCTACACAAACACCATCTAATGGTGGAAATACAACTAAAGGTGAAGTAGAATTATTACCAGGTTTCTATTATGATAAGAATGGTGTATTACGTGATCCGCAAGGAAATGAAGTAATTGTAGATGGAAATACTACTACAAATAATTCAAATACTAACAATACTCAAAATAATCAATCTAGTCAATTTAATTTATTACCAGGTTATTATTATGATAAAAACGGTGTATTACGTGATAAGGATGGCAATATAGTTATTCTAGAAAAACAACCTGAACCTAAGAGTAATACTACAACTGAAGATGAAGTAAAATTATTACCAGGTTTCTATTATGATAAAAATGGTATATTACGTGATCCGCAAGGAAATGAAGTTATTCTTCCAAAGAAGACTTCTAGTATTGATAAAGTAGAAACTCAAAATATAGTTGCTACTAACAATTCGGCGGAAATAGAATTACTATTAAATTATAAAAATGCTTTATTAGCTTCTGCTAATACAGTTGAACCTGAAAAAGGTAGAATGTTATAATAAAAACGAGATATTATCTCGTTTTTTTGTTTATAAAGTTAATTCTTTTTTAATTAATTCTGATGCAATATTTAATGCTTTAATTCTACGTACAAGGAGTGTATGTTGTGAGGTACCTTGTTTAAGTTTTGGTTGTACTTTCTCACATTTATTAATAGTTGAAGTTATAGCTCGCAATGCTTCTTCTAATTCTTCTTTAGTGAATTTATTCATTGGTTACCTCCTATAATATTATTTAATGTAAGTAAAAACATAGTACAATATTCAGTACTATGTTTAATGGCATTATATAGCCTAAAAATTATACATCATTGACGCAACAATTGAAGCTAGTATAGCTAAAAGCATGATGTATACAAATATTTTTTGAATAACATTATTATAACTCTTTTTTGCTTTTTTCTTTTCCATTATTACACCTCACTATAATTATAATACAAAAAAAATATTTTTGGAATATTTTTTTATTAGTTTAATACTATTAATCAGGTGAGATAATGAAAAAAATATGGGACAACCTAAAAATAAGTAAACAAATGTTATATTTTTTACTAATAATTACATTAATTGCATTAATATCTGGATCACTTTTTTCAATTATTCTTGATTCTTCAGATAAATCATTACTTAAAGAGTCCTTAAATACTTATATATTAAATATAAAACAAAATAATATTGATATATTTAAGTCATTCTTTCATTTAATTTTATCTGAAACATTAAGTATATCACTTATTTGGTTATTAGGAATATCAGTAATTGGTTTACCAATAATATTATTTCTATATTTTTCTAATACTTTTATTTTAGGATTTACAATAGGTGGATTAGTTGTTAATTACAAATTTAAGGGATTATTCTTTTCAATATTATCGACATTTCCGCATCAATTAATCAATATAGGTATTTATACCATTCTTGTTGCATATGCCTTAAATATATCCCTTAAAATACTAAATTCCATAGTATTTAAGCAAGTTTTAGACTTTAAAAAAATAATTAATAAATATATTGTAATAGGGGTATTTTCAATATTAGCTATTATTATAACTGCAACATACGAAACACTGATATTACCAAATATAATTAAGATGTTATTTTCGGTTTTTAAAATATAATTGGTATAAGTATTATTTTATGATATAATCTATTTGGTGATTTTATGAAAAAAGTTGTAATTGGAATGAGTGGGGGAGTAGATAGTAGTGTCGCCGCTATTATCTTAAAAGATCAAGGTTATGATGTTATAGGACTTTTCATGCGTAATTGGGATAGTAGTATTAACAATGATATATTAGGTAATCCTGATATAAATAATGATATTTGTCCTCAAGAACAAGACTATAATGATGCTTTAAAAGTATGTGAATCATTAAATATTCCATTACACCGAATTGACTTTGTAAAAGAATATTGGGATTATGTTTTTACCTATTTTCTTGAAGAATTAAAAAAGGGAAGAACACCAAATCCAGATATTATGTGTAATAAATATATAAAATTTGATATGTTTGTAAAAGAAGCTAAGAAATTGGGCGCTGATTACATAGCCACAGGTCATTATGCAAGAGTAAAAGATAGTAAATTGTTACGAGGTGTTGATGATAATAAAGATCAAACATATTTTCTATCACAAATATCAAAAGAACAATTACAAAATGTAATATTCCCTGTTGGTGATTTAGAAAAAAATGAAGTAAGAAAAATTGCTGAACAATATAATTTGATTACTGCTAAAAAGAAAGATTCCACGGGTATTTGCTTTATTGGTGAAAGAAATTTTAGTAAGTTTTTAACTAATTATATGCCTAATACACCTGGTGACATTGTAAACATTGAAACAGATGAAATAATTGGTAATCATATTGGTTTAATGCATTATACTATTGGTCAAAGAAAAGGATTAAATATTGGAGGAAATGAAGATCGTATATTTGTTGTTGGCAAAGATTTAAATAAAAATATTTTATATATTGCTCATGGTGATAACAATAAATATTTATATAGTGATTCTGCAATCATTGAAGACATTAATTGGCTAAGTGATGATAAACCTGTAAAATGTACTGCAAAATTTAGATATAGACAACAAGATAATGATGTTGAAATAGAATTTATTGATTCAAAAAATATTTTGGTAAAATACCCTCAAAAAATTAAAGCCGTTACACCAGGTCAAGCATGCGTGTTCTATCTTGAAGATGAATGTTTGGGTGGCGGTATTATTAAAGAAGTACGTCTAAATGACCAAAAATTATGGTATGTATAATAATTGACAATTAAGAGAATTGTGATAAAATTATAATAGGAGGTATTAAAAATGAATAGTACAGATCAAAATGGAATGAATGTTTTTAATTTTAAACCTGAAGATAATAGACCAACTAAAATTGAAATTATAGGTGCAGAACCAACTACTAATGTCCGTGTACCAGATAATTTTAATGATCAAAAATATATTATAAATAATGAACCAGCTAAACCATATGTAGCTCCTACAGTTACTCCTGTAGCTGTTGATGATTCTGAAACACAAGTATTATATCAATCTACAACTTCTGGACAAGATTTTAATGAAGTGGCTTTATCTACTTTACAAGGTATGTTAGATAAGCTTAAACAAGCTCCAATATCAGCTAGAGAAGATTTATATGAAAATATTGGCTTATGGTTTGAAAATACATATGTAGATGAAGAATCTGATGAAGGATTTAAAATAATTGACTATGATACATACGTAGAAATGTTAAAATTATTAGTTGATGCTGAAAAATACATAAATGAGTAAGTAGAATAGGGGAAATACCCCTTTTTTATTTATTTTTTACTATACTATTACTTTACACTTGACAATTGACACATATGTGTTAAAATGATAATAGGAGGTTTTAAGATATGGATAGATTAAATGAAATATTACGTGAATTAGGAATATCAAAAGTAAAATTGGCTAAATTTCTTGGTGTTTCTAGACAGATGATTTATAATTATTTAGAACTTGAAGATATTAATAAATGGCCAAAAGACAAAAAAGTATTATTGTTGAACTTATTAGGAATAAAATCAGCTGATGAATTAGATAATATTAAAGTGGATACTGATTATATTTTAGATGTTGAAACTAGAATCAATAATTTATTTGCTACCTCTAGTAAAAATGATTTTGGTGAATCAAATTTAGTGTTTAATGGTTTAGGTAAAAAACAAAAAGAATTAATGATGAATATCATTGATTTAATTAAAGAACAACTTGATGATGAAAAAGATACTCAAGCATACTATACATTTAAATACTTATATCACTTTCTACAATCTATGGATAATTCAAAAGAACTTAAATATATGTTAGCATATGTATCTAAAGCTACTGGTTTTGTTAAACCATTAGAATTTGTTTTTAATGAAGATGAACAGTTCGTTTTTGAAAGTATACTATTTACTGCCCTAACTTTATATAATAATGGGGGAGCATCTAAGTCTAAAATAGCAGAATCACATAAGAGATTTGTGACTCAAATTGAACATCATATGGAAGAAAAAATGAGTCGTACATTAGAATTAAATACAATTAAAGTACAAGCATTAAAAGAACTTGGTTATACCGAAATAAATGAAAAAAATGCTGCTGAGATATTTGAAAAAATTGCAGAAATTCAATCTAGAAAAGTAACAAATTAATAGATAATATAGACCATCTAATAGTGATGGTTTTTATTTAATTAACAATATAATCAACTTAGTATAATGTATATTATGTTAACTTCTTGAAATAATAAAAATAAATATCATCTATTTTAAGAATCTAAGACACATATTATTATTAGTATTCCTCTGTTTGCATTTGTTATAACAAGGAGTTAGATATTATGTGTTTTTTATTATATTTAATGTTATTTATAATATTTTTGCCACTTATAATATTTTTATTTCCAATATTCGTAATATTATGTTTTTTAAGACTATTATTTGGAATTTTTTGTCCTGTTTGTCCTAATAGTTGTGCTTGTCCTAATAATTGTAGAAGGTTTTAGTTTAATAGTATTACTCTCTTCTGGAACATATGTTATATGGTTTATTTTTAAATTTAAATTTAATTATTTTAAAAATTTTTAATATTATTCTCTTCGTATAATACAATATTTTCAGCACATATTATTATTGGGTGATTATAATGAGAAAGAACAATATGCAATCTAACAATTCTAAGAATACTAGTTCAAAAAACAACAGTAATGTAACTAACTGTGCTGCTACAAGAAGTAATAGTAATAATAGTAATACTAATAGTGCTAGAAACAATACTAAAGCAAGCAATAATAACGAAGTTACAAGTACTAATAGAAGTAATAATAACGAAGTTACAAGTACTACTAGAAGCAATAGTAACAATAATTCTTCAAACAATACAAATGGTAGTAAAAAGAATGTTGGTTTTGAACCAAGTAGCGATGGATCTTTCGAACTAGATGATAACAATGATAACTCATTTAGATTAAAAGACTATTAAGATTGTAGATAATACCCAATTTAAAGAGACATTAAGTCTCTTTTTGTTTCCCCTACTCTAAAAAAACAAAATGATTTATGATCATAATAAATATTCCAATTAAAAAATATATGAAAGTTATCTTATATTTTTTATAATTTAATGAGGTTGGTAATAATTCATATATAGATATATGTATCATAATACCAGCAATTATGCTAAAGATAATACCCATTACTATATTATTCATATAATTACTTAAAAATAGATATGTTAATATTGCGCCTAATAATTCAGAAGTACCTGATATAAAAGTATATAAAAAAGCTTTAGATTTACTTTTAGTTGAATGAAATATTGGTATTGATATACTAATTCCTTCAGGTATATTGTGTAGTGCTATTGCTATTGCTAAGGAAATTCCTAATTTTATATTGGTATTACTAGCCATGAAAGTTGCTATTCCTTCAGGTATATTATGTAGTATTATAGCTAACATTGAAATTATCCCTACTCTATATAGCTTTTTATCCTTATTTTCACTGTTTGGAAGTAATAAATCTATTAATAGTGATATAAATACACCTAATGAGATAAAAATCAAACATATTAATATACTTGGTATTATATAGAAATTATATTGTAATAATTCAATTGAATTAGGTATTAAATCAGTTATTGAAGTACAGATCATTACACCAGCCGCTAAACTTAATGAAGCTGGGACAATAATATTACTTTCTTTCTTTATAAATATCAATATTGTACCAATTATAGTAGATAATCCTGCTAATGTAGTAATAAAAAAAGCTAAAAGAACTTCTCTATTCATTAAATCACCAATAAATTATATGATTTAATTATATTTTTAAGTCTTTTAACATTTCTTTTTCTTCTTTAGTTATTCTTAATGATTCAATCGTCTTTTGTATAGCTTTATTATGTGTCCATTTATCTAATTTTTTAGTTTTAAATAGTGTTAATGTTTTTGTTGGATATTTAATATAACAGTATGATATTAGCCATGCATTGGCCATTTTAACGTAGTAATCATCTAACTTAATATTTGTGACTAACTTAAGTATTTTATCAATGTATTGGTCATTTATATAGTAATTTAATAGTAGTACTAACCCTACTCTAACCATCCATGGATTATCAGATTTTAAATATTCATTAATAATGATATATCCATCTTCTAAATTATTTTTAAAAGATGTTAAATTAGTACATAAACTATCACATATACCCCAACTATTGATATAAGGAATGAAACTATTAAGCATATTTACTTTAGTTTCAAAATTTGCTTTTATATACCCTATTATTAATCCATGAATCATTGTTTCTTCATAAAAATAATGATTATTATATTGAATAAAAGAGTTATAGCCATTCATACTAATTTCTTTGGCTATTTTTTTTAAAATAGGCATTCTAATACCAATTATATTATTACCAGTGTTTAATTTTATATTAAAATCTTTATAAGTTTGATCACTTAAAGAATGCAAATAATCTATAAATTCCTTATAATTATTTTGATTCCATATAATGCTTAGATTCATTTTAATTTATCCAAGAAACTAGTACCAATATTAGGCATTTTAACATTAAAATTATCTGCGATGGTTGCGCCAATATCAGCAAAGGTATGTAAATATTCTAACTTTTTAGGATCTACTATATTCTTCGAATATGCTATTACTGGTACATTTTCTCTAGTATGATCAGTCCCATGATATCCTGGATCATTACCATGATCAGCAGTTATAATTAATAAGTCATCTTTCTTTAAATTAGCAATAATTCTTGGTAAATTCTTATCAAATTCTAATAAACATTCAGCATAACCTAGAATATTGCGTCTATGTCCATATTTACTATCAAAGTCATTTAAATTAGCAAAACATAAACCATTAAAATCCTTATTTATAGTATCAACAATTTTATTAATACCATCTAAATTGTCTTTAGTTTTATTACTTACAGTGATTCCACAATTATTAAAGATATCAGTAATTTTACCAATAGCAATGACGTCAAAGTCATTATTTTTTAAATTATCCAAAACGGTATCACTAACTGGATCTAAGGCATAATCATGTCGATTAGGGGTTCTTATAAAATTACCCGGTATTCCAATAAATGGTCTAGCGATAATACGACCAACTTTCCATTCTTCTTTTAAAGTAAGTTGTCTAGCAATTTTACATACACGGTATAATTCTTCAATTGGAATTATATCTTCATGTGCCGCAATTTGAAGAACTGAATCAGCAGAAGTATATAATATTAGCGCTCCTGTATCCATATGTTCTTCACCTAATTCTTTGATTATTTCAGTTCCACTAGCATCATAATTTCCAATAAATTTATGACCGCTTTCTTTTTCTAAAGCATCTACTAATTCTTTAGGAAATCCCGTTTCAGTGAATGTTTTGAATGGTTTAACAGTATGAATACCCATCATTTCTAAATGTCCTGTTAATGTATCCTTGCCATTACTGATAGGTTCAGCATATGTATAGTAGGAAATTGTTTTGTTTTTTTCATCTGTTACTAAATTTATTAATCCCATTTTTTCTAAATTAGTAAATTTTATATTTGTTTTATGACAAATTGTTCCTAATGTACTTGCTCCTTCATCGTGAAATTTATCAGCGTCTTTTGCTTCACCTACTCCTAGTGAATCTAATACAATTAATATTATTCTCTTATATTTCATATTTTCCCCTTCTATTTTCCGTGCGGATGAAATTCTTCGTAGTTTTTCTTTAATTTATCCTTTGAAATATGTGTATATATTTGGGTTGTTGATAGATTTGAATGTCCTAATAATTCTTGAATTGTTCTTAAATCAGCCCCATAATCAAGTAAATGTGTCGCAAATGAATGTCTTAAGGTATGAGGTGAAAAAGAAGTCTTTATTTCTTTAAGTTGAGCTTGTTTTTTAATGATTTTAAAGAATCCTTGCCTAGTCATTTTATTCCCATGATTATTTAAAAATAAGTAATCATTGATATTTCTTTTAAACATACCATCACGGTAATTAGTTAAATATTCATTTAATGATTCTAAAGCATAATCACCTATTGGAATAATTCTTTCTTTATTTCCTTTACCAAATGTTCTAACAAGTGCCATATCTAAATCAATGTTATGTACTTTTAAATTAACTAATTCACTTACTCTTAATCCAGTTGCATACATTAATTCTAACATAGCTTTATTACGATAACTAAAGCTATCTTTTAATTCTACTTCAAGTAGTTTCATTACTTCTTGAATTGATAATACTTTTGGTAATGATTTTCTTAATTTTGGTAATTCAATAAATTCAATTGGATTATTTTTAATATATTTTTCAATTAACAAATATTTATAAAAAGTTCTTATTGATGATATGTTTCTAGCAATACTTTTATCATTTAAATCACATTTCTTTAAGTACTTTAAGTATTCCTTAATATCATCACTTTTAATGTCACTTAATGATTTATTCTTGTTAAAATCATAGTATTTCACGAGATCAAATGTATATGATTCAATAGTGGCATTCGAATATTTTTTATCAATTAAAAGATAATTTCTAAATTCTTCTATCTTATCTTTGAAATCATTCATACTATCACCATCATAATTATACCAAAAATACTATTATTTGGCTAATATTTTTGATAAAATATAGTTGGTGATATAAATGAATGAACCTTTAGCAATACTTCTTAGACCAACCAAAACAAGTGATATTATTGGTCAAGAACATTTGATTGGAAAAGATAAAATAATTACTAATTTAGTTAAAAATAAACGATTATTTTCTATGATTTTATATGGTAAACCAGGAATTGGTAAGACTAGTATTGCATGGGCTATAGTAAATGAATTAAATTTAAGATATCGTATGTTAAATGCAGTAATAAATAATAAAAAAGATTTTGATATTGTTGTAGAAGAAGCCAAGATGTATAAGGGTCTAGTTATTATTATGGACGAAATTCATCGTTTAAATAAAGATAAACAAGATTTATTATTACCTTATTTAGAAAATGGTTTAATAACTTTAATTGGCTTAACTTCTTCAAATCCATATCATAAAATTAATCCTGCTATTAGAAGTAGATGTCAAATTTTCGAATTAATAGAATTAAATGAAGATGATATTATTAAAGGAATTAAAAAAGCTATTAAAGTCTTAGATAATATAACTATTGATAGTAAAACAATTAAGTATATTGCTAAATTATCATCTGGGGATTTAAGATCAGCTTATAATTTATTAGAAATGGCTTATCATTCTACTTCTGATCATAAAATAACTGAAGAAATTATTAAACAAATAAATAGTAAACCGGTATTCTTTCATGATAAAAATGAAGATGGTCATTATGATGTATTAAGTGCTTTTCAAAAGTCAATTCGCGGTAGTGATGTAAATGCTAGCTTACATTATTTAGCAAGACTTATTGAAGTTGAAGATTTAGATAGTATTTATAGAAGAATGAGTGTTATTGCTTATGAAGATATAGGACTTGCTAATCCTAGTATGGGTCCTAAAGTAGATGCTTGCATTAATGCTTGTGAAAGATTAGGATTACCTGAAGCTAGAATACCCCTTTCAGTAACGGTAATTGAACTTGCATTATCTCCAAAATCAAATAGTGCCTATATGGCTTTAGATATGGCTTTAAATGACATTAGAATGGGAAATGCGGGTAATGTACCTAATAATATTAAAACTAGTTCTAATGATTATTTATACCCTCATAACTACCCTAATGGATATGTAAAACAACAATATTTACCTGATAATATTAAAAATAAGAAATATTATAAT
This sequence comes from Ignavibacteriales bacterium, assembly GCA_050259235.1. GTDB lineage: Bacteria > Bacillota_I > Bacilli_A > RF39 > UBA660 > UBA5364. The sequence goes on from JBLNAG010000001.1 coordinate 64,445, forward strand.
CCTAAAACCACTAGTAAATATGAAGAATCACTAAAAATGGTATATGATAAGTTAAATAAGTGAATTTGACAAATATTTTTAATTGGTATATAATTATTCTTGTTTTAGGGGGAGTTTAACGTGTTCCTATTAATTATGAATTCAATTGATAACTTTTTATTATCGATTACAATGATAAATGAATTTTTAAAACAGTTAAGCAATAAATAATTATAGAATAGAAAAAAAGAGACTTTAGGTCTCTTTTTATATGTTTATAATAAATAATTCAATGCCCATTTCTTTATCAATTAATCCACTTTTTATATTATAGTCTAGGTCTGCTAAATCATTAATATGCTTTAAAATGACTTTATTATCATAATTAGTACCTTTTTCTAAGGCTTTTTGGATACGAAATGGATGAATATCTAACATAGATGAAATATCATTTTTAGTATATCCTTTTTTATATAATTCTTTAGATTGATACATTATTCTAAATTGATTAGCAATCATTACTAAAATAGTTAATGGTTCTTCATTATATTTAAGCATTTCATGATAAGTAATAAGAGCACTTTCTTTATTTTTAGATATAATATTATCAATTAAATGAAAGATGTCCATATCAATATTTTTATTAGTTAAGTTAATAATATCTTCATCTAATATTTCTTTCTCATCAAATTTATATAATTTTATTTTATCTACTTCTTTTTCCATTAAATTTAGGTTAGTCCCTACTCTATCTATTAATAGATTAATTGAACTAAGATTTATTTTATAATCTTTAAACATATCTTTAACAATATTATTAATATTATTAGAAAAATTAAAGTCTTTTACAGTACCAATACTCTTGATTTTCTTTACTATTTTCTTTCTATCATCAATATTTTCATCATTTACTGTGAATATCATGATAGTATCTGGATTAATATTATCAAAATACTTTTCTAATTCTTCAATATTAGGATCTAGAATAGTTTTCTTAGAACCGGTGAAGAGATTACTGTTATTACAAATAATTACCTTTTTATCACTAAATAATGAGATAGTTAATGCATCATCTATTACTTCGTTTAATAAAACATTTTCTAAATCATAACTATTTACATTAATATTATCAATATTATTATCTGATAATATTTTTTTAATTTCCTTATTAATCAAATAATCTTCTTTACCATAAAATAAATATATCATAGTTCACCTCATTATTGTTGTACTATAAATATTATATCAAAAAGCACTTGAAAAAGATATTGGTTATATAAAAATCAATTAAAACTAAAGAAATTGAAAGTAAAATTTATTAAAAAAATATGATTTTTTAATCATATTTTTTCTTTTATAATTTTTTATATTAGTTATTAAACTTATTTAAAAATTTAATATTCTTTAAGTAATAAATCAAACTTATAATAATAGATAATATAATGATACCAAAAATTGTTAATCCATTTACAAACTTAAATATTTTTTTACCTTTACTATTACCAATATAAAAATCAATTAAATTTGTATTAGAATAAATTTTTGCAGTCTCAGATACACTTTTTTCTTTTTCAATGGATATAAATGATTCTTCATCATATATAACAAATTCTTGTTTAGCAGGGTCATATGCTACAACATATTTCTTTTCTTCTATTAACTCATTTTCATTAGTACTATTAGGTTTTTCATTTTTATCGATTTTGCCACTTAATACTTTATCAATAGGATTTGCAATTAATTTCTTTTCTAGTTCTTTGCTTTCAACAAAGCTGTTATAAATATCTTTATCTATAACACTTTTTGAAATAGATAATTTTGTTTTAAAATAATCTATTAATGTCATATCAGGTTTAACCTTATCAATGAAAATTCTTTGACCTGTTCTATAATCAAAACCATAGAAGCTACCATTATCATAGACTACCACTATAGTACCATTATTATTAGAAAAATTATGTGTCATATATTTTATGTTTTTATTTTCAAAATCATTTGGAAAATTAATTTTTTCTTTTAAATTATAAATAATACCATCATTTCCAAGTACAGTTTGATATGATTTATTACCATAATTATCAATTATTACACTAGCTTTTATAGAAGGTAATCTACTATCAATTAATTCTAATTTACCGTCTTTTATAAAAATTTGATTTTCATTTATTGCAATATTTCCAAATTTTTCTATTGTAGAGAAATTATTATAAGTTTTAATGATAGAATTCTCGTGTTCAAATTCAAATAATGGTGTTATTGTATTTGAAAGAGTAATTCCTTTAATATTATTATCGGTTAGTTGTTTTAAAGTTAAATCATATATATCACCATCGACATTTAAAGCTTTATCTAAATGTATATTTACAAATATTCCAGAAATATTTGTATCATTGCTAATAATACGATCATTCTTTATATAATAGTAGTTATCACCAAAAACAGATGCTTCCTTTTTTATAATATCTGGAGTGATTTTTTTTATAGTTTCATTTATGCCATCACTAACTCTAATTGTAAAATCAGTGACATAATCATAGTCAAAAGTATAAATTCTACTATTAATTGGTTGCTGTTCAACTATCTTATTATCTACTTCAATTGTAAACTTAGTATATTCTTGAATATCATTAAATTCAAGATTAATTTTATCAACACCCGTTGAATATACATCAAACTTAGGTAAAATATTGGCACTAGCTACCACTTGACTCATTAATGGATTGATATCACTAGGCAATGAAATTAAAACTTGATTTGGTACTATCACAGTACTTCCACTTTTGATTCGTGGAAAGTTTCCTGTTGCTAAGTCAGGGTAATTCCAATAAGTAGTTGACAAGCCAATGCTTGTATATGTAGTCTGTAATTTTAATTTATTAAAATCGACTAGATTTGTACTAGTAAGCCCATTATTTGGAACATCCTTTACTGGCGTTCCATTAATAGTTGTGTTATCGTATACTCTTAAATTAGTGATTAAATTAGAATAGGCTCTATCGTTACCTACAGTTGGAGAAGTTAATCCATATTGGTTAGTAGCAATAATGTTAGCAACTACTAAATTACCAAAGAAGTGACCACTATATAATGGTGCTCCTGTATTACCTATTAATCCACCAGCATTACTTTGAGCTTTTACATTACTTCTTTCTACAATAGTAGAATATATTCTAGATACATTAGTTGCACCTGTTGTAAATATATTATCAACATATCCTATTATTGCCCCAGCGTTAATACCAGTAGCCTCAACATTAGCATTTGTACTATTGTATCCAATATTACCAGAAATGATGTAACCAGTTATACCACCGACATTATTTACTCCTCTAACTGTTGTATTATAAATAAAACTATAGTAGATACTACTATTTTGATAACCTATAAATCCTCCTGTATTTCGTCCATTAGAAGTTACAGTTGAATTAATAACACCAGAATTATATAGTGCATAACCAGTGATTGCTCTTCCAACCATACCACCAACATTTTCAGAAGCTGTTGACAATCCTTCTACTAATGTACCAGTTACATATCCATTATAAACATAATATGAATATCCAAATGCTCCACCAATATCAGTAGCGGTTCCTTTTACATGGCAATTAGTAACACTTATTTCATCTAATCGATAAAAGTAACTATTACCAGACATACCACCAACGTAATTATTACCACTAATAGTTGAATCTGAGATTGATGAATAACTGGCACTTCCAACTCCAGCTAAACCACCAACATAAGTTCTTCCTGAAACATCCATATTACTTAAAGTAAAATTATTAAATGTTGTTCTATCATAATATTCTTTATATGCAAGAACTCCACCAGTATAATCACGCCCAACTACTTTAATGTAATTAGCTGTTATATTATTAAAATTATTGTCATATAGTGATCTTGATACAAATCCTGATGTAAAATCCAATCCTGTTGCTGTAATGTTTTGGAGTGTAATATTTGTAGTATTGTACCCTCTACCAAATATTATTGGTGCAACATATGACATATTAGGAGCATTAATTGTAATATTAGAAAAATTCACTCTATCTATATCTGCATTACTCATTCTGATTATAGAAGTATAACTACCAGAAGTGGCAGTATTATTAATTTGAATATTTTCGAAATTAACATTTTTTAAGCTTGTACTTAGTTTTTTTATAAGTGAATTATAACTACCTTTAAAATTCAAAGTTAAATTTTTTAAAGTATGTCCCCCATCAGTTCCTTCTAAACGTCCTATAGAAACATTAGTATTAATATTTATTTTTCCTGAAAAGTCAATATCAGCAACTAAACGATAATTTTCTAAATCATCTTTGCTTATTAATTGCCAATCTTCAAATTTTTCTATATTTTTATAGAATTGTAATGGGATAATTATAGCTTTTCTTAATAATTTACTTTCTCCGTTTTCCTCATAAATTATCTTATTTAATTTATAGGTATCAAAATATTTAATTGGCTCAACAACAACTTCAATAGTTGTTATACCATTAACGGTCAAATTTTTATTAGTTTGAACAATATTAAAATAATCAAATTCTATATTTGTAATATTTTTATTTTCTGGATTCTTAAAACTAACTAATACTGTAGCATCATTAATTCTTTGTACCACATTTACATTAATAACTGGAAAATTTACTTCTTCTATGTAATTATTAACTTGATTAGGTAACAGTTTATCGCCGGTGGTATTATACAATTTAGGAAGGCTACCATCTTGTTCTATGCTGTCATAATTAAAAAAGTCACCTAATTTTATAACATTAATATATGTATTTTTAATTAATAAATCTTCTTTACTAAGTAAAGTTTCACCAAAAACTGAAGTAGAAGTAAAACCATTTATAGTTTGTTCTGAATAAGCATAGTTATATTGATTAGGTTGAATATTTCCAACAGTTCTATGCATATTACTAGTTAAATAAGAGCTATATAGGTTACCTAATGATAATGTACGTGAAGTAATATTATTGTTGCTATTTCCAATAATACCACCGATAAAGTCTAATTCACTATTTATATCAACTTTTGAATAAACATTATATAAGCTTCCACTAGACCAACCAACTATACCACCAGTATAAACAGAATTGGTTGAAATTTTACCTATTGCATAACTATTTTCAATAACACCTCCACTTAATTGTCCAACTAAACCTCCTACACCGAAAGTTGAAACAGAATCAAGAATACTGATATTAACATCTTGGGCAAAGCAATTTTCTATGTAGCCAGAGCTTAGGTATCCAACTAAAGAACCAATTCTAACATCATTTAGTTCTGCTCCTGTTATATTATTAAAATTAGTTACAGATGAATTTCGAATAATTATTCCACTACCTGAATATCCTACCAAACCACCTATGTAACTGGTTGCATTTATATAGACATTTTTCATATGAACATTATCTATAATTGGATTATTAGCTGTGTTGTAAATTAATCCCCCATAGGAAGCGGCATTTGTTTTTCTATAGTTGTTAACATATAAATTTTTTATTTCTCCGCTTAAAGTAGTAAATAAACCATTACCACTAGAAATCTCTATATTTTTAATTGTATAACCATTACCATTTAATTTACCACTAAAATTACCTATTGAAAAGTTAATTGCATCTCTAAAATCCAAGTCAGTCGTTAATTGATAATTTTCACTTGGACTACTTTTGATTAGATTCCAATCATTAATTGAAGAAATATTTCTATATAAATCAAAATAAAGAATTCTTTCATTTGCAGCATATTTTCTAGTATAAGGAATATTATATGCTCCAACTGAATTAATGGCCATAACATAATATTTTGATACATATTTTATTGGATTAGTAATATTAGCAATAACTTTACTCTTCCCATTAGCATATGTTTGAGATAATATTTCGACTGAAACATCTTTTATATCAATTCGAGTTATTCTTTCTCCAGCAGGATTATGAACATTAAACATTACCTTAGCTGAATCAACCTTAGGTTCAATCACCTCTAGAGATGTAATGTCAATTAGATCTGAATCTTCAACTGTAATCAATGGAATTAAATCTTGGCTTGGCATACAATCTGGCCAATCTAATTGTGGGTAAAAACCTTTTGAAACTAATTCATCAATAATAAATTTATTTTCATTATTTAATACATTATTTTGAAAGTCAACATCATGAATAGCTAAACTTGAAATTTTCTGACTATAGTTAGCATTAAATATATCATTTGATGCATAGAATAAATTTCTAACATTAATTGTGTTAGAAACAACACCAACGTTCGGATCAAGATTTAAATCAACACCTTGACCAGAACCAACTGAATATGTATTTTGAAGAATTCCTCGATTACTTTCACCAATAATACTACCAACTTGTTTGTCCCGCTCTAAGCCTGAAGCCGTATTAACGGTTAATAATGAGAAAACATTTTCAATGTTTGAATTTACTCCAGTGTAAGCAGCAATAGGCCCGACACGTTTGTTTCCGGTAGTACCATTAGGATAAGTAGCATTTATTGGTTCACCATATACATAACCATTTTTCATTGTTCCGTAGTTATGTAAAACACCAGTTGAGAAAAAGTATGATCCATGAATTGGTACTTTAGAATTAATAACAAAATTTTCTACTGTACCATAGTTAACATAAGAAATTGTATCATATATAATATTTGGTACAGCTGTTGCATTAACAATTGTAACTTTTAAATTTCTTATTGTTCCATAACTATAATAATTAAACCCGTACCAATAACTTCTTTCAACGGGGTTGTCCAACGATATTTCTAAATTTAAATTTTGAATTAATGCTGTACTAGAAAGGGTATGAAATAAATAGGATGGTCTATTTTGTACATTAAGTTTTACAGTATGCCCTTGAAAATCAATTTCACCATTAAAAGTTCCATTATAATTTCTATTTAATCGAGTAAAATCTAAATCATTTAAAACAATATATTTTTTATTACTATCCATAGCAAAGAATTCAGTAGTTGTTCTAATACTACGTATTTCTTTTTCAGTAGTAAAAGCAGTACTATTAATAACATAAAAACGATCTCTTATTTTTACTAATAATTCAAACTTATATTCAGAATTACGTTCCAAGACATATTGTTTAATGGCATCAGTAACAATTGATGTATCACCCATTTCATAACGGTTGGTTTCAACTAATTCGTTATCTTTATATATATTAATATAATAATCTTTAGTAATAATTTCGTTTCTAGTATCATTAAGATTTATAATTAACTCGGTATTATAAAGTAATGGAGATGTATTTGTTTTTTCCAAAAGGCTAATTAAACCAATATTCCCAATTATACCTTCTTCTGTATATATAGTATATTCCTCAATTGGATAATTACTATAGAAGGTTGCATTGGTATGACCTTCATTATACTCCCCTACTATATATTTAAATTTATAATTAGTTAATTTGTTTAATTTAGTATACTCAACTCTAACATAATCATCGTTAATATTAATATCATTAACTTTAATTATACGATCTTTTTCATCACGTACTTCAATTGATACTTTATTACTTAAAATAGCATTATCCTGGTCAACAACTTTAACATCAAAGTCAATTAAATTTTGAGTAGAAAACATATTCCTAATTAAAACTTGTGCTTTCCTTTTCATTGTTTGAAATGACTTTAAATTATTTAAAGTTTTTAAGGTACTACTACTATTTCCTTGTTTTACAATAGATTGAATATCAATATAATATTCAGTTGACGAAACTAAGTCATCAATGCTAATATCTATACTATTACCCAATTTTAATTCATTAATGCCTTCAATAGGAACTTGTTTATTATAAACAACAAATTCTTCATTGTTTTGTTTTTTAGTTATTATTATATTTAATCCGTCTAATAATGAAACTAACCTACTATCTGTACTTTCAGTATTAATTTTTAGATTCATCTTGGCGTTTGATTCAGTTATACTAAGCATATTAATATTAAGTCTGAAGTAACCTAAAGTTGTTATTGAAGCGGAAGTAAATTTAGCATCACCAATCATTTGATCCCTTTGTGTGCCTTTTCCATCATCTATGTCAAAATCAGCATAAGTATAGATTGTATATACTTCATTAGGATCTAACTTGGTAAGTTTAATGGTACCACTACTCGGCATAAGGCCTTCATCAACTACTACATTATTATTTGAATAAACTACATACCGATAATTATTTATTGATACATTATCTTTATTTTCAAGATTTGCATTTAATTCTACTTCAACAATATCATTTTTAACTACTTTAATATTAGTTTTAGGGATAGCTTTTGAAGTCATTGTCTTTCCAGTATTATTAATAACCTTTAAATCATTACCGTAATTATCAGATAAAAATATAGAAAAATTAATAGTACTATTAGATACTAAAGTATCAGGACTTGTATATGTAATTGCATTTCCATTTAACAATGAATATAAGTTATTACTAGATATCTTATATGTTTCATTATTAATAACAATAACACCCTTTTTCACGCCTTTTATTACTTCTGAATCTAAATTTGATTCTATTCTTAAATCATTCAATTCAATTTTATTTGAATATATTGATCCTAGAGTAAAAGCTAACTTAATAGTATCTAACTCTTCGATTCCTTTAGTTGTAATAGTTTGTTGAATAAATGTTTCCTGTATTTCTTGATCTTTATCATTAATATAATTAAATGTTCCTGTTATTTCAAACTCTGTATTCGGTGATAATCCAATTATTTGGAAATTTCCAGAACTATTAAATGATTTTCTTAAATAAATTTTACCATTTTGTTTAACAGTAAAACTAACTGCTTTATTAATAGCTCTTGAAGGATCAACAATTTTTAAATTTGAAAAAATTGAATAAACATTAGCTGTAAAATTTTCACAACTAACAGTTGGTTTTTGATATGGAATAACTGGTTTATCAATAGGACCATTATCATTTTTGTTATCGTCATCTACTGATGGATCTTTCTCATCTGTTGGTGGTATTGGTTGTCTTGGAGGATCAATTTTACCTAACTTTATTAAAATATCATTGTATGTATACTCTTTATTATCAATAATAAAAATAGATGATTTATCAATATCTTCAATACTAAAATATTTAAAATTATCATTATCAGGTGAATAAAATCGTATATTATCTTCATTAATATTAAGAATACTATTCATTACTATTTCTGTTTTATTAAATTGAGTTTTAATTAAAATAGGTTTAGAATTAACTAATAATGAATTAGGTAATTCTAAAAATATATAATTATTTTCATCTGCTCTAGTTTTATCATCTTTATTATATAGTGCTCCTGAAGTAAGTGTAAAATTTGGATATCCAGCATATACTTCAAAATTTTCATCAATTAATTTTGTTTTTGAAGATAAATTGACTAAAGCTAAATTTTTATTAGTAAAAATAGGATAATCCTCATTAATATATTGTTTTTTATTATCTCCAACATAAAATTTACCATGTTGTGCATATAATGTATCATTAGAATAGACTTTAGAGGGTTTGATTGATGATTGCTTTATATCTAAATCATCGTTATATAAATTCTCAGTCAACTTATCATTTGAAATAATATATCCTTCATCTTCGATGATTAAAACCGCAGTAAATTGCGTATAAATGAAATAAAATAAGAAAACAAAGATTAATACAACAATGTATATAATATTCTTCATTTAACATCCCTCCAAAACTTACTACTATAATTTTTTAAGAAAATCAGTATTTTTGATTAACAATCTGGATTTACCTGAATAATTAATAGCATCTATACTAAGATTAATAGTATATCCATTAGAAACAGCTTTAATTTCTTGGTTATCTAACTCAATTATTTGATAATTGTCATTTTTTATATCATATATTTCAATTGATTGATTATGTTTCAAAATAACATACGAAAAAGGGGACAAAATATATTCCTTATTTTGAACGATTATTTTTGTTTCATCTATAAAAAAATATAAGTCATTACCATCATATAAAAAACAGCTTAGAAGTTCTTTTCTTAACTTTCCATCTTGCAAATATAATATATTATTTTCTGATTCTAAAGTTGAAAAGTAATTTACTTTATATTGTAATCCGCCAGATATTGGATAAACTAAATTCATGTTTTTTGGAAACAGAACTTTTTTTTCTCCTGCATAATATATAGGAGTTGAATCCAAAGTAACTGAAACTTCATCAAAAATAATTTTTGTAATGTTTTTATCTTTATTTAACTTAATTTTACCTTCGTAATCAAATTTAATACCAGAAAGATATTGATAAAATTTATGGTTTTCAAAATAAACTTCATCTATTTTTTTTTGGAAAAAGAAAGTAAATACGATAACTATTATTAAAGGTATAATTGCTAAGTATTTAAGGTATTTTAATTTAATTAATTTTAATAATTTTTTCATTTTTCACAATCCTTCTTTTTTTATTATTAATAAGTATGTTGTTTATATTTTTTAAAAGGAAATATGTTGAATAAATGGCTATAAAAATTCCTAATAATATTGTAATAAAAACTACATATAATTCAATCCTAACTTCTCTTAAGTAACCGACCAATAGACTGCCACAAACCAATGACCAATATTGAATAATTGAATTAATTAAATCGAATATTAACTCCAAAAAATTTTTATTAGCTAAATTAAAAATAACACTCAAAAAAATTAAAAAACATAAATGAATGAGGCTTATATCATTGAGATTAAACAAACACCATATAATAAACATATATCGAATTATAGCAGCAGATAAAGCTAAAATAGATAAGTTATTTAATCTAATAAAAAATCCATACAATTTAACTTTATTTGGCTTTAAAATAAAGGTTTTTAAACTTAAATTTAATGTTATAGCTAATATAACTACTAAAATTAAGAAAATAATTATAAATTCAATTAAATCAAATATATTAATTAATATTTCAAACCCCATATTATTCCTCTTTTATTATTAAATTGAATATATTGTTTGCATGCATATAGTAACCTTTTATTTCCTCATATCTTATTGTATCATTAGTTGATTGAATATCAATACTTCCTTCTATTTCTCCAATAATGGGTAAGTAATCTTTCATTATTAACAAATTATAATCCTTACTTTTTATCCTAATAAAAACTATATCTGTTCTTGTTTCAAGCCCCTTAGAAATAGTAAATATTTTTGTTGTCATGCAATTATTCATGGTATTTACCTATATACAAAAACTTACTTTCATCAACGTCATCATAAGCACCTACTAATATATTTTCTACATCAACAAGAACATCTTCAATTTTAGAAAAAACTCCGGGTATATTAGTATAATTTTGAGCAACAAACATTGGTTGAGTAAAATAATTTCTTAATTTTCTTGCTCGATAGAATATATTTTTATCTTCAGCAGATAATTCTTCGATACCTAAGACAGCAATTATTTCCTCTAATTCTTCATACCTACTTAAACATTTAAGAGTAGATTCTACCAAATTATAATGCTTTTTACCAATTTTTTCTACATCTATTAATTTACTAGTTGTTTTAAAAACATTAACAGCAGGATATAGTCCTTTCTCAGCAACTTTTCTATCTAAAACTATTTGGCCATCTATATGAGAAATAATAGTTTGGACAGCCTCATCTGTAAAATCATCAGCTGGAATAAAAATAGCTTGAAACGAAGTAATTGAACCATCTTGAGTTGAATTGATTCTTTCCTCTATATTGCTGACATCTGAAATCATTGTAGTTGGATATCCATTTTCAACAGGTGTTCTTTTTAATTCCATAGAAATTTCTGATTTAGCTTGAACATATCGATAAATATTATCAATAAAAAGTAATACATCTTGCTTTTTTTCGTCTCTCAAGTATTCAGCTAATGTTAATCCACTATATACAGTTTTTGATCTAGCTGTTGAATTGTCACCCATTTGTCCAAAAACCATTGAAATCTTATTTAAAAGATTTAAGCTTTTCATTTCGTCATATAATTCTTTACCTTCTCTAGATCTTTCACCAACACCAATAAATACGGCGTTCGAAGATAAACTCGTATAAACATTATTAATTAACTCTTTAATTACAACAGTTTTCCCAACGCCAGCTCCTCCAAGAAGTCCTACTTTAAAACCCTTTTGTAAAGGAGCAAAAAAATCTATAACTTTAATACCAGTCCACAAAATTTCACCTTTAATATTAATCATATCAAACGTTAAATTTTTTCTGTAAACATTTTTTGTTTCTACATTATTGATAGTATTACCATCTATTAATTCTCCATATGAATTAAATACTTTTCCTAATATTTCATCTGAATATTGAATTTCTAATCCATCACTTTCTTTTTCTAATTCTATTCCTTTTGATAATCCAATAACACTATCAAAGGGAACCGTAAAAGCAATATTATTTTTAAATTCAACAACTTCAAATCGACGAATAGTTCCTTTGACCTTTGTAAATAATATGTCATTAATCTTTATCGAATTAGTAGACAATAAAACCTGGACATTCAATTGTGAAATTGATATTATTTTTCCAACTTTCATAAATAGGCACCCCTTTTATAATCTAATGAAATTTTCAATGATTTTTTTAAAGTTAAGATGTTTTTTAACTTTTCTTTCTTCTTTCAACTTTTCTTCTTCTATTTCATCTATTTTCTTTAATGATTCCCTTGTAACTTGTTGTCTCATTACATTTTCAGCAGCCCAACTATTTGTTTCAGCAATTCGTATTTCATAACATATGTATAATGTTACTAAATTCAATACCATTGTATTAACATCAGTTTCAACAACAAAGTCATCGTTGTATGTTTCATTATTAATTTTATCCTTTTCAAAGGTTATAGGGAATAACCTTTTCTTGATAAATGCAAAACTATTGGCATTATAATAATGATTATATATAATATTTATTTCGCTATAAGATAGGCTCTTTATAGACTCATATATAATTTTCTCAATTTTATTAAAATCTACAAAAAAATTATCTTTTGTTATAGTTAAAATAATTTTATCATCTGTATTATGTATTTTTTTACCTATAACAATTTTATAACAATCACTATCATTTTTGATAGTATCATTTATACTTGAATTAAACCCACCACAAAAACCATAATCATTTCCAATATAAATATTTAATACTGGTTTATTAGATTTTACTTTTAATGTTTTCTTATCTAATATTAAATTTTTATTATAAACAATCTTATCAATCATTTTAGTTAATTCAACTTCTGATTTAAAATACTTTTCTGCTTTTCTTCTAGATGAATCAACATGTAGTAATGAATGGAAATTCATTACTTTAACAACTTTTTTTATTTTCACGATTTTTCCTCATTTATAAATTCAAAATGTTTTATATTTTCTTCAATAGATCGTGGACTATATTTATATTGAATAAGACTATCTAATATTTTATTCCCGTCAATCATCATATTACGCAATTCTTCGTTCATATCATCCACATTTGCCATTTCATATATATCACGTGTTTCTAAGAAACTTAATAACTTTCTTCTGACTATGGCACTTAAATTAATAACACTTTTATTTTGAACAGCAGCACCTAAACGAGATACTGATAAACCATAATCTATAGCAGGCTTTTCTCCATTTCGAAAGTTTTTTGACGATAATACAATTTGCCCATCAGTAATAGATATAATATTAGTTGAAATATAATCTGTAATATCTTCACCTTTAGTTTCTACAATTGGTAATATGGTAATTGAAGCACCATTTTTATGTTGGCAACCCTTTTCAAGTAATCTAGAATGCGTATAGAATATATCAGCTGGATACGCATCACGACCAGGTGTCTTGCCAGATATTAAGCTAATTTCACGATACGCTTCTGCATGCCTTTTCAAATCATCTATAACTACTAAAACATCATAACCTTTTTTCATATAAAGTTCAGCCATAGCTAGTCCAAAATATGGTGTTAAAGATAAAACAGGTGGTTTTTCATCATTAAATGCAGCAACGATTGTTGTATACCCCATGGCACCGTTCTTCAAAAGGTCATAATAAATCTCTTTAATATTCTTTTTGGTTTTTCCTATGGCTATATATATACAAATAACATTTTTACCTTTTTGATTTACAATTGTATCAAGACAAATCTGTGTTTTGCCAGTTTTTTTATCACCAATTATTAATTGTCTCTGACCTTTTCCGATTGGATAAATAAGATCTATACCTGATATACCAGTTAACAATGGTCTATTAACTGTTCCTCTATCCATGAGTGAAATATTAGGATTTTCTATGTTTAACTTGTAAAGTTTTTCAAACATTTTACCAACTATTTTGTCTTCACCAAACATATCGATGACACGACCAATAGATTGACTGGAAAAAGATCCTTTATATTCTTCACCAGTTGATGAAACAATATCCCCTACTATTACCGGATTAGTTTCTTTAAGAATTGCTATAATGACAGAATTAGGTAATATCGAATCGACATAACCAATAGCCTTGTCAGCAATATTTACTTTTTCAAAAAAACTAACACTGTCTAATCCTTTTACTTCAATTATAAAATCTTGCACTCTTATAACTTTACCTATGTCGTAAACATTATTACTCTCTTTAATTTTAACAATTTTTTCTTTTAACAATTCATCAACATAATCGTTCATCACACTGACCCCTAACTCAAAGTATAATCGTAAAGTTTGTTTTTATAAATAATAATTATTCCTATACAAATACTATCATCATACTCTGTTCTAATAAATTCATTTAAATTATCATAATTTTCAGTTTTAGATCCTACTTTTATATAAATAGTAGGATCATATTTTTCGTTTAAATCGTTAATATAATTAAGAAAACCTAAACAGTCAAATTGTTCTACGTTACTTAAATATTTCTTTAATATAGGCTTTTCATCTTTAGATAGAAAACCATCAATAATATTTATTTGATCTTGGTTAGACATAACGGTAAGTTTATATATAATATCAAAACTAAATTTTTTCTTAATTCCATTTAACAAATTGTAAAATTGTATATCATTACTTGAAGTATTATTTTTTATAAAATTAAGTATAATCTCTTTTTTTTCAAAATTAAAGTTTTCAGTAACTTTTTTATACTTTTTAAAATATTCACAATCTCTATATTCAGGTGCAATTAAATCAGGAAAATAAGAAGAATTTTTTTCTTCTGCTTTGTTTAACGTAGACTCATTATTCTTATCATTTAATTCATTAAGACGTTCATTTAAATTATTAAGCGTTTTAACTTTTGATTCAATCAATTCATCATAGTCTTGAAGTTTAGTGATAAAATAATCTTTAGATTGTTGATTAATTATCTGCACTGTTTTTTTTAACACTGAAAACATTAAAAAAATCATAACTATAACTACAATTGAAACTGCAATAATAATCTCTAACATATCTTACCTCTACTAAGCAACTAACGGATTAAAGAATAACAACATAAACGTAAAAGCAAATAAGAATAATAAGAATACTGTCGTAACTATTAATATAGTCATTACTGAATGAACTACATCACTTTTCGTTTCAGGATTACGCCCAACAGCTTCTGCTACTTTTGAGCCTAATATACCTATGCCTATACCGATACCTAAAAATGCAAGACCAAGCATCGTACCAATAGCTGATATTGTCGCTGATAATATCGTTTCCATTTTACCACTCCTATCTGTAATTAATAATTAATATACTTACATTGAACTCCTAAATTGACTTGACTGTTATTATAACTAGTGTTTTCTAATTTTAATGTTATTTCATAACCACCCATTACATTATCTAAAGAAGAAGACCAGCCTTTACTAGAAATTGATTCTAAAAGATTAACATCAATTTCAGAAACCCTTACCTCATCGACATATAATGCTATTATGCCAAAGTCCAAGGAATAATTAGGATTGGTTTTAAAATTAAAGTATACTTTACTATCAGAGACTTTTGTTATTTGTAAACTAAAGTCTGGTTTTTGCGTTCTGACTTTTATAACATCATATATCTGCTCGAAGCCATTTTTAAAACCATTATCATCTTCAATATAAGTATATCCAATACTTACATTGTATTCTGTATTTGGTTTTAAATCTCTAATCCTATAGCTATTACTTTCTTTGTTTATATTAATTCTCCTATTTGTATTAGAAGGTTCTTCTTCACCTTCCTCAACAATATTTCCTTGTTCTTGATTATTTTCTTCAACTTTAACTCCGTCATCAATTATTAAAAATACTGATGTATATTGATTGCTTGGATCATTAACAATATAAGCTACATCTAAATAAGTAATACCCGGTTCTATATATTGAAGATTTAAATTTTTGATTAATTTTATTGGTTTAGGAATCTGAATAGAAGGATTAAATCCTCCATTGTTATTCCCACTATTATTATTGTTATTATTGTTGTTTCCGCTATTAGACTTATTGTTATCTTTTTTAGTTAATTCTTCAACATATTGATTGGTACTACCAATAACTTTTTTTAAATCAATTTCTTCTTTTCCAACAATAATTTTTTCATTTGCAATATCAAAAGAAAATTCACTTGTTTTTAAAATAATTGGATTTATTGTTTTTATATTTACCTTATTATTCATTAATAAGGCGTTACCAATTTTATCAATGACAACAATTAAATACTCTGTAGCTGAAAATTTCCCTTTTTCATCAAAAATATTCTTGTCAACTATTAGATACTTTCTATCTGCCAATTTATAAAAACTTGGTGAACCTGATCTAATAATTTCAGTTTGATTAACCTTTTTTAAAATGTTTCCATCAGTAAAAATTTGATAAGCTTCACCGTATAAATACATCTTATAATCATTGGGATTGAAAACAACAGTTTCCTTTCCCAATGAATATTTGTTATCTTTATCCGAAATATTAAGATAATATTTTCCGTTCCAACTTTTCGAAATTATTCCATCATTTTCCAATGGTACATAATTATATTCTTCATCATAAATAAAACTATTAGAAGTAACCTTGTATTCTGTTTTTTCATATGAAAGAACTTTAGCTACACCAAAAACAAAAATTGATATTATAAATATTACGATTATTGCAAATAGTGTAAAAGACTTTTTATTTGCTTTTCCTAATTTTCTCATTTTTCCCCTCCAAACAAGAATTACTTTTAATTAGTTATAATAATTACTTATTAACTTGTATAGTTGTGTTCAAGTGATGCAGTTTTAATAACTGTATTGTTATTTAAAAATTGAATTTCAATGTAGTATATACCGGACGAAGGTAAATTCTCTGGTAATGTTATAAGGTAATATAACCCATCATCATTCAAGTATTGTGTAGGAATGAATGGAATTTCATTATCTTGAGCATAACCACTTGCATTATAAATTGAATATCTAATATTAGTGATATACGTTAATTTATAACTGTTATAAAATGATAAGTCAATTTTTGATCGCGAAATTGGATTCATTGTACTATACACATTACCTATATCAATTCCAGAATCATCTAATGTTGATGCTTTGTATAATGTATCAACTTTTTGTGAATCTGTTATATTATTTGAGTAATCAACATATGTAGTAACTATAAGTGTATACTCTTTTGCTCTTTGCAGTTGACTTAATTTAATTGTGTTATTTAAATTTAATATACTGTATTCAACATTTTTATATTGCTCCGGAGTAACATCTAAATTATTATTATCTAATATTTTAACTGTGTATGTGCCATTTACAATGGTCTTACTAATATCAAATATATTTATTTTAAATTCTAGTCCTATATCATCTGTCGAAGTACTTGTTATTCCAACAAATGGTGCACGTAATCTATCAAGATAAAAGTCTTGGGATATTTTGTTGCCTAATTCAATCTCATATTGTTGACCATACAATGGAATTTGAACGTACGCATATGGTGTAATGACTAAATTATAATTAGTATCAAATGTAAAATCACTACCAGGAGGACAATTAATTCTCTTGGTCATTTTATTTGTAAAAATTAAGTCATCAGATATTTCAATATCTACTGGAACTTTTTCAAATAGACTAGTTGTTTCATTATATACATACTTATATAGTTCATATTTTATTTTGTCATATCCTATAATTTGTTCCAAATCATAGGTGATATCGATAAATTTATTACTATAAGTAACAGCACTATATTTTGTTTGAACATTAGATATACCTATATTAGAAAGTGTTGAAAAATAATATAGTTTTGTAGAACTTTTAAAATCTATGTCATATAATTGTTGTTTTATATAGTTTGTTCCATCATATATATAAGCAAATAACTTAAAGTAATATTGTGATTTAGGATATAAGTCTGGAATGTTAATTGGTTTAGTTAATGCTGAAACTGGGAAAGTCATTTCTCTAACAAATGTACTTTCGATTCCAGTATCATCTGTTTGGTATAATTCTAAATATATAAGATCATTTTGAATATCAGAAGCATTTATTCCATATAACTCAATCATTACATCAGCATACCTAAGGGTTGGTGAAATATCTAATTTTCCTAGTGCATTGAGTAAACTAACTCCTGGAACAATATAATTAAACTGTATAACATTTGTTCCATTAGAAGCTAACGCCTTGGTTTCTAATTGTTTAAAAGTTAGATATTCATAGTTATACGAAATTCCACCTTCATCACATGTTGCAGAAGATACAGGTATTGATTTTGTATAATTTGTAATTAAATTTTTAATAGTTATTAAAGTTGGCGTAAATGTTCTTGTATATATAGAACCAGCAGTTCCAAAATCACCTCTAAAATTATTTTGTTGATTAATTGTTAAATATTCTCTATTTGAAGGACTGTCTGTAGCAGTATGTAAAGCAACTAAATCTTTTGTTGTTTCAAATCCTGTTATTCCACTATCATAATATGCCTCAACACTTACAGTGATTTGTTGATTAATAAATTGACTAATTTCAGACAAATCAATTATTACACTATCATTTTCTAAGGGCACATAATCTTTAACAATTGTTTGGCCTCCTGAATCAAAAGTAACTTTAAGGGCTGCTATTTTTTTAATAGCATCTATATTTGTTTCATAATCTAAAATGCTTATTATTACTCTATTTACATCTAGTTCTGTATGAAATTGAAGATTAGGTAAAGTATACAATCCATCAAAATATAAAGAAGCAAGTTTCTTTTTTTGTACATTATCTGTTGTTTTTATTAATGCTTCAGTTACATTGATGCTAAATAAACCTTTTGAAAGACTTGTAAATGTAACTGAATTAAATACTAAGTTATCTAAAGTTTGTTGAATATTTTGAATCGTTTTAGAACTTGTTCCTATTTTTGGCTCAAATCCTTGATAAAGCAAAGAATTATCAATGTCAACATATCTATATTTCCATGTCATTGTAGTGTCATCTGATGTTGAAGGATACAATTGAAATTTTGCTGGTTGCTTATTTGGTGAGATTGTACTAGATCTCAAAATAATTGAATTACCGTTTGCATCATCATAGGGATATTTCGTTTCAGCCATTCCATCAAAATTTAAATCTAGATAAGCTTCATAAGCAAAGTAATAATTATTTCCCCTTCTAAGTTCCGAATCAATAATTTCATATGGAGTACCATCGTTTAAGTAAAATTCGGTATATTCTATATTTGTTAAAACATCAACTTTAACTCCTTCAGGTATTAAAGATTGGCCAGTATCTGCATTATATACATAATATTTTAAATATTTTACATATTGTTTTGAATTATCATAACCAGCTTTAACACGATATCCAATAATTGTTTCTGGTAATAATTCAGCTCTATATCTATCACCGGCATCTTTATTTCTAATTGGTAAAACCTCAATAGCTGTATTATAATCAGGTGGCAAATCCGGAACAAAGCCATTAGTCTTAACTGTAATAGTTTTATTTCTTATAGGAATATTATTTTTATAATTAGTATAATCATATGCGTTAACTACTTCAATGGTATAGTATGCATCTGTTATATCACTATTTTTTGCCCCAAAGAATTCTGGTGTTATAGCAAAACTTTTGTCATAATAATCATTCTTTAAATCACTATCATAAAAAGCTAAATTTCTGTCTACCTTTTTAACAGTCTTCACTAATGTACCATTAGTTGATTGACCAGCATACAAATTAAAAGTTATACCAGTTAAAGTACCAGCTTCAAGAGTATTATCAATACCTGATTCTGTTCCTAAATTAGTAAGTACAGTAAAAGCATTTAATACACTAGTATTATCTACATTGTAATTTACTACAAACTCCTTAGTTTCTTTTGTTTTTACAACAACACTACCAATAAAACAATTATCTACTGTTGGATTACCATCTTGGAGATTGATAGTAGCATATAAGGAAATTGTGTAAGTTTCATTAGCCCTTAAATTATTAACAGAAATTGGTATAGCTAAATTTCCGGCAGATGTAAATGAATTTGTATTACCTGTAGAATCAGAATAAACAACGGTCATAACATTTTCATCTAATCTAATTGTATTTCCTTTATCAGTTATTAATATTGTCCCTGAAATTCTTTCAAAGGTAACATTAGTTGGCTCGAATCGAATTGTCGGAAATTCAACTCCATCCATTTTAAAAACATCACTGTATTCACTTTCATATTCAATATATTTTTCATTGTCATAAAATTCAGCAATAAGTTTAAAAACATACGGTACCCCTCTAAAAACAGAGACTTCATCAACTAATAGATCAATTGAAGATAACTTGTCCTTTTCAATTACAAATAAAGGTTTATTATCGCCGCTTTCCAAATTTCTTGCATCATATACTTCATATCTATAACTACTAATTCCATTATCAATATCACTAACATTATTTACCTTTAAAGTAAATAATCCATTTTTTTTATCAATAATAAATGACGTTAAACCTAAAGTTGGTTTGTTTTTTAAAGTGCTACAATTTGTTGTCATTTCATATTCATTTAAAATTACTGATCCATCATATAAGAAATTCATAAGTTTTACTACATATTTAGTATTAGGAGTTAAACTGTCAAATAAAACATTTACACCCTCAGGTGATTTTGCTAAAGCACCATCAATTTCAATTGTTTTTAGTAAATCACCATAACTTGTTAATAAAACCATTTCAGCTTTTTCAACTTTAGAAAAAGCTTCAGATTTTACAGTAAAACTTAACTCATTTTTAGTGAAATAATCTTTTACATAACTTATTCCTATACTTTCAGTTCTAAAGGCTTTTGATATAAAATCCTTTGTGTATTCAACATCCTCTTGGGTATAAGTAGCTGTCGTAATTAAAGTATAGTTTGTTTCTGGTTTTAGATTTTCTAAAACTACATTAAGATTATAAGAACCAGTATCATCTTCTTTCATATATACTGTTTTCCCACTACCGTTTTCTATAATCTTAGTGATAATATTACTTGATAATTTTCCTTCTGTGTCAACAATTTGAATGGAAGCATCCATTTTATTAGAAGTTATGTCTAAATTACTAACTAAGAATGAAGGTATTATATCATTTTGTCCATCATCTTCAACTACTTCACCAATTGTATCACCGTTATCAGTATTATCTTCACCTGTATTGCCACCTGTGCCATTATCATTTCCACCTTTATCGTCAGCTTCGCCACCTTCTTCTGGTTTTGGAGGTGTTATTTGAATATTTTCATCTGAATCTATTACCATTTGAGATAAAGTAAGTGTTTTGTTTTCACCAACGGAAATACTTTTATCTTCTAAGTTGAGTTTGATTTTATCTCCTATTTCGATAGATGAATCAGATGAAATGGTTTGATACGAAACTTCTTGGTTATCTAATTTAGTAATATTACCATCTGTAAAATTCAATTCGATATAATTATTAATATTAATATCATCTTTTCCATTAATCTTTAATTTTAAACTTTTAGATACTATTAAATACTTACTGTCAGAAGTTTTTAATATAAAATCATTAAACTTAATTTTCTTTCCAAGATTATCAACTGAATAAATACCATTATTATTTTCCAATAAAGCATCATCAAAAATATTATAGTATTTTAAAAATTCGCTATTCAAATTATTTAAATCCATAATTACGCCTTTTTTAAGTACGCTAATAGAACCATCTAAATAATGAACGAAAGCATTACTATCAGCAACTATTTTGTTACCATCAATATCAGAAAAAACTATTTTTTCCGGATATTTTACTTTGTATTTAGCATCAGCTTCAAAATAAAATTTAACAGTATCATTTTTTTGATAATTTGTATCATTACTTGCGGTTAAAATATAACCATTCTTATAAAATGTTTTATAAGAATGATTATTTATATGAAACGAAATATAAAAAATCGCTCCTATCATTATACTAACTGAAACAATAATGAAAAAAACTTTTCCTTTCATAATCCACACTCCTGTTATACTATTACTACTATAATTTATAATTCTTAATATATTTTAACACATTTCTACACAATTGACAATATTTTACAAAAAAAAACACTTTTTTGTATTTTTTAACTAAAAATGTCGATTGAATTTGCTTTTTATTTCCTTTTGTGATATAGTATCTCATGCAAAAGAGGTGAGAATATGATTGAAATTAAAACAAAATATGATAATTTTACAAATAATAATATTTATACTTTTATTAATAAGGATAAAAATCAAATATTAAAATGGTATCTTGGGAATAATGGAGATTTATATTGGCACCTTGTAAACTTTCGAAATCAAATAAATAATGAAAGTCACGAATTTGAAATCTCTATTGAAGATTACCCATTATATCAAATAATTGAAAATTTAGCGGCAGAAGTAAAAAACGGTGACATATTTATTAATGAATCTGGATTTAATATTAGTCATAGTAATATAAATTACCATATGAATGCTAGATATATTTCAAGTGAAATTTATAATCCAAAATATGATGAATTAGTTTGGTTTAGTGATGATGAAAAAATACCTAACACTAATAGTGTATGGATTAGAAAAGAAGATAATTGTTATCACTTATCATTTAATAATATATATAAAACACCTAGTACTTGTATTAGATTTAAAGTAAATGGAAGTTTTTATGGATCCGGTTATTTACCATTCTTAAGAGCTTATAGTCGTGTTGAAAAGATTAAAGATAATCCTGTATTTGCTACATTTGCTGATGAACCAGTTGCAAAACAAAAAGTATTAGAAATTAAAAGAGAAGTTGCTTAAACTTCTCTTTTTTTATTTTAGTGTTAACACTTTATCTTTCTCTAAATAATTAAATAATTCATCAAAAAATTCATATGAAAGATTAGATGATGTTATTTGATCAATATATTCATTTTTTACCTTATAGCGACTTAGTACTTCTTTATCATTAAAGAAGTATTCTTCGTCAAATAAACATTCTATTATCATTGATTTTAATTGATTGTATATCTCCTTTTTTCTTTTATTGTTTTTAGATTGATTTGTTGATATAAAAGCACTATCAGTATCAATTAATTCAACTTTATTATTAGGAGTAATTAGTACATTCTCACTATCTAAATCATCATAATAAATATTATTTAATATTAGTTCATTAATATTATCGTTAAGTTGTTTAAATTTATCAATCCTATAAGAATGATCAGGAGAATTAATTAAGCTTTCAAAGTTAACAGAATTTCTATGATATATATGAACACATCCAATAAATTCATCCTTAAAATACACTCTTCCTAATGGTAGATGGGTATTTTTTATTAATGGTTGCATTTCTGATAATAATAATATTTTTCTTTCTAAAAATGCTTTAGGGGTATGATATATTTTTAATACTTTATCTTTACTAAATTGAAATATTTCCGCTTCATTACTTTCCCCTACTTTAGGTAAAGTTATTACTTCATTTAAAAAAATATCATGTTCCTTCATTTTAACATCCCCTTTAGTAGGAAATATTATAACTGTTTTTTAAATTTTATCAAATAAGAGTATTTACAATTAATAAAAAAATATTATTTTGTAATTAAATAAATAATATTTTTAATTAATTTATCTTCATCTTGTTTAGTTCTTTTTTTAGGACCCTTTAGATGAGAATGCTTTCTTATTTTTGCTTTAACATGTCTAATATTCATTAAATAATCGATATTAGAGTTATCATATATCATTCCACTAGGATTAATAGCAAGTCCACCTTTACCTAAAACAAGAGTAGCTAGACCATAATCCTGGGTAATAACAATATCATTAATTTTAGCTTCATTAATAATGGCCATATCAACGCTTTGATATCCAGAATCAATTATATTAATAGTGCTGTAATTACTTGAAATACGATGGTTATAATCACAAAATATCAAACATTCAATATTATGATATAAAGCAATATCTTCAATCCTTGATATAGATGGACAAGCATCAGCATCAATTATTATTCTCATTTATACCTAAATGTTTAATAATGGCACTTGCTATACCATCAATATATTTATTTTGATTGTTTGTAAGATTATCAATATCAACTTTATTTTGAACATAACCTAATTCTAAGATATATGCTTCCATTCCAACATTGCTAAAACGATATGGATTTTCTATTTTATCATCATTATCACCATCAACATATGATCCAGTCATCATACCGCCTGTTTCGCGAATCATGTAGTAATATGGAGTTTTAGTTGTAATAGTAGTATAAGGTTTTTGCTCCTTCTCTACTCTTTCTTCGTTATAATCAGTTATTTCAGCATTGGTAAAGGTTCTTGTATATATGCCGTCAGTAATGTAATTATGTTTGTTAGTAGAATAATTAGTACCAGATGCATTTTTAACACTTTCTGCTAATTCTTTAGCAAACGTATAATCAATGTTATTTGGTGTATATAATTCTAATCCATTTAAGTCATATGAATAACCACTATTTAAATGAATTGAAAAGACAAATTTAGCATTTAAATTATACCCAGTAGTAACACGACCATTAGTGCCATATTCTACTACTTTTTCACTGCTCTTAACATCAGTCCAACTAAGAGCTACTTTTAGGCCATAACTTTCTAACTTTTCCTTTAATGCCTTACTATATTTAACAGTAAAATCTGTTTCACATGGTACTGTTGAACGATAACATGCACCAGGATCTATACCACCATGTCCTGGATCTATAACAATATCATAAATGCTTTCACTATCAGATTTATCAATAGCAAAACTAATAGTATTTAAATCGTTATTTGAGTCAATTGCAATTCTATATTTATTTCCTATTGGATAATACTCAGTATTTTTATATGTTGTTGTATTGTTCAATAAATAATACTTACTTTCATCGTGTTTATAAAAAACCTTTAAAAAAACATAGTAATCTTTTATATCAAAGTTATCTAAATTGATACCATTATTTAGTTTATCCCCTACTACAAAACTTATATTATTTCCTTCAATATTAGTTTTTAAGTCGTAATATTGATCTTCTCCATCGTATAAAACTAATTTAGCATTTTCAATCTCTAAAGTTGGATATAATATTTCAATACCCGCAAATTTTTCACTATGTGCATTAACACTATTAGTTAGAGATATACTACCTGACATATTTAAATGATTACCATATATATATATATTATTAATATTAACTATTTCTTCTTCAATATTTAATTTATCCTCTTCGCTTTTACTTAAAAATGAAGGTACTTCATTTTCATTTTTATTTACTACTTCTGCATAAAAGCTACCAATTATCAATATAACTATAATTATAATTCTCTTTATCATTCGCTGTATTCCCTCTTTCTGGAATAAGTACATCCACAATAATCTTGGCGATATAGTTGATATTTTTTAGATAGTTCTATTGATTTTTTATATCCATCATTCTTTTTAAAATCACTATATAAGTACTTAATTTTATATTCATTTTCTAGATTTTTACCAATGTTGTTTAGTACACTAGCATTTTTATACGGACTAATTGATAAAGTAGTAGTAAAGTAGTCAAAATTTAATTCTAAAGCTTTTTTTGCAGTTTCTTCTAATCTAAGATTGAAACATTTAAAACAACGCTTTCCGCCTTCCTTTTCTTCTTCTAAACCCTTAATCATTTCTTCATATATATTATTATCATAATTTCCTTCAATAATTTTGACATCATTATTAAATTCATTTACAAATCTATCAAGTTCAATAATTCTTTTATCATATTCTTCCTTTGGTGCAATGTTTGGATTGTAAAAAAATAAACTAATATTAAAATAACTAGAAAGATATTCCAATACGTAACTACTACATGGTGCACAGCATACATGTAACAAAAGTTTTGGTTTGTAATCTAATTTTTTTATTTCATCGATTGTCTTATTTAATATTAGTTGATAATTATCTTTCATATACAACACCTATTTTTATTATATCACAAAATGATAATATGATAATGCAAAATGTATTTAAATGTCTTATTAATTATAATTGGAATATGCTTTAATAAATTCAATTAAAGAGTCACATATTTTTTTACATTTTTCTATAGCATTACAATCTCTAAATTTGTGGTTAATTTCAATTTGAATAATATCAATATCATTATTTTCAAAAATATGTTTAGTTATTCCACCGCCGCAAAAAGGTTCATTATATTTAATATTATTAATGCCATTACGATTAAAGCAATCTTTTAATGTATTTTGTGTATTTATATCAATCGTCATATTTTTTAAAGTCCCAAATTCAACATCAAAATCTCTATCAGCAGCAGCACCATGAATATCAATTAATAATTTAATATTGTTTTTATTGATTTTATGATTTAATACCTCTTTAAATTCATCTAAATTAGTAGAATTAGAATCTACTCCATTATCAATTGATTTGATCATATAATAACTGTTAACAATATTTCCTACATACTGACATATGGCTGAAGTATAAGATTCACCATATTTAATGCCATCTTCTTTTTGTTGTTCAACAGTATGTACAGCTGTTAGTATAACAGGTACTTTACCTTCTTTTATCATATATGAAAATGTTTTAACATTATTCTCATAATCATTAATTGTTTTATTGAAATCCATATATTTTACCTCCTATATTTTAATAATTATAACATGAAAAATATTATAATAAAAAGAATCTAATGTAGATTCTCTTTTTTTTCAATAAATATTTTTCTTGTTACAAAATTCCATACCATAACTATTCCAGTTGCGACTATCTTAGTAAGCATGTAATATACATGCATTAATTCAACCATAGTGTACATTACTAATTGATTGATACCTAATCCAATAATACTACCAATTATAAAGATAATAAAATGTTTCCTACTTTCTTTTTTATCTGTTTCAAAAACAAATTTAATACTAGCAATATAATTAAATATTAGTGAAATTGTAAAAGAAATAATAGACGAAACCAAATAATATATGCCACAATATTCAGTTAAAATATATAGTAATGAATAGTCAATTAGGAAAGCAATTCCGCCTACTACTAAAAATTTAAATATTTGTTTCGTTAGTTTATTCATGTTTCCTCAAGTTATTTAAAAGTAATTCAAATAGTTGTTTATGTTTTTTAACTATTACTTGTAAGATAATACCACATATCCATAACAATGCAGCTAACATCATTAAGAATCCTGAGAATATTAATGTTGGATATCTAGGAACTAATCCTGTTTTAAAATATTCAATGAACACTGGAGTGCCAAAAGCAATTGATAATAATGCTAATAATAAGGCTACCATACTGAAAAATATAGCAGGTTTATATTCTTTAAATAAAGTTGCAATTGTTTTTAATACTTTAAATCCATCTTTATATGTATTTAATTTTGATACGCTACCTTCAGGACGATCACGATAACTTACAGGTACTTCTACTAACATAAAGTTTTTATCTACAGCATGAATAGTCATTTCTGTTTCTATTTCAAATCCCTTAGATAATACTGGGAATGTTTTAACAAATTCGTAACTAAATGCGCGGTAACCAGTCATGATATCATGAACATTATTGTTAAATAGTTTATTAATTAAAAATCTTACTATCTTATTACCAAAGTTATGAAATGCTCTTTTATTTTCAGTAAAATATGTTGAAGATAAACGATCTCCAATAACCATATCTGCTCTTCCTTCTAGAATATAGTTACACATTTCTAAAGCATTTTCAGCTGGATATGTATCATCACCATCAATCATTAAATAGCAGTCTGCATCAATTTGACGGAACATACTTCTAATAACATTTCCTTTACCTTGTTTATATTCATATCTAACTATAGCACCAGCTTTTTTAGCAATTTCATCAGTTTTATCTTTTGAATTATTATCATAGACATAGATATCTGCATCTGGCAAAACCTTCTTATAATCAGTTATTACTTTCTTTATTGTTTTACTTTCATTGTAACAAGGAATTAATACAGCAATTTTTTTATTTTTCATGTTTCACTTCTCCTTCAAAACTTTTTTTATTAATATTTATAAACATTGCTATTAAAATTGGGATTGAAAATATATATGGCATTGCATACCTGAAATATGTGTTGGCTGGTGAAGCTACACATATTAACAATAAAGCTAAACTAGGTAGTAAGTAAATTAAATATTTTCGTTTATTTAGTACTAAAAGATAAATAGCCATTGTCATAATCATCCATCCACAGAATGCAATATTAACTATCATTCCAACAATTGGAAAATATGGATACATTATTCCTAAATAACTTAAATTTTTACACATTCCATTTAAACTATTATAATGATAATTAAATAATCCAGTTTCTTCTAATCTTGAATCATATTTATGGTATATATACCACTTGCTAGTATTAGGATAAAAGTACCCATAAGTATTATTAATGGTAGCCTCAGTATAAATACATGGACGATTCATAAAGCCTTTAAACCATACTTTAAAGTAATTTTTCAAGTCCTCACTTGTATAATCTTTATTAAACTGATTTTTAACTGGATCAGATAATATTGGATTATATCTACTAGCTAATGTCTCATAATCTAATAATTTATCAACTATTTCAATATCTTCCTTTGTTAGATGATTATAATACTTAATATATCTAGCTGTTTGTTGAAAAGGAATAGAAAGAATCTCTCTAATACTTCCAGGTGTAATATGTAAGGCAGGTAATAAAATTTTGTTGTAACCTTGAAATAATAATATTGGAATAATTAAAATAATACCAAGTTTAATACGATTCTTTTTTTCTATTAAGAATAAGAATGGAAATGATAATATTATCATATATATACCATTATTTCTAAATAACATAATTAGTAATAGTAATAAAGTATATAAAATTATTTGTTTTATTTTAATATTTTGCTTATTAATTATTTCAAATAACATAATTGTATATAGAATAACTAAAGATGTAAAAATGGTATCTTTAACTGCGGACATCGCATAAAAAGGAAATACTGGGACAAGTGCATATATAATTAAAACTATTGTTCTTAACCAATATGGTGTATTTAATTTCTTCATATATTTAATAGTAAAAGCTAAGACTGATACTAAGATACTTATTTGAATTATACTATATATGAACAATCCAAAATTATCTGAACCTAGCATTCTACCAATCTTTACTGATCCTCCAAGTAAGGCTGTATGTAATACCGGATGATGATTTGTTATTAAAACATTTTCATCAATTAAATTAACGCCTTCAATATAATGAGTTTCAAGTCCAAAAAATTGTTTAATTTGGTTACTAGGATCTGGTGATAAAATTGCTGGATAAAAAGCAATAATATAAGGTAACCAACAGATTAACATGATTAATATACTACTCAGCATCGGATGATCTTCAAATATTAACTTTGACCATTTATTAGGAATTTTTAAGTTAAATATCTTAGTGTTATTAATAAAATCAAAGATAATATTAATAGTACATAAAATTAAATTATAATATCCGAATATTAAAACACATGAGATTAGAAAATTACTAATACTTCCCATAACTAAATTCCAATTACCAATTTCCTCATAACTATTACCTACTACTAAGAATAACGAAAAAAGTAATGATAGTATTTTGAAACTAAGCTTGCTTTTGATATTTTTAAAATAGTATTTATTATAAAATTGATAAATTAAAATACTGACTACAAATATGGTAAAACTACGACCTTTTAGAATAGCAAGTGGATTACTTTTACCAATCATATTAACATCTAAGAAAAATGAAAGGGTTGTAATGATTGAAAGTAATAATAAAATAAATATTCTGAAATACTTATTGTTTTTGATATTAGTCATAGTAAAACCTCCGTCAATATTATACCATATTTTAACATAAAAAAAGATACTTAATTAAGTATCTAAATTTTTCTTGTTAATACTTTTCCTTCAGAAAATTTACAGTCAGATGAGCATTCATAATCTGGGAAAGTACATCTTGCTCCTTTAGTATATTTGATAATATCATCTTTTAAAGGATGATTATTTTTCTTAAGAGCTTCTTGATATTTCAATAAATTAGCTCTAGTTTGATTACATACTTCTACTTGGACCGCAGAGCATAATCTTTCTTTGCATTTTAAGATAAAGTTATCATATGTTCCTCTTTCAGTAACGTCAACAAGAGTACCTTGAGGTATAACATTTTCAATTGATTTTATATCATTTAACCATTCTTCAGTTAATTCTTTATTATCTAGGAGAATTGGTGGTATAAAGTATTCTTTAGTTTTAGAAAACTTAAATTCATAACTAAGTGTTCTATGTCTTTGAGCATCAGCTAAATGAGCAAATGTTGCTTTATATTTAACACAATATGATTCTCCAAATTCTTCTACTTTATCACGTTTAGATAACAATGAGAAACTCCTATCTTTACGATTAGTTTGTAATCTATCATCTAAAACATTAAGTTTTGTAAAAATATCAATAAATTCTTTAAGATATGGAATTAATTTTTCTTCTAATTCACTAACAGGATTATTAATAATTCGTCTCATAAAGGCGACAACACGATTTAATTGTGCAAGGGGTATGGTATGTATTAATCTTGTTGGCATAAATATAGTTACAAGATATCTGCAGTTTTCTTGTGCTAGTTTTTGTATTTTAAAATCTTTTAAAACATTACCATATTTTTCTTTAATGAGAGGCTTTAATATCTCCATCCATTTCATATATAATTGCTCTTCTTTTTCAGATATAACGGTATGATCAGTACCTACTACGATTGTATAGCGACCTGACTTTTCACTTGTATTATATTGTTTTTCATTATTTAATATCATAACTAATATCTTAGGAATGTTAACTATTTCAAAAGTAATATTTACGTGATCATATACTGAATGGTGTTCATTTTCAATTGTTATTTTTTCACGCTTATTTGTTTGTTCTATAGGCTCATTTTTTAATTTTGACCACCCATCAGGTTCATAACATTCTCCAGCTATTTTAGCACTAAAGCTAATAGCTTCTTTCAAATCAAAACCAATGATTTCTCCAGCTTCATTTCTCTTTAAAAATGGTGTGTTAGGTAATAGTTCAACCTTCATTCTTCCTTCTTCCATAAAAACCTCCTACATATCATATGTTCGGTATCCTACCTTTTTAATTGTACCACATAATAAAAAAAATTGACATATTTTTATGCAACTTTTTTAATACTTAAATTATTTAACCAACTTAGTTCATGTAAATCAATGTTTTCTTGTTTAATAATATTTTGATTTTCAGTTCCGTGATAATCACTTCCCCCACTTATTAACAATTTATGTTTATAGCAAAAGTCAATATACTCTACTGTTTCTTCATTGGAGTGAATTGGATAGTAGCACTCTACTCCATCAATATCAGTATTGGCAAATAAATCACCTATAAAAGCAATCTTATCATTTATTGTTTTATATTGACCTGGTTGAGCAAGAAATGCAAGTCCTCCAGCTTCGTGAATTTTATTTACTACCTCTTCAGATGTAATTGCTAAACTTTCTTCTGAAACATAAAATGGACTATTCTTATCACAAAATGTTTTACGATAAAAAGTACTAGCATTACTTAGAATATTTGCACCTAATATTTGAACATTATGATCATAATACTTACGAAGTAAATCATATAATACTGATCCTGCCCATTCTCCAGGTTTAAGTGCATATTCATCATACTTTAATCTTAAAGATTTAGATACTTCTATTCCTTTACTGTATGCATATTGTTGGAATGTTATAATTTTCATTTTATTGCTATTTAAATATGATTTTATAATTTCAGGATCAATATTTATTCCTAATATTTCAATTGGCAATCCCTTATGAATACATTTAACTTCAACCCCTTGAATTAATTTGCCAGTATAATATTCTTCAATATTAACCCCTTTTAATTTATCATAAACATTAACGGTATCATGATCAGTAATAGAAGCAATTCTTACTCCATTAGCTTCTAATTTTTTTAATAATTCAATCGGCTCTAAAATGCCATCAGAACAATTAGTATGTAAGTGCAAATTTATCATCTTTCATCCTCTTTTCATAAAATATCTACTATCAGTTTCGTCTATGATTTTAAAATCATATTTTTTATATAAATTGATTGCCTTATTATCTTTATAAACCCATAAATATATTAGTTTATTTGTCTTTATAATATTATTAATTATATTTGAACCAATTCCTTTGTTTCGATACAAATTTTCAATATATATTTCATCTAATAATTAATAATTTACCATCGTCATAATCTCTTAATAAGACACAACCACATATAGTATTATTTAATATAATAATTTTATAATCTTTTAAATACTTTGATGTATTTGTCTTAACATAATTAATTATCTTTTCTTTATCATCAATATTTTTATTATATTCAAAGATAGTTTTGAACTTATATTTAATTAAAATATCAATATTTTCTTTAGTAGCTTTAATTAATTTATAATTCATTTTACCACCAACCTCATTATAACAAAAAAATCTAGTAAAATACTAGATTTTATTTATAAATATAGATTATATTTCACGCTATTCATTTTTACAAAACCCATTTTTTCATATAGGTGATGAGCGGCATAAGCACTATCAAGACAAGTAAGATAAATTGATTTATAGCCATAGTCTTTAGCATAATCAATAATAAATTGAAATAGTTTTTGAGCTATTTCTCTTCCTCGATACTCTTTTAAGACCGCCACATTAAAGATTTCTAATGCTGGTTGAAATGAAAAAGTAAATAAATCAATTTTATAAAATGTTGCACTGCCAACTATCTTATTATCTTCTTTAGCAACAACAACTTCATAATTGCCATTTTCTGAATAATTACTCATATATTGTTCAATGTCATTACTACCATCAAAACATTCATCAATTAATTCCTTATATAATTTTAGATCATCATATTTTAATCTTTCAATAGTCACATCTATCACCTATATTTATTATAACAAAAAAATCTAGCCTATACTAGATTTAATTACTCTAACTATAAGCCCATTTTTATTATACATTTCCAGTAAATGTTAGATATAGTAATACAACATTCATAGTTATAATAGTTAATGAAATCAACCATCCGAGAAATTTAGTAAATGGTTTATTTACAAAACTTCCCATTATATCTTTACGATTAGTAATTTTTAGCATTGAAATAATGGCGACAGGTAAAACAAAACTTAAGCATACTTGACTCATTAATAATGCTTTCATAGGATTCACACCTATTAAAATAATAATTATTCCAGGAAGCATAGTTATTATTCTTCTAATAAATACAGGTATTTTTAAATCAATAAATCCATCCATGATTGTTTCACCTGCCATTGCTCCTACAGAAGATGATGAAAAACCAGATGCTAGCAGTGAAGCTCCAAAAGCTCCACTTGATAATCCCCCTAAAAGAGGTTGAAGTGAACGATGTGCTTGTTCTATAGAGTTAACAACTATTCCACTACTATAGAAGACTGAGGCTGATACAATTACCATTGCAGCATTAACAATAAAAGCAATATTCATAGCAAAGAAAACATCAATTTTTTCCATGAATAAATGTTTTTTCTTTTCTGCTATCGTTTTACCGCCATTACGGCATTGTACTAACTCAGAATGCAAATATATAACATGTGGCATTACTGTTGCTCCAAGCATACCTACTGCAATTAAAACGGCCTGCCCATTTGGTAGAGATGGTAATAAGGTATGAAGTGCTACTTGAGGCCAATCTGGGCGAGCTAGAAATAATTCTATTGTATAAGCTCCACAAATTACGGCTATTAATAGTGTTATAACGATTTCAACTACTCTTTGGCCATATTTTTGCAAGTAAACAATCATAAATGTTACAATTGCCGTTAATATGACTGAATAAGATAATGAAATACCAAATAATAAATAAAAACCTAATACCCCACCTAAAAATTCAGCCATTGTAGTAGCCATTGCTGCTAGAGTTGCCACGATATAAAAGAACCAATTTAATTTCTTTGAATATACCTTTCGACACATTTGGGTTAAATTACGACCCGTAACTATACCCAATTTAGCAGACATTATTTGTAGAAATATAGCCATTAAATTACTCCATAATATAACCCATATAAGATTATAATTAAAAATAGAGCCTCCACTAATATTAGTAGCAAAATTACCAGGATCAATATAAGCTACACTAACAATAAAAGCTGGGCCTAAATATTTAAGTCCCATCTTAATTTTACTTATTATACTATTGGTTTTAATTTCAGCCTTTCTAATATTAATTTCTATACCATTTAACATAGTAGTATCCTCATTCATTATTACACCTTCCACATTCAATACTTAATAAATATAATTGCCTTTGACTTAAAAAGTTAGGACCAACTAAATTTATTTGCCTGATATAAAGTATGAAAGTGTTTTTTAAGTGTTACACTTCAGTGATTATTTCTAGTGATATTGTATATATTGTAGTAAGTATATAATATATGGAGTTGATGAATATATATGAATAATAATGATTTTCTTACTTTTAGTAACTATATGAAAAAAGATAAAAAGATGCTTACTGCTTCAATGGAAGATTATCTTGAAATGATTTATAGGCTTTCATCAAATGCCAATTTTACAAGAATCAATGACTTATCTAAAGCTCTTAATGTTCATCCACCTTCTGCTACTAGGATGGTTCAACGTCTTGGTAAATTAAATTATTTAAAATATGAAAAATATGGAATGATTATTCTTAAAGGAAAGGGTTTAAAATTAGGGAAATTGTTATTGACACGTCATAATACCATTGAAAGTTTTCTATCACTCCTTGGTATTTCTAAAGAAGAAGTTGTAAAGGAAACTGAAAAAATTGAACATACCGTTAGTGCGGAAACAACTAAATGTCTTAATGATTATATAAACTTTGCTAAAGATAATCCTGATGTTATTACTAAATTTAAAGAATATAGAGAAAAAGAATTACCATAGTAATTTCTATTTCTTTTTTATTTTCATGCAACAAAAAAATCTAGTATATACTAGATTTAATTACTTATGGTAGCGACGGAGGGGATCGAACCCACGACCTTCCGGGTATGAACCGGACGCTCTAGCCAGCTGAGCTACATCGCCATTAACAAAGCAATATAATAATATCAAAAAAACTTGTCTTTGGCAAGTCTTTTCTTTAAAAATACTTTATTTAGTTTTCTTTGTTTGTTTTTTTAATAAATCTCTAATTTCTTCTAAAAGTAATATATCTTTTGGCTCAACAACTTCTTTTGGTTCTTGATTTTCATCTTCTTTAGTAAGTTCTTTTAATTTATTTGCAATTTTCATAAAGAAGAATATTGAGAAAGCTATAATTATAAAATCTACTATTTGTTGTAAGAATAAACCATATGAAATTACTGTATCTTTCCATTTAATACTTAAATCATTAAAGTCTAAGCCACCTAGTAATAATCCAAATAAAGGCATTAAGATATCATTTACTAGAGATGTTACTATTTTACCAAAAGCACCACCAATAATAACCCCAATAGCCATATCTAGAACATTACCTTTAACAGCAAATGCTCTAAATTCATTAAAAAACTTCTTCATTATATCACCTATTCTTTATTATAATTATCCTTATTTACTTGTCTAGCTCTAGCTATGCATAATGCATTTTCATTAACATCTTCCGTAACCGTTGAACCAGCTGCTATTAAAGAATTTTTATGTAGTGTTACTGGAGCAATTAGATTACTATTGCATCCAACAAAGACATGATCTTCAATTATCGTTTTATGCTTGTTTTTACCGTCATAATTAGCTGTAATAACACCACAACCTATATTGACATTAGATCCTACTTCCGCGTCTCCTACATAGGATAAATGTGGTATTTTGGTATTGCTTTCAATAATGCTGTTTTTTAACTCAACAAATGATCCTATTTTAATATTATCTTTAATATTATTATTGGGTCTTATATTAGCAAAAGGACCTATTTGATTATTATTGCCTATTTTACTTTCAATAACATATGAGCTATAAATAGTATTATTATCACCGATAGTTGAATCTTTTATATAACTACCATTATGTATAACGCAATTATTACCAATTACTGTAGATCCTTCAATAGTAACGTTAGGATATATAATAGTACCTTCTCCTATTATGACTTTTTCATCAATATAAGTAGATCTTTCATCTATTAACTTCATATATACCTCAATTCACATGTTTTTCAAATAATAAGTATGATAATTTTTCTCTAATATCATCATTTCTAACTATTATTAATTCATCATTTTCTATATCATGTTCACAGAATTTAATATTAGTTCTATCAAATTTATCTATTAAATATAAATATGTTTTATTATCTAATTTTAATGTATCAAGAACATTATACTCATTACCATCACTTAATTTAACAGTATAATCATTAACTAAATTCTTATATTTAAAACTCTTATCAGATTTCTTATAACTAATTATAACATTATTTAAAAGCATTGCTACTGTCATTGGTCCTACTCCACCTGGAACAGGAGTAATATAACTTACTTTGCTATAAACATCTTCATAATCAACGTCACCATATACTTTACCATCTACTCTATTAATTCCAACATCTATAATAATGGCGCTATTTTTTATCATATTTGCTTTAATTAAATCCTTATGACCAGTTGCGACTACTAATATATCAGCTTGTTTAGTTATGACATCCATATTGATAGTTTTAGAGTGACAAATAGTAACGGTAGCATCATTATTTAACATTAATGTCATTAATGGACGACCTACTAATTCACTTCTACCAATAATAACAACATGTTTTCTAGCAACATCTATGTCATAGGATTTTAATAAATACATAATACCAGCAGGTGTACATGAAACAAAACTTTCTTTTCCACCCATCAAACGTCCCAAACTAGTTTCAGTTAGTCCATCAACATCTTTATCAGGACTAATGGTATTTATTATACGATGCTTATTAAAACCAGCTGGAATTGGTAATTGAACAATAATACCAAAAATATATTGGTTATTATTAAGTTCTACTATCTTATTTATTACCATTTCTTCAGTATCGTTTTTATCAAATTTATAATGTTTAAATGTTATACCTACTTCATTACAAGCTTTTTCTTTTTGATTAATATAAATATTACTAGCAGAGTCATCTCCTATTTGAATGACTGCTAAACCAGGTTTAATAATTAAATCTTTTGTAAATTCTTTTATATTTTCTTTAATTACTTTACTAATTTTTTTACCATCAATATCTTTATCCATAATTCGCCTCTATTCATACAAAGGATATTTTTTTGTTAAATTTAATACTTCTTGTTTTAATTTATTTAATTCATCTTCATTATCTTTATTTTTTAAAGCACTACTAATAATTCTACCAATTTCTTCAAAATCTTTTTCCTTTAATCCACGACTAGTCATAGCAGGACTTCCTAATCTTATCCCACTTGCTTTTTGAGGGGATTCCGTTTCATTAGGAATGGTATTTTTATTACATGTTATATTAGTTCTATCTAAGATTGTTTCAGCTTCTTTACCTGTTATACCAACTGAACCTTTAATATCTACTAGTATTAAATGATTATCAGTACCACCTGAAATTATTTTAAATCCTTCTTTAATTAAAGTATCTGATAATACTTTAATATTTTTTAATACTTGTTCTTGATATGTTTTAAAACTTGGTTGTAATGCTTCATGAAAGCATTGAGCCTTAGCTGCAATAACATGCATTAATGGACCACCTTGAATACCAGGGAAGATAATTTTATCAATTTTCTTTGCAATTTCTTCACTATTAGTAAGGATTAAACCTCCACGAGGTCCTCTTAATGTTTTATGGGTTGTAGAAGTTACAACATCAGCATAAGGAAATGGACTTGGATGTAAGCCTACTGCAACTAAACCAGCAATATGCGCCATATCAACCATTAAATATGCCCCACAAGCATCCGCAGCTTCTCTAAATTTTTTAAAATCGATAGTTCTTGAATAAGCACTAGCACCGGCAATAATCATTTTAGGTTGTTCTTTTTTAGCTAATTCGATTAATTTATCATAATCAATGTATTCAGTCTTTTCATTAACATTATAAGATACAATATTATAATCTAAGCCACTAAAGTTAATGGTGTAACCATGAGTCAAATGTCCTCCATGACTTAAGTTCATCCCCATTACTTTATCACCATTTTGTAATAATGCTTTATATACTGCCATATTAGCACTACTACCTGAATGTGGTTGTACATTTGCATATTCACATTTAAATAATTCTTTCGCAAATTTAATAGCTAAACTTTCTACTACATCAACATATTCACAACCTCCATAATATCTTTTACCAGGATATCCTTCAGCATATTTATTTGTAAATACACTACCTTGTAATTTTAATATATCTTTGGATACAAAATTTTCTGAGGCAATTAACTCGATATTGTTTTTTTGCCTATTTAATTCGTTATTTAAGGCCAATTCTAGTTCTTTATTCACTTACCATCATCTCCAACTATATTATATCATAGATTAAAAATTAAAATATAAAAAAAGGATATTAAATATCCTTTTATAAATAATTTTCATTTTTAACTTCAAAGTAACTTTGTGGATGTTCACATACTGGACATACTCCAGGAGCTTTATCTCCAAAATGAAGATGACCACAATTGCGACATTGCCAAACAGTTTTTTGACCTTTAGCAAATACCGTTTTATTATCTAAGTTTGAAGTTAAAGCACGATATCTTTCTTCATGTTCTTTCTCAATTTTAGCAACACTTTCAAATAGATATGCAATATGATTAAATCCTTCTTCTTTGGCTTCTTTAGCCATTTTATCATACATATCTGTCCATTCATAATTTTCACCAGAAGCTGCACCTTTTAGGTTTTCTTCAGTACTTGGTACTTCACCACCATGTAATAATTTAAACCAGATTTTAGCATGTTCTTTTTCATTATTAGCTGTTTCTTCGAATATAGCAGCCATTTGTTCAAATCCATCTTTTTTTGCTTTAGATGCATAAAATGTATATTTATTTCTTGCTTTACTTTCACCAGCAAATGCTTCCCACAAATTTTGTTCTGTTTTTGATCCTTTTAATTCCATAAAATTATCCCCCTTTCTATAATTTACAGTTCAATTATATAATTATAAATAAGTGTTGTCAATTAAACAAAATAAAACTACTCATTTGAGTAGTAAAATATTTATTTTTTAGGACTATAAACGTATGAAATCATTTTGGAAAATTCATATAATATAAAATTCCCTTTATTAATTGCAAAACCTTTACCAATTGCTTTACCGCCGATTGTTAAAGCAGCAATTACACCAGTTATAATTAATGACATAATAAGTAAATCAACATTTAATTTTGAACTTAGGGATGCTGCAACTACAACACCAGCAGTACCTGACATAATACCACATACATCTCCAACAACATCACAACAAAATGATGATACTTTATCAGCATTCTTTATGAACATTACTGCTACATCTGATCCTCTTACTTTTCTAGTACTCATTGAATGAAATGGTTTCTCGTCAGCAGAAGTAACAGATACTCCAATAATATCAAATAAAATACCAATAAATATAAATATTAATACTAATATTGAACTAATAACTATACTAGCATCATTCAAAATATTTTCTGATATAAAACTAAATGAAATAGAAATAATAAAAGCTATCAAAGTTACTTTAATAATCCAAGGATAATTAACCTTTTGCTTCTTTTTCTTATTTAATTGTTTTAAATCATCTTTTTTCGCCATAATTCACCTCTAATACAAAAAATTATACAATAAATACCTATTTAAATCAAGATAGGCAATAAAAAAAGGGGTTCACCCTTGTTTTTTAATGAATGGCTATTAATATAGTAAACTTTACGTCTTAGGTCAAGTTGGTTTTCCCTAGTTTCTACATCACGTTACCATGAATGCGGTTC
Source organism: Ignavibacteriales bacterium (assembly GCA_050259235.1). Lineage (GTDB taxonomy): Bacteria > Bacillota_I > Bacilli_A > RF39 > UBA660 > UBA5364. Next base: position 104,874 of record JBLNAG010000001.1, read on the forward strand.
CCCTTTAAAGATTCTAATACATTGTCTCCAAATGTATGACTTGATTACCACTTAGTACGCACTGCAATCCTATATTAATGTTACACCCTAGGAGATTTCCTCCTCAGTTTTTATTATTTATTCTCTTTTGCAAATATAGTTTCAAATCGCGATTTTCAAATAATTTTAGCTATAAACTACTTGAAATTGTTCAATTATTCCCTATACCCACTCAAGACAAGCTACACTACTCATAACTTTCGCCATAAATAGGTTTAATCTTGATCGTAATAAGTCTATCATGTATGCTTACCACAAGATTAGATCTCAACAAATAGTGGGTCATGATCGTATGCCATTACGGATTCCCCATTATTCTACCTTTCAGCACCCACCCCAAACTGGGCGTAAGAAGCAAGAACCAAAAGTTTCTCAATGTGCTCAACAACGGTTTTTTAATCCCGTCCTCATAATAAAATTGACTGACTAGAATAATGTGCCACTCAATATGCCAATAATTCTAACATAAAAAATATTTTTTGTCAAATTTATGTAAACTTCATCATGATATTATATGCAATAAAATAAGATTAATCACTTTTAATATATTAATGTTTTTAGATAATCGACATCATCATCACGTACAACTGTATATCTTGGAATCAATAATTTATTAACGCCTTGTACTGCCTTACGATATCCTCCTATAAATGCTAATTTAAACCCAGCTTCTTTTAATACCGAAACTGCATAGTCATTATATTCATAAAAAGGATAACAAAATACTTTACTATTATTTAATATTTCACTACTAGTTTTTAAATCAGCAAGTAACATTTCTTTTGGAAGACATTTTATTCCCCCACCTTGACCTCCAGGACATACACCTTGTTTATGAAGATTATTTCCATGAGAATGTAATTCTAAATAATCTGATTTATATATTTCAGGACTATATGAACTAGTAATTAAAAACAATGTAGCATTAATTTTATATTTTTCTAATATTGGTATAGCTCTAACACCAAGATACCCATCATCAATGGTAATAGAAACACTATTAGTTGGTATTCTAATTTTGCCATCTAAAAATAAATCCATTTCCTCCATAGTTAATGAAAGAAAGTTATTATCCGCAAAAAACTTTATATGTGAATCAAATTGACTCTCTGTGTGACATATTTCTGAAGTACAGGTTTCGACATTTGGATCATATATAGCGTGATAAGTTAATATGGCAATATTGTTTCTTGAATTATCTATAGTATTTTGAGTAGTAACTACTTCTTTAACATCACTTTTTAATACATAATATAATTCATTATTTAATTCAACATAATATTTATCAGTATCTTTGATAATAATCGGTAAATTATATGATTTGTTAATAGTTAAAACTAAATTATTATCATTATAAAAATTAGTAATATTATTAGTAACAATATTCTCATTAAATAATATATATTTCTTGTATCTAGTATTCTTTTCACTAGGATTTTCAATTTTATCGACATCTTGATATTTAACATAATAATTTAATTCATCAATTAAAAAGTATTCTGTTTCATAAGTAATATTTATATTGCTTAATTTTAATTCATAGCCTTGATCAATACTACCGATTTGTTTATATTGTTCATCATATAGGTTTGTCTTTTTATTTGTAATAACAAAATTTCCATAATGTTTATTGATATCATCTACTTTATTTTGTCTTTCTTTTTCTATTTTTTCTTGCTTAGCAATTTCTTCTTTTTTATTTTGTTGATCAATTATGTAAGTAATGGTAAGTATACTTATTAATAATAGAATAATACTTAAAAAAATAAATACTACTTTCTTTTTCATTTTTTACCTCCAAATTATACAATAATATATCTAAATTACTACTATGATATTATATCATAAAAAAACACAAGTTATTGTGTTTTTTATATTATTTAAACTTTTCAATTATTGCATCAGCAATACGCTTACTAGCATGACCATCACCATATGGATTACTAGCATGACTCATTATTTCATACACCTTTTTATCAGTTAATAATTCTTTAGTTAATTTGTAAATGTTTTCTTCATTAGTACCAGCTAATTTTAATGTGCCAGCACCTATTCCTTCCGGTCTTTCAGTAGTATCCCTTAATACTAAAACTGGTTTTCCTAATGATGGAGCTTCTTCTTGAATTCCACCACTATCAGTTAAAATAATGTATGATTTATTGATAAAATTATGAAAATCAACTACTTCTAGAGGTTCAATCATTTTTACTCTATCAGTTTCTCCTAATACTTCATTTGCAATTTCTCTTACTTTTGGATTCATATGAATTGGATAAATAACTTTAACATCATCAAATTCTTCTACAATTCTTTTAATTGCTCCAAAAATATGATACATTGGTTCACCCAAGTTTTCTCTTCGATGAGCAGTAAGTAATATCATACGTGATTTTCCTACCCACTCAAATATTTCATGGTAATAATTTTCTTTAACTGTAGTAGCCATAGCATCAATTGCAGTATTACCAGTAATATAAATATTTCCCCTACCTTCATTTTTTAAGTTACTTGCACTTAATTCAGTAGGACAGAAATTCATATCTGACACACAACTTACCATTTGACGATTCATTTCTTCAGGATATGGTGAATATTTATCAAATGTTCTAAGTCCTGCTTCAACATGCCCAATTGCAACTTGATTATAGAAAGCTGCTAAAGCCCCTACAAAAGTAGTTGTAGTATCACCATGTACTAATACTATATTAGGTTTTACTTCTTTAATAACACTTTCTAATCCAGTTAAAGCTCTAGTTGTAATATCTCCTAATGTTTGTCCTTGTTGCATAATATTTAAATCATAATCAGGTACTATCTCAAATGTATTTAATACTTGATCTAACATTTGTCTATGTTGTGCTGTAACGCAAACAATCGTTTCAATTTCTTTTCTTGTTTTTAATTCTTTAACTAACGGTGCCATTTTAATTGCTTCAGGTCTTGTCCCAAATATTGTCATAACTTTTATCATAATAAATCTCCCATCACTTCGTCATTTTTTTAACTTTTAAAATAAATTTAATATTGTTATTATAAAATCTTTTAATTCTCTTTGGTTCCATACAAATTCGATATAACCATTCTAAATTTAATTTGATAAATATTTTAGGGGCTCTTTTTTTTATACCACTAAGTACATCTAGTGAACCACCTACTCCAACGAAAATACCTTTTTTAAAATTATCCAGATGTTTATATATTAACTTTTCTTGATTTCCCATTCCAAGCGCTACTAAAACTATATCTGGTTTAGCTTTAATTATTTCTTCAAAGTCTTTATCTTTATTTTTACTATATCCGTTTAAAGTAACTGCAACTTTTAAATTAGGATACTTACGTTTAAAAACTACTTTCAAAGCATCTATAACTTCTTGTTTGGAACCTAATATGCATATAGTTTTTTCTAATTCATTGCCGTATTCTAATAGTTTTTCAGCTATATCAACACCTGTTATACGTTCTTTAATATCATATCCTAGCATTTTAGTAGCTTTAACTATTCCTACACCGTCAGGTACCATAATTGTATTATCATCAAGTAATAATCTATTAAATTCAATATCATTATTTGCAATCATCATTGTTTCTGGATTAGCAGTAACAATAAACTTCTTTTTTTCTTGAATCAATGCTTTCTTTAAATCTTGATAGAAAGATGTAGCATTTTTTTTATATAATTTTTTAAACAACTTCTTCATTATTTATTCTCACTTTCACTAAGTAATTTCACAATTGCTTTTGCTTTTTCTTTCCAATCATTTTCTTTAGCTTCTTTATCTAATAATTTTAAATATTTTTTATCATTTTTCATTTTTAGAGCTTTATCAATATTTTCAATAAACTCTTGATGATTTTTTCCAATAAAAACAGATTCATATTTACGACATTCATTCATATCTGTTGTTACAATAGGCTTTTTTAAAGCCATGTATTCAAATATTTTAACTGGAGAAGTTGCTTTAGTTATATCATTTATTAAAAATGGAATTGTTAAAACATCTATTTTATTAGCATAATTCTTTAACACTTTATAGTCTCTAGAGCCTAAAAAATATACATTTTTACAATCTTTAATATTATTTTTATCAAATGAATCATCATACTTAATTCCAAATATAACTATATTATATTTATTAGTTTCATCTAATTTCTTTAATAAATCATAATCAAACCACTTAGCTAATGCACCATAATATCCAATTAAAGGTTTTGAATCATCTATTAATTTCTTAAATTCTTTTTCAAATTTAAACTTCTTATCGATTGTTTGAAAATGACCATAATCAACACCATTAGAAGAAAATGCTAATTTAACATCTCCTCTTTTAGATATGACATCATTTTGTAACATATCTGCAGTAACTACTACAAATACATTTTCAGTATCAACCATTGCATATTCATATTTTTCTTTAACATTTACAGGTAATTCTTTAGTACCAGCAAGTAAAGGACTTAAATCATCAATATATTCATAAATAATCTTATAACCCTTATCTATATATTCATTAATTGTTTTCAAATTTAATACCCAATCTGTAGAATAGAATTGGAGATATTTAGGCTTTAAATTACTATCAATTCTTTTCATTAATAATTTAGAAAAATTTTTATTTTTAAAATTGACTAAATATAAATTATTTTGAACTTTTTGAATAGTATTAACCTTATCTGTCATCGTAGTTACTTCATAAAAAACTAAACATTTTTGCTTTGATAAGTTATTTGAAATGTGTTGTGGTCTTTGAAATAAAGGTACATTCCAGCCAAAAGAACTTCGCCAAATAATAATTCGATCATATTTTTCTTTCTTTATTATTTCATCTATATATTTAATATATTGTTTCTTGTTTTTTATAAAATCAATTTTTGAACCTAAATTCAAAACATGAGAGAACTCAGCATATATATATTTTATAGCTTTTTTCATAAATCCTAATAATCCATCTTTTTTTAAAATTGATTTTAATTTTGATATCTTATCTTGCATACTACACCTCACTAATAAAATTAATTATTTCGTTACACTTACTAGACCAAGTATTATTTAGTGCATCTTTTCTCAACAACTCTATATAATTTTTGTCTTTAGCAAGTCCAATTGCTTTATCTAAATTTTCAATAAACTCTTGATGATCTTTAGATATTAATATTGATTTATATTTATGACATTCCGGCAAATTTGTGGTAACAATAGGCTTTTCACTTGCCATATATTCAAATAATTTTACCGGTGAAGTAGATAATGTTATTTCATTAATGATAAATGGAATAATACATACATCAAAGTAACTTGAATATATAGGAAGTTCATCATAATCTTTTTTACCTAAATAATAAACGTTTTCCAAATTCAAAATGTCACTTTCTTCTAACGAATCATCATATTTTAAACCAATTAAAACAATTTCATATTTATTAGTATCGGACATTTTTTTTATAAGATCATAATCAAACCAACTAGCTAACGCTCCATAATAACCAATAATTGGTTTATTACTGTTTTTAATTTTTGCTATTTCATTTGGTATTTTATATTCTTTCTTTTTAAAATGTTCATAATCACACCCATTAGTAATAAGTTTTACTCTGGCATTTTTATTTGAATTTAAAACATTATTATATAGTTTATTTGCAGTACATATAATATAATTCCTATTGTTCATTACTATATTGTTAAAGTTTTCAAATAATTTTTGAGTGGTTTTTTTACCACATAATTTTTCATCTATATCATCAACGTATTCATAAATTAATTTAAACTTATGGTTTTTGTATATATTTATAGTTTTTTCACTTATATAATTAGTTGAATATATCATTAAAAATTTATCTGAAAATTTTCTCAAATATTTTAAAATTTTATTTCTATATATATCCATATTAATTAAAATTAGATTATCTTTTATTTCTTTATATTGATATTTGTTATCATATTTATCACGATTCGAATGATAAATAAATAGAATATTATCATCAAAATTTGAAGCAATTTGTTGTGGCCTTTGCTTCATAATACCATTCCAGCCAAAATTGTTTTCAAAAATAACTATTGTTTCATATTTATGAACGTTAATTTTTTCTAAAATTTCCTTTATCTTTTTATCTTTCTTCATTGTAATATACGGTTTAATCATAATTAAAGATTTATTAATTATTTTGCTAATTTTTTTCATTATTACACCCCATACCATTTTATATATATTATATCATATATTATATATAAAATAAAAGAAAGATAAATTTATATTTCTTTCTTTTATTTTAATAACTTATTTATTAATCTTGATATTTTCGGATGGTTTTTAAATTTGAAAGATACAATATTTTTTAAGGTTGTACGATCATTTCTATATAAATAAATAAATTTTTTAATTTGTTTAATCGGTATAATACCCCTTTTTGTATAAGAAGTACTATCTTCCTTAACTATCTCATATAATTTCTCATTATATGTATGGATTATTTTTTGGACATCTAAATTGTCGTATTCTATTTTCATACCTTTATCTACAACAACATTATTATTTATATACAATTTGTCATAATTTTTCTTATTATTGCCATATAGTGTTTTTGTTAGATTATTCAATTTGTCACTTATTAATTTTGATTGCTTTTCATTAAAATTGGTTTTTGATGTAAAGAAATCAGACACATCTTTAAAATTATCATCTCGTTGGTAAATTTCTTCATATAATTCAACTATTTTTTTGTTATAAATATTTACATCATAATGTTTTTCTGCTAGTTTACGAGCTAATTTTCCTCTTTTGATTCTTTCATTTTCATTTTCAATAAGTAATAATATTGCATTTGATAATGCAAGCGAATTTTTATTTTCAACTAGAACTCCGCATTCTGGAGCAAATGTAATTGAAGGTAGAGATGTATTATTAAAAACAATCACTGGTCTACCACAAGCCATAGATTCTATTGCCATCATTCCAAAACTTTCACCAATTGATGGCATTAAAAAGAAATCACACGCCCTATATGCACTAATTAGTGTATCAGTATCAATTTCTCCTAAATCAATAATATTAAATTTGTTTTTTATTTCATTCAATAGTCCAACTTCATCACACGTAATTATCGTTATTTTTTTATTTGTTACCAATTTTTTCATTGCTTCAAGAATATATTCAGTGCCTTTAAAATGCTTTTGTGCCCTATGAAAAATGACAATATCACTTTCATCAATATTAAATTTCTTTCTTGCAATAGCACTTGACATTTTTTCATTAAACTTATCTAGGTCGATACCAAATGGTATTAAGTGAACATTTTTAAAGTTTTTTGTTAAAGGACTAGTTTTAATTAGATTTAGCATATATTCAGAAGATACAACTATATCTACATTAATATTATCATATACTAATTTTTTTAAGTTCCATAATTGATTACAGTTATCCTCATTTAAAGGGAAAAGAGTCTTTAAATGATTACAATTTTTACAACCACTTTTCCATTTATCACATTCACCAAAATGAACACATCTACCAGTTATGGTCCAAGGATCGTGAATACTAAAAACTGATTTCTTTTTATTGCATAATTCAATTAAAGAATATAAAGATAATTTTGTATTATGTATCAAATGATAATGAGCAATATCACTATTATTAAATAAAAAATTTCTCTTTAATGCAGGAGAAGTTAATGACAAATTGGAATGTACGGACATTTTGTCTGATTCGAATGTTGAAATGTACTGTTCATATTGTTTTTCATAATTATTCAAAAGAATTTTGACATTATCATCATTCGAAATCTTGTCTGTTACTAATTGTATACATTTGTGTTTTGTATTATTATTTATATATTTTTGGATATCATATCCATTAAAACGACGACCAAGAATATCAATATTATTAATCTCTAATATTTTTATTACGTTATTATTTTTATATATTTCATTCAATTTATTTTGGCAATGAGTTAAAGCTTCAAAATATGGTGTTGAACTTAAAAATTCAATCATAGTTTCATAATATTTATCAATACCCATGCATAATTCGATTTTTTGTTGATCTGAAAAATTCTCAACTAATTTTATCCAAAATGTGTTTCCCTCACTAGCAACTTTCGGATTTATATTGGTTTGTTGATTCTTATGTAAACGTGTAGTTGCTAGAACATCTTCCATATGAATAAATGGATATTTTTTGATCATTTCTAGCCATTTTTCATAATCTTGAGTACATCTTAAATTTTCATCAAATAAGCCACAAGTATCAAATGCAATTTTAGGTATTAGAAGTGTGATACCATTAATACACCCATTTAGTAAACAAAATTCTGGATGTTCAAGTAATAACTTATGATCATGAATTACTGGTTCTGCAAATTTTCTTCCTCTAGCATTGATAAAATCATAATTTGAATATAATATTACATTTTTATTTTTTTCATTATTTAAAAATTCAATTTGTTTTTCAATTTTATTTTTGTAATAAACATCATCATGACTTAACCATGAAAAATAATCACCTGTCATATTTTTTATCGCTAGATTCAATGCAGAAGAAACACCGCCGTTTGATTTTGAAAAATATCTGATTTTTTTCCCATAAGATTGCGCAATTTTATCGGTTTTCCCAGAATCATTTGAGCCATCATTTACAACAATTATTTCAATATTTTTATATGTTTGACTTATTGCACTATCAATGGCTTTTTTCATATATTTACTACCATTATATACAGGTATTACGATTGTTACTTTGGGATTAAATTTCACTATAAATCACGTCTCTCTCATACATTCTTATTTACTTTTATGCCTAAAAACTATTTTCTCCAAGTTCTAATATTAATAATATTGTAATAGCTTTGTATAATATTTACTACCTTATTTGAAACATTAATATCTCTATAATCTTTTACAGGATTTGCTCTATTTATATCAAAACTGTTTACTGCTATTTCAATTGCACTAATCATATCCTTTTCATTTATTCCGCCAAGTACAATACTTCCAGCGTCTAATGCTTCTGGCCTTTCAGTACTAGTACGTAAAGAAATAGCTGGGAAATTTAATATTGAAGACTCTTCAGGGATGGTACCACTATCTGATAATACACAGAAAGCATTTTTTTGTAATGTAATATAATCAAAGAAACCAAGAGGTTCTAAAATTTTTATTAATGGATTTAGTTTAATTCCTTTAGCCAACATTTTTTTTGATGTTCTTGGATGAGCAGAAAAAATTATTGTTTTTTTGTATTTTTCTGCTACTGCATTTAATCCATTCATTAATTCATTGAAGTTTTTTTCAATATCAATATTTTCTTCACGATGAGCGCTAACTACAAAATAATCTTTTTCATTTAAGTTTAATTTTTTAAGAACTTCACTCTTATTTATAAAATCAATATTTTTATATATTACTTCTGCCATTGGTGAACCAGTAACATATAGAAAATCGTTTTTTATTCCCTCATTAATTAAGTATCTTCTTGCATTTTCAGTGTATGCTAAATTAACATCTGAAATATGATCAACGACTCTACGATTGATCTCTTCAGGTACATTAAAATCGAAGCATCTATTTCCTGCTTCCATATGAAAAATAGGAACTTTATGTCTCTTTGCAGAATATGCAGATAAACAACTATTAGTATCCCCTAAAACTAGAAGAGCATCTGGTTTTTCTTTCTCAATGACATCGTATGTCTTAGAAATTATATTTCCAACTGTTTCACCTAAATTTTTACCTGGGGTATCAAGATAATAATCTGGCTTTTTTAATTTAAACTCTTCAAAAAATATATCATTTAATGTATAGTCATAATTTTGTCCGGTATGAACTAAAACTAAATTAAAATGCTTTTCAATCTTTTTAATTACCTCTGATAAACGTATTATTTCTGGTCTAGTACCTACTACAACCATTACTTTTAATTTTTCCATTATTCTACTCCTTTACAAAAATAATAATTTTTTATATCGATTTCTGATATCTTTATAGTTAATAATCAGATATATTAAATTTTACTTTTCTATTTAATTATACATTATATTTTTTTAATTTGAAATATATTTGTTCATCAAAAATACTTTTTATATTTTTTGATGAACAATCTATATTAACATTATTTTGCCAATAGTTAATCATATAATATCATGGTAATATTAATTCTAATATTACTTTGTTATCTTTATTCACCTTATATAATTGATTATCTTCAATATTACTATTAAATAATTGTCCATATTGGTCTACAAATTGTTGATCTATATCAAAAAGATATACGAAGTCATAGTTTTCTATTAATTCTTTCTTCCAACTTTCAGTTGTTTTTAACACAGTCCAAATGTCATCTTCACTATATTTTTTGCCAATACTCCATGCATAATTTACATTCATTTTCTTAGGTGTTATTTCGTAATTGGCTACGTAAAAATCAAAACCGTTGTCATTTGTGGAGATAAAATATATATTATTGTCATTTGTAACATATTTATCTACCATATTTTTGAATTGTTTATAACTATTTCTAATGTCATGAGTATTGGATATAATTTCTCGGGCAAATATAGTTGTATTTAAAAGGGCAATAAAATTTGCAAAACATAATAAAAATGTAAAAAAGATAATTAATAATTTATTGAATTCTTTAATTTTATCTCTATATTTATTAATAAGTAAAGCAATAATTATAATAAACATTCCAAGAGTATAAGTACTTATATATCTTTGAAACGATGCTAAATTAACAGCTTCGTATTCACAAAATATAGTCAAATAAGTTAATAGCAGTAAAAATGAATATCCAATTGCCCCAAGTAAAATAAACAAGCCAGATAATATATAACTGTTTTTAAAGATACTTTTTTTCATATTGTTTGTTAAAATATAAAAAATAATTATAAATATCCCGACTGATGTAAAAAAAGTAATTGGCATCATTGAAGAATCAGTTAATGGAGTATAGAATAAGGCTTTAATGTAATCATATACAACATCTCTTCTATATCCAATTAGGTTACCAGATAGTATCGTTTTTATACTGTCAAGCATACTATCATTTTGAAGTGGTAAATTGACATTTTTAACAATCAATGTCCCAATCCACATAAGTTTTACTGCTATTAATGGGATCAATGAAAATATCAAATACTTACTGTTTCTCCATATATATTTTAAATTGAATTTGAATTTATTACGAATAAAAATATTATCAATAAAAATAATTACGAAGGTAAGAAATGCAAATACCATACCTATTTCTTTAATCATAATTAAAAACAAAAGCGATGCTGATAGATTAATAATATTAAATTTATTTAATCCGTCGTTGTAATTTAAATAATAACTATAAATTGAATATGCAAAAGTTGTACCTAAAATAGCATCAACATATAAACTGTTGTACAGGTCTGGATAAAACAAAGTTGGTACAATCATAATCATTATAAATGCTAGATGTATTGATAAGTTTTTAATATTTTTAAAATTCTTAAACATAGGTAGTATTAATGATAAAAAGGTTAAATTCATTCCAAAATATAGCATACCTTCGTTAAAAGTACCACTCAATTTAACAGCAAAATATTGAAATAGAGATGTTCCAGATAAATAACTCTTTGCAATCACATTCCCATCTAGGCCAATTCCAAAGTTATTAAGTAGATACATATTTTTTACAACTAGCGCCCAATGAGAAAATTCATCCCATATAATAGATAAACGATTATGATTTGTCCATATAAATAGTAATGACCCAAGCATTAATAAACAAAATCCAACCGTCAAAACTTTTTCCTTAATAATAGTTTTATTTTTATAGATTGATTTAATGTTGAATATTAATAAAGGTATACCTAGTATCAATATAAAATAATAACCAACTAATAAATTAAAAAAAACGCCAGATAGAAATAATATAAATATTTTAACTATAATTGATAAAAAAATAGTCTCTTCTACTCTCTTATCAAAATGAATAGCAAAAGCTATCGCTGTATTTAGAACTATCAATAATAATAAAACATAATCCATGTCAAATACCTCCTAGATATTAATAAACCTTTTAATTTTAATGAATATCTATATTAAAATGTAGATATATATACCAATTGATAATAGTTTACTAATATACTACTTTTTTTCACTTTTCTTAATTAAATTATACATTATATTCTCTAAATTTGAAATATGAATATCTTTCTCAAAATGTTTTTTATAATAAATTAATGAATTGTTTGACCATTGCTGTATCATATTTTTATCATTAAACATCTTTAATATTATTTTTGATAATGATACATAATCAAGTGATTCACAACATAGGCCACATTTTGATTCCTCAATAACATTTTTTACTTCCCCACTAATTGCACCAACAATTGGCTTCCCAGCGGCCATATACGATTGAAGTTTTGCCGGTAAAGTACTATTTACTACGTCGTTGTTAACCATTGTGATAATGAATGCATCAGCTAAATCATAATATTTTTTCATTTCTTCAATATCATGAAAACCATAGAATTTAATGTTACTTAAATTATATTTTTTTGCCATGCTTTCACAATTTTTTTTATTTAATCCATCACCAACAATATGAAATAATATTTTTGATTTATCTTTTAATATGTTTGCCGCCTCAATAATTGTTTCAACACTTTGGGCGGGACCGATATTACCAGCAAAAACAATATCAAAGTAATCATTTTTGATGTGTTCAGTTTTCTCATAATTACTTTCAGCATATGAAGGACAATATATTAATCCTTTTTCATTACTGTTAATCTGCAAAACATTCTCAAAATAGTTTTTGAAAGATTTAGAACTAATTGTAATTAAATCAGCAGCATTATAAGTTTTTCTACTCCATCGAAGTAAAATCTTATATACAATACTTTTTCTGCTTATTCCACCCGTTGTTATACTTTCTGGCCATTGATCAAGGCAATGTATAATCAAAGGAATTTTTCCAAAATTTTTAACTACTATCGCTGGCCACACCATTGTGATAGGCGATAATTGATAGACATATACAATATCAAACCTTTTATGCATTAATAATGCTTTTATTGATGCACTTATAGCAAACGACATATAATTAATTGCCATTTTAATAATTGACTGTCCTCTGCCAATCAAAAATGTTCTTATAATTTTTACTCCATTTATAGTCTGTTTTCTATTCTTAAAAAACCTATATTCATTAGAAACTTTACCCGTAGGATAATTGGGCAGCCCAGTCAACACTGTAACACTATGTCCCCTTTTTACAAGCTCATAACATATATCATTTATTCTAAATTGTTCGGGATAAAAATGCTGACATACTACTAGTATCTTCATAATTTCTTACTCCTTACTACATTGCTGTATATATTTTGCTGCATCTAATAAATCATTTGCAAAAATATACTTATCATTTTTAGACCCAATTATTATTCCCTCAATAGATGTATATTCACAAATAGATAAATCTCGTTCTCTATCACCTATTACATAAGATTTATTTAAATCAGGATTATATTCTTCAATTGCTTTTTTATATAGTCCAATTTTAGGTTTCCTACAATCACAATTGTCTTCCTCAGTATGTGGGCAAAAATAAACATTTGTAATTTTAATTCCAGCCTCAAGTAGCTTATCAATAAAATATTTATTAAACTTATTATATTCATCTATAGTATACATTTTTCTTCCAATTCCCGATTGATTTGTTACTACAATTAACATATAACCCATCTTAGTCATTAGCTTTAGACCTTCAATTGCATTTTTCATAAAAACTAAGTCTGTTAACTTATGAACATAACCATAATCTACATTAATTGTTCCATCTCTATCTAAAAAAATAACTTTATTCATTTTTTCCATAAACCTTTAATATTTTATCAATTATTTTTGTTGTGGACTTTCCGTCTCTAAGGGAAATAAATTCTATTCTCCCTCCATAACTCTCAATAACTTCTTTTTCTGGAACATATTTATTTTTCCAATCATCACCCTTTATAGAAATATCGGGTTTTAAATAATTTATTAAATTTACTGGTGTTTTGTCCTCCATTAGTATCACATAATCAACACACTCTAATTCACTAATCATTTCAACACGATCCTCTTGATTGATTATCGGCCTTAGATCACCTTTATTTTCTCTTACTGAATCATCAGAATTTATAGCAACAATCAATATATCTCCAAAACTTTTTGCCTTTTTAAAAGATGATATGTGACCAACATGTAATAAATCAAAACAACCGTTGGTAAATACAATTTTTTTACCTTTTTCTTTCAAATCATCAATAATGTATTTAGCAGTTTCATTAGATATCAATTTAAAATCTCCAGTATTATAAATACTACTTAACAATTCATTTAAACTAACTGTACTTGCGCCAAATTTTGATATTACGACAGATGCAGCTGAATTTGCTACTTGACATATTTCTCCAATTTCAAAAGCAAGTGGTAATAGTATTGCAAATATTGAAACAACTGTATCACCAGCACCAGTTACATCAATAACATCTTTAGCAAATGTAGGAAAATCAATTTTACTATGTTTTGAATAATCAAATAAAGAAATTCCTTTTTCTGATCTTGTTAATGCAAGATACTTTAAATGAGTATCTTCACAAAGTTTTAATCCAGCATCAAAAATTGAATCTTCAGAATCAAATTTATTATTTGAAACAATTCCTAATTCTTTAACATTAGGGGTAAGAATTGTAGCATGATTATATTTGCTATAGTCCTTTCCTTTTGGATCAACAATTATAGGGATATTGTTTTCATTAGCATGTTTAATCATAATTTGAGCAATATCTTTACTTACTGCTCCTTTTCCGTAGTCAGATATAACAAATGAATCTATTCCATCAAATATTTCTTTCAAATTTGATAAAATAAATTTTTTATATTCTTCAGGCATCTCCATAATTATTTCTTCATCTAAACGAAGAAATTGTTGATTTTTAGACACAATTCTTGTTTTTATAATAGTCTTAGCATTCTTACACTTTTTTAGAAATTGTGTGTCAACTCCTGCTTCATATAAATTATTTATAAAGAAGGTTCCATCTTCATCTTCTCCAACACAACCTATTGGTCTTACCTTTGCTCCAAGTGTAATTATGTTATTTATAACATTTCCTGCACCACCTAATCGTGACATTTTGCTATTTACTTCAACAACTGGTACAGGTGCCTCTGGTGAAATACGGCTAACATTTCCATCAATGTATTTATCAACCATATAATCACCAAAAACTAAAATTGTTTCTTCTTTTATTTTACTTAACATTTCAACTTTCATAATTATCTCCTATCTTGGTCATCTATCATTTTTTTTACTATACACCAAGCATCTTCAATTGATATTTCATTTAAACATGGCCATATTTTATTTTGCTTTTTTAATTTAATACAATTATTATCACAATTAAAACAATCCATTTTGTGAACAATAATATAAGGTTTTAAATAATTATCCATATTCTTAAATTTATATGAAACATACCTATCATATGTATAACCACCTGTAATTATTGCCGTTGGAACTTGATTTATAACTCCAATATGATAAGTACTTGTATCATTTGTAACTATAAATTCTGCTTTTGTTATAACATATATGAACTCTAATAATGATGTTTTTCCGACTATATCAATATATGGTATATCATCAATCTTTTGCTTTAATTCATTAATACTATCTAGATCACTGTTTGTCCCACAAAATAATAATGGAATTTTACATGATTTATATATCCTCTTTATTAACTCAGCATAGTTTTCAATGGGCCATCTCTTCAATTGTGTACTAGCACTAGGAAATACAATAAAATATTTTTTTGGTAATTCAATTTTAGGTTTTACTGTTTCAATTTTATGTAACTCAAGATTATAGTCTTTTAGTCCTAATCCTCTTAAAAGTTCAGCATAATATTCCAATAATGATATATGTTTATCTTTTATTTGTATTATTTGGTTATATATTATATTTGAAATCCAATAAGGACATATAACTGGCATATTAATTTTATCAATTATTGTAATTTTATTTTGAGCACATATTGCTCTGCTCATAAATATATTTGTCGTGCATTCATTAGCTCCAATTGGATCAATAACAATATCATAGTATTTATTACGAAGCAATTTAAATAACCCAAATCTTTTCTTTAAATTAAAAGTTGATTCGGTTAAATTATATGGAATAATTTCATCAAAAAGTTTAGAATTTTCATATATTGAATTTAAACCCTTTTGGCAAATTAAGGTAATATTATAATGATTTTTTGGATATAATTTTCGAATACCATTTATCGCAGTTAGCCAGATCATTCCATCACCAAAAGCATAATTATACATAATAATTATTTGTTTTTTTTGACTATTTTGAATTTTTGGTTTTCTAATAAACATTAATAAAATTGCATCTGTAAAAAACAGTATTATTTTAAGTTTTCTTAAAAATGGCATTTTTTGGCATAAAACATATAGTTTTAATGAAAAATTTGAGTAGTAACTTTCTTTTTTCATATAATTATATTCATGCCATTTCTTTTTCGACAAGTTCACATATTGTATGAATTGCAATAATATGTGCTTCTTGAACTCTTGCAGTAATTTTAAATGGTATAATTAGAGAAATATCACACATTGATGCTAATTTACCACCGTCTTTTCCAAGAAAACCAATAGTAATCATCTTTTGTTTTTTAGCTTCTTCAACAGCCTCAATTACATTATTGGAATTGCCACTTGTTGAAATTCCAATAAATATATCCCCTTCATTACCTAAAGCTTCTACTTGCCTACTGAATACTTTGTCGTAGCCATAATCATTTCCTATACAAGTAAGTACAGATGTATCAGTACTTAGTGAAATAGCAGGCATTCCTTTTCTTTCAAGTAGAAATCTTCCAACAATTTCACCAGCAAAATGTTGTGCATCAGAAGCGCTACCACCATTACCAGCAATTAATATTTTCTTGCCATCTTTTAAAGCCTTAATTTGAGTAGCAACAATTTTTTCAATTGTGCTAATATATTCTCCCTCTCTAAGTAATGATATATTACATATGTGTTCTTCAAGTATTTCACTAATTCGTTCTTTCATTTTTTTCCTCCTTCTTCCGATAATATAATATTATTTGCTCTTTCCATTTAATACTTGGTTAAATATAAACAATATGTTTCTTCTATTTAATATATATATTATAATTATTGCAATAATAAATATTAGATATCTTATTATAAAATTATTAATAAAATATAAATTAGCAAAACATAGAAAAAATAATGCTAATGAATAAAATAATATTATCTTAGAATCAAAAATCTTCTTTTTACCAATTTTTTTCATACCATAATAGTTAAATACTGTTAATAATATATAGCTTATTAACGTTGTGTATGCTGCAGCTGTATATCCATAATTTTTTATAAAAATATAATTCAATATAATATTAATAATCGCTGTAAGTATTGAATAATAAGCAATTATTTTGCCTTGTTCATAATAATATTCTACATCATAAAATATTACATACAATCCTTGAAAATACATTCCTAAACTTATTGGTACAATTATATTAACAGCAGAAAAATAAGTTGAATTTAGAAAAGTCTTTATCATTTCTGGAGCAACTGTAATTAAACCTAGAGTTATTATAAAAAATAAAATTATTATATTTGATGAATTTTTATATATTGGTTCTATTTCATCATTATCAAGTCTTCTATATACCCATGGTGACCATGGTTTTAAAATACATATAATAAGACTATAAACTATATTACTTATAGTATACGCAACACTATATATACCTGCAGACTCTGCCCCAACCATGCTTTTAATCATTAATAAATCACTATTTGATAATAATACTTGTGATAACAAATGAGCAACAAATGGTGTACTGATTTGTAATCCATATTTTAAATATTTTTTATCAAAACTAAATTTCCCTTTTATCAAAATATATATTAGAAATAATATACCAATGACAATTGGTAATGCTTTTAATCCAATTATTTTACCCCAGTATTTATCTGTGTGACAAAAAAGTACTAAAAATATTGATAATATTTGTGATAATGGTGAAGTTATAAAATTATAAATAAAAACTTTTATATATTCATTTTTAAAAGTCCATTTTGTAAAAAAGTAAAGAACTATATTATCAAACAATATCGATAAAAACAAAAAGGTCATCAGTAATGTATTAAAACCAAATAGACTATTAAATGATCCTTTAAATATATAATATAATATATAATAACCAATAATAGATATTATTGTAAATATTGTAATCGTAGAAAAATAATTGTCGAGTTCTATTTTTTTATTTAACATTACTTTATTTATCGATGTATAAATTGATAAAGTAATAATATAGGAAATAACAGTTTGAAGTGTAATAAATGAGGTTGATATACCCATATCGGAAGGTGTTAATAAATTAGATAAAATCGATAAAGATACTAAACTCACTATCATAGATATTCCAACCGAAATAATATTCACGATGCTGGCTTTAATTGTTTTTTTGCCATCATTTTCTCTTGACATTTTTATCTTTGATTCCCTTCAATATACTTACCTCTTGAATCAATAATTTTAATTGCTCTTTTTGTTTTGAAACAATTATAGTCAATGAAATTGTGATAACAAATAAAAAAGCAATAATTAATATAAATAATAAATTTGAGGCAACTTGTATTTTGAATATATTTGTTAACCAAACAAGTATTGGTGGAAAAATAACAAAAAGTAATAACACAAAAGTACAGGAATACCATACTAATGAATATTTAATAGTAATTTTATCTTTTCTTACAAATAATGTTATTATTAGAATAATTGCTAAGAGAAATAACAGTGCTGCTAATTTTAAATTTTCCGATATCATTATTTATACCTCCTTATACTTGTAATTAGTATAGACAGAAGCACATTGATCATATAATATATATTTTTCCATGCACGAATCGAAGATTGACCTTCTTTTCTACTATGCATAACGACAGGAACCTCTAATATATTATATTTCATTTTTAATAACATAACTTCTGAAATAGGTTCTGGATATTCTGATGGATATTCATTAATAAATTCTCGCATAATATTTTTATCTATTGCTCGAAAACCCGATGTTGGATCATATACTTTATTTTTTGTAAATAATTTGATAAATAACGAAATTATCTTAATTCCTACTCTTCTTGCTTTTGAAGATTTAAATCCTTTAGTTTTTGGTAAGATAAATCTTGACCCAATACACATATTACATTCATTATTTATAATGGGTTCTATTATATTTTTTACATAATTAATATCATGTTGACCATCACCATCAAATTGAACGGCAATGTCATAATCATGAGTTGCTGCATACTTATATCCTGTTTGAACAGCTCCACCAATGCCCAAATTGGTTATTAAATCAATATGAGGAATATTATTCACATCTAAAATTTCACCAGTTTTATCAAAGGAACCATCATTAATAAATATACAATCATAAGTTTCTTGATTTTTGCTGTTATATTCACATATTTTATTCCATAAATTAAGAACATTTTTTTCTTCGTTATACGAAGGTATTATTAATAATATTTTTTTCATATTACTTCCCCTATACTTAATAGCTAGATATTTTCTTCATTAATAGTTTTCCATCACCAGTAATAGTTTTTTTAAACATATCACCAGCTTGTGGTTTGTTACCAAATAATTCTTTACTCTCTTCATCTAAATTTTCTATATCTTCAACAACAAAAACATAATCAAATTTCGTCAAAAGTGTATTAATGTTATCATTATTGGTTTTAATATAATATAAAGGTGGAGTTGTTACGTCACTAGCGAGATACATCCCAGAAGTTAATGGATAAATGCCATTGTCCACAAGAGATAAAAATAAATGATGTTGGTAGAGAACACAACTATACGTTGTAGAATCACAATAATTATATATTGTGAGAACATTTACACCTTCATTTTTTTCCCCTATAATAGAAATCATTTTATTCGCATATTCATTTGTTTTTGTCTCAATTTCTTGCTCATAAACAAATTTACTAATTTTTGGAAGGTTATAACTATATAATATAATAAAAAATAGAATGAGGCCATAATATAATGGAATTTTTTTAATTTTTGAAGACATATCATAGACAAATAATAATGTGAACGTTGATATTCCAGTTATAACAGCGCCAATATATCTTTCATAGCACAAAATTGTATTATTAAATGTAAATACATATATATATAAATATAATAGTAAGAATATTATTATAGAAAAAATTCCAAAGATGAAGCTACTAATAATAATTTTTCTTTTTTCTTTAACAACTGCAAAAAATAATACCAACATCACTAGAAAGTAAAATATACATATATTTGGTAGTGTAGCTAAATTAGTATATTTTAAATCACCAATAATAAAACTACTACTTTTTATATATGAAATGTATGATGTTAAAAATTCCCTTTGATCTGCATTTGGATTTAAAAATAGATTTAATGAATCTCTTATTTTATTTGAAGAAACAATTGAAGAAGATGCATCAATATCCAAATTCAATTTTACGATAAGTTGCCAACTTAAAAAGGTAAAAATAACTACGAAAATTGGAGTCACAATTTTAATATAATCTATAACATTTTTCTTTTGGAATTTAAAATTATAATTTTTATATATAAATATTTGATTTATTAAAAATGATAATACAACACAACCAGCTAATGCAATACCAACCACTTTCATTAATATAATCATTGATAATGACAAACAAAATAAAATGTAAGTAAATTTATCTTTTTTTAGGTCTCGGGTGGATAAAAATAAAGAATAACCAAATGATATCCCTAAAATAGGATCAATATACAATGATCTGTAATAGTATTGTAAGTCAAGACCAGTATTAGCAAAGGTCATTGGAAAAGTAAATAATAAGATTACTATTGGAAATATTATTAAAAATTTTTTCCATTTTATTTTTTTTGTTATTGGAAGTAAAAACGATAAACCAACTAATGAATAACTTAAAAACAAATTACTCTCGGTAAAATTTCCGATATTTTTTGCAAAAAAATATTGAAATAGTGACATACCAGGATAATAGTCAGTAGAAAAAAACAAATCATTACCTATCATTAGTTTATTAGTTATAAAAATACTCTTTGGATATAAAGCCCACATTCTAAGTTCATCAAATGTCATTGCAAAATTAGTTTTTGTTACCATATATATTATAAAAAATAATACAATGAAAATAAATAAGCCTGGTGTAAAAAATAAGTTTATAGAGCTTTTTCTAATATTTTTATCTTTTATAAACTTTTTTATAGAAATGAATAATATTATAAAAGATAGTAGTAAAATTAAATAATATCCAATTATAACTATATTTAGCATGTAAAAAACAAATAATATAAATATTACACTCATAACTGTAAATGGAATCATTTCTTCAAATCGTTTATTAAGATATATACTCCCATATATACTCCCAATTGATAATAATACTATATTGAAAATTAGACCCACTACTTAATCTCCAAATAAAATGTGTCGGGATTTTCAGGATCAAATAATTCATTACACCAAATTAGCAAAATCATCTCACCATCACCAATGTTTTCAATATTATGAGTATATCCTACTGGAATTGTAACAATTTCAATATTATTTTCATCAACAACAAATTCGACCTTTTCTCCAGTAACAACATGTTCAAATTTTATTTTTGCTATTCCCTTGATAACGATAAATCTTTCTACTTTAGTATTATGATAATGATTTCCACGAATTACATTTGGTTTAGATATTGATACGGAAAATTGCCCACAATTTAATGTTCTATTTATTTCAGTGAAACTACCCCTATCATCTACATTTTTCTTAGTTAAAATATGCATTTGATCTATAGGAACATAGCTAATGTACGTAGAATATAATTTTTTAATAAATTCATTCCCTGTTTCGGGGGTATATATTGATCTCATTGAATCCCTAAATGAATATATCAATTTTGAAAGATTTCCAAGTGTAATCTTTTTTACTGGTTTAATATAATTAATTTGCTTTTTTATTCTAATATTAGTTTTATTATTGTCAGTTACCAAAGATATAAGTTCTTTACATATATCATCTATATATATCAACTGAATTTCAGTTTTTTTATCATTTATTTGAATTGGCAGATCATTTGCAATATTATAACAAAAAGTAGCCACTACAGAGTTATAATTTGGTCTGCACCATTTTCCAAAAACATTATGAAATCTATAAATAATACCATATTTATAATTGTTAATAATATAGTCTTCAGCTTGTTTTTTGCTTTTACCATAATCATTATCTAATTCAGCTTGAATGCTTGATGAATAAATCAAAGGTATTTTTTTATTTTTTTCATTTAAAAGATTAATAATATCTTTGGTTAAATTAGTATTTCCTTCATAAAATTCTGATACATCTTTTGGCCTATTTATCCCAGCAAAATGAAATATAAAATCGATAGTATCAATATTTTCTTTTATTTTTGAAAATTCATCTTCCACGTTAAATTCAATCACTTCAACATCTTTAGTTTCTCGTAAGAAAACCAGCATATTTCTACCAATAAATCCTTTTGAACCAGTTAATAATACTTTCATAATAACCTCCTAATTATTGAAATAAATCTAATTTTAATAATAACTTTTTCATTCCTTCAACATCAAGTCTTACAGTATTATGAGAATTATATTCTTCAATATTATTAAAATCAGTTATTCCCTTTGTCTCATATTTTGCATAGTTTAAATTGCGATTATCAGATGGTATTTTGAAATAATCTCCAAGATCTACTGCATTTACCATTTCCTCTTTTGTAACTAAAACTTCATATAATTTTTCACCATGTCGTTCTCCGATGTTTTTAATTTCAGCATCGGATTTTTTTAATTCTTTGATAGCTTGCGCTAATACATCAATTGTTGCAGCAGGAGCTTTTTGAACGAATAAATCTCCTTGTTCTCCATGTTCAAATGCATACAATACCAAATCAACAGCATCATCTAATGTCATCATAAAACGTGTCATATTTGGATTTGTAATTGTCAATGACTTACCAGCTTCAATTTGGTCTAAAAATAATGGTATTACAGATCCACGTGAAGCCATTACATTTCCATATCTAGTTCTACATATTACTGTTTGATCTGGTCGCAAATTTCTTCCTTTTGCAACTGCAACTTTTTCCATTAAAGCTTTGCTCATTCCCATAGCATTTATAGGATAAGCTGCCTTGTCAGTACTTAAACATATTACTTTTTTAACACCTTTTTCAATTGCAGCAGTTAAAACATTATTTGTTCCTAAAATATTTGTTTGCACTGCTTCAATTGGAAAAAATTCACACGAAGGGACTTGTTTTAATGCGGCAGCATGGAATACATAATCTACCCCCTCCATAGCATCACTTACACTGGAATAATCACGTACGTTTCCGATGTAAAATTTAATTTTTTCATTATTGTATTTAATTCTCATATCTTCTTGTTTTTTTTCATCTCTTGAAAATATTCGTATTTCCTTTATATCTGTGTCAAGAAATCTTTTTAGTACAGCATTTCCAAATGATCCTGTACCACCTGTAATTAATAATATTTTGTCATTAAACATAAACTTTCTCCTTTTCTTATTATAAATATTTATTTTTTGTTATTAATTTTTAATTCCTCTATTTTTTTATCGATATATTCAACCATTTCAGTTATACAATTATTTGAATAAAATCTTCTCATTACTGTATAAAAATTGTACATACTACCCTCTAAATTAATCTTCACTTCATCTGGTATATTATCAATAATTTTTTTTCTTGCTTCATTTGTCTCAATTATTACTTTTTCGTTTGTATTTGTAACTTGTTCACCATGACTTCTTATCAGTGTAGTTGCAATAGGTATACTAACAAATCGGTACTTTGGCATGATTCTAGACCACATTTCTCGCTCTTGGGAAATTCTAAGTTTTTCGTTAAAAAGGCCAACTTCATCTAATATTTTTTTACTTATTAACACTGAACCGCCATTTATTTCTCCTTGCAATAATGCATACTCAGGTTTAAGCTTGGTCATTTTATAATCAAAGCAATGTAAATTGCACGTTACTGTTTGATCTAACAGTATATTTAAATCTTTATCAACAATATTGAAATTAGTATAAGTTACTACATTTCTATCTGAAATATTTGCTAAATATTCAATATGTGTTTCAATATTATTAGGTAAATATATATCATCATGGCTTAACCAAGCAAAATATTCACCAGTCATATTTTTTATGCCATAATTTAATGCAGATGAAACGCCACCATTTTCTTTTTTTAGATATCTAATTCTATTTTTATATGATTTTGCAATTTTCTCCGTTGCACCATCATCATTACTGCCATCGTTAACCACAATTATTTCAATATTTTTATATGTTTGAGACAAAGCACTATCAATTGCTTGTCCTAAATATTTTTCTCCATTATAAACTGGTATTATTATTGAAACTTTTGGGTTAAATATAGTAGAATCAAGATTTTTCATTTCAATTTTTTTTAATCGCAAATCAATATCGTATAGTAATTGATTTGTATTGTTATTAAATTCATAAATTTTATATTCTAAGACATTATACATTTTATGCATTCTAACTTCAAAATCATAAGTACTTTCATTAACAATCGTTCTTACAATTTTTTTTATTACTTTTTTAAGAAATTTCAAGATTATTACCTTCTTCCATAATGTACTTTAACATTTTAATTTGATTCATATAGATAAAAACTTATAAAATTGAATACTACTTTATGAATTTCTTATCCTTTAATAAGCTTTTATTAATATTTGTCCATTTATTAACAAAATAGTTACCCTTTTCCATTATTAGTTTAGTATGATTATCACTACCGCTTTTTGTTGTTTGATGTGGCAAATGCTTTATGCCAAGATATGGACAATAAACTATCTTTTTACCTACATTACGAATCTTCATTGAAATATCAGTATCCTCATAACAAGTAGGGTCATAATTTATATCAAAACCATCTATTTCATTAAACAATTTACGTTCAAGAATCATTCCGCCAGTACCTAAATAACCAATATCATCACGATACAAACCATTTGGTGGCATATATCTGTAAGGAAAATTATCAGTTACTTGGCAAGCGTAACCTTTTTTATTAAACCATCCTGCTGCCCAACCAATAGCACCAATCGAAGTAGAATTGTCAATAATATCAAGGTAATTGTCTAACCAATAATCATTTAATACCCATTGATCACTATCTAAAAACATAATATATTTTCTATTTGATAAATTAACACCTAAATTTCTACCAGACGAACACCCATTTTTACTATTTTGAATTAATTTAATTTTATTGGTGTACTTTTTAATTAGATTTTCATAAGACCCATCAACACTTCTATTGTCAACAACAATAACTTCATAATTGTATCTTCCATTATGTTTTAATAAGGAGTCAATACAAGTATCAATAATGCCCATATTATTGTAATTTAAGACAATAATTGATATGTTTTCATAAAATTTATGATTACAATATCCTTTTTTATCCACAAGTCTTATACAATTATTATATACATTTTCTTCTTTAGTACCGTTTAGTATATATGCCTTCTTTAAAAGGGATTTGTGAACATATTTTTTTAATGAATGGTCTAGAATAAAAATATCGTTATCACTTATATTAACATTAATCTTATTTTTAATTTTAATATGCTTACTTACGGGTAATATAGTATTTGTTTGATTCTTATAATTATTTAAATAGTAATATTCAACTAAATAACCCATTTCGTTTAAGATATTTGCATAATGGTTATTGATGTAATCACCATCGTTATAATACACGGGATAACTGGATACAATAAATGCTTTTTTTAAATTTTTATAAAATATATTCTTTTTATTTTTTTTCTTAATTATATATAATCTTTTTTTATTTGCAACTATTTCAGATTTAAATTTCAAACGTAAATATAAAATAATTTTTTTTATTGTATTTTTTAGCCCATTCTCATTAAAATTTTTAATAATCTTAATAATTTTATTTTTCATTTTCCACCTCCTACTTAATAAAGAAAATATTACTTGTTTTTCATGTAATTTATATACTCATCACACACTTTATTAGCAGGACCAACTTTTATAATTTCGCCTTTATCTAACCATATGACCTTATTACATAAAGATTTAATTGAATCTATTGAGTGAGAAACATATAAAACTGTAGTTCCCCCACCTATCATATTTCTCATTTTATTTTCACTTTTCTGTTGAAAGTTAATATCTCCAACGGATAAAATTTCGTCAACAATTAATATTTCCGGATCAACTACTGTGGCAATAGAAAAAGCTAATCTTGCCACCATTCCAGAGGAAAAATTTCGAACTGGAACATCAAGAAATTCAATTAATTCAGAAAATTCAACAATCTCATCAAATTTACTATCTATAAATTTTTTTGAATATCCTAACACAGCACCATTCAAATAAATATTTTCTCTGGCTGTTAAATCCGGATCAAAACCAGCACCAAGTTCAATCATAGGACAAATATTACCTCCAATTTGAACTTTTCCTTTTGTAGGCTTCATAACCCCAGCAACGATTTTCAATAATGTTGATTTTCCAGCACCATTGCTACCAATAAATCCTACAACTTCGCCCTTTTCAACTTCAAAATTAACATTTTTTAATGCCCAAAAGTCACTTTTATTTTTCTTTATTTTGCCACTAAATAAATCAACAAAAAATTGTTTTATAGAGAAATTTCTTTCTATTCCCAAATTAAAGCGCATCGATACATTTGTAATTTTTATCATTTTTTTCACCTTCTCTATACATAGTAAATAAATTTATCTTGATATTTTCTAAAAATAAATAGTCCTATAAATAATGTAATTAATGCTGACGTTCCACACCAAATAAAATTAGACAGAGTTGGTAATTGGCTTTCCAAAATAATAGTACGAGCAAAATCAATATATTGATATAAAGGATTTAATTTAAAAAAGAACTGATATTTTGGTGCAATCATAGAAATATCATACATAATTGGAGTTAAATAGGTCCATATTGTAATAACAATTCCATATATATAGAACATATCTCTTAAAAAAACAGATATAGTAGCTAAAACAAAGCTAACTCCAATCGTAAACAATAATAAGCACATAAATGCATATGGCAATAGTAAATGTAAAAAAGTTATTGCACATTCAGTATCACCACTACCAGTAAATATTATGACAAGATAAAGAGGTATTAATGTTAGAAGAAAATTAATACCTACAAATAAGATTTTTGATAAAGGAAATATATATTTAGGAATATATATTTTATTTATCAGTGAAAAATTAGCTACAACAGAACTCATAGCAAGATTAGATGCTTCACTAAAATAATTAAAAAATGTTAATCCTATCATTAAATATACTAGATAGTTAACACCTGGCACACTAAATTTAAATACATTTGAAAAAACTAATGCCATAACAGTCATCATCAATAAAGGATATAATAAACTCCATATAACACCTAAGAAAGATCTTTTATATTTAACCTTAAAATCTCTTGCTATTAATTGTTGCAATAAAAAAGAGTATCTTTTTAAATTGTAATATATATTTTTTATAAACATAAACACCCTCCATATATATAAGCATTTGTTTACCTAGTTAATTATAACATATATTTTCGACTTTTTTCAATTATTTTTGCTTTTTATAACTGGTTTTCTATTTAAAAATATCAATATTAATATAATTATTTGTTACTTAATCTTTACATTATCCAAATACTTACAGTTCACTTTTAAGTTAAAATAAGATATAATTAATTAAGGTGATAGTATGAGAAATATAAGTAGAAAAGATGTAATTAATGAATTAAGAAAGCAAAATAATATCTCGAATAAAGATAATATGGTTATAAACACTATAAAAGTAACATTTTTAATAATTGCGTTAGTAGTAAGTGTAATATATTTAATTTATACAATATCTACTTCTAAAGATGAAATAAATCAAATCTATTTAATAATAAATAGTTCAATTATTACTGGATTAATGTTATTTTTGTCATTAGCAATGATAATAAAAAAGAAAACAATCCAAGGATTACTTTCTATATTTACAGCAATGATATTTATTTGTTTTATTGGATTTAATATATCAGTAAGTGCTAATAAATTAAAGTTACCTTTACAAGCAACACTCCAAGATTTTACTAGTGCTAATATTAATGATGCACTACTCTGGGCTAATGAACATGATATAAGTGTTGAAACTTTATATGTAAATAGTGATGATGTTGAAGAAGGTAATATTATAAGTCAAGATATAAAACCTAACACCTTATTAAAAGGAATTAAAAAAATTGTCCTTACAATATCTAGTGGTCCAAATTATGATAAAGAAGTGGTTATCTCCAATATGATTGGATGGAATATTGATGAAGCTTTAAAAGTAATAAAAGATAATTTTTTAAATAATGTTACTATCAATTTTGAAGTTAATGATAGTATAGAAAAAAATATAATTATTAGTCAAAGTGTTAATGGACAGATAAAAAGAAATACTAAAATAGCTATTACTGTTTCACTTGGTAGTGCCTCTACCCTAGCCCCAATTGAAATTATTGATTTAAAAAATAAAAGTTTATTTGATGCAACATATTACTTACAAAATAATGGTATCCAATATGAATTAACATATGAATTTAGTGATAAAGTCAAGAAGGATTATATTATTAGTCAAAGTGCTAAAAAAGGAACAACAATTGATCCAAAAGTTGATAAAGTTACTTTGATTGTTTCTAAAGGTAAAGAAATTAAGAGCCCGGATTTAAAAGGTATGGAAGTTGAAGAAATCGTTAATTGGGTTATTAAAAATAATTTAAAAATTGTATTTGAAGAACAATATGATTATAGTATTAAATTAGGTGAAATAATCAGCACTAATTATAAAAAAGATGATATTATTTCTGAAGGTACTATTATTAAGGTAGTTACTTCAAAAGGTCAATTAATGATGAAATCATTTAATAATTTAAGTGAATTTAGAACATGGGCAGCTAGTTATAACATTGCATATAAAGAAGTATATGAATACAACAACACAGTTGCTAAAGGTAATATTATAAAATTATCTCAAGAAGCTAATACGCCAATTGATCCAACATCTACTATAACTGTTTATGTATCAAATGGTAAACCAATTACAGTTCCATATTTTATTGGTAAGAATAAAACTACTATAGTTAGTAACTGTAACAGTTTAGGATTAAATTGTACATTCTATTATACTGGGTATTCAAACACAGCTAAAGATGTGGCTACTAATCAAAATGTTGCTAGTGGTGCTACTGTTATATCTGGCACTTATGTAAGTATTGGTTTAAGTAGTGGACCTGCTCAATCATTTAGTGTTTATATACAAGATACATTATTTGGGTCAACTGCTGATGCTACTATTGCTAATTTAACATCTTATTTTAATACAAATTGTCCTGGAGTATATTTTACATATGTTAAGAAGAGTTCTAACACTGGTGCAGCAGCAGGATTCATTCATGAAGATTCACCAATTAAAGGTGGTAATAATACATTTACTCAAGGTCGTACATATACAATTTGGGTAATACAATAGAAAAGACATTTATTGTCTTTTTTTGTTGAAAAAATACAATTTTAAATATATAATATGAATTAAGAACATACATGTTTTATAATAGTAAGAAGGAATAGCATGGAAAGAAATAAAACAATTGATGTAACAAAAGGAATTGCAATTATATTGGTGGTAATTGGTCATTGTATTCAATATGGAATGGGCAGTAGTTGGATTAATAATTGGTATTTTTTTCATGATGTAATTTTTAAACTAATATATGGATTGCACATGCCTCTTTTTATTCTTATAAGTGGTTATTTATTTTTTAGTACCATAAAAAAAAGAAATACAATTGAAATAATAAAAAGTAGAATATTCAATATTTTAATTCCTATATTTTTATGGGTTATCCTGTACAAAATAATAGATTTATTGATATTTGAAAAACCTTTTATATTTGATACATTTTTTTATGATTTCTTTAACAGTCTATGGTTTTTATGGGCAATATTTTATATTTCTCTAATTGTCCTATTTGTTAATAAAATTTTTAAAGATAACATATTTATATATGTATTAATAAACATCCTGCTTTTGTTATTAACAGATAAATATAACATTGCATTATATTCATATTTATATCCATATTTTATAATTGCTTACTTTTATCATAAATACCAAACAAAAATTAATCAATTTTTATATAAAATAAATGATTATATTAAAATATTAATATCCGGGTTATCATATTTTATATTAATGAGTTTTTATAATATTAATTGCTATATATATATTGGGGGATTTAGTATTATAAACAAAGATATATTGCCACAGTTAAAAATAGATATTTATCGATATGCAGTAGGTTTTTTTGGTTGTATATTTATATTATCCCTTATAACTATGATATTAAAAAGTAAACCAAGAAAAGAATGGAAAACCTTAACAATTTTAGGTCAAAACTCTCTAGCAATATATACGGTATCTTGTTATTTGAATTGTAATTTATTATTGTTATTAACACCAAATGCCCCAAGTAATTATTATGTTGTTATAATTGAATCAATATTAATGATTGGTATTTGTCTTATCTTTGCAACTTTAATAAAAAAAATACGGATCTTAAATAAGTTATTATTAGGGGGAAGATAATACAATAAAAAAGACGAATTAATCGTCTTTTTTTATTGAATGTTTTGTAATCTTTCAATTCTATTTTCAATTGAAGGATGAGTACTCCATAATGAATTTTGTTTTTTTCTTTCTTTTACTAATGGATTAACTATAAATAATGAACTGGATGATTTATTAGCTTGTTCTAATACTTCCTTATCATCAGTTAATTTTCTTAAAGCACTAATTAATCCTTCTTTATTTCTAGTTAATTCTACGGCCTTAGCATCTGCTAAATATTCTCTATTACGTGATATAGCTAACTTCATTAATTCAGCAAATATAGGTGATAAAACAATAAATATAATGCCAATTATAGCAATAATAGCACCTGCTTTATTATCATCATCCCTACTACCTCTACCGCCATAGAACATTGATCTAGTAACAGCATCAGATAATATTACAACAAACCCAACCATAACAATAACAATTGTTTGAAGTAAAATATCATAATTACGAATATGAGATAACTCGTGAGCTATAACACCTTCTAATTCATTCTTATCTAATTTGTTTAATAACCCAGTTGTAATACAAATAACAGCATGTTCAGGATTTCTGCCTGTTGCAAAAGCATTTAAAGCAGTATCTTCCATTACATATAACTTTGGTACAGGTATATTAGCTGCAATACATAATCCTTCTAAAATATAGTTTAATTGTAAATACTCTTCTTTAGTAGCTACTCTAGCTTTATTTAATTTTAAAACTATTTGATCAGAGTAATAGTAAGCATTATATGAAATTAAAATTGATATTGTTAAACCGAATATAACAGCAAATATTACATTATCAAAGAATATTACTGATAAGAAATAAACAAATAAAGTAACAAACAAGAAAAATAAACTTACAATAAAGAATGTTTTTCTTTTGTTTTTTCTTACATCTCTTAAAATCATAATTTAACACTCACATTTTCTTTTTCTTCATCGCTTACTTTAAAATATTCTCTTTCTTTATACTTTAACATTTTAGCAAATATATTGTTTGGAAACATCATAATAGTAGTATTAAAATATTGAACACAATCATTATAAAATTGTCTAGCATAAGCAATTTTATCTTCAGTTCCAGTTAATTCAATTTGAAGATTTAAAAATAATTGATTAGCTTTTAAATCAGGATAACTTTCTCCTAAAGCTAATAATTTATTGACATTTTTACTTATTTCTTCACTTTGCTTAGCTTTTTCACTAATACTACCACTTCTTGCTTCAATTATTTTTTCTAATGTTTCAGATTCATATTTTGCATAACCTTTAGTTACATTAACTAAGTTAGGGATTAAATCATTTCTTCTTTTTAGTTGATTATCAATACCTGACCAAGCATTATTACATCTTATATTTAACTTTATAAAACGGTTATACATGATAATTAAGGTTATAGCAATTACTGCAATAACTATGAAAATCAATAAAATGATATCTTGCATAAAAATCCTCCTTCATATATATTATTAATTATTACCTATGTAATATTCTTCTAAGATTTGAATAGCAAGCGCTACTTTATTTTTATTATTAACCTCAGTACTATTAAATACATTTTTGATATTAGTTATGTCATTTAATAATTCATCTTTAGTTTTAGGCATAATAGTATTAATTTTCTTTAAAGATGAACTATATCCTCTAATATCTTTATAAGAAGAAAAGTCTATATTCAAATTATCTTTAATAGTGTTTTTAGCTATTAAAAGAAAACTTTTATACATTTTTTCTTTTTCTAAAGCACTGCTTTTTATCATGTCATTATATTGAACACTACCAATTATCTTATTTTGATAATCTGATTCTATTTTATTAATTTTATTATTAATTTCTAACATTCTATCTTTAAAAATATCTATATTATTATTCATACTATTCTCCTATTCAAATACAAAAGGAATACCACCATTAGGTGGACAAGTATTATTAGTACTTATTGGAAGACAATAAATAAAATATTTTATTCCTTCTTGATAATTCTTTAAATTAATATTGATATCTTTTGCTTCATCAACGTGTAACTCAAAAGCATCATCTATTACTTCTTTATTATCTAAGTAGTTAATTGTTCCTGCTCCACTAATTAATTTATTTCCTTTATTAGCTAAATTAACATTGATTAAGTGTTGATTATTTAGTACATCTTTATTACTTATTAGTTTAATTTCTAGATCATCTATTCTTTGTTTCATATTAGTAGTAATATAAACAATAACTTCTCTAGTTAAACTTTTCTTATTACCATAATAATCTGAAACTTCATAAGTTAAATTATATATACCAGGAGTAGTAATATCAACATCCCCAACAACGTTTACTTTAGTGTTACTTACATTTATTTCATAACCAGGATCAGTAAATTTAGTATCTTTTTTTACTAAAAGTTCTTCATCACCTTTTAAAGTAAGTGCAATATCTTTTTCTTCAATAGTATCAGGTACTAATATTTTTACCCACATTGGTGAATATATTGAAGCAATATATCCTTGAATACCGTTTTTAGTTTCAATTTTATACCATAAATAGTTATCATCAAAACTAAAATCTTTTATTGTATATACTTCTCCTTTATTAATAACCCCTATTTTCTTAGAATCAATAGTAGCATCTTCTCTAATATTAATTGAATCAGTTATTACCTCAAATTGATAAACACTATTATTAATATCATTTGTTTGATCTTCATTAATATTAATAGTTTCCTTTTTAGAACAACCACTAATTAATATCAAAATTACTAATATTATTACTTTTTTCATTTCAATTCCTCTAATTTTACACTTACTAATTTACTTACACCGGATTCTTGCATTGTAATACCATATAATACATCTACAAATTCCAGTGTCTTCTTTTTATGTGTAACTAATATAAATTGTGTTTTATTTTTTAATTTAGTTAAATATTCACCAAAACTATTTACGTTGGCTTCATCAAGAGCTGCTTCTACTTCATCAAGAATACAGAATGGTACTGGTCTAGATTTTAGTATAGCAAATAGTAAACTGATAGCTGTAAATGTTTTTTCGCCACCGGATAATAGTGATATACTAGTTAATTTTTTACCTGGAGGTGAAGCAATTATTTCAACACCAGTTTCTAATATATTATTTGGATCAGTTAATTCTAAAGATGCTGTTCCACCTTTAAATAACTCTTGGAAAACAGTCGTAAAATTATCTTTTATAATATTAAATGTTTGCATGAATTCCTTCTTCATAACATTATCCATTTCTTCAATAATTTCCAATAAAGTGTTTTCTGCTTTCAATAAATCTTCTCTTTGATTAATTAAGAATTCATACCTTGTACTAATACGATCATATTCTTCAGGTGCACCTAAATTAACAACACCAATTTCTTTTATGATATTTTTTAAGCTATTTACTTTACTTCTAGCTTCATTACTAGGTATATCTAATTTATATGAACTAACAGCTTTTTCATAGGTTATATTATATAATTCATTTAAACTATTTAATAAATTATCTAATTTAACATCCATTCTATTAACTTCAATTTCTAAATCCTTTAATTCTTTATTTTTATTATTATATAAATTATTTTCTCTTCTTAAGGATAATTCAAATTCTTCCAAACTATCACTAAGATCATTTTTTATTTTATTTAAGTTATTTATTTCATTATTAATAACATCTTTTTCTTTCATTGCTTGATAGTATTCATTTAAAATACTTTCTTCTTCATCACTAATAGTATTATTTAATAAATTATTTGTTCCTTTAATTTCTAAGGTAACATCATTAATACGATCACTTAAATAACTTAACATATTGTTTTTATTTTGTATAAAATCATTAATAGTAATTTTTTCACGATTAATTAAATATAATTTATCTTCAATTGATTTAAATAAATAATCATTTTCATTTATTTTGTCTTCTAATAATTTTATTTCTTCAATAGTTTTATCATAGTCTTTGATAGCAGTTTCTAGTTCATATTTATCAACGATAACACTTCTTTGTTTAACAGCATTACCACCCGTAACTGAACCGCCAACATGCAATAATTCACCATCGATTGTAACTACACGATAACGATAATTTATCTTCTTACTTATTGTATTGGCACTATCAATATTTCTACAAACAATAACATTACCTAATTGGTTTAAAATAATATTATTATATTTAGAATCAAATTTAATTAAATCTGAAGCTACCCCAATATACCCTTCAATCCTCTTTGACATATCAATTATTTCAGGTTCAATTGCTTTAGGTTTAATAATATTTAAAGGAAAGAATGTAGCTCGTCCTAAATTATTATCTTTTAAGTAATTTATTGCCTCTTTAGCACTTAATTCACTATCAACTACTATATTTGTACTAGCAAACCCTAAAGACGTAGAAATGGCCGTAGAATACTCTTTTTCCACTTCAATTAAATTACCTATTACATCATGTACTCCTCTTAATTTAGGATTATTTAAAACATTTTTAACGGCACTAGGTAAAGCACTGTTGTTTTCAATACTTTCTTTTAAATTTTCAATTCTATTTTTTAATATATCCTTATGACGATACTTAATATTTAATTCATCAACTAATTTATTTTTAATATCTTTTGCTTTATTTAAATTAGTATTTTCTAATTCACTATTCTTATTTACTTTTACTAATTCTTCATTTTTATTAGATATTTCTAATTTAATACTATTAAAATCATTTTGTAATTTTAATTCTGTTTCTTTTAATTCAATTAAATTATTGTGTAATTTAGAATCTTCAACATTATATTTTTGTCTTTCTAGAATAATCTTCTTTTGACTATTGATTTTTTCTACTTTAGTTGTAACATCAATTAAAGATTGTTGCTTGATGTTTAATTCATTACTAACCTTATTAATATTTAATTTATATTCTTCTATTTTAGCTTCATATCCTGTATTAGAAGTGGTTAAAGTTAATAATTCATTATTTATTTCATCAACTTTTGATTTCTTTTCTTTATATTTATAATTAATATTAGTAATATCTTCTGTAATTAAAGCTATTTCAATTGATTCTAATTCTTCTTTAGCACTTAAATATGCTAAAGCTTTTTCTTTTTGTTCCTTTAAAGGTCCAACTTGCGTTTCTAATTCATTAATTATATCTGTAACACGATTCATATTATCATGAGTACGATCTAATTTTCTTAAGGCATCTTCTTTTCTTTTCTTATACTTTAAAACACCCGCAGCTTCTTCAAAAACAACCCTGCGATCACTTGGTTTATTACTTAATATTTCTTCAATTTTACCTTGAGAAATAATATTAAAACTTTCTTTAGCAATACCACTATCCATTAATAAATCAGAAATATCTTTAAGACGACATTTCTCATTATTTAATAAATATTCATTAGTACCATCTTTATATAGAATTCTTTTAATAGATATTTCATTATAATCAAGTGGTAAATAATGATCACTATTATCAAATACTAAAGTGACACTAGCAACATTTAATGGGTTTCTACTTTTACTACCAGAAAATATTACATCACTCATCGCACCATCACCACGTAGTGATTTTACAGATTGTTCACCCAAGACCCATCTAACAGCATCTACTATATTACTTTTACCACTACCATTAGGTCCAACAATACCGGTAATATCTTTATTAAGATCAATTGTAATACGATCTGCAAACGATTTAAATCCGTGTGCTTTTATTTCTTTTAAATACATAAATATCATTCCAAACTATTACTAATTATACATTATAAACAAAGAAAAAACAATAAATTATTGTTTTTAGTTAATTAATATCTGACTAATATATTCACCAAGATTATATATATTATCTCTTATACGGTATTTACAATTTTTTAAAATTTTTGCCTTAGCATCTTTTACATTTATCTCTAATAGAAAATGTTCTTCATCAGTTTTAACTTTTACCTTTATACCATATCTTTCATATCGGTATCTCAATTCATCTATTTCATAATCACTATTTTTGCCATATAGATAAATAGTATCATTATTTAAATTAATGCTATTTTTAATAAAAGAATTAAAGTATTTTTTAAGATTTCTAATATCTCCAATAAAATAATTAACACTTTTTTTCTTAAAATACTTTCTGATTTTTTTAATATTATATTTTTTTCTACTTATGCTTGATTTCATCTTTGGAGCTACTCTACCTCCAAAAGTAAATTCATAATAATCATTTATTTTTTTATTGTTTCTAATAGCTTCAATTATATTATTATTATTAACATCAAAACATACTAAACTACCTTTTATTTTTTTAGTAATATTTACTAATTCACGCTCTAACTTCATAATATCACCTTACTATATCATTAATAATGTAAGCAGCACATAATAAACCGGCTGTTCCTGGGACAAAAGATGTTGAACCAATTGTTTTAGAATTAGTTTTTTTAGGTAATTCTTTACTACATACAACTAATACTTTATCTTTAATTTTTTCTTCACTTACCATCTTACGAATAACTCTAGCTAAAGGATCATAACTAGTTTTGCGAATATCAATTATTTCTAATTTAGTAGGATCTAATTTATTTCCTGTTCCCATTGAACTAATAAATTTAATTTTTCTTCTTAAACATTCCTTAATTAATTCCATTTTAGTTAACACAGTATCACAGGCATCTACTACATAATCAATTTCTTCATTAAATAATATATGAATATTATCTTTAGTAATAAAATCTCTAATTTTAGTAACTTTGCATTTAGGATTAATTGACATAATTCTTTCTTCCATTGCATCAACTTTATGCATACCAATTGTAGAATGAGTTGCAATTATTTGACGATTAAGATTAGTAATTTCCACTTTATCATTATCAACTATAATAATTCTACCTATTCCACTTCTAGCCAAAGCTTCAACAACATATCCTCCAACTCCACCAAGTCCTAAAACTAATACTGTTTTATCCTTAATTAAGTTAATTTTATTTTCTACTAATATTTCTAATCTACTAAATTCCATACATATCCCCCAATAATAATCTTTATTAATTATAGCACATTAATTTACATAAAAAAAGCCCCGGATAATCGGTAGCCAATAACGACAAAACCTGTAAGTCCAGGTGGGCATCACATTACTAATTTTAGGATTCTTATATAAAATAAGCTTTCAACACCATCAGTAAATTAGATTCCCAATCGTTTAAAATATAGTGGTTTTTCTTAGAAGCAACCGTATTATCCAGGTACTTATATTATAGCATAATTATATGTTAATGTCACTACTAACAATGATAAATATTTTTAAATAAAGAATTTATAAACCTGTACCTACTGCCAAGACAGCACGGAAGGAAACGGTAGTATACACAGTACCATCAGACATACTGAAACCAAATGCCCCAGCAGTTCCTCCAAGGTTGTAATCACGACCACGGATAAATAATGGAAGACTAGCATAAGCCATATAAGCATAATCATTAAACCATGCAGTTGCACCAGTTCCAGTAGAACTTATCTCATATACTCCATCACCTTTTACATTTATTGCGTTAGTATAGTTTATAGCTTGATCATCAGTTGTTATTGTATATACATCTTTATATTTGGCAGCAGCATTCAAAATACTACTTGCAAATGTCGTTAAATTAGCATTTCCATTATTTACATATGCTGAAGTGTTTTCACAAGCCCCACCGCTTGTATCGTATATTCCATAAATATTTCCCGTTGTACTTGCTTTTACACCATTAATTGTATCGTAGGTTCTTAAACAACCTGTAGTTGCAGCAGAAATAGCACTATCTCCAGCACAACCTGTTGTATAATTATTAGCTGGATTTATCCATATCTCTTCAGTATTTTTACCATAAATAGATTTACTTAAATATATCATTGCTCCCCATTCAATATTTTTCATTAAATGTGTATCAATACCAGTTCCGGTTGTTCCCCAACCATATCGACTGTTTGTTTCCATGTTACGAGAAGCAGTGAACATATTTGATGCTGTTGTACTACGAAGAGATACTACATTTGGTTTAAAGTCTACTGCTGCAGTTGTACCACTTGCTTCAAATTTTGCCACCCATATTCCAGTTAATTCTGTAGTTCCAAAGGTGAAAGCTGGATGATTAGTCCATTTATTATTTGAAGCATTAGCTGTAGTACCAGTATCAATAGCTCCTATAACACTACTATTCCAATTATCATTGGTGTTTTTTGTAAATTGTATTTCTATTGTTCCAGCGGTATTAGTATGCCATCCACTTGATATTTTATAAACAAATCTTGGAATCCAAACCCAAAATGAACCATCTGATGTTTTAGCATTTGCCCACTTCTTAGAATCATAGTTATACCAATCTGGATCACTTGAAGTAGTATTTACCCAACTTGTACCATTCCATTTTATAGGTGTCATTCCTGTTGCTAATGCAGGAGAATTAACATAAGAGTTTCCTACAGTAATTGTACGTTTACCAGTAGCAACATTACCACTACTATCTGTTACTTTATAAGTTAAATAATATGTACCTGGTAAAACACTTAAATTACCAGTGATTTCAATTTTACTTGTTAAATCACCATCATAATTATCAGTTGCAGTAGCACCTGCTCTAGCATTAAATGTTAATACATCAGTTGAATTCAGATTAACATTACTTGGAACTACTAAATTAGGTTTAGTTCTATCACTTACCACTACTGTTCGAGTAACAGTTGTTTTATATCCATTATCCGGATCAGTTACTTGATATTTTACAGTATAGCTACCAAATTGATTAGTATTAATAGTACTTCCATCTCCACTGATGGTTGTTACTACATTTGATGCAACAATTACATTTCCTTCGCTATCTAAAGCTGTTACTCCTGGATCAGTATATGTATTCTTTATTTCAACATATAAAATTGCACCACCGTTCAACATTAATATAGGTGCTTCAATATTAATCTCAGCTGTTCTAGTAGGAGTTCCCGTATCAGTTAATATTGCATATTGAAAACCATCGCTTTTCTTTGTAATGGTAAGAAACATATCATTTGGAAATAGTTCATCAGTTAAAGGATTCAATATATCTTCGCTAACGTAATCACCTTGTTTTAATTGAAACATTGTTAATGTAATTTTTTCTTCATTTTCAGATGGTAAATAAAATAAATTATCTGTTGCCCATTCTTTTAGACCTGATTCTATATTATTAATTTGTGTTTCATATAATTTTTGTTTACTATTTTTAATATTTTTTTCTACTGTAGGAAGTGCTATTAAAACAATTAGTCCTAATATACTAATTACTCCTAATAGTTCAATTAAAGTAAATGCATTCTTCTTCATTAACACCTCTATCTTATATAGAAATTATATAATTTATTACATTACCTCTTTTTTCAAATTGATTAAATCTTATTTTTCAATAAGTATATTAATTATTGACATACTTCTTCAAAATAATTTATATTTCTAATAGCTGTTGCTACATTCCCTGATTTATCTGTCACAGTATAAGTTACTGTGTGCGTATCATAAACATCTTCTACTTTTTGAATTTGACTTGTTAGATCTCCATCAACATTATCAATAGCTGTTGCTCCAGCATCAATATAATTGAGTTGACATACGTGGAAAGGAACAGGATTATCACCAAGTATAGTTATTACCGGAGGGGTTGTATCTGGTGAAGTCGGTATTACTCCTGGAGTTGATACTAGAATAGGACGGAAACTATGATAAGTACCACCATTACCATTGTAATAGCTAAAATTGAATACACCTGCACTGCCATTGATATTGTAAAGACCACCACGTATGAACCATGGAGAGGTACTATAAGCTGTTCTAGAATAAGTTCCATACCATGAATTTACATCACTAGCCCCACCGGAACTGCTTGTTTCATAGATGGCATCACCTTTTTTATTAACTGCTAAGGCATAATTGTTATCCCAATTGTCAGTTGCACCAACAGTATAAATATCTTTATATTTGCTATCTGCGTTTATGATACTATTACCATAAGTTGTTAAACTAGCATTACCATTGTTAATATAAGCAGCTACATATTCATTTGCTCCACCGGACATATCATATATGCCATAAATATTGCCTGTTGTACTTGCTTGTTGTCCATTGCTTGTATCGTATGTGTACTGACATCCTGCATAAGATGAAGCTGTTTCACTTGCCCCTGCACAACCAGTAATATATGTGTTACTGTTATTTAACCATATTGCTGCATTTTTACCATAAATTGATTGTGATAAATATGTTGCTGCTCCCCATTCTATGTTCTTAGCCATATGAGTATCGATATCATTTCCACTCGTTCCCCACCCATATCGACTATTAGTTTTCATGTTAAGAGTAGCTATAAACATATTACCAATAGTTATACTGCGTAGTGATGAAACATTTGGCTTAACATCAACAGCACTTGTTGTTCCACTTGCTTCAAATTTAGCCACCCATATTCCAGTTAATTCCGTAGTTCCAAAGGTGAAAGCAGGATGATTAGTCCATTTATTATTTGAAGCATCAGCTGTAGTACCAGTATCAATACTTCCTATAACACTACTGTTCCAATTATCATTGGTATTTTTTGTGAATTGAATATCAATTGTTCCTGCAGTATTTGTATGCCATCCACTTGATATTCTATAAACAAACCTTGGTATCCATACCCACATCGATCCATCTGCTGTTTTAGCATTGGCCCATTTTTTAGAGTCATAGTTATACCAATTTGAATCACTTGAAGTGGTATTTACCCAACTTGTACCATTCCATTTAATAGGTGTCATTCCGGTTGCTAATACAGGAACATTAACATAGGAATTTCCTACAACAATTGTACGCTTACCACTAGCAACATTACCACTACTATCGGTTACTTTATAAGTTAAATAATATGTACCTGGTAAAACACTTAAATTACCAGTAATTTCGATTTGACTTGTTAAATCTCCATCATAATTATCAGTAGCAGTAGCATCAGTTCTTGCATTAAAAGTAAGTACATTAGCAGGAGTTAATGTGATATTACCTGGAACTACTAAATTAGGTTTGGTTTTATCGCTTATTGCAACCGTACGAATCACGGCTGTTTTATACCCATTATCTGGATCTGTTACTTGATATTTTACTGTATAATTACCAAACACATTAGTATTAATAGAAGTTCCGTCTCCACCAATAGTTGTTACTACATTTGATGCAGCAATTACATTTCCTTCGCTATCTAAAGCTGTTACTCCTGGATCAGTATATGTATTCTTTATTTCAACATATTGAAATGGTGAACCATTTATTATTAACACTGGTGCATCAGGATTTATTACAGCAGTTCCTGTTCTTGTACCAGTATCAGTTAATATTGCATATTGAAAACTGTTGCTTTTCTTTGTAATGGTAAGAAACATATCATTTGGAAATAGTTCGTCATTCAAAGGATTTAATATATTCTTTTCAATATATCCCCCTTGTTTTAATTGATACAACGTCAAAGTAACCATTTCGCCATTTTCTGAAGGTAAATAAATTAAATTATCCGCCACCCAATTCATTAGTCCTGATTTTATATTACTAATTTGAGCTTCATATAATTTTTGTTTACTATTTTTAATATTCTTTTCTACTGCAGGAAGTGCTATTAAAACAATTAGTCCTAATATACTAATTACTCCTAATAGTTCAATTAATGTAAATGCATTCTTCTTCATAAACACCTAACAAACACTTCTAGTAAAATCCTCAGGTAAGACCAATATTATATATAAGTGTATTATATAATTTTTGCCAAAATATGTCAATGTTTGAAAAAGTACAAAAAGAAGTAATAAAAATAAAACCCCAATTCAATTTTATATTGAATTAAGGTTCTATTCTCTTAAAATTATTTTTTTCAATTAATGTAATATTTAAACTTTTATGGTTCTAACCACACTTTATATAGTTTAGTTGTACCATTTTCTAATCCTCTTACATTAAGAACATATTTTATATAAAAATTTCCATTCATACTTGAAATATCCAAACTAGTAATATTCCTTGAACCACTTGGATAAGTACCACAATTTATAGTAATCTTGGGTTCATCAGGTTGAGCAACTGTTTTTGATGCACTTATTATCAAATTCATGTAATTACAACTACCAGACTGTGAGGAATCAATCTTTAAAGTACTATAATCTGTTAAATCAACCGGATTATCAGTGACCCAAGTAGCAGATCCCACAGTATAATCATCACTACTTGATACAGTGGTAAGAAGATCTGTCGCCTCTTTTGTTCTAGTAACTGTTACATACGCACTACTTGTTGCAGAACCTACAACCCAAGCACTACTGTTAACCCCTTCATTATAAAGATAAGTAATTGCAGGTGGAGGTGTGATTATTAAAACTGGACGGAAACTAGAATAATAATCAACATTTCCTCCTGTAGGACCAAAGGCAAACGTGTCTGCT
This sequence comes from Ignavibacteriales bacterium, assembly GCA_050259235.1. GTDB lineage: Bacteria > Bacillota_I > Bacilli_A > RF39 > UBA660 > UBA5364. The sequence goes on from JBLNAG010000001.1 coordinate 148,187, forward strand.
AAATAGCCTTCTTCCCAATAATGGCCGCGAGTAAACCAAGGATTGTTTAAGCCAGGCATAACAGACTCTCCTGTAAACCATGAACATTCACCACACCCTGTCGGCCCAAAATTACTTGTTTCGTAAATTGCATCGCCTTTATGGGAAATAGTTAAAGAATAATTTTCATTTTCATCAGCACTACTTCCTTTACTATATATATCCTTATATTTTACATTTGCATTGATTATTGAAGAACCATATGTATTTAAACTACTACTAGCATTATCTACATAAGCAGCTACATATTCGAATGTGCCACCACTCATATCATATATACCATATATTGTTCCTGTGGTACTTGCATTTACCCCATTTGTTGTTTCATATGTATTTCTACACCCACCAATACTATCATTAGCCGAGTTACTTGCACAGCCTGTTGTTACTGGCTCGGAATCATTAATCCATACTTCACCATTTTTGCCATACGTTGATTGAGCTAGATATGCTACTGCTCCCCATTCAATATTCTTTATTAAATGAGTGTCTATTTCTGTTCCACTTGTTCCCCATCCATATGTACTGTTGGTCTCCATATTTCTTGATACTGTAAAAGCATTACCTATTTTAAGACATATCCATGGGGATGCATTTGGTATTATTTTAACTGTTTTTGTTGTGACGTCATCAGCAGCAACACAACCATATCCATTAGATGCTACACCTGAAGCTGCTGTAGCTTCAAACTTAGCCACCCATATTCCAGTTAATTCTGTAGTTCCAAAGGTGAAAGCTGGATGATTAGTCCATTTATTATTTGAAGCATTAGCTGTAGTACCAGTATCAATACTACCTATAACACTACTGTTCCAGTTATCATTAGTGTTTTTTGTGAATTGTATATCAATTGTTCCTGCAGTATTTGTATGCCATCCACTTGATATTTTATAAATAAATCTTGGAATCCAAACCCAAAATGAACCATCTGCAGTTTTAGCATTTGCCCATTTCTTAGAATCATAATTATACCAATTTGGATCATCAGCAGTTGTATTTTTCCATGAACTTCCATCCCATACAATTGGTGTCATTCCTGTTGCTAATTCTGGAGCATTAACGTATGTACTACCAACAGTTATTGTTCTTTTTTTAGAAGTAGTGTTATTACTACTATCTGTTACTTTATATGTTAGATAATAGGTACCAGGTATTATACTCAAATCACCCATAATTTCAATTTGACTTGTTAAATCTCCATCATAATTATCAGTTGCTGTAGCACCTGTCCTTGCATTAAAAGTAAGTGCTTCAGCTGGAGCTAATACAATATTACCCGGTACTACTAATGATGGTTTAGTTTTATCACTTACAGTTACTGTACGAGTGACTGTTGTTTTATATCCATTATCAGGATCAGTTACTTGATATTTTACTGTATAAGTGCCAAAAGCACTTGTACTAATACTACTACCAGAACCACTAATAGTTGTTATAACATTAGACTGAGCAATTAAATTACCTTCACTATCTAAAGCAATTACTCCAGGATCAGTATATACATCAAATATTTCAACACGTTGCATTGGTGAACCATTTATTATTAACACTGGTGCATCAGGATTTATTACAGCAGTTCCTGTTCTTGTACCAGTATTAACTAATACTTCATATTCAAAAGTATTCAGTTTTTTAGTAATAGTTACTAGCATATCATTAGGAAATAATTCGTCTGTTAACGGATTCAATATACCTTTATTAACATATCCCCCTTGTTTTAATTGATATAATGTCAAAGTAATTATTTCGCCATCTTCAGAAGGTAAATAAGATAAATTATCAGTTGCCCATTCCTTTAGACTTGATTCTATATTACTAATTTGTGTTTCATATAGTTTTTGTTTACTATTTTTAATATTTTTTTCTACTGCAGGAAGTGCTATTAAAACAATTAGTCCTAATATACTAATTACTCCTAATAGTTCAATTAATGTAAATGCGTTTCTTTTCATAAGCACCCCTTTAACATATATTTCTATAAATTTTATCAAAATAAGATATTTTTAGTATTAAAAAAGAAGTAATTTTACTTCTAACTACTTCAAATACAAAAAATATTAAATATTTTTATCACAATCTATACTTTATTTGAACATTTATTTCCTTATTTGCTATGCTCATCAAGTAATTAGTGCAATCGGTATTTGAGTTGTCAAAATTCATTCGTTAGATAACACACCTATATATTCTTCAAGTTCACGTTTTGATATATGAGGAAGTTATTTTAATATAAAAATTAAATAATTTCTTTACCAATCTCTATTAGTGTTGTTCTTTTATTATATATAAATACATTATATAATTTATCAATATATAAGTCAACAATCTATACAAAAAAAAAGAAGTAATATTACTTCTTTGCTTGTTCTAAAACATTAGTAACTGCTTCATAATACTTGTCAACTGAAATAGTTACGCCAGATACAGAATCTGTTTTAGTTTTTCCTTCATCTGACCATTTTAACCAGTCTAAATCTTGTTCTTCTACAATCTTATTTTCTAATGTATTAATTTGTTCAAACCATTCAGCTCCGCCTTCAATTACACCTTTGCTTGCTGAAGTAGCTTTCATTCCATAATCGTCACCTAAAGCTTTTTTAGTTGTGTTAACACCGTTTTTAGTATAAGTAGTATCAATGAATAATGATTTTAATATACCATTTTCATCAACATATGCTACTGCAGTAACTACACTTGTATCACTAGCAACATTAGCAAAATATGTACCTTCCTTGTATTTACCTTCTTCAGTTACTTTTTCACAACCTACTGTGAATACTAGCGCAAAAATTGTAAGAAAACATAAGAATTTTTTCATGACATCCTCCTTATCATACAATATTATTATATATTAGTACTCTCTAATTTTCAAGTCATTTTGCAAATGATTGACTAATTCTTTACTAATTAATCCCACTACTATACCAGTTGGAATAGAAAACATTAATAACCACGGTAAGTAATAAATCATATTAGCAGTTTCTAAAAGAAACATTGCTACAATCACTTGCCCTAAACTATGAAATATAGAGCCTATAATACTAATACCAATAATTGATAACTTAGTCATTTTTTTAAATAAATACATCATAATAACACTTAATATTGCTCCCCCTAAACTAAAGAAAAAAGCAATACTAAATAATCCTGTTCTTAGCATACCTACCAAAATGACTCTTAAAACAGATACATATACTGCATCTTTAAATGAATAAACATATAAAACAAACAATATTACTGTATTAGCTAGTCCTAATTTTAATCCAGGTATATAACCATTAAATAATGGTATAACACTTTCTATTACATTTAACACTACTGCTAACGAAAGTAACATTGATAAAGTAGTAAATCTTCTAGTCTCCATAATTCACCTATTTCACAATTGCATCTAATTCATCAATATTATCAATTTTAATAATTACTTTATTTGGTAAACATACTATTGTTTCGTATGATTTACTAATATATCCTTGTTTTGAACATAAATGTAAAGGGCTATTTTCTTCATCAACCATAACTCTACCATTGCCAGCTAGAATTTTAACTTTACCATTATAGCCATTTACATAATAAGCCTTTTTTTCTTTAATAGTTAAATCAATAGTTAATATTAAATTATCTTTATAGTATACTAATGCATTTTTAACTCCATCTTTTTCAAATAACTTATAACCAAAAATGATTATAATGGAAATAGCTAAAACTATTACAATTAACGTTGTATCTTTTTTATTCATATTTATTAAATCCTTCTGATTTGATTACTTTACTATCATTAGTAAACCATATAGCTTCAACATTATCCAGTTTGTTAACATATACTAATCCTTCATCAATTGGCATTAAAAATAGCATTGTATCAAGCGCATCTGCATATCTACTATCATTGGTTATTACTGATACCGACAACATATACTTAGGAGGAAATAAAGTAGTAGGATCAATTATATGGTGATATATTTCACCATTATATTCATAAAATCTTTCATAACTACCACTAGTAGTTACAGCAATATTATTTCCATTTACAACCTTATAAATTTCCGAATCTTTGGTAGGTTTTTGTAAACCTATCTTATATGTTTTATTGTCATAATGTTTACCTACTTTAACATTACCACCAGCATTTATTATATATTTATCAATATTAATGCTTTCTAAATATCTTCCTACCATTTCTGTTGCATACCCTTTAGCAAACGCTCCTAAATCTAAAGAAATATTACTTTTCTTTAAAATCTTGTTATTATCTAATAAAACTAAATCATTAAGATTAACATTATTATCTTTTAATTCATCAATAGAAGGAATACCTTCTTTAACACCATCACGATAACTCTTCCATACATCAATTACATTTCCCATAGCAATATTAAGTAATCCATTACTATCTTTACAGAAAGATAAGCTATAATCAATTAAATCATATAGTTCTTTATCTATTGTAAGTTCAGTATTTATAGCTAATGTATTATTTATATAATATATATTTTTGATATTTTCATATTGATTATATCGATCAGATAATTCATGATATCTTTTATATATTTTATCAATATTATCAAATGCTTTATCTTTTAAATCTTTATCAACATCATATATTTTTACATTAATATAAGTATCCATATAAAATAAATTAGTTGTATACATTTCCTTTTTATCATTATTATAAAATAGAAAAGCTAAACTTAAAATAATAGTTATTATTGAGATAACAATATAACTTACGTATACTTTCACTACTATCACCTTTTAAATTATACCAAAAAAAAAGAAAGAATTAAAGAGATAGTTTTACCAGTATAACATCTTCTCCAATTTTTTCGATTTGTGACCATTTTATTTCCACTTCATCTTTAGTACTAAACATTGATATAAAAAACTTACTTTTTTCAACTATTAGACTATTCATATTACCATCTAAATTAATGCTTATATCAATAATATTTCCTATCTTTTTACCATCTGTTACATTGACAACATCTTTGTGTTGCAAATCAGATAACCGCATACTATCACCAATAAATTATATGCGAAAATACTATTAATCAATCATCTTTTTAATATTTTCAATACCACTTTTTTCTAATCTTGATATTTGGGCTTGAGAAATACCAATTTCATGGGCTAATTCTACTTGTGTTTTACCTACTAAGTATCTCTCAGTTAATATGTATCTTTCCTTTTCTTTTAAATTTCCTAATGCTTCTTTTAAAGCAATTCTTGTCTCTAAACTATAATTGCTATTACTCTTATCTTCTAGTTGATCAGATAGATAAATAGTGTCACTACCATCATTATAAATAGGCTCAAACATACTAATAGTATCTTTAGTTGACTCTAAAGCATTAGTTACTTCATATTCACTTACCCCTAATTCATTAGCAATCATGGCAACAGTTGGTTCTTTACTATTTAATGATGTTAATTCTTCTTTTACTCGAATAGCTTTATATACTAAATCTTTAATACTCCTTGATATTCTAACACTATTATTATCTCTTAAATATCGTTTTATTTCACCTAAAATCATTGGAACACTATAAGTACTAAATTTTACTTCATAAGTTAAATCAAAATTATCAATAGCTTTTATTAATCCGATACAACCCACTTGAAATAAATCATCTAAATTATCAACTCGATTATTGAACTTTCTTAAAATACTTAATACAAGTTTTAAATTACCTTCAATAAGTTGATCTTTAGCAAATACATCACCATTTTTCATTCTTTTAAATAATTCAACTTGTTCTTCATTAGTTAAAACTTTAATATTCGCAGTATTCACGCCACATATATCTACCTTATGACGTGCCAATATAAAAATCTCCTTTCATATCTTTATGATACAAAAGGAGATTAATTATTCATTATTTATTTATTTTAACAATTTCTCTAATACTATCTTTTTCATTATAGCTAACATTTATTTTGCTTCCAACTTCTAAGAATGGAATAACAGTTGAATCTACTTTAATTGATATTGAATATTTATAACCTTCATTATCAACAAAGTAATAATAACTAGTACCATCAATCACAGATTCATTAATTTTAGATATTGTTATATCTTTAATAATGGAATTATTACTGTTATTGATATCATTTCCTAAGTAGTTTTTAGCAGCTGCTTCAATACCAAATTTAGCATCACTAACAACAACATTTTGATAATCAGTTACATCAACAAAAGCATACATCTTTACTAATCCAGCATTATCTTTTAATGACATTAGATATGTTGGTTTGTTATTTAAATTAATTAATAATGGGAATGTTGCTCGATATTTCATTTGTTGTACTTGACCTTCAGCACTAGCCATAGCTGAATATTCTTCCGCACCTGAAACAGCATAGAAACGAGTTTCTTTAGTACGTAAATTTGTTAAAACAAAACCAATATTTGATTCATCACTTGCAACTGAAGTAATACCAGTATATAAGAACACATCATCATTCATTACTGTATAATTATAACCTCTTGTAGTTGCTACAACACCTTTTTGGCCAAAAATAGAATTGAAGAAACCACCTTCATATAGTCCCCAGTCATTTAATTGTTCAATAACTAATTCAGATGGATAAACATGATCAACCCAACTTGGAACATCTTTAACATCATACTTCTTACTTTCTCCAGTAATTGGATTAAAGATAATAACATTTTTTATATCTCTACGTAAACCAATTCCTGAATATTTAATAGTTGGTACTATCCAATATGGATTACCATCATTATCTATTTCAAAACTTGCCCTATCAAATATTTCAGTTGGATACATAAAGCGTAATTTACGAAATAAATTTTCATTAAATAAAGCTGAAGGCATATATTTCATACCTTTTTCAAGTTTAATTAATTCTGATTTACCATTAATAGAATTCAATTTAATATATCCTTTTACTCCACCCTTACGATTAGTAAAATACTTAATAAAATTTGCATATTCTAATGGAGTTACTCTAATAATTTCATCATTATAATTAATTTGAGTATAAAGGCTTGATACTCTAAATTGTGAAACTAATTCTGTCATTTGACCCATAACTCGATCACCTAGTTTTTGACTAGATTCTTTATCTAATAAAGGTAGAGCATTAAAATCAACTTCTTTTACATCTTCTTCAAAACTCTTATCTTTATTAACGGTAATACGATCATAATAAGATTTAGCATTAAATAGTGGTGAATTAATTATATTTACACCAATTAAAACTAATATTAATACAAATATACTAATTAAAATAGTAACACTTTTCTTACCTAAATCAGTTTTTCTATGAGTTATAACGTTGTTTGTAATATTAACATTATAAACAGAATAAGTAATAAAATATATTACTCCTAAAATAAACAAGAATCCCCAAAAGGCTGGTGCACTTAAATTAATAGGTGGTAGCATAAAATAATAAAATAATGCTCCAATCAATAAGGAAATTAAAATGGGTAATACTTTCTTTTTCATAACATCACTCCTAAAATAATTATATCATATTTCGACTAATTATTTATAATATATTTAAACACCATTTTATTGCTTAGTTAATACTTTTAATCTTCTAATAACTTTCTTTTCTATTCTCGAAATATATGATTGACTAATACCTAATAAATCAGCAACATCTTTTTGAGTCATTTCATCTTGATTATTTAATCCATATCTTAAAGTCATAATTTTTTTATCTCTTTTATTTAATTTACTTATTTCTTCATATAACATATTTTTATCGGTTTCTTCTTCTAATCCTTTAGTAACAATATCAGATTCTGTTCCTAAGATATCTTCTAGGTGTAACTCATTACCTTCAGAATCATAACTTAAACTATCTTCAAAACTAATTTCCCCTCTTCGTTTTTTATTTTTTCTTAAAAACATCAATATTTCATTATCAATACAACGAGAAGCATAAGTTGCTAATTTAATATTTTTATCTAACTTATATGTATTTACCCCTTTAATTAAACCTATTGTCCCAATACTGACTAAATCTTCTAAATCAATCTTAGTGTTTTCATATTTTTTAGATAAAAATACTACTAAACGTAAATTATGTTCGATTAATTTGTTGCGGGCATATTCATCCCCATTCATACATCTTTCTACATACATTATTTCATCTTCTTTAGATAAAGGTTCTGGAAGTTTATCAGAACTGCCAACAAAAAAGATGTTTACTCTTTCATTAAAAATGCTAATTACTAATCTTATAATTTTCTTAATCATTTTATCCCTCCAATAATTTGTAATGTAATATTAAATCAATACCATCAATTTTTATTTTGTTATTCATTATACCTAGAAGTAGATTACTTTTTGTTCCAATGCCTTTAATATAGATTTTATCTACTTTTAAGCACTTTAATATTCCCGTATCATTCACAGTGTGATATGGAACTAAAAAAGTTTCCTCATCATTTATATTAAAAGATATTTTCCCTTTATTTATAAGAATTACTGGTCTTTTTAAATAAGGGTCAGTTAATGTATTACCTGTATCTAAATAACCATTACACTTAATTATCTTATCTTTAATGTATATGTCCACTTGATAGTAATTAGCATAATTATTTTTTAGTTTGATACCTTGCCTTACATAAATATATATAATTACTGGTGAAAATAGAATTAAAAAGATTACATTTATACTTAAACCATCGAAGAAAAATACTAAACCGGATTGTTTATATGAAAACTGAATATTTAAAAAATATAAGAATCCACCTAAAATAATACTTGCGGAATATAAAAAAAGTAAATTTCGTGATGTGTATTTTAAATCACGATAACCAAAGGCTATAATAATCATAATAATACTAATAAATACTTTAATAATAAATAATTGCAAAGAAGTTATTTTTAGAAATAAAATAAATATACTTAAACTTCCAATGAATGCTCCTATCATTAATCTATAAAATGGTATATTTCTTCTAAGTAATATTGAAACACTTACTAATAATATTAAGTCAAAAAAGAAATTTAATATTAAAATTAGATCTAAATATACTTTCATAATATCACCAATTAAAGTATATAAAAAAAACACGATAAATCGTGTCGTTTTATATTTAAAATCCTCTTTTTCTTAAAAATGATGGAATAATTGTTTCATCAACATCACTTGATGATTCTTCATTAGATGCTGCTGCAACATTATTATTACCATAAGAATGGTATAATGGTTCTCCAACATTTTCAAAACCAGTAGCAATTACTGTTACGATAATTTCATCATTTAAATTTTCATTGATAACTGCACCAAAGATTGTATTAATATCAGTGTTAGCTGATGTTCTAATAACTTCAATAGCTTCTTCAACTTCAAATAAAGTTAAACTTGTACCACCAGTAACATTAATAATAGCATCAGATGCACCATTAATACTTGTTTCAAGTAAAGGACTTGATACAGCTTGTGAAGCAGCTTCTGTAGCTCTACCTTCACCAACACCAATTCCAATACCAATTAAAGCATTTCCTCTATTTTGCATAACAGCTTTGACATCAGCAAAATCTAGGTTAATAAGTCCAGCAACAGCGATTAAATCTGAAATAGATTGAACCCCACGTCTTAAAACATTATCAACTTCTTTAAATGATTCTACTAATGAAGTACTCTTATCAATTATTTCTCTTAAACGATCATTTGGAATAACAATTAAAGTATCTACTGCTTTCTTTAATTCTTCCAAACCAAGAATGGCATGTTCCATTCTTTTTCTTCCTTCAAATGAAAATGGTTTGGTAACAATACCAACAGTTAACGCTCCCATCTTTTGTGCAATATCAGCAATAACTGGGGCAGCACCTGTTCCAGTACCTCCACCCATTCCACAAGTAACAAAGACCATATCAGCATCTTTTAAAGCAGCTTCAATTTCCTCTTTAGATTCTAAAGCAGCCTCACGCCCAATTTGTGGATTAGAACCAGCTCCTAAACCATTAGTTAAAGCTGAACCAAGTTGTATTTTAATTGGAGCTTTTGAGTTATTTAATACTTGTAAGTCAGTATTAGCTACAATAAAATCCACTCCCTTAACACCAGATTCAATCATACGGTTAACAGCGTTATTACCGCCACCACCAACACCTATTACTTTGATTTTTGCTAACTGATCCATTTCTAACCCAAACATATATTTCCTCCCTTATTCACCAAAAAAGTAGCCAAAAACTTTTCCTAACATAGTTTCATTTGAAACATTAACTGTATTTTTTTTCACAGATGATATTTCTTCCATATCATCACCAGATATCATGGAATAATTAATTCCTTTTAATTTTAGGACATTTATAAAATATATAACATTGCCAATTGCTGAAGTATATTTATTATTTCTAACACCTATTAATCTTAAATTGCCAATAGTTGCTTTCTTATTAAATATTTCATCAACAATATATTCAAATTGTGATATGTTACTTGTCCCACCAGTAACTATTATATACTCAATTTCTTTATTTGTTAAGACATTTATTTCTTTTCGTGCTAAATTTAATATTTCTTCAATTCTAGACATTACTATTTCAGATACTTCAAATTGATTTACTTTAATCTTTTCACCATAAGTAGTATCGATTTCATAAATATCACTTACATTTGCATTTCGCTTATGAGCTAAAGCAAATTTTTCCTTTAATTTACAAGCATTATTTAAAGTTATCTTATACATATAGGCAATATCATTATCAATATTTTTACTACCCATACCAATAATAGAACTCTTAACAATAACCCCTTTATTGAAAATTGATACTGTTGTTGTTTCAGAACCAATATTGATAATAGCACCTAATTTATTTTCAGTTTCCCTATTTCTAAATGCGCACATATCACCAATACTAGATAGAGAAATATCAACTACTTCTATACCAATACTTTCAAGTAAACTTAACACTGAATAAATATTCTTCTTTGGAGTAGTAACCATAATAGCTCTAGTTGATAAATTATGACCAACTAAATTAATTGGAATACTAATTCCATCTTTATCATCTAACCTAAAATCAATAGGTACGATTGTAACCATTTCTTTATTAGGTACCATATTAGATTGCATAGCTGTTTGCAAAACCTTAATAACATCTCTGCCAGTGACAACATGATCATCACTATTAATATCAACTTCACCTTTGATGAGTGTATAATCGGCAAAATAAGCCGGAACTGAAGCAATTACCTTCTTAATTTTTATACCAAGCATTGATTCAACTTCATTAATAGCTTGTTTAACAGAAATAACAGCTTCATTAACATCCGTAATTAAACCTCTTTTGATGCCTCTTGATTTAATTGAAGAAGCTGCTAAAAGATTTAACCTGTTATTAAATAGTTCGCAGACAACGACTTTGATACTGTCTGAACCAATATCAATACTAGTATAAATACGCTTCACACTTCATCACCTACAATCTATCATAATTATACTATATAATTTTAAAAAAGTAAAAGAAAAAAATAAAAAAAAGTTCTCAAAAAAGAACTAATTTTCTAAAATATCAAATTTATTGCCATAATCTAAGTAAAATATTCCCTTTTTATTATTAACATTTCTCGCTAATTCTAAATAATTATTAATTTTTTCAAATTTGTTAGCTGTTAAATAAACATAATTACCATCACTCATTGTTAAAAAGAAACGACTATTATCTACTTCATTTGGATAATATTTTATTTCGGATATTTTAATTAAAACATTATAATCTATTTCAGCCATTTTACTAGCAAATACACTATAAACAACATCTGGAACATAATTAACAACGATAGGAACATTAAATTTTTTATCAACTGTTCTACCATCTAATAAAACAGTTTTATTAATTGATTGATAAAAAAAGAGTGGTTTATTTTCAGTTACATCAATGTGAACCTCTAAAAAATTCTTCTTAGATACATCTACAGAACTTATATAAACATTTTCTAATAATTTCCTTTCAATACTACTTGACCAAACCTTTATAGTTGCTGGGTAATCACCTATACCTGCTTGATTAATAATATCTTGATCAGTTAAATAGTTATTATTATATATGTATATATTAGTAATACTGGTATTTAAAAGTTTATATAATAATAAACCTATTAAATATGCAACCAACAAAAAAACTAAAATAACACGATATCTAATTTTAACTTTTTTCTTAACCTTTTTAACCACCTAGATCACCTATTCAACAAATTCTTGTTCAATTTTTAATTCAATATTATATTTTTCCTTAATTTGTGATTGAATTTCTAAAATTAATGCTTTAATATCATCACCTTTAGCATTGCCATCATTAATAATGAAATTAGCATGTTTTAAACTAACCATAGCGTCCCCTATTTTTTTACCCTTGTATCCAATCTCTTCAATTAATCTACCAGCATAATCATCTGTAGGATTACGAAAAACACTACCGGCACTAGGATATTCTAATGGTTGACTTTCTAATCTTCTTTTCTTACGATCGGAAATAACTTCTAATATTAAATCACGATCACCTTTTTTTAATAAGATTGTAACTTCTAAACAAATATATTCTGGATTTTTTTGTAAGAATGATGTTCTATAATGAAAATCCATTTCACTATTTGTTAAAGTCTTAATTTCATAAGTAGGAGTTAAAACTTTTACTTCTTTTACAACATAACCCATATCACTATTATAAGCACCAGCATTCATAAATACTGCTCCGCCTACTGTACCAGGTATACCTGAAGCAAACTCTAATCCAGCAAGTCCATTTCGTGCTGTTTTCATTGATAATTTAATTAGACTATAACCAGCTCCGACAATAATCTTATTACCAGTTATTTCTACATTATCAAATTTATCTAATCTTATTAATACACCTTCATATAATGAATCACCAAATACTAAATTAGATCCTTTACCTATAATCTTATATTTAATATTGTTTTCTCTAACATATTTCAATAGAGTAATTAATTTATCAACATCGTCAGGTATTACTAAACATAAAGCCTTTCCTCCAGCTTTATAAGTTACATATTCTTTAATATCAATATTTTCTAATACCTTTCCACACTTTAATTTAGTTATGTTGCTTATTATATTCATGTTTTACTTCCTATCTATTAACTCTCTTATATTTTCATATATAAGAGTGGCACTATTATTAACATTAAGTTTGGATAAACTACTTTTTATTCTCTTTAATTTATTAGGTTTACTAAATAAATCATCAATTTGTTCAATCAATAATTCTCCTTTTAAATTTTTTTCTTCTAACAAAATACAAGCTTTACTTTCAATTAAATCCATAGCATTCTTATATTGATGATTATTAGTAACATTTGGACTAGGAATTAATATAGTTGGTATTTGTAAAGCTATAATTTCGCTAATTGTAGTGGCTCCAGCTCTTGAAATCATGATGTCTGTTTTTTTCATAACTCTAGCCATATTATCAATGTATGGAACTACTTTTACATTGTTTGGAAACTCATTTTTACTTATTTCAGAATAAGTATCCTTACCAGTAACAAATAATATTTCATAGTCTTTATTATTAAACAAATGCATTGTTTTAGTTAAAAAAGCATTCATTTTTGATGATCCTAATGATCCCATAACTATTAATACTAATTTCTTATTTTCTGTTAATCCAAATTCTTTTTTGTCACTTGCTTCTATTTTAATAGCATTTTCACTAGCAGGATTTCCCGTAAATATTGTTTTATATATAGGAAAATATTTCATAGTTGAATTAAATGAAACTCCTATTAAGTCAGAATATTTAGTTAAAAAAATATTAGCTTTACCAGGTATACTGTTTTGTTCATGAATGAAAGTTTTACAATCTAATTTTTTAGCTTCAACAATAACCGGGAAAGTAACATACCCTCCAACCCCAATAACAATATCAGGTTTAAAGTTTTTAATTAATTTACGACATTTTTTATGACTTTTATATAAACTAATAAGTACCTTGATATTCTTAAAAATATTTTTTCGATTAAAACCATATATTTCAATAGCTTCAAAAGGAATGCCAAGTTTAGGTACGATATCTTTTTCCATACGATTATGAGTTCCAATATACAAAAACTCGCTCTTAGGTTCTAATTCTTTAATCTTATTTATAATCGCTAAAGCAGGATATATATGTCCTCCTGTACCACCAGCACTTATAATAACTCTCACTTAGATCACATCCTATTTAATATTATATCATAATTATATGACTCTCAATTAAGTATATTAGACTTACATTCATTTTATCATATTTAGAGGTCAAAAAAAAGCATAAATATATGCTTTATTTTATTAACATAAGAATTACAATGATTGCTAAGGCTATTCGATACCACATAAATATTTTAAAGTCATGACTTTTTAGATATTTTAATAAGAAGGCAATACATAATAATCCAGCAATGAACGATACCAACACACCTATTAAAAATATTGATAAATTGGCACCAATAATACTTAATGTATTATCTTTAAAAATGGTTAATACTACTGCTCCTAATACAACAGGTGCTGATAAGTAAAATGAAAATTTAGCAGCATCTTCTCTATTTAATTTCATAATTCTTCCAGTAGCAATTGTTGTGCCACTTCTTGAAAAACCTGGAATTAGAGCAAATACTTGTGAACATCCAATAATAAGAGCATCTTTAAATGACATTGTTTCTAACGATTTATTATTCTTCATATATTTATCAAATAAGTATATAAGAACACCCATTACCATCAATGCTATGGCAATAATTAAATACTCACCTCTAATAACATTTTCAATCATATCTTCAAATAAGACACCCACTATAGCTGCTGGAATAGTAGCAACTACTAAAAACCATAGCATTTTTCCTTCTTTATCTTTTACTCCTTTGGTTATTCCTTTAACAAACATATTAAAGAAATCTTTGAAAAAGTATATAAGTATCGCTAATAAAGTACCAAAGTGTAATGCAATATCAAAAGCAAGCCCAATATTGCTACTAATATCATTACCTATACCAAAAATATCTCTAAAAATAATCAAATGGGCTGATGAAGAGATTGGTAAAAACTCTGCAATCCCTTGAATAATTCCTAAAATAATAACTTCTATCATGTCAACTCTCCTCTATTTATACTTAATTATATCATTTAAGATAAGAAAAGAGAAGTTAAATATTCTCTTCTCTTATTGCATCAATTATATTTTCTTTCTTCATTTTCTTTGTTGCATACATCATTGTCATTAGGACAATTATAAATACTCCAAATATTGAAATAATAATACTATTATATGGAATAATTATACTTTCACGTTCCATTGTATTGTTCACTGAAAGATAAATTAAATATGTAACTCCTAATGATATAGGCAAAGCATATAGTATTGATTTTAAACCAAAGAAAACACTTTCAAAATATAATATTTTATTAAATCCTTTAGGTGTTAACCCCATACTTCTTAACATAGCAAATTCCTTTTTTCTTAGGGCTAAACTAGTATTAATAGTATTAAATACACTAGTAACACCAATCAATGTAACTAAAGAAATAAACCCATATAATAATATCTTAACAACTAAAATAATGTTTCTTTCCATCTTTAACATTTCATTAGCATTGATGTATTGAGCATCTCCAGTAGTATTTAATTGTTCACCTAATTTATTTAAATTAGTATATTTATCTGCTTCAATAACTATTTGAGTATCCATATAATCGTTTTCTGAAAGTATTGGATAATCTTCTATTAATCCATCGTATATATTCTTATTTATAATAATTTTAACACTATTACTAAGTGAATCTTCTAATCCATAAGGTATTTTGTCACTTACTATGATATTTTCTAAATTCTTATTACATTCACTATAATATGTTCCTGACACCATAGAATTATTTTCACTATTATTGGATGGTTCAATATTATCAGTTGATTCTACCTGAGTAACTTTACAAAGTTTAAGATCTAATTTATCTTCTTTTATAATGTTTAAATCATAACTCTTACGAGAATTATCTTTATAAGAAATATATTTTTGTTTATTTAAGAAAATAGGTTGTGCTTTATTTAAACCAATTTCTTTTAAATAACTATTATAATTTAAATCATCTAATACGATAAATGTTACATAAGTAAAATTCCAAAGTTCTTTTTTCTTATAGTTTTCTAAAGTAATTAAATCGTCACCTAATACTTCAAGATATCGTTTTTGATATATTTTTTCGCTTAAATGTTCAATTGGAAAATTATATACATTCATTATTGCCTTTTTCTTAACTTCATCTGAAGCAAGAATTTCTTTTACTTTAGAATCTACTGTTTCATTATGATTAAATACAGAAACATAAACATCATAACTAGCACTTGAATAATAATCATTACTACCAGTTATGCCATAATTAAGTATAGATGAGAATGAAATAAATAATACAATACTAGTAACTAACGAAATAACCGTAATACGATATTTCTTCTTATTTCTTTTAATATTTTTTAAAGCTATTTCACTTTCAACACCAAATATCTTTTTAATTAATTTATTAGTTCTAATCTTCTTTTTATTAATTTTAATATCATCATTTTGTCTGATAGCTTCAATCGGAGTAATTTTACTAGCTTTTAGAGCTGGTAAAAAGGCTGATATGAGAACTACTAAAATCATAAATAATATTGGAATAATTATAAATACTGGATAAGCGGATAATCGAAGAGGAGTTTGAAATGCATCCTTTAACAAACTATTAATTATTTCCAAAACTATTCCTATTCCTAAAAAGCCACTTATTATACCCAATGGTATACCAATTAATCCTACGATAATAGCTTCAAAGAAAACAGTTTTTCTAATTTGTTTTCGAGTAGCACCAATACTAGAATATAATCCAAAATGTTTTTTTCGTTCCATTACTGATATTGCAAAGGAATTATATATAACAACAATACATCCTATAGAAATTAAACCTAAAACAATAGACATAACTCCATACATACTCTTCATAATATTGTCATAATTACTTGCTCCATAAGCTGATAACAAACTACTGTTATATTGTACATCCTTTGAATCAATATTTAAGTCTTTAATAATTTTATCAGTCAAATCATATGTTTTTGCTGGTTTATTAAATCTTATATATAAGTCAATATTTGATGGGATAACATTACTATAAGTAAATATAGTATATCCTGGTGCTGAATAACTTTCAAAATTACTTCTTTCAACAATACCAACAATATTATATGATTTAGTTTCTTTAATATCTAAATATTCATTTTTTGTCTCATCATATCCTTTAGAGTTATTAGTAATTTCACCATCAACAATACGATTACCTATTTCTAAAGTTAATATATCTCCTACTTTATAGTTAGTACCACCATTTTCATTAATATGTTTTGATATAACAACTTCCCTATCATTTTTTGGAAAAGAACCTTCAATTAGTTTTAATTCATCAAAATATCTTTTACTAACTGAATTAATATAAAGGTATGGTTTATATTCGTTTTCCGAATTTTCTAAATAAGCAAATCCTATACCATATTCATAAAAAGTACTTTCTACTTTGTCTAACTTATTAATATTATCATAATCAAAATCTTTTATTAAAACATGATAATTCCCACTATATCTTTTAATGTTTTCAATTGCATTATCTCTAATGGTTGAAAATAATAATCCAATTCCAACCATTAAGGCAGTTGAAAGAATAACACCTATAATAGTTACAATTGTTCTTTTCTTATTCATTTTTAAATGTTTAATTGTTAACTTATTTAATATATTCATTTTACCATCTCGTCACTTACTATTTTACCATCATCGATTGTAATAATTCGGCTAGCATTTCTAGCTAGTTCATGGTTATGGGTAATCATAATAATAGTTTGATTATATTTTTGATTAGATAATTTTAATAAATCCATAATATCTTTGCTTGCTTTACTATCAAGATTACCTGTTGGTTCGTCGGCCAGTAATAATGCCGGTTTATTCATTAATCCTCTACCAATTGATACACGTTGTTGTTGCCCACCAGATAATTCATTAGGTAAATGTTTAATTCTATTTTTTAGATCTAATACATCAATTAGTTCATCTAAATATTCTTCATCTACTTTTTTATTATCTAATAATATAGGTAAGGTAATATTTTCAGTAACATTTAAAATAGGAATAAGATTATAAAATTGATAAATTAATCCTACTTGTCTTCTTCTAAAAATAGCTAAATCATTTTCATTTAACTTATATACATCAATACCATTAACAAATATCTTACCGCTAGTAGGATGGTCAACTCCTCCAAGCAAATGTAATAAAGTACTCTTACCACTACCACTTGCTCCAACAATAGCAACAAATTCTCCCTTTTCAACAGTAAAATTTATTTTATCTAAGGCTTTTACTAAAGTGTTTCCCTTTCCATAAGTTTTAGTCAAATCTTGGACTTTCAATATTTCCATATAATCACTCTTTCTA
Organism: Ignavibacteriales bacterium; assembly: GCA_050259235.1. Taxonomy (GTDB): domain Bacteria; phylum Bacillota_I; class Bacilli_A; order RF39; family UBA660; genus UBA5364. The sequence goes on from JBLNAG010000001.1 coordinate 166,679, forward strand.
AACGTATTCATCAAAATATATGTTTGACATAATAAATATTACATTGTTTTTTGGTTGCAAACTACCAACTATTAGTTGTATATTATCAACTTACGGTTGCATTTCTATTTTAACATTTTTCAATTAAAAATGCTATATTCATAAATAACAAAAATTACAATCTATATTTAATACTTTACCTAATGAACATAAATTATTTTGGTACCACTTGCATATTTTTACATAAAACATACAATACAAAAGGAGGAGATAAGATGTGTGGTTTTGTTGGTTGGATAAACAATAAAAATAAAATAAGAAACAAAAGAAATACTCTAAAAAAAATGAATGAAACATTGTCTAAAAGAGGACCTGATAGTACTGGTTATTACTTTTCTAATAATGCATTATTAGGTCATAAAAGATTAGCTATTATTGATATAGAAAATGGTAAACAGCCAATGCATTTTGATAAATATACCATTATTTATAATGGAGAATTATATAATACTGAAGTTATAAAAAAAGATCTTATTCAAAAAGGATATACGTTTGATACAACATGTGATACTGAAGTATTACTTAAGGCATATGTCCATTATAAAGAAAAAGTATTAGATATTATTGAAGGCATATTTGCTTTTGCAATATACAGTAGCAATGAAGTCTTTATAGCTCGTGATCGTTTAGGAGTTAAACCTCTTTTTTATACTAAAAAAGGGTCTAATTTTATTTTTGCTTCTGAAATAAAAGCTATATTAAAAAGCGATATTATTAAACCCATTATTAATAAAAAATCTCTATTAGAATTATTTGCATTAGGCCCATCAAAAACGCCTGGTAGTGGTATATTTAAAGATATATATGAATTAAAGCCAGGTCACTGTTTAAAATATAGAAAAAATAAAATAAAGATATATCAATATTGGAACATTAAAAATGAAGAGTTTACTGATACTTTTGATGAATGTAAAAATAAAATAAGAAACATGTTAGAAGGTGCTATTGAAAGACAAATGATTTCGGATGTACCTATAGCTACTTTACTTAGTGGTGGATTAGATTCCAGTATCATAACGGCTGTTTGTGCTAAAAAAATGAAAGAAAAAGAGTTATCACTAAGTACCTATTCTATTGACTATGAGGATAATAAAAAGTACTTTAAAGGAAATGATTATCAGGTAGCAGAAGATAACTATTATATTGATTTAATAAGTAATAAGTATAATACAATTCATAATTATAAAGTTATAACTCAGCGTGAATTAGCTGATACATTAAAAGAAGCAATGATTGCAAAAGATTTACCAGGAATGGCTGATATTGATTCATCATTATATTGGTTCAGTGAACAAATAAAAAAAGAACACTCAGTTGTATTAAGTGGTGAATGTGCTGATGAAATATTTGGTGGATATCCATGGTTTTATAAAGAAGAACTATTAAAAAGTAAGCACTTCCCATGGATTAGAAATTTAGATGAACGAAGTAAATTATTAAATAAAGATATTAGAGGGTGTTTAAATTTAGAAAAATATGCATTAAAACAATATAACAAAACAATTAAAGAAATTCCTAAAGTAAAAAATAAATTGGAGCAAAAATATCGAAATTTATTTTATATTAATATGAAATGGTTTATGAGTACCCTCTTAGATAGAAAAGATAGAATGACAATGCGAACATCTTTAGAAGTTAGAGTCCCATTTGCTGATCACAAATTAGTAGAATATTTATGGAATGTTCCTTGGGAATATAAATACTATCAAAATAGAGAAAAAGGACTATTAAGAGAAGCATTCAAAGATTTATTACCAGAAGAAGTACTATATCGTAAAAAGAATCCCTACCCTAAAACTCATAATCCAGAATATGCTAGAATGGTAAGTAACTTGCTAAAGAAAAGATTAAAAAATAAAGAATCAGCTATCTATAAAATATTTGATATTGATTCAGTAAATAATTTAATTAAAACATATGGTTCAGAATATAAAAGTCCATGGTTTGGGCAATTAATGACTGGCCCTCAATTAATTGCTTATCTATATCAATTTGATTTATGGATTGAAGAATATAATATAATACTTAAAATATAAAGCCAATAACTCATTGGTTTTTTATGCTATTGTCAAAAAACAAATAATATTATATAATAGAAATAGAAAGTTAATAATTGAAAGGAGTAATTATTAATTAGCGCCAGAACCTTAAATGGTCGACGAGGATAGTAGTTATCGAAAGATTCGGCGGATGCTACTAGGGCAGTGTAATCCAAAGATATATTAAAAAAAGTAAAATTAACATTACAACAAAAAATATATCACACACGTTTTTTTATAATGGAAAGAGGAGTAAAAAAATATGTGTGGAATAATTGGTTATGTAGGCAAAAGTAATAATGCCCTACATATTATTATAGACGGCTTAAAAGCCTTAGAATATCGTGGATACGATTCAGCGGGAATCGCTTATTCAAAAAATAATAAGATAGAAATTATAAAAGAAAAAGGGAAAATTCTTAATCTAGAAACAAAGATCGATTTTGATATTAAATCTAATTTAGGAATTGGTCATACAAGATGGGCTACTCATGGTGAGCCTAGTGTTGTAAACTCTCATCCTCATAAAGTAGGAAAAATAACTTTAGTTCATAATGGTATTATTGAAAATTATGAAGAACTAAAAACTATATTAAAAGGTTATAATTATACATTTAATTCGGAAACTGATACAGAAGTTGCATGTGCTTTAATTGATAAATTATATAATGAAAAAAATGATATTGTTAAAGTACTAAATAAAGCAAGTAATTTAATTAGAGGATCGTATGCATTTGGAATCATATGTGATGATGATCCAAATACCTTATATGCTACTAGAAAAGATAGTCCGTTGATTGTAGCATTAAAAGATAATGAATATTTTATAGCTAGTGATGTGCCAGCTATATTAAAAAACACTAATCAATATATGCTTTTAGATGATTATGATATTGTTAAAATAAGTAATGAAGGATTAACAATTTATAATCAAAAATTAGAAGTAATTACCAAGCAAACTAAAATATTTGAAGGTAATTTTGAAGCAGCAGAAAAGAATGGCTATGAACACTTTATGCTAAAAGAAATTAATGAACAATCTACTGTTATTAAGGATACTATGTTTCCTTATTTAGAAGGTGGCATTGATAGTTTAATTCATAAGATGCCTGATTTAACTAAATATAATGAATTTGATATTGTTGCTTGTGGTAGTGCTTACCATACTGGTTTAGTTGGTAAAACTTTAATTGAAAAATATGCTAATGTTCCAGTCAATGTAGATATTGCTAGTGAATATCGTTATAAAAAATTATTCTTTAATAAGAAAAAATTATTAATCTTAGTTTCTCAATCTGGTGAAACGGCTGATACCCTAGCCTGCCTTAGAATTGCTAAAGAACATAATATTGATACATTAGCAATCGTTAATGTAGTTGGTAGTTCAATCGCTAGAGAAGCAAAAGAAGTATTATATATTAAAGCTGGTTGTGAAATAGCAGTTGCTACTACTAAAGCTTATTTAGCTCAACTTAGTATGTTTTCACTTATTGCTTTAAACTTAGGTATTACTAGAAACAAGATTAAAGAAAAAGATATAGAAAAAATTATTCAAGATATTCATATATTGCCAAGTCTTATAAATGATGTATTAAAAAATAGTTATAAGAATCTTGCTAAAAAGATATATAAACACAATGATGTCTTCTTTATTGGTAGAGGAATAGATTATTGTCTTTCATTAGAAGGAACATTAAAATTAAAAGAAATTTCATATATTCATAGTGAAGCTTATCCAGCAGGTGAATTAAAACATGGTACTATTTCTTTAATAAAAGAAAAAACACCAGTTATCTCGATTGTTACTGATGAAAATATAGCTGAAAAATCAATTAGTAATATAAGAGAAGTAAAAGCTAGAGGGGCTTATGTAATCTTACTTACAACTAATAATTTAGATAAAGATTATGATTTCTGTGATTATAAGATAGTTGTTCCTAATGTTCATACTATTATTCAATCAATCTTAACAATCATACCTTTACAGCTATTATCATATGAGGTTGCAAAATTAAAAGAATGTGATATTGATAAACCAAGAAATTTAGCAAAATCAGTTACTGTAGAATAAAAAAAGAAACGATATATTTTATATATCGTTTTTTCTTTAGAAATTAAACATCAATATATCAGGCCTAAATAGCAATAATAATCCTATAATGACCATCAATATTCCTCCAATTAAATGAGAATACTTACTATATTTAGTAGTGAAACCTGTAACTGTTAAAGTTTTCATAGCTATAGCAAATACTATTAAATCATCTATTAAGAAGAAGAAAATATAAATCAATATATTTATAGCCATTTCAAACCAAGATAATTCATTAATAGCTAATATTTGAGTATAAATAACAGGTATTCCTGCCGAACAAGCAAGTTCTACTAAATTAACCGAAAAAGCTAAAGCCATAGTTCCTAAAATAGCTAATATAAAACTCTTTTGTTTAGTAAACTTTTTAATTCGATTAAATATCTTATTTCTTTTATCATCTTTAACAACATGGCATCCATCATCTTTAGAAGCATTCTTATAACTTCTTAAATTTAAGAATCCTCCTATTAGTGCAAATAAAGCTATTGCTATCATAACTGGCCTTACTTTAAATAAAGCTAAGGCTACATTAAGCCACGTTACCATAAATAACATATATACAATAGCAGAAGTACCTAAGAAAGTTAATCCTATTGTCCACATTCTTTTACGATTATTCATCCCTATTAACATACTTAATAAGAATAATAATATCCACATGGCACAAGGATTAAATCCATCAATTGTTCCTAATACTACGCCTAATAATGGAATAGAAATATCTTTAGCATTTATATCGCCAAAGAATGGTACTCCTTTTACAATATCACTATCATCCTTTTTAGGTTCATCACCCTTTTTATTTGAAATATCTGTCAAATCAGTAGGATCTTTTATCGCTCCTTGTAAATCACCAGTCTTAATAATTTCTTCTGCTATATTACGATGATCAGTTTCTGAATAATAATCAATCAGTTCTTTTATTGTGGCACCAGTTACATCATCAGTTGAATATCCAATTAAAGTCTTTTCACCAATTATAGTAAAAGGAATCCCTGCTCCACTTATACCTAATCTATTTTTTACTTTCATCATTAAATCATAATTACTACCATCAGAAGTTTCATATTTATATATTTTTACATTATCATATTCATCTTCGATAGTATCTAAAAATTCTATTTCAGCTTGGCAGTGTGGACACCAACTAGCATGAAATAAATATATATTTACTTCTTCTTTAGCACTCGCTACAAACGGTAAAGCTAAGAAGATAATTAAACTTATTAAAATACTTTTGAATGCTTTCATTTTTACCTCTTCTATAAATTATTGATTGCGTCAATAATTGCTTTTTTATTTTTTTCTCCTATTAATCTTGTTATTTCTTGATCATTATTATAGAAAATAGTTACTGGTAAAAGATCACCAACATTTAATTCTTTTACAATATCATTATCCATATCATAATCATATTTAATTACTTCAATATCAGGATATTCATTTTTTACTTCATTCCATATTTTATTCATAACCAAACATCCACCACACCATACAGCACTTATTCTTACTATTTTCATATTATTTACCTATAAATTCTAATGAATTATAACATTTATCAAAAATACTTATAAATTCATCAATCTCTTTCTCTATAGTTATATAAGAAATACTAACTCTTAAAGAAGAAATAGCTCTTTTTTCATCGTTAGTAAGTGCTAAAACAGCTTTTGATATTGTGTTTGTTGTAGAACATGCACTTTGAGTAGAAATATATACTTCATATTTTTCTAAAGCATGCACGAATGTTTCAGGTTTAATATTTAAAATACTGAAATTTAGTATATATGGTGAACATAAATCATTACTATTAATTCTAACTAGATCATACTTACTTAAACTGCTTCTTATTTTTTTATTTAAATTCATTACTTTTTCATAATGTTTATCCATATCAGTATAAGCTAATCTAAGAGCTTTAGAGAGTGAAACAATTAATGGTAAAGCTGGAGTTCCACTACGATAAATAGTTGTACTCTTACCACCATGAATAATTGGTTCTAACATCACTTTTTCTTTTCTAATTAGACATCCAATACCTTTCATTCCAAAAAACTTATGACCAGAAAAACTAGCTAAATCAATACCATCAAGTGGTATATTAATTTTACCCATACTTTGAGTCATATCAACATGGAAAAAACATTTTGGATAATCTTTTAATACTTCAATTATCTTCTTAATTGGTTGAATAATACCAATTTCACTACTAACAGAATTAATTGAAACTAAAACAGTATCATCTCTCATTAATGATTTTAAATGTTCAATATCAACACAACCATTTTCATCAATATTGACAAAATCACATTCAAAACCAAAATTTTCTAAATAACTAATTGGCCCATAAATAGAAGAATGTTCTAAAGCTGTTGTAATAATATGTTTTCCTCTATTTTGATATTTAAGTGCTATTCCTTTAATTGCTAAATTATTGGATTCAGTAGCACCGCTTGTATAAATAATTTCTGATTCTTTCACATTTAGTAAATCTGCAATCTGTTTAGTCGCACTATTAATTAAATCATTAGATTTAACACCTAAACTATGAAAAGAATTAGGATTACCTATATAATCTAGACAAGCCTTATTAAAACTATCTAACACCTCTTTATTAACAGGCGTAGTCGCTGAATAATCTAAATATATCATTTACAATCACCTACTCAATTATATCATTTTGTATATACAAATAAAAGAGTTTTGTAACTCTTTTATTTTTCTTCAATCAATTTTTTTAATTCTTCAAGTTCTTTAGAAATATTTTCAATTCTTTCTAAAATTTGTTTTTTATCAATACTAGATTCAATTTTTTCTTGAGGAATTTTTACTTCTGGTTCCTCTTCTACTGGCATATTTCTACCAAAATATGTTTTATTTGGTAATAATAATTCAACATCAGGATTAATACCTTTATCAAGTAAATCTTTTAATTGTTGGTTTTTAAGATCCATAACTGTTTTAATTGGATCTTTTTTAACAATATTTAAATGATTAAAATGTTTATATACATTTTCACCATTATTCTTAATACATCCACTTTGTGCTTCTAATTCAGGATTATTATATTCTAAAACATTTTTATTAATTTTATATAGTGAATACGCTGTGAAATATAATTCAAAATATGATTCAGTAAATTTAGTACCATTTTTCTTGAATATAAACATATAATTTTCATAATACATCATTACATACATATCAAAATTATCAATAAATTCATGTATTTCTTGTCCTCTATAATTATCAAATTTATCATAATGATATCTATTAATATATTTTTCTAATTCTTCATTAAATTTCTTTTTAGTACATTTTTCATAATAAAAGGATAAATAAATACTATCATCATTTATATTTTCAAAATAAAGCATACCCTTGTCATTTTCATTGAAATTACTTTTTTTATCATTAACTGCATAATCTGAGGCAATTTCAAAACCAAGTTTTTCTATTTCAAGAACAACTTGTGATTTAATAACAATACCTTTCTTATTTTGGATATCATAGATTGATACACATTCTTGTTTCATAACTTCACATCCTTTAAATGATATTCAAATCAACGACACTATTATAACACAAATTCTTAAAATTTAAATAACAATTTTTGTTTTATTATTAACATTACTCATACGTAAAATTCATAAGAATATAATCTAGTAAAGGAGGATGATTTAAAAATTAGGAAAATATTGAAAACATACCGTTTTTCCTTAATACTACTATTATCAATAACAATTGGTTGTATTCTTGGATTAATTATGAAAGAAGATTCAATAATACTTAAGCCATTTGGAGACATCTTTTTAAATTTGATGTTTACGATAGTAGTACCATTGGTATTCATTTCAATAGCAAGTGCTGTATCAAATATGATTGATTTAAACAGATTAAACAAGATACTAAGGAATACTCTTATTGTCTTTTTCATAACAGGTATTGTTGCGGCTATATTTATGTTAGTGATAGTTAAAATTTATGATCCTGTTGGAGGTGTTAATATAGCACTCGAAACTGGTGAAGAACTAGCTAAAATAGATGTAGGAGATAGAATAGTTCAAGCACTTACAGTAACTGATTTCAATCTTATACTTTCACGTAGTCATATGTTAGCATTAATAGTATTTGCTATATTATTTGGAATCGGAGTAAGTTCATTAGGTAAAAAAGATAATATTGTTTCACAAGGATTAGAAATATTATCACAAGCAATGATGAAAATAGTTAAATATATTATGTATTATGCCCCAATTGGATTATGTGCTTATTTTGCCACTTTAATCGGTCAATTTGGGCCAATACTAATTGAAGGATATCTTAGAAGTTTTGTATTATACATAGTTGTAGCAATCGCTTATTATTTAATATTTTATACATTATATGTGTATATTGCTGGCGGAAAATTAGGAGTTAAATTATTTTATAAAAATATCTTACCATCTACAGCAACAGCTTTAGCTACTCAAAGTTCACTTGCTACATTACCTACTAACCTTGAAGTTGCTAAAAATATTGGAGTTCCAAAAGATATTAGAGAAATTGTTTTGCCAATTGGTGCAACAATGAACATGCACGGTAGTGTAATTGGATCTGTATTAAAAATAGCATTTTTGTTTTCCATATTTGATATGGCATTCACTGGTATTGACACCTACTTAATTGCCATTTTAGTAGCGGTCTTAAGTGGCGTAGTAATGTCTGGTATTCCAGGAGGAGGACTCATTGGTGAAATGCTAGTTGTAAGTTTATACGGATTCCCACCCGCTGCATTCATTGTAGCTTCAACTATAGGATTAATAATAGATGCTCCAGCAACAGCCTTAAATGTAGTCGATGATATTACTTCATCAATGCTAGTAACTAGAACTACCGAAGGAAAAAACTGGTTAACGAAAAAACATACAGCATAAATTTAAAACGATATTGTTATTCAATATCGTTTTTATTATAATCCCATTTATTTTCCTCTTTTTCAATTAACTTTTTTATTACTAATTTTCCTTTAATACATTGTATAAGAATTGCTTTATTTTTTTCTTTACAAGACATTATTTTAATTACTTCATTATCATTTATAACGATTGCTACTTTCTTATTTTTATCATAAATATTCATCATTTTACTATATTTTCCCCTCAATCTAGCAGTATTTACATATAATTGTACTACAAAAATTCAAAATATACTAGATTTTTCTCATATATCATATATTTTTCTACCATAATAAAATTATATTAGGAGTTGATACTATGGCATTTGTTTTAAAAAGGACTAAAGAAAAAGAAAGTGCAGTCTATAAATCGCTATATATTAAAGAAAATCTTGTACAATTAATCGATAAGATTGCCAAAGAAAACAATACATCATTTAATAATGTTGTAATTAGTATGATTGAATCTTGTTTAAAACAAAAATAAAAAGATATTGATAATCAATATCTTTTTTATTATAAAATGGTGCCGCAACCGTGAATCGGACACGGATTAAAGCCTTACCATGGCCTCGTAATACCATTATACTATTGCGGCATATTTACATTATATAATATTATGTATTCTTTGACAATAAAAAACCCTTACGGGTTTAAATTTTTAAGTTTTATTTCAACATCACGATGCAATTGTTGGATTACCTGATCTTTATTTTCTATTTCAGTACCATTTTCTAACTCACTAATCATTTTATTAATGCGATTTACTAATCTGCTTATTTCACTAATTTCAGATAACTTTGTATCTATTATTTTGATTAACTTGCTCATTTCATCTTGAGTTAAAGTCCCAAATTCAGTAGCAATTGAATCACTTTGATCCATATACCCTACTATATTACTTAGTTTTGCCTTTAATTCAATCTCAGCTATTTTTTCTTCCATATTTTTTCTTAAAGTTTTAATACGTCGTTTTTCTTCTAATTCTTTTACTTTACCATCTACTCTTGCAATATAATAAGTTAAATCTATCTTACCATCTGTTATTAATTCATCAACTTGTTCTCTAGTAATTTGCTTATTAATATATTGTTCAAAGATTTGATCAGTAAATTTTTTCTTTTTATCATTAGTTAATAAAGAATCAACTTTCTTACCTATTTCATAAATAATATAAGTTGAATCAGGTGAATCCTGATGAATACTTGCTTGTTTATTTAAATATTGAATATCAACATTTATATCACCAGTCAAATTAGAGAAAATTTGCTTTAATATTTCCCTACCACTATCCATAAAACACCCTCTTATCTTTTATGACATCATTATATCACATGCGTTATAAAAAGTAAAAAAAAAATCTAGTATAACTAGATTATTTATAATTTACTGGCGTCCACGATTGGAATTGAACCAACGACCTAGCGCTTAGGAGGCACTCGCTCTATCCTACTGAGCTACGCGGACAAAAAGGCTACTTGAAGCAGCCCTTTATTTAATTGAATTAAATATTACTAATAAATATAAATTGATAACATAACTAAATTTATAACTAAACTTTTTAGTAAATTCAAAAGTACTTAAGAATGTATCAACCATATTTACTACCCAACTTTCCATATATCTAGGTAATCTAAAATCTAATGGAAACATATGAGTTTTAATAATGTCTTTTTCTTTTTCAGATAATTCAAAACGATTTTCTGCATTCTTTAATGCTTGCATAGGATGACCTGTAGTAAATAACATAACTTTATCAGATGCTTTCTTATAATCAAGAGTACTTTCAAAATAAAAGTCATGTAATAAACCAGCACGCGCTACTTCTTCATAATTTAGTTTTAACGCTTTAGCAATCTTATATGAATAATATGATACTTTTAATGAATGCTCATAACGATTACTACAGTGATGACGAATTTTACTCATTTTATCAAATTCGCTATCATCCAAAATATATTCAACTATATTTAAATAGTTTTTATCGTTTTCTATATTCAGCATGTCTTCACCTCAAACACTAATACATTATATCACAAAACTGAAAAATTTATAATGCTTTTCGTTTAAGTTTGGAATCTTTTTTATTATTAATTATGAATATAATAGGCATTTTATATTGATTTTCCTAGGTTTAACCTAATATTTGAAATGTAAAAAAAAAGTAAACATTAAATGTTTACTATATGCATTTTTTTATAAATGAAATCTTTTTAATTAAGAAAGCAATTGCTAAAGATACTGTATAAATTGATATAAAAACCAGTGGTATAGCAATATATGACTCTAAAAAAGTTGCAAGTTCAACTTTTATAATAACATCAACAAAGAATATATGAATTAAATATATTCCTAAAGAATAAGGAACCATTCTTCTAATAAAACGACTGAATTTATTACTCTTAAATAGTATGTGTTGATTATTAATTACTAATATAAATAAAGATAAAGAACTCATAATAACAAATAAACTTTCATACGAGAATAAATGGTCACAATATCTATTTTGATTAATAGATATAGCAAAAGTCCCAACAATAGTTATAATAGTTCCTAATAAATAACATAACCCAAAATACTTATTATAATCTGGTTGATAACCTTTTTCTTTTAGATTCTTATATACAATATACCCAATAATGAAATATCCTAAAGAGTATGCTCCTTGTAATAATGGAACATTATAAACAATACTAGTTTCAATACCACAGAAATTAAGTATTACAGTGATTAAATACATTGTACCCGTAAAAAATAACCATAATTTTAGAAATAAATTTTCTAATTCAGGATCCATATTTTTTACCAATACTTGAATAAATGGTAAAATAAGATATAATCCAAAGAAAATATATAATAATCCTAAGTGATCTTTTACTGGAGTATAAATACTTTCAATTGCTAATAACCAAATATTAGAATCATTTCCCATATATAGATAATTCCAAATTGAATATAATATAGTCCATACAATAATTATAAGACCAACATTTAAAATATTACGATAATAATTTTTTAAATCAAATGTCTTATTAAGTAATATTGCACCACTAACCATAAATATTAACGGAACTGCTACAATAGCAATTGAATTAAATATATTAGCAATTAAATATGATATTTCATCTAATATTAAAAAAGAAGAACAATAATAACTACTAATTGATAGTAATACCAACAATAAAACTGAACAAATTAATATAAAATTTAAACTACGATCTTTACTCTTCATACAATTATCCCTACCTTATCATACGATTATATTTTAACACATTTTTAATAATAATACAAAAAAAAATTATAAAACGTTTTTAGAAATAGTTATTACCGGTCTTAACCCATAAGCATTGCTAGAACTTACTGTTGTATCATTGCCGATTAATGAACTATAGTAGCGTACACTCCATGCACTTCCAACAGTACCTGAAATAGAAGTCGATGCCCAATAGCCAAATAGGTTATTGTCAGCTACACTACAACCATAATTTGTACAATTATATGTATAGTTATATAACCAACTATACTTTCCAGTATATGTACTTGGTGTAGATGTTGAATTGTTATCAAAAAAGAAATAATTTGAGCCTAATGAAGTAGTTTCATTAAAACTAGTGTTCCCAGTAATCATAGCAACTTCGTTCGCTGATATAATTCTTGCCTTATATCCACTATAATTAATCGTATATGTTGATGATCCATTACTTACACTATAACTATCTGTTCTTGTTGGGACTCCTGCCCATGAACTTGTATCTGATTGAAGACGAGTTAATATTTCGTTTGGTCCACTCACTGTACTCGCACTTGAATTCCAAGCTATAGTTGAGGTTGTATTATGATCTAATATCATATTAATTGTACCACTAGTATTTCCACCGTCATTAAATGTATGCCATTTCATACAACCTGTTTTTGTTCCGGTTGTACTTACCGCTTCTGCTGAAGTACAAGTTACTCCTGTTACCGGATTAAAATATATTGCAGTACCATTAGCATATACTGGATAAAGTTCTTCTACTTGACTACCCTCTACTACCTCTATATCTTCTGTTGTCATGGTCTTTGTAGCAGTAAATGAACCATTAGTTACACTTAAAACTACATTACAACTGCTATCCACTATAGCAGTTCCATTGATAGGTAAAGCACCTTTAATATTTAAACTAGGTGATATAACACCATCATCAAATTTGTAGGTGGTAGTTATTGTTTCCTTTTTTAATATTTGCAATTGACATTTATCTTCCATCACATCAACTAAATTGTTTGCAGTAGTTGTAAATGCCTTTTTTCTTGCATCATCTATTAGTCCTATAATAATTGGTGATGCAATTAGTGCTATTATTGACAAAATAATAATAACAGCCAATAATTCAATTAATGTAAATCCTCTTGTTTTCACTAAACTTCCTCCATACTTCGATTTTATTCATTTTAACATCTTTGAGTTTATTTTTCAATATAATAATAAAAATGTTAACTGATTAATTAACATTTTATTTACTCAAAGGTTTGAGTTTTGTATCATAATGGTGCTGGAAATAGGAATCGAACCTACGACCTATCGATTACGAGACGATTGCTCTACCTACTGAGCTACTCCAGCATAAATATAGTATATCATATCTTAAAATTTTTTTATATCTTTAAAATGTTTTCTAATAAATAAAAAAACACCATTTGGTGTTTTTAATCATTATATTTTTCACTGACATATTTAGTCGCTACTAAACCAATTATAAATGTTAAAATTGAATAAATAATATTTAAACCACTTGGCATTCCTGGGAATACTTCAATAATTGATCCACCAACAAACCCTAGAATAAGTAAATAAGTTTTAGATGGTTGCTTAATTAAGAAGTTTTCTAATAACTTAGTAGTAAAAATAACTCCTAACATTGTACCAATTAAAATTGGTATTAAATAATTTAAATCTATTGTTTTAATAGCATCAATTGTTTTATCATATAAACCAAAGGTTAATAATAGAAAAGATGTACTTATACCGGGTAATATAAGAGCAACAGCTATAATAACACCTGCAAATACTAAAAAGGCAAAATTAGCTATTCCAGTAGCTCCAGATAAGTTAACTACTGTATCTTTATAGAATGTCATTAATATTACTATTAAAAAACCAATTATAACAAATATTAAATCTTTTTTATTATGTTCTTTTGCTTTTGATTGTTTATATAGTATTGGAATCCCACCACATACAATACCAAGAAATAAGAACGTTACTGGATATTTAAAATGTTCTAGTCCATAATCAACAATTGAACCAAAACTTATAATACCTAAAACTGCTCCTAAACCAACTATCATTAAGAATATCATATTCTTTTTTATTTCTTTAAAAAACGAACTAACTGCATGAATTAAATCATCATATATTCCAACTACTATCGCCATTGTACCACCACTTACACCTGGTACTATAGTAGCAATTCCAATAGCAATTCCCTTAATAAAATTTTTCATTTAACACCTCTTCTATATCATTACTAAATAAAAAACGATTTGTAATCGCTTCCCACTTACTATTCACTAGCTTCAGAAACATGATCTCTTACATATTCATAAAAGTTTAATGCTGTAGGTACTTCTTTTTCAAGAATAGGAATGAATTTTGTTTCTTCCATAATTACCTTCCTAATATACTATTATTGTATCATAATAATATTTTAAATTAAATATATTTTAAAAAACCTGTAAATTAATTGATTATTGCATGTAAAGAAAAAAACCTTAATAATAAGGTTTAAATTTCAGATTCAGATTTCTTTAATACTAATTTTTTTGGAGGTTTATTTTTAGTCATAAAGTTTATTTGCAAAATCCTTCTTCATAACTCATAAATGATGGTCCTATATAAATATCATTATTTTGACCATTTTTACCAGTCTTATTTTTACATATCAATATTGAAAAACCATATTTTGCTTTTTCATTCTTAATATCTTTATAAATACTAGTTCCCCCATCATGCCATCCATTGTAGTATGTTAAAAAATTAATTATATGAGGTAGTATAATTTCTTTATTCTTTAATGCTTTAGATAAAGTCATTGGACCATCTGCAAAGTTTATTTCCACTTCATCTAAACACCATAAATAATAATCTCTACCTTCATTATCAGTATAATATAATTTAGATTTCGAACATTTCTTTTGTTCTTTTACTGTAAAAAAGTAATCACCACTATAATCATCATAGTCTATTTTTCTATATAATTCCTTTTTATCATACCATAACCCAAATTTTATTGCATTTTGTATTCTTGATGGTTCACTGTAATATGAGATATCTATATCCCTTTGAATTTTATATCCTATTCCCCAACAGGTTTCATTAGAATGTGGTCTATCAAGTTTATTTATGCAAAATAACGGTGTCTTATGGTTAATGACTCTATCATAGTCAATTGCACCAAATGTTAATCCAGATATAATCAAAATAGCAAATAATAATATAATTACTTTAATATACTTGGGCATATATCATACACCTTACCTATTCTTACACTATAATTATATCACAATAAAAAGAGATTTATTAATCTCTTTTTTATTTTCATTGGTGCAAAAGACGGGAGTTGAACCCGCACAGAATTTCTTCCACAAGCCCCTCAAACTTGTGTGTCTACCAATTCCACCACTCTTGCAAAAAGCAGCCGAAGCTACTAATTTTTTAAGGCTTTAAACATCTTCTTCCATAAACCACTAGAAGAATAATTTAATATACCAACTTTATAAATCTTTAAACCATATTTAATTAATAAATAATTAGTTATAAGAATCAATACCATTGAAACTATTATATCAAAAATTCCTATTTGACCTAAAACTAATAATGAAGGTGAAAGAATTGCTGATATAAGCGGTATATATGAGAATACTTTGATAAATGTTGCTCCTTCAAATACACCAGCCATCATTGATAAATAATAACCAATTAAAGATATTATAATAATAGGTGTTTGTAATTGTTGGAAATCTTCAATATTTGTAGTCATTGATGCAAGAATTCCAGCAAGTAATGAATAAGCAATAAAGGTTAAAACCATTAATAGTATAGTTAAAGGAAGAATATATATTAACTTTTCTCCCATACCAGTCTTTAATAAATCACTAATCATATTACCTACTTGATCAGTAATGCCATTTACAATACCATTAGTACCTATTAATTTACGGATTATTAATCCTGCTGCACTAAATAAGAATAATAGTCCAGCTTGGAATAAAACAAATAAATTACCAGCTACTACCTTAGCAAAGAAATGAGTAGTTGGACTAACATTAGATATAATTATTTCCATACCACGTGTTGATTTTTCATCATTTACTTCTGCACCTATCATTTGTACTAAGAAGATTGTAAGCATAAAGAATGGTAATATAATGAATGGAAATACTGTGGACATAATCATTTCCATACTTTCTTCTTTATTAGTTTTATCTTTACTTAGATAAATTCTTTCAATATTAGTAGCAGCATAAATTTTATTTATTTCTTCAATACTTATATTAGATTCATGGATAGCAAGCGCTACCTTAGTATTGTTAATAGCATTATTAACAAGTTGTGTATCAACCATATCCATGTATTCTTTAGTTATTAATTGTACATCTAAAACATTTTTTTCAGACTTGTTAAATACGATCAATAAACTAAGATTTTTTTCTTCTTTATTTAACATCTTTTTAGCGTCTTCAACATCTTTATCATATTTTGTTACTACATATGAAGACTCTTCTGATTGATTTAAAGTCTTACTTGAAATAGTCATTTGTTCATTAAATAGATCATATGACATACCAGTATTATCAATAACATAAATCTTTTGTTTTTCATTAAAGTCTCCACCAAAAGCAGTAATAATAGTATCAATATTAATTAAACCAATAATAACTAATCCAAGTATGATATTAGCTATCATAAACCATTTTGTTTTTATTTTTCTCTTTAAACTAACACCAATTAAAAAATTTAATTTACTTTTCATATTTATCACCTACTTTAGATATAAATATTTCGTTTAATGATGGTTCTTCAACAACAAATTTAGTAACATCCTTAGCCTTACTTATAGCTTTAAAAACACTACTAACTTTACTATTATCAACTATTTTTACTTCAAATTCATCAGCTTTTTCAATAACATCAATAACACCATCTATTTTTTCTAACTCTTTCTTAGCAATATCAGCTTTAATAAGTATATTCTTTTTACGATATTGTTCCTTTATATCTTTAAGATAACCTTCTATTACTGATTTTCCTTTTAATAAAATTACTAATTTCTTACAAAATAATTCAACATGTTCCATACGATGGGAAGAAAATATAATCATACTTCCTTTAGCAGCCATCTCAACAATTTCTTTTTTAAATAATTCAACATTAAATGGATCTAAACCTGCAAATGGTTCATCTAATATTACTAATTTTGGTTCATTAATAATAGCCGTAATGAATTGGATTTTTTGTTGATTACCTTTAGAAAGTTCCTTTATCTTTTTATCAATATATTCAGGAATTTCAAATTTCTTCAATAAAAATTCTAATCTTTCAATTATCTTTTCATTACTCATGCCTTTTAGAGTACCAAAAAAAATACATTGTTCTCTAACTGTCATTTTAGTAAGTAAACTTCTTTCTTCAGTTAAAAAACCAATATTATCTGTTTGACTATAATCAATTGGTTTACCATCTAAAGTAATAGTACCCCCATCAGATTCTAATAGTCCCATTATCATTCTAAATGTCGTTGTCTTACCAGCACCATTGACCCCTAATAAACCAAATATTTCACCTGGTTTAACAGTAAAAGACAATTTATCAACCGCTAAAAAGTCACCATAATATTTTGTGACATTTTCAACCTTTAACATATTACCACCCTCTCATAACCATTTAGTACTTACTACTTTTGATAAACTATTTTTTTCAAATTCTTTATATAAATTCTCTAAATTTTCATCTAGATCTTCATAATAATCCATATTATTATTTGATAATTCCAATTCCTTTAGATAAAATTGAACATATTGGTGAAATCTTTCATTTTTTACATATTCACCTACTAGTTTATCAAATAATTTTATTTTTCTAGGTTGAGGTTTATATAGATTCCCAAATATAAATTCTTGATAATAATTAATAATTCTCTGTGATATAAAATCTTCTTCATCAAAATTATAATTGGTTATTTCATTATAGTTAGGAGTATATTTTAATACTTTATTTTTCATAAAATCATCCCTTAACAAAAATTCGAACTATATCATTGTATGTTATAAATACCATTAAAAGCATCAGTAACAAAAATCCAACACTATGAATTACATTTTCTACTTTTTGATTTACTGGACTACCTTTAAGTTTTTCAATAATTAAGAATAAAATACGTCCACCATCAAAGGCTGGGATTGGTAATAAATTAATAAAACCAACATTAATACTAATATAAGCTAATAAAAATATTATATTTACTAAACCAGTACGAGCAGTCTCACCCACAATATTATATATACCAATTGGACCTGCTAAATTATCAAGACTAATTGCCCCAGTAATTAAATATGTAATTACTAAAAACATTTGCTCAACAAGATATCCTGTTTTTAAAAATGCGTATTGTAATGAAGCAAAGAAACCTTTTTCAAAAGTTGTAGTTAAAGTAAAACCATATACATAACTTTCGGTTTTATCTTCATTAGTTACCTTTTTTGGACTAATAGTAATATCTTCAACTTTGTCATTTCTCTTTACTTCTAAAGTTACTTTCTTACCAGAATTAACTTGTAATTCAAGCATTAAACGATCTGTTGAAGTAATACGTTTATCATTAATTTTAATAATGACGTCCCCAGTTTTTAATCCTGCACTATAAGCTGGTAAAGTCTTATCAGTTACATCAACAACAGGCTTAGTAGATGGTGCCCCATTAAATAAAGCTATAAAAAAGAAAATAACAATTGCAAGAATAAAATTAAATAATATCCCAGCAATAATAGTTAAAAATCTTTGTGTCCAAGTTTTATTAGTAAGTTGTCTATTTTTTGGAACACTACTATCTTCTTCTATTTCTTCACCTGCCATTTGAACAAATCCACCAATTGGAAATAGTCTAATAGCATATAGAGTTTCATCATTTTTTCTTCTAAAACTCCATATTTTAGGACCCATTCCTAAGGAAAACTCATGACAATATATACCCGCTTTTTTGGCAAATATAAAGTGACCAAGTTCATGTACAAATATTGTTACTCCCAAAATAAGAATAAAATAAACAATTGTCATAATAACCTCCTATTATAAGATTGAGATAAAAAACATAAAACCTAATAATACAAATATAATACTATCTAATCTATCTAATACTCCCCCATGTCCAGGCATAATATTAGAAAAATCTTTCTTATTATAAAATCTTTTCATTGATGAGAAGAATAAATCTCCAAATTCACCAATTAAAGATAAGAAAGTTGTAATTAAAATAACTAACCATATAGATATTTCAGGATTAATTACAGTATGATAAAACATTGTTCCAACAAACACTCCCATTATAGTACCACCTATTAAACCTTCCCAAGTTTTCTTAGGTGAAATTACTTCTAATAGTTTATGTTTACCAACTAACATACCTGTAACTAAAGCAAAAGTGTCAGTAATAATCGTTATTAAGAATAAATATATTATAATATTCAAACTTTCTTGTCTTAAACAAATTAATAGTAACATTGATAAGGCTAAAAAGAAAACCCCACCAATTAAATAAAAAGCATCATTTACATTATATTTATCTTGATCATGATATAACACTGTAGGTAATAAAAATGATAAAAATAAAGCTGCTAAAATAGTATAATCTATATTTAAAGTAACTGTTTCACTTTGTAACCCAAATAAAAGAATAAGAGTTAAAAAGGTATATGAAATAAATTGAATAAATGTAGGAGTCTTTCTCTTGGTATCCTTTACATCCATAAATTCTTTTAACCCAATAATCGATAATATAAAGACTGCTATATTAAAAATAGTACCTCCAATAATAAAAATAGGTACAAAAATAGCGAGTGCTACTATTGCACTAATCACTCTTTTTTTCATAATTAATTCCTCCAAATCTGCGATCTCTTTCAGTATAATCTAAAATTGCTTTATCAAATTCTTTTTTATTAAAATCTGGAAAATAAGTAGGCGTAAAATAAAATTCTGCATAAGACATTTGCCATAACATAAAATTACTAATACGATATTCACCACTTGTTCTAATTAATAAATCCATTGGTGGTAGATCATTATATAAGTATTTTTTAAATATTTCTTCATCTAAATTTTCAATTTCAAGTTTATTATTTATAGCATCGTTATTTATCTTTTTACATGCATCTATTATTTCACTATGACCACCATAATTTAAGCAAAAATTAACAATTCCCCCAGTATTATTTTTAGTCATTTCTGTCATTTCATCCATAGTATCAAGAACACTTTTTTTTAAAGGCTCTCTTCTACCTGAAAATATTATTTTTATATTATCTTTTTGATATTTTTTACGATCTTTTTTAAATTTACTAGTAAATAAATCCATTAAATAATCTACTTCTTCTTTACTTCTTTTAAAGTTTTCAGTAGAAAATACATATAGACTTAATACTTTTATACCTTTAGACAAAACATATCTAGTAAGCTTTTCTAAATTATCTGCTCCTGCTTTATGTCCAAAACTTCTAGATAATCCTCTTTTTTTGGCCCATCTTCCGTTGCCATCTACAATAATACCAACATGATCTGGTATTTTTAAATTGTCGTAATTCATAAGAACCTCACTATCTATATAATATTATAATACATTCTTATCATTTATACAAGAAAAAAGAAGCCATGCTTCTTTTAAAATGAATCTATATTTATTCGAACTTTCTTTTCGCCATTAGTATAGGCTGATGCTTGAACAATGGTTCTAATTGAATTAGCGATATTACCGCCTTTTCCAATAATAGCTCCCATTTCATCCTCATTAACTAAGACTTGGATAATCATTGTATCATCCTCATCATCGAATTGTTTTACAGACACCATATCAGGATCTTTAACTAAACTTTTTACTAAAAATTCTGTTAATTCTACCATCTTCATAATTATTTAGTTTCTTTCTTTGAATTGTGGAATTTTTCCATAATTCCTTTTTTACTAAATAAATCTCTAACAGTATCTGTAGGTATAGCACCATTTTGTAACCATTTCATAGCTACTTCTTCATTAACTGTGATTTCAGCTGGTGTTTTAATAGGATCATAAGTACCTATTAATTCAATAAACTTTCCATCTCTTGGACTTCTTGAATCAGCTGCTACTATACGATAGAAAGGTTTTTTAGTTGCTCCCATTCTTTTTAATCTTAATTTAACTGCCATTTGTTTCCCTCCATTTCTTTAAAACATTTTAACACAAAAAAAAGGAAGTGTCAACCATATATTGTTGACACTTAATTATATGAATTTTTCCGTTACACTTTCTTCAATTTCTTTTTCGATTTTTTCGTCAACTTCATCTTCTATTTCATCCCAAGGTTCTTCGTCATCTTCAACTGATATCTTTATTTTAGTTTCTCCGACTATTTCTACACCTAATTCTTTTTCAATATCAAATTTAATAACACCGTCTTCAATATCAACCTTAGAACATGTAGGTTGTTTTAATGTTCTAACAATAATATCAGTGTCTCCGGATAAATCATCACTAGCTTTTGTCTTAACATTGAATAATTCATTATAATCTATTCTTTCATTTAATACACTAGTTTTACTATCATTATCATATGAGTACCAGATATTTACATCACATGATCCATCAACACCGACTTTATCACCTGATTTATATCCTTTAAATTTGTGATTTATTATCCAACAACCTAATACATTGGTAGGATTATTATCTGCATTAATACTATAATTGTTCTTAAAATATTTTTTGCCTTTCCCAATAATAGATTTTGTAACTATTTCTTTATATGATGCCACTTTATCACCTCTCACTTTAATATATGAAAGTCTATAAAAAAGTTAACAAAAAAGTAGTTATAAAACTACTTTTTCATAATACATTACTACTCTTCTATTTCTACTGCACTATCTATAATATGTTGAGGTATTGTAATTGTTCCGACATTATTGAAATCATAAAAATCCAATTGCATTTTAAATTTATTTACTTTTACTTCAATATTTGTTTCAGGATCGGTATAGGTAATAGCATTTGATAAATCCATTACTAAAGAAGTAATATAATTATCTTCATTTATATAAATATCAATCGCTAAATCACCCGTTATTTTATAATTATCATCAACCACTTCACTATCTAACAATTCATTAAAAGCTAACAATATTTCTTTTGTACTTTCCTTATCTAAAGTAATTACATAGTGAGTAATTCCATTTTCCGTTTCTTTTTCTTCAAGTTTTACATTGTCTGTAACTGTATCAATGATTTCAGACACTGCATCATTTTGATCATCTAATTCTTCCACAGGTTCACTTTCTTTTAACCAATCACCTGCACCATTAACTTTCGTATAATAAGTTTCTATATCATCATTCATACTAATATACATATCAAGAAATGCAGTAATGTCTAACATATTCATTTTAGTATACATATAGGCAGTTCCATTTTTATTATCAAATTCTCCATTACTATCAACTTTGGTAACAAATGTTTCCCCTTCAACATCCATCTCAATATCCATCTTTATATTGGTACGACAACTATCTACTTCATCCGTCTTTTCACTAGCTTTCATAATTCTTTCGCCTGCTGATAAACTACATCCAGATACAAGTAATATTACACCTAACAACAAACTTCCAATTTTAAAGCTTTTCATTCCCTTACCTCTTTCTAAAACAATTATACTTCAAATAAATATTAATGACAATATAATTGTCAATTTTTGCCAATTATATAAATCTTCTTACTAATAAATTTCATAGCATATAAATATATATGATATAATTAAAACATAGAATACCATTTTGGAGGATGTACTATGAAAAGAATTATCTATTTATCATTAGCTATAATTATTTTTATTGCTTCATCAGTTGTAATATTTATTGTTCTTAATAAAGATACCACTATTACTCCACCACCTATTGTTGAATATAAGAAACCTACCGTTCCGTATGGTTGGGAATATCTAAATGATTGGCAAAAAAAATTATATGAAGTAATTGAAGGTGGAACATTACAAGTTGGTGATACTTACAATCTTAATGGCGAAAGGAAACTAGAAGATGCAAAATTAGTTGTTGATTTATACTATCAAAATAATCCAGTTAGAGATCCTAGAACTTATAATGTAATAGAGAATGAGAAACTAGTATCACATCCTAATGATAGTTCTCTCACCTACTACGTTGGTTTAGGTACAACTAATAAAATAAACGTATCACAATGGGGTCATTCAAATTTTGATGAAGAATTAAGAAAAATTAGTGAAATAGACAAAAAAACTAATGAAATATTATCGCTCATACCTAACAATTCAACTGACTTTGAAAAAATTAAAATAATTTATGATTATTTTATAACAAACATTAAATATGATTACGATAGTTATTATTATCTTGAAGAAGGAACTGCTACCAATGATTTTACCGAGTCATCAACTGCATATGGTGCTTTAATTAATGGTAAAGCAATCTGTGAAGGAATTGCTAGAGCATTTTATTATGTTGCTAACAAAGCAGGTATATATACCTTACTTGTAAAATCTGTTTCAAGAAATCACGCTTGGAACATTGTTTGGTTAAAAGGAAAATATTATAGACTTGATGCTACTTGGCAAGCTTTTTTAACGTATGATGACTACGAGGGAAATTTTGTAAACGGTGTATCACTACCAGATACTAAACACAATTATGAATAGAAAAAAGGAATGAATTTCATTCCTTTATTTTTTTGTATATATTATTTTTTCTAAAATCAGGTTATTATCAGAATATTTTAAATAAATATCTGTTGTTCCTAATAATTTAAACTGGTCTTTTCCTTCTATTGGTGGACCCATATATAAACATTCTTCGTAATTATAATGAACTATTACTTGATTATTTTTTATCTCCATTGATTTATAATGATTAACTGGTCCTGGTACTCCCAAAGAAACAAGTGTAGAAGTAAAGATATCTCCATTTTTGGATATAGTTGCCTCATCTTTTATTGATGAAGTGTATTTACCTTCTTTAAGTTGAAAATTTTTCTTTCCAAAAAAATTTTCTACAAATTTTTGTATTTCATTATTTGAAGCACTAGCACCTCTATTTAACTTCTCATACATTACAATAAAAGTTATATCTTCATCACTAAATTGATTATAAGTTTTTGCTGTCAATAAAACTGCTGTCCATTTCAAATAGACTTTTATATCTTCTTCTTGTAATTCCTCTAAACTATTTAATGTTTTACCAAATAAAGTTATTTTATAATTATTGGTATTTTGTTTTCTGTTAAAGTATTCTATAGTAATGATTATTCCAATTATTATTAATAAAATAGAAATAATTGTGATAAATATTAAATTCTTTTTATTCATTATAATTACATCCTCTCACTCTTTTGTATATATTATTTTTTCCAAAATTAGATTATTATTAGAATATTTTAAATAAATATCTGTTGTCCCATATAATTCAAATTGTTCTTCTCCTTCAATTGGAGGCCCTAAATAAAGAACTTTTTTATAATCATAATGAACAATAACTTGATTACCTTCAACTTCCATTGATTTGTAGTAATTATTTGTTCCTTCTATTCCTCTTCCAGGAATACTAGTAGTAAAGTTATCTCCATTTTTAACTATTGTTATTTCATCACCTATTGATGAATTATATTTTCCTTCTTTAAGTTGAAAGTTTTTCTTTCCAAAAGTTTTTTCTACAAATTTTTGTACTTCAGTGTTAGAAACATTTTTATAATTTAATAGTTCATAAGCTATATAAATAGTTATATCATTATCGCTAAATTGTTCATAGGTTTTCTCACGAAATAATAATCTTACCATATTCAAATAATCTTGTATATCAGATTCTTTGATTTCTTCTAAACTATTTATTGTTTTGCCAAATAGTTCTATTTTATTATCTTCACGTTTTTTATCATATACATCTTTGATGATTAAATAAACTGACAAAGTAATAAATATTAATAATAGAATTGTAACAATAATTTTAAAACTGTTTTTCATTTTTTCTCCTTTCGACATTTCTCTACAATTAAATTTTACTACTTAAAGTTTATGTTTACAACAAATAATTAGTAATTTACCAATTTTGAAAATCTGCAATAAAAAAGTAGTTTTAACTACTTTTTCTTATAATATTGTTTTCCATCTTCTAGTTTGCTACCTCCAAATAATTCATCAATAGTAACAAACTCATAACCTTTTTCTTTTAAAAGTGGTAAAACCATTTTAACTGCATCAATAGTTGGTTTATATACATCATGCATTATGATAATAGATCCATCTTCAATATTTTCAATAATAATTTGTACTTCTGACTTACTATTTCTACTTTCCCAATCTCTAGTATCAATACTCCACATAATTAATGGATAATCAACACTTTCCTTAACTTGTTTATTAACATTTCCATATGGAGGTCTTACAAGGGTTTGAGTTATATTATATTTAGCTAATAAAGATTTTGTTGCTTCTAATTCTTTAATTAATTTTTCATTTGTCATTTTAGTAAAATCACTATGACTAACTCCATGACTTCCAATTTGATGGCCACCATCTTTAATATCTTCAATTGTACTAGCATATTGATCAATTTTAGAACCTAAGATAAAGAAAGTAGCTTCAGCATTATTTTCTTTTAAAATTGCTAATAGTTCTTCTGTATATTTACTTGGACCATCATCAAAAGTAAACGCAACTTTCTTTGTTGTTTCTACAACTGCTTCATTCTTTGTTGGATCAGGTTTAGTATCATTTTTTGGTTCTACTTTACTCTCTTCTGGTTTAGTAACTACT
Source organism: Ignavibacteriales bacterium (assembly GCA_050259235.1). Taxonomy (GTDB): domain Bacteria; phylum Bacillota_I; class Bacilli_A; order RF39; family UBA660; genus UBA5364. The sequence goes on from JBLNAG010000001.1 coordinate 192,848, forward strand.
GGCGTTGGTGAAGGTTCTGCTTCACTATTAATTGGAGTTTCCACTTCGGTATTTGTAATTGGTGTAGGCATAATATCTTCTTTTGCATCAATATTATTACTTTCAGTCGGAAATATATCATCATTATCATCTTTTAAATCAGGTGTTACTGTACCACTATTATCTTCAGTAAAATACTTATGATAAAAGTATTCCATCTTAGTAGCTAAACCTTTTTTATCTTTACTTATAAATGGTAATAACATCAAAACTGCTAAAATTAAAGCTATTAAACGACGACGATAAGCATTTCTTTGTTTTTTCATACTTCACCTCTAAATTAGAAATATTATAGCACATTATAATTATATTACAATTAAAAAAATATGTGTTATTCACATATTTCTCCATCCATACTCCAAGTTTTAACACTCTTAATTTGAACATTAATAATTTTACCTATATTATCTGGTGATGAAGTTACATTAACTAATTTCATAGTATCACTATATCCCATTAATGTATCTTTATCTTTAGTACTATATCCTTCAATTAATACTGGTACTACTTTATCAATATATTTCTTATTGTTTTCTAAAGCATATTTATTTACTAATGCATTTAATTCATATAATCTTCTATTCTTTTCTTCTAATGGTACATTATCTTCCATTTTAGCAGCTGGTGTACCTACTCTTGGTGAAAAGAGAAAAGTAAATGCTGAATCAAATTTACAAGCATTAACCATATCAATTGTTTCATTAAATTCTTCTAATGTTTCAGTTGGATATCCTACAATAATATCGGTTGTTATTGAACAATTTGGAATTTCATGTTTTAATTTATTAAATAATTCTAAATAGTGTTCTCTAGTATATCTTCTACCCATAAGTTTTAAAATACGATTTGATCCACTTTGAATTGGTAGATGAATATAAGGCATAATATTATCATTATTTTTAATTACTTCAATCATTTCATCAGTAAAGTCCCAAGGATGACTAGTAACAAATCTAATTCTATTAACATTTGTTTTAGCTACATCTGAAAGTAAATTAGCCATACTATAATTAGTATTTAAATCTTTCCCATAAGCATTAACATTTTGTCCTAATAAAGTTACTTCTAAATAACCTTGATTAACTAATTCTTTTACTTCATTAATAATATCTTCTGGATTTCTACTTCTTTGTTTTCCTCTTGTATAAGGCACTATACAATAAGTACAGAACTTATCACACCCATACATGATATTAACCCATGCTTTATATTTACTATCTCTTTTAGATGGTACACATTCAATAATATCTCCTTCAATACTAAATACTTCTATTTCGGTATTATTATTTTGAATAGCATTATTTAAGATATTAGGTAAATTATGAATATTATGAGTACCAAAAACCATATCTAACCATTTATATTTATTCATTATTTCATTAACAACATGTTCTTCTTGAGCCATGCATCCACAAATACCAACCATAATATTAGGTCTTGTTTCTTTTAGATGTTTAATACGGCCAATCATTCCAAATACTTTATTATGAGCATTTTCTCTAATAGCACATGTATTTAATAAAATTAAATCTGCTTCTTCCATAACTTCTATTTCTTTATATGAAAGATCTTCTAATATTGCTTTAATATTTTCAGTATCATGTTCATTCATTTGACAACCATAGGTTTTTATATGATATGTTTTACCTAAACCTATATTTTTTAAGTTATCATCTATTTCATATTTTTTTATTTCAACATCGATTTTAGTACGACGTCTTGCTTCATTTAAACTTGGTATATTCATTTTATCACTTCTTTTCCTCATTAATAATAGCATATTTATACCATCCAAGCAAGAAAAAAACTCTTATGTAAGAGTTAAATTGGTTGTATAACAATTACTGTTCTAACGACCATGGCTGTTATTCCATTATCCGTTACTTTATATGTAATAAGGTAATTACCACTAGTTGATGGATCAATTGAAGAACCAGATCCAGATATTGAAACTGAAATACCAGTAATCGGATCTCCCGAAGCTGTTTTGGCTTCTACCCCTTTATCAATATAGGTAGTACCATCTGTAACATATACTAAGACATCACCTTTTAAAGCAATAGTTGGAGCTTCTGGATTATTAAATACCCCCCTAGAAGTTCCGCTTGTTAAATCAACAGTATATTCAAAAATTTTACCTACTTTTTTAATATGTAGTAACATATCATCTGGAAATAATTGTTCTGTTTTAGGATCAGTTATTTTAAAATCTATTTTACCTGCTGCCTTTAATTGGGCAAGAGTCATAGTAAGAGTATCATTATTATTTTTAGGCATTTGTAAAAGATTATCTGTTCGGTAATCTCTTAAAGCTGCTTTAATATTTTCTATTTGAATATCATATAAATCTTGTTGACCCTTTTTTATACTTTTTTCAATAGACGGTAAAGCTATAAGAGCTATTAAAGCTAATATTGAGATAACACCTAATAATTCAATAAGGGTAAATCCTTTTTTCATATTCAACACCTACTATACTAATTATATAATGTTTTATTAATTTTTACAATAAAAAAGTAGTGCATTATACTTCTTGCACTACTAATAGAATCATTGGTTTACATTCTGTTTCTTGATATAGGTACTTACCAACACGATCTCTTATGCCCGTTTTAATTTTATTAAAATCAACATAATTAGGTTTTAAGTTTTCATTTATTACTTCTAAGGATATCTTTTTAGCTTCATTTATTAAATCAATATTTTCTTTTACATATATAAATCCTCTAGTAAGTATTTCTGGACCTGATAAAACCTTTTTACTTGTTTTAGATAAAGTTACTGTTACTACTACAATACCATTTTCACTTAATGCTTCACGATCTTTGATAACTAATTCACCAATATCACCAACAGTATTTCCATCTATTAAAATGTCATCAACTTTAACTTGTTCATTAGTATCAGCTAAGACACCATCAACAAATGTTACAACTTGACCATTTAATTTTAATAAGATATTTTCTTCAGCCATACCAATTTGTTTTGCTAAATTAGCATTAGCTACTTGATGACGATATTCTCCAATAACTGGAAAATAATACTTAGGTTGCATTAAATCAAGCATTAACATTAAGTCTTCACTTGATGCATGTAATGATAAATATTTACTAGTAGGTATAATAATTAAATTAGCACCCATTTTAGCTATTGTATCAAACATTTCAGTGGCACTCTTTTCCATACCATCATATACTTGAGTCGCAAATACAACTGTATCTGTTTCTTGTATTTTGATAAATTTATCATACCCTTTAATTATTCTCTTAATATTTGAGAATGGTTTTTCTCTTTCATCAGATATAATGACAATAATATTTTCTTCATTAACATGATGAATACTACCTATTCTTTTCTTATCAAAATCAATATAACCATTATCAATAGCATTCATAATAGTATTTTGTAATCTTTTACCCATAATAACAACATTACGATTAGTCTTTTCTATTTCATTAAACAATTCTTGAATACGATATATTTGTGCCTGAAAGATATTAAATAAAATTCTTCCTGGATTACGATTTAAAGTTTCACTAATTATACCGCTAGTTCTATGTTGAGGTGAAGTATAGCCTTTTTTATCAGCATATATTGATTCACTCATTAAACATAAAACTCCTTGTTTACCTATATAAGCTAATTTACCAATATCCGTTTTATATGGTCCTACCATCGTAGGATCAAATACAAAGTTTCCAGTATAAACTATTGCCCCATCTTTAGTATTAAGTACGTAACCTACTGCATCTGGTACAGAGTGTGTTACACTAACTGGAAAAACACTATTTTCTCCAAAACTAATTTTCTTATGAGGTTCAATTACTTGTAAGTTTTTATAATTTACATTATATTCAGTAAATTCATCTTTTAATATACTTAATGTAAATTCCGTTCCATATATTTTTATATCAGATAAACCTTCTAACATATCAATAATTGCTCCCATTTGTTGGTCATGACCATGGGTAATAAATATTCCTTTTATTCTTTTAGCATTTTCTTTTAAATAGTCATAGTTAGGAATAATATAATCAATTCCCAACATTTTATCATCCGCATATTTCAATCCCGCATCAAACACAAATATGTCATCATCAACTTCAATAACATACATATTTTTTCCTATATCATTTAGTCCACCAAGACCAAATATTTTTATTTTACTCATTTTTCTCCTTTCATTGATTTAAAAAAGCCGAAATAATTATATCATAAATATAATACTTTGACTAGTATTAATTGATAGTTACAATCCCATTATCTTCATCTATCGTATTAATATTATATAAAATAAGCATATCTTTAATATTATTTTCCTTTACATAATCAATAATACTTAATTTATAAAATCTTGGATCAATAATATGAATTTTTTTATAATGATTTACTAAAAAAGGAATCATACTATTGGCATAACTATCTTTAATTACAACTAATTCTGCATTAGTATCAATTTCATTATTAGTTACTACTATTAATGGATGATTATTATCTAAAAATACAGAATATTTATCTTTAGTTTTCAAATAATCCATCGCATATAATGAATCTTTAGTAATATTTTTTGAAACATAATTTACACTATAAGTAAATTTATCATATAAGAATAGATTTATTTTATCAGGTTTTCTACTATAATCATTACTTTTAGAATATAAAGTACCATTAAAATCATCCGTTACTTCTTTAATATTAAATTCATATATAGGTAATGGTTCTAGCATATTACTATAACAATACATTTGATATGCATAGTAAGCCGCATAAGTTGTCCAATGATGATCTAAATAATAAAACATTTGATATCTTTTATTATATTCTTTTAATATTTGATAAAGATCAATTGTATTGAAATCGATATTATCATAAATATATTTAATGGTATCTAATTGATTATTAGTCACTGCATTTTTAGGTAACTTATCACTATTAATAGTAATACTTGTTGGGACAAGCATTAAATTCATATTAACATAATTTAATTCATGATATAGATTATTTAAAGATTTAATAATCATATCACTATTTTGAGGCTTATTATACTTTTCGATTAAATAGTTATCTTTACCTAAATATACTCCATTTATTTCTTCTTTACCAATTAATTTTTCATAAAAAGTTTTAATACTCATAAAAGTATCACGTGCTACAAAATGATCTGATAAATAATTTTGGAGTTTAGATGTATAACTACCATCCTTTAAACTTTTAAGTGAGAATTTAGGAAATATTTGTAAGTATCTATTTTCATTTTCTGAGAAAGTTTTCTTATTACTAAAAATAAATAATAATGAAAAAACAATAATAAATATACTTATTACAGTCACAATTATTCTATTATATAATTCTTTCATATTACCACCTAAAATCTAAAATATAAGAATGGATTATAAGTATCACTAACTAGATATGATATCGTGATTAATAATAATATTATATAAATTATTAATCTTAAAACAAATATTACATTAACTACCCTTTTGTTTTTAATTAATAATAACTTGTCTTTAATAATATGGTATGTAGGCATTGAAAATATAATTGCTACTAAAATAATTAAAAAATAATTAGATAAATAATAAATAAAGGTATTATTAATAAATGGATAACTACCTATACCAAATAAAACATTCATATAGTTACTTAATAATGTCATATCATCAAAAGCAAAGATTGTCCAACCTATCATTACTAAAAATAATGTATAAGTATGTTTTAACCAATTTGGAAATCTTTCAATATATTTATTTAAAATAAATTTTTCAAGTATTAATAAAATACCATAATATATTCCCCACATGACGAAATTCCAAGCTGCCCCATGCCATATACCAGTTAATGTCCAGACAATAAATATATTTCTAATATTAATAATTTTACTTACTCTACTACCACCTAGAGGAATATAAATATAATCTCTAAACCAACTAGATAGTGATATATGCCACCTACGCCAAAAATCAGTAATACTCTTAGCAATATAAGGATAATTAAAGTTTTCTAAATAATTAAAACCTAACATTTTACCCATACCTATAGCCATATCACTATAACCACTAAAATCAAAATATATTTGGAAGGTAAATGCTAATATTCCTAACCATGCTGTCATAATAGATAATTCATTATTACCCATAGTACTAATAACAGTCCATAAATAGCCAATATTATTAGCTATTAATACTTTCTTAAATAAACCTTGTAAAAATCTAAGTAACCCCTTAGTAAATCCTCCAAAAGTAATTTCTCTTTCTTGAAGTTCTTGATCAACAGTTTCATATCTTACAATCGGCCCCGCAATTAATTGTGGAAACATTGATACATAAGTTAAATATGTCGCATAATTTCTTTGAGGTTTTACATTTCCACGGTAAACATCGATACTATAACTCATTGTTTGGAAAGTATAAAAGCTTATACCAATTGGTAATCCAATATTTAATAAAGGAATAGATATATTAAAAAGATGATTAATACTTTCAATTAAAAAATCACTATATTTAAAGAATCCTAATAAACTCAAATTAATAGCTATTGCTACAATCAAATATAATTTTTTACGAGTAAACTTTCTACTTTCAAATAACCTTCCATTTATATAATCAACAAACGTTGAAAAAAGCATTAAGAAAATATATACTGGTTCACCCCAAGCATAAAAAACTAAACTAAATACTAATAATATAGCATTTTTATATTTAAAAGGTAAAAGATAGTACAATAATAGAAAAAAAGGTAAAAAGAAAAAAAGGAAAGGTATGCTACTAAAGACCATAATTACCCTCCCTACTTATTACTTTTAATTGTTTCTAATACTTTATCATTGTCGTTAGAAATAATATAAATTAAGTAATTACCATATTCTTCTTCCATACGATTTTGTACTAAAACTTCTTGATCAGGAGCGTATCCCATCATCCATGATTGATCATATTTCATTAAAAATTTATCAATTGCTTCCATTGCTTTATCTTTTTCACCCTTCTTAGGTAAAAAGATTGCATACATACTAGCACTATCCGCAACTTTTGACATACTAATAAGCGATTCGTCAATATTACTACTATCAAAACCATATTTATCAGATAAATAATTAACATCAACCATATTGTTATTACCAAACATCTTTTTTGATTCAAATGTTAAATTATTTAAATTTGTTTCAAGAGTATTAAAATCAAGTTTTACTTCATTTTTACTACATCCACTTACTAATAAAATTAATCCTATTATACATAATATTTTCTTCATTTTTACTCTCCTTAAGGAAAAGAATACTTAGTTATTTTCTAAATATTCTTGAAAATCCTTTTTAATTTTGTATATTTCTTTCGGACTCATGAATATTACTACTGCATTTTTGTGACCATACAATTTAGCAGAAGTACTATCACTTATTGCTTCACCATTATTTAATTCATCTAAAATTAATTTGCTTGTTATAGTAGGATAATCCTCTTGTTTTTCACGAGCAGGAAATATATCTAAAACATAAGCCTTATCAGCTACATTTAATACTTCCGCAATATCACTAGCAAATTCTTCAGTACGACTGAAAGTATGAGGTTGGAATACTGCAACTATTTCTTTATCAGGATATTTTTGTTTTGCTGCTTTAATAGTAGCTCTTACTTCGGCTGGATGATGAGCATAATCATCAACGATAACTACATCACCAATAGTTGTTTCATTAAATCTTCTCTTAGCACCTTCAAAAGTCTTTAAATGTTTTTGAACATCTTTAGCATTTAATCTTTCATAATAGCAAACACTTATAACAGCAAGTGTATTTAAAAGCATATGTTTACCATAGAATGGTACATCAAAATGTCCATAATAATTGCCTTCAACAGTTACATCAAATTCAATACCTTCATTGGTATATTCAATATCAGTTGCAATAATATCATTATCTTCACCAATACCATAGAAGAAAATTGGTTTATTTACTTCTAATGAATGAGTATATGGGTCATCCCCACATGCAATAACCATTTTTTCAGCATTATTAGCATATTCTTGGAAGGCATCTACAACATCAGCAATATCTTTATAATAATCAACATGATCTAAATCAATATTGGTTATAATAGCGTATTCTGGTTCATAAACTAAGAAATTTCTTTTATATTCACAAGCCTCTAAGACAAATTTATCATTTTCTTTACTAGCTGATCCTGTGCCATCACCAATTAGGTAGTTACAGCCAATTAGATTATCTAGAACATGTGCCATTAATGAAGAAGTTGTTGTTTTACCATGACAACCTGCAACTGTAATACCATCAAACATGTTAGCTAACTTACCTAACATTTCATTGTATTCATAGATTTTTAAATCTAAAGCAACAGCTTTTTTAAGTTCAGGGTGATCCATCTTAATAGCTGTACTTCGAACAACAATCGTATCTTTATCAATTACATCATTTTCTTCAGTATATATTTTGATACCACGTTCTTCTAGTTTAGTTTCGGTAAACTGATGAGATTTTTCATCATCATAACCTACTACTTCATAACCTAAATCATTAAGAATAAGTGCTAATGCACTTAAACCAGCTCCCTTTATTCCTATTAAATAATATTTCATAAATAATATCCTCCTAACACATTATATCATTATCCAAAGAATTTTATAATAAAAGGTCCTAAAATTAATACTAAAATCAATGGAATTATAAATATAACGGAAATAACACTTATTTTATTAGGTATTTTATTAATTTGCCCCTTAATTTCTAATATTTGTTTTTCTCTTAAAAAATCAATTTGACTATACATTGTTTCTAATATACTATTACCAAAAACATTAGTTTGAGTAATATTTAGAATAATGTCATTAATAGTCTCAGACGGAATTCTCTTTTTCATACCAGTTAAAGCTTCATTTAGAGATTTACCAAATTTCATTTCTAATAAGGCCTTTTTAAATTCTTTAGATAATTCATTTTTAACATTAAAGACTGTTACTTCTAAAGAATTTTCTAAATTATGTCCACTCTCTAAAGTAAGAGTTAGTATTTCAAAGAAATATAAAGCTTCGCGATCTAACTTTTGTTCTCTTCTTTTTAATGGTAATTCAATTAACCAATATCTAAATAAATAATAATATATGACTGCGATAATTGGTGCAAAAACATATCCAAAGTCCATAATATAAAGGAAAAAGATGAAAACAATAAAAGTTGTAAGTAATCTCAGATTCATAAATTTTATTGTCGTTAACTTAGTATCACCAAGCATTTTAATTTTAGCATCCATTTTTTGAATATCTTTATCACGATATATTTTTCTAATATAATTATTTTCTATTCTTGTATCCATATTATCACATCCTTACCTTCATAATTTTACGGACAAATATAACATAGACAATATAATATAAAATCATAATTCCTAATAATATAAGTCCCTCAGTACTATTTAAGAAAGGTGCAAAATAACCAGGATTAATAATACTTACAAATACCACAAATAAAATTGGTACTAAGAATAATACATAGACAATCATTCTTGAAGAACCTGTTAATGATTCTAGTTCAAGTTTAAGTCTTTTCTTATTAAATAATGATTTTTCAATAGATGAAAACACACTAATAATATTACCACCTGTTTTATTTAAAATAGATAATGATGCCGTTAAATATGTAACTTCTTCTAGTTTAATTCTTTCAGAAAATCTACTAAAGACAACATCAATTTCTAATCCTAATGATAATTCTAAATACATCTTTTTAAATTCTTCAGCAATTGCTCCCTCTAATTCTTTAGAAACTAATTCAATTGCTTGAATAATACTACGTCCTGATTTAAATGCATTATTCATAACAACAATAGCTTGTAACATATCATTTTCTATCTTATTACGATATAGACGATATTTAACAATATAATAAATATCAGGTAAGAAGAAACCTACTAATAATGGTACTACTATTTCATAAGAATGTAATAATTGAAATTGAATTGTTTTAGCAAATATTGCCATGATTAAGAAGATAAAAGATATAAATATTTTGTTTGAAACAAAATCCATAGCATTTTTATTATTATCACTTAATGAAATATATTTTTTATATTTATAACTATATTTTGTTAATAAAGTTGATTTTTTAAAACAAATAGATAATCCTTTTATCATTCGATGATAGTAATTACTAAAACTATCTAATGATAACCAAATATCATCTTTTTCTGTATTAATACTAAAAGCACTAATTCTCTTTTCTAATTTAACACTCTTACGAAATCTAAATACAAAGAAAGTAATAATTAAAAGGATAACTGCAACACTAATTTGTAAATACATTAATGTACTTGAATAATTATCAACAACATTAATATTAATTGACTTAGTAGTTATATTGCCTGCTTCATCACCAACCGTATAAATTAATTTTTTTACTCCTACTTCATTAAAATCTAATTCACTATAGTTAGTTGTAACAAAATTAGTTAAGTTACCATCAAAATTATCGGTAGCTGTTACATGTTCATATAAATCAATATCTGAACCTAAATCCATTTCAATTAAATTAGTATCTATATTTATAACTGGTGGATTTTTATCAATATTATAAGTATTAGTCATATAAGTATTACTACTGTTATAAACATCATTCGTAATAATCTCAATATGATAAACTCCAGTTTCATCAAGTACAATTGTACTTTTAGTATTACTATCAACAATATTTTCTTTTAATAAATTATTATCTTTATAAATATTATATTGATAACTAATGACGGAAGAATCTGGTTCATAAACCACAATAATATCCTGATTAGTAACATCATGACCATTAATATTTAACCCTAGAATATTATCCTCATTGGCTATAACCATATTTCTCACCTCTTATTCAAATAAATCTTTTAAATCAGTAATACCATAAGTCTTAATTCGATTATAAACCTTTGGTACATATTTATGAGTAATGAATTCTCCAACAACATCACCATTTTCTAAAACACTAGATTGAATAAATTCAAATATTGGTTTTAGACTTATAATATCTTTGTTAAATCCAACTACTTCACTAATATTAGTAATTCTTCTTCTACCATCAGATAATCTTTCAATTTGAATTACAATATCAATAGCATTTTCAATATATTCTCTAATAGCTTTAATTGGAATTGCCATACCAGCCATTAAAATCATCGTTTCAAGCCTATTTAAGCCATCTTCTGGTGAATTAGCATGCATAGTAGTTAAACTACCAGTATGCCCCGTATTCATTGCTTGAAGCATATCAAAAGCTTCCTTACCACGTACTTCACCAACAATAATACGATCAGGTCTCATACGTAATGAATTGATAACTAAATCACGAATAGTTATTTCCCCTTCACCCTCATAATTAGTTAATCTAGTTTCGAGTGAAATAACATGATTTTGTTTTAAACGAAGTTCCGCAGCATCTTCAATTGTAATAATTCTCTCATCGTCACCAATAAAAGAAGATAATACATTTAATAATGTCGTTTTCCCTGCGCCTGTACCCCCAACAATAACAATATTTAATTTAGCTTTTACACAAGCTTCTAAAAATCTTGCCATATCAGAAGTTAAAGCACCTGATCTTAAAAAATCTTCAATGTTTGCTAACTCTTGTTTAAACTTACGAATAGTAAGTACTGGTCCATTAAGAGCTAATGGTGGAATAATAGCATTTAATCTTGAACCATCATCAAGTCTAGCATCAACCATTGGATTAGCTGTATCAATAGTTCTACCAAATGGTTGAATCATTCTTTGAATAGTTCTAATGATATGATCATCATTGATAAAAGAAATACTTTGATCTCTAATAACTTTACCATCTATTTCAACATATACTTCATTAATACCATTTACCATTATTTCAGTAATATTTTTGTCTTCTAATAATTCAGTAATAGGACCATATCCATTAACTTCATTATCAATTAAATTAAAAATATAACTTCTTTCAACATCAGATAAATCATAATCTTGTAAAGTAGATTCAATTTCGTTGTATACATAATCTTTTAATGAATTTTTTGAATTTAAGTTGTTATCAATTAAATTTTGGATTATTTTATTTCTTAATTCTTCTAATAATACCTTATTAGGAAAAGCATCATAACTAATAACTTCCATACTTCTAGGTGTTTCTACCTTAATATTAAATTCATCAATAAACTTTTTGTTAGACATAAAACACCTCCTAGTTCTTCTTTTCCTTTAATAAACTGTTTGCAATCATTTCAAAATTCTTAATGGCCTTTTTGTGTGAAGACCTAATTTTTTTGTTCAAAGTTAATATTTCACCATCTAATACGTACTTATCAATGTTTTTGATATAAAAACTATTAGGAATAGTGTAATCTATATTACTTTTAATAATATTTTTTATATCATAATCACTAAAGAAATTTCTTTGAATATCTTTTGCTTCATTTAAGATAACTTTATAATTGTCTTGTTCCATATTCTTATAAATAGATATCATTGTCTTCATACTCTTTAAATCAATTGGATCATTACTCATTACATAAAGAATATAATCACATTGATCAAATGTTACTAAAATTAATTCCGATAAGTAACGATTAGTATCAATAAGGATAATATCGTATTTCATACTTAATTCACTTAAAATAATATTAAGATATTTACCATCAATGTGATTAGCATGTCTAGGGTCTTTAGGAGCAGGTAAAACATCAATATATTCATTATATTTAGTAACATAATTTTCAATAAAGTCAAATTTTTTATTATGGAAATCATCAACTAAATTAAAGAAATCCTTCTTATAATTTATATTTAATGAAGCAGCAACTGCGCTACTATATAAATCTAAATCAAGAATCAAAGTCTTTTTATTTTGCAACGAAAAAATCCCAGCAAGATTTAATACAGTTGTAGTCTTACCAGTTCCTCCTTTAGTTGAAGTAACTGCGAATATTTTTGCTTTGTGAACTGCCATAGTACACCCCTATTCTTCTTTTATAACAATATCATTATTATCTTCATAAGCACGATAATTAGATTCAATATTATAATCATTTTTACCAAAAATAAATGAAAAAATACTATCCTTTATCTTTTTTAATTCAATTATAATTATTTCACCATCAATTTGAACATTCAATGTTTTAATATCTGAAATATTTTGGTTAATTAATTTTTTTATATTTGTTATTATTTCTGCTTCATCAATATGATCAACACCATACTCTAAAGCTTCTTTTACAGTATTATCAACTTTTCTTTTTTCATTAAATAAAAGTCCACCATCGATAATTATGGCTGCTAACATAAATAAAATGGGTAATAACAAAATAAAAGTAATTAGTACTTGTCCCCTTTTATTATGCATTATATATCACCCTGTCTACTAGTATTGTGTAAGGACTATCAAATATTAAATTAGCTCCTGGTGTAACAATATCAACCTTTTTTGATAACTTAATAGTTGTCATATCACCATTTATTTCGTAATCAAAATCTAATTTATTTTGACTAATATAATTATTTATATCCGACATTTTATTTTGTTTATATAATTCAACTACATAATCTAAATCATTTTCTAAATGATATTTCTTATATAGTACATTTCCAAAATCAACAATTCCCAATAAAAACATAACAAAAACAGGTAATATTAACACAAATTCAACTAATGCTTGACCTCTTTTACCCATCTTTATCACATCCTAGTACTATAATAGAATTATACCATATTCAGACGATTTTTCACAATAATTTTTCAAAAAAAAAGATATTAACTATCTTTATCAACACATGTTGCTTCGCCGGGTTTTTCACCTTCAACATAAACTTTATCTAAAATTGCGCATGAAGATTTAGTCATGGAATCTTGTAAATAACCACCTAGTAGTTTAACAATGCTTACCACAACGATACTAATTACTGCAATAATTAGCAGGTATTCAACTAGTGCTTGGCCTTTATTATTTCTTAGCATACGCAACCTCCATATCTGTATTATTACTTCTAGTTTATACTTTTTTCGCCAATTTGTCAAACATTTTCTAATGTGGTATATTATTAATGGTGGTAGTATGATACTCAATATTAATAACAATAAAATAGAAATTAAAAAATGTGAAACCTTCTTACAAAGATTAAAAGGTTTAATGTTTATAAAGAACCCTATTCATTTTGGATTATGCTTTAAAAATTGTAATGCGATTCATACTTTTTTTATGTTTCAAAAAATTGATGTAATAATGACTGATAAAGATGATAACATTATTTATATTTATCGTAATTTAAAACCTTTTAGAATTGTTTTACCTAAGAAAAATGTTTATTACACATATGAATTACCTAAAGATATAACAAGATTTTATAGGATAAAACAAAAATTAGAATTAACTAAATAACAAAAAAACTACAAATTTGTAGTTTTTTTATTTAATTACAATAAGATTTAAAATCGGTAAGTTCACTAAAGTATTCTTCAGTCCCAGAAATCCTTTCAACATTATAATTATTATTACCTAGATACTTTATCTTGTATTCAACATTGATAAGTGTATTACCTGGTATATCATTAGAACATGTATAAGATATATTATTTATCATAACCACTTCTGCTTGTTGCCCACGTCTAGTTGCAAAAAAAGTTATTTCACTATCATTTATAATTTCATACTCTTCTTTTTTAGCCCAAGTTGGGTAAAAATCTACATCCAAAGTTATTTCCTTTGCACCAGTTGGGTCAATAACTATATAGTTATCACAACCTGATACACCACATGATAATTTAAATAAAAATTTACCAGTACTTTCATACACTCTTCCATCAATTTCATTTTCAAAATCAACATTCTCTGTTTGGACTTTGCGATCATTCACTCTAATTTCCCATGTATTATTATCCGATTTTACCACTGATAACTTTGTTTCTTTACCGTCCAAAACTATATTTTGAATGCATTTTTCTTCTGTTCCATTTTTACAATCTTCAAAACTTATTTTTCCAACTGTATTTTCCTTTTTGGTTTCATTATTTTCCTGTTGATTATTATTACTGTTTTTATTTTCATCAGTTATTAACATATAGGCGATAACAGTAGCTACACTTAAAATTAAAACTAGCAAGATTATAATTATTGTTGTAGTCACATTTTTTGATTTATTTTTTTCCATATTTTTCCATACTCCTTCTATTTATAATATAATAATAGTAAAGATAAGTAAAGAGATTTAGCATCGTTTGACACAATGTTTTCACAAAAAAGGTAAGATTTTTATCTTACCTTTATAATTACTTATTTTCCTTAACTTTTGCTTGAGCAGCAGCAAGTCTAGCAATAGGAACTCTGAATGGTGAACAAGATACATAGTTTAATCCTACATTATGGCAGAATTCAACACTTGAAGGTTCTCCACCGTGTTCCCCACAAATACCTAATTTAATATCAGGTCTAACACTCTTACCTTTTTCTGCAGCCATTTTAACTAAAGCTCCAACACCAATTTGGTCTAATTTAGCAAATGGATCTGATTCAAAGATATTTTTAGCATAGTATTCATTTAAGAATTTACCAGCATCATCTCTTGAGAAACCATAAGTCATTTGTGTTAAGTCATTCGTACCAAATGAGAAGAATTCAGCTTCTTCAGCAATAGCATCTGCTGTAAGAGCAGCTCTAGGAATTTCAATCATCGTACCAACATGGTATGGAAGTTCAACTCCTGCTTCTTTGATGATAGCATCTGCTGTTTCAACAACGATATTCTTAACATATTTTAATTCTTTAACATCGCCAACTAATGGAATCATTATTTCAGGAACAACATGCATTCCTTCTTTATTAACATTAATTGCAGCTTCAATAACTGCTCTTGTTTGCATTCTAGCAATTTCTGGGTAAGTAATAGTTAATCTACAACCTCTATGTCCCATCATTGGGTTGAATTCATGTAATGATATAATTCTATTCTTTAATGCATCAAAAGTCATACCTAATTCTTTAGCAAGTGGTTCAATTTCTTCGTCAGTATGAGGTAAGAATTCATGTAGAGGTGGATCTAAGTAACGAATAGTTACAGGGAATCCTTGCATTGCTCTAAATAATCCTTCAAAATCCCCTCTTTGCATTGGTAACAATTTATCTAAAGCAGTTTCTCTTTGTTCTACTGTTTCAGCAGTAATCATTTGTCTCATTGCAAATATTCTAGTTTCTTCAAAGAACATATGCTCAGTTCTACATAAACCAATACCTTCAGCACCAAATTTCATAGCTTGTTCAGCATCTCTTGGTGTATCAGCATTTGTTCTAACTTTTAAAGTTCTAACTTTATCAGCCCATGACATAAATATCTTAAAATCACCGCTAATTTCTGGTTCAACAGTTTTAATACGTTCACCATAAACCTTACCTGTAGAACCATCTAAACTCATAAAGTCACCTTCATGATATACTTTACCATCTTTAGTAGTTAAAGTCTTAGTTTCTTCATCAATCTTTAATTCACCACAACCGCATACACAGCATGTTCCCATACCTCTAGCAACAACTGCAGCATGTGATGTCATACCACCACGAACAGTTAAGATACCTTTAGCAACATTCATTCCTTCAATATCTTCTGGACTAGTTTCAAGTCTTACTAATAATAAATCTTTTTCACCTTTTTCATGTGCTTCAACAACTTCTTCAGCAGTGAAATAAATTTTACCAGTAGCAGCTCCTGGAGATGCAGCTAATCCTGTAGCAACAGGTGTAGCAGCTTTTAATGATGCTGTATCAAAATTTGGATGTAATAATTGATCTAATTGTTTTGGTTCAACTTTCATTAATGCTTCTTCTTCAGTAAGCATACCTTCACTTACTAGATCAACAGCAATCTTTAATGCAGCAGGTGCAGTTCTCTTACCATTTCTAGTTTGTAGCATGAATAATTTACCACTTTCAATAGTAAATTCCATATCTTGCATATCTTTATAGTGATTTTCTAGTAAGTTAGCAATTTTAACGAATTCTGCATAAACTTCTGGCATATCACTTTCTAGTTTAGAAATTGGTTCAGGTGTTCTAATACCAGCAACAACGTCTTCACCTTGAGCATTAATTAAATATTCACCATATAATTTCTTTTCACCATTTGAAGGGTTTCTTGTAAATGCAACACCAGTACCGCAATCATTACCACGGTTACCATAAACCATTTCTTGAACATTTACAGCAGTTCCCCAATCTCTTGGTATATCATTTAATCTACGATAAACGATAGCTCTATCATTCATCCATGATCTAAATACTGCTTTAACAGCTTCTAATAGTTGTTCTTTTGAATCTTGTGGAAATTCAGTTCCTGAAAGTTCTTTGTAATTAGCTTTGAACTTGTTAGCAACTTCCTTCATATCTTCAGCAGTAAGTTCTAGATCACTAGAAACTCCTTTTTCTTCCTTAATCTTATCAAAATATCTTTCAAACGAAGATTTAGGATATCCCTTAACAACATCTGAAAACATTTGAATAAATCTACGATATGAGTCATACGCAAATCTAGGATTATTAGTTGCTTCTGCAAAACCTTTTGCAACTTCATCATTTAACCCTAAATTTAAAACAGTATCCATCATACCTGGCATTGAAGCTCTAGCACCACTTCTAACTGATACTAATAAAGGATTTGAGAAATCTCCCATCTTTTTTCCTGTCTTAGTTTCTAGTTCAACAAGTTTTTCAAAGATTTCATTTTCGATTTCTTTTGATAAAGCTTCACCATCATCATAGTACTTCGTACATGCTTCTGTTGAAATTGTGAATCCTCTTGGAACAGGTAAACCAATATTAGTCATTTCGGCTAAGTTAGCACCTTTACCACCAAGCAAATTCTTCATTTCTTTTTTGCCTTCTTCAAAGGCATAAACAAATTTTGTCATATATGCTCTCTCCTCTTTTACAAAGTATATTATACCAAACCATCATATAAAAAAAAAGCAAAATATTGCTTTTTTACCATATATTAACACTTTATTTATAAAAAATATCTAAATAGCATTTGCCGCATAGTGATTCATAGGTAACATCTCCTACTTCATCAATAGCAATTTGTTCTCCTTCTCTAACAAATTTACCATTTACTTTTCGTCCATTTAATTTAGCTCTTTTACCACATCTACATATGGTTATTAGTTCTTCCATCTCATCAGCTATCTCAAATAAGCGAACACTACCAGGAAATCCAATTGTCTTAAAATCACTTCTAAGCCCATAACATATAACTGGAATATTATATATTTTAGTTATTTTATATAAATCAAAAACTTGATCAGGATGTAAAAACTGTGCTTCATCAACTAAAATACAAGCTATATTATCTTTTTTAAATTTTTTCCCCAAACTAAAGACTTCATCTTCATGATTTAATAAAATATCTACTTTTCTTTCTAATCCAATTCTCGATACTAATTTATTACTTCCTTTAGTATCTAATACTGACTTAATAACAATAACCTTTTGATCACGCTCTTCATAATTATAAGCAACTTGCATTAATGCAGTGCTTTTACCTGAATTCATTGCTCCATAACGAAAATATAACTTTGACATAATACCTACCTCCTAGCCCGTGGATGGGCACTTAAATATACTTCTCTTAAATGTTCATTAGAAACATGAGTATAAATTCCCGTCGTTTTTAAATCCGAGTGTCCTAATAATTCTTGAACACTTTTTAAATCTGCTCCCTCATTTAACATATGAGTAGCAAAAGTATGCCTTAAAGTATGGGGACTAACATGACTTTTTATACCACTACTTCTCACTATTTTATTAATTATATACTCAACACCACCGGTTGTTAAAAATTCTCCATTATTATTTAAAAAAAGATAATCAATATTTTTTCTATTTAATTTTCTACGTCCATCTTCTAAATATGTATCCATTAAATCACTACATCTTTTACCATAGATTACATATCTTTCCTTATTACCCTTACCTAATATTTTAATATAATAATTATGAAAGTCAATATCTTTTAACTGAATATTAACCAATTCACTAACCCGTACACCAGTTGAATAAAATAGTTCTAAAATTAATCCATTTCTTTGACCTATTGATGACTTACAGTCAGGTGTATCTAATATCTTTTCTAGTTCTTGATAATATAAGAAATTAGGAAGTGACTGCTCTACCTTAGGATTAGAAATTAGTAGCATAGGATTAGATTTTATTTTTCCTTCTTTAACTAAAAATTTAAAGAAACTTCTTAAACTACTAATATTCCTACATATTGTCTTATTTGAATATTTTTTATTATATAATTCTGTTAGATAGCTTCTTATTATTCTATAATCTACATCATATATATTACAATGTTCTTTATTTAAAAAAACCATAAACGATTCTAAATCTCTTTCATAATTACTGACAGTATAAGATGAATAATTCTTTTCATATTGAAGATAATCAATAAATTTTTTTATATCCTTATTCATACTATCACCATTATAATCATACCACAAACAAACGTTTGAGTAAATAAAAAAAGCAAATTTTTTTGCTTTTTATTTTTCTTCCCTATCAAACAATGTTAATTGTCTAGGATCAACTTTCTTTCGTCTAATTACTTTAACTTTAGGTTTTCCATCAGCTTCTTTTGCATTTGATAATGCTTCATCTGCTAATTCATCTAAGTAATGTTGATAATTCTCTTCTTCTTCATAAGAAGAATATGGATTTATTCTATGTTCAACATAAGCTTCAGGATATTTTTCTTTTGGATCTTCTCCATCCACCATTGTTTCATCTAATTCTAATTGTTCAACTTGATTTAATTCATCTTCTTTTTCTCTTGTTTCATAAATACTTGCTAAACGATCAAGTTCTTCAAATTCAGAATATGAAAGTTCTTCTTTTATTTTTTGTTCTACATGTTTTGGCAAACGATCACTGTAATCTCTTAAATACAACTTAGTTTGTGGTCTTATATTTGCCATGGTTAATACTTCTTGACGAAACATTGAATCATCCATAAAATAAAATATTCTTTCAAATAGTTGATTATATTTATAAAAAACTAAATATATATCTCTAAATTTTTTATATGAAGAAATATGTTCTTTTATTTTAGATATGGTAAAGTTGTCATTTGTACCAACACTATAACGAGTATCAATATAATCTTTTAATCTAGATTTATCATTTATTACAAACATACCATTAACTTTTTGATCTAATAAAAAATGATAAAAACTATAATTGTCTAATAAACCTAAAAATTGATTTAAAAATTTATTAAATTCTAAAGAATCAGTCTTAACTTGTGAACTTGATTTCTTAGCAATCTCACGTAATTGCTCATATTCACTAAAAGTAACTTCTAGTTTTTGGTCATTACCATCATAACGATAACTAATATACATTGTTCGGTAACCATTAACTATAATTCGTTTGTTTTTCAAATCATCAATTAATTGTTGAGGAGATGAAAATTTAGTTGTATAACGATCAATGGTCGCTAAATCAACCTTAGTATTTTGTGGTGTTGTATCACTATTTGCTGTTTCTAAAGGAACTAAGTGCTTCTTATCTTGTTCCTCTACAATTAATGTGTATCTGCCTATTGAAGTCATATAATCACCTCATTGTCCTTATATTATATATTTTTATTTAATTTTGTCAAATTTATTATCCTACATAAATATTCTTTTATTAATATTATATCAAAATATATTTATAATAAAAGATAAATTATATAAAATATTTAACAAAAAAAGAGGAGCATGCTCCCCCATCTATATAAAACACTAATATTAGTGTACCCCTTAATAACAAGTATAAATTTCTAACTTATCACTAAAAATCATTTTAACACTGCCATCTATACTTGTTTGATAAATAGTTGAATGATATTTATTTAATCTATTTATCACTTCTTTATGAGGATGATTATAACGATTATCCAAACCAACTGATATTAAGGCAATATTTGGTTTAATAGCCTTTAAGAAATTATCACTAGAACTAGTAATGGAACCATGATGTCCTACCTTTAGTATATCTATTTTACCTAGATTATATGTATTTAGGATTTCACTTTCGCTACTAATTCCTGCATCACCCATTAATAAGATATTCCTATTACCAAATTGTGTATAGA
The DNA here is from genome assembly GCA_050259235.1 of Ignavibacteriales bacterium. GTDB lineage: Bacteria > Bacillota_I > Bacilli_A > RF39 > UBA660 > UBA5364. The sequence goes on from JBLNAG010000001.1 coordinate 214,016, forward strand.
TAATTAAACTATCTTCATTTTCATCTTTATTAATACCATTTAAAAATTTAAAAGTATAACCATTAATTTCTAATATATTACTATTAAAAAACATATAATTAATTTTCTTTTTAATTAAAATTTTAATTAATTCTAATTCTAAATCATTATTTGAACCACTATTAAATATTATATTCTTCACAGTATAATTGTTTATTATATTGATTGCTTCCCCCATATGATCATAGTCACCATGACTTAAAATTAAATAATCTATTTTTTTAATTCCATTAGCTTTTAAATATGGGACTGTTGTATTAATTCCAATACTATAAGCACTTTCACCAAAGTAATTTTTAATACCACCTGTATCAATTAAAATATTTCCTTTATTATTAGGAAGACTAATTAAAGTACTATCTCCTTGACCCACATCTATCATTGTTAATATTGGGTATTTATTAAAATAGTTAAGATTAGTATGAACCAAAATGACCATAATTAATACTAATATCCATTTAAATTTTTTCTTATACATTTTATATAAAACATAAGTAATTAATAAATAGTATAAAAGATATATGTAAAATGGTACATCTTTTAAAATTATAGTAAAGAAATTTATTTTAGAACATAATATTGATAATTCTTCCATGATGGTGGTTGCAACATTAAATATAGGTAATAAAACAGGAATAATAAAAGTTATTAAAGAAAGCGGGAAAACAATCATTGATACTAAAGGAACAAAAAAGATATTGAAAATGGGTGTAAGTAAACTAATATAGAAAAAATTGTTAACCATAAGTGGAATACTAGCTAGAAAAGCAATAATAGATACAATAAAAGATTTTATTAAATAATTATTATATTGACTAATTAATTTTTGAAACAATATTAAATAGAATGTTATTATAAAACTAAAATTAAATCCTAAATTATATACATAATATGGATTAAATAATAATAAAAGAAAAAAGATAAAGATCAATATACTAATAGTATTTATTCTCAATTTAAATATCTTTTTAATTGTTAATAGCATAAAAAATAAAACTGATCTTAATACTGGCGGTGAAAATGATGTAAGAAATAAATAAAAGCATAAAAAGATATTAACCAATATGTAATTAACATTTTCTTTTTTACTTATTACATTAAATATCTTTAATAATACAAAAGATATAAGTGTTATATGAGTACCAGAGACTGAAAAGATATGAATAGTTCCGTTCTTTTGATAACTACTTATTGCCTCTTTACTAATATCACTTATATCCCCTAAAATAAACGTTTTTATATATGGATTCCCAACACTATCTATTTTATCAATAATTATATTTTTTAGTTTATAAAATATATTATTATTATTTCTTATTTTTGTAATAGTTGAAGCAGTAACTAACCAATATATTTTTTGACTTAATAAATAATTATGATAATTAAATAAAGAAAATAATCTATTTTTAGGAGGTTCTTTAAATGTACCTTCTACTTTAATATAATCTCCATTTCCTAAATTTATATTTTCATAATAATTAACTAAAACTTTCTCTTTATTTTTTAAAGTGATTGTAACCTTATTTTCATCTTTCTTAATATTAGTTATATATCCTTCTACATTATTACTATTAACATTATATTTACTAGTAATTATAGTATTATTTACAATATAAAATGTATATATACTTACAACAATACTAAATAATAATATAATCTTTGAACTTATCGAATGTTGCTTTACCAATTCCTTTAACATTCATTATTTCCTCAATATTACTAAATCCACCATGTTCCTCACGATATTTAATAATATCTTTTGCCTTAGTTTCACCTATACTAGGTAATGTTAAAAGCTCTTCAATAGTTGCGGTATTAAGTGATACTTTTCCAGTATCATTAATAACTTCATCTTCATTAGTTACATAATTATCAAAACATCCATCATTTTCTAGCATTGGACATACACATTCTTTTTCAATGTATTTAATACTAGTACTACCACTTATCATTTCTTTTATTTCTTCTTTAGTATATATAATTACTACCATTTCATCTTGTAATTTTTTACTTAAATTAATAATACTAACATCACTATTAGTAGTTAATCCCCCACTTTTTTTTATTAAATCAGCTACTCTACTATTACTGTTTAATTCATATACTCCAGGTTTTTTTACCGAACCTTTAATTTCTACTTTAATAGAAGGATTAATTATTTTTGTTTCTTCTTTTTTTAATGATAAAATACCCATAGTAATTATAAACACAATAATTATTCCAATAATTATTTTCTTCATATAACCTCCTTAAGAGTATCATACTTATAAATAATTATTATTCCTTCAAAAAAAACTGAATAATCAGCTTTTTATTTTAATCTTTTTGTTTTTATTTTCAATATGTACTCTTTCAACCATAGCAATTGAGCACAATAATGATATTATGAATGTCCCACCATAACTAAAGAATGGTAGAGGAACACCAGTAAATGGAATAACCGCTAAGATCCCCCCTAAGTTAATGAAAATATGAATAAATAAGTATGAGGCCACTCCAACACAAATATATCTACCTCTAATTGTATCTGAAGCAGAAGCTATTTTTAAAATACGATAAAGGATAAAGATATAGCCTAAAAAGATTAAAGTACTTCTTAATAATCCTAGTTCTTCACCAATGATAGCAAATACTGAATCTGTATGAGGATCTGGTATATATGAATATTTTTGTTTACTATTACTTATGCCTAATCCATATAATCCACCATCGTTTAAAGCAATAAAACCATTACATATTTGATATCCACCTGAAGCATAGTTCTGACATGGATGCATATAGTCATTAAGTCGATCAACTTGTTCACTAGTTAAGATATAACCAGTCTTTAAATAAAATGCACCAAAAGCAATAATAGCAAATATAAAGATAACCGCTAATGATCTAACTTTATCTTTAAATAAAATATTACTGCCTAAAAACATAATTCCAAAAATGAAAGCAATAATAAACATTGTTCCAAAGTCTTTTTGAAGAAATATAAACATAGCAATAGTAAATCCAATTGCCCAAATTCCAAAAATCACACTATATCTTTTAGTAGCATCTTCACTTTTAAGTTTTTTATTAAATATTTCAAATATAATTGCCAGTACGACTACTATAATTGGTTTTGCAAACTCACTAGGTTGAATTTGTTTACCAAATAAAAGCATCCAGTTTTTACTTCCTCTTACTTCAACCCCAAAGAAATATGTATATGTAAGCATTCCTAAAATAAGAATTAACCCTACTATTCCCCAAAAGCGATATACTTTTGTAGGAATATTTACTATTATTAAACTACCAATAAAGGCAACAATAAGCATAAAACCATGTTGTTCAAAGTAATAATATAAACTATTATTATATTTTACTACAGATTCACGACTAGATGCTGTCAAAATATTAAATAAACCATATAATACCATGACCGCTACAACAATTAACAACCCTTTATCCATATCTTTAATATTATTTCTAATTTGCTTAATATGTTGTTTCATATTTTATCACCCTACATATTATATAATAACATATAATATAGTAAATTCAAACATTTAAAAATTCAAAATAGGTTTTTTATATACGCAATTTATGATTTTTTTAATACTATATTATGACTAGATAGGAGGGAAAATTATGTATTATTATGGAGGTTATGGCGGAGGATACGGCGCTGGCTATGGCGCTGGCTATGGCGCAGGCTATGGAAATCCATGCTGTAATCCTTGCGGAGGCTACGGCGGAGGCAATGGTTATGGTGCAGGTTATGGCGCAGCAATAGTACTAGTATTATTTATACTATTAGTTATTATAATTGGTGCTCGTAACTGGGTTCAATAAAAGAAGGAAGATATCTTCCTTTTTTCTATAAGATGTGTTAAAATGTTGGTGGTGGTTATTATGTTTAAACAATTAGAAATCTTAGATGAAAAAAATAAGATATTAAGAAAAAAAAGTGAGCCAATTATCGAACCTATAACTAAAGAAGAAAAAAAATTAGTTCAAAAGATGATTGATCAACTTACATATAGTCAAATTGAAGAATATGAAAAAAAATATAATTTAAGACCAGGAATGGGACTTGCTTTCCCACAACTTGGTATTTTAAAAAGACTAATTGTAGTAGTTCACGAATATAAAGAAGGAAAATTTAATAATTATGTTATTATTAATCCTAAAATTATTAGTCACTCTGAAGAAATAATTGCGGCTGATGCTGGTGAAGGATGCTTAAGTGTCAATCGTGAAGTAGATGGACATGTTCCCAGATATGCAAGAGTTACTATTGAAGGATTAGATGAAGATATGAAGCCAATTCAAATTCGTGCTAGAGAAGAATTATCAATTGCTTTTCAACACGAAATAGATCATCTAGAGGGTATTCTATTCTATGACCGTATTAATAAGGAACATCCTTTCTTTGCAGAAAATGAAATTAGATTAATTTAGGAGGACATATGAAAACAAAGTATAAATTTATTATCTTAATTGTCTTAGCTTGTGCATTATCAATTTTAATATATGACAATGTTGAAAAATTTAAACCAATTAGTGAAAGTCAAGATATTTTGAATAAACAACTTGTACTTGAAGAAGATTTTATAGGTGATACAAATTATACAGTAGAAGATCCTAAAATTATTGTTAACCCTTATGGAATATCTCCATTAACAGCACTAGTAATATTTGAAACAAATGATTTTACTAGTCCAACTGTTACAATAAAAGGAAAAGATGAGAACACTACTTATACTAATACTTTTAAAACCAGTAATGTTCATATCTTACCTATTTATGGATTATATGCTAATAGTAATAATGAAGTAATTATTACTGTAAATGAAGTTGATTATAAAGTTAATATAAAAACAGATCCTCTACCAAATGATATTATCTTGCCTGAATATACTAAAGCAGATAAGAGTAATTTAAATAATGAATTATACTTTTTTACTAATACAACAAATGGTTATACTGTAGCGTATGATATCAATGGTGATATAAGATGGTATGTAACTGAACCATTTAATTGGGATATTACTAGATTAAATAATGGACATTTATTATTAAGTAGTAATCGTTTAATTAATCCTCCTTATTATTCTATTGGATTAGTTGAAATTGATTTGTTAGGCAAAGTATATTTTGAATATACTCTACCTGGTGGATATCATCATGATACTTATGAAATGGAAAATGGTAATTTATTAGTTTCAACCAATAATTTTGAAGATAATACTGTAGAAGATTATATCGTTGAAATAGATCGTAAAACTGGTGAAATAGTTAAAAAAATTAATTTAAAAGATATATTACCTATTGATCAAGGACTTAATCAATATGCTGTAGCTTATGATTGGTTTCACAATACTTCAGTATGGTATGATAAGAAAACAAATTCTATTACCCTATCAGGTAGAAATCAAGATGCTATTGTAAATATTAATTATGATACTTTAAAAATTGATTGGATTATAGGTGATCCATCTGATTGGAATAAAGATATGCAAAAATATTTCTTTAAACCAACAAATAATTTAGAATGGCCATGGGCTAGCCATGCTGCAATGATTTTACCTAACGGTAACCTATTTGTTTTTGATAATGGTAACAATCGTTCAAAGAAATATGAAGAATATGTTAAACCTGAAAACAATTATAGTCGTGGTGTAATATATAAATATAATACTAATAATATGACTATTGAAGAAGTATGGTCATATGGCAAAACAAGAGGTTCTGACTTCTATTCTCCAGATTTGTCTGATGTAGATTATTTAGGAAAAAATCATTACTTAATTCATTCTGGTGGTCATAATAAAGTTGATGGATATGTTTCAAATGTACCTGCTGAAGATGAAAATGCTATTCTAAGTAGTACAACTGTTGAATTATTAAATGATAAAGTAATATTTGAAATTAAATTTCCAACTAATTACTATCATGTAGAAAAATTAAGTTTATATGCTAATGATGAATATCAACCTGGTATTGGATACCGCCTAGGTAAACTTGATAAAACACCTACTGATCAAAATAACTTAGTATTATTAAATAAAAACGCTGATGATATAATTAAAAAATATAATATTAGTGTTACTGAAGAAGTAGATCGTTTAGCTGTAAGTGGTAATTTTAAACCACAAGATGATGTTAAAATTATTCTAGATAATTTATTTTCTAAAAAAACATATAATATGACTATATCTAAAAAACCATATACTTCAATATGTGTTGATACTTACTGTGAAGAAGAACAAACAAATGGTATATCAATAACTAAATATATTAATAATGAAGGTTTAAGTGGTAAATACTACATTTATATAAAAATAAATGGTACAGTATATGATTTAAATAAATATATAATTTTCTAACAAAAAAAGACTTATCTAATAAGTCTTTTTTAATGTAATTCCTAATTCATCTAATTGCATAGTTGAAACAGTATTTGGTGCTTCTGTCATTAAACATGATGCACTAGCTGTTTTAGGGAATGCAACAACATCTTTAATATTATCAGTATTACATAATAACATTACTAATCTTTCAAGTCCTAAAGCTATTCCGCCATGAGGTGGTGTTCCATACTTAAATGCATCAAGTAAGAATCCAAATTTTTCATTAGCTTCTTCTTCACTTAACCCTAAAGCAGCAAACATTTTACTTTGAGTATTCTTATTATGAATACGAATACTTCCGCCACCTAATTCATAACCATTTAAAATGATATCATAAGCTTTGGCATAGCATTTACCAGGATCAGATAACATCTTATCAACATCCACATCCTTTGGTGCAGTAAATGGATGATGACATGCATAATATCTTTTATCTTCTTCACTATATTCAAATAATGGAAAATCTACTACCCATAAAAAGTTGTATTTATTTTCATCAATTAAGTTCATATTGGAACCAACCTTTAAACGTAGATTACCTAAACTTGTCTTAGTTGTTTTATAATTATCCGCAACAATTAAAATCAAGTCATTATCTTCAATATTTAATTTATCTTTTATAGCTTCAAGTTCTCTTTCAGTAACATTTTTTAAAATACTTCCAGTAAATTCTTTATCATATTTTAACCATAATAAGTTATTGGCACGATATGTCTTAACAAATTCTGTTAAAGCATCAATATCTTTTCTTGAGCATTTATCAGCAGCATCCTTAACTACTAAACAGTTAATAATACCATTATTATCAAGAACATTTCTAAATAAAGAAAATTCTGTATTACTAAATATTTCAGTTATATCATTAATTAACATTTCAAATCTAGTATCTGGTTTATCACTACCATAAAGCTTAATAGCATCATCATATGTCATTCGATTAAATGGTATTTTAATATCAATATTTTTAATATCTTTAAATACTTTTACCATCATACCTTCTAACATATCTTGAATATCTTTTTCTTCAACAAAACTCATTTCGATATCCACTTGAGAGAATTCTGGTTGACGGTCAGCTCTTAAATCTTCATCTCTAAAACATCTAGCAATTTGATAATATCTTTCAAATCCTGATACCATCAATAATTGTTTAAATATTTGTGGAGATTGAGGTAAAGCATAGAAATTACCCTTATTTACTCTAGATGGTACTAAATAGTCTCTTGCTCCTTCAGGAGTAGATTTACATAGTATTGGTGTTTCAATTTCAATAAAACTTATACTATTTAAATATTCTCTAACTGAAGCTGCAATTTTATGTCTTTCAATAATATTATTTCTTAAGTTTTTTCTTCTTAAATCTAAATAACGATATTTTAATCTGGTATCTTCTAGAGCATTAGTTTCTTCCCCTATTTCAAATGGTATTTCAGTAGATTCATTTAAAATAACTAAATTAGTTACATCTACTTCAATATCACCTGTTTCAAGATTACTATTTTTACCTTCTCTTTCTCTAATAATACCATCTACTTCAATAACATATTCATTTCTTATAGTTCCAGCTAATTCATAGTCTTTATCTTCTGGTCTAACAACTAATTGGATAATTCCACTTCTATCTCTTAAATCGATAAAAATCAAACCACCTAAGTCTCTTTTCTTTTGAACCCAACCTTTTAAATTAACTTGTTCTCCAATGTTATTTATATTTAATGAAGTATTAAATATTTTTTTCATAATTCCTCCTAAAATTCACAATTACCATAAGTTCTTGGGAAAGGAATAACATCTCTAATATTATCAACACCTGTTAAGAATATTAATAATCTTTCAAATCCTAAACCAAATCCTGAATGAACACAACCACCATATTTTCTCAAATTAAGATACCATTCTAATCCTTCTTGTTTAACATCTAGTTCATTCATTCTCTTAACTAATTTATCGTAATTTTCTTCTCTTTGACTTCCACCCATTAATTCACCAGCTTTAGCAACTAATAAATCAACGGCCGCAACTGTTTTATTATTATTATCTAATTTCATATAAAAGGCTTTAATATCTTTTGGCCAATTAGTAATAAATACTGGTGTTTTAAAATGTACTTCTGTTAGATATTTTTCATGTTCTTTAGCAATATCTTGACCAAATACTGGTTCATTTTCAAATTCAACTCCAGAATTTTTTAATATCTCAATAGCCTTTTCATGGGTAACCTTATTAAATTTTCCTTTAACAATTGATTCCAATCTTTCAATTAAACCTTTTTCAACAAATTTATCTAAGAATTCCATTTCTTTACGAGCATTCTTTAATACATAACTAATAACATATTTTAAAAATTGTTCTTGAATTTTCATTAAACCTTTTAAATCACAAAAAGCAATTTCTGGTTCAATCATCCAGAATTCCGCTGCATGTATTTTAGTGTTAGATTTTTCAGCTCTAAATGTTGGACCAAATGTATATATCTTGCGATAAGCAAGAGCAAAAGCTTCACCTTGTAATTGTCCAGTTACAGTAAGACCAACTTTTTTAGAGAAAAAGTCTTCACTGTAATCAATTTCTTTATTATCATTTAATGGAATATTTTTTAGATCCATTGTTGTTACCCTAAACATTTCTCCAGCACCTTCACCATCATTTGATGTAATTAAAGGTGTGTGAACATAAATATAATCATTCTTTTGAAAATAAGAATGAATAGCCATAGTAGCTACATTTCTTATTCTAAACATTGCACCAAATAAATTAGTACGAGGTCTAAGATAAGCTTGTTCTCTTAAATATTCTCTTGTATATCTTTGTGGTTGAATTGGAAAATCCTCAGGACAATCACCTAATAATTTTATATCATTAGCTTCTATTTCTATTTCTTGACCATTACCTAAAGATTTAATTAATTTTCCTTTTACTTCAATACATGATCCAATATGAATTTTATTTAATTCTTCAAAGTTTTCATTCGTTTCATTATATACAATTTGAATACTATCAAAAACACTTCCATCATAAAAATCAATAAAAGCTACATTCTTTTGTTTACGATGATTTTTTACCCATCCACCAATAATAACTTCTTTATTTTCATACTTTTTTACATCTTTTAAAATTGTTTTTAATGTAATGATTTTACTCATTTTCCTCACCTATCATTTCATCCATGAAATCAATAATATCATCTATCTTAACTTTATATTCTTCTTTAGTAGTATTATTTTTCACGGTTAATATTTTACTACTTAATTCTTCTTCACCAATTATAACGATATATTTACCATTTAAACGATCGGCTTGCTTAAAGTTTCCTTTTAAGTTACGATCCATATAATCCATATCAACACTAAAACCATTTAAACGTAAATTTTGAGTTAAACTAAAGGCAAATGCTTTTTCATTTTCACTCATTGGAATAATAAATAAATCTATTCCCTTATCATAACCTAAATCAATATTTTCAAATTCTAGAGCTGTTAATAATCTTTCCATTCCTAATGCAAAACCAACACCAGGAGTAGCTGGCCCATCCATTGTTTCAATTAAATTATTATATCTTCCACCACCACATAATACATTTTGGCTTCCAAAACCTTCTACACTCGCTTCTACTTCAAATACCGTATGAGTGTAATAATCTAATCCTCTAACAATTCCTGGATTAACTTTAAAATCAATATTTAATTCTTTAAGATATTCTTGTACTTTTAAGAAATGTTTCTTACTTTCTTCATTTAAATAATCTATTGTTCTAGGTACATTTTTTAATATATCTGTATCTGCATCAACTTTGCAATCTAGAATTCTTAAAGGATTTTTTAAGTAACGTTCCCTACAATCTTCACATAAATCATTAATATATGGTTTTAAATAATCAAGCAAAGCCTTACGATAATTATCTCTTGATTCATTATCTCCAAGTGAATTAATATTTACACTAATTCCCTTTAATCCTAATAATTTATAAAAATTAACCGCAACACTAATAACTTCAGCATCTATAATTGGATCATTAGTACCAAAAACTTCAATACCAAATTGATAGAATTCTCTAAAACGACCTGATTGAGGTCTTTCATATCTAAACATTGGACCATAATACCATGTTTTTAATGGCATAGATGCACTTCCATATAGTTTATTTTCAATATAGCTTCTTACTATTCCCGCTGTTCCTTCTGGTCTTAAAGTCATTAAACGATCTCCACGATCTTTAAAGTCATAAGTTTCCTTAGAAACAATATCTGTTGTTTCTCCTACACCTCTATGAAATAATTCACTTGCTTCAAAAATAGGCGTTCTAAAATACTCATAATTATATTTATCCATTAGAGCATTCAATAATTTTTCAATATATAAAATATTTTTTCCTTTACTTCCGTATACATCATAAGTTCCCTTAGGTTTTTGTATCATATTATTTCCTCCTTCTTTATTTTATTACAATATTAGTTTTAATGCCGTCTAATTCTCCAACTTTCCATAATATAACCTCCTAGATATGAAAAAAAGTCTAATATAAGGGCGAAAAAATTCGCGGTACCACCTTATTTTATAGACTAGCTATACACTCAAATTCTTAACGCGAATGACGCTTACTATAGTTTAGTATCTTCAATATATATAAAACAATGCTTTCACCAATCACATTTTCTCTAAAGATTTATATATATATACTGTTCCAAACCAGTAATACATGTATATATAAAGTATATATTTAAAATTAATAATAGTCAAGTTATATTATTTGAATGTTATAAAAAAAGTAAGATTATTATATAACCTTACTCTAATATATTCATAAGTGATTATCTTTTCACCTCATCACAAGCTTTTTCTATATAATTATACTTATACTTTTTATATGATTTATCATATTCAATTAAAATACATCCGTTTAACAAATGACTAGTATCTCTTGGATCTCTTAGTTCTGTTTGTCCGATATATCCTTCATTCAATAATTGACTTAAATTTAAATATATCGCCCCTTCGGATAATCTATTAATATTATCAATTCCCCAATTTTCTGCTCTTTTTTCAATCATCTTTACTTGAATATCATATAATTTTTGATTTGAATTTTTTAATACTATAATAAATACCGGAATCACAATCAAACAAATTAAACCTAAAGATATAATTATTACAACTAATTCTACTAATGTAAATTTCTTATTTTCATTCAAAGCAAGCACTCCAATCTAACAGATATTTCTAATATATTTTACCTTAGAATATTATATAAAATTTCTCTAGTCTTTGTCAAATAATATTTAAATTTTTTACAAAAAAATAAGGAAAATTACTTTTCCTTAACTATTAATGAAGTCAACCATACTCTTGTAATCTGTTTTTACTACTTTAGATCCATCGATAACATAATATGCTTTTTTCAATTCGTGATCAATCTTTATAATAATAGAAGTACAATCAAGTCTATATTTTTCCATAAACTCTTTAAGTTGTTCATTTCTCAATATATATGACATTTAATCACCTCAAAAACATAATATATTAATTTAGATAATTATGCAAAAAACAAAAATTCTATATTTGTTCATATATAATACCTAATAATTAGTATATATTGGTAAATAAAGATAATCTGTTAAAAATAAGATATCAATTTATTAAAATTATATAAATTCAAATAAAATAAAAACAGTTTAAAAATAAACTATTTTTTATTATTTTCTTCTTTCATTTCATCAATCATTTGCTTAATATCTTCCTTAAAGAAGTTAAAAGTATTAATGATTAAGATAGCAACTGGTAATGAAATAATAATACCCATTACACCAAATAGTATTCCTCCAGCAAAGACTGCTAAAATAACAACAATTGGATGAATAGCATTACTTTTACCATATACTAATGGATTGATTACATAGCTATCTAAAGCACTTAAAATAAAGAATGTAACAAGTGTTCTAGCAAATAAAGCAGGGCTTATAACAAAGGCTGTAATAGCTGCAATCATACTTGTAATCATACCACCAAAGTATGGAATTAAATTTGATAAAGCTGCTAAGAATCCTAATAATAGAGCTTGAGGATGACCTATAATTAAATAAGCAATTGAATATTCAAATAATGAAATAAACACTATCTTTAAAAATCCTGATAGATAATTTTTCATTGCTTTATCTAGTTCTACAACAAATGCAAAGGCTTTTCTTGATTTCTTTCTTAAATATGCTTTAACAGCAATTTTAATATTATCTAAGTCGATTAGAAAATATATTGCTGCTGATAAGGTTATTACAAATACTGATATATAACTTAAAGATATACCAATAAAATTAACTGCTCCATCAGATACATATTTACCAAGTTTTAAAATAATATCATTAAAACTCTTAGATAATGAATCTTGCAGTGGACCAAAGTTTATATCATACTTATTAGACATTTCTACAAAGAAAGTAATAATAGTATTAAATAAACTTGTTAATTGTTCTACTAAAAGTGGAACTACCAAGAAGATAGTAGCTACAAATACTCCAATAACCACTACCAAAACAATTAAAATGGCAAATGCTTTTGGAAATTTTCGCTCTGTTAGAAATTTTACTAATGGATTTAAGGCATAAGCTACAGCAAATGCAAATAAGAATGGTAAAAATATTTGTAAAAACTTATTTAAAGTTCCAATCCAAAAATTATTTGCTTGATAAATTAAGAAAACTATTAAAACTATTATTGCTAGATTTAATAACTTATAATCTAATCTATTCTTAAGCACTATCATCCCTACTTTCCATCACGATTGTAACTGGTCCATCATTAGTTATATTAACAATCATATCAGCACCAAATATACCTTCTTCTACATGAATATTTTGATCTCTTAACTTTAGATTAAAGAGGTCATATAAACTTTTAGCTTCCATAGGTTCTAATGCATTTACATAACTTGGTCTTCTACCTTTTTTAGTATCAGCATATAAAGTAAACTGAGATATACTTAAAATACTTCCACTAACATCTATTAAAGATCTATTCATTACCCCATTTTCATCATCAAAGATACGTAGATTAATTATCTTATTAATTAAATAATCAATTTCTACTTCTGTATCATTATGAGTAAAACCAACTAATATGACTACCCCTGAATCAATTGACCCAACTATTTCTTCTTTAACAATAACATTAGATGCTAAGCTTCTTTGTAATATTACCTTCATTATTTTATTATCCTTTCAATACTAATTATATTAGGAATTAACTTAACATCATCCATAAATTTCATTAAACTTTCTTTACTGTCCACTAAAACAGTAATATCAAATAAAAAATTTTCACTACTAGGTAACGAGTTAATACTTTGAACAGTAAGTTCGTTATTAGATGTCTTAGAAATAATATCTAGTAAAATATTTTTATTTTCACTTGCTCTAATTAATAAATTAGTAGGATATTTTTTAGTAATAACATTATTCCATGATACATCAATGATTCTTTCTTCTAATTCAGAAACATTAGGACATACCATTCTATGGACAGTTATACCATATCCTTTAGTTATGTATCCAACAATACGATCACCTGGAATTGGTTTACAGCATAATGCTACATTAATCTTAACATCATCAATTCCCTTAACAACAATATCATTTTTAATAGTTGGAATAATTACTTCTTGATTTTCTGTTTTCTTTAAAATAATTTCTTCTTTTGTTGCATTTTCATTATAGACAAAATTAATTAATTGCGTTGCTGAATTCTTACCATTTCCTATATTAATATATAATTCATCAACATTAGAATATTTTAGTTCATTCAACAACTTATCAATATTGTCTGTCATAAAATCGTTAAAAGGTATTTTTTTCTTACGAAGTTCATCTCTTAATAATTCTTCACCTTTTTTCAAGTACCCTTCTTTATCAATCTTATTAAAGAAATTTTTAATCTTATTCTTAGCTTGAGTAGTTTTAGCCATTGCTATCCATTCACGATTTGGACCAAATGAATTCTTATTAGTATTAATCTTAATAATATCATTATCTTTTAATACATAATCAAATGGTACAATACCATTATTAACAATAGCCCCTACCATTTTATCTCCTATTCCACTATGAACACGATAAGCAAAGTCAATTGGTGTAGAGCCACTAGGTAGTTCAACTACATCTCCCTTAGGTGTAAAGACATAAATAGTATCTTTAAATACATCTTCTTTAACTTGACGGACAAATTCTTCATCATTTGTTTCATCATTTTTTAACTCCATAATTGTTCTAAAAAATTGTAGTTTTTGTTCCATCGCTGATTGCATACTATTTTTAGTATTACTTCCCTTTTCTTTATAAGACCAGTGTGAAGCAATCCCTAATTCCGCAATCTTATCCATATCATAAGTTCTTATTTGTATTTCAAATAAATGACCATCAATTCCAAAAACAGTAGTATGCAAAGATTGATACATGTTTGTTTTAGGCATTGCAATATAATCTTTAAATCTCTTAGGAATTGGACGATATTTTGAATGAATAATTCCTAATACTTGATAACATTCTTGTTCTGTATCAACATAAACACGTAAAGCAAGTAAGTCATAAATATCACTAAATTTCTTTCCACCATCTAGTTTTTTATAAATACTATAAATACTTTTAGCTCTTCCCTTTAGTTCATTTTTGATACCATGTTCTGCTAATAATTCCGAAACTTTAGATTTCATTATAGTTACAATATTATCTCTTTCATTTTTAGATTGATTTAGTTTTTCAACTATTTCAAAATAAATATCTGGTTTATAATATCTTAAAGATAAATCTTCTAATTCTCCTTTTATTTGATTAATACCCAAGCGATGAGCAATGGGTGTTAATATATCCAAAGTTTCTTTAGCTTTAGCTTTTTGTCGTTTTTCTGGTAACGCCCATAAACTACGCATATTATGAAGACGATCCGCTAATTTAATAATAATAACACGTACATCTTCTGATAATCCTACTAAAATTTTACGATGATTTGCAATAATTGATTCATTATCACCAGCAAAATTTAAGCGATTTATCTTAGTAACACCATTTACTAATAAAGCTATTTCTTCACCGAATTTTTCTACAATTTCTTCCCTAGTTACATCACAATCTTCAATAACATCATGCAACAAAGCAGCACAAATAGTACTGCTATCAGCGTATATTTCAGTGAGAATAAAAGCCACATTAAGGGGATGATTAATATAATCTTCCCCTGTAAGTCTCTTTTGTCCAAAATGTTTTTCATATGCAAACATATATGCTTTAGTAACTAATGATAACTCTTTTTTATCAGTAATATAAGTTGCTAATTTATCATTTAAGTCATCAAAAGTCAAAACAATATTTTCTTCTTGCATTTTATCACTTTCCTTCTAGGAATTAATACCTTTAATCTTTATTTCCTCTATATCATCATCTTCTTCATACCATTTCTTTTTAATCTTCTTACCTAAATTTTTCCTAGTAATATCTAACCATAATTGAGCTGCAATAGCAATAGATGAATAAGCTCCTGCAATAAGCCCAAATAACATAGCTATATTAAAATTGAAAATTTCATGTGAACCAAATATAGTAAGAGCAATTACTGTAAGTAAAGCAGTTGAAGTAGTAATAATACTTCTAGCAAAAGTAAATCTTAAGCTTGTATTAACAACATCAATAACATCACTTTCATTCTTAAGATTACCTTTATATTTTTTAGTAACCATATCTCTCATACGATCAAATATAACAACTGTATCATTAATTGAATATCCAATAATTGATAGAATAGCAGCAATGAAAATACTTGATACTTCTAGTTTGAATAAACTAAATAAAATTACAATCATCGATGCATCATGTATTAATGCTAATACACCAGTAACAGCATAACTAAATGTAAATCTAATTGATACATAAATAATAATACCTATTATTGCAATACATACAGCTATTATTGAGTTCTTAACTAATTCTTTACTAACCATATTAGACACTACACCAATATCTGTTTTAGCTTGATATTTTTCAGTAAAATAGTCTTGCATTTCAATAACTTGATCCTTATCTAATTCAGCATTTAACTCAACAATAACATTATTATCATTAATAACTTCTACTCCAGTTAGATCATAATCAAAGTTTTTAAAATCTTCTTCAATCTTCTTCTTATCTAATTTTTGTTCACTAGCAATTGAGACTGAAGATCCCCCTTTAAAATCAATTCCTAAATTTAAACCACTAGTAAATAATGAAATAATACCAATTATAAAGATAAAAATGGTAACTATATATATTGTTTTTCTAGGTTTAACAAAATCAATATAACTAAATGGAACCTTATTCTTTTCTTTTTTCTTTTCTTTAATTCCAATAAATAAATTTAACTTCTTATCAAAGAATCTTGTTTTTACAAATATTCCTAAAAGGAAGCGAGTTACATATACCATAACTACCATTGTAACAAAAATACTTATGATTAACATTGTTGCAAATCCTTTTACACTGCTTTCACCCAATATAAACATAATTATAGCTACCAATAGTGTGGTAATATTAGCATCAAAAATAGTCATAAAAGAATTTTTATTTCCTAATTTATAAGCATCTTGTAAATTAGTTCCTTCATGTAATTCATCTTTAATTCTAGCGAAACTAATAACACAAGCATCTATTGCCATACCAATTCCAATTACTAAAGCGGCAATACCAGGTAAAGTTAAAACACCACCAAATAACCAGAAAGATAAGAATGTTAAGAAAGTATAAATATATATACCTATACTAGCTATTAATCCGGCAAAACGATATAGCGCTACCATTAATAACACTACAGCACTAATACCAATAATACCAGCAGTAAACGTTTGTGATAAAGAATTTGCTCCAAATGATGCTTCTACTGTCTTAGAAGATATTTCTACTAATTTAGTAGGTAAACTACCAGAATTAATAAGTCTTACTAACTTTTCAACTTCATCAGTTGTAAAATTACCTTGAATAATAACATCACTAGCAAAACCTTGACTAACAGTTGCTACTGAAAGACATCTTGCTTCTTTATCACTACCACAAGTATCCCCTTCAGCTTTAAATGAATTTACTCCATCTTCAAAATCTAACCATATAACAATTCGTGGATCAGATGATTCACTAATTTTCTTAGTTGCATCAAAGAAAGTATCTTTGTCATTAACCCCTAAACTAACAGCTGGATTACCTTTGTCATCTGTCCCTACTTTTGCCCCACCACTTCTTAATACATCACTAGTCATAAGTAAATGGTCATTAGTATCTCTAAATGTTAAGGATGCTACTGAACTTAATTCATTTCTTGCTTCCTCAGGATTTTTTACCCCTGCTAATTGAACTCTAATACGGTCTAATCCTTCTACAATAATAACTGGTTCAGTAATACCTAAACTATCAATTCTTGTTGAAATGGTCTTATAGGTATTCTTAACCATATCCTCAGTTACTTTACTTCCATCAATACTTTTAACTTGATATAAGACTTCAAATCCTCCTTGTAAGTCTAACCCAAATTTTAAGTTGTTAAAAATAGTTGGGAACATTATTCCCATTGCTACTAAAATTATAAATATAATACTTATGTTTCTAATTTGTTTTACTTTTTCTTTTGTTTTCACTTCGTCATCTTCCTTCTTTAATCTTCAAAATATAATTTACGATTACCTAAATTTAATTTTTCTTTTAAGTAATTATCAATTCTTGCATTCTCAGTATTTAAAACATCACGAACCATTTCGTGAAGACCTAAATCAACTGCTTTTTTCCATTTAACTTCTTTTAAATAATTCCATATATCCTCTTCTTTGATATATTTATAGCCATCTCTTTTCATCTCAGAGCATTTGGTTATAAGAGCTGGTTTTAATCTTTCATACAACTCTTCTATAGAATTAAACTCTAAATCCATAGACACCTCCATAATATATTTATAATTTTATACATATATATTATATATGAAAAACAAATAATTTTAAAGGAGTTATTATGAAAAAGAGTAAATTTATTAAATCGACGGTTATTTTAATCATTGGTGGTTTTGTAACTAAAATGTTAGGAATGGTCATTAAAGTTGTAATGACACGTCTACTTGGAACTGAAGGTATTGGTATATATATGATGATTATACCAACATTTAGTTTATTAATTGCTTTAGCCCAATTAGGTTTACCAGTTGCTATAAGTAAACTAGTTGCAGAAGATAAAAAAAATAATAAGAATTTAGTTTTGAGTTCTTTTCCTATTACTCTAATTATAAATGTTATTATAATAATAATTCTATTATTTAGTGCTCGATACATAGCTAATAATTTATTACATGATAGTCGTTGCTACTATGCTCTTATTTGTATTGGTTTTGTCTTACCATTTATAAGTATCTCAAGTATTTTAAGGGGTTACTTTTTTGGGAAACAAAAAATGTTTCCACATGTATTATCTAATATTACAGAAGATATTGTTAGATTAGTTATTCTTATTATTGGTATTCCTATATTTTTAATAGATGGAATTGAATATGCAGTAGCGTTCGTTGTTCTATCAAATATTGTTAGTGAATTAACTTCTATTTTTATCTTCTTCTTCTTCTTACCAAAAAAATTTAAAATTACTAAAGAAGATATAAAGATTAATCCTGAAAATATCTCTGAAATATTAAGTATTAGTTTACCTACAACAGGAAGTCGTTTAGTTGGTAATATTGCTTATTTCTTAGAACCTATTATTTTAACTTTTGTTTTACTTTCCGTTGATTACTCCAATTCATTTATCATAAATGAATACGGAATCATTAATGGTTATGTCATGCCTTTACTATTACTTCCTTCCTTCTTTACTATGGCAATATCTCAAGCTCTAATTCCGGTAGTAAGTAATAGTTATAGTAACCATAATTATGAGTATACAAAAAATAAAATTAAACAAGGTATCTTATTTTCATTGATGATTGGTATTCCTATAACATTAATATTTATGATTTATCCAGATGCCTCTTTAAAATTAATCTATAATACTAATGAAGGTGTAGAATACTTAAAATTCCTAGCCCCAATCTTTTTACTCTTCTATATTCAATCACCATTAGTAAGTAGTCTTCAAGCAATGGGTAAAGCCAATCTTGCACTATATACAACAATTATCAGTGTTTTTCTTAGAACCATTACATTATTAGTCCTTTCATATATGAGTATCGGGTTATGGGGATTAGTCATATCTATAAGCATTAATATATTGTTTGTTACTCTATTTGCTTTATATAATGTTTCAAAAACATTAAAAAACAAACTATAATAGTTTGTTTTTTTATAAACTTAAGGTTTTACTTGAACTAAACGAAATGAGTATTCACTATCCTCACGTCCATCACTGCAATCAAAGTTAAAGATCCCTGCACCCGTAGTATTATTATAACTTCCACCACGTAAAAACCAAGGGTTAAGATAGTTAATAAATCCATTTGAATCTCCATACCAACCACTTGTTTCTGATAAAGCATTTCCATAACATATTCCACCACTACAAGCAGTTAACGCTGTTTCACTTATATATCTATTCCAATATTCATTTGACGGTAATGTTCCAGTTGTTGTTGTAGCTCCAAATCCACTGTTGTCTAAAACTGAAGTTGTATCATTTGGACGATACATTCCAATTGTGTATTCGAAAGCCCCTCCACTCATATCATATACACCATAAATATTTCCAGTTGTTGAAGCATTCACTCCTATAGTTGTATTATATTGATTTTGGCAACCACTATATTGTGAAATGCTTACACTATTACCGGCACATCCAGTTGTAAATGTTGAACTATTATTTATCCATACTTCACTATTTTTTCCATAGATTGAATTTGAAAGATATGCAATTGCTCCCCATTCACTATCTTTTGCCATATGAATATTTCCATCAGTATTTGTTCCATATATTGAATTACTTTGCATTGCTCTTGAAGCATCATACATCGTTTTTATTGTTTCAAATGTCAATGAAGTAGTATTTGGTAATATAGTTAAACTAGTTGTAGTTCCAGTTGTTTCAAATTTTCCAACCCACATACCTGATACTTCTGTAGTTCCAAATGTAAATGCTGGATGAGTCAAATAATTTGCATCTACTGCAGTACCTGTTGATTTAGTTGTATTCTTTGCCTCAAATGCAATATTTATACTTCTTGCTCCTGTTCCTGTTGGTATTGCATATTTATATCTTGGTATCCATACCCACATGGTATTTATATCACTCATTGGTATAATTGATCCTGGTGCAGCATTTAAATGAGTTGTTCTATTAGTACTTGTTACTGTTACTGCATTTGCCCATTCCTTTGTTGCATAATCATACCACTTTTCTTTTATGTTGGCTTTTACCCAATTAGTACCATCATATACAACCGGTATCATTCCTGTTGTTAATTCTGGTATTGCTGCACCTGTTTTATCAGAATACAATGGTTTTATTGTATAGCAATCATCCTCAGTATAATCATACTCATACATATTATATGAATCATCATATTTAATAACGATACAACCATTCATTGTCTCTTTGGCATTTCTTGGATCATTTATAGATCTTTGCTTAATATACCCACTCTGAAGTAATTCAGTCAATCCTAAATAGACAGTTTCTGTTTCAGATAGTTGATTTATATGTTCTAATCCCCATTTTCCAGCTACAGTTTCAATCATTTTAACTTGACTCATATATACTTTTTCTTTAGAATCTCTTAATAATTTAGTGACAGTTGGAATTACAATCAAACCAATTAATCCTAAAATCATAATTACTGCTAATAATTCTATTAACGTAAATCCACTTCTTCTCATACTACTACCTCATACATTAATAATCTACTATATTAAAATTATATCATTAAAATGGTTATTAAACAAGTATGAATTTTTTAACAAAAAAAGAGCTATAATAATTCACTCTTTTTTATTATAAAAGTCCTACTTTTTGTATAAAAGGCATAAAAAACCTCATCTAAAGATATATTTTTATTTTTTAATATATCCGATATCCATTTAATATTCTTATTAATTCCTCTTAATGCCTCATAATCAATATTTCCATCAACAATAATAGGCATTGGATAATCCTTGCTCTTTTTGAATACAGAAAGTGTACCATTATTTTCTAGAACAGCATAATCTATTTCTTCAATACTCTTTATTTCTTTACTACGTAATTGAGTAATAAGATCATCAATACTATATCTTAACTTAGACATCTCAGTAAAATTTACTTTCCCCTTTTTTATAATAACTGTTGGGTTACCTTCAACTAGCTTTCTTACTTTTGGATTTTTTAATGTTATATAACTAATACTTACTTCAATTATTACCAAAACAATGATTGGAATAATTGAAAGAAAAACTGATTTATCATAATTTTCAATAGATATAGCGGCTAATTCTGCAATTAAAATTGAGACAATTAAGTCAATAATACTAAGTTTACCTACTTCCTTTTTTCCCATAATACGATACATCAATACAATAAAGAAATAAAGAATAAAAGTTTTAATAATTAAATTAAAATACATATTATCACCTATCATATTATGAGTAAGTAATATTTATTTTATTCAAGCATATTTTTTATTAGGTGATAGAATGAAAAAAATAGGTCGTGCTTTACTTTATACAATCGGAACTATATTGATACTTACCCTAATCGTGACAATATTTAATTATTTTAATATATTTAGTTATAAGGTTGTAGTTGTATTCAAAATAATCATACCAATACTAGCCATATTTATTGGTGGATTTATAATGGGAAGGAAAAGTCTTAATAAAGGTTGGCTAGAAGGAATAAAATATGCCATTATATTTATAATTATCTTATCTATTATGAATTACTTATTTTTAAAAACAGGATTTAAACTACAAGATTTAATATATTATTTAATATTAATGTTAACATCAGCATTTGGTAGTATTATGGGAATTAATTATAAGAAAGAAAAAAAAGAATCTTAAGATTCTTTTTTATTATAATTTTTTATAAAATTTTCTCCAAACTCTAATGTTTTATTTTGCTTAATTGCTTCTCTTAAGTCTTCTGTTAATTTAATTAAAAATCTAATATTGTGAATTGATAATAATCTTCCACCTAACGTTTCATCACTAGTGATTAAATGTCTTATATAAGCTTTACTATAATTCTTACATGTATAACAATCACAGCCATCTTCTATTGATGAAAAATCATCTTTATATTTTAAATTCTTTAAATTAATTCTTCCATATTTAGTAAAAGCATTTCCATGGCGTGCTAGTCTAGTAGGTAAAACACAATCAAACATATCAATACCCCTAATAACTCCTTCAACGATATCAATAGGGTCACCTACTCCCATTAAATATCTAGGTTTATCCTCAGGTAAATATTTAACTGCATAATCAATCATTTTATACATTGTGTCTTTATCTTCACCAACACTAGTACCACCAATTGAATAACCATCAAAATCCAATTTTACTGTTTCAATTGCACTCTTTTTTCTTAAATCCTCAAACTCTCCACCTTGAACAATTCCAAATAATGATTGTCTAGGATTGGCATGAACATATGCACCTCTTTTAGCCCATCTTAAGGTCCTATCAACACTAGTTTCCATATATTCTCTAGTTACAGGATATGGTGGGCATTCATCAAAACTCATAGCAATGTCACTATCTAACTTATTTTGAATTTCAATTGACTTTTCAGGAGTTAAAAATAATTTTGCACCATCAATATGACTCTTAAATATTACTCCCTCTTCACTAATATTCTTCTTTTCAGCAAGTGAAAATACTTGAAAACCACCACTATCAGTTAAAATAGGACCATCATAATTCATGAATTTGTGTAACCCACCAGCTCTATCAATAATATCTTCACCAGGTCTTAACCATAGATGATAGGTATTTGCTAAAACAATAGCACTATTAACCCCTTTTAATTCTTCAGGTGTTAATGTCTTAACGTTTGCTAAAGTACCAACTGGCATAAACATAGGAGTTTCAAAGGTGCCATAATTAGTCTTTAATTCTCCATATCTAGCATTTATATCTTTTTGTTTTAAAGTATATTTTATTTTCATACTATCCCTCGTTCTTTATAAATTATATATTAATGAGATTAAAAAAACAAGAATACACTCTTGTTTTTTAAATTAAACTTTTTTCTTTTGCTTGTTCAACTGTTTTTTCAGGTAATATATCAAGTATTACACCTTTAACTTCTTTTTTAGCAGGAGTTAAATATGATATTTTATCTCCAACTTTTTTGTTTAATACCGATTCTCCAAGTGGACAATCTATTGATATATAATTACGAGTCTCTAAACTACTTACATTTGTGTAAACCAATCTATATGTATCTGTTTCGTTATCATTGTTACCAAAATCCATATAGACAGTAAATTCAGTACCAATACTTACTTTTTCACTTTCATATTTATCAACTAATTGATAATGACTTAAATATGCATCTATAGTTTTTATTCTATTTTTAAGACCACGTAGTTTTGAAATTGTTAAGTTATCTCCAATATCAGTAATTCCTTGTAGATCCCATCCAGGTTGGACTTTATCTTCAAGTCTTTGTTCTTCTAATAATTTTAAATATTGTTCATTTAGTTTAGCAGCCTCTGCATGTAATGTTTCAACTTGCTCAGGCAATAATTTTAAAACGCTCATTTTATCACCTTTCAGTGCCATTTATATTAACATACCACTTATTTTTTGTCAATGGATTACTATTTTAAATTAACAATTTTTAACATTTTATTATTGCGTTGGTGCTACTGACATATCAAAATTACGTAGTTCAGTTACATACATACCATATGTACCACTAGAGTTGGCATTACTTGTCATTATGATACTTGAAAATTT
This sequence comes from Ignavibacteriales bacterium, assembly GCA_050259235.1. Lineage (GTDB taxonomy): Bacteria > Bacillota_I > Bacilli_A > RF39 > UBA660 > UBA5364. The sequence goes on from JBLNAG010000001.1 coordinate 238,352, forward strand.
CGATTTCTTAGGCTTAACAAGTACATATAAAGTAGGATAACTTCCAAGACCAGTTCTACCATTTTCATTAATTATATCTATTACTGTTGGTAATAAGAATGAAGGCCTAACAGTAGTTGATGATGAATAAACAATAACTAATGGTTCGATATATCCGTTTTGTATTGCATCAGTAATATATCCAATATATCCATCAGCAAATTTTAATTTCATATTACTAAATTCGCCATTACCATTCATAGAGAATATTATTTGATGCCAATTATAATTATTATCACGGTTTATCGATAATTTATATTCATATTCCCCTTGAATAATTGGTAACCCTGAACCAACAGTTTTTTCCACTAACCATTTTTTATCGTCAGGATTAAATGGTACTAAACAATTCCCATAATAATAATTGCTAGTATTTCCTGGTAAATATGGACCTAATGAACTACACCATCCTACTAAATCTTTTGTCGGATCATTACTAGTATAGATGTTATTATAACTTAAAATAATATTGTTTCCATAACTAGGAGTAATTGTTTTTAATTTATCAATGATAATAACCGGCTCTTGAAATGTTTTGGATAAATTCAAATTACTATCATATCCCACCAATATTGCATCTTGATGTCCTTTATTAAAGTTCTTTAAATCGCCATTATTAGAATAAGTATTACCTGCAACAATATATTTATTACTACTAGTTTTAATAATTTTTCTAAACATATCACTATTACTTCCACCAAATACCCTAGTTGTAGTTACATTACCATTGCTTGCATTATATTTAGTCATTATAGCACTACTATATCCATTACTTGATTTATTTATATTGTTCATGTCTATATCTGTTGATTTACTATATCCAACAGCAACAACTTCACTATTATTTTCCTTTTCTATACCATAAAAACATTCATCATCACTTCCCCCGAAGCTTTTCTTCCACATTATATTTTCTAAATTTTTATCATATTTAACAATAATAGCATCATTATAACCATTATCTACTTTACTAATTGTACTCATATCCATATCTGATGAATTGGAACTTCCAACAAATACATATCCATCACTTACTTCAACAACACCATAAAAATTTTCTTGTTTGCTTCCTTGGAAAGATTCCTTTTTTACTAAATTGCCACTGCTATCATATTTTAATACAATTGCTTCATTATTATTAGTAGGTGTAGTAAAACCAAGTCCTGCCATATCATAGTCATTAGAACCAGAATAACCAGCTACAACATAAGAATTATCAGTTGTTTTAATCACCTTTCTAAAAGTATCACTATTACTAGCAACAAAGAAATTTCTCCAAACTGTATTAAAACTTAGATCCATTTTTAAAATTATTCCTTCATTTGCTCTAACCAAGTCTTCTCCTGTTAAATCCCCATCAGTCCCAAACCCAGCAACTGTACCAACTAAAACATAACTGTTTCCATCTAAAATAATATCAAGAAATTGTTCACTTCCACCATTTTGATCAGAACTACTACTACCATAATTTCTTTTATAAACAACGTCACCTTGTTTACTATATTTAACTATTATGGCATCATTTTGTCCACCTATATAATTTTCAATATCAATATCATTACTAGTTGTTAAACCTACTGCAACATAACCATCTGGTCCTTCAACAACCGAATAAAATGTATCATCATTACTTCCCCCGAAGTTCTTACCCCACTCGACATTACCACTAGCATCAAATTTTACAATTATTGCATCTTGTTTTCCATTATTACCAAATCCATATTTAGTTATTACTTCTGAATTACTTTCGCCTACTGTAATATAACCGCCCTCACTAGTTTCTTTTACATCCAAAAAATCATCTAGATATTTACCACCATAACTTACATAATGACTTGCAAAAGTTGAAGCATCTGTCAAACAATCTACATATGCATTGTAGTCATAATCATCATTTCCCATTTTTTCAATTTCGACATATCCTACACATCTATTTTCTAATTCTAAAGGTAATCTTAATTCATCAACTAGACCTTTATTCATTAATTCTTCTAGGTCAATATTTGTTTTATCACCTACATTAGTAGGTAAATTAACATCATCCTTTTGACTTGCTTTTATCATTTCCTTTTGATACCAATCAAAAAATGTATCATCATATAATTGTAAAGAATAGGATACTTTTCTTCCTTCATGATAAAGTAATATTTTAGTATCATCACTTATTTCCATATCTGTTAATACGTCTACTACATTTTGCGCTAAATACTTTTTACTTTTTAGTGTTCCTATTTCAACATAACTTATATCATTATTCCATATTATACTTGCTGCATTTCTTGCATAATAAAGCTCTGCTGCTCTTTCAATATTCTTTTTACTTACTCCAAATGCACCATATCGTGAGCGATCTATTAAATTCATTATTACTGGAGTTGCTATCACAGCTATTATAGCTAATATAACTATTACCGCTAGTAATTCAATTAAAGTGAATCCTTTATTTTTCATTAAAATCACCTATATTTATCTTTCCATTTTATTCTCACGTTATACAATTCATAAATTAATAAAACTTAATCCACTATAAAATGAATTAAGTTTTTACAGCGTGTTTTCTATTCAGTTGGTGTTATTGACATATCGAAATTACGTAATTCATATAACATAAATCCATCAGTAGTTGTTCCTTTGTTACTTGTAAAAGTTACTGAAGTTAACTGTGACTTTTTAGGTTTAAAGCTAACATATATTGAAGGTACAGAACCAACTCCTGTTGTTCCATTAGTATCTAAAATTCCCATTGGTGCAGGAAAGAAATACTTGACGTTATCTCCAACAAGTCTTGAGATAGTATTTGAAACTACAACTAATGGTTCTATATATCCTGCAGCTACTGAATCTCTTATGCTTCCAACATAACCATCAGAAAATTTAAATTTAAAATTTGAAATTTCTACTCCACTAGTATTTACAAAGTTCATTAATAATCTATACCAATTATATTTATTATCAGGTTGAATATCAATGCTATATTCGTTTTCTCCTATAAAGACTTTCTTATATCCATTTATTGTATCTTTATTCATCAATAATTTAATATCATCACTATTAAATGGAACCAAGCATAATCCATAAGGGTAATTATATCCAGCTCCATAGTTAGAAGAACTACTACACCAATTTCCTAAATCAGTTCCTGGATTGTTTGATGTATAGATATTTGTATAACTATTACTTATAGAAGGTCCATAGTTAGGTACAATTGTTTTTAATCTATCAATCAATATAACAGGTTCATTTAAATTATTTTCAAGCTGTAATGAATTATTATAACTGACAATAATTGCATCACTATGACCCTTATTAAAATCTTTTAAATTCTGATCACTTGAGAAAGATTCCCCTGCTACTATATAATTATTTCCATCAACTCTTGAAATTGCATTAAACACATCACTATTTGAACCACCAAAGACCTTTTTACTTAATATATTACCATTACTACTATCATAATTAACCATTATTGCATTATTATAACCACCAGTAGAAATTGCAATACCATTCATATCATTGTCATCTGATTTACTTGAACCAACGACTATTACGCCATTCGTATTAGATACTATAATATTTTTAAACATATCATCGTTAGTACCACCAAAACTTTTTATCCATGTCTTGTTTGTTAAAGATTTATCATATTTAACAACAACACCATCATAAGTGCCATTATCAGCTTTATTTAAGCCTGCCATATCAAAAAGTGAAGAATTACTATATCCAGTTGCAATATATCCATCATTTACTTCCACTACATCATAGAAATATTCATCATCATCACCTATAAAAAAGTTTTTAGATTGTAATACCCCAGCATCATTATATTTGACAATTACACTTTCTCTTCCGGAAGCTCCTACAGGTTTAGCTCCTACCATATCATAATCCGAAGAAGAACTATGTCCTACAGCCATATAACCATTATCAGATGTTTTAATGACTGATGTAAAATAATCAAATTTTGTACCACCAAAAAGATTACGCCAAACAGTATTTAGATTTAAGTCCATTTTTATTATTATAGCAACTTCACTTGCTAAATTAGAAACTAAACCTGTAGCATCTCCATCTTTGTTAGAAATATTCATTGTTCCAACTAACACAAGATTAGTACCATCAAATATTACTCTATTAAATGCTTCTCTATATGTTTCAGCACTTGTACCATAACTTACTTTACCTACTACATTACCATTGTCATCATATTTAACAACTAATGCGTCATAAGTACCACCTTTATATATTCCAGATAAATCTCCATCAGTTGAAGAAGTTGTACCAACAGCAACATAGCCATTATTTATTTCAACTACATCATAAAAATAATCACTATTTGTTCCTCCAAAGTTTTGACTCCACTCAACTGTTCCATCACTTTTAAATTTTACAATAATTGCATCATATTTGCCTTTTCCTAGTGTACCATATTTAGTAATTTCATCTGAATTATTATTACCTACAGCAATATAGCCACCATCACTAGTTTTTTGTACATCAGTAAAACTATCTAGATTTTTTCCACCATAACTTACATAATGACTTGCAAAAGTTGAAGCATTTGTTAAACAATCTACATAAGCATTGTAGCCATAATCATCAGCTGCTTTTTTTTCAACTTCAACATATCCTACACATCTATTTTCTAATTCTAAAGGTAGTCTTAATTCATCAACTAAACCCTTATTCATTAATTCTTCTAGATCAACTGTTGCTTTATCACCTATATTAGCAGGTAAATTAACATTATCTTTTTGTACTGCTTTAATCATTTCTTTTTGATACCAATCAAAAAATGTTTCATCATATAATTGTAAAGAATAGGATACTTTTCTTCCTTCACGATAAAGAAGTATTTTTGTATCATCACTTATTTCCATATCCGTTAATACATCTACTACATTTTGTGCTAAATACTTTTTACTTTTTAGTGTCCCTATTTCTACATAACTAATATCATTATCCCATATTACACTTGCAGCATTTCTTGCATAATAAAGTTCAGCAGCTCTTTCAATATTTTTTTTACTTACTCCAAATGCCCCATATCTTGAACGATCTATTAAATTCATTATTACTGGCATTGCTATCACAGCTATTATTGCTAATATTACTATTACTGCCAGTAACTCTATTAATGTAAATCCTTTATTTTTCATTAAAATCACCTATACTTATCTTTCCATTTTATTCCTACATTATGCGATTTTAACAAAAATATACAATCTAATCAATAAAATTAAACAAAAAATTATCACCAGTTTTTACCAAAAAAAGATATGACTTTGTCATACCTATCTAATTTTTATTATTTTATAATTATGATACAAGTTTTATAGTTATCTTTCCGTTTCCGGTATTAATACCTGCTGTTGTTCCTCTAGTAGCATCATTAATCATGCCTCCAATATAGGAAGAACCACCACCTGCAGTACCAGTTTGTCCCCAGCCAGCTGCAACGCTACCGCCGCCACCGCCATAATATCCGCCGCCACCGCCGCCACCGGTTGCTGGATTGTTTCCATATGTTTCAATCGACCCTGCTGTTCCTCCCTGACCCAAAGAACCATTAGTTGGAGGAAATGTCTGTTTGATGCCTCCACCAATTGTGCTTATATTACCAGCTAAACCACCGTCAGTTTGTGTTCCACCTTTTGCTCCAATTGTACTATTAGTCGCAAAGTCTACACCATCTTGTCCAACAGAACCACCACCATCACCAGAATTTAAGGCACAAGATGGTGCTCCTCCTCCTCCTCCAGCAACAATTATACGATTGGTTAAGGCAAGTCCACCAATTCTAATATCAGTAGCTCCGCCACCACCACTGGATAATCTGATAGAAGGGTCGCCTACTGGTCTGTTATATGTGTCCCATGTTATTCCACCACTACCGCCACCATTCCAGCCACCATCACCGCCACCAGCAGCACCTAATTGCTTAAAGTCTGACTTTCCTTGACCACCAACAAATCCATAAAGTGTTTGACCAGCAGTTAAATTAACTTCTCCATAAGCATAGCCACCTTTGCCACCATTTCCTCCTCCTTGTGCTCCAAATACCTCGATTTTATATCGTCCAGTTACTGGAACTACCCAAGTTTCATAATTTCCTGTATAAGCAAAATTGTTAATAACTGTAACATTAACTGTTCTCGTTATTTCAGTTTCATTACCTGCTTCATCAATAGTATAATATGTTATGGTATTTTGTCCAAGTTGATTAGTATTTACTGTTCCAAAAATATATACATCCAATTCATTACCTGCTTCATCTGAAGCTGTTGCACCTAACTCAACATATTCATCATTAATATTTATATCTAGTAGATTTGCTCCATTAAGTGTGATTGTTGGGGGAGTAGCATATTGTTTGCTTGTAGTATCAATTACTTTAATATCATCATCAGTACCATAAGCAACTAAATTTTCCCACCTGTTTTCCCCTCTAATAACAACCATGAAATCTCCATTAGATAATTGTTTAATTTTCACAAATTTATAACTTGGTTTACTAATGTTTAATTCATTTTTAATATTACTTACATCCACTTGTGAAAAATCATAACTGTCATTTTCTGTCATTTTATATTCAATTGCTCGAAAAATTGCACTTGTATCTGCTGCAAATGCTTTTTGAACTGACTTACTTATTATTCCTGTAATCACTGGTATTGATATTAAGGCAAAAATAGCTAATATTACTATTACTGCTAATAATTCTATTAATGTAAAACCCTTTTTCATATTATTTCCTCCAAATTATCTTTACATATTATAACAAAATTTTCCTTTTTTACAAATATAGACACCTTTTTTATAAAGTATATATGTAAAATTAACCTATAGTGATTACTATTCTTACAAAAAAAGATATTAATAATTAATATCTTATCTTCTTATTTGCATGCATTCATAAAACTTTCAATAATTTTATCTTGCAATTTATCATAACTTGCCATTCTCTCAGGATGCCATTGTACTCCTAAAAAGAATCTACGTCTTTTGTCTTCAACAGCCTCAATAATTCCATCTTCACTTCTTGCTACTATATCTAGTGCTGTTTTAATAATTTTTGATTTATGAAAACTATTTACTGAAACAGTATCTTGACCTAATATCTTATATAAATTTGAATCCTTAGCAATGTGAATATTATGAACATATTCTTTCTCTTGTTTATGACTCATATTACCAATATCAATCATTTCTCCATCAAAGAGACAAGCCATTGTTTGCATACCTAAACATATACCTAATATTGGCATATCTTTATCATAACAATATTTTAATACTTTTAAATCGTAATCAAAATATTCATCTCCACCTTGAAAGATCATTCCATCACACATATCAACTAGTAATTTCATATCACTAAATCCTTCTTCTGTTAAAGAAGGGGTATTAGTAATATCTTTGTCATAAAAAATTCCTTCTTGTGGATTAGGAATACCAATAACTATTCCTCCATGTTTATTAACAGCACTAACAACATCACTATAAACACCACGCATATATCTATTGCCTAATGTTTTTTGTTCTCTTAAAAGTACACCAATGATTGGCTTCATAATGTCACTCCCATTTTGTTAATTCATATATTTGGACATAGACTTCATCATTTGATTAACTTGTTTTTGACTTGGTGTTCTCCCCATTTGAGTCATCATCGCCTTAATCATTTGTTCATTGATTGGCGGATTTTTCTTTAAATATTTTTTCATATAATTACGTGCGATAAAAAATCCTATTACCCCACCTACTAATATTAATCCTATAATTTGTAATAAATCTAAAATAAATTGTCCCCAGTTCATATTATCTTTTCCTCCTATATAGATATTTTACTAAATTCTACCCTTTTTTACAATACTAATTATATTCTTATATAATTTAAAAAAGACTATCGTAATAGTCTTTCTACTCTAGATTTAATAGTCTCATAATCAAAGTTACAATATTTAAGCACTTCATCTTTAGTACCACTAATACCAAAGTTATCTATTGTTATTAAATAGTTGCGATTATACACGAATTGATCCCATCCATAAGAAGATCCAGCTTCAATAACAACCACTTTAGCACCAACTGGTAAAGTATCCTTTATGTATGTTTCATCTTGAGCTAAGAATAACTCTTTACATGGCATACTGATAACTCTTATATCCATTTTTCTATCACGCATTAAATCTTCAGCAATACGTATAGCAGTATGTACTTCACTTCCAGTTGCAATAATTATACCTCTTAAAGTTGTAAATTCTTTTCTTACTATATATCCACCTTTTACTACTAAAGACATACTACTATAATCAAGCATTGGTACTTCAGCTCTTGATAAAATAAGTGATGAAGGTAAATTGATATTTAAAATACAATTCCAACTACCTACTATTTCTTTAGCATCAGCTGGTCTAAACACTAACATATTAGGAATAGAACGCAACATTGCTAATTGTTCAATTGGTTGATGAGTTGGGCCATCTTGTCCAATATTAACTGAATCATGACTAAATATATAAGTTACTGGCAATGCCATTAATGCGGACAATCTCATAGCAGGTTTTATATAGTCTGCGAAAGATAAGAATGTTGAACCGAAAACTCTAAAATGGCTTAATGCTAATCCATTTAAAATAGCTCCCATTGCATGTTCCCTTACACCAAACCATATATTTCTACCATCATAATGATTATCTTTAATATCAGCAAATTGGTTCAAATATGTTTTAGTAGAAGATGATAAATCAGCACTACCACCTATAAAATTAGGTAATATACTAGCAATTTTATTCATTATATAACCATTTGTGATTCTTGTTGCCTCTTTAACATTCTTCTCAAAATTCCAATCCACTTTAGTTAAATCAATAGTTGATCTAGGAGAAAATAAGAAATTAATATTGGTTTTATCTCCGTGTAATACATTATTAAAGTATTCATCATAATTACGTGCCCATATTTCATATTTACGACCACTTCGTTCAATAATCATATTTTTAAATACATTCATTGCTTCGGTGTCATATATAAATGATTCATTAACCATTCCTAATTTTCTCTTTAAATTTTCAATATCATCTTTTTCTAATACCTTACCATGTACTTCATTAGTACCAGCTAAGAATGATCCTTCACCAATAACTGTTTTAACTTCAATTAATGAAGGTTTACCCGATTTTTTAGCTTTCTCAATAGCTTTATCAATTTCATAAACATTATTACTATTTTTAACTGTATCAGTGTACCAGCCCATTGCTTCAAAACGGCCACATACATTTTCAACAAAAGTATTAGAAGTGTCTCCATCTAAACTAACATTATTAGAATCATATAAAACAATTAAATTATCTAAATTTAAAGTGCCCGCTAAAGAAGCTGCTTCATAACTAACACCTTCCATCAAGTCTCCATCACCAACTAAACAATAAACTCGATAATCAATTAAAGAATGTCCTGTACCCCTACTTTTATCAGGGAAAGCAAACTTTTCTTCTAGTAATTTTTCACCAAGTGCCATTCCAACAGCACTTGCAAACCCTTGACCTAAAGGTCCCGTACTCATATCTACACCCGGAGTAACATTTACTTCTGGATGCCCTGGAGTAATCGATCCAGCTCTTCTAAATTTTCTTAAATCTTCTAATTTAATATCAAAACCAGCCATAAATAAAGTAGCATATAACAATGCTGAACCATGACCTGCTGACATAACAAAACGATCACGATTAATCCATTTAGGATCACTAAGATTAACATTCATATGTCTAGAATATATCGTATATAAAATAGTTGCTGCCCCTAGAACAATTCCTGGATGACCACTACCAGCCTCAGTTATCATATCAATTCCTAAAGACTTAATATTATTAATAATCTTATTTTCCATATTACCACCCCAATTATTATATACCAATTATATCAAACTATCAGTATATAATAAAGAGATTTTTATTTAATATTCATTGAAATAATTACTTCATTTGCTTCTTTTGTGTTTTCTTCAATCTTTTCTACTGATGATGCTCCAACATAAGCAAAGCTTACCATAAAGATTAATAATCCCCACATCACCTTACATTTTAATAATTCTTTCATACTATGACCTCCTTCATTGATTCAATCTTAACACAAACATTAGTTCGTGTCAATCTCTTTTGCAAACAAATGTTTGACTTTTTTGTTTTGATATGTTATACTGTACATGGAATGTAAAAGGAGGTAATGTTTTGGACAATTTAACGAAGAGACAAGAAGATACATTAAACTATATTAAGAGATATATAGTTAGTCATGGATATCCACCTACTGTTAGAGAAATTGGTAGTGCTTTAGGCGTTTCATCACCTGCTACTATTCATGCTCATCTTAGTAATCTTGAAGAAAAAGGTTTTATTCGTAAAGAAGATTCTAAAAATAGAGCTATTGAATTGTTAGTTGATAATGAGTTTGTACCAAATACTGAAACTGTTATTGATGTTCCTTTATTAGGTAAGATTACAGCTGGTAATCCAATTGAAGCTATTGAAAATCCAGGTGAATATTTTTCTCTTCCTAGCTACTTAGTACCTAACAACAAAGAAGTCTTTACACTATTAGTTAGTGGAGAAAGCATGATTAATGCTGGTATCCTTGATGGTGATATCGTTATTGTTGAACGTAGAAATGTAGCTCGAAATGGTGAGATAGTTGTTGCTATGAATGATGAAAATGAAGTAACACTAAAAACCTTTTATAAAGAAGCTAATCATTTCAGATTACAGCCGGAAAATGATACTATGGCTCCTATTATTTTAGATAATGTTGTTATTTTAGGTAAAGCTGTAGGTTTATATCGTAAAATATAAAAATAGGAATTTCTTCCTATTTTTTATTTACGTTTAATTAGTTGTTTAGGTTTTTCTAAATCGCGTGCCACTTTAATATTATCTACTAAATCATTAATACAATCTTGATATGGAGTATTTAAAAAAGCAAACTCTTCATTATAATAATTTTTAAGAACAATACTAAAATTCTTAATAAGATTTAATTTATTAGTAATTCTTTCACTATCACTTACTAACCCTCTTAAATTATCATTAATAATTCTTATTGAAGGTTTAAAATTATGGTTTGCTGTACCAGTCCCAATCGAATCATCAGTATCTCGAAGAATATATACATCAGAAAATCCTAATCCTTGTATTTCATGTTCATAGAGTTTATGTTTTTCCCAAAATGCTTCATCAAATTCTTCTTTTAAGGCTCCTACTAAAACATTATATAAAAACTCATTAAAATAAATTTCAGATATTTGAAACCCAAAGATATATGTAAATAAATCCTCTTTTGTTTTAAGCCCTGGTTTAGAAAAATATTCAGTAAATTTTTCTTTAACAAATTCCATATCTTTTAGTTGTGCTTCAACTAGTGGTTTTAATTTTCGATATCTCTTACGATCCTTATTTAAATTATGAAACTCTTGGACATGAATATAATATTGATCCATTAGATCAACTACTATGGGTTTTAAAAGCGTACTTATTTTAGTAATATCTGTGCTAGCATACTTCAACAAAGTTAATTTATCCTTTTTATTTAAAATACAATTAACAGTTATATATTCACTATGCATAATTATCTCCTTTTTATATTTTATACACTAAAAAATTCTATTATTACATTAATAAAATTATAATACATATATAACTAAAAAGAGTTAGAAATCTAACTCCTTTTTTAGCTAAAAAATGCCATGTAAATTAAAAATCCAATAAATATTAAAGATATAATCCAACCATTAATTTTTTCAAAAGCTGTTGATTTATATTTAACACCTAAAGCTATTGATATAACAATTCCTCCCACTAACCCACCAATATGAGCTGCATTATTAATACCAGTTAATGAGAATCCAATAATTAGATTAATAACAATTAAAGGAATAATTTGTGATTTAATTACATTATCCAAATAAACTCGATAATGATATCCAAAATATAATAAAGCTCCTAGTAATCCAAAGATTGCTCCACTCGCTCCAGCACTTATTCCATCAAAGAATAACATTGATAATAAATTACCAGTTATTGCTGAGAAGAAATAAATAATAATGAATTTAAATTTACCATAAAAACTTTCTAATTGTGGCCCTAAAATATATAAAGCATAATTATTTAAAATAAAATGTAAAAAACCAACATGTAAGAATGCACTTGAAATTAGTCGATAATATTCACCATTTAATATAAATGGCGGATAACTAGCGCCAAAATCAACTAAAGTTTGAGCATCTCCACTACCTTTTCCATACAAATATGTTGCTAGAAAGAAAATAGTATTTAGAGCTATTAAGATATAAGTTATAATTGGTCTTTTCTTTGCAAACACATCTTCTGCTCTCATAGCATCATCCTTACCCTTCTGATTAATATCATTAGTTAATTTAACAAATAATTCCATGCCTTTTTCTTTAAAGTTTGTTTTGTTTAAAATATTAGGAAATTTTTCAACAAGTCTCTTACAATCATTAATATCATCGTTTTCTCCTATATGAATTAAATTAATGTTATTAAGATTATCATAATTACTTATATTTACATTATCACCTAAATTTATAAAAATATTTAATGTGTTAATATTTAATGATAATGTTTTTCTTTTTATTTTTTTTACTATTTCTTGGGTTTTAAAAATATCAAAATTAAATTGTTCATCATTATGAATATAATTAGATACAATTCTTATTACCTTATAATCACCATTTAAGTTTTCTAGCCATATTTCATCTTTTACACCATGTAAGACAATAGGACTATATCCTTGTTCAACTATAAAATAATGTAACAACTTAATAGCTATTTCATCACTTTTATTTATAACTAAACTACTCATAATTACCTCCAATCACGTATTATTTTATCTTGTTTTTTTTCTATAGTAAAGAGTTATTTCATTTGATTAAGAATGTTTGTAAAGCATGTTGGTAATTCACTTGTAAATTCCATATACTTACCTGTTTTAGGGTGAATAAAACCTAATTCTTTTGCGTGTAAACATTGTCCTGTATCATCAATTACTTTTCTTCTTCCATAAACAGGATCATTCACAATAGGAAATCCTATATAATTCATATGAACTCTTATTTGATGAGTACGACCAGTTTCAAGTTTTAATTCGACTAAAGTAGCATTACTAAATCTCTTTAATACTTTAAAGTGAGTAATAGCTTCCTTACTATTATCAGCAGTTACAGCCATCTTCTTACGATCTTTTGGATCTCTACCTATTGGTGCATCAATAGTTCCTGTATCGTTATTAATAACACCCCAAACAAGACCAATATATATACGATGAACTGTCTTACTTTCTAATTGTTTAGATAAAAATTCATGAGCATGATCGTTCTTAGCAACCATTAATAAACCGGTTGTACAAGCATCAATTCTATGAACAATACCAGGTCTAAATTCTCCATTCTTAGAACTCAAACTATTACTATAATACATCAATCCATTAACTAATGTTCCACTGTAATTACCTACTGCAGGATGAACAACTACATTATTGCCTTTGTTAATAACAATAACATCATCATCTTCATATACAATATCTAAATCCATTTTTTCAGGTTTGATTTCAATATCTTCTTCAATATAATCAACCGTAATAAGATCATCTTTCTTAACAACAAAGCTATTCTTTACAATATTATCATTAACAGATACACCATTACTTTTAATAATTTTTTGTACTTTACTACGACTTATATTCATCTTATCCATTAAAAAGACATCGATTCTTTTTCCTTGTTCTAATTCATCTACTTGATAATCCATTTTTTTCCTCCTTTAACATACCTATAATAATTAGGGAAATTGAAATGACTATCAGTGAATCTGCAATATTGAAAATTGGAAAATCATAATTTACAATTATAAATTCTAAATAATCAACTACATATCCACGTACTACTCTATCAATTAAATTACCAATTATACCACCATATAATAATCCAAAACATAAAATATCAAAACTATTTAATTTCTTGTTTTTTATTAAGATAAAATATATTAAGAATAATGATATTATAGCTACTATTATTAATAATATACGACTACCTGTTAGAATACTCCAAGCAGCCCCAAAATTCTTAACATATGTTAGATAAAAAAAACCATCCATGATGTTAATACTTGTATTTAAACTAATACTATCTACAATAATTAGTTTTACTATTTGATCTAATATAATACATATTAAACTAATTATAGCAATTTTTTTCATAATATCACCGGTTTAATTATATCAAATTATTGCTCCTAATACTAGTGAAATTGACTTACTATCAAATTTATGGTAGCATAATGACTCGCATAAGAGGGGGAAAACTAAATGGGAGCAATTAGAACGACAATTGATGGTCCTAAACTTAATAAAGCAGTTATTCCACATCATACATGTACATCTATACCTATTTATCTTTTAAAACAACAAGTAAGTATAAATGAAAAATATCTAAAAGAAAAAAGTACTTGGTATATGGTAGAAGATAAACTAAAATACTTCAAAGTAAGAAATGACTGCAGGTTATTTACGGAACAATTCTTTAGTATGTTTGCTAAACAAATAATGGATTTAGATACCTTAGATTATCAAGCTGCATATGTTCGTGTAGATAACCCTGAATGGAAAAAAAGTGATCAAGAAAAGAAATTAGGATTATTATCCGATAACTTCCAACAACCCAATTATAACTATTATTTAATTAGTGAATTATTAAACACTGATGTATCAGATTTAATATGTTATTCAGGATATTCACTTATGAATTTACTCCTTTTTTTCAAAGAAACCCTTTGTAAAGAAGATTATGAAAATGTCAAATTATTTTTAATAAAATTATTTATAAGTGATGCATTCACACTACAGGTTGATAGAAATTATCATAATATCGGATTTGAAATTCCTAAAATTGAAGGAGTTTCTTATAAAGAAAGATTAAGACCTGGTCTATTAATGAATAATCCTTTAGCTTCTAAATATATATGTTTAGAAGATGGAGCTCCTAAATTAAAAGGCTTTAGAGCTTCAAAGGTTTATGATAGTGAAAGAATATTAGGACTAGATCATAAAAATATTTCAATATATGAACCAAATATGGCTTGGAATCCATTGTTTCCTTATGAAAATGAATTGTTATTTGAAACACAAGAACAAGCTAAAAAGGCTAGTATCGAAATGTATGATGGATTAGATCCTAACTTAACGGAATTATATTTAAACTTTTCTAAAGAAACTAAACCATATTTAGAACGTTTAGCTTATGATGATGAATATAGAAAAATATTTGAGCATTTTTCTACCGATACTAGTCAAATTCACTTACTACCTCAAACACAAGAATATTTTGAAAATGTATTAGAAGAAAGAAGAAGAGAATTTCAAAAAGTGTTAAAACTTTAAGAAATTCTCTTTTTTATTCAATAATTAATTCTAATCTAAAACGCTTATCATTATTTCTAACGATTTTAGCTTTATAAGTAGTACCATCTTTTTCATATGTAGTTGATACATTTATGGTACTAAATAAATAATCATATAATTCACCATAATCATCAACACTACCAGATTTAGTCCTAATGTAAATAGCATAAGTACCCTTAGTTAAATCACTTATATCGATACTAGCATTATACCATGCTCTAGTCTTATCAAAGCCATCTGGTACCTTTAAAGTAACATTATAGGCCTTATCAGTAGTTGAACCAATACTGATGTTTTTAACTCTTTCAAGGGTTTCGATATTTTCAATAACTATTTCTCTAGTTACTGTTTGACTAACCCCATAGTTACCACCAATGGAATGAGAAACTCCTTTTAGATTAAATGTTGAACCAGTAAAGTCCATACTATAATATTGATTATACATGTTATATAGAATTGATTTAGGCGCATCAGAAATTAATCCTTCATTACGAACAAATAATTCTAATGGTACATCACGACTACTATAATCAGTTCTAAATAAATATCCTCTACTATTATTAGTTATTTTACTAGATAAATCACTCTTGAAATAAGAATTCTTTAATATTTGTTTTGTCTCATAATCACCAGTTCTAGCTCTAATATAAATAGTATAGTCGCCCTCTTCAATTTCTTCCAAATTAATACTAGCACTAAACCATGCATATCCACAACCAGCAGTAGTAAATGGAACACCACTTAACCAACGATTTAATCCAATTATTTTAAGTGTATTATCATATTGATTCTCTAATACCATATCATATTTTATATTAGTAGAAGTATTGATATCAATACCATCCACTTTTAAGAATCCAGTGAAATCTAATAACTTAGTTGTATTATTAAAACTTAGTTTTTCTAAGTGTAATGTTCCACCTCTAGCAATATAATCTTTTTCTTCAACGGTAACAGTAATCGTTTTAGTTGTTTCTTGATTAGCATCATCTAATACTTTATAGGTAATTGAATAATCACCAATAGTACTTACATCAACAGTACCTTCAACAGTTATTCTAGATGTTAAATCTCCTGATTCTTTATCAGTTGCTGTAACTCCACTCATTAAATTAATACTATCATATTGAGTAATTGTTCTATTTGTAGCATTAATTACTGGGCTTTCATTAGCAATTACTTTTACTATTCTATCTACAGTAGTAGTTATGTTATACATATTTGTTACAGAATAAGTTAAAGTATATGAACCAATTACATTTGTATCAACTGTTCCAGTTACAGTTATTTCACTTAATGATCCTGGATTAGCATCTATTACTGTAACTCCAAGTAATGGATCAAAGGTTGTATATTGTGGAACTTCAACTTGTGGTATTGTAAACATAGGTGCTTCTGGATCTGTAATTTCCACTGATACTTCTTTAATCATTGAGAAGTTAGAATTATCTTTTACTGTATATATAAGTTTATAAGTACCTTTTGTACTATAATTAACATTACTATCATCATAAGTAATTTTTGATGTTAAATTACCATTTTCATAATCAGTAGCCGTTGCATTACTAGTAATAGTCGTAATTCTTTCTTGTTCTGTATCATCAAGTTTAATTGATATATTAGAAGCAGTAATTACTGGTTGATTATTTTGAACGTATAAATCACCTACTCTAATATATCCATAACTATTTTCGTAATTATAATATGCACTACTTAATTTATTTTGATTTTCATCTAGTCCATAATCAGTATAAACTTTATAGAAACCATTACCACTTTCATCATATACTTTATCAGTAACAATATATGATAAATTAGGTATTGGTGTATTATATTTATAATTTTTAGTGTAATAAATTATAGCACTAGAAGTACTAGGACTTTTATAAACCGGAACAATAGCACTACCTAGTTTAATACCTAAAGTATTGTAATTGTTATCTAATCCACCATAATTTATATCTAAGTTATAGTCGTCCCTTGCATGTTGCTCACCAGAATAAGGATTAGATGCATACCATCTGTTGATACCACTACCTTTATTTCCTTGATGTCCTCCAGCAAACCTACCTGAATCAGGATTTAAATATCCTGTAGGATTACTTAAAGCATATGCATAACTCATGATTGATTCTTCGACACTGCTATAAGTTACAGCATTACCAAATGGATTACTATCAGATGCTCCCATACCAAATAAATTATTCTTATAGAATGATATAGCACTAGTTCCACTACCTGATTCTGTTAAGGCTGCAGAAAAGGTTTGAAGAGCATTTATTCCGTAAGTATTTTGACTATTGATAAAAGCATAGCCCATACCATACATTTGAGATAATCCACCTCTATTACTCTTTATCCATGCACCAGTAATACCATCTACATAACTCTTAGGATCAGTTGGCAATGAAGTATAGCCTAAACTAACTATTTTTTGATTAAATGTTTGAGCTGTATAAGCTGTTTGTGAACGAGTTGGTAAATACATAAAATAATTAAAATATGGTGTATCATCATTAACAGCATTGTTATAATTACCATTCTTATAATCATCTAACATGGTTATAAGACTATTATAAAAGTAATTACCATCAAAACTATAGTAATGAGTACCTGGTGTTAAATAATAAGTTCTAACTCCCTCACTATCATATCGATAAGGGGCTGTCCCTAAATTAATGTTACTATTTCCCCATGCTGTAGTTGTACGAATAAAGTGATGCAATGTATTGCTATCAGTATAATAATAAGTTTCAATATTTAAACCATGAAGTTCACTAACCCATGTTCCTAATGGATCATTTGAATCACTAGCAACATACCCATCTCCATTAGAATGTTTTATTTTATACCATGTATATCCACCCACACCGTTATATACAGTTTGTGATGGATAATATTCAAATATTTGATCTTTTGAAGCTGTACCAATAATTGTTGCCCCAGTATCAGGTGATGTTCTAACATTTAAACTAGTAGTTGCATTTATTTGTACTTTTGGAGTAGTAGCACGAGATATTGGCACTACTTCTACTTGACTAATTCTAGCATAACCTGTATAACCACTAATCATTATTTTAGCAGCTTTATATTGATCATTATATCCTATAAAAGCAGCATCTGTTCCCCATTGCCCATGTACATAAGTATCATTATATTGAACTCCATATTGATCTTCATAACCAATGTAACTTGCATCATCATAAAGGTTAGTTGTAACATTTCCTCTATCCATATTAACTAAAGCATATTCAGCATTAATAATCTTGTTATTATATTTTACTACTGAAACTGCATCTTCAGTAGAATTATAAGCTATCATAGCTGTATTAGCAGCATCATAAGTAGCATGACAACTAAGTCTTACATCACCATCTTTATATGCGACTGCTACTTCATAAGTACAGTCTTCAGCATACACAACTGGCATGTATGGGATAAAATAAGTTATAAGTAACATTATGACTAAAAAAACATTAAATAATTTCTTCATTTTTATCCCCTCTACTTTCTATTAAAATTATATCAAAAAATGTCAAACTTTACTATATTAATCAAGGAATTTGCAAATTATTTACAAAAAAAGGAAACCGTAGCACTACGAGTTTCCTATGTATTAATTTTCATTAATACACTACAATATATGTAATAATTTCTAAAAATTTCCAATAAGTTGACATTTTCGTGAAAAGTGTTAAAATATATAGACGTTTAAAGGGGGTTATATTATGGAAAAAAGTAACCAAAAAGAAGCTTCAAAAAAGATGTGGGCTAAGGCAAAAAGTGATATTAAAGCTTGCATTAATGATTTAAAGCACAAAGAAACTAGAAAAAAACAAATACCTAATTTACTTACTGCATCTAGAATGTTTGCGCCTTTATTTATTGTACCTGCTGCTTTAAGTGGTAATTTTTTACTTGCAACTATATTAACAGCTAGTTTTGCAGCTACTGATGGTCTTGATGGAATCTATGCAAGAAAATATAATGCTATAAGTGAATTTGGCAAAGATTTAGATCCTTTTTGCGATAAAATATTTGCAGGTGGTCTAATATTACCTCTAATCTATTTTTATCCTATGATGGCTATTAATTTAGGTTTAGAAGCGGTTATAAGTAAAATAAATTATACTTCTAAAGTAAATGGTAATATTCCAAGAACAAATCTAATTGGAAAAATAAAAACTTGTGCTTTATCTGTCTTATTAATAGCAGGTTATGTCAGTCATACATATGTAATTCCAGAATATATAGTATCTACTTTATTAACTGCTACTGCTGGTTTACAAATGGTAACGGCTGGTCTATATTATAAATCTTATAAAAAAGCTGAAAAAGAAAAAAAATTAGCAAATATAAATACTACTAGTACTACTAAAGAAGTAACTGATTCTCATGAAAAAACATTAGAATTTCAAAAAAAGGTTGGCTTTTCAAATCAAGAAGAAATAGAATTTTTAAAAGGTTATAAGGATTCTATTAAAGCACAACCTGAAGAAATAACATTAGAAAAGACTAAAAATATGGGAGTACATCCTAGTACTAAAAAAGGTGATAAGTAATTATCACCTTTTATGTTCTCATAAAAATTTTAACATCTAATATTAATTGCTATTAATTTTATCTAACATTTCAATTAAATCTTTAAATGATTTTACTACTCCTTCACCACATTTTTCCATTACATTAAGACTAGATTCTATTAAATATCCATGGTAATTATTAAGCATTTCAATATCATTTATATTGTCTCCGATAGTATATATAACATCATGATCTAGATTTAAATATTTTTTTAAATGGTCAACACCATTAGCTTTATTAACACTTGTATCAGTAATATTAATCCAATTATCACTTAAATATCCATGAACATTTTTATATTCTTTTAATATTTTATTTAAAGTATTACGAGCTAATTCTTTATCAACATATGCCCCAATAATAGCATTAGCATTTGATGAAGTATTAGTTACATAATTAATTGAATCATCGATGTATGTTACGGCGATGTTTTTATCATTATCTAAGATATTAAAAATAGGTTCTACAACATCTTGATCAATATCTTTTCGATATATTACATTACCCTTTTTATCAAAAATAATACCACCATCATTACATATTAAATATTCATAGTTAACATTAAATCCTTTAATATTCTTATTTAATTGAGTTATATTTCTTCCAGTAGCTATTACAAAAAGATTACCTTTAGCTACAAATTTATTTATAGATCTTATATTTTCTAAATAATTATCTGTAAAAAAAGTAAGATCAAAATCACTAACTATTACTTTCATAGCATCACCTATTTTATTATATCATAAAAAAGACCCCCAAAGGGATCTTTTTTACATCATATCATCTAACTCTTCGTTCATACGATTGGCACTTCTTTTCACAGCTCTACCGACCGCGTTCATTAGTGGTTCGTTATACTTTTGATAAGCGATAACAAGTGTTGCACCTAATGCCATTAAAGTCAAATTTCTTACTATTTTCATAAAATCACCCTCTTAGTTAGAATGTATAATGGTATGCTTAGCATACAATAATATTTTGACTTTATTTTGCAATATTATACAATTTATTTAAAACTTTCTCTAAAAGGCTAGTCTTCCTTGTATATTCATTATTATTGTGAATACTATAAATGAAAGCATTTGGTTCACCAATTAAAATCAATTTCTTTTTAGCTCTTGTTATTCCTGTATATATTAATTTACGATATAACATTCTTTTATAACTATTAGTTACTGGTATTATTACAACTTCAAACTCACTACCTTGTGATTTATGAATACTTATAATAAAACCATGTTTAATTTTTATAAAATCTTTAGGAGTGTATTTAACAATATTACCATCAAAATCAATATGAATCTCATTTTTACCACTCTTACTAGTATTAGCATATAAAATGCATTTTATAACACCAATATCACCATTATATACATTCTCATCAGGCATATTAACTAACTGTAATATTTTATCATTTTCTCTAAAAGTAACATCACCATATACTACTTCTCTTTTTTCAGGATCACTAGGATTAAAAATTGATTGTAATTCTTTATTTAGATTATCAATACCATTTTCCCCATGATACATTGGTGCCATTATTTGAACACGTTTATAGTCATATCCTTTTAAATATATTTGCTGACACAATTTTTTTAAATTAGTTTTAAGACTATTACCTGAACATTCAAGAAAAGTATAATCACTTCTTTGTTCTAAGAAGTTTTCACTTAGATTATCATCTTTTATTTCATCAGCAAGTACTGTAATATAAGAATCTTCATCTTGACGATATAACAAATCTAAATGAATAGTATCAATAATATCACTATCAATTAAATCTTTTAAAACTTGTCCTGGGCCAACACTAGGTAATTGATTATAATCACCTACTAAAATTAATTTAATATTACTACTTAATCCTTTTAGTAAATTATCTAGTAGATTAATATCAATCATACTAACTTCGTCAACAATAATTAAATGACTATTATCTTTATTATACTCATTAACTGCGAATGAATTAGTTTCTTTATTCCATTTTAAGAATCGATGAATAGTCATGGCTGGTAAGTTAGTTGATTCACTCATTCTTTTACTAGCGCGACCAGTAGGTGCTAAAAGAGCTACTCTACTCACTAAGCCATCATAATCTAATTTATTTAATTGTCCATATAATTCAACAATAGCTTTAATAATGGTTGTTTTACCAGTCCCAGGTCCACCTGTAATAATTAAAATATTATTTTCTAAAGCTTTTATAATAGCTTCTTTTTGTTTATTGTTATAACATATGTTATTACTTTTCTCTAAAGCTTCAATGTAATTATCAATTTTTTTGTGTTTAGTTGTATCTAAACTAGCTAATTCAATTATTTTATTACTAATATTCTCTTCAGCATCCCAAATTTCTTTTAAATAATATTTATCTTTATCAATTACTATTTTAGAATCTAATGATAATTCACTTAAATATTCTTCTATATCACTAATATCAATATCTAAATAGTCCGTGACTTTTAAAAGAATATCATTATAATTTAAGTAAGTATCACCATTTTTAAATGTTAATAAATTCATAATATATATAATACAAGCTTTAATTCTTCTTTTATCATCTAATGGTATAAAATTCTTACTTATTTCATCAACCTTTTGAAAATTAACATCTTCAATATCATCAATTAATTTAAAAATATTACTTTCAATTACACTCTTAGTATTACTTTTATAATAATTATATATACTTAAAGCATCTTTCATATTAAAGCCAAGTTCACTTAAGTAAACAATTGTTAAATGACCTTCTTCATATTTAATTAATGTATCATATATTTTGGTAGCTTTCTTTTCTGATAATCCCGGGACTAAATGTAATACTGAACTATCAGTAATAATTTTATCTATAGTGTTATCTCCTAAGGTTTCAACAATGCTAGTAGCTAATTTTTCACCTACACCAGGAAATAAATCACTTGCTAGAAATTCAATTATTCCGTCTTTATCTTCTGGTTTTATTCTTTCATATTCTGTAACTTGATATTGAAAACCATACCTAGGATGATCTACCTCTTCACCATAAAAAAGATATGTATCATCTTCATTTAAATCATGAAAATAACCTGTAAAGGTTATTGTTTTATTAATATAGTCTTTCATTGTTTCACTATTGGTATCTCGTACTTTGAATATTCCAATAACATAACCACGATCAGAAGTATATATACTTCTACGATAATTACCTTTTATGTATGTCTTCATATCATCACCTATCTTATTATAGCATATGTTTGTATATTTAAAACAAAAAAAGGTCTAGCGACCCTTCCCTTTTTCTTGTTCTTCTAATGCTTTTTGATCCTCATAATATTGTTGCCAACTATTATATGGATTTCCATTTTCATCAACTATATTTAATGGTGGCATACCATTTTCAGCACGACCTTGATTTATTTCTTCAAAGTATTGTTGTTGCTTAGCGTCTTGATATTCCCATTCTTTTTCTAGACCAGACATGAAAGCAGCTCCAAATAATGTACCAGCCATAATAACAGCTCCAATAGTTGCTGCTAACTTAGTACGGTTAGCTATTTTAATATTAGATCCAGCTACCTTTAAAGAATTTAATGATCTAATATATGGATCATTTTCATCATAAGATTTTCTTGGAACCCCTACTCTAAAAGTAGTTTTACTTTCTTCATCAGCCATTTTAAAAACATAGTATATATTTGAACTATAACGTCTTGGATTATCTACTTTAACAGCTTTTTTTAATTGTTCACTAATAATAGCTTGTTCAACTGCTCCAAGAACATCTTGCTTATAATATGATTCATTACTAAGAGTATTACCTAATTTTTTCTTAGCAATATCTCCATCTCTAAATATATAAGTTTCAGTATGTCTTTCCTTCATCTTTTTTTCCTCCAACTATAAATTCTTTCTAAATTCTTTAAGTTCTTCTAAGAATCTATCATTTTTTTTATCTACTGGTGCACTAACTTCCTTTTTAGGTTCTGGTTTCACCACTGGTTTAGCCATAACAGGAGTAGCACCACCATTCATTCTTCCATAGACAGGTGAAATAAATTCCGTATTGGTAAACTTAGTGGTTTCACTTACATTTTCTCTTTTGACAGGAATATTAACTTCTTCTGGTTCTTTTGGAAAATCAATAATCTCTATCTTGTGTTCTAATTCATCTACAAATTCTTCAGTATTTGTTTGTTTTGTCTTTAGTAGTTCACGATAACTGATAATAGCTTTTTCTTCTTGTTCCTCTTCAAATGACATTACAGGATCACTTTTTTTCTTATCAATATCCCTTTGCATAGCAAGTATTACATTACCAATATTGTTATCTTCTTTTGGAAATTCTATTTGTTCTCTTAATATTGGATTATTATTTTCTACTTTATTAATATCACTACTAGCTAATTCATCATTAATTGGTTCTAATTTTATTTCCCTTTTTTTCTTTTTATTACCAACAATTAAGGCAATAAAAAGAATTATTAGTGCAAGACCAATTATTCCAATAATAGTTAAATATATGATGTCATTACCATATAAAAATTCAAGCATATTATCACTCCATATATTCGTAGTTTAAAGCACTTAAAATGAAAATAGGAACTGTTTCCACACGCATAATTCTATTTCCTAGTGTGACTGGATTAAATCCAATGTTCACTAAATAATTTTCTTCTTTATCTGATAGCCCACCCTCTGGACCGACTACTATAATTATTTTATCATATTTTTTATGTTTGGTCAAAAATAATTTGAGATTTTGTTTCTTCTCTTTAGTACTACAGACTATTTTTAAACCATCCATTTTTTCAAGATCTGATAATGTTTGAATACTCATAACATTAGGTATAATATTACGGTGAGATTGTTCCGCAGCTTCTTTACATATGCGTTCCCATCTAGTAATTTTCTTTATTTCTTTTTCACCTTTTAATTCAATAATACTTCTTTCAGTTATAACAGGTATTATTTTACTTACACCTAATTCAGTAGCTTTTTGTAAAATTAAATCCATTTTATTTTCTCTAAGTAGTGGAATTACTAAAATAATTTCTAATAAATTATCCTCATTATTATCCATTTTCTTAAGCATTTTAATATCATTATTATCTATTTCACATAAATATACTTCTTTTTCATAAACAACTTCTATTTTATCCTTATCAGTCATTCGCATAACTGTTTTTATATGATACCAATCGTCATTACTTATAATAAATTTATCTTTATCTAATTTATTTGAAAAATATCTTTGCATAACTTTCACCAGTAAAAGTATAACAAAAAAACATGTTTAAGTCTACATGTTTTTGTTAATCCATTCTAGTAGTAATTCTTTAGGCATAAATCCATTTTTCTTATCAATTAGTTTACCATTTTTAAATAAAATTAATGTTGGAATACTCATTACACCATATTCTTGGGCAATTTCCATATTTTGATCAACATCTATTTTTACTACCTTAAGAGCACGTTCACTCGTCAATGAGTCAATTATTGGACTCATCATTTTACATGGCCCACACCAAGTAGCATAAAAATCAACTAATACTAAATCCTTACTAACTAAATTCAAAAATTCTTCTTTTTTCATTTACAATATTCCTCCTCATATTTACATATAACTTCATAAAAATTTCCAACTTGAAGTTTTTTACCTTCATATAATTTTACAACTGAATCAATATCAATTACATCATACTTCAAAAACAAATCTAAAGCAGCTAGGTTAAAATCATCAGGATTAGATGAATCTTTATATAATTCCATCAATTTACTAAATTCATTCATTACCATAAGTGGTTTTTCTGTATATTCAGATAAGAATGGTGTCTTTTCTAAAATGTATGGTCTTAATTTAGATTCTTTTACTATATCCCAATTAAAGAATGGTAAGGTTGTCATATACAATAACATAAACACTATAATATAATATTCTAATACCCCAACTATTGCCCCCAGTATTTTAGAAGGTATTCCTAATATAATTGTCATTTTTAATACTTTTTCAAATATTCTAGTTACAGAAAGTAATAACTTAAGTGCTATCATAAGTAGTGCGAATAAAATAAAGAACGCAACTACTTCATATAACGCTATATTTAGAACTGTTACTCCTTTAAATAAACCCTCAAATCTGAAGAATGGTAAGTATTCATATAAAAAACTAGATACGGGATTTTTAAACATAAAAGCAAGTATTACTACTATAATAAATCCTACAAATGAAAGTAATTGAGTAGTAAAACCTCTTTTTAATCCTATTATTGCACCAAAGGCTAGTATACCAATTATGCCTATGTCAATGATATTCATCTTTATCACTCCTATTAAATTATATTATAAATTTGAAGAAAATAAAAGTATTTTGTCTTTTTTTATGATAAAATGATATTGTAGAGGTGATAATAGTGACCATAACATTAAAAATTAGTGAAAATACAAAACAAAAAATGATTGAATATTTTGAAGATAAAAAAAGAGATAAAACACCAGCTTATGCTGTATTTCAAGCTAATGATGCTGATACTGTAATTACTTTATATGAATCAGGAAAAGCTGTTTTTCAAGGAATAAGCGCTGATATAGATGCTCAAATGTGGAAAGAGATGGAACAACATCTTAATCCTTTAAAAAAAGTTGAAATGACAAACAGTGACGATAAAGAGAAAAAGGAAAAGAAAGAAATAATTATTGATCCTAAAATATATTATTCTAGTTCTATTGGTTCAGATGAAGTTGGTACTGGTGATTACTTTGGACCAATTGTTGTAACTAGTGCTTATGTAGCAAAAGAAAACATTAAATGGTTAGAAGAACTTGGAGTAAAAGATTCTAAGAAATTAGATGATGAAAAAATATTAAAAATTGTTCCTGAAATAATTAAGAAAATTCCATACAGTAGTATTATTCTCTCTAATAAAGAGTATAATCAAAAATATGGAATTGATACTAATATGAATAAAATAAAAGCTATTTTGCATAACAAAGTATTAATAGATTTAAAAAGTAAAGGTTATAATTATGATTATATATGTGTTGATGAATTTGCTAAACCTTATGTTTATTATAATTATTTAAAAGAAACTAATTATTTAAAGGGAATTACCTTTATGACTAAGGGTGAAGATAAATGCCTTTCAATAGCTTGTGCTTCTTTGATTAGTCGCTTCATTTTCGTTCAAGAATTTGATAAATTAGGTGAAAGTGTTGATGCATTCTTACCTAAGGGAGCTTCTGATAAAGTTGATGAAGTGGGACTTAAAATTGTTAAGAAATATGGCTTTGATAAATTAAAAGACATTGCCAAAATTAACTTTAAAAATACTGAAAAGATAAAAGAAAAGATGAATCATTGATTCATCTTTTTTATTAATCCATTAATTCTTGTTCTAGGGCTTCTAATGGTTCTTCTTTCATCATGTCATTTGTTAAATCATATTCACCATCACGGTACTTTTTAGCACCAGTTCCAGCAGGAATAAGTTTACCAATAATAACATTTTCTTTTAGACCATTTAAATGATCAACTCTACCATGAATAGCAGCATCTGTTAAAATTCTAGTTGTTTCTTGGAATGAAGCTGCTGATAAGAATGAATCAGTTTCTAATGAAGCTTTAGTAATACCTAACAATACTGGTCTACCAGTTGAAGGTCTCTTACCTTCAAGAATAAGTTCTTTATTTACATTTGTAAATTCATTAAGGTTAATCATTGTTCCTGGTAAGAAATATGCATCTCCTGAATTAATAATCTTAATCTTAGAAATCATTCTTCTTGCCATTACTTCAACGTGTTTATCACTAATATTAACACCTTGACTGCAGTAAACTTTTTGAATTTCTTTTAATATGTATTGTTGAACAGTAATTGGATCAGTAACCACTAATAGTTCTTTAGGACTAATAGCACCACGTGTTAATTTTTCCCCAGCTTTTACTGGTTGATTCAATTCTACTGTTAACTTAGAACCATAGTTTGAAGTATGTTCTCTTGTTTCAACATCATTAGTAACAGAAATGATAAATTTACCACTTTCTTCTTCAATCTTAGTAACAACACCATTGATTTCAGCAATAGTTGCTTTACCTTTAGGATTACGTGCTTCAAATAATTCTTGAACACGAGGTAACCCTTGTGTAATATCGTCTCCAGCAACACCACCGGTATTGAATGTACGCATTGTTAATTGTGTACCAGGTTCACCGATTGATTGAGCAGCCATAATACCTACAGCTTCTCCTATTTCTACCATTGAACCAGTAGCTAAATTACGTCCATAACATTTACGACATACACCATGATCAGTCTTACAAGTAAGTACTGATCTAATAGGTACTTTAGTAACTCCAGCACCTAATATTCTATCAGCAAGTTGTTCAGTTATATAAGTATCTTTTTCAACAAGTACTTCTTTTGTTTCTGGATGAAGAATTGGTTTGTTAGTATATCTACCAACAATACGATCATGTAATGATTCAATATTAGTTCCATCTTCGGCAACAAATGCTTCAACAGTAACAAATTGTTCGCTACCACAATCTTCTTCTTTAACAATTACATCTTGAACAACGTCAACTAATCTTCTAGTTAAGTAACCAGCATCCGCAGTCTTTAAGGCTGTATCAACGGCACCTTTTCTAGCTCCGTGAGTTGATAGGAAGAATTCTGAAATGGTAACACCTTCACTAAATGAAGATACAACCGGAATTTCTACATATCCACCACTAGGTTTAGAGAATAATCCACGCATACCTACTAATTGGGTATGAGAATTAATATCCCCACGAGCCTTACTCATCATCATAACAGAAATTGGATTATTAATATCAGCTTTAACCATACCTTCAAGTTCTTTTTTGATCTTTCTAGTAGCTTCTAGCCAAATAGATACAACTTTGTTATAACGTTCATCTTCAGTAATTAGTCCTCGTTTAAATTGCTTATTAACTTGGTCAACTAATTCTTGACTTTCTTTTAATACTTCAGGTTTAATAACACTTTCTTTCAAATCACTAATTGCAATTGAAATACCTGAAAGTGTTGAATATTTAAATCCTAAATCCTTTAAGTTATCAAGCATTACTGATGTTTCAGTAGTATGATATCTCTTATAGATTTGAGCAATTAAACGTCCTAATACCCCTTTATTGAAAGGTTCAGAAACTGGCATTGACTTAATTATTTCCGGAATATTTTCTCCCCTATTTATAAAGTATTTACTTGGTGTAATTTTTTCGATATTTTCACCACTATCATCATTGATATATTGGAAAGTATCTGGGAATATTTCATTAAAAATTAATTTACCAGGAGTAGTTACAAGGTATTTATCCATGTAATTATCTGGGAATATTTTATGTCTAAATGCACTAACTGGGACAACTATTCTTGTATGAAGAGTTATTTCTCTTCTTTCATAAGCCATAATTGCTTCGTTAGAGTTTTTAAATACTCTTCCTTCGCCTTCTAGACCAGCTTTTTCCATTGTTAGGTAATAATTACCTAAAACCATATCTTGTGATGGTGTAACAATAGGTTTACCATCTTTTGGACTAAGGATGTTATTAGCACCTAGCATTAATATTCTAGCTTCAGCTTGAGCTTCTTCTCCTATTGGTACGTGTACTGCCATTTGGTCTCCATCGAAGTCGGCATTAAACGCTGTACAAACAAGTGGATGAAGTCTAATACTTCTACCTTCAATTAATTTAGGTTCAAATGCTTGAATACCTAAACGGTGAAGTGTTGGTGCACGGTTTAATAATACAGGATGTTCTTTAATCTTTTCCTCAACAATATCCCATACACGTTCATCTTGGTTTTCAATCATCTTTTTAGCTGCTTTAATATTTGAAGCAATTTCTTTAGTTACTAGGCCATTGATAACATGTGGTTTAAATAACTCTAAAGCCATTTCTTTAGGTATACCACATTCATACATCTTAAGAGTTGGTCCTACAACGATAACTGAACGACCAGAATAGTCAACACGTTTACCTAGTAAGTTTTGACGGAAACGTCCTTGTTTACCTTTAAGCATACTACTTAATGATTTTAAAGGTCTATTTCCAGCACCAGTAATATTTCTACCTCTTCTACCATTATCAAATAAAGCATCGACTGCTTCTTGAAGCATACGTTTTTCATTTTGAATAATGATTGAAGGAGCACCTAAATCGATTAATTTCTTTAAACGATTATTACGGTTAATTACTCTTCTATATAAGTCATTTAAGTCAGATGTAGCAAATCTACCACCATCTAGTTGAATCATTGGTCTAAGTTCTGGTGGGATAACTGGTAGTGCTTCAACAATCATCCATTCTGGACGATTTCCCGATTCAAGGAAAGCACTTAATACATCTAATCTCTTAATTAATCTAATTCTCTTTTGACTTGAAGAATCTTTAATGTTTTCGATTTCTTCTTTGATAACATCTACTTCACTTTGCATATCTACTTGCATTAATAATTCTTTAATAGCTTCAGCACCCATACCTACTCTAAAACTATTTCCATATTTTTCATAGTAAGCACGGTATTCTTTATCACTAATTGTTTGTTTCTTTTCTAAAGGAGCAGCTCCTGGATCTAATACTACATATGAAACGAAGTATAATACTTCTTCCAAATCTCTTGGAGACATATCAAGTACTAATCCCATACGAGATGGAATTCCTTTAAAGAACCAAATGTGAGAAACAGGGGTTGCAAGTTCAATATGTCCCATTCTTTCACGACGGACTTTTGATCTCGTTACTTCAACCCCACATCGATCACAGACAATATTCTTGTATCTTAATCTCTTATATTTTCCACAAGAACATTCAAAATCTTTAGTAGGTCCAAATATCTTTTCACAGAATAAACCATCTCTTTCTGGTTTTAAAGTACGATAGTTAATTGTTTCTGCTTTCTTTACTTCACCATATGACCAAGAACGGATCTTTTCAGGAGAAGCAATGGCAATTTTTAACCCTTCAAAGTTATTAACATCCATTATTCTTCATCTCCTTCCAACATATCCGGTTCTATATCTTCATCATCAAATTCTTCATTGAAGTCATCTTCTTCATCTTCTTCAGGTTCATCTAAAGTTTCTATTTCAGGTTCTATTAATCCACCTTCAATACTCTTTTCGAATTCTGCAGTTGTTAAGAAGCCATCTTTATCTTGTTCTTCCAAGTCTTTTAATTCTACATAATTACCTTCTTCATTTAATACAGTAATATCTAATCCTAATGCTTGGAATTCTTTAATTAATACTCTAAATGATTCAGGAATACCTGATTTTGGAATAGGATTTCCTTTAACTAATGCTTCATATACCTTGACACGACCAACAACGTCATCTGACTTAATTGTAATCATTTCTTGTAATACATGAGCAGCACCATAAGCATATAATGCCCAAACTTCCATTTCCCCAAATCTTTGTCCACCAAATTGTGCTTTACCACCTAAAGGTTGTTGCGTAACTAATGAGTATGGACCAGTTGAACGAGCATGTAATTTATCATCAACCATGTGGTGTAATTTAATCATATACATTACCCCAACACCTATACGGTGATCAAATTTTTCACCAGTACGTCCATCATATAATTCTGCTTTTCCATCTTCATCTAAATTTGCTTCTTTTAATGCATCGACAATTTCATTTCTAGTAGCACCTGAGAATACAGGTGTAGCAATATGAATATTTAATGATTTAGCTGCCATACCAAGATGCATTTCTAATATTTGTCCAATATTCATACGAGAAGGTACCCCTAGTGGGTTAAGTAATATATCTACTGGTTCCCCATTTGGTAGATATGGCATATCTTCGCTAGGTAGGATTAATGAAATAACCCCTTTATTACCATGACGACCAGCCATCTTATCCCCTACAGAAATCTTTCTCTTTTGAGCGATATAAACACGAACAATCTTCGATACTCCAGCAGGTAATTCTGCACTGTCTTCTTTACTAAATACTTTAATATCGTGGACAATACCTTCACCACCATGTGGAACTCTAAGTGAAGTATCTCTAACTTCTCTAGTCTTTTCACCAAAGATTGCATGTAATAATTTTTCTTCAGAAGTAAGCTCAGCCATTCCTTTTGGAGTAACTTTACCTACTAATATATCATCATCTTTTACTTCAGTACCAATTCTAACAATACCTGATTCATCTAAGTTTTTACGAGCTTCTTCACTAACATTAGGAATATCTCTAGTAAATTCTTCAGGTCCTAGCTTAGTATCACGACATTCAATTTGATAGTCTTCAATATGAATTGAAGTATAAACGTCATCTCTTACTAATCTTTCATTTAGAATAATAGCATCTTCATAGTTATAACCATTGTGATTCATGAATGCTACCACAACGTTTTTACCTAATGCCATTTCCCCTTGATCAGTACTTGGTCCATCAGCAATTATCATATTACGAGTAACTTTTTCACCATTCTTAACAATTGGTACTTGGTGATAACAAGTTCCTGCATTACTTCTTTCAAAACCATTTAAGTAGTATGTATCTTTACCACCTAAAGTTTTAACAATAATCTTTTTAGCATCAACATATTCAACAATACCATCAGCTTTAGCCATAATAACAGCTCCTGAATCACGAGCAGATATTGCTTCAATACCTGTTCCTACTAATGGTGCTTCAGCTCTTAATAATGGAATTGCTTGACGTTGCATGTTAGCACCCATCAATGCTCTTTTCCCATCATCGTGTTCCAAGAATGGAATAGCTGCAGTTGTAACTGAAACTACTTGTTGAGGTGAAACATCAATATAATCTACTTTTTCTTTATCAACGATTATATTGTCACCTTGGTATCTAACAGGTACTCTATCAACAATTATTTCATTTTTATCATTAATACCAACAGAAGCTTGTGAAATGTAATGATCTAATTCTTCATCAGCTGTCATATAAATAATTTCATCAGTTAATTTGCAATTGTCAACCTTACGATATGGAGTTGTAATAAATCCATAATCATTAACTTTAGCAAAGCTAGCTAAAGCAGTGATAAGACCGATATTTGGTCCTTCAGGTGATTCAATTGGACAAAGTCTACCATAGTGTGATGCATTAACGTCACGTACGTCCATACCAGCTCTATCTCTAGATAAACCTCCAGGCCCTAGAGAAGATAATCTTCTCTTATTAGCAAGTTCTGCTACTGGGTTAGTTTGATCCATGAATTGAGATAATTGGCTACTGCCAAAGAATTCTTTGATAGCAGCAGTTAAAGGACGAATGTTAATTAATGATTTAGGTGTAACTTCATCTAATTCTTGAGTTGACATTCTATCTCTAATTACTCTTTCAATACGACTAATACCAATTCTAAATTGATTTTGTAATAATTCTCCTACTTGTCTAACACGACGATTTGATAAATGATCTATTTCATCATAATTACCAATACCTTCTAATAGGTTTAGATAGTATGATACTGATGCATAGATATCTGATATAGTTAATCTCTTAACATCAACAGTTTGATCATTACCAATAACGCTGATAACAAGATCAGGATTTATTTTAGAATATATTTTAATAATTTGTACTTTATTATAAGTATCTAATTCTTCATTAACAGGTACTTCAATAGTACCATAACCGTCTGCTAATAAAGTTTTTAATTCATTTAATACTTTATGATCTATTAAAGTTCCTTTTTCAAATACTATTTTTTTACCAACTTTAATATCTTCAGCTAAAATAGCATTATATAAACGATCAGTAACATTTAATTTCTTATTAAATTTGTATCGTCCTACTTTTGCTAAATCATAGCGGAAAGCATCAAAGAATCTAGAAATTAATTGATTCTTAGCACTATCTAAAGTTGAAGGTTCCCCTGGTCTTAATTTAGCATGAATATCAATTAATGATTCATCAGTATTTTTATTAGTATCTTTTTCAATTGTTTTAAGGATATAGTTATCCTCACCAAATAATCCAATGATATCTTCATCATTAGATAATCCTAAAGCTCTAAGTAAAGTAGTAATAGGCACTTTTCTCGTACGATCAATACGTACATAAATTACATCTCTTGCATCGATTTCATATTCTAACCATGTTCCTCTAGTTGGAATAATTTGTGATGAAACAGTAATTCTACCATTTTTCTTATCGATTTCTTTAGTAAAATAAACACTTGGTGATCTAACCAATTGCGAAACAATAACTCTTTCTGCTCCATTGATAACGAAAGTTCCACTTTCAGTCATAATAGGCAAATCCCCTAAATATATTTCTTGTTCTTTTACTTCACCAGTTTCTTGGTTAAAAAGTCTAGCTTCTACCTTTACTGGTGCTGCGTATGTTGCATATCTTTCTTTACATCCTTTTATTGAATATCTTGGTTCATCAAAAGAGTAATTACCAAATTCTAGCGAAAGATTTCCAGTAAAACTCTCTACTGGAAAAATATCATCAAATACTTCTTTAATTCCTTCGGTAATAAACCAATCATAAGATTTCTTTTGGATTTCTAAAAGATTTTCTAGTTCAATTGCATTTTCTGTTTTCGCATAACTGCGTCTTTCTCGGTGATCTACATATTTAATCATTTTGTATGCCAATTTTTCCACCCCTATAAATTAAATTTTTAACCCCTTTTAACAACAATTAAAGTATATGCCGCCAATTTACAATTTTAGCAAATAAATATACAATTTGTCAATTACTTACGGCACGAATTATATAAAATCCCTTATTTTTTTCAACAATGTCAACATTATACATTTCACTTAGATCTTTTACTAATGATTTAGCTCCTTGGTCCTTATTTATAACCAACCATAATTCACCATTATTAACAAGATGATTTTTAGCGTTCATTAGTATTTCATAGAGTATTTTTTTACCAACTCTAATTGGTGGATTAGTGATAATAAAATTATATTTTTCAGTAATATTACTATAAATATCACTTTGAAAAATATTAACTTCAACATTATTTTTCAAGGCATTTTTCTTAGCAAGGTCAAGACTTCTTTTATTGATATCAATCATATCAACAATACAATCATTATTTTTTTTGATATAAATTCCAATAGGTCCATACCCACATCCAAAATCTAACACTCTACCATTTAATACTGGAATAGTTTCTAATAAAGTTCTGGTCCCAAAATCTAGACCCTTTTTAGAAAATACTCCATTATCAGTAGCGAAGATAAATTCTTGATTATTTATATATACTTTTACATCCGTAATATTACTTTTAATATTAGGATTGTTGGTAAAATAATGATCCATACTATCTCGTCCTTTTATAAACGCTTAAAGCCCATACTAAAATCTTAGTATAGGCCTAAAACAATTTTTAATGTTTATTTAAGTTCAACTGTAGCTTCAACTTCATCAAATCTAGCTTTGATTTCGTTAGCTTCGTCTTTAGCAACTTTTTCTTTAACTACTCCGCCGTTATCAGCGATAGCTTTAGCATCAGCAATTCCTAATCCAGTTAATTCACGAACTAGTTTAATTACTGCAACTTTGTTAGCACCAGCACTTACTAATACAACATTAACTGTGCTTGGTCCTTCATCAACTGCAGCAGCAGCAGCAGGTGCAGCAACAGCTACAGCGCTTGGATCTACTCCTAATTCTTCCTTCATTAAGTCTACTAATTCTTTAACTTCTAAAATAGTCATTTCTTTTAAACTACTAATAATATCTTCTTTTGTAATTTTTGCCATTATATTTTCCTCCTTATTTTTATTTTTCTAATTTTTGACTATACAAGTCTAATCCTATTGCGAATTCTTTCAAATGTTGTAGTAAACCACATGCAAACATTGTAAGAGATTCTTCTTTTGATGGTAGAACAGCTAACGTATTTAACATACCTTGATCTGTTACCTTTCCATCGATAATTCCTATCTTTAATTCTAATGCTGGATATTTCTTAGCATATTCAGCAAGAACTTTTATTGGCGCAATTGAATCAGTTCCAAATACAACTGCTTTTGGCCCTTGTAACTCACCATTCATATCGAAGTTCAAGGTATCTAATGCTCTTTTAGCCAAAGTGTTTTTATAAATCTTTAAATCTGAATCAATATTTCTTAATTTTCTTCTTAGTTCGCTTAACTGATGAACAGTTAAACCACTATATTCAAAGAAAACTACTGATGAAGATTCTTTTACTTTGTTAACAATTTCATTTACTACTTCTTGTTTTTTTACTAAAACTTTGTCATTTGCCATATTACACCTCCTCTTTTGTGTAATACCGTATAAAAAAGCCCAAACGTTGCAGTAAGGGCCGAAAGACTTAAATAATTAAGTTCCTCGGTAGGAAATATTAAGCAAAAGCTCCTACTGTCTACGGTACTAAAATATATATAATTTTTTTGAACTGTCGTTATTATAACATGTTAGTAATTAATTGTCAAAAGAATTTTGATTAATTTTAACTCCTGGACCCATTGTAGAACTAATTGAAATATTTTTAATATATTCCCCTTTTACACTACTTGGTCTAGTTTTTAAAACTAATGACATAAAGGCAACTAAGTTTTCTAACAATTGTTCTTCAGTGAATGATACTTTACCAATGATAATGTGAACATTACCAAAGCTATCAGTACGGTATTCAACACGACCCTTTTTAACATCAGCTACTGCTTTAGCAGTATCCACTGTTACGGTTCCTGTCTTAGGATTTGGCATTAAACCTTTAGGTCCTAATACCTTACCTAATTTACCTAGAGCTGGCATCATATCTGGAGTTGCAACAATAATATCAAAATCAAACCAATTTTCTTTTTCGATTTTTGTTAATAAATCAACATCTCCAACATAATCAGCACCTGCTTCTTTAGCAGCTTTAGCTTGTTCTCCTTTAGCAAGTACTAATACTTTCTTAGTCTTACCAGTTCCATTTGGAAGTACAAGTGCACCTCTTAATTGTTGATCAGCTTGTTTAGTATCTAAATTTAAACGAATTGCTAATTCAACAGAAGCATCAAACTTAGCGATTGAAGTCTTTTTAACAAGACTTATTGCTTCTTCTTTAGTATATAGTTTATTTTTTTCAACTAATTTACTTGCTTCAACGTATTTTTTTCCTTTTTTCATTTTCTTTCCTCCTTATGTGGTCTTGCGGATATATCCTTCCACATAGGTACTACCTATGTTAGTCTTCGACTTTAATTCCCATATTTAATGCTGTGCCAGTTACTATTTTCATAGCTTCTTCAACATCATAGCAATTTAAATCTGGTAATTTAATTTCAGCAATTTCTTTTACTTGTGCTTGGGTTAATGATCCAACTATTTCGCCAGATCCTTTTTTAGAACCCTTATCAACTTTTGCAAACTTTTTGATTAAGAAAGGCGTAGGTGGAGTCTTAATTACGAAATCGAAAGATCTATCATCAAAGATTGAAATTTCAACTGGTAAAATATCCCCTATTCTTTCTCTAGTAGCATCGTTGTATCTAGTACAAAATTCTTGTAAGTTAATTCCTGCAGGGCCAAGAACAGTTCCAACTGGTGGAGCTGGTGTTGCTTTTCCAGCGGGAATTTGTAATTTTATTTGTTTAGTAATTTGCTTTGCCACGAAAAACACCTCCTATATTTTTTTCGATTGTGGTACAAACAGCGATCCGCTTCCCAACTTGTATCTATATAAATAAATATAGCCATTTAATAATAACACTTTCTTTAAATTAAATCAACTATGATTTCTCAATTTCTGTTAAACCTAATTCAACAATTGTTTCTTGACCGAATAAATCAAGTGCTACTTCAATAGTTTGACTTTCCATATTGATATTTTTAATTCTACCAAACATTGATGCAAATGGTCCATTAATAACTTTAACCATATCATCAACTTTAAGTTCATTACCAATATCTAATCTACTAATACCCATTGTTGATAAAATCTTATCAACTTCCATAGTAGTTAACGGAAATGGTTTAGCTCCTTTACCAGAAGAACCGATAAATCCCGTTACCCCAGGGGTATTACGAACGACAAACCATGCTTCATCAGTCATAACCATTTCAACTAGGATATAACCTGGAAACATCTTTTTGATTTTTTCTTTTTTAGTTCCATCTTTGATTTCAACTTCAGTTTGTTCAGGAACGATTACTCTAAAGATATAATCTTCCATCCCCATAGAATTTGCTCGCATCTCTAATTTTTCTTTTACTTTATTTTCGTGGCCAGAATATGTATTGACCACATACCATTCTTTTTGCATTAACCTATTATCGTCTTAATTCCCGCTAAGATAAAATCTGTCAAAGCGTAGAATAATCCAAAAATTATAATAAATGAGATGGTAGCGACTGAATATTTAATCATTTCTTTTTTACTTGGCCATCTAACTTTAGCCAATTCCTTCTTGACACCAATGAAAAACTTTAATATTTTTTTCATTTATTCACCTACTTTTAAATTCAAAATAAAAACACTTGATGTGTCTATAGAAATAGTACCATAGACTTATTATTTTGTCAACATAATCTTATCTTTTATTTTGTTTTTTATTCTTTGTAGAGCATTATCGATTGATTTACTATCTTTATCTAAAATTTCTGCAATTTCAGTATAGTTAAAATTATTTATTTTTAATTCAAATACTTGTTGCTCTAAAGGTGTTAAATTATTTTTTATTTTTTCAATTAATTCATTATTTTGTTCATTATCAAACATAATTGTTTCGGGATTAGTACTACTATCACTTAGTAGCCTTTCCAAATTAACAACTTCATCATTGTCATTATATACTTCAATTGAAATTGATTCATTTAATATCTTATGTTTTAACCTTCTAGAAGATACTACCAAGGATACTATTTTTCTTTCGACACATGTTTTAGCATATGTATAAAAAGTTATATCTCTTTCAGTATCAAAACTATTTAAAGCTTGATTTAATCCTAGCATACCTTCTTGAATTAAATCATTTAATTCTAAGCCACTATTCTTACAATAACTAAACATCCTAGTAGCGGCCCCTACAATAAGTGGTCGATATTTTTCAAAGATAATATTATTAGCTTCTTCATTGTTTTCTTTAATGTATGCTATTAACTCATTATCATTAAAATCTCGATAATTCATATGCCACCTACTTTCTATTTATTGCTTCATAAATAACAATGCCCGCTGCAACAGAGGCATTTAAACTGTTTACTTTTCCTTTCATTGGTATAGTAGCAATAAAATCACATGATTCTTTTACTATTCTACTAATACCATTACCTTCACTACCAATAACTAAACAAACAGAACCTTTATAATCAAGTTCACGATAATTAGTACCATCCATATCAGTACCAATAAACCAATATCCTTTATCTTTTAGATATTTAATGGTACTACTTAAATTAGTTACAAGTGCTATCTTCATATAATTACTAGCTCCTACACTAGTTCTTATAACAGTTTCATTTACTTCAACACTACGATTCTTAGGAATAATTATTCCATCAATTCCTGCAGCTTCACAAGTACGAATAATAGCTCCAAAATTATGTGGATCTTCAATATGATCTAACATAACAATGGTACCATTTTCTCTAATAATATCCTCAATATCAGCATACTTGAAATCTTCTACTTCTAATATTATACCCTGATGATTGCCTTTAATCATTTTATCTAGCTCATATTTTTCTAAAAATTTTATTTTATTATTTTTTAGTCCATCTAATATTTCTTTATCATCAAATTCTTTATAGGCATAAACACCATATATTTTATTATTGCTTTTTAAATATTCTTTTATAACATTCTTACCATATATATACATATAATTCCCCTTTATTTATTTAAAATGTAATTCATTATTTCATCAATTCTAGTTTTATTATTATCTAAATATAAAGAACCTATTAGTGCTTCTAAACCTGTAGCATGTTTATAAGTAACAATATCGGTATTTCTTGGATGACTTGATCCTTTATGATTACGAGCTCTTAAGATAATACTTAATTCTTCTTCATTAAACATATTTAAATCAATCATTTCTTTTAAATACTTTGCTTGACTTCTAGCACTAACATAACTAACTGCGGATTTCTGTAACTCATTAACTTTCTCTATCCCTTGATTAACTAAATATTCTCTAACATATACTTCGTAAATACTATCCCCCATATAA
The DNA here is from genome assembly GCA_050259235.1 of Ignavibacteriales bacterium. Taxonomy (GTDB): domain Bacteria; phylum Bacillota_I; class Bacilli_A; order RF39; family UBA660; genus UBA5364. The sequence goes on from JBLNAG010000001.1 coordinate 278,578, forward strand.
GCTAGCGTTAATACGTTACGATTACTATTTTTCATAATCTTCTAATCGATCAAAAGTAATATTCTTTATTACGCCATCTTTTATTTCATTAATAATAATACTTACTACTTTCTCGTAATCAATTTCCCCACCTTTTATTAAACATCCTCTTCTTTTACCAACAACATCTAAAGTTTCAACAATGTCATCATTTACTTCTGTAATACCATATCTATCTTTTAAAGTTTCTGGATAATATTTATATAATGTATTTAAGATATATTCTACTACATCAAATAGTGGTAATACTTCTTCTTTAATAGCTGTTAGACTAGCAAGATTAAAAGCAACTTTTTCTTCTTCTAATTTAGGCCATAAAATACCAGGAGTATCTAATAATTCTAAATCATCATTAATTCTAATCCAATCTAAATTCTTAGTAACCCCAGGTTTATTTCCTACTTGCACAGCCTTCTTACCTACTAAGCGATTAATTAAAGTACTCTTACCTGCATTAGGAATTCCTACAATTAGAACTCTAGTCTTTCTTCTAATCATTCCTTTAGATTCACGAATAACATTTCTTTCTTCCATTAATTCAGTTGTCATATTGATTAATTTTTTTATATTAGGGTTATGTTCCAAATCCATACCAATTACTTTATAACCCTTATCTTCATAATACTTAATCCACTTTTCAGTTTCCTTCATATCACAAAGATCCATTTTAGTCATAACCATAATTCTTGGTTTATCTTTAATATACTCATCTAAATCAATTATTTTAGATGAGTATGGTATTCTAGCATCAATTACTTCATACACAACATCTACAAAATTTAAATTTTCACTAATTAATCTTTTTGTTTTAGCCATATGGCCTGGATACCAATTTATATTTACCATATCTTCACCTCTTATTTCCACATATTATGTTTAATTCTATCTTCTTCATAAAAATCATTAATATTTCTTTCTTTTAAAGGATAACCTAATGAAACAATTGAAAAAGCTCTTACATCATTAGGAATATTCAAACATTCTTTAACTTTCTTTTCAGTATCAGTTGGATATAATCCTACCCAACAACTACCGATGTTTAGGCTTGTTGCTTGAAGTAATATATTCAAAGTCGAAGCTGAAGCATCTTCAAACCAGAAATCTGTTGCTTCTTTAGCACATACAACAATAGCATGACTAGCATGTTCTAACATCTTACCATACTTATTAATAATAGATAATTCTTTTAATTTATCTTTATCATTAACTACTACATAATAAGTTGGACGCATATTATGTGCGGAAGGTGCATTCATCCCAGCTTTAATTATTAGTTTTATATCTTCATCACTTATTACTTCATCTGTATATTCTCTAATACTTCTTCTTTTAAATATTTCTTCCATATATTCTCCTTATCACTCATATTATACCATATACTTTATATCTTATGAACAATTAAAAGCTAACTATCTCTAGTTAGCGATTAACTACATTTATCTAACTTTTATCTTACTACTAATAATTGGATAATGGCACTCAAATGATTCGGGTAAATAGTTAACATCTAATTCTCTTTCACTTGGTAATGAATGTTTTGCTATTGTATATACATAATTAAACCATTCTTGTTCAGATGGTGTGTAACAATAATTATATTGAGGAAAATGTCTACATCCACAAAGAGCTACATAAAAGTCTTTGTTTTCTTCATTAGCTTTTTTTATAATTAATTCAGTTGCTTCACAAGGCATTATTCCTACTATAAGTTTATATTGATTAAGTGAAATATTCTTAGTATATTCTTCTTTTTTTAGTATAACATTTCCAACACGACTAGTAATTAATTTTGAATCATATACCGTTATTGTACCAGCTTTTAATATTCTTTGTTCTTCATCAACGTACTTAGAAAAAATCGGAAAGAATCCTCCACCAATTTCTAATATATCAATACCTAAACCATATAATCTTTTTATAACTTTTAAGTGTTCTTTATAAAGATTGTTATCATCCTCTACTAAATCAAGTTCTGCATAAATTTGATTTAATATATCAGGTCTTCCTCTTTCATATAAGAATTCTTCAAAATTATCAATAATATATTCTAAATGATCTGGTTCATATCGATCACCATATTCACTTAAAAAAGCATCAAGTTTATCTTGGACTGTTAAAGAATTAAATGATGAATCCATATTATCACCTCGAGTCAAATATTTTATAACAAATATTCATAACTGTCAATTTTATTATATAAAATAAAAAAAGTGATAAATCACTTTACTTTACCAAAAGTACTAAAAGGGAAAATACTAAAACTAGTTGATCCTAAGATGGTATTTTCATCTATTAATCCAATTAATCTACTGTCTGTTGAATTACCACGATTATCACCTAATACAAAGTAATAACCTTCAGGTATTTTATTAACTCCTAAATACTTTAAATCAAAGTCTTCAGTATCAACATCAATAGCATCTTTTACTAGTTCATTATTAACATATAACTTATTATCAACATATTTAATATGTTCACCTGGTAACCCAATTACTCTTTTAACTAATTTATCACCATCAGTCTTAAAAACAATGATATCAAATCTTTCATATTTTTTATCATATTTCTTAAGTAATAATATTTCTTTATTTTTTAAAGTAGGAATCATTGATTCTCCTTGAACTTTAACTGGCGTAACTACATACGTCCTAATTATTACAACTATAACAACAATTAATACATAAGGTATAATCTCTTTTAATAATTTCATCTTTCACCAAAAAATAAGGCATTAGCCTTATTTTCTTTCTTTGATTTTTGCTTGGCTAACTAAATCTCTTAAATAGTTTAATTTAGCACGTCTAACTTTACCTTTTCTGATAACTTTTACTGCACCAACTACTGGTGAATTCATTGGGAAAGTTCTTTCAACACCTACACCATTAGATATTTTTCTAACGATGAAGTTTCTTCCAATTCCTCTACCTTTAATTGCAGTAACAATTCCTTCAAAAGCTTGAATTCTTTCACGTTTTCCTTCAACAACCTTAACGTCTACACTAACAGTGTCTCCAACGCGAAATTCTGGCAAATCCATACGGATTTGACTTTTAGTTATTTTTTCAACTAAATTCACAATGTCACTCTCCTTATACAATCTATGATCATAAAAATATATATTCCCAGCGGATCACGAAATTAATTTTATCATATATTTATTATTATGGCAACTATTTATCGTCTACGATGATTAATTTCTTCCTTTTTTTCTATTTCTTTTTCAATAGGTTCTTTATAATGAATTATTTTCATTTTTAATTCATGTTCTAGAAGTTCTATTTTTTTAAGAAGTAAAGCTACATATTTCTCATCTAAATAAGCTTGATAGCGATAATTAACAGTATCTTTATAACGAGATAAATCATTTAGAGCACTTCTTAAACCCGATAAGTCTCCACTTTCTTCGTCGTCTATTATACTAATGATATATTGTAAATACATTTCCAATTTTCTTTTGATTTTTCTTTTTAAGATTTTTTCAATAAATACTGGTTTTACAATCATCATTTCATTAACAGTAATGCCATCATACTTTACTTTATTTAAGGGTTTGAATTTAAAACCACTAATGTCCTTTACTTCATAAGATATTACTTGGTTACTATAATCATCTTTTATAAGTGAATAGCCTTTTGCCATATAATCATCCCTTCTTTAATAAATCAGGTCGGCGTTCTTTAGTTCTTTTAAGTCTTTGTTCATCACGCCATTTTCGAATATTTTCATGATGTCCTGATAATAAAACTTCAGGTACTTCCATTCCATTATAATTTTGAGGTTTAGTATAAACGGGATAATCTAGTAAATCATCATTAAATGAATCATTAAGATGTGAATCTTCTTCAATTACTCCATCGATTAATCTAACAATACTATCAGTTATTACCATACTAGGAAGTTCCCCTCCAGTAAGGACATAATCTCCAATACTATATTCAATATCGACGATACTTCTAATGCGTTCATCAAACCCCTCGTAATGACCACATATTATAATTATATGTTCTTCTTTTGTCAAGGTATATGCATCATTTTGTTTATATGTTTTTCCTTGAGGAGTCATCATCATAACTATGCTATTTTCTTTTCTTAAATCATTAACAGCATCAAAGATTGGTTGAGGCATTAAAACCATACCAACTCCGCCACCAAAACCATAGTCATCTACTTTCTTATGAGGATCAGTAGAATACTCTCTAATATCATGAATATTTATTTCAACTAATTTATTTTGAATAGCTCTTTTTATTATTGATTCACTTAAAAATCCATCAAACATGTGAGGGAATAATGTTAATATATCAATCTTCATTTATTAAACCTTCTATCACTTTTATTTCAATTTTTTTATTTTCTAAATCAACATTAAGAACAAATTCATTAACATAAGGAACATAACTTTTTTTCTTATTATTTACTACTACTAAAATATCATGAGCAGCACTCTTTAATATATGATCAATTTTACCTATTTTATTACTTCCATCATATACATCTAATCCAATAATATCTTCATCAACATAACCAGAAAATTCAAAATCATTACGATTAATATATACAGAATCTCCCTTATACATTAAAACGTCTTCAATACTATTTAATCCATTTAAAGTAATCATGTCATATATTTTATGAAAACGATAAGAATTAATTACTTGTTCTTCTTTATTCTTACCTATATATATTTTACTACCTTTTTTAAATATTATTTCTCGATACTTAAATTTAGATAAAATTCTAATTTCACCCTTTAAGCCATGTGTATTAACAACTTCTCCAATATAAATATAATCCATATTCCACCTACTTATCTAATTCATATAAAATTATACTAGTAGCCACCCCTACATTTAAACTCTCAGTATTCTTATTCATTTTAATATATAAATACTTGTCACACAAATCTAATATTTCTTTTTTAACTCCATTACCTTCATTACCCATTATAATAGCCCATTTATCATTTAATTTCATTTCTTTAATATCAGTACCGCCATCTACTCTAGTACCTAATATTTCATACCCTAAACCTTTTAATTTAGGTATTTCAGTTAACAAATCTCTACTAACAATATTTGTATGAAATAACATTCCTTGACTAGCTCTAATAACTTTAGAATTATATAAATCCACTGTATCATTACTTAAGATAATAGTATCAATATTAAACGCAACAGCACTTCTAATAATTGTTCCTAGATTACCAGGATCTTGAACACCATCAATTATTAAAATATGATTACTAATTACATCACTACTTTTCTTTTCACATAACCCCATCACACTAGAGGGACTTTCTAATTCACTTAAATATTTTTTAACATTACTACTAACATACATCGTTTCTATATCAAGTGAAAAATTAGTATTTTCTTCTAATATTAACTCTTTTAAATAACCCGTTTTATATGCTTCTAATACTAAATGTTCACTTTCAATAAAAAATAAATTTTGTTCATCACGAAACTTTTTTGTTTGCAACTTCTTTATTTCTTTTATTTTCTTATTATCAATTGAAGTATAAAGCATAATATCACCACCATCATTTTATCAAAAAAAAAGTGGTAAGTCTAGGAAATATACTTATTTATTAATATATTATATGTACTATTTTAATTTTTTTTGGTATAATTAATATGGTGATAATATGAAAAAGAATAAAAAAACGGTTTGGTATATTATTTTAGGAATAGTCGTAATAATTCTAATTGTCTTAGGGGGAATGTCCCTATTTAAAAATGATAAGTTGTCTTGTACTTCAAAAGCGAAAGATGATTATCGAACTACTAATGATACTATCGAAATATATTATCAAAAAAATGTAGTTAAAAAAGTAGTTCAAACAACTAAGCATGTATTTAATAATAAGCAATCATTAAATGTCTTTAAAGAATACTTAGATGAGTCTGTTGAAAGTATAAAAGATACTAACCATGTTAGTGTATCAAAAAACAATGACAATTTACTTTATGAAACAACAACTAAAATAAATGTAACTAAGCTAGATGAAAAAGAATTAATTAACTTACATGTATCAAACAATTTAGAAGATCTAAAAAGTATATTAACTGCTAATGGATTTGAATGTAAGTAATAATTAGTAATGAGAACCATAGACAAATGTTTATGGTTTTTTTGAATTAATATTACCTTATGATTATTACTAAATTAGTTTTGAGATGTTAATTAGAAGGCAATAGGAAATGTAGAAACAAATAATAATGTCATTTTGTATTTAATTATTATTTAAAAAAAGAAATCAAAATTACTTTTGATTTCCTAACACTTTATTTTATTTCATTCGATATTTGATTTTTTATATATTCTCTAAACATTCTTACTAATTTGTTATAGTTTGATATAAAGAACCCACCTTTTTGAGTCGCAATATAAACTGTTCTATTATCAAATGATATCCCTACTGGTAAGTTAAACCTACCATATCCTTGCTCCACATTACTTTCTGTTATTTTTCTTAAATTGTCATTTACTTTATCAACACATATTATGTGTATTAAATTTGTGTTTTTTTTCAATATATATTCTTCTTTTTCAGCAATATAGTTTAAACAATATTCAAAATATTTTTTATATGCATCATTACTAAATTCTTTTGTTCTAACTATAAGAATTACATTATTAATACTTATAGTTTTATTAATTAAATATTTTATATCACAATTTAATTTATTTGGTATTTCTTTATATTTCAAATATTTTTTATTATATAATTCTTCTAAAAATTTACTTTCAAATTCATCATAACTTCTAGTATTTAACATTAGTTTTTTTGACGCAATTTTTTTGTATGTTATTTTCACATTACCCATTAAGGAATACATAAATATACAATCTATAGTAAGCATACCTCCAAATAACAACATAAAATTAGTATAAATTTTTTGTTTTTCTAAATCTTTTACGGTGTACTCAGATAAACCTGCAAAAACCATGGTAAATATCATTAGAATTGTTCCTATAACAATAACCGTTTTCAACAACAATTCCTTATTCTTTATATTTAATACTAACTTTCTTGACAATATTTTTTTATGTGATAACTTTACTTTTCCTATTAGACAAAAAAATTACACCACCAATTACTGTTGCGATTCCAATTGAAACTAATCCCAAAGTTGTATAAAGTCTGTACTCCGCTGTTCCGTGTTCATAGTTGTTAGAATAACTACCAAATATACCGGTTAATATCAGAAATACGAATCCAAATACAAGTAAGATTTTGAATAATAATTCTTTTTGTTTATCGTTCATATTTTTCATACAAATATATGCACCTCTTCAATAAAATTAATATATCATCATACTATAATTATACTAAATATATATTAACACTTAAAAGTTATAATTGCAACGACATAGAAAAATAAATAATGTAAAAAACTCTCTTATTGAGAGTTTTTTTGTAGTGTTTTAACTTTTTCAAGTTTTCTTACTAATGATAAATTAATTTGACCTAATTCTTTTACTGAACTATCAACTATTACTTCTAATTGGTCTCCAATACGATATTGAATACCATCAGCTGTATAAATAGTAAATGTTTCTGGATCATATGTTCCTTTATCTAAATTAATAAGTTTTATTAATCCTTCTGCACCATTATAAATATCCACATAAATACCCATTTCCATTACGGAAGTTGCTTTCCCAGTAAATGTTTCACCAATATGATCTTCCATATATTCCGCAGCTTTCATCTTATTAACTTCTCTTTCACATTTATCTGCATTTTGTTCTTTGAGAGAAGAATGTTTTGAAGCTTCGGTTAAATATTCTAATTGACTCTTTAATTTATTTTCATTGTTTATATATTTTTGATCTTGATATTGATCTAGTGCCCTATGAACTAATAAATCAGGGTATCTTCTAATTGGTGAAGTAAAGTGTGTATAATTATCTAATGATAATCCAAAGTGTCCTATATTATTAACATCATAGACTGCTTTTTGCATACATCTCAATAATAAATTAGAATAAATTCCATATTCAGGATCATCTTTTAATGATTCAACTATTTGTCTTATAGCTTTAGGATGCATATTCTTTGGTAGTTTAACTACTTTATCACTCACTAATCTAACAAACTTAATAAATTCTTTTAGTTTATCTTCATTTGGTTCACCATGTACTCGATAAACAAAAGGTAAATCCATATAACTAACATGAGTAGCGACCGTGACATTGGCTTCTATCATAAAGTCTTCAATTATCTTTTCAGACTCTATTCTCGTTTTGTTTAATATATCGATTGCCCTACCACATTCGTTAACTATTATCTTCATTTCTGTAGTATCAAAATCAATACTACCATTATTTTCACGTTTTCTTCTTAAAATATCAGATAATTGTTTCATCATTATTAAATCATTTTTAAATGGTTCATATGTTTCATCAGTATTAAAACATCCTAAAACATCATTTACTTTTTTATAAGTCATTCTTTTCTTGGAATTAATAACTGAATTAAAAATATCATAGTTTATTAAATTACCTTTTTTATCAATTTCCATCATACAAGTTTTAGTAAGTCTATCAACATTACCATTTAATGAACATATTCCATTAGATAGTTTATGAGGAATCATTGGAATTACACGATCTGCTAAATAACAACTAGTTCCCCTTTTATATGCTTCTTTATCAAGATGACTACCCTTTTTAACATAATGATTAACATCAGCAATATGAACTCCTAATAAATAGTTACCATTAGGTAATATTTCAATTGAAACAGCGTCATCTAAGTCTTTTGCATCATCACCATCAATAGTGAAAATAGTTTTATCTCTTAAATCTCTTCTATCAATAAGTTCATTATCTAAAACAGTATTTGGTATATTATTAACTTCTTCCATTACATCATCAGGAAATTCAATATCAATATTAAATACCATTGCTTTACTAACTATATCAATTCCAGGATCATTAACATGTCCAAATACTTTAATAACATATCCACTATAGACATTTTCTTTTATTAAGCTACCTATTTTGACTGTAACTTTATGTCCATCTACTAAAGATAAATTTTTATCTTTTAAAGCTAATAAAATATTTCTTTTTTTAACATCATCTAATTTTATATATTGTTCATTATCAATAGTAACAACTTGTCCTACTTCATAATCTTTATCATGAGATAAAATCTTGATAATTTTTCCTTCATTTTTAGCTTCATCGATAATTTCAATAACGACATTATCGCCATCAATGGCATTCTTTAAATTACCTTTTTTAATATAAACATCTTTATTACCATAAGAAATAACAAAGCCTGCTCCACTATTAATAACACTTAATTTACCAAAAATATAATCGCTACAAGCATATTTACCTTTTTTAGTAAGTCTAACTCTTAATTCTTTTTCAAGTTCTATTAAGGCTTCACATACTGCTCTTAAATCAAGATTAGTTTTCCTTGAAATATCAATTGCTTCCATAGGATTATGCTCTTCAATTAAAGCATTCATTATTTTGATTTTTATTTCTTCATTCATTGCTGATTCTCCTTCTAATTTAAATTTTAGGTCCAATTCTATTATTCGGTTTAGACGGTACAAGCTTTCTAGTATATATTTTTTGAATATCTTTTGGTTCATCTGGTCCATAAATAGATGCTTTTTCGGTTAGACATTCTTGAATAAAATTTTCTAATCCTTTTTCTGCAATGTAAGGATTTTTAATTTTCCAAGATTTTAAAAATTCTGTACCAATTGTATCTGTGACTATACGACCATCCGCTAAATAACGATCTACTACATATAGAGGTCTACTATGGTATCCAAGATTTTGTTCATAACCACTTTGTCCCGCAGAACCACCTGTAATACTAAGCATCATATTATTAATTACAGCCGTTTCAAAAGTATGATAGTGTCCTTCAAAAGCACGATGAATGCCATTAGTTTGATCACCCATCTGTTCAAAATAATTAGCCATTGCCATTATTGGTGAATTACCACTACCTTTTCCTGGTGATTTAAAGGCATGTCCATAAACGATATTGTAACCATTAATTGTTTTAAATCCATAAGGTGCATTAACAAAATCACCTTCTTTATTAACAAAATATTCAGTTAATACTACTTCAAGATCACTACCAGTGAATGTTTTATAATTATCTAATTCTTGTTTTAAATGTTCAATCAGTTTATAACCTTTATTATTCCAATCAGTATTATATTCATGATTACCTTCTACCATGTGATAGAACCATAAACGATTTATTGAGCAAAGTTTTTCTCTTATATCCTTTTCGTATTCTTTAAGTTCTGGTGGTAATTTTAAGTTGACCTTTTTGTAATCAATATTTTTACTTATCATATGTACATTGCCATAAAGTCCTTTTTGAGTTTCAATAATATAATTATTTGCTAAGTGCGATAATATTGCATTGGAATTTATTGAATTAATCTTTATTCTTTTTTTCGAATCCTTAGTTTCAAAAGTTTCTGCTTTGACTACACCGAATCCTTCCTGTAAAAATGGTCTTTGCAATTCAACAAAATCAATCATTTGTTGACTAACAGACATTGAACCTAAGTGACGAGATTCATTAGCAAATTTAGGGTAATTCCATCCTTGTTGAAAATCTCCATTACCCCAGATACCTTTAATATTATATTTATAAAAAGCAACATCAAGCATCTTCACAAAATATTCAATTCTTTCCGTAGGAGAACCTAATTGAATATCATTCATATGCAATACATTTAACTCTGGAAGAGCTTTACCAGTCTTTTGAACATATTCTAATACTTCACGAACACGTTTATAGTAAGGTATTATACTCATTATTTCCCTTGCATCACCAGTAATTGTCCATCCTCCTGGAGAGTTTGGTTTGGTACTAGGTTGTGTAATACGTTTATGAGTAGGATCTTGAGCAATTTTATCTTTAATGCCTAAGAGTAAATCCGGGTTCTTATACCAAGCATCTCTTATCATTTGAGGAACATTTATGATTGTTTGTCCACCTTGATAAGCAATTGCCATATGTCCTTGTCTTCCATCAACTAAAATTTGTGGTATTCTTTCTAAAGATTGATCACCAATAGTACCTGTTTGAAGTAAACGACTATGTTTTTTTACTCCTGTATCAGGTTTAGCATACTGAGTAAGATGTGAGTAATTAGGGTTGCTTATTAATTCAATTGAAAGAGATGGATCTTCTAAATCATAGTTATCTATAGTTGAATAAACTACTTTAAACATATCAGTATCTTCCAAATATTTAGGATTAATGTATTTTGATAAATCACCTAACGGATGACCTTCATAGTATAGTTTTAATGCATGACATAATTCTGATATTCTTGTTTCTTCTGCTTCATCAGTGTAGAAATTTGTAACATCTTCTCCTGAACGAATTAAATATGGTATTAGTTGCTGAATTATTATAGGCCTTACCCAGTCATAACGGGTTCTTAAATCTTTTCTTTCTAAAAAATTATCACCTTTAACTCCCTGTTCACGAGTATATATTTTAAACATATCTTCATATAAATGTTTTTCTTCATCTCCCATTTGATATACTACCTTAATGCTAGCTTTATTAAGTTTTTGAATTATTTTTTTAGCTGCTTTTAACCTAGAGTCAAGGGTTTCATACTCAGGATCAATAAGCATACGCCTAGATGTCTGATTATGATAGTAAGTTGAGTAAAACAATCCTTGAATATATATTGTATCAACACCATCAGCAATAGCCATATCGATCATATTTTGAGTATCAACTTCACTGTGATATATATTTCCAAAATTAGCACCTGCTATAAAAGAAATGAGAGGAAATCCTTTTACCGAATTAATTTTTTTAAGGTGAGTTAATTTTTTCCTGTTATTTCTTTCTTCTTCTATAAATTCTGCACCAATACTTTTATAATCATAAACATTTAAAGTAGCAGTCGAATTAGTTCCCCATGTATTATCACTAGACATTACATAATCTTGAACCGTTTTTTTAATAAAAGGATATGCATTTTTTAACATTCTAATTTTAGGAACAATAGCAATATCAACTGAAAAATCTTTTGGGTCTTCCTGATCAGAAATAATATTATAAGATTTTAAAATCTTTTCTAATTCTTTTAAACCTTCAGGAGTATTTATATCAATTCCTGGTAAAAATTTAACATTTCCTGAACCACTTTTTAATAACATCGACTTATAACCGGAAAATGTCTCATTATTATTAAGAATATGATTTTTTCCATTCACTTTAATACTTTCAGATAAGTCTTTTATCATATTTTGATAGTTATCTGCCAATTCTAAATGATTACAAATATTATGTGCTATTTGTTTAAATAATTCTAACATCTCTTTACTAAGTTTTTGATTAGCTTTTGTAAGTAATTGATTATAATGTGATTCAGCATTATATTTTGGTAGTTCTTTAATGTAATCAAATAATTTATTAAATGAAAATTTTTCTTCAAGAATGGTTTTAATTATTTCTTCACTTAAATATTTTCCTTCTATTATTTGATCTTTTTCTTCAGTTGATAAAGAGGAATCAATGATTTGTTCTTTATAGGCATCATTAATATATGTTTGATATTTTTTTGGTGTAAACGCTTTTACTATATCTACCTTTTTTAAACCAAATAATAAAGTTAAAAATTCTCTATTATTATCACTAATATTAATTAAAAGAGAGTTAAATATAGCATTTTGAATACTGTTTGGATTTCTGTCAAAAAACAATAAAAATGGTTTTGTTTTTTTATTACGAGTACTTATCATTTTTCCTACTAAAGAAGCTGTTTCATAAAAACCACTCACTTGTGCTAATACCGTTGGATATTTTGTATTAATATATTTTTGTGATAAATATTCAATTGTATCACCAAACTTATTTGTAGAGCACAGTTTGATTTTTTGATTTTCATCTAAACTAGATGGTAAAGAACAATTAGTATTTTTCAAAAACATGGTAATTGATTGACCTTTTAAATTTTTTAATATAGTTGCATCCATAATATCTTCCTTCCTTTACTAAGTCTTTATATATTAACAAGTATATTACTTGTAATTTTTTCGTCAAAAAAACTAGTTTCCAAAAAGAACTAGTTTATTAATAGGCGCAATTATCATATCAATTTTAAAACAAGATAACAACATACAACCACCCCACTGCAATATTATTACTACACTCATTATAAACCTAAAAATTTATTTTTACAACAGGTTTTAAGTATTTACATATTTTTATTTTATTTTTCTATTACTTGGTAATTGATTAAGAGTTGAATTAAAGACATCATTTAATATATCGTTTTCTATATCATTAATATTATCTAACTTCATTTCCATATATTCACTAATTTCATAAGGAAATGCATTAATATTTAATCCATGTAAATGAAAGTTAGCTCTTTTAAATGTTCTTATAAACTTATCAGTAATATTTTTTTGTAATTCAATATTTCTTTCAAATAATGTCATAGCTCTTTCTTTATCTTCAATATTTTTAGCAAATATTTCTCTTGATAAGAATCTAACTGGTAAATAAGGAACTGCCCTTATATTAGTTATATTTTCTTTTGATAGTAAACTTAAGAATATTGTTAAAGATAATAAGGCAGATGGTGATATATCTGAGATATTCTCAGGATAATAATCACTTTCACCATTCTTATATTGTTTATACTCTTCACTTTCCGATTCATATACCCCAGCATTTAATTTATATAATTCTCTTGAAACCTTTTTAGCATATCTTACTTGTTCTTCTGTTTCTTCTTGTTTGGTCTTAGGATGTAATAATGTATAAATATAACATTCTTTTTCATTATTTGAATTAGTTTCTATTCCATAAGTTATAGAAGGAAGAATAAATTTATTACTTCCATTTACTATAGAAAAATCTATTCTTTTAGATGTTTCCATAAAAGGACTTTGTTCAATCTTTTTTATTTCTAATGAACTATTATTAAAACTACCATTTAGTTTTATATTAATACCATCACTTAAATATTCAAATGTTTCATCATTTAAAAAAGCAATATTTCTATCTATTAATCTTATAGGATTTATAAAGTCTTCTGTAGTAGCATTAGCAAATAAATAAGTAATTAATAGTTTTATTCTATTCTTTTCTACATCTTTAGAGAATGATGGAAATTTTCTTTCTTTTAAAAGATAATTATGAATATATTCTTTTAATTTAATTATAAATAAATTCATATTTTTTATAACTAAAACAGGAAAGCTATTATCAACTACATTATCAAATGCTCTTTTACTTTCTTCATATATTATAGTATTGAATCCTATAGGAAAAGAATCTCCATCGATTATAATACTTCCTTTACTAGCTTCATTAATTATTTCGTTAAATATTTCATTCACTTTATCAACTCCATGTAGTAATTACTATATATTTATTATAGCATCAATAATTATCTTTTTATACAATTTTTAGTGGATTTTGAAAATCTGCACATATAAAAACATTAAGGGTTAACTTAATGTTTAGGATTATTACTAAGTTGGTTGGTAGATGGTAGGTAGATGGTGGTAGGAAAAGTAGTTGGGAGTAAGAACTTATGTTACATAAAAAGAAAAAGTGCCGATGGCACTTAATCTATTATCTCCATTTCAAACACTAAATCATCAAAATCATCATCATTTTCATAATCATTACAATAATACCTTTTCTTTGTTGATGAGATTTCTTCGATTTGCATAGCACAACCATACGAACAATATGTAACAATTTCGTTTTCACCTATTTTTCTTATTGCACCATTACATAACCCAATTTCACCATCAATTAAATTAATTTCTAAAATTATTTCCTTACCATAATATTTTTCAAACAAATCTAATGTTGGAAATTTATTTTTTGGTTGCTTATACTTTTTGCCATCAAGATATATATCACAATTAACACCATATAAAGATAATACTATACATTGTTCATGAGGTGATTTATTTGAAACAAATGCAAATTTTACTTTATGATTTCCATTTAATTTATACCTATCGATAGAATATACTTTTTTGCCTTGATAAATTATATAATCATCTTTTGTTTGACTAAATAATTCAGAAAAATATATCATTTTTATCTCTCCTTTAATTATGGGTTCCAATGCCTATATGGGTCTATTGTTGAATGATCCCATGGCGTTAATGGTTGAAGATTATTTAGATTATGTGGATTAGTTATATTACGACCATTAATATGATGTAGTTCCATCGGATACATCCTTCCATTTAGTTTGTAAGTTGCTAATGGAGCATTCCCTTTTCTCATTCTAGATAAATTATCTGGATTATATATATTTGGATTATAAAAGGCTTCATTTTTCCAATATCTACTTTTTACTGTATTCCATGCAGGGGCATTACCAGCTCTTGTGAAGTTTGTTATATTGTCTCCAACCTTCCAACCTGTTTTGGCTGTATCTACTACATTATCGACTTTATTTACAATTTTAACTCCTGCTTTAACTCCACTAATGCTTGGTACAAATGGTAATATTGCTAATCCAGCATCTGCTGCCAACAATCCAAATGTCCCCCATGTTGGTTTTTTTATAAAGTCTGTAAAACTAATTGAAACACCAACTATATCCAATACCGTATCCCAAACATTTCCAGTCATGTCACTTCTAATTATTGGATTATTTGACGTATAAACAAACATATTACTATCCATTAGTCCTTGTGCTGTTGACACATATCCATCCGCATTCAAGAACCTACTCATTTCAGGATTATAATATCTTGAATTTAAATAATATAATCCAATCTCACCGTCATAATAGTAACTTCTATATCTAAATGGATTAATGTTTCCTATATTAGTTGGATCAGTTATTTCAGTACCTAGATTATCTGTTATTGATATGATTTGCCCCCAACTGTCATATGTATATGATACTACTTGGTTTCCTTCATCATCAATTATTCCTATTATATCATTTTGTCCATTTTTTATATAGTAGTATAAGTCATTATTATACTTAAATCCTTCAATACTTCCTGTACTATCATAGAAGTAATATAATGTATTTTCTCCTATAGTTTCATATATGATATTAGTTCCTTCTAAGTAGTATTTATGTTCTACTCCATTTACTATCTTAGATGTTCTTATTCCTTCATCGTTATAAGCATATTCTACTTCTACGTTTTTACTTGTATCGGTATATGTCTCTAGTTCTCTACCATTTATCCAACTATAGGTAATATTGTTACCATATGTTAATGGATTACCTATTTCATCATAAGTAATAGCATTACCATTATAGTTTATTAATTGGTCTTTCCAATTAGTATCATAACTATAGGTGTATGTATTTATTATAGCATCTGTATCTAAATATTTATATACTTTTGTTAGTATATTTCCACCATTATCATAGGTATATTCTACTTTTTGATTTAATGAATATGTTTTTTCTAATGATAATTGATTTAGACTATCATATTCATATTCATTTTCTAATACTTCATCTCTGTATATTTGAGTAATATTACCTACTTCATCGTAGACATATCTTATTTCACTATCATCATTAGTTA
>JBLNAG010000002.1:0-410762 GCA_050259235.1 Ignavibacteriales bacterium
GATGACTCTACTCCATCAGTATATGTAAATGTTACTTCCCCATTGATTCCATCTAGTAAATCTTTAGAATATGATATTTCCCCCGCTTTTACTATTCCATAAGCAGAATCCTTAAACGACTCTTTTCTTGTATTGTCTATTAATCCTATTATTATTGGTGTTGCTATTAATGCAATTATCGCTAAAATAACTATTACTGCTAATAACTCAATTAATGTAAAACCTTTACTTCTCAAAATATACTCTCCTATCATTTAATTAAATTATATCATTTTGTTTTTTTGATTTCAATTATATTTTGATTTATTTTACCATATTTTGGTATATGGTAATTATCAATTCAATATTTTGGCGATATTCTTGCAAAAAAGATAAAATATTAAAATTTTATCTTTTCGTTAATATAATTAACAATTTCATCAATATTTATAGTAATTTGTTCCATTGTATCACGATCTCTGACCGTTACTGTATTATTGTTTAATGTTTCTTCATCAACAGTAATACAAAATGGTGTTCCAATTACATCTTGTCTACGATAACGTTTACCAATATTACCTGCTTCATCATAACTAGTCATAAAAATTTTAGATAGTTTTTGATATAATTCATAAGCTTTTTCACTATGATTTTTCTTAATTAATGGTAAAACTGCTACCTTATATGGTGCAAGAAATGGATGTAATTTTAATACCTCTCTAGTTTCACCATTAGGTAATGTTTCTTCATTATAAGCTTCAAAAAGAAAAGCTAATACACTACGATCAAGTCCATAAGTTGATTCAATAACATATGGAATAAATTTTTCATTAGTTTCAGGATCTAAATATTCTTGTTTAACCCCACTATATTCTTGATGTCTTTTTAAATCAAAATCAGTACGATTATGAGTACCATTTATTTCACCAAAACCAAAAGGAAATTTGTATTCAATATCACAAGCAGCTTTAGCGTAATGTGCTAATTTTTCATGATCATGATATCTTAAGTTTTCTTCCTTTATACCTAAGTCCATATAGAACCTTTTACCATATTCTTTGAAGTAATTATAAAGTTCAGTATCAGTACCTTCTTTGCAGAATGTTTGAAATTCCATTTGTTCAAATTCAATTGTTCTAAAAGTGAAGTTACCTGGAGTAATTTCATTTCTAAACGCTTTACCTATTTGGCCAATACTAAATGGTAATTTAGCACGCATACTTCTTTGAACATTTAAAAAGTTTACATATTCACCTTGAGCATTTTCTGGTCTTAAATAAATAATACTCTTACTATCTTCTGTTACTCCTCTAAAGGTTTGAAACATTAAATTAAATTGTCTAATATCAGTAAAATTAGATTTACCACATTTAGGACATTTTATTTTATGTTCCTTAATATATTCAACCATTTCGGTTTGACTCATTGCATCAGGATGAGCATCCGGATCAGCTTCTCCTATTAAATTATCAGCACGATGTCTTGTTTTACATTCCTTACAATCAATAAGAGGATCTGCAAAACTACTAACATGCCCACTTGCTTCCCAAACTCTTGGGTGCATTAAAATATCAGCATCTACTTCATAACTATTTGGACGTTCTTGAATAAATCTTTTACGCCATGCATCCTTAACATTATTCTTAAGTCTTGATCCAACTGGTCCATAATCCCATGTGTTTGCCAAACCATCATAAATTTCACTACCTTGAAAGATAAAACCATATTGTTTACATAAATTAACTAACTTTTCCATTGTCATTTTTTCCATATTATTACCTCCATTTTTTATTTTTATATTAAATATTATCTAACATATTATTTAACAATTTAATACTATCTAGATATATATTTATATTTTCACTTAAATTATTTGTATCAGTTTCAATCGAATAAACTCCATCATATCCAAAATCTTGTAAATACTTTAACTCTTTATTCTTATATACATCATTTAGTAATGGTAGATGATCTAGCACTTCATGAATTCCATCATCTAATGAAAAACTATGGATATGCGTATGCTTAACTTTATTCATAATATTCATTGGTAAATATATATTGCTATATTCTTCTAAAGAATTAAGTCTTGTATGCCCAATATCCCAACAAATTCCAAAGTTATCTTGATTAACTTCATCAATCAAATTTTCTATTTCGATATAATCATCCCCAATATGATTACCTATAGGATGATTATTAGATAAAGTTTCTACTAAAATATCAAAATTAAGTTCTTTTGTTTTCTTACATAATTCTTTAAAAAATAGTATTTGACTTTGCAAATGTTCATATTTTTGATATTCATGAGCATAATTTTGAGCATGAAATACTATCGTTGTATGGTAATTTATGTGACATGCATCAAGTTTATTTCTAACACTTATTAAATCTTCAATACAACTTTTTAATATATTTTTCTCATCAATACATTTTGATTCTGCATAATGAAATGTTATCTTGATATCATTATTATTTAGAAATATTAACAATTCATTTATTTTATCGTATCCACTTATTATTAATGATGTATATATATCAAAACTATATAATCCATTTTCCTTAAAAAGTAATATGTAATTTTTAAATTTCTCAAAATCCATCGAAAGAAAATCTTTTTCCGGAAAACATATACCAATCTTCTTCATAATTCACCTAAAATAAAAGACTCCACAAACAGTTGTAGGGACGAATTTCTTCGCGGTTCCACCCTACTTATTCTTTGTAGAATCTCTTCTTTCTATATAGCTCCGGCTTTCCAATTCCATCATCACTTGATACTTACATTATAACAACTATTTTATATTTGTCAATAGATCACTTTTTTGACTTTACTTTACCCTTTTCTATTTTTGGTTCAATAACCATGTCATTTCCCTGAACCATTGATTTAAATCCTTCTGGATTAGTAACTATTCCTGTTACTCCTTCATGCGAACTAATTTCTATTAATAAATCAGTATATTTTCCATCTTCATTTTGGGCTACTAATTCATCAATTGAAGTAAAGCTACCAAAATAATATGTTTGTGGGTTTTGGTTCATAACACTTCTTAACATTTTATCAATATAAAATATTTCCGCTATACAATGATATTTTAAAGATATCATCCCTGGTTTATAAGGAAATTGGTTTGGATCATCTGTTGAAACTCCCATTAGATGTGTACTAATAGTCATATCTTCACTGCATTCCATTACTTCAGCATAGATTTTTAAATTTACTCTTCTCATCATATAACCTCCTAGGTGAAGTTTATTATAGCATATTTATTTTATTTAGGAAACACTAAATAATAAAACACTAATGCCATGAATGTTCCCAATATCATTCCCATAAATACTTCTAGTGGTTCATGTCCAATTTGTTCCTTTAATTTCTTCATTTTTATCTTAGGAATATCATCATCTAATTCATCAACTATTTTATTGATTGCAACAGCTTGTTTTTCACTTTCTCTTCTCATTCCCATTGCATCATATGAAACAATTAAAGAAAAAACTAATCCCATTGCAAATAATGGATTATTTATTCCATACATCATTCCTATATAAGCTGTTAATGAAAAACAAAATGAAGTATGAGTACTAGGCATACCTCCATTACCATTTAATAATCTTAACCATTTTAATTTTTTTTCTTGAACTGATTCAATTGTGAATTTAATAATTTGTGCTACAGCAACACTTGTAAAGGGAATAACTAAATAAATATAGTCTATCATATACTACTCCTAACTAATTTTTTTTATGTTATTTATAAATGTTTTCGTTTTTAAATATAAACCAGTATATTCATCGTAATAATCATTTAAAAATTGATTTATCTCTAATTTAGCAACATCACTAATATCAAGTTTACTTATCTTAGCAATATCAACATAACAGAACATTCTTATTAATTTAATAGTTTTATCGCTAACTATTTTATCATTTTTTAAACAACTATTACAAATATAGCCACCACGATGAGCAGATAAAGTGGCAATTGAATTAGTATTACCACAAACACTGCATCTATCAATAATTGGCATTACTCCTAAAAACTCTAAATATTGGAGTTCAATAATATTTGTTATAACTAATGGATCAAAACCCTCATTTAATTTCAGCAATCCATTAATTAATAGTTCATATATACTAGCACTACTATTTTGTCTAATAACCTGTTCAGATAATTCCAACAAAAAACTAGCATAACTTATTTTTTCGATATCAGTTTTAATATTTTTAAAATTGTTTATTATATCCACACAAGATAACATTGATAATTTATCTTGTTTATAATAAATATGAAAATAGCCATAAGTTAATTTACCAGTTACACTTCTTAATGAACTTTTCATCGTTTTAGAACCTTTAGCCATCATTCCAATAATGCCATATTCCTTAGTCATAACATTGATTATTTTGCTTGTTTCGCCATAATCACGTTCACTTATAACTATACCTTCTACTTTCTCAATCATAATATCCTCTAGTCTATTTCTTCAAAACGATATTCTTGTAGAGCATCAGGATATTTTTCCCTATCAACTGGGGATGCAAAAACATTATAATCTCCTACCCATACTTTATGATCATCGTATTCAGCTTGATAAACAACTAGTTTTCTTTCAGGTTCTTCACAATCATAGGCAATCATCAAAACAGTATAATCTTTTCCCTTGAAATGACGGTATTTCTTACCTGGTACTACTTCTCTCATTTACTTCCTCTTTCCTAATTCTTTATACTTTAAATAATATTCTACCTTTCCTGTATTAACAAATAAGTCCCATAATAAATTTTTTTTCATAAAAACCACCTTTCTAATTTATAGTGGTTTCATTTTTTTAAAATTATTCAGTTTCCTTATAACCAAATTCTGACAAATACTTTTCTTTATCACGCCATTTTCTAATTACTTTGACAAATAGTTCTAGATATACTTTGGCATCCAATAATTCTTCTAAATCCTTTCGCGCTTCAATACCAATTTGTTTAATTTTTTGACCTCCAGCACCAATAATAATTTTCTTAAGTGCATCGCGATCCACAATTATCATAATGTTAATACTATAGCTGTTTTTATTTTTTTCAACATTTTCAGTTATACAAGTAACAGAATGAGGAACTTCTTCATCCGTTAATCTAAAAACTTTTTCTCTAACTATTTCTGACATAACAAATTCTAATGGTTTATTAGTAATTTGATTATCTTCATAATATTTCACTGTTTGATTTAAGTACTTTTTTAAAACCGTTACTAATGTTTTGACATTGTCTTTTTTTAACGCTGAGACAGGAACTATTTCGGCAAAATTATATAAATCTTTATACATATTTATTTTAAACATTATTTTTTCACGATTTAATTTATCTATCTTATTAATAACTAATATAACTGGTTTATCAACTTCTTTTAATTTTTCAATAACATATTTATCGCCTGGACCTAATGGTTCACTACCATCAACCATCATTACAATAACGTCAACGTCATTTATTGAATAATATGCCTGCTTATTTAAATATTTTCCTAATTTATGATTTGGTTTATGAATTCCTGGAGTATCCACAAAAACAATTTGCGTATCCTCATCGTTATATATACCTTGAATTAAATTACGAGTTGTTTGTGGTTTATCAGAAGTAATGGCTACCTTTTTACCAATAATATTATTTAATAGAGTACTTTTACCAACATTAGGTCTACCTACTAAACCTACAAATCCTGACTTCATTTCAAATCCTCAGAACTAAAACTATGAGGACACAATTCTTCAACTGTATATTCACTTTCTTCATTACCGTAAACACAGATAATTTTGGTTTGCTTATCCAAAAGTTCTACAAATAATTGACGGCAAGCAAAACAAGGAGTTGTTTCTTCACCACTTGATGATGCAACGTATAGTCTATCAAAGTCCCCTTTTTTATAACCATTACTAATTGCACTAACCATTGCACTTCTTTCAGCACAAAGTGTTGAACCATAAGCAGCATTTTCTACATTAACACCTGGGAATTCTATTCCATCTTTCATAACAGCAATACATGCTACTTTAAAATTAGAATATGGGCTATATGAATTTTGTAGTAATTTTTGTAATTTTTCTTTCATAGTTCCTCCTTAAATAAGTTCTAATATTTTCGGGATAAAGATAATTAAACCAGTAATAAAGGCAACAATAGTAAATACCAATACTGCAGCTGAAGAAGAATCTTTAGCTATCTTAGCAAAAGGATGTTGCTTAGTAGTTGTTAAATCAACAACCGCTTCAATAGCAGTATTAATTAATTCAGTAGCTGCCACTAATCCTATCATAATTACAATTGCAATCCATTCTGACAAAGATATTTCTAATAATAGCCCAGCAATAACACTAATTATTCCTGCCCAAAAAATAACAACCATATTTTGCTCATATCTAAGTGCATACTTTATTCCTGCTACTGAGTTATTTAAACTATTTTTATATCTTTCCAGTGTAAATTTCTTATGAGTTCTTTTGTATTCCATATTCATTTAAAATCAACTCCTGTTTACTAAACATTACTTTCTCATCGTCAATATTCATATGATCATAACCTAATAAGTGTAGAAAACCATGAATGGTTAGAAAGGCTAACTCCCTTAAAAAGCTATGTTCATATAATTTACTTTGTTCTTCCACCTTATCAATTGATATATAAATATCACCTAGAATACGATAATCATTAATAGGAAAATCCTTATTATCTTCTAAGGCAAATGAAATTACATCTGTTGGTGCATCAATATTACGATAAGTTTTATTTATTTCATGAATAGTTTCATTATCTACTAATATTACATTAAAAATAATATTATTTAATTTTTCATGTTTTATAGCAAAATCAATTAAATCCTTAATTACACCAATTTCTTTTATTTCTTTATTTGTTTCATTAAATATTTCAATATTATTCACTTAGTACCCCCAACTTTATAATGTTAAATAGATATAGTACCATTAATACTAAAATCCCTACTATCATTATATTATAAAATAATGGTTTTTTCAACACTCTTGGCAATTTATTACCAATATGAAACAACAATTTGTATAGATAATATCCAGCTAGTCCACCCATCAAGTTTAGTAGAATATCATCAATATCAAACACCCTACCAATTTTATATTGGGTTACTTCAATTACTATAGAAGTAATTAAAGTAAATAATAAAATTAACCTTATTTTTGATAACCGAAGGAAATAGGAAATAAAGAATCCAAACGGTACAAACATTACCATATTACCAATAACATTTTTATAAAACTTTACACTACCTATATCATATCTTAGGATTTCTTTAAAAGGAATGAGATTAGAAGTAGACCATCCAACATCTTGGAATGTAACTACATAGAATAAACACATAATATATATAGCAAATCCTATAATAAACAGTTCTCTATATAGTAGAAATTTCTTATTATTTTTTATTATCCAAACAGTTCTTACGGCCACTAAAACAGCGATACAAGTAATAATCACTGGCCATATTTGCTCAAATAAAATAATAAGATTACTTCTAAGCATCTTCCTTTACCTCCTCTACTATCACTTGATATCCAGTAATATCTTCATATACTGAATAGAATATATCTACTTCTATTTTACTATCTTTCACATCAACTTTCAATTGTTTTTCACTTATAATATATTCATCATTCGATAACTTTTCTTCCATTTTGCTTCTACCTAAAACATCTGCTTTATGAATTGCTTCTTCTAGAGTATATATCTTATCAGTGACTTCTATTTCCGTTTGAGTTTGTCTAACTAAACTAATAGGTAAAAAAGGATGCTTAATTATATTATCATTTTTTACTTTTTTATCTTTATATCTATTAAAATCCAGAGAAAAACTATGATTTAAAAATTGTATTGATAAGACTTTTTTTTCTCTACCTGTTATTTTTTCTTCTCGATAATGAAATGGATAAGAAACAGAAATGTTATACCACACTTCACCATACACTACCCCATTAACTCTAACTTTATTTTCTGGCGTTATCTGTCCACTAATGACGATATCCCCTTCTTTAACATAATCATTTGTATTTCTAATGATTACTCCAGAAGATGAGATTACCTTTTTAATAATTGCTGACTTGGTTGCTACAATATTTTGAGGAGTATTATTATCTTTAATATCAATAATCTTTCTTTCTTCTACCCTTACAATGTACTTAGTACCAATATTTTCTATTTCTAGCCATTCAATTTTATTTTTATATTTCTTTAAAATGCCCTTTTTAACTTTTTGAATATAATCATAACTTTTTATAAAGCTATGTTTCTTAATATCATAACCTTCTAATTCATTTAAAACTAATCTTCTTATTTCAGCACTGTTATGAATAACTTGAACATCAAAAATAATGTTACTTAAAAATATTAATAACCCAAATCCAACTAATATGGCGGCAATTAATATTCGATTAAAAATTAATCTCTTTTTTATTTTTATTATTCCATAATAATTAACAATTTTAATTTTATAAATACTTTTAATTTTCATTAGATGTTCATATTTATCTTTATAAATTCTAATATTCATTTCTTCTTTACTTATATATTTTATATTTAGCAATTCTATTTTAGCTCGCATTAATCTTTGAATAAATCTATCAAGATGTTTACCCTTAATATTAATGTCTATTTTACTTGTTAATATATTCATAAATCACCTTAATTCAATATTTTTTATATTACCCACAATTAGTACTTCATCAGTCAAAAGCCTAGTTATTGTTAAATCATTACCTTTTATTATTACTTCACCACTTTTATGTTTCACAATTACTTCATTAGTATCAAAACCCATTATATCGGTATAATTTATAATATTAATTTTATTATTTAAAATATTTATTTTGAATTCTTCTTCTAATAAATAGTTCCTAAAGCTCTCAATCAATTTCATACCTTCACCTATATAATTTTATTAAAAAATATCTTATTTATGTGCTTGTATAAGTATATTGTATAATATCAATTTCATATTTCCTTTTAATAACAAAAAAAAGAAGTAAATAATACTTCTTTATTTATTTCTTAGTTCAGCGTTAAATTCTTTTTCCACTGATTCTATAACTTTATTAAATACAACGTTTATTTCCTCATCAGTTAATGTCTTTGTTGGATCAGAGAATGTTAATGAGAAAGCAATTGATTTCTTATTATTATCTATTTTTTCTCCTTCATATACATCAAAAACATCAATATTAGTTAAAAGTCTACCACTAGCTTTTTTAATTATACTCATAATTTCAGATGCCATAATATTCTTATCAATTAAGAATGCAACATCTTTATTTATTTCAGGATATTTTGACATTTCTTTGAATTTAATATCCCTAACTTTTTTACTAATAATTTTTTCTAAGCTTATTTCAAAAACATAAACTTCTTTTTTAGATATATTTGGATGAACTTGACCTAGATATCCAATCATTTCATTATCTACAACTATATTAGCACTTCTTCCCGGATGCATTTCATTAGGAAGCTTTTCTACTTTAAAATTATAACGTCCATTTAATCCTAAATAATCTAATAAATTTTCTATAATACCTTTTAAAACATAGAAATCAGCTTTAACAATGTTTCCTTGATGATTATTAGTATAATAATTATTGTATATTAAACCACTAATCATTGTTTCTTCAATATAATTATCACCCTTTTTATAATAAGATGACCCTATTTCAAAAATATCAATATCTTTAATTTTACGAGCTAAATTATATTCAAATACTCCCAATAATGAAGGTATTAAACTTCTTCTTAAAACCTTTTTATCTTCACTCATTGGATTAGTAATAATTATTTTATCTTTTGATTCAATCAAGAATTCATCATTTTCTTTTTCACCAACAAGTGAATAAGTAATAACTTGATTTAATCCTAATCCTTCTAATCTTCTTCTAATATCTTTTATCATTTTAGCTTTTGATGAATAAGTACCTTTTTTAATAGAAGTAATTGGTAATTTACCAATTAAATTGGTATATCCATATAATCTACCTATTTCTTCAATAAGATCTTCTTCAATATTAATATCTAATCTTCTAGTTGGAACAACTACTTTAAATTCTTTTTCGTTAATTTTATATTCGAAATTTAAATTATTAAATATTTTTTCAACATCTTCTACTTTTAATGTCATACCTAGAACAGAATTAATTTTACTTAAATTTATATCAATTACTTTATTATTCTTATCAGCTTTGTCATGAGTTAATATTCCACCCATTACTTGACCATTAGCATACTTATTAAGTAAATAACATGCCCTATTGATTGCTAAAAGAGTACGATTTGGGTCAATTCCCTTTTCATAACGATTACTTGCTTCACTTCTTAATATTTCCTTAGAAGTGTTACGAATATAATATGGATTGAATATTGCAGATTCAATAAAGATACTTTTAGTTTCATCTGTTATTTCAGTACTTAATCCTCCCATAACACCCGCTAAAGCAACTACTTCTTTTGGAGTAGTAATAACTATGTCTGTTTCTTTTAGATTTCTCGTTTTACCATCTAAAGTAACTACTTCTTCTTTATCATTAGCCATTCTAACTATTACATCACTACCTAATTTATCAGCATCAAAGAAATGTAATGGTTGACCATATTCGAGCATAACATAATTACTTATATCAACAACATTATTTATTGGTCTAATGCCACTTGCCATTAATCTTGTCTTAATAAATTCAGGACTGTCAGTAATCTCTACATTTTTTACTTTTTTTGCTAAGTATATTGAACAATTTGGTGTATTTACTTTTAAAGTATGTTCACTATCTATATCTTCTTTTGTTTCTTCAAATTTATTATCAGGAAGATTTACTTTTTTACCATAAATAGCACCTACTTCATAAGCCATACCTATGATACTTAGTAAATCTCCTCTGTTAGCAGTAAGTTCAAAATCAATTACTTCATCATCAAACCCTAAATATTTTATAGCATCTTCTCCTACTTTAGGGTTACCATTTAAAGGATGAATGCCTGTTTTATCTTCTTCAGTTAAATATTTTGATTCAATTCCTAATTCATCTAAGGCACAAATCATACCATTAGATTCCATTCCTGCAAGTTGAGCTTTTTTGATTTCAAAATCACCTGGTAAAACAGCTCCTACTTTTGCAACAGCAACATATTGATCTTTCTTAACATTTGGTGCACCACATAAAATTTGAACAACTTCAGTTCCAATATCAACCTTACAAATACTTAATTTTTTTGAATCGGGATGTTTTTCACATTCTAAAATATGTCCAACTACAACATTAGTAGCTTCACTAATTTTATTAATTGATTCATATTCATTACCTGCAGTAACCATTTTTTCGGCAACTTCATGATAATTAATATCTTTTATATCA
This sequence comes from Ignavibacteriales bacterium, assembly GCA_050259235.1. Classification (GTDB taxonomy): domain Bacteria; phylum Bacillota_I; class Bacilli_A; order RF39; family UBA660; genus UBA5364. The sequence continues at coordinate 11,391 of JBLNAG010000002.1, forward strand.
ATATAATCATTTAAAAATTTCTTACTTAGTTTCATTATCTTCACCACCATTTACACGATTAAATAAATTTAAGAAACGCATGTCATTAGTATAAAAATGTCTAATATCATTAATACCATATTTTAGCATTGCAATTCTTTCTGGTCCCATTCCAAAAGCAAACCCTTGGTAAACTGCGGGATCATATCCGCAGTTCTTTAATACATTTGGATGTACCATTCCAGCTCCTAAAATTTCTATCCAACCAATATTTTTACATAATGGACATCCTTTTCCACCACATTTAAAACAAGATACATCAACTTCTAATGAAGGTTCAGTAAATGGGAAGAAACCTGGGCGAAATCTTATTTCACGATCATTACCAAACATCTTTTTAGCAAATATTTCTAAAGTTCCTTTTAAATCAGCTAATGAAATGTTTTTATCTATAACTAATCCTTCAATTTGAGTAAATTGATGTGAATGAGTAGCGTCATCATCATCACGTCGATATGTCTTACCAGGACAAATGATTCTAATTGGTCCCTTTTCTAAATTAGCATCCATTGTTCTTGCTTGTACTGGTGAAGTTTGAGTTCTAAGTAATACTTCATCAGTAATATAAAAACTATCTTGTGCATCTCTAGCTGGATGACCTTTAGGTAAATTTAGTTTTTCGAAGTTATATAAATCTAATTCTACTTCTGGTCCTTCAACAACATCATATCCCATTGAAAGAAACAGTTCTTCTATTTCATCAATTGTTCTAGTAATAGGATGAGTCCCTCCTACTTTTATTTTAGAAGCTGGTAGTGAAATATCTATTTTATCTTTTTCTAATTTTTGATTAATTTCTACCATTTCTAATCTACTATACATTTTATCTATTTCATCACTTATTTCCTTTTTTAAATTATTAATTAAAGCCCCTACTTCTTTCTTTTCATCAATACTTAAAGTACTTAACATATTAGTTAATTCACTAACAGGGCTTTTTTTACCTAAATATTGAATCTTTAAATCTTGTAATTCTTTTGTACTTTGTGACTCACTTAATTTCTTATTGAATTCTTTTTGTAATTCTAATATTTTATCTTTCATAAATCCTCCTTTTTTTATAAAAAAACCACATCCTAGATAAGGACGTGATTTGACGTGGTACCACCTTAATTTATAGACATTAGTCCATCTTAATACTTTAACGCGTAACCGGTATATATTTAGTATATACTGCTAAAAGATGAATTCATAAAATATTATTATTAGTTTCCACCAACCACTAACTCTCTATCAATAATTAATTTTATTACTACTTCTTTATCATAGCTTTTATTTGCTTAATCTTTTTAAGATAACATCTTTACCTAATAAATAAATTGTATCAGGTAATTCAGGTCCATGCATTTGACCACTTACTTTTATTCTAATTGGCATATATAACATTTTGCCTTTAATATTGGCTTTTTCTTTAACATTATTTATAACTAAATTGATGTTTTCAATATTCCAATCATTTATATTTTCTATTTCTTCTTTAAATACTTTTAGAGTATTTGGAACAGTTTCATCATTCATTATTTCTTTACATTCATCATTATAATCAATATGATCTTTAAAGAATAAATCAGTAACTTCCACTATTTCTTTACCATAACTAATATGATCTTGATAGATACTTACTAAGTGTTTAATCCATTCATCACTTTTACCACTTAAATCATAAGCCTTTTGTAAATGCGGAACAGTAATACTAAGTAGTGAATCAATATCAAGTTTTTTCATATAATGAGCATTTATCCAATTAAGTTTCTTTATATCATATGTAGCTGGAGATTTGCTGATTCTTTTTGGATCAAATATCTTAATTAATTCTTCTAATGTGAATATTTCATCAGTTGTTTCTGGTGACCAGCCTAGAAGTGCTAAATAATTAACAACTCCCTCTGGTATATAACCATCATGATATAAATCCATAAAAGAAGCATCGCCATTTCTCTTACTTAGTTTTTGTCCATCAGATCCTAAAACCATTGGTAAATGAACATAAGTTGGTTTTTCCCAACCAAATGCATCGTATAATAAATTATACTTTGGCGTAGACATTAAATATTCATTTCCTCTTGCTACATGAGTAATTTCCATTAAATGATCATCAATTACATTAGCAAAATTATATGTTGGAAAACCATCTGATTTAAGTAATATTTGATCTTCTAATATTCTATTTTCAACACTTATTTCACCATAGACAATATCTTCATAAGCACTAATACCTTCTTTAGGCATCTTTTGTCTTATAACATAGCCTTCTCCATTAGCTATTTTTTCATCTATTTCTTCTTTAGTTAATTTTTTACAACAACCATCATATAAGAAAGCAATCTTTCTTTCTTCTGCTTCATGACGTAACTCTTCTAATCTTTCAGGTGAACAAAAGCAATAATATGCTTTTCCCATTTCAACTAACTTATGAGCATATTCTTTATATATATCTAATCTTTCACTTTGAGTATATGGTCCATATTTTCCAGGATTATTTGGTCCTTCATCAAAATCAAGTCCACATAACTTACATGTGTCATATATAAATTCTACTGCACCTTCAACTTTTCTTGTTTGATCAGTATCTTCGATTCGGAGTAAAAAATCTCCATCATCATGTTTTGCAATTAAATATTCAAAGATAGCACTTCTTAAATTACCAACATGCATAAAACCAGTTGGACTTGGAGCGTATCTAGTTCTTATTTTCATCTTATCACCTATTCTTAGATTGTTCTAAACTTATTAACATTTCTTTTCTTTGATTAAAATATGGGTATACTCCTTGGATACTACTGTAATCCATAGGTCTTCCACTATTATCCTTTACATCAGCAAACATACTAGGAGTTCCTACTAAATCAGTTTCAAAAGACTCAACATTATCTTTAGTCATAAAACCATCAATAATTCCCTTTTGAATTTCTCCTAACATACTCTTGCCATTTAAAAAACGACCTCTAACATTATAGTTCATCATATCAAGTAATTTTTTTACAGAATCCATATCATTGCTCTTTTGAACTAATGCTTTAACAACAGCTTCTTGATCATTTCCAAAATATGCATCTATTAATGTATCAACACCAACAGCAGAGCCTATTAAATTAACAGCAACTCTTTCATCAATATATTTACTCATTTACTTCACTTCCATTTCCTACTAAGAAATCGGCAAGCATTTCTGTAAAACCGACATTTAAAGCTTCTAATTGATTATTTTCATTGAAACCACTATATTTTCCTTTAGCAGATATAATGTTTAGTAATCCAACCATCAAACTATTCTTACCATCACTGTTATTTAATTCTTCAGTATTGATATATAACACGTTATTAGCACCATCATACTCAACTGGATTTTTAACAATAAATCGATTACCACCAGCAATTTTTAATGTCTTAATTCGCTCATTAAAATTATTCAAACTGATATTTGGTAACTTTGAATTAAATATCTTAATTAACTCTTCAATGTCCGCTTTTACTTCTAAGTCTATATGCGGATTTTGTTCTATAGATAATTTTACTTGTTCAAACATTCCCACATTAACCACCTATTAGTATTTTATCATAATTTTACAATAATTGGTATATCTTTTTAATTAAAAAGATGAGATATTATTTCTCATCTTTTACTAAACTTTTATAGTATTCAAAACTTCTCATTGAATTAACTTTACTTGTTTTCAAATCAAGCACAATATATTATCTAAAGATGATTAATTATCTCTTATATTGTTTTTTATCATATTTCTTCATTTGGATTTTTCAAAAAATACTAAGATTATTGCCATAATCTTAGAATTACTTTGTGATTTAGGATGAGAAACCTAAGGTTTCATCTGAACGAGACGGAACGAGTAGTAGATGTGCGCACCACCAGCGCCGTCACCGAAGTAGAAAGCCCCCGCTAGCGCGGTGCTGTAATAGTAGCCACCACGGAGCGACCAAGGGCCAATAGCGATCACAAAGCTGGCGCCATCACTGTACCAGCCACTTGTTTCCGATAAGGTATTACCGTAACATATCTCACTACTACAAGCTGTTGTTGCTGTTGTGGTTGTATATCTATTCCAATATTCACTTGTTGGTAATGTCCCATTTGTTGTCGTTGCTCCAAATCCACTACTATCTGTTACTGATGTTGCATCAGTAGGTCGATACATGCTCATTGTATATTCCCATGCCCCACCACTCATATCATATAATCCGTAAATATTTCCGGTAGTAGATGCTTTGTATGCCAATGTTTTATCACTTAAGTCATTATCTACTACTATACAATTAGCATCTACCCCTGGTGCTAGTGTTGTAGTTGTCGCACATTTACCATCATAAGTATAGAATCCTGTATTTATATATTCATTACTACCTACTTTTACTTGACTTCCTCCAACATTTCCACCACTTCTTCCAGTAATATAATTACTACTATTATTTTTATATATTTCACTATTTATTCCATATTGGCTATGCGATAAGTAGGCTACTGCTCCCCATTCACTATCTTTTGCCATATGGATATTTCCATCAGTACTTGTTCCATAAGTTGTATTGTTTTGCATTGCTCTTGAACTATCATACATTGCTTTTACTGTTTGACTTCTTAATGACGTTGTATTTGGTAATATTGTAGGTGACGCTATTGTACCTGTTGTTTCGAATTTTCCTACCCACATACCATTTACTTCTGTACTTCCAAAAGTAAATGCTGGATGGGTTAGATAACTCGTATCTACTGCATTACCAGTTGATTTTGTGGTTGTTTTTGATTCAAATACAATATTGATACTTCTTGCTCCTGTACCTGCTGGTATGGCATATTTATATCTTGGTATCCATACCCACATGGTATTGATATCACTAAGTGGTATTACTGTTCCTGCTGCTGCACTTAAAAGAGTTGCTCTATTAGTACTTGTTACTGTTACTGCATTTGCCCACTTTTTATCATTATAATCATACCATTTATCATCTGTATCTGCTTTTACCCAATTAGTTCCATCCCATTTAACTGCTATCATCCCTGTTGTTAATTCTGGAATTGAAGCTCCACTTGCATCAGCATATAATGGAATATTACATGCTCCAAGTACTACTTCTGATAAAGTTATATCTTTATCATTAAAGCCCTTGCTTGCACAATAGGTGCCATTATGGATAGCAATTGCTACTTGCCCTTCATTATTTACTTTCACCATTCCATTTTGTGGTTTTGTCCCTTTATAATTTAAGACTTTCCCCGCTACATTTGATGACTCTACACCATTGGTATAAGTAAAAGTTACTGCCTCTATCGTTCCGTTCAATAAATCTTTTGAATATAACACTTCCCCTGATTTTACAATCCCATACGCTCCATCTTTGAATGCTTCTTTTCTTGTATCATCAATTAATCCTATTATTATTGGTGTTGCTATTAATGCAATTATAGCTAAAATAACGATAACTGCTAGTAATTCTATTAATGTAAATCCTTTGCACTTCATATTTGTTTCCTCTATTTCATATTTGTTTCCTCTATTGTAAACAAATTATAACATTTTGCTTATTCTGTGTCAATATAATTTAGTTTATCACCGATTGACAAATTAATACCGCTCTAAAGAATAAATATCTCTGTTTAAATAAATTATAAAAATTAAAAAAGATGAGATATTATTTCTCATCTTTTACTAAACTTTTATAGTATTCAAAACTTCTCATTGAATTAGCTTTACTTGCTTTCAATAATTCATCAGCATGTTCAGGATTTAATACATTTAGCATACTATATCTAGTTTGACTCTTTAAAAATTCTTCATATAAATCAAAATCGACATCTTTACTATCTAAGCTAAATGTTTCATTCATCGGATTATATCTAAATATTGGAAAATATCCACATTTAGTAGCTAATTTTTCACTTTCAACACTGTTTTTTAAACCGCCCTTAATACCATGTGAAATACAAGGTGTATAAGCTATGATAATTGAAGGACCTTTGTAAGCAGCAGCTTCCTTAAATGCTTTTATTAGTTGAGCTGGATTAGCCCCTAAACTAACTTGTGCAACATAAACATGTGGATACACCATAGCAAGTCTAGCTAAATCTTTACGACCATTCTTTTTGCCAGCAGTAGCAAATGCTGCAATAGCTCCCTTATGAGTTGCTTTAGATGCTTGACCTCCAGTATTTGAATAAACTTGGCTATCAAGTACTAGAATATTAACATCATCATTACTTGATAGGACATGATCAATACCACCATAGCCAATATCGTATGCCCAACCATCACCACCAATTGACCATACCATACGACTTACAATATAATCTTTTAGATCACTTATTTCTTTAGGAGCAGTATTATAATCTATACTATTATGAACTTCTTTTGTAATATTATAATCATCCATGTTATCAATCCATTTTTTAAATAATTCCTTATTAGGATTATCCATGTTATTTTCCATAATCATTCTTATACGATTACGAATAATCTTAGTACCCATTAACATTCCATATCCATATTCAGCATTATCTTCAAATAATGAACTAGCCCAAGGAACATTATAAGCCATACTTGGAGTACTTGCACTATAGATTGATGAACACCCAGTAGCATTAGCAATAATCATTTCATCCCCAAATAATTGTGTTAATAATTTAAGATATGGAGTTTCTCCACACCCAGCACATGCCCCGCTATAACGGAATTTTGGTTCTTTAAATTGACTACCAATTACTGTATTAGTATTAACATTTTTAACCGTGACATTTTCCTTTAAATAATAAAACATCTCTTGTTCTTTATTTTTTAAAGCTACATCTAAATCTTGATAAATAAGAGCTTTTTCACCTTTTTTACCAGGACAAGTATTAATACATACTCCACAACCAGTACAATCTAACATTGAAAATGATAGAACATAATGATAATCTTTTAAATCAGGTAGAATTGGTTTTAAACACCTATCTTGAATATATTTAGGAGCAGCATTATACTCTTCATTATTTAATAAGAAAGGTCTAATAACACTATGTGGACAAACAAATGAACATTGATTACACATAATACAATTTTCATTTACCCATTCAGGCACATCACTACTAATACCTCTTTTATCTTTAGAACTAGTACCAGCTTCAAAAGTACCATCAGGATTTTCTAAGAATACCGAAGTTGGTAAACTATTACCTCTTCTTTGATTTATTTCATGATACATATCATATCTAGGTTCATCTTCTTTTTCAATATCTTCTCTTTTTAATTTGATTATTTCTAAATAATCCCCAGCTTCTTCAATTGCTTTATAATTAGCTTGTAATATCTTTTCCCCTTTATCAAAGTAGTTCTTCTTAGCATATTCTTTCATATATTCTTTAGCTTTTTCATAATCTAAAACTTTACTTAATTTGAATATTATACTTTCCATAATGGTACTTATCTTATTACCTAATCCTAATTCTTCAGCTAATTTAAAAGCATTTACTTTATAGAAAGTAATATTACGATCTATTAATATTTTTTTAATATTATCGTTTAATGATTCTAATTCCTTAGCATCTTTATCAGTATTTAATATAAATACTCCATTTTCTTGAATATTACTTAATAAATCATAGTTTTCTAGGTAGCCTTCTTTAGTACAAACAACTACTTTGGGACTATCGACATAATAAGTAGATCTAATTTTTTTGTCATTAAATCTTAAATGTCCTACTGTTACACCACCAGATTTTTTAGAATCATATTCATAATATCCTTGAACATATTTATCAGTATGATTACCAATTATTTTCATAATTGACTTAGAAACACTAACCATACCATCACTACCATAACCATATATTAAGAATTCTATTGAATCACTTATCTTAAATTCTTTATCTAATCTTAAACTTAAATTAGTGACATCATCTTTTATTCCTATTGTAAAGTTATTAACTAATTTATCTTGAAGCATGTCATAGACTGCTTTTATTTGAACTGGACTAGTATCTTTACTGGATAAACCATATCTTCCACCAACTATTTCAATAGAAGTGTCTTTTAAAGCTGCAACAATATCTAAATATAATGGTTCTCCTAAACTTCCTGCTTCTTTAGTACGGTCTAATACCGCAATTTTTTTAACAGTCTCAGGTAAAACACTTAATAAATATTTTGAAGAGAATGGTCGATATAAATGAACTTCAATCAATCCTATTTTTCCTTTTAAGAAGTCAATAGTTTCTTTAATTGTTTCACAAACTGAACCCATTGCTACAATAACGTGTTCAGCATCTTCACTACCATAATAATTGAAAGGCTTATAATCAGTACCAGCTTTTTCATTTATTTTATTCATATATTCATTTACAATATCAGGTATGGCATTATAAAATTTATTTCTTACTTCACTAAGTTGAAAATAAATATCATCATTTTGTGCAGTACCACGAATAACTGGTCTTGCTGGATTTAAAGATTTAGCTCTAAATCTTTCTAATGCTTCATAATCAAGCATTTCTTTATAATCTTCTTTTTCTAAAACTTCAATCTTATTTATTTCGTGACTAGTTCTAAAACCATCAAAGAAATGTAAGAAAGGTAAACTACCTTTGATTGCTGATAAATGAGCTACTGCACTTAGTAAAGCAGCATCTTGAACAGAAGAAGAAGCCAACATACAAAAACCCGTTTGTCTAGTAGCATATATATCTTGATGATCACCAAAAATGCTTAAAGCATGAGTAGATAAACTACGAGCTGCCACATGAATAACACCCGGTAACATTTCCCCAGCCATTTTATACATATTAGGAATCATTAATAGTAATCCTTGACTAGCAGTAAAGGTTGTTGTTAAACATCCTACTTGTAATGATCCATGAACTAAACCAGCTGCTCCTGCTTCACTTTGCATTTCTATTACTTTAACTGTATTATCAAAAAGATTGAGACGTCCTTTATTTCCCCACTCGTCTGCCAATTCTGCCATTGGACTAGAAGGTGTAATTGGGTAAATACCTGCTAATTCAGTAAACATATATGCTGTATTAGCACAAGCTTCATTCCCATCAATTGTAATAATTTTCTTCATACATTCTCCTCTTTTCTATTTCACTCCTTAAATTATATCATATTTATAATATCAAAAAAAGTAAGTTGCCCTACTTTAATCTATTTATTTGTTCTTGATAATTATTACTATTAGTTACAAAACTACCAACAACTGCTATATCAGCATTATTACATAGTTCTATGGTTTCATCATCAATTCCACCATCTACTTCTATAACATAACGATAGTATTCATTATCATCTCTTAATCCTTTTAATATATCAATTTTACTAGTTACTTCTTCAATGAATTCTTGACCGCCTTGACCAGGTTCAACACTCATAATAAGCACTAAATCAACTAATGATAAAAAAGGAATAATACTTACAATATCAGTATTTGGTTTAATTGATATTCCTACTTTAATATTTTTTGATTTTATATATTCTATAATTTCTTCATGATCATATGTAGCTTCAAAATGAAAAGTTATATATATAGGATTTAAAGTACTAAATTCATCAATATACTTTTTAACATCTTTGACCATTAAATGAACATCTTTTGGTTTAGTAGTACCATCTAATAAAATTTTTGCTTCATCAATAGTAAAAGTTTTATTTTGAACAAATTGTCCATCCATAATATCTAAATGTAAATAATCAATATTACATTTATCTAAAATATTTATATTATCCTTTATATTATTTTTTATTGATAAAAAAGATGCTGATAATTTCATATTTCCTCCTACTATTTACTAATAAATTTCAAATAATTATTATATCTACTAGTTAAAATGGTACTATCTTCTACTTTATTTTTTATTTCACATAATTTTTCATTATTGTGCATGCAATCTTTATATTCACACTTATCACGATAAGTATTGAATTCAATAAAGTTATCTCGTATATCACTTGGTTTCATATCAGTAAAACTGATTGAAGAAAAACCTGGAGTATCTGCAACTAAACCATCAAATAAATCTAATAATTCAACATGTCTTGTTGTATGTTTTCCTCTACCTAAAGCAAGAGATATTTCACCAGTTTCAAGATCTAAGTTACCATCTAATTTATTTAATAGTGTTGATTTACCAGCCCCACTTTGGCCAGTAAATACTGATATTTTATTTTTAAATATTGCTTTTATTTTATCCACTTCAGTATTCAAATATACTTGATAACCTATTTTTTTATAATAATTCATTACGTTATTTACTTCTATTAATTCTTCTTCTGTTATTAAATCTAATTTTGATAAACATATAATAGGTAAAATATTATTATATTCAATAATAACTAATAATTTATCTAATAGATTTAAATCCAAATCAGGATGTTTTACACTAACAATTATAATAACTTGGTCAATGTTGCTTAGAGTTGGTCTAACCAATTCATTTTTACGAGGTAATATTTCCAGTATATAATGATTTTTTTCATCAATGATAACATTGTCACCAACAAGAGGAACAATATTCATGTTACGAAATTTTCCTCTTGCTTTACAGGCAATTTTTTTATCATTAACTAAAACCGTATAATCATTACTAATTATTTTTACTATTTTTCCTTGCATATTAACCATTTACTTCCGGTTCCATAATTGCTTGAGCTACATTTACTGTTAAAGGAGCTCCTGCAGAAACTTTAGAACCTGCTGCTCTACTTTGGGAAATAATTGTTCCCGGTTTATATTGTTCAGTTTGAATGTAATTAATAGTCAAAATAATATTATATTCATTACAGAATTGTTGAACACCAACAACTGTATATCCTTCAGCTTTAAAATCAGGGTATTCTGTAAATATATTTGGAATTACTAGAGTAACCATATCACCTTCTGATAATTTAGTTCCACTCTTTGGTTTTTGATCAAGTATTTCATATTCTTTAACAGAATCTTTATCTTCTACTTCTTTTTTTTCTATCTTAACATATATACCTTTTGCTTCTAATAATCCTTGTATTTCATGATAGTTTTTACCTTTATAATCTTCCAATTCAAAGGAATTACTACCTAAAGAGATTACTAAAACAATTTCTTTGTTTTTCTTAACAATTGTTTCAGGATAAGGTTTAGTTTTTATGACCTTACCTTCATCAACATCATTATTATACGCTTCTTCAATATCTTCACTAATCTTAAGTCCAACATCTTTTAATTTTTTTTGTGCTTCTGCTATTGTCATACCTGAAACATCTGGAATTTTTATTTCTGGAACTTCTGTTATTTTAGGATAGATTATAGCAAATGCACCACCAAGAATTAATAAAATAAAACATAATGAACCAGTAATCCATAGAGCTATATTAATTCCCCTACCACTAGAAGAGTTTTCTTCCTCACTCTTAATTTTCTTTTCCAAACGATCTAAATTAGGTAAAGCTTTTGTCTCATCTAATTCTTGTTCAGGATATTTATATACAACCCTATCTTCATTCTTTTTTTCTTCTTCCAAAGCTGTTCTTAAATCTTCATACATTTCAGAAACTGAATCATAACGATTTTTAGGATTTTTTGCAGTAGCTTTAATAATAATGTTTTCTATTGATTGAGGAATATCAGGATTGAATTTACGAACACTAGGAATTTTTTCTTTCATTTGTTTTAGTGCTATTTCAACAGCACTTTCACCCTTAAATGGGACTTTTCCTGTTAATAATTCATACATTAGAATACCTAATGAATAGATATCACTCTTTATTGTAGCACCACTACCATTTGCTTGTTCTGGAGGTAAATAATGAACTGAACCCATAATAGAATTAGTTTGTGTTAATTCTGTAGCATTAGTAGCAATAGCTATACCAAAATCAGTTATTTTTACTCTACCATCATCTAAAATCATAACATTTTGTGGTTTAATATCACGATGAATTATATAACTATCATGTGCGCAAGCAATAGCTGATGTTAATTGCAGCATTATATCAATAACTTCAGGAACAATAAGTGATCCTCTTTTTTTAATCAAACTCTTTAATGTTTTACCATCAATATATTCCATAACAATAAAGTACTTACCATTATCTTCACCAACATCATACATTTCAACAATATTAGGATGTGATAAGGAAGATGCTGAAATAGCTTCTCTTTGAAATTTTCTTACAAATTTTTCATCGTCTGCTAAATCTCCTCTTAGGATCTTAACAGCAACATTACGATCTAAAATAGTATCATGAGCTAAATAAACATCAGCCATTCCACCTTCGCCAATTGTCCTAATAATTTGATAACGTTCATTTATCTTTTGACCCTTAATTATCATTTTTATCACTCCTATTTAAGTATGCAATAGAAATATTATCAGTCCCACCGCGATTATTGCTCTTATATATTAATTTTTGAACTTTTTCCTCAGCTCCCAAATTTTCATTTAATACTTTCATGATTTGTTCATCAGATAACATATTTGTTAAACCATCACTACATAGTAAAATACCATCAACACCAGTTTCAACATCAAATACATCCATTTCAACCTTTGTATTAGCCCCCAAAGCACGCATTAAAACATTCTTACGAGGATGATTTTTTGCTTCTTCTGCTGTTAGTTTGCCTGATTTTACAAGTAATTCAACTAAAGTATGATCAGTAGTAATCTTATGTAATCTATTATCTTTTATAACATACCCAGAACTATCTCCAATATTTCCAATTAATAAAAATTCTTTAGTTAATAGTGCAAGAACGATTGTTGTACCCATACCTGCACTTTCTATATTCTCACTAGTATATTTATATATTTGAAGATTAGCCTCACTAACTATATCCTTCAACCAGTTAATGGCATCTTCCTTATTACCAACACTTCCCATTTCCACAAATCGATGACCAATATGCGAAATAGCAATACTAGAAGCTATTTCACCACCACGATGTCCACCCATTCCATCAGCGACTGCTAGTAAATACTCATTACTTTTATTAGTAACAATGGTCACACTATCTTCATTATGAGATCTTACTTTACCTTGATCAGTTAAATATGCATACTCCATTATTGTTCCTCCTCATAGTTTGATCTTAGTTGACCACAAGCGGCGCTAACACTAGAACCAAATTCTCTTCTAATTGTTACATTAATTTTATTTTTCTTTAGTACATCATAGAATTTTAAAATTGTATTTTGATCACTCTTTGTAAGATTAATATGACTTGTTTCATTATATGGAATTAAATTTACATAACAATTCATTCCTCTTAATAATCTACTTAATTCTATGGCATTTTCTTCTGAATCATTTATGTTTTTTAACATGATATATTCAAATGTAACTCGACGATTAGTCACATCAATATATTTTTTTATTGTTTTTATTAATGACTCAATATTATACACTTTGTTAATAGCCATTATTTGATTTCTTATTTCATTATTAGGGGCGTGCAAACTAATAGCTAAATTAACTTGCTTACCTAAATTCATAAATTCTTCTATCTTAGGTATAATTCCACACGTTGAAATAGTTATATGTCTAGAACCTAATTCAATTCCCTTTGGGTTATTGATAACGTCAATAAAACTAATAACATTATCATAGTTATCAAAAGGTTCTCCAATTCCCATTAATACTATATGAGTTATTTTTTTATTAATATAAGATTCAACTAATAAAATTTGCGAAACCATCTCATAAGTTTCTAAATTTCTAACTTTTTTTAGACGTCCACTTTCACAAAAAGCACATCCCATATTACATCCTACTTGAGTTGAAATACATAAGCTAATACCATAATCATGATACATAAGAACTGCTTCTATTTTATTTTCATCTTTTAATTCAAATAGAAATTTTTTCACATCGTTTCCTTCTTCAATTTTTACTATCTTTAAAGAACTAATGTCAAAATTTTCTTCTAAATAAGTTATTAAATCTTTTTTTAAATTAGTCATTTCTTTAAAATTATTTACTCTTTTTTTATATAACCAATCATATATTTGGCTAGCATTATATTTTTTATAATTAGATTCAACTAGAACCTTTTCTAATTCATCTAAAGAATAATTATAAATGTTTCCCATAGTTCCACCCTATCATCATTATACCAAAATAACAAAAAAAATAATAGATTAATCTATTATTTTAATTATTTAATAATATCTTTTCAATATCTTTCCAATTGTTTACTCTTATTACTCCAGCTTCATCTAGTTCTTCCTTTGGATGTTGACTATTATTATAAGAAGTAAATAACAATTTTGTTTCAGCATTACCTTTTAAGTTTTTTAATAAGTCATCAATTTTAATATCACAATTAATCAGTTCTTTACTAGCTGTGAATATGTAATGTGATGGATCAATAAATGGCAACGTTTTAAGTAACCATTCATGTTTTCTTTGAACTAAGATTCCAGATCTGGTATTTTCTCCCTTTAATAAATAAGAACTTGCGATATATATTTCATATTCATGTGATAGTTTTTCAATAATTTCAATAGCATCTTCTTTGATATCAGCATAATCATATACATTATGACTAAAATAATAATCATAAAAGGCCTCTAATTTTTCTCTTGGAATACTGTCTTGAATATAATAACTTTGTATATCTTCTATCTTTAAGTTTTTCTCTAAAAACTCATTTACCATCTTCAAAGTTCCATCTGTACATATAGTATCATCTATATCAATCATTATTTTTTTCATAAAATTTTAGAAACCTATGATTAAACAAACTAACATAAACACCAATCCTAAGAATGCTGTTAATCTAGTTATAAAAAGTTCTCCGCCTCTTTCTTTTCTGTTGGCAAACAAACTATCATTACCACCCGAAATTACATTAGAAGCACTTTCTGCTTTACCAGCTTGTAAAAGGACAATAGCAATTAATAATATTGAAATTATAATTAAAAACACTTGCATTATTTCCCTCCTTAACTACATAATAATTTATCATATCTAATATTAAAAAGCAACTATTTTAATGGATTAATAATAAAAGTAGTATAGTTATCTAAGCACAAATTTTCTAAAACATATTTAACTTCTTCTAATGTTGCTTCTTCTAATTCTTTAATTCTCTCAGTATTAACTTTATTATATTTAATAATATCATTCATTACTAAATGATTCATTCTAAAAATATTATCACTAGCTGTAATGTTATTACTAATCATAACTTTTCTGTAACGATTAAATTCTTCTTCAGTTACCGAAGTATCTTTTAAAGCTTCAATTATCTTCTTAATTAATGTTTTAGAATCTTTAGTATCAGCTGCAACCATTACTAAAACATGATTATCGACATATGAAAGATGAAGTCCCATATAATCTGCAATTACTTCATTTGTTCTTAATTCTTCACTTAAATGTGAAGTAATACCAAGTTTTAAATTGAAGAAATTATCAATATAAGAACAAATTTTCTTAATAGGTAAATCTTTCATTTTATCAATATTTATTTTAAAGGCAATAGCTGCTTTCGTAATTGCAACATTCATTTTGATTACTTCATTTTTCTTACCAACTTTATCTGGTTCATCATAACTTTTAATCTTTATATTATCAACGGTAGATATATTTCGTTTATTTTGATTCCTTTTAATTATTTCTAATGTTTGTTCTGGATTAATATTGCCTGTAACTACAATAAACATATTTGATGGATGATAAAAAGTATTATAACATTTATATAAATCCTCTTTAGTTATTGAATTAATACTCTTAATTGTTCCAATTACTGGATATCTAATTGGGTGTTTAATAAAGCTATTATAATAGATTCCTTCATATAACTTATTATATGGACGATCATCACCCATTTTTATTTCTTGTTCAATAATTCCTTGTTCCTTAGCTACATTTTCATCAGTAAAATATGGTTTTTGAACAAAATCCATTAAGAAATCTAGATTTTCTTCAAAGAAATCGGGACCTGAAAACAGATATGTTGTCTTAAAGTTAGAAGTATTAGCATTGATGTCTGCTCCTCTTTCTCCAAAGAAATCAAAAACATCAAGTTTATCTTCTTGTTCAAAAACTTTATGTTCCAAGAAATGAGCTATACCTCCCGGAACTTTAATCATTTTCTTTTCATCAACTGGTATAAATTCATTGTGAATTGAACCATATTTTGTAGAATAAGTAGCATATATATTATTAATATTTTCCTTAGGAATCATATATACTTCTAAACCATTATCTAATTTTTCATAATATAAATCTAAATCTATTTTATATAGAGGTATTTTATCCATTGTTATTACCTCCTTCTAAAAAGAAAATGGTATCTAAGTGTACTTTTTTAGCAAAGTTAATAATCATTTGACGAGTAACTCTTTCAATACTTTTCTTACGTTCTTCAAGTAAATCATAACCCAAATATTGATGAGTAACATATAAATTTATAATTGAATTTGGTGAATCTTCTAATTGCTTAAAAGATGCTAAATAAGTAACTTTAGCTTTTTCAATATCACTTTCAGTAAATTCTCCTCTTTCCATTTTTCTTACTTCTTCTCTAATAATTCTAGTTGCTTTATTATATTTATCAGCATTAATACCAGCAGATATAGTCATAGTACTAATAATAGATGAAAATGAAGCACTAATAGAGTAACATAGTGAATTCTTTTCACGAACATTTTTAAATAGTTTCGAGTCTGCTCCTCCA
This sequence comes from Ignavibacteriales bacterium, assembly GCA_050259235.1. Classification (GTDB taxonomy): domain Bacteria; phylum Bacillota_I; class Bacilli_A; order RF39; family UBA660; genus UBA5364. Next base: position 28,077 of record JBLNAG010000002.1, read on the forward strand.
CCTAAAATATATGAATATATATTTGCTATGTATTGTCTTTCAAATAATGTAAGTGGATCTGATTTAAATCCCATACATAAATAACTTTGATTAATATCCTTTTTTTCCTTAACCTTTTTTATTTTACTATTAATCCTTTTGTGATTATAAAAATGTTCTTTAGATGGTTTTTTAGCTGTTTTAATATTAAAATTATGCAAAATGATATTTTTTATTTTATCTTCATCAATATCTCCAATAACAAAAATATCAATTAAATCACTCTTTAGGACATTTTGATAATATCTATATAAATTTTCTTCATTTATTTTTTCTAAATCTTCTATATATCCTACTCCACGATAAGATATTTTTTCTTTTTTTCCCATTACTTCATACATTCTTGCATTAGTATATTGAGTATTATTTTCTTCAAATGAATTAATATCATCCTTCAAAATATTATATGCTTTTTTAAAACTTTCCTTTTCAAACTTACCACCAACAACATTAGGTTTTAATAATAAATCAAAGAAAAATTGTAATGACTTTTCATTCATTCCCTTTTCAGTATACTTTTCATGCAAAAAACTACAATTATAACTCATAATTGCATATTCACCAGAACTAAATGTTCCACTACTATAACCTAGATTATATAATTCTTCTGTTGCAATCTCCAATAATCTTCTAGTTGGATAATTACAAGAAGACTCTAACAAAACATTTACTAAAATATTTCGGAAAGTAATATCTTCTTTATCAAACAATTTCTTAAAATTTATTTTTACAGTAATTGTTTTAAATTTATCTGTTTTAATTAGATGAATATTATAAGCAGGTGTTTCATATTTTCGATATTTCATTCAAACCTCCTGTTAGATAGATTCTAAAGCTAATTCAATCATTTTAGTGAAAGATGTTTGTCTCTCATCACTAGTAGTTTCTTCATGAGTTACTAAATGATCTGAGACAGTTAATATGCATGCAGCTTTTTTATTTAAAACATTGGCATTATGAAATAAAGCAAATGATTCCATTTCAACAGCAATACAATTATATTTTTCATATACTTCTTTAAAATTATCGTTTTCTCTATAGAAAACATCACTAGAATGAATTACTCCTTCAATTAAATTAATGTTTTTTTCTTTAGCTTTTAATCTAATCTTCTCATTAATATATTCGTTAGATTTCAAAATATTGTCTCTGCATCCATTTTGATTATATGCATAACTTGATTCTGAAAACGAAGATAATGTTAAAACAACATCATATAGTTTTAAATTATCGGTATAAGCACCACAAGAGCCTACTCTAATAATAGTATCTACATCATAAAATTTAAATAATTCATATGAATATATACCAATACTAGGCATTCCCATACCTGATGCCATAGCAGTAACTCTTTTTCCATTATAAGTTCCAGTATAACCTAACATACCTCTTACATCATTGACTAGTTTATAATTTTCTAAATAAGTTTCTGCAATGAATTTTGCGCGAAGAGGATCTCCCGGCATAATTACTATACTTGCAATATCTTCCTTTTTAGCTTCTATATGTGCTGTCATAATTACCTCCTATATTTAGTATACCATTTTTTAGTATTTTAACCCTTTGTTTTACTTTTAATTATTTCAATTAGCTTATTAAACTTGTTTCCAGCTTTTAGACTATTCTTACTGAAAAAAAGTGCTCTATTATAATCTACATATAATGTAATATAATCATCAGTTATTCTAACTTTTTTTATTTCCCTCCAAAGTACTTGTTCTTCTAATTTTTCGTTTTCCTCATATATACCATCATCATCGACAATAACTTTATATTTTCCATATACCGGTGACATCTTGTTGTCATCTTTCTTTACAACAACAAACGTAAATACTCTGTTATATACTTTAAAAATTAACATTATAATTAAAATATATACTACAAATAGAAACCCAATAGTAATTGGCTTATCCATAAGTAATTTATACATAAATAAGCAATATAAAATACTAGCAACTATAAAATATACAATATTATATTGCTTATTACGTTCATATATAAAAGTTTTGTAATCATCTCTTGTAAGTACATAATTAAAATGCATCATATAACACACCTACTTTATTAATGGTTTTAAAAACATTCCTGTATAGCTTTCCTTAACATTAACTATTTCTTCAGGCGTACCAGTAGCAATTATATTACCACCTTTATCTCCACCTTCAGGTCCTAAATCAATGATATAGTCAGCTACCTTTATAACATCTAAGTTATGTTCAATAACTATTACTGTATCTCCATTATCTACTATTTTTTGTAATATTACAAGTAGTTTCTTTATATCATCACTATGTAAACCAGTAGTTGGTTCATCTAAAATAAATAAACTCTTACCAGTTGGCTTTCTTTGTAATTCTTTTGCCAATTTAATTCGACCAGCTTCTCCTCCACTTAAAGTTGGAGCACTTTGTCCGAGTTTAATATAAGATAATCCAACATCCATTAGAACTTGTAATTTACTTTTTACCTTAGGTATATTTTCGAAAAACTCAATTGCTTCTTCTACTCGCATTTCTAAAACATCATATATATTTTTACCTTTATATTTTATTTGTAATGTTTCGCGATTATATCTTGTTCCACCACAAACTTCGCATGGCACATAAACATCTGGTAAAAAATGCATCTCTATTTTCTTAACGCCATCTCCCCAGCAAGCTTCACATCTTCCACCTTTTACATTGAATGAAAAACGACCTTTTTCATAACCACGTATCTTAGCTTCTTTTGTTTCAGTAAAAACATCTCTAATATCATCAAATGCACCTGTATATGTTGCTGGATTACTTCGTGGTGTTCTACCAATTGGTGCTTGTGAAATATCAACAACTTTATCAATATTTTCTATTCCTTTAACACTCTTATATTTACCAGGTTTATCTTTTACTTTATATAAATTATTATTTATTATCTTATATAATGTTTCATTTATTAAACTACTCTTACCACTACCACTTACACCAGTAATACAAATAAATGTTCCTAAAGGAAATTTAACATCAATATTCTTTAAATTGTTTTCGCTTGCTCCTTTTAACTCGATAAACTTTTTATTTCCTTTTCTACGAGTGCTAGGAACTTCTATTTTTTCCTTACCGCTTAAGTAACGACCAGTAATACTATTGTCATTGTTCATTACTTCAGTAGGAGTTCCAAAAGCTACAACTTCTCCACCATGATCCCCAGCTTTAGGACCAATATCAACTAAGTAATCACTGGCTAACATAGTATCAGTATCATGTTCAACCACAATTAAAGTATTACCTAAATCACGCATTTCTAATAGTGAATTTATTAAACGATTATTATCTCTTTGATGTAAACCAATACTTGGTTCATCTAAAACATATAGAACACCTGTTAATCTAGAACCTATTTGAGTTGCTAATCTAATTCGTCCAGCTTCCCCCCCACTTAATGTTCCAGCCATACGATTAAGAGTTAAATACTCTAATCCAACATTAATTAAAAATGTTACTCTTGAGCATATTTCTTTAACAATTAAATTAGATATTTCTTTTTCTTCTTTAGTCAATTTTAAATTATCTAAAAACTCATATAGTTCACCAATACTTAACTTAGTTACTTCATATATATTTTTACCATTAATAAGAACTGATAAAACTGAATCATCTAATCTTGCTCCTTGACACTTCGGACATGGAAGTTCAGTCATAAATTGTTCAATCCAATCTCTAATCCAATTACTCTTAGTTTCAATATATCTTCTTTCTAAGTTAGTTATAATACCTTCATAATAATCTTTTGTTTTCCTACTATTACCATTCTTAGAAGTATAATTAAATTCAATAATATCTTTAGATCCATATAAAACAATATCCAGCTCTTCTTTTTTTAAATTTTTAATTGGTTTAGTCATATCAATATTATAGTATTTACATACTGTTTCGATATTAGTAAATGTTATATTATTGGTATCATTATTGTTAATGGCTGTAATAGCACCATCAATAATACTTAAATCACGATTAGGAATAACTAAATCTTCATCTATTTTAAGTTTTATTCCTAGTCCCTTACACTCATCACATGCACCATATGGAGCATTAAAAGAAAATAATCTTGGTTCTAATTCAGGTAAAGAAAAATCACAATCTGGACAAGCATATTTTTCACTCATAATTATCTCTTTACCATCAATTACATCAATTATTACTTTACCATTAGATAACTTAGAAGCTATTTCCATTGCTTCATATAATCTACTTCTAACATCATCTCTAATAATTAAACGATCAATTACCACATGAATATTATGTTTTTTGTTTTTATCTAAAGTTATTTCATCTGATAATTCATATTCTTCATTATCTATACGAACACGAACATATCCATCTTTTTTTAGTTCTTCTAATAACTCTTTATGTGTTCCCTTTTCACCATTGATAGCAGGACTTAATACTCTAATTTTAGTGTTTTCACTTAAATTCATAACTTGGTTAGTCATTTCTTCAATGCTCTGACTACTAATTGGTTTATGATGATTAGGACAATATGGTACTCCAATACGAGCATATAGTAACCTTAAATAGTCATAGATTTCAGTGACTGTTCCTACTGTACTACGAGGATTTTTATTAGTAGTTTTTTGGTCAATACTTATAGCTGGGCTTAACCCTTCAATTGAATCAACATCTGGTTTTTCTGTTCCACCTAAAAACTGTCTAGCATATGCACTAAGACTTTCAACATATCTTCTTTGACCTTCAGCATAAATAGTATCAAAAGCTAAAGAACTTTTACCACTACCGCTTACTCCTGTCATTACTATTAATTTATTTTTAGGCAAAGTAATATCAATATTTTTTAAATTGTTTTCCCTTGCTCCTTTTATAATTATTTGATCCATTTTCATCACTTCTTCTATGTCAAAATTTGTTAATATTTCATAATTATTATACCACATTTTATAATGGGTAATCTCCATATATTATAATTAGAAATATCTATTAGCATTTTATCAAACAAACGTTTGGTTGTCAATGCTATAAATAATATAAAAAAACTTAACTCTCGTTAAGTTAATAATATTTGTATTTAATAAATTTTTCACCTTTTTTTAATTTCATTTCCATGATGGTTTGAAGTATTCTATTGGTACCTGTTTTAAAATCATATTTATTTTGTAAAGGATCAACTAAAATACTACATAATCCATATTCATTTGCTCCTTTAATATCAGTAAGCATTTGATCACCTATCATAGCAGTAGAACAAGCATCACTTTCAAGTAATTTAAGAGCTCTATCAAAAGCTTCTTTTTTAGGTTTATCTGCATTTGATAGTGACAGTACTTTTAACTCTTTAGCTACCGGGTTAACTCTTTCCACTGAATTATTTGACACAATACATATATTAAAGCCATCATCAATTAGAGTAACAAATAATTTAACTAATTTTTCATCTACCTCTATATCATTAACAGGTAAAATTGTGTTATCAATATCAAAAATTAAATTAACAATACCTCTTTCATATAAATCTTGATAATTGATAGAATATACATCTTTTGCATAATAATCAGGTATCATCATTTCTATTTGTTTTTTATTACCACACATTACTGATATAAAACTCTTAGCCATCACTTTAATTTTACTCATAACGCACCTCATAGGTATTATATCATAAAATTAATCTTTTGGTTTAAAAATAAGCGATAAGACAAAGGAGAATACTATAGCAGCTGTTATTCCGGAAGCTGTTAAATCAAACATTCCCATTAATAATCCCATATATCCAAGACTACCAGCTGTATCTAAAGCTCCATGAATTAATAAGTGACCGAAACTAGTAATAGGAACTAATGCCCCACCACCAGCCCACAATATTAATCTGTCATATAAATTGAAGATATCTAAAAAAGAACCTAAAACAACAAAGATAGTTGTAATATGACCAGGAGTTAATTTAGTGTTATCTAATATTAATTGTCCAATTAGACAGACAACTCCCGCAAATATAAAGGCATTCAAATATATCATTCTATTACCTCCAAACTAATTGCGTGAGCAATACTTGGAATGGTTAATTTTTCATTTACCATTGTTGGGGACATTAAAGCGCCAGTCGCTACTAATAGGACACGATCTAATTCACCATTTTTCATCTTTTGAAGTATATAACTATAAGTAACTAAAGGAGCACAGGCTGGTCCACTAGCTCCTGAATATACTGGCTGTTTATTTAAATCATAAATCATACATGCTGTATCATCATAGTTCTTTAATTTTATTCCATATTCTGTTTTAATATATTCCTTTAAAATATCTTTTCCAATAGCACCTAAATCACCAGTTAAAATAAGATCGTAATAACCAGCTTCCCTTTTGGTATCACGTAAATGACGATAAATAGTGGATGCGGCGGCTGGAGCCATAGCTGCTCCCATATGATATACATCTTTACATCCAATATCAGTAGTAACTCCTATTGTTGCGCTTTCAATACGAATTCCTGCTTTTTTAGAATCAAGATAAGCACTTGCTCCACCAGTTGATGTAAATGTTGTAGTCTTTTTTTTCGGTCCACCATATTCGGTCGGATATCTAAATTGTTTTTCTGCAGCATTATTATGAGAGGATGTTGTACATATACAATTCTTTATTTGTTTTGCTTCAATCATGTTAGCCCCTATTATTAAGCCTTCAACACTAGTTGCACAAGCACTATATATGCCAAGATAAGGAATACCTAAACTACTAGCAGCATAATTAGACGCAACAATTTGATTTAATAAATCACCTGATATTAATAAATCAACATCAAATTTTGTTCTCTTAATTTTGGTTAATAAAATATCAACACTTTCTTCAATTAATTTACTTTCTGCTTGTTCCCATGTATTCATTCCAAAATACAAGTCATCGTAACTCTTATCAAAAAATTTACTTAATGGTCCTTTTGATTCATATGGTCCAGTAATAGTACTAACTTCATTTATATACACATTATTATATTTAAATGTCATATTAAGCACCAAACATTAATAATCTTAATGTCCCAAAAAAGTATGCACTAACTACACCATATATAATAACTGAACCTGCTAATTTAAGCATATTAGCACCAATACCTGTCACTAAACCTTCTTTACGATATTCTAAAGCTGCACTCATCATTGCATGAGCAAAACCGGTAATTGGAATTATTAGACCACATTTAGCAAAATTAACCCATTTATCAAAAAAACCTAGACAGGTAAGAAGACATCCTAAAAATATCAATGTTATAATCATAAAAATAGATGCTTCAGTACTTGAAATATGGAAAAGAAATGAATAAATATCAATAAAAAATTGTCCTATTATTCCCATAATTCCCCCAATAAAAAACGCTATCATTGCATTATATAAAATATTTTCCTTTGGGGTTTTTCTATCCACTAACTCTTTATATTTGCTTTTATCCATAATATTCCTCCTAGAATTATTATGAATAAGGTTTTATTTTTTTATACAAAAAAACAGTCAATTACGAATATTGACTGTCTTGTTCAACAATATTAAAAGTTCCATCGACTCCTGCTCGTTCATAGTCACTACCACCAACAAGTTGCATAATAAAACTAACTACAAATGGTAGTAAGAAAATTATAGCACCCGCAATTAATCTTTTAAAGGAAGTATTCATTGCTTTCTTTAAAGCCTCGTTATCTTGTGAAGTAACTGCCTTCGCAAAATCAACCGAACAAATTATAACTAATATAACTGGTACAACAATACAAATTATTCTAATAATTACTTCAATTATATCTAGAACTCCACCAAAATCACTTTGTAAATCTGAAATAATATCTAATAACATAATTTCACTCCTATACTGTTTATATTTTAGCATATTACATAATAAAATACAATAATTAGGCCGCTAAATTATTTTTCATCTTAACTAATATTTTCTTTTCTTGTCTTGATACCTGTACTTGACTTATTCCTAATACTTTTGCAGCTTCATTTTGTGTTAAATCTTCCATATATCTCTTTTCAATTAATTCCTTTTCTGATTGTTTTAGTGCTTCTATTTCTTCTCTTAAAGCTAATAAAGTATCCATATCAGTTTGTCTTTTAGTAATTACTTCATGCAAAGACATATCATTAACTGGTTCATCAATGCTTTGAGTTAAATTATTAGATTTCACAGCTTCCACTACAAATATCTCAGGAATTTCTAAAAAACTTGCTAATTCACTAATAGTTGGTTCACGCATTAATTTTTGCGTTAATAATATTTTAGCTTTTTCTATTCTTAAATTTCTTTTAGATATATCACGACTAATCTTAATACTCTTATCCTCTCTAACACACTTTTTCATTTCACCTAAAATATATGGGTAAGCATAAGTACTAAACTTAACATTCATATTAGGATCATAATTATTATAAGCATTAATTAATCCTAAAACCCCTACTTGAAACAAATCATCCTTGTGTGGATAATTATTAAAATAATGAGTCATACCATGAATCAATCTCTGATTTTCAATAATTGCTTGATCTAAATTTTCCATATTTTCTCCTTTATAAATTAATGATGTTTATAGCTGCTAACTCATCACTTGCTTCATACATATAATTTAACAGTCGACTATGCTTAATTCTCTCCTTTACTAAATCATTATCTATTCCACACACTAAGCTCTTACCATTATTATTTCTACATATTTCATAATTGTAAAGCAGTGTATTTATTCCTTTAATATCTATTGATGTTAGATTAGAAATATTAAAAACAATGTTTCTAATTCCATTATCTTTTATCAATTTAGTGACTTCTTTATTTAACTTATCAACTGTTCTTTTAGTTAGCATTCCTTCTAATCTTACAAAAAGAATTCCCTTCCTAAATTCCATAGCTATGTCTAACAAGATATCACCTTCCCATATAATTTAGCACATTTTTTTAAACTCTTATACCGATACGACAAAACTAGTTTATTTTTTTAATTTATACTTTATTTTGAACACAAATATCGTTATTAATACAATTATTAAATATATAAATAATAATGTTTTATTAAGTACTGTACTCTTTTTAATAACAAATGAAGGACTTAAAGATTCTTTATTCTTATTTAATTCTTTATTTTTAAGTTGTAATGTTAATATATCATTATTAAACTTATTAATTAAATCATCTTTACCTTTTAATATTTCTTTTATATTTATATATTGATTATTAATAATTGTATTTAAATTATTAATTTGTTTTTTTAAACTTTGATTTTCATTTATTTTATAATTTAAAGCATCAATTAAATTTTGTTTTATATCAACCATAACATCTTTCGTGATTGTCTTATAAGGAAGAATATAATTAACTTTATATGTACCATTTATATCTTTATCTAAATTACTAGTTATCTTTATATCATTTACCGTTGACTCTAAAATAAAATCTTTTAAATTAATATCTTTATTATCTATTATTAAATCTTTTTTTATAACAACTTTATCACGTGTCTGGGATCTGTATAAAGTAATAGTTTCACCTTTATATGGATAATCATCATTTCCTATTTCACTATATCCATCCATATAATGATTAATTAGATTATAATGACGATATAAAATATCCTTATATTTATATCCTTTAATAGGATTTATAACACGAGTTGGAAATAACTCAGGAATAGTATTAGAAATCCCAGATTCACTATATTCTGGATTCTTAATTACTAAGTCTTGATATGTATAATTAAATGGTTCGATATCAGAAGTTGAACCATTTTTAAATATGTAACTAAACAGTTCTTCAGCATAAATTAAATCATTATTTTCTTTTTCCCTACTAACACTTATCTTAAATCTCTTAACACTTTCTTGTTCATCGTATAAGTACATTACAACTTTAAAATCATTCAAATTATAGTAATCTTTTAAATCAACAATTAACTCATTTCCATTTTTTATTCTTGATTGATTTTCACGAGTAATTCCATTATTTATATATTTATCAAAACTACTATTACATTCTGTACATAAATAATCATAATTTATCTTTTGATTATTAATATAGATATTTAATTCTGGTATATTGAAGTATCCATTACTTCCTTCAACATCTTTAATATGGATATATCTAATTTTTAGCATATCTTTATATTCATATATATCTTTTTTAATAATAAGACGATTAGGAATAATTTCCGGTTCTTGTATGAACCACTCACTCCAATCACTAAGAATGTAATCACCTTTATCAATAAAAGGATAATTCACATCATTGCTTCCCTCAACATAATAATCTCCCATACTTTTTTCGGTATTATACCAACTATATAATACTTTCTTTTCTACTTTAACTAAATCAGATTCCAACACTTCTGTTTGACTATAGTCTGAGAAAGAAGAATATGGAGAATAATAAATATCACTAGCCAAGACTCTACTATTTAAACTAAATAGTAACAATATAAAAATTATTTTTTTCATTTAATCACCTCACTACTATTATTCAATATATACTTTCTTTTTCCTTCATAAAAAAAACTGATTGCTCAGTTTTAACTATAACTAACTTCTTTAATTGTCTTAATAGTGATATTTTTTTGATTATCTATTATTTTTTCAATAATTCTATTATCTAATTTATCATTTATAATCTTATCTATTTTTCTAGCTCCAAATTCTTTATAATTACATAGTTCAATTAATTCATCAATAATATTATCTTTTAGTTTTACCGTTATTTTCTTCTTACTATATTTTTGTTTTAATTTTTTTATTTTCTCTTCAACTATTATTTTAATACTATCAACATCTAAATTATTAAATATTATGGTGTTATCAATACGATTAATAAATGAAGTCGTAAAGTTTTCTTTTAATTTAGTTAAGACAACACTTTCATTTTTATTAAAACCAATGTTTTTATCATTAAAACCAATATTAGAAGTCATAATAATTATTACATTATCAAAACGAACTGTATGTCCTTTAGAATCTTTTATTTTTCCTTCATCAAATATTTGAAATAGTAAATTAATTATACTTGAATGAGCCTTTTCTATTTCATCTAATATTAATACTGCATTAGGACGATTTCTAATTTCTTCAAGAATATTTTTATTATCACTATAACCAATATATCCTGGAGGTGCTCCAATTATTTTACTAATAGAATGGCCCTCACTATATTCACTCATATCTAATTTAATAACATTTTCTTTTCCTACTAAACTAGCTCCAAAAGACTTAGCTAATTCAGTTTTACCAACACCACTGTTTCCAACAAACATCATGGAATAGCATCTATTTTCATCACTAAACCCTAGCTTTATCTTTCTAGCAATTTTAATTACTTCTTCTTTTACTTTATCTTGACCAACGATATAACTTAATGAATCTCTAATTTGTTTAATGACAATATCATTTTCTTTTAACAATTCATATACAGGAATCTTAGTCTTAATACTTATTATTTCGGCAATATCCTCTTTAGTAACTACCTTAACATTGTTTTTATTATATAACTGCATTTCTAAATTATTTATTTTATCCATCATTATATTTTCTTTTTTCTTATATTTAGATGCTAAAACAAAGTCATTATTTATAATAGCATCATTTTTATTTTGAATAATGTTATGTAATTCTTTATTTAGTTGTTTATATTCAATTAATTCCTTTTCTTCTGTTAGGCTTACTTTAGCTGCTACTTCATCCATGATGTCAATTGCTTTATCTGGTTGATTACGGTCATATACATATTTTTCACTTAAATCAATAATTAGATCAATAATATCATCACTAATTAGTACTTTATGGTAACTTTCATAGATTGGTTTTAACTTTAGTAGTATTTCTTTTAGTGTTTCAGGTGATGGAATATCAATATATACTTTTTGGAATCTTCTTTCTAATGCTCTATCATTTTCAATAAACTTCTTATATTCATCTATAGTTGTAGCTCCTATACAGCGTAATTTATTACGTGCTAAAGCAGGTTTAAATATATTAGAAGCATCAATTGCTCCTTCTGCTCCACCAGCACCTACTAATGTATGAATTTCGTCAATAAATAAAATGATATCATCATTTTCTTCCACTTCTTTTAGTACTTTTTTTATTCTTTCTTCAAATTCTCCACGATATTTAGTTCCTGCTACTGAACTAGCCATATCTAGGCTTATAATTCTTTTATTTTTTAAACTCATAGGAACATCACTTCTTACAATCATTTGACTTAATTCTTCAACTATTGATGTTTTCCCAACCCCAGCTTCGCCAATTAATATGGGATTATTTTTAGTTCTTCTAGATAAAATTTCTAAAACTCTTTTTATTTCTTTTTCCCTTCCAACCACAGGATCTAACTCATTATTTAAAGCTTTATTAGTTAAATCAATACCTAATTCATCTAGTAATAATTTTTTATTCTTTTTGAATTTATTATTGTTTATTTTATAAGCAAATTCACTATATAAACTATCTATATCAATATTCATTCCTAACATAATTCTAATTGCGACTCCTTCACCTTCTTCTAATAAACTAGAAAAAAGATGAGTTGGTGTGACTTCTCCATTATTATTTTCTTTACTATCAATAATGGCTCCTTCCATTACTCTCTTCAATAATGGTGTGTATAGAAAATATTCACTTGCTTTTGAACCTATGCCAACAATTTTAATTATCTCAGCTTTAAAGGTATCGTAGTCTAAATCATATTCTTTTAATTTCTTAGAAATTGTATTATTATCTTTTAAGATGGCTAATAATAGATGTTCACTACCTACATAGGGATGTTTTAATTCATACATTTCTTCTTTTGCACGCATTAATATTTTTCTAGCATCTTCGGTAAAATTGTTAAACATAGATATCATCTCCTATCATTATTGTATGTCTTTACAGGATTTTAAAACTTACTTTTTTTCATCAAAAAAACACATTTTTTATATGTGTTTTTTAATTCTTAATTTTGTTAATATTTGATCTATTAAACGTTTACCAAAGATATCAACAACTAAATTAGATTTATATGTAATTACTAGATATATTATTGCTCCTACTAATCCATAGATAGTCGCGTATATTAAAGCTGGTAATCTATGAATAGTTTCAAAGTTAACAAATGTACTCATAATTAATAAACTAGCTATCATTATACCTGTACATAAAGTTATATTTAATAATCGCATATTAGTTGTATGAAAACTAACTTTATATTGTGTCTTTAATTTCATTAATAAATACATTATTGCAATTGCTTGAACTACAATTGAAGATAAAACTGGTCCAAGATATAATGGAACTCCCATCATATCACATAAATACATTGATGGAATATTTATAGCTATCTTACCAACTAAACTTAGTAGTAAGGTTGTTAAAGCTACTTTAGTATTATTCATTGTTTGTAAAATGTTAATTAATACTGTAAAGAATGAGAATGATAATGCTTGAAAGATAAATATTCTAAATATATTAATACTAAGTACATCATATTCATAGAATATTACCCAAACTTCTTGAGCTAAGAAACAAATTCCCGCAATCATGGGAATAATTATATATGACATAGCTTGTAATGCTTGATTAATTTTTCTACTAACATCATTCATGTCATTTTTAATATAGCTACTAGCAATATTAGGAATAAGACTAACAGTTAAACCAATAGCTATAGATATAACAACTAAATTTAACTTAGTAGCCCAAGTAGAAATAACTCCTATTGTTGTTTCAGCAATAGCACCCGCTCCTAAATTATTTAATGTGTTTACAACAGTAACAGTATCAACTAAGGCAAATGCTGATTTAATTAAATCAATTAACACAAATGGTAAAGCATAGAAAATAATTTTCTTTAATATTTCTTTGCTTGTAATCTTAGCTTCCTCACGAGTAATCTCTTCATCTCTTTTTAGTTTATCCTTACTCTTCTTCATCTTATATAATAAGTAAAAATAAGCGCTAAGAGCACCAATTGTTGCACCAAAGACAGCAATACCAACAGCACTATTAATAGATAAATTAAATACCTTAACAGCCATATAACTACCTAATAATATAACAACTACACGAACTATTTGTTCAATAACACTAGCTACACTAGATGGTGTCATAAAATTATGTCCTTGAAGATAACCTCTAGTAACACTTAATAGAGGAACAATAAGTAAAGCAGTAGCCACTACTCTAATTACCATTGTTACTCCTTCAATTGTATTTCCACCTTCTAAATCCCCTAGGATAGTCTTAGCTAATAATGGAGCAATTACCATTAATACAATAAATGATAATATACCAAATCCAATAATAATATTAGATCCCATCTTATAAGCTCTTTCTTTAGTATAATTGTAATTTAAACTACTATATTCACTAATTATTTTACTGATAGCTATTGGTATACCACCAGAAGAAATGGTCAAGAAAACAGCATATATAGCATATGCATAACTATATAATGCTCCTCCCTGCTGTCCAATAATTTGATAAAAAGGGATAACGTAAATTAACCCTAATATCTTACAAACAATGATACTAATAGTAGCAACCATTGCACCTTCTATAAAATTACTTCTTTTCATAAATTATCCTCGTTATTGATAAATTATCATTGCTGAAAAACAATATACTTGGTCTTCACTAAAATCGCTAATAGCAACTTGATATTTTATATCAATAACTTCACCTTCTAATTCACCTAAAAATTTATTAACAGATGCTTCTAAATCTTTTTCATGACCTTCATCAAATACTTTAACTTTCATATTATCACCCCTACTATTATAGTAAATAGTAAAGATTATTCTTGTCGATTAATAGTGATTTGAATAGAATATGTCACGATTACCCCACCAACCGGTTGGGACATTCATTTTCGTTGCTGGATTAACTAGATTAGAATAGAATCTGGCATCCCAGAAACCATAATCATCTCCGGCATAACCATATAATAATCCAAAGTGTAAATGAGCACCAGTTGAACAAGAATCCCACCATGTAGCACTAGGATCTCCTCCTACAGCACCAATTACTGTATCCTTAGTTACAACATCTCCAACATTTACATATGTTTTATATAAATGCATATATTGCGATGTATAATTAACACCATTAACATTATGCTTAATATATAATGTAGTTCCTCCACAAGATGTTCTATAAGCAATATAACTTACAACTCCTTTGGCTGCAGCATATACATTTGTTCCTAAAGCCGCCACCATATCAACACCATTGTGGAAATCACTTACCCATCTACCATTTAACCAGAAAGTACGAGGACCCCATTCACTTGAAACACTACTACTTATTAAAGGTCGCCAGAAAGTATTGTCTGGTGGAATTCTATTTCCACAGTTATTTACATCATCGTCTAACTGACAATTCATATCAAGACGAGTTTGAATATAATCTTCTTGTTGTCTAATTGATTCTTTTTTATCGATACTAATTTCATAAATACCGGCTAATTGATTACCTAATTTTGAAAGTTGACCTTCAAGATTCTTTTGCTCATCTTTTAAGTTTGCTTCTTTAACTTTTAACTCTTGACCTTTTTTGATATTGTCTTCAATCATTTGATTGTATTCTGCAATTAACTTATCGTTGTAATCAGTCATTTGTTCAGTAATAGCAACCCTATAAATAAAATCAGTAAAGTCTTGAGCACCAAAAGCATATTCTAAATACGCTGATTCACCATTAGATAATTGTAAGAAATTAATAATATCTTTTATTTCTTTGTCCTTTTCTTTAATTTGAACATTCAATTGTTGAATCTCATCATTTAAATTAATAATATCTTTATTAATTTGCAATATTTTAGAATTGATATTAGAAATATTGGTTTTTACTTCAGCAATTTGTTGATTAGTTAATTGTTCTTGTTTCTTACTTTCTTCATATTCTTTCTTTGTTTGTTCTAATTCATTATATAAATCTCGTAATGTCTTAGCTGAGACATTCTCAGGTATTACAAAACAAGAGATTAACAAACCTAAACAAAGGAATATATTAAATAATTTCTTCATGCATTATCACTCCCTTAGACTTTTACGGATTCTTTTGTAATTTGGTGCATATTTTTCCACACAATTCCAAAAAGATCTTGAATGGTTAAAATGAATAAAATGAGATAACTCATGAACAATAACATAATCTAATTTATCAATCGTTTCTCTAATTAGATTAGCATTTATTGTAATGCTTTCATCTCTTTTATTACATACTCCCCATCTTGTTTTCATTGCTCTTATTTTTAATTTAGGATAAGGTATCTTTTCTTCAAACTTGTTATATACAATATCTAATCTCTCATTAAAAATATGCTCAATTTGCTTCTTATACCACTTTGTTAAATCATTCATACTTTTAGTATATATTTTACCATTTAGTATAAATGTTTCATTATATGAAGGAACAATGATTATATCATATTCTACACCTAAGAAAAAGAAGCTATCTCTTTTTTCTTGTTCACTATCCCTTTTGGTCATCATATCTTTTAAGTATTCTTGGTTACGATCTAATAACTCTTCAATATATCTTTTAGACGCCAAAAAGTTAGTAGTAACTTGAATTGTCTTATCTTCCTTTACTCGTATATAAGAATTCTTATTACTCTTTTTAACTATTTTAACATCGTAATAAACACCATCCAACTTATACTTCATATTAATTTACTGCTTTACTGCCCTTATGACATGATTTTCTAACACATTTTTTTATACCATCATTTAGCAGACCATAACAATAATCATCATTTAATAAAGTTTCTATATTTTTTACTTTTAATAATAATCCATAATATAGAAGTTCATTTCGATTTATTCCAGCATTATTTCCTAAACTATTAGGTAAATAGTTTTTAAAAGATAACCATTTATGATACTCATCATTTGCCACTCTTGTTCTCTTAAAGATGTGCATGAAATAAAACTCTAAGAAAAATGAAGGAAGAATCATACCATATCCAATGATAGTATGATAATTAAATATAATATTAATTAAAAATAAAATTAATCCAACATACTTATATAAAATTATTTTAGTATAACAAGTTTTTGGTTCATAATAGTCAGTTAGAATTGTTTCTTTTCTAATTATCGCTAACCATAATTGATAATTTAATTGAAATTCAGAACGACCATGGTTACTATCACAGAATTTAGCAATAGTTGAAAAAGATACATGATCAATTTCACCCATTGTTTCAAATAAAAGAGTTATAATAAACTTTTCACTTGCAATCATTTTATTTTGATTAACATGTGGATTTAAATATAATACATAATCATCCATTGTTCTTTCTATTCTAAGTATCCCTTTATCAATCATTGATATTATGGATACAGTTAAAACCTCTGGAATTATCTTTTTATACATTAGCAAACTTAATTCAACTGCTAATTTCTTACTAGGTATGTCTGTATAACGACTATTCTTATATTGAGACTTATATTCTCCACTGTGAGCTTGTGACAAATACATTATAAAAATAAGAAATACTACATACCATATCATAACAGCAGCATAATAAATTGTTAAATATTCTTCCATTTTACCACTCCTATATTTATATATAACATTTTATCATACTTTTCATCATTTTAAAAGTAAAATGCGACAAAAAAAGAGATGATTAATCATCTCTATACTAGCATACTTAATAGTAAAGCAATTACTAAAATGACAGCTAAAATTTGTAATAAGTATTTCCAAATATATTTAATCCATTCTTTGTATGAAGTTTCACTTAAACTTAATCCAGCGATTAAAATCATACTTGTTGGAATAAATAGCATCATTAATCCATAAATAGATTGGAAAACAATAGTTAATACTGAATAGAATTCTGTATCTTTCCAAACTGCTTGAACTGGTGTAGCTATATTACTCATCATATAATAGAAATCATTATAGAAGAAGCTACCAAACATAGATATTAAAGTAGCAACAAACACATTTACACTGTCAGTTAATCCTAACATATAGTTTGTTAATGTTGTACAAATTGTACCAGATTGTGCATTTAGTAATACAGCAAATATAATATTTGCTAATACTAAGTAGAAAGCTGGTTTAATTACTTTCTTAGCACCTTCACCTAAAGCAGTAATAATATCATTAAATTTAACATTGTAGATCCATCCTAATAAGAATGAAGCAATTATTAACATTAGTGACATTTCATAACTACCCCAGTATCCAAGTGGAACTGTAGTGTAGCCTAAAATGTTAGTTATAATTGGTACATCACCAACTGTCACAGCAGCTATATTATTATATAAATCTGTGAAGATTGGAGTCTTAAATACAAGATACCAATTATAAGCACCAACTAATAGAGCAATAATTGCTAAGCCAGCTACAATAATAAGTGGCCAAACACTCTTCTTGCTAACAGCCTTACTATCATATAAAGGTTTTTCAACTTTTGTTGATTCTCCCTTATCTTCAGATTTCTTTGAAGATTCCTTTTTAGTATCATTTTTAGCTTTTGCTAAAACGAATACTATTAATAAGAATGTTGTAATTACAAAGATTGCAATTTTAGCAATAATATCAGTATGTATTCCCAAATTATAGAAATAATTACTGTATCCACTACTCATTCCATATGTACATCCAACTAAACCTACTAATATCGCTCCAATTGTAGAAGCTAAAGCAGTTAGTTTACTGTATCCTAATGATATAATAACAGTCATTAAGAATGGAACTAAAATAAATAGTGGCCAAACTAATCCAGATAAAGAAGATAATAATGATAATACAGAAATTACAATTATTAAAAATTTCTTTTCTTTACCTTTGAATTTTTTTACTAAGTAATCAACTATATTACTGTATACACCAGTCTTATTAACTACTCCGTAAAATCCACCTATTGCCAACAATATAACACCATATTGGATAAATGTTGTAATAGTAAGTATTGGGAAATATATTATATCCATTAAACCTACTGGAGTAATTTTTCCCTTTACAAATGCGCCTGACTCAAAAGATCCAACTGGAATAATCCAACTTAATACAACAAAGATCAAGAAAGTTATTCCGATAGCTTTCAATAAATTATGCTTTTTCATTTTCTACCTCCATTATGATTATATCATTTATAGTATAAAATATAAATAGGTTTTTTTACTTTTTTACCCAAAAAATGATATAATAATCAAAATTGAGGTGATTTATGAATCCATTTAAATATAGCTATAATAACAAAAGGTATCATACGTTAGATTATCATTATAAATTATTATTTAACTGTAAAGTTGCTAAAATTAGCTTAAATGCTGGTTTTACTTGTCCAAATATTGATGGAACAGTTGGTACTAAAGGATGTATATATTGTTCAAAAATTGGTAGTGGTGAATATGGTGGAGACTTTAGAAAGGATCTAATTACTCAATTTGAAGATGGAAAAAAATTAATGAAAAAATGGAAAGCAAAATATATTGGTTACTTTCAAGCTCATACCAATACTTATGCTCCACTAAATATTTTAAAAGTAAAATATGAGTTAATATTAAAACAACCAGATGTAATTGGTCTTACTATAGCAACAAGACCAGATGCAATAAGTGATGAATGCTTAGATTATCTCAGCGAATTAAATAATAGAACTTTTTTAACTATTGAACTTGGATTGCAAACTATTCATGAAAATACCTCAAAATTAATTAATCGGTGCCACACTCTAGATCAGTTTGAAATAATGGTTAATAAACTAAGATCAAAAAATATAAATGTCGTAGTTCATATTATTAATGGTTTGCCATATGAAACTAAAGAAATGATGTTAGATACTGTTAGATATTTAAATAAATTAGATATTCAGGGAATAAAAATACATATGTTATTTATTCTAAAAAATACACCATTAGAAAAAATATATCTAAAAGATAATTTCCATATTCTAACTAAAGAAGAATATATTGATATTGTCTGTGATCAATTAGAATTACTAAGACCGGAAATAGTCATTCACAGAATCACAGGTGATCCAATGAAAGAAGATTTAATCATTCCAAACTGGTTAATTAAAAAAACTATTCTCTTAAATGATATTGATAAAGAATTATTAAAAAGAAATACTTATCAAGGGAAAAAGACATTATAACAATGTCTTTTTATTCTTCTATTAATTCCAATAAATTAACTATTTTTAAATCTTTAGACTTAATATATTTGATAATTAATTCTAATTCCCTTTCAACTGCATTATTTACATTTAATGCAATAATACTTCCAGAATCCAATTTATCTTTTATTTCAATAAATGGATAATTATTAACAATAATATTAGGACTAATAGTATAGTTTTTATTTGATGCACATATATCTAGATCTTTAGTATCACCGGTTTTATAACAAAAGCTATTTTTCTGTTTACCTATCTTTTTAATGATTGTATCCATCCATATAAAAGTACTATTTTGATAATTAAGATTATCACTTAAATTACCAATATTATGTTTTTTTTCAATTAATTTTATAACCATATTGTTATTACTTGAAAACCAGTCACTATTGACAAAAAAGTTACCCTTTATTCCATTGCTGTTAAGTATTTGTAATATAGTATTAATATTATCTGTTCCATCAACTAAGAAAACCAAACTAACCATCTTTTTAGTTTTATTACCACTAATGATATATTTATCTTTATTATCCTTCAAACTAATACTAGGTTTAACTTTTTGATATTCCAACAAATTAGCATTGTACTTGCCAAGACGACGCATTCTTTGATAACTTTTATCAATGTTAATTTCTTTTCCAGATATACCAGGTATAATAGTATTCCCATTAATATATGCATTAATTGCTTCTACTTTATAAGAATTTTGTTCTTCTTTTATTTGAATCATAATATTATCTAATTCCTTAACAACACTCACAGTTTTTTCAGTATAAAAAAAACTAAAACTAACTAGACATAATATTCCTAGGTATTGGAAAAACTTCTTCATCTTATCACCTATTTAAATATATGAAATTATTATTTTTTTTTAACTTATAATTGCATTTTTATCTAGGCTTCACTCTTTTAATAGATTTTCATACTATATATATGAAAGGAGGAAGAATATGTATAATACTAATCCTCGTACATATTATCCTTATAATGATAATGATGATCGTTTTATAGGAGGTGGATTTGCTGCTCCATTTCTTCTTGGTGGTTTAACAGCTAGTCTTCTAACACCTTATCGTCCTTATTACCCACCATATTATGCACCATATTCACCATATTATTCACCTTACTATTATCCAAGATATCCAAGATATCCGAGATATTATTATTAAAAAGCAAAGTTTACCTTTGTTTTTTTTATAATAAAAAGAAGCTATTATTTAGCTTCTTCTTGTGCTCTTGTTTCTCTAATAACAATAACCTTAATTGTACCAGGATATTGCATTTCATTTTCAATACGATTTTTAATATCACGAGCTATCTTGTAACTTCCTAAGTCATCCACCTTATCAGGTTTAACAATAACACGTAATTCACGTCCTGCTTGAACAGCAAAGGTATTAGCTACCCCTTCCATGCTATTAGCAATAGCTTCTAATTCTTCTAATCTCTTAATGTAATTTTCTAAAGAATCATTACGAGCTCCTGGACGAGAAGCAGATAAAGCATCTGCTATTGATACTAATACTGAAATAATACTTGTTGCTTCAACATCACCATGATGTGATTCAATAGAATTAATAACAGTATCATTTTCTTTATATTTTTTAGCTAATTCAACGCCTAAAGTAACATGGCTACCTTCTACTTCATGATCAATTGCTTTACCAATATCATGTAATAAACCTGCTCTCTTAGCTAATCCAACATTTTCGCCAATTTCAGCGGCCATAATACCTGCTAAATGAGCAACTTCGATAGAATGTTGTAAAGCATTTTGTCCATAACTAGTTCTAAAATGTAATTTACCAATTAAAGCAACTAATTCAGGATCAACTTTAGTAATACCCAATTCAAATAAAGCACCTTCACCATATTCAATAACTTTACTTTGAATTTCCTTTGTTGTCTTATCATATACTTCTTCAATACGTGCCGGATGGATACGTCCATCTTTTACTAAAGTATCAATTGTAGTATGAGCTATTTGTCTTCTAAATGGATCAAAACTTGAAATAACTATAGTTTCAGGTGTGTCATCAATAATTAAATCAACACCCGTTACAGCTTCAATAGTACGAATATTTCTTCCTTCACGGCCAATAATTCTACCCTTCATATCATCATTAGGTAAAGTAACTACTGATACTGTTTGTTCACTAACAACATCGCCAGCATATTTTTGCATAGACGAAACTAACATAGATTTAGCTTTTTTGTCAGCTTCTAATTTTGCTTCATCTTCACGATCTTTGATGTATGCTGCTATTTCTAAATTCATCATTTCTTCTACTTTTTTTAGAACTAAATCTCTAGCTTCTATCTTAGAATAACCAGCGATTTTTTCTAATAATTCAATTTGTTCTTTCTTAATTTCTTCCGCTCTTTCTTGTTCTTTTTGAATTTCTTTTTGTTTTTCAATTATATTATTTTCTTTTTCTTCTAGCATTTCTTCGCGATTTTGAAGAGTCTGATCGCGACGATTGATATTTCCCTCACGAATAAGTAATCGTTCCTCAGCATCCTTCACTTCTTGCTTTTTCTCTTTTACTTCTTTTTCCGTTTCAATTTTAACTTTGTGAGCCTCTTCTTTGGCTTCTAATAAATAATCTCTCTTTATTTTATCGGCTTCTTTTCTTGCTTTTTCGAGCATTAATTCAGCCTTTTTTGACATTAATGTACCTTTAATATAATTTAAAACTAGTATTAATATAACCCCAATAAAAATTCCAAGTAAAACAAGTAAACCGGAGAACATAATATCATCCATAATATTGCCTCCATCTACATTATTAAAATTTTACTATAAGCGAAATAAATTATTTCACTCTACTATCATTTTAATGTTTATAAAATAATAAGTCAAGTAAAAAGTGATATTATCAAAATATCACTCTTCTATAACTTTATCTTCATTAGCAACTTTTAGTTCTTTTTTAGGATTAGATTTGAAGTATTCCCTAACTTTCTTTTCTAATTCATCTCTTAACTTAGTATTATTTTTTAATAATTCCTTTACATTTTCTTTCCCTTGACCAATTTTTTCTCCCTTATAAGCATACCATGCGCCACTTTTTTCAAGGATATTTGTTTCTGTGGCAATATCAACTATTTCACCTTCACGAGATATCCCTTCACCATACATAATGTCAACAGCACAATTCTTAAAAGGTGGGGCCATCTTATTCTTAACAACTTTAATAGTCGTTTTATTACCAACTATTTCAGCCCCTAATTTAATTTGTTCAGATCTTCTTATATCCAAACGAATAGAAGAATAAAATTTTAAAGCTCTTCCCCCAGGAGTAACTTCGGGATTTCCAAACATAACTCCTACTTTTTCACGTAATTGATTAATGAATATTGCAATAGTATTAGTTTTGCTAATAATACCAGATAGTTTTCTTAAAGCTTGACTCATCAAACGTGCTTGTAAGCCAACATGAGAGTCACCCATTTCACCTTCAATTTCTGCTTGAGGAACTAATGCAGCAACAGAGTCAATAACAACAATTCCTACTGCACCACTTCTAACCAAAGCTTCACATATTTCTAGAGCTTGTTCACCATTATCAGGTTGTGATAATAGTAATTCATTTATATCTACGCCTAATTTAGAAGCATATTGTGGATCTAATGAATGTTCAGCATCAATAAAAGCAGCTCTACCACCTTTTTTTTGAACTTCAGCAATAGCATGCAAAGCTACCGTTGTCTTCCCACTAGATTCAGGACCATATATTTCTATAATTCTTCCTTTAGGATATCCACCTATTCCTAAAGCTACATCCAAACTTATTGATCCACTAGATACAACATCTATTTCTCTTGCTTTATTATCACCCAGTTTCATAACTGAGCCTTTACCAAATTGTTTTTCTATATCAAGTAAAACTTGTTCTAATTTTTTATCAGTAGTTGTACTACTCATAATGTATTCCTCCTCACTTCTACATTAACATTGTATAACATCTTAAAACTAATGTCAATACCTAAAACGAACATTTGTTTGTTAAAATGTATAATAGTATTTATATATAATTTTCAATATGTGGTAAGCAATAAACAAATATTTGTTTATTATTTTTTTATAATTCTTAAAAATAAAAAATAGATATTTTTATCTATTTTTCAAAAATTATTTTTTTATTCATTTGATAATATTGAGTACCAGATATTATTGAAAGAATTGTTGCAATTATCAACAATAATTCCGCTACTTTAAGATTCCATAATTCAAAAGGTAAATTATAGAATAACGTTAATACTATCCCCACCATTAAACAAGCTGTTTTAAGTTTTCCACTTTTTATAGCAGCTACTACCTTACCTTTATTACCAGCTACCATCTTAATTGAGTTAACTACAGTATCCCTTAAAATTATTACTACTGGTATAATTGGATGGATAACACCTTGAGCAGCTAAAATAATTAAAACAGAATTAACTAACATTTTATCTGCAATAGCATCCATCATCTTACCAAAGTCAGTTACTAAATTATACTTACGGGCAATATACCCATCAAGGAAATCAGTAAGTGATGCAATAATAAATAAAACTCCTGCAATTAAATAAGTAATATCTACAACAATCTTTTCATTAACAAATAATTGTGGTAATTCGATTCCTGTAGCATCAAATGGGAAAATTAATACAGCAATAATTATCAAAGATAATATAACTCTTAACATTGTTAACTTGTTTGGTAAATTCATTTTTTCCTCCTACATATTGTTTGTTGAATAACTTTGTTCAATAAATTCATCGCTACTAACCAATTGAATTACAAAATATCCAATAACGATTAGAAGTAATATAATAATAATATATATAATGACTGGTGTTAATGTTGGTCTTTTTCTTTTAGACAGAGTATAAGGTGAAGCAATTTTTTTAACTGGTTCATCTTTTTTGTCCTTATTCTTTTTCTTAGCCTTCTTAATTTCCTCTAATGAAATTTTTGAAGTATAGTCAAACAAATATTCATTAAATTCATCAACCATTTCTTCATGATTAAGACCTAAATATTTAGCATAATCTCTTATGAAGTACTTTAGATAAAAAATATCTTTAAAAGATTCGATATTTCCTTCTTCAATACTTTCGATTTGAGAAGGTCTCATCTTTAAATCTTCAGCAACTTCTTCAACAGTTATACCAATACTCTCTCTGGCTAACTTAAGTTTTTCTCCAATTTCTTTCATTTAACACCACCTTAAATAACAATATTTTATAAGCCATGTTCTGTTTCTATTACTAGACGACAAACATTTATCTATCGATTACTCGATCCCATTGAAAGTTTGATTCCTTTCAACGAGTTCCCCTACCAATTTTGGGTTTCTCGCTCGAGGGGTTTACCCGTTCCACTTTTCTTATTTCTAAGAAAAATCGTCACTATGGCACTTTATGCCTAATATAACCATATCAAAGACTTAGGTTAATTCGGCGCCGTTAGTATTTCTACTACCTGAGGTTATTTTTTCCCTCAGCACGAACACTACTATCATCACAGATAGTGCGAGCATGGACTTTCCTCTACATTATAAAAATGCAGCGTTTGTCAAAATATCATTCTTTACCATATATTATTTTTTCTAAATTAGATAATCTTCTTAAAAGATCTGAATTGGTAATTTCAGCACCAGTTCCTTCTTTTAAGACATCAATTTGTGTTTTCATCTTGCGAATTTCTTGTTTAAGTTGCATATTGTCTTGAACTATTTCATTTTTTTCAATTTCTAATTCTTTGATTATTTTCATAAATTCTCCATAATCACGAATTACAATATCTAAAAACTTGTCAACTTCTTGTGGACGATACCCCCTAGTATCAATTTTAAATTCTTTGTCTAAAATGTCTTGACCTGTTAATAAAATTCTTTCTTGATACAAGTTTACACCTCCAATTACCGATATAATTATCTCAAAAAATAATCAAAATGTCAATTAAATACATTTGTATAAAAGGTTTCGTTATTTTATTACTTTAGTTCCGTTTTACAGAAAAAGCAAGTACTATTCTTTTCATCGTTTACAGTTTTACAATTAGGACAAATTTTACTATGATTTCCCTTTTCTACAGTCGGCTCAGCAAGTAAAAAGTCTTCAAATATATTTGTATCAACTATTTTTGATGATTGATCAAATACTTCAGCTTGTTCATCAGCAATTTCCTCAAAGAATTTACCCTTATAATCTTCTTTCGGTTCTTCTTTTATAATTTCTTTTATAACAGAACTTTCTGCTTTTACTTCTTCTACCTTTGTTTCATTTATAGTATTACTTTCCTTTTTTTCTTTTCGTGCCTCACGTTTATAACTGTCATTACCTTTTTTCTTACTCATACCAGACCAAAATAATGAAGTTATAATGACTGCACCTAGAACCGCTAAAATAGAAAATAATGGGATTTCATTTTTTTTAATATTAATAACACTTTCTTTAATATTACCATCGCGGCTTACAGCAATAATATAAATTTTACTACCATCTTGTAAATTGTCATTACCTAAAACTTTAATTAGAGTTCCTGGATCTTCAGCAGTAATGTTAATATCTAACTTATTTTCACTACCTATTTTTAAATCATATTCTAATTTTTCACTGTTAAATGGAACCTTATAACCTTTAACCTCAATATTATTTAAAGTTGTAGATGGTAATTTTTCACCTTCATTTAATCTAATAACGGTAACTGTATAAGTTTTAACTGTTTCATTTTCTGCTGTTACTTTAACAGTCACAGTGTTATTCCCAACAATTAAATCTTTACCACCAACTATTTCAACCTTTGACTTACTGTTATTAGCTTCGGCTGTTAATTTTACTTCAGTGACATCATATTCTACTGAAACATTATAAGCAATAATTTCAGGATCAAAATCTATTTTTCCTTTATCAATTTCAAGTGTTTTTAATGTGTTATCATCATTTCTAGCATCACTTCTTTTAATGTTTAAGGTATATATTTTTACTGTTTGATTTTCGGCTATTACTTTTACTTCAACAACATTATTACCATAATTTAAATTAACTGTTCGTGGGCCAAAACCGGCTACAAAACTAGCTTTAACATCCGCTACTGCAGCACTAATGTTAGTAGTTGTTGAATCAACAGTTACACTATATGTAGTTGTACCAGCATTGAAAGCAATTGTTCCTCCACTAATACCAAGTGATGCTAAGTTATTATTACCACTTCTATTATCAGTTCTATTTACTTGAACAGAATAAACCTTAACACTACCACTTTGTGATGTAACTTTTAACTGTACAATATTGGTACCATAATTTAGATTAACTGTTCTTGGACCAAAACCAGCTACAAAGCTAGCCGTTGCATCTGCTAAAGTTCCACTAATTTTTAAAGTACTTTTATTCATATTACCTAGATTATATGTCCCTGTTCCAGCATTAAATCCACTAACTGCGACATCATCTACTGCTAATGAAGCTAAGTTATTATTAGTAGAATATATACTAATGTTTTTAGCAATTATAGGTAAATTTGCCCCATTGGCTCCTGAATCAGATGCATACACATTATTTAGTGTAATAGTGGCAATTCCAGTTGCTGAAGCAGCTACTCTTACTGTTATTGTTGTTATTGATTGAGTTCCAGTAAATCCAGTATCTCTATATGCTAATAGTTGTGACTGATTGGATGTTCCATTCCATCCAGCTACATTAGCAATACCTACAAACTCTAAATTACCACTATATTGAATAGATGCTTCTAAACCAGCCATAAGTTCTGGATTAGAAGTTCCTTTTACAGTACATGTTATTGTCTGCCCAGGTGAAGCTCCAGCAGGACAATCCATACTAGCACTCATACTAGCAAATACATTAGTTGGTAAAAGAAAATAAAGTAATAAGACAACTATAAAATATATTTTCTTCATTTTTTACTTCCCTTCTATCAGTGGATTAATTAAAGGATTAATTATATAATTATTGATTTTAACAATATCATTAACTCTCAAATTATTATCACCTGTTACATCAGCCGCTAATATTTCACTGCTATTACTAATAGGGCTATAACCAATGATGTGATTATTTATTTTTATTATATCATTAACACGAACATATCCGTCACCAGTAACGTCCCCCTTAACAACAATATTAAATCTAATAGTTTTATCTAAATTAGTTGTTTCTAAAATCATATTAGTTCCAATAATTCCCGTAGTACATTCAGTTGTACCATCACTTTGATATATCTTAATAGATGTTTCTGGTTCTACAATACTTATTTGTCCAACAAAGGCTTCAAATGAAGTTTCGTTTGATACTTCACTAATATAGCTACTATGAATTGAATATTGATTGGAAGTAATTGGGCTATCAACAATAACATCAATATTCTTAACGATTTTGCCATCATTAGCAGTAATAGTAATAGTAGCATTACCTGCACCTATAGCAGTTACTACTCCATTATCAACTGTTGCTACATCTTCATTACTTGATTGCCATACAGCTGTTTTATTTAATACGGTATCAGGATCAAATGCAATATCTATAGTTATTTCTTCGCCGATATCTAAAGATAAAGGACTAGTATCCACTATAATATCATTTAATAGTGGTAATGATTTCAAATATGGATGTTCACTAACTTTTATTCCCCAGTCATTTGTAAAGTTAAATCCTACAAATGTTGCTTGGCTTTTTAATTCACTAAGAGTCTTTTGAACAGTATTAGTGATAGTTGCATACCCACTTTCCCCAGAAGCAGGTATAGAATCAGAAACATCATAATTGTTAGTTACACTCAAACCAACACTTGATGAACCAAATATTCCACCGATATAAATGACTCCACCTTGAACATTACCAATATTATAAGTTTTACTTATTAAAGAGGTATTATATTCACTAGCATTTCCAAATCCAACTATTCCTCCAATATAGGAAGAAGTACTACCTAAAATATTCCCAGTATTATAAGCATTAATTAAATCAAAGTTTTCTCCATAACCAATTATTCCCCCAAGCATATAGGTAGTTCCAGAAATATTCCCAGTATTAAATACTTGTTCAATGCTTGATGCAATTATTCCCCCAAACATTCCTCCAACTTCTTCAATACCACTTATATTTCCATTATTATAACTACTAACTATATTGATTTCATTAGCGAGTCCAGTAATTCCACCAGTATATAATCCTGAACCAGTTATATTTGCAGTATTGAAAGTTCTTGTTATTCCTGAGTCGATAATAGAACCCGTAATACCACCAGTTGAATTTCTACCTATAACACTACCGCCAACATTGAAAATATCACTCAACTCTGATAATTGAGCAAATCCTGCTAAACTACCAACATTATCTCTACCAGTTATGTTGCTATTTAATAAAGTAATATTTTTAATAGAAGAAGTATATATAATACCAAATAAACCTTGATAATCACTGGCAGCGTCATTTATTTTTACACCTTTAATAACACGCCCATTACCATTAAAAGTTCCCACAAAAGGATTAGTACTATTACCAATTGGAATCCAATCCCAAGCTGATATATCAATATCATTAACAAGCTTATATGAACCAGTTAAGTTATTTCTTATACTGTTTAATTGTGATGCATTATCAATTAAAGTTATCCTATTTACAGTTACATTTATTGTATCAGATAATGTTCCATCTGTTTTGGAAACGGTTATAACTGCTGAACCTTCTTGTAAACCAGTAATTATTCCATTATTAATAGAAACAATACTAGGATTACTACTTACCCAATTTAAAGTCGTAATATCGTCTGTTTTTTCAATAAAAGAATTTAAATCTCTTGTTTCGTTTAACCCAACATAAGCACTATTTAATTTAGAATACATACTTGTTACTTTAGTACCAAGAGAATCTGTCACTATAAAGTAATCTGTGTCAACATTATTGTTATATTTTGTTTCTACAGTATAATATCCTTTTTCAATACCTGTAGGAACAGTTATGCTAGCATTAGCTTGATTCATAATTATAGGATTTTTTACTATATTAAAACGATTAGTAACATCGCTACCCACCATATTTTTAACAGTATAAGTTAAATATGCACCACTAGCAATATTACTAGTAATTGTATTAACTCCAATTACATAATTTACATTTGCATCATCAACAACAATATTAGAATTTCTAAGATCAGTGTCAATTTGTGTGCCACTTAAAGGGGTAATATCTTCTGTATAAGCTTTTATATCAACACTTATATCAAGACCACCATAATAAGTATCTACCCAATTACTACCATCAAAAGAAGCATAACTTTGTGATGGCATTATTCCAACTAGTTCTTTAGATAATTGATCATGACCATTTTCTCTAGCCGGAACAAGATAATAACCACCATTAATGAAATGCACTATAACTGCATATTCTTTACCTTTAAGTTGAACAGGATTATTTAAAGTAACTGTATGATATCCTGGATATTCAATTGGAGTTGTTGAAGTTTGAACAAGTTTTACATTACTTCCAGTTAAACTTCCATCAACAGCATTTACATATATTTCGTAACTAGTATTTGCTTGATTAACACCAAAACTAACTTCAGTTAATGATTCTGTTTTTAAATCTTCTTTATTAAATACTACTGCTCCATAATTACCACTTACTTGATTCATTAAACCAGTCGGATTATATTGATAAGCATTATCATAGTCAGCAGTAGAAGCAGATATTATGCCTGCCATATATGCCCCAATCATATAGTCTTCATATGAATAATAATAATATCCATTATTTCCAAAACTTGTTCCCCATGAATTTTGAACAATCCAAGCTCCATTACTTGTTGGTCGTTGTCCAGAAATTCGTCCACTATTAAAATTAGCTCTAGAATAATTATCATCCCAACCTATAATTACCATAGCATGAGGGGAATTATAATAATCAGTATAGTTATCAGTATAAACAGAATCATAGGTATTATTGAAATATGTTCCACTTGGCGCAGCTGCATGAAAATAAACTCCACCATTATCCATAACTTGTTTTTTAATAATATTATTGTATTCTTGTCTTTCTAAAGCAGTAGCATTATAGTTATTAAATGATGGTAAATAATAAGTATTATCAATTTGAATATTACTAGTAGCTACAAAAGTATTGGTAAGAGATACTGGTAAAGTACCATTACCACTAAAGCTACTAACTGGTCCAAAACTACTTGTCCAATAACTACTTGTATAACTAAAATTACCACCATTATTTAATTCCATTATCCCATAAGGATTATTACTTCCACCTTGAAAATCATAAGCCAATATATAATTTGCATGAATAGGATTAAAGTTATAATTTCCTTGCCCATTCAATTTTAAATTTGATTCTAAAGCACTGGATGCAGAATATGCCCAACATAATCCTAATGATCCTTGGTTTTTAATAGGTGTTGTATAATTAACTCCACCAACATTTCTTAAATCATATTGAGCTGGTATAACACCATCTTCTACAATTGATCTAGTTTTACCAAATAATGATGTTTTATATAAAGACACAAAAGGCTGATCACTAGTTTTAGGAGCTGGTGTTTTTTCTTTTTCATCATCTGGTAAAGATAACCACTTTAGATATTCATCACTATAAGGAGCTAATTCTAATTTTGAATTAGAGGCTTCATACGTAATATTATCTATTGAGTAAGATTTATCTGGAAAATAAAAAATACTTAAAACAGTAAGAAAACTTACAGTTAAAAGCATTATTAAATTTCTAAACTTATTACCCATAACATTACCCACTTCATACCTTATTATTTATATAAGTATATCACATAAATAATTATAAATAAAGTTGTTTTATCATAAAAAAAAGTAGATATCTACTTTTTTTACATTAAGACTTATCACTATTATCTATTCTTTTTAAAAGTTGTAAAACCTTATAATCATTGGGTCTAACTCGTTCAAGTTCTCCTTGAAATAAAGCACTCTTTCCTTCTATAGTAACTTCTAATTCTTTAACAAAATCTCTAATATACCTAATACCATTTAATAAATTTGAATCATGAGGCGCACCATTACTATGTGTTTCCAAATCATCTAGCTCACTAAGTATATGACCAATATACATTCTTTCATGACTTTCATATTGTCTAAAATATGTTCTAAAGTATTGATCTCTATCATTTACATACATATCAAAATCTTTATTTTCATACTCAAATCCTACCATTGGCATACTTTTAACATCTTGAATCATACCACTATAAGTGGGAAATAAAGTTGGCATTCTTGAACCTTCATTTCTTAAAACAAAACTATTCTTACTGTAATTTTTAGGACTACGGCTAAAAGTCAATATATATGCTTTATCATTTTTAGTAATACCAAAAGTAGTACAATTATCTAAATCATCATCATCTGATGGTAAAGATAATTCCATTCCGCCGCCCGTTGCTCTATATAATGGAAACTTATCAATAATTGCATCTTCTATTGGATTCAGTAATGATCCACCAAGTTCTTTTACTTCGCTTAATTGAAGTAAATATAATTCATCTAATAACTCACATAATCTTGGATCTTCTTTTCTAGGTACTCCTACTATTCTAGTAGCTTCAAATCCTCCTTGATTTTCCTTATCATGTGCTTCAGCGTCAAAAGTAAT
Organism: Ignavibacteriales bacterium; assembly: GCA_050259235.1. Classification (GTDB taxonomy): domain Bacteria; phylum Bacillota_I; class Bacilli_A; order RF39; family UBA660; genus UBA5364. The sequence continues at coordinate 60,870 of JBLNAG010000002.1, forward strand.
CATTACATTTTGAGTATTATCAGTTTGAAAAAACACTCTTGTTTTACTTATATAATCAAATATTACAAATCCATTCTCTAATTTTCCTAATTTTATCATTATAAACCCTCCTAAAATAATTATAAAATCTTCTAATCAATAAGTGATGAATCTTGAAATAATATAACATCTTCAAAATTTTGAGATAAATATCTTAATACCAAGTTATCATCATCAATTACTATAATTTTTCTATCATTTATTTTTTCAATTGAAGTTCTTAAAAAATTCCCCTTTAATTTACTTGAGGATAAATTTGGAAAACTTTCTTTTGAAATAATTATACGGTTTTCTTTTTTGAAAAAAGGAGCATGATTATCTAACCAATAATTTTTATCTTCTATCTCAAAATCTTTTCTACAAACTGATAATATATAAAGTTCAACATTCTCTAAAAGTGATACTTCTTTTAAGGTATTTATATTAGTCGTTAGTGGTCTTTTATTTCTAAATTCTAGTGGAGCTAGAAATTCAAAATCTGCTATTACTCCATCCATGTCGACAAAAATTGCTGCTTTATTATTACCTATCAAATCTTTTATTTTATTTGCAAAGTACATTATGTCACATCCTTACTATAATATTTTTTTATGATTATCTTCATTACAATTATAGATATTTCAATATCATTATAACATATCTAATAAAATAATTATAAAAATTAGTAAATAAAAAGCCTTATAAATAAAGCTTTTATTTTTTATTTCTTATTTTTAAATTGATTTTTAAAAAAATTAATTATTCTCTTCCAAAAATTATTTTTTGGTTTATTCTTACTTCCAGAGTTGTTGTTTCCAGTATCTGGTAATGGATTTTCATTACCTGTATTAGGTCCTTCTATCTTTTTAGGAAGTAGCAATACCCGTTCATTGTTATACACTATCCACTGTCCTTCTGCTATTTTATACCATGTATATCCATCTACAGATTTAGTTTCATAATAATTATAAATACCATTTTCTATAGCTAAACCAATTACTTGCTCATTAATTCCAGTATTAACATATACATTCAAATCACTAACTAAAACTCTCAATTGGTCTTTATTTGCGTCTCTTTCTACAATAGGAGTAACTTTTAAAAGTTCAAAAGTTTTATCACCAAATATATAATCATAAGGATCAATTACATTGTTATCTTTAATAACTTCAAAGTGTAAATGACCCGCAGTAACAGTACCAGTTGCTCCCATATAACCTATTACTTGCCCAGCTTGAACGCTATCACCATTCTTCACAGGAACACTATTTTGTTTCAAATGTACATACCTTGTTTTATATCCATTACCATGATTGATTACAACTTGGTTTCCATAACTAGCACCACCTACGTAACCCGGAATATCATTTATTGCTAATTCCACTGTTCCACTTGCTACTGCTAGTATGTAGTCAAAACCTCCAACTCCATCAATATTAGCAACAATATCTATTCCTAAATGGTAATCATTTATTTGTTGTCCATTAAGCCAATATGTTCTATCGCCAAATTTCGATATAAGCATAGGAGGATAATTTTGTAGTATTTTAATATTTATCACCCCTCAAAAAATTAGTAAAGAGTTTTATTTAACTTTCAAAACCCTTTATCTATTATATTTAATAATAAAGCTTTGTTGTGTACAATTCAAATATTCCATAAATAAAAAAAGCACCAATATGGCGCTTTTAATAATTATTTTTTATAAGTGTTATACTCTATTTTCAACCAATTCGTAAGACTAGCAACTTTACTCATATTAACCGATTCTTCATAAAGTAACTCATAGAATGTTTTATATTTATATGGTTCTTCTTTATAATTAATAATTATACTTAGTTGTGTTTTCTTTTTTTCAGATAACACTTCATTATCACTTAAAACCATTGAATTATATTTATCAAATTCATTTAAACATTTTTCGTTTTTATTTAATTTTAATAACTCATATTTATTAGCATATTCTTTATTTTTGAAACTCATTAATTTTAGATTTTTATATGTTTTGTTTTCTAAATCATTAGTTAATAAGTAACACTTCTTAATATCTAATACTAATGAATTATATGTATCCTTTAACCTTTTATCTGTAGTTTTAATTGGTTTTAATTCTTGCCAATCATTATTGACTGTTATTTCATCCATATTAGTTTTAATTATATTTATATTATAGTCTAATACACTATATATCTCTTTATATGTTTCTCCTAATAATACTTTATTTGGTTCATAAATACTAAATATAGCTATAGTTATAGCAATAATCGCAACAACAGCAACAATTAAATAATCTTTTTTTTCCATATACTTCACCTATTTTAATTATACCATAATTGTATAAATAAAAAAACTCCTTTTAAGAGAAGTTTATTTTTATATTTTATTATTGCACCTTTTAAAGATTACGGTTTATTTTTTTCTAAACTATTATACAGTTCATTAAATATTTTTAAATGTCCCTCTTCATCTTGAATAATTCGTGCAAGTAAAGCTTTAATATATTTATCATTAATCATTTCTTTATGAATCTCATATTGTTTAATTGCTGAGACTTCGGCTTTAATATCAGCATGTAGCATTTCCCTTATTTCATCAGTATAATTAACATTTTCACTATTCCAATGTATTACATTATCACTTTCAGCATTAACAGTTGCAAAAATAGGATTTAATCCTAACTTTAAAATTGTCTTACCAAGTAATTCTAAATGATGCATTTCAACTATCGCTATTTTTTCTAACTCTTTAGCAAATTCATCCCATTTACCATCCTGCAAAAAGTTTTGATACATATATAAATGAATAGCTGTTTCTTCACTAACTGTACCAGCATAATCTTGGAGTAATATCATTGCATATTCAACATTAGGCATCTCAACTTTAATATCAGGGTAAGTATCATTCATTTTCATATTATCACCCGATTAAAAATATGCATTCATTATTTAAATATGCCTATATAACTAATATAATTTACCATATCTCTTTTGCTTACATTTTTCATATTTGTTAGTATCATGTTCAATATATCTTTCTACTATAGGAGAACTAGTATCTAGTTCTTTTACAATCCCTTCTTCTCTACTTACAATAATTGGGGGGATAACACAAACATCCCAGCCACGTACTATGTATTCATATAGATCTTCAAAGGGTGTTAATGAACTAGTTGTAATAGTCTTCTTAACAACCGATTCAATTTTAGAAAAACCAGAACATCTTACTAAGATATCGCTTATTTGATTATTAGTCATAGCTTTCAATTTGTATAATTCTCGTTTTGGATTCAAAGTATATTTTTGCATATCCTCAAAAAAATGATAAAAGCCCGCATTAGCACTTACAGCACCCAAAATAGTTTTAACAAGTTTTAGATTATAAGTTCTAGCATCTAAGAAACTATGGTTATCTGTTGTTTGAATAGAAGAAAAATCATAAATATAATTTAAATAATTCATGAAGTCACCTTTACTAATATAGCCATTATTAATAATTTCCAATCGTTTTTTTAATAATGCATCTTTATTTCCTTCTATTGATTTACCCTCTAAAAATAATCTTTTTACTCTTTCATAAGGATAAATTAAATTAGTTTCTTTATGCCCATTTCTACCTCCCGTATTATATAAATCTCCATATGAAGTTATATACCATGCATTAGGAAGATTAATGTTTCTCGCAACTATAGTTGGTTCTTCATATTCAATGGTAGAATGGATTTTTATATCCTTTAAAGCACTATCAAAAAGAAGAGATATTTTTAGCCACTTATCTTCTATTTCAGGACATAAATACATCACTAAAGACAAAGCCCTACTATAGAATAATAATTGAGGAATAATGTCAGTTGGAACTTCTAGTATTGCTTTTAATCTTGGAATATCCTCTTTCATTTCTTCTAACTCATTCAAAGTCATATAATCAGCTTGATACAAATTATAGTCTATTTCAGACGATTCGTTAGAATTCCATTTTATTCTTAACTTTTCAGATATTTTATCAATATTAATACTTCTTATAAGTAAATCAATATCTTGAATAGTTCTTAATAAATGACTATACTTACCAAAAAAATCTGATGGTAAATCATTTTTCTTCACTTTCTTATATCCAATTGGTCCATCTTTTCTTTCAATAAGAGAAAGACAAAAATTATTTGGATTTTCTAATTCTTTATAATACTTAATCATATTCTCACCTAACATTTGTATATGTTATCACATTATAATTATCCAAGTCAATTTTTTATAATAGTTAAGTCATTATTCCAAATCCATATGGTTCAAAAACCATACTAATTCATATACTATAATGTAAATTTAGGTAAACTAATAGAAAGGTGGTATTACTATGACAACTTATACAGTTGTATCAGGTGACACAATGTGGAGAATTGCCGTAAAGTATGGAATTGAATTAAGTGATCTAATAGCAGCAAATCCACAAATTTTAAATTCAGCTCTTATTTTACCAGGTCAAACAATTAATATTCCAAGTGCTACTAGTGTTCCAAATATTCCTAATACTAACATCTCAACTTATAAAGTTATGCCTGGAGACACCATGTGGAAAATAGCTAGAAATAATGGAATTGGTTTGAGTGATTTAATAGCAGCTAATCCACAAATTATAAATCCAACACTTATTTTACCAGGTCAAACAATTAATATTCCAAGCATTCCTAGTATTCCTGGCATGCCTAGTATTCCAAGTACTCCAACTACTCCAACTACGACAACTGCCCCTAGTGACATCAGGGCATTGGAAACTGAAGTTATTCGTCTAGTTAATGCTGAAAGAGCAAAAGCAGGTCTATCAGCACTTACTGAAAACAGCGAATTAACCCGTATTGCTAGAATTAAATCAGAAGATTTTGTAAAAAATAATTATTTTTCACATAATTCGCCTACTTATGGAACTCCATTTGAAATGCTTAGATCATTTGGTGTTAACTTTACTGCAGCTGCTGAAAATATTGCAAGTGGACAAAGGACTGCCTCAGAAGTTATGAACAGTTGGATGAATTCCTCAGGTCATAGAGCAAACATCTTAAACTCTACATATAATCAAATTGGTGTAGGTGTTGCAAGAGATAATGATGGTAGTTTATTTTGGACTCAATTATTCATAAGGAGTTAATACTCCTTTTTGTTTTAAATGTTTTCAAAAATTTAATTAATAAACATTTATATTAATGTACTTTAAATATATCATTATCATATTGTTTATGATATAAAAATATATGTTATAATGTATCCATAAGGAGTGTGCTTATGAAAAAAGAAAGTGAAACAAAAAATAGGATATGGATTGGTATTGTTGGAGCCTTTATTGGGGCTTCTATCGCAGCAATACCGTGGATAGTAGCATATGTTTATGCTGAAATGATATTATCTTTACTTGCAATACTAATTGCAGCTGGAGCTTTAACGGGATACAAAAAATTCAAAGGTGAAATTAACGAAAACTTGCCTATCATTATAGTTGTTATTTCTATACTGGTTGTTACAATTACTACTTTGATTGTAATACCACTTTTAATACTTGCTAAAGAAGGATATGCTATTACATTAGGTAACCTAAAAATTTTGTATCAGTACAACGATTTTACACAAGCTATCATTAAAGATTATGTTATCTCTATTATTTTTACCTTCTTGGGGATTAGTGGTGTTGTTACTAATGTTAAAAATCAATTGAGAAATGATCCTAACGACAAGGACATAAAAGCATATGTTCCAAACCAATCAAGTTTTATAAATTATAAAATGGTAAATGAAATAAAGGAATCGTTCCTATCATTAGGAGCAATGAGTAAGGAAACTGCCTTACCTAAAAATATAATTATAGATGAACTGAAAGTTACAAATCCCAAACTAGAGTTTAATAATCTTAGAATGCAACAAATCATAAGAAGGTACAAAGGCAAATATTACTTTAGTGAACGAGCTGTTTTAAGTTTTTGGTATCGCTATTTACCACTATATCTAAAAATCTTTTTTATAATGCTAGTACTATTTTTAATTGCTATGCTATTTTCATAAAAATAACCCAAAAACAAAACCAACATTATTGTTGGTTTTTATTTTAGTTATTAATTACCTCTATTTACTCTGTAACTTTTATACTAACAGAATCTGCTAAATAATATCTACCATCTGATTCATGACCTATTATTGATTCTTTAGCATCTAAATCATTAAAATGCCACCACTCTGATGCTAATGGTGTTAAACCAGCATTAGTACAGTAATTTTGTAATTTTATAGCATCCACAGTAATCGTAGGTGATAGTGGAGCTCCCTTCCAAGCTGTCTTTGAATCTGACATAACACCATACTTAAACACAGCTGATTTAGAAGTTAGGTCATGTATTCTAGTTGGCATAGTATATTCTGTATAATCAACCATTTCAATATATTTATATTTTCCCATTTCCTTAATGGTATAACGATCAACCTTAACTAAACTAGTGTCCATCGCTACTCCGATTTGATGAGTTGATAATCCTCCAACAATAAACCATACTGCACCCCAACCATTTGAATTAATATCATTATAAATGTCACTATTGTTAGCTGTTAAAATACTGAAACTATTAGCCACTTTCATTTGTACTTCATAAGGTCTAAATGTTTCATATATTTTAAGACTATCACCATTTCTTAATGCCAATTGTTGTGCTTTACTAATCTTTTTAGCCATTGCATACAATACCGGCATAGCAAATTTTTCTTTATCAAATCTTTCATTATACATTAGGACATCATATAATTTTTCGTTGGTTATACCTGATAATTCATGTCCAGAAGATATAAATAGTGATTTATAACTATTGGTATCTTCATATACAATAGACGGGATAACATCAGGTAGATTTATCATACAATAAATGTTATCTACCCATCCCTTACTCCCATTATAATTTATATACCACCAATTACCATCTTCTAATAATATTCTAAAGGCTTCACCTTTACCTATTATTTCAATTGTTTCTGAATCTAATGAATTACCTTTTTTCAAACTCATATCAATCGTTGCATATCCAGTAGCACCACTTATGGGTAATTCAAAACCTCTATTATTATTTACAGGTTCTATTTGACCATTAACAGGTGTGTAATATTTAGTACCATCTGGATCATCAACTGGGGTTTCTTCATCTGGATCTTCAACTACTGGCTTTTCTGGTTCATTAGGAGTTTCTTTTTTAAAGTCACCAAATAGAAAAAAAGATGCTATACCAAAGCAAAACAATAATACTATTACTGAAATACCTATTATTAACTTTTTACGTTTACGTTCACGTTCTTTGTTACGAAAAAGTTTATGCATTATTTCTGAAATATATATTCTTAACTTTTTATGTTCTCTTCTATGAAAAAGTTTATGCCACATACTTCACATCTCCTTCTTCTTATCCCTTGATAGAAACCAATTATCCCATAAACTACTTATATTGTCAATTTTACTTATTATATTGATACTCAATGCTTATAATAACATCATTTTCAACAATAAAAGATAATATAACATTTGATTTAACATATTTATATTGATTACTTATTTGCTCGTAATCTTCACCATATTTTTCAATCATTACCGATTTATCATCAGCAATCTTAACACCTTCTGGCGTTGCTACTTTATCATTTAGAAAATATACTGAATATACTGTATCTTTGCCATTCATTTGAGAAGCAGTAATTTCAATATTTTCATAGGTATAAACTTTATCATTACCTTCAAAAGCACAGCTTGTTAATTCAATATAATTAGCTTCTTCATCAATTGATGAACTCTTGAACTCTAAACCAGGTGTTACATCTACTCCTTTATAAGCAAATGTTAAGGTTTCTCCATCATTATTTTCCTTTTTAATATTATTATTTTTACTATTACATCCAGTAACAACAATAGTAAGTACCAAGAACAGTATAATTATTTTTTTCATTTGTACTCTCCTTCAAAACATTATTTTATTTTTTCTTTATATATTTTTAATTTTGCATTATATAAAGGATCACCTTTATAATTAGTTAAGTCATAACGTGAAGATAACACTCTAGCAAAGAATTCGGATAACTTAGTTGCTCCTGTTAAATTTAAGTGAAGACCTCCATCGTATGTATCTTTTGAATAATCAATTCCAATAATATTGGCATAATCTTTTAAATTATAATAGTCAATATCATTTTCTTTAGCAAAGTCTTTTATTTGTTTATCGTATTCTTCATACCAATATGGATAAAGACTTGGAGCTTTTACTAGTACTAATTCAATATTATTTTCTTCACATAGTTTTAATATCAATTCTAAATAATGATAAGACTCTTCACTGAAATCATAGCTAGCTAGTTTCTTTTCAGTTGGAAGATTAGTTACACCTTTTATATTTTTATTCATTAAGAATCCATTATAGGTATTATCTTTTCTCTTAAATAGATATTCAAAGTCTTCATTTGTTAATTGATTATATCGTGAATGATATCTCAATATTGGAAAGACATAAGACATAAAACCTTCATCTTCTGTCATTGATTCCTTTATTATTTCAATCTTTTCCTTTGACCATTTCATCTTATCAATAGTTAAACGATTATAAGCTTCGCTTACTTTTTCGCTTTCTTTATCATATCTAATTGAATTGACATTAAAGACAACTACTTTGGGAATTTCATATTTTAACGTCTCTTTTAAAATAATGTATGACTGCCAGATCATCTGTTGGGATGAACCCCTTATATATGCCTTTATTCCACTTGTTTCATACATTACCATTGGTGAAAAATTGGCATATACTTCACAGTCACCAATGAATATTACTTCATGATCTTTAACTTCATTATAATACTGTGATATCATACTTCCTTCAACTAGATTGGTTGCATACTTAGGTTGAAATAACATATTTAATATCACAAATACTACTATAAAAAATATTAGCATAATTCCAATTCTTATTATTTTCTTCATTTGTTACCCCTTAAAATTTACTATAAATAAATTCATTGACATTAAAACCAATTCCATATATACCAAGCACTAGTATTAGTAATATTGTTATACATAAGAATGCTATTTTTAATTCAACGGATACATTTTTTAATTTTGATTTAATTTTGGCTTTATTTCCATCATATACAAAGACAATTGTAGTAAATATAAATAATATAATCCAATCATTTAAACTTAATCCTAAATTAGGAATATTTGCAATAACATCCATTGGATTAAAAGTGGTGAATATTGATGCAGCCATCTTTAATGCTACAAAACTGTTACCCCAGATAAAGAAAACCCATAAGATAGAAACTAATGCAAATGTTCCTAAACGATTAATCCATTTAAATGGAGTTCTACAACTATCACCAAACATAACAAATATACCATGAATAATACCCCACAAGACATAATTTATACCGTGCCAGATACCTGAAATAAAGAATGTTATTAAAAGATTAATATTTCTTCTTATTATCCCTTTTCTATTACCACCTAATGGTATATAGATATATTCTTTTAACCATGCACCCAATGATATATGCCATCTTTTCCAAAATTCTTTAATACTTTGTGAATAAAAAGGTGAATCAAAGTTCTCTTGAATCTTTATTCCTAGGATTCTAGATACCCCTATTACAATATCAATTCCCCCACTAAAATCACTATATAGTTGAATTGAATACATAAATACAGCTAATAACACATACCATCCTACATATAGGTCTGTATTACTGGCAATAATAGCAATTAATATACCGATTCTTCCAGCAATAATAAGCTTTTTTAATAATCCCCAAACTATTCTCGCTGAACCATAATATAAGTTATCCCACGTAAACTTTCTTCTAGCAAATAAAGATCTTTTAATCTCATCATATCTTGATATTGGTCCTATAAATAAATGAGGTATGTATGTAATATATAATATATATTTAAAGATATTTTTCTCAGCATTATATTTTCCTTTATACACATCAACTAAATAAGAAATTACTTGTAAAGTATAATAGGAAACTCCAAGTGGTACCATCACATTAAAGTTTAATAGTTGACTAAACATTCCATTTTGAAAGGTAATAAATTTTATAACCAATAAAATAGAAGCATTAGCAACAATCGTTAATATTAATATAGTTTTCTTATATTTAGATTTAAAGCATCTTGTTGCTATATAGCTAGTAAAGATACTAAACATAATAAAAATAAGATTTGTTATACCGAAACTTGCATAAATTACAATACTTAGTATTAATAGCATCATATTCACTAGCATATTTTACATCTCCTTATTAAAACTAATTAGCTACTGGATATGCAGCTCTATTCCAATTTCTGCCTGCCATACCAGAACTAGCATATTTTTGATCATCAGTAGCTGGACCTAGTAATTGTGTCGTTGGAGTTGTATCATAATGCCTCCACACACCACCAATATATACTAAATTCCAATAATGGGTATAATCAGTAACGCTGATTAGACGATTTGTTATTCCAGCTTTAGTTAAAGCTTTTTGGAATATTAAAGCACGCACATAACAATTACCAGCATTATTTGTTAATCCATACCAAACAGGGTCGTCCCCTCCCCAACTATAGTTATACTTGATATTATCTCTAATAAAGACAGCCATACCTAAAACATCTTTTCCAGCTAAGTATGTATTATAAAACACATTAAATTTATAATCAGTATCAGCTTGATCATGATTAACAACAACTTTTCGTTTAGCTGTACTTATATTTCCTTTGCTATCTTGAGTTGTATAAGTTGCATAATAAGTTCCTGCAGCTGAAGTATTAACTTTACTAGCATCAACTGCAAAGGTACAACTACCATCATTATCATCAACAGCCGTTACACCATAGTTATAATTGATAGTAGCATATTTAGCTACATATAAGTCACTAAGACCTGATAATATTGGTCCTGTTGTATCACTAATAATAGTTAAAGTTGCTGTTTTTTCTATTTTGTTTCCATTTTTATCTACAGCTTCAATCTTAACTTCTTGATCACCAATTTTAGCATAGTCAATGGTTTGTTTCATAGTCGTAATTACCTCTCCTGAGGCATCACCAACATATTTTATAAAGTTATCTTTTGTTAATTCATTATCAGGATATGATTTTAGATTTTGAAGTTCAAGTTGTGGAGGTGTCGTATCTTGCACAACCACTTTTGATTTATATTTCTTATTATCATAGGTTGCATTAATGATATATTCACCCATGATCATCGTATTTACCTTTTCAATTTCAGCTTGTGAAACCTTATCAGCATCTTTTTCCATATTTTCAATAATCATTTCTTTAGAAAACTTGCTTCCTAGTTCTACATAAACTATTGGTTTTAACCATGTTATAGTTAATGTACATTTTTTAGTTGTCTTATTTCCATATTTGTCTTTTACTGTTACTTCAACTACATAATCTTTATATTCCGTAGTATCTTTAATTTGGGTAGCAGTTATATTCATTTCTGAAGAATCTTTTTTATCTACAATAAAATCATCTGCATTAACTTTGTATCCACTATATCTTGATATATTTTGAAATTCTACTACTGGTGCTTTAGTATCTACTATTTTTAATTTTACTGTTTCTACTTTTCCTTTATGTGACAACTTAATATTAGTTTCCGAAACCTTAGAAAAATCTACTTTAGTTAAATCTGTTATTACTTTGGCATGGTCTTTGCAAGCATCACTTGTTAAAAAATTACTTAATGACACTTTATCAGTACCTAATTCAATTGTTAGATCCTTAAATTTAGGTCTCATTGCAATATAAAAAAAATATCCAACTACCACTATTGAAGAGATAGTCATAACAATAAGAATATTTCTTGTTAGTTTTTTTATTTTAACATTATCCATTTTAATACACCTACTAATTCTTATATTATTTTTATAAGCCTATATTATAATGTTATATTCTATTTAATTATACAACACGGTATAAATAACAGTCAAATATATCTCCTGTTGGTATGACAAGAAATGTAAATAAAAAAAGAATGAATAATCATTCTTTAATAATTCATAATTGTTGGAGCAGATTGACCCATAAATGAACTAAAAAGTTCTTTTGCATTAGATGTATCTTTAGATGATTTAACTCAAAAAGAAAGCAATGATTAAATCCATTGCTTTTTAATTATAAAATATACTGTCGAATTAAATAAAATTTCACTCCCCCAACATTAACAATTATTCTATTGGGTACCTATATATAGGATATTTTTGAGAAATTTCTATATTAACACTTTCAAATATTTTAATAATCAAGTGTTCCTTTAGGTATTCATCAATATCGATGTTATCTTTTAACAAAAATTGAGGAGGATTATCTTTTAATTCTTTAACCATCTTTGTATTATTTGAAACATCAATTAAAGAAATTTGGCGTGTTCCTTCAGAATTTAAATCGTCATATAAATCTTCTTGAAGTCTATTTTTATAGATTCCCTCAATAGATTTTTTACTTAGAATAATCGCACAATTATCTTCGAAATAAAAGCCTTCTATAACAGGAATTTTGACTTTATCTTTTTTATAATAATAAACATATCTTTCTTCCTTATCATAATATTTTATTTTATTCGAAATATAATAATAAGGAACCAATATAACGATGTCAGATTTGTCTGGAAATGTTTTAATTATTTCATCAAGGGAATCCTCTGTTATTTCTATACTTTTTTTGTACAATTCAGTTAAGAAAAATTCATTTTCTGCTTCAATTATAGCATTAGCATATTCTTTACCAATAAATTTCACAGAATTACCTGGCTCTTCAATAAAATAATCTTTATTTATGAATTGATTAAATCCTTTTGATTCTTTTATGCTGTTTTCGTTAATTATCCATTTCTTTCCATCAAAAAGAAAATTTGAAATTTTATCATTTCTGTTATCTAATAAATAGTTAATTTCTTCCCTAAATTTATCAATGACATCATTCGAAAGAGATGTATTTAAAATTTCATTTTTCTTTTCTTCAATGCATTTCTCCAATTTCAAATTTAAGTAATTGATTAAATCATTTTTATATGTGTCTTTTTTATCTGGTGGATATTTTAAAATAGATTCTGCAAAATAATCATATTTCTTCAACTTATCAATGAAATTCTTAAATAAATATTCATTTTTTTTATTTACTATATTTAATAACTCTAATTTATTTTGCTCTATTCTAATACCATTATAATACGCAATTAAAGTTAAGGAACTTATTTCATCAAACTGTATTGTAATTAGGCCTTGATGCTTATTTTCAGGTTCATTGAATTCCAAAAAGTGCCACGAAGATATAAGTTCATTATATTTTCCCTCTTTATTTAACTCCAAATTCAATTCTAATATGTCAGCCACATTATACCCTAAAAACCAATTATGAATCGTTTTTACTATAACTTTTCTGATGTTTTCTGCATTTTCTGATTTTGCTTTATTAAACTTATATATCAGCCAAGAAATAGCCCCGATTTTAACTATATTTTCCGGAATAAGATATTCCATCGATTTTATATAAGCTTTCTTATTATTTAATATGAATGATTCTTTATAATCCTCATCCCCATCATACAATTCAGAATCTTTGATTCTATTAGTCGCAAAAAGACTTCCATTCACAGAATATATTCTACTTGAGTTTTGAGGGAATACACTCGTTATAACAGAATATTTTTCCTTTCCAATTGCATCAAATATAATTTGCTGTTTTAAATTTAAGAAGTAATATGAAACATTTATTTCATCAAATTTTCCTGCTGTTATTTTTTCATAGAAAGACAAATCATTACTAAGTTTTTCGAACTCTAAATCTGTTTTTAAATCACTAAGTCGCAAATAGAAATACATACTATAGTATTTTTTAAATTCATTAAAATTATTTTTATTTTTGGCTTCTGATGATAATAACAACGAAAACTCTATTATTTGTTTTTCAAATTTCTTGTAATTAAACCTAATATTCCTCATTTGACGGAAAATTTTATCTAAAAAATCATTATCATTTGTTTCAATAAAAGCTTTAAAGAACTGAATTATTTCCTTTTGATATTTATCTGCATCAAATGTATTATTTTCTTTATAAGAATTTAATAGATCAGAAAAAATATTATTTATATCTCCTTCCACCATATTTCTATCATCAACGTTAACCGCTTTTATTCTTATTGAGTTTAAAATTTTATTTTCTTCAATTTTCAATTCTTTTTTAACTCTTAAAATAGATTCACCTTCTTTAATATAAGAACCTACAACTTTCTTTAATATAAATAATTCTTTATTATTTTTTTGTTCTTTATTGGAAGCATCATTTATTTGAGAACTATTGGTGTCATATTCATTATTTTTATTTTTTTTAACTAATTTACCTAAATATTTAAAATCGATATTATCAATATAACCAGTTTCTTTGCTGTATATATCCGTGTACTCGTCTTTATCTCCAAAAAAACCGTGCATTTCATCATAACTTATAAAATCGTATTTTGCTAATTCTTTTTCAAAATTTGGATACTTACTTTTTATATCATTTATGTTTTTTTCAAAATTATCTTTTCGCTTTTCCAAAAATTTTTTGAATTTCCTATTACTTTTATCTTCAGATAAGAATATATTAATGAAATTTTTGAAATAACATAATAACATAATATTTATTGTTACTACAAGTGCTGTTATTACATATTTTATTACTATGAAATCACAATAAAGGGAAACTATCATCAATAAAAATGTAATTAAAGAATACTTAATAAGTTTAACTATACCTGATTGTTCTACTAAGAATGGTAAATGCGTTTCTCTCTTTTTATTTTTATTTTCAAATATAAATATTGATAGTGATATTAAATATGCTGAGAATCCAACAAACACTGCTAATAGGTAACCATCATAACCATCACTCAAAATAGTTTTATCTATAAAATCTTTAAATGTATTTAATGCTTTCCATATATATGTAATTAAGCTTTGGATTGTTATCAGCAAAAAGTAAATAAAATCTTTTATAATTTCTAATTTTTCAAATTTCATATTAACCACCCCAATAAAATAATAGTTACTAAATAAATTATATCACAATTGTATAGTAAAAAGTAAAAAGAGACTAATTAAAGTCCCTTTTCAAATGTATTAAGATTGCAAAACCTCCTGTAAAATAAACAAAAAAATTCACATAATTTTCATAATTGGTGCAGCTGAGGAGAAATTAATTATACTGTATTTTATTGTATACAACATTTAAAAGCCTTTATATTTCAATGATTAATGTATTATATTGTATTTATTAATTTATTTTTTTTGTACCTGATTTGTACCTAAAAAAGATGGCATTACTTACATATACTTATTGTCCCGTTCAAGATATTAGGGTTATATTTTGTATTTATAGAATATTCTATTTTATCAATGTCTTCATTCAAGAAAATACGACAAGGAAAAGATATGATTTCATTAGGTTTTATGTCTTTCTGAATATAACTAATGGTAACGTAATCGTCGTTATAAATTATTTCATAACCTGACTTATATTCAATCAAGTCATAATAGTAATCTTTCATACTTTTATAACTTGGAGAAGAAGTTCGCCCTGTTGGCAAAGAAATAGAAGTGGGTTGGGTCGGAATACTTCGTCTCTCTAATTCTCTATAAGAACTAATTCCCTTCCGTTTCTTTATATCAAATATTGAATCAACTATATGTACTTTTAAGAAATCCTCAATTGTGTTTTCATAAGGGACTGGAAAATTTTTATAATCAAAGAAACCTTTTTTGGGTATGGTTATACTAACTTTAATATCAGAATCAAAGACTTTACCTATATTTTGTATAGCAAGTTCTACAAAATGCATTTTATCAAGTTCCGTTCGTAGTTTTTCTACCTCATGTTTACGATGAATATTATCAAATATTTTATGAATTAAGCCAATCTTCTTTTTTGCTTCTTCTCCTCCAATATAATGATAACCCCCTAACGGATAGGGAGTTTCACTTAAGTTACCCAACTCAAAAAAATTGGGGTTTAGGTGAACGTTATTATAATTTGCATACTCTCTTATTATTTTTGCTTCTTCATCACTTATTTTTATCCTACTGCCAAAGACCACACGAGAACTAGGTTCGTCTATTATAATTTTATTAACCTCACTAATATCTTCAGTTATTTTTTCTACTAATTTACTAACGCTGAACTCATAGTTATACATATTTATAGCAAATCCTTCTATTATTCCATTATCAATTAAACCTACTACTTTTAAATCACTGATACTATTTGCCATCTTTTCTTTATAAAAAAGGTCATAATCTCTTCGGGTAACTTCGGCATTTTGCTCGCCTTTTCTAATTCTAATAAAACCTTTTGGTAATTTACCATATTGTTTACTTAAGCAGTATGGTCTATCTCTATTAGTTTTTGATATTCTAAAAACACCAAACTGTGTGCTGCTATAATCAATTAGCTCGAAATCAACAATAATAGTTGGTTCAATATTATTAGTAATCAATGATTGATAATTTGCCCCGTCTTGAACTTTAGACAAGTCAATATTTTTAAACTTCTTATGACCATCTTTACATACCCCAACACCTATTATTATATATTTATCATCTAAACAATGTGAATTAGCGAAAGAAAGAACGTCAACAATGAAATCTTCTTTTGAAGTTTGGGAACTAAAATCATATATATCAATTTTAAAATCTAAATAATCACATTCTCTGCCACTATCAATATGATTTTCTACTATATCTTTATCAATCATAACAACAATCCCTTCATAGAAATATATACCTATATTATAAGATAAAATCGAAGAAATGTATATATGATTATATTTCATATTTTTTAGGCACTAAAAAAGTACCTAAAATGTACTTAAAAAAAACAAAAAAAACCCTTATAAAATAAGGGTTAACTATCACTTTGGTGGAGCTGAGGAGAATCGAACTCCTGTCCGAAAATATCTCATTATAAGCTTCTACAAGTTTAGTCAGTTAATTAAATTCCTAGAAAAAGTTGATAACTAACAATCCCTTCCCTAGTAAGCTTATTATTTTCATTATTACTATAAGCATCATAATAATATATCCTATATAATCGAGCCTCTTAAATCCCCTATAGGAGAAAGAATAGAAGAAGCAGCTATGCTATTTTATTAAGCGAAAGCTAATTGATTTCTGTTTCCAGTTATTTTTGTTTGTACTTAACGCGTACCTTCGACTTGCCACCGATAACCCAACATTCCCGTCGAAACCTGAGCAGCCCCATAAACAATAACCATTATACCATAAATTATTAATAAGTAAAATATAAAAAAGTAGATACAATGTATCTACTTAATATTATACCGAAACCTTATCTTTTTTGACTACATTATTTTTACTATAGTCAATACTTGTTTTAATAAATGAATCAAATAAAGGATGACATCTGGTAGGACGGCTCTTAAATTCTGGATGGAATTGGCAAGCAATAAAGTGTGGATGTGAAGGTAATTCAATAATTTCTACTAAGTTACTTTCTTCATTTATACCAGAAAATATGATTCCTTTACTTTCTAATAATTCTTTATATTTATTATTAAATTCATAACGATGACGATGTCTTTCAAGAATGACATCTTGTTTGTAATCAGAGTATGCTAATGTACCTTTCTTTAAAGCACATTTATAATTTCCTAGGCGTAGAGTTCCACCCATGTTGATAACTGATTTTTGATC
Organism: Ignavibacteriales bacterium; assembly: GCA_050259235.1. Taxonomy (GTDB): domain Bacteria; phylum Bacillota_I; class Bacilli_A; order RF39; family UBA660; genus UBA5364. The sequence continues at coordinate 78,626 of JBLNAG010000002.1, forward strand.
AGCCATTAAGTCAATTATTGGATCTTCACATAATTCATCAAATTCGGTTGAAGAAGCATCACGTAAACCGCAAACATTTCTTGCAAATTCAATTACTGCTACTTGAAGACCTAAACATAATCCTAAGAAAGGAATATTATTTTCTCTTGCATATCTTACAGCACATATTTTTCCTTCGATTCCTCTAGTACCAAATCCACCAGGCACTAAAATACCATTGGTATTTTTAAATATTTCTTTTAAGTTAGCAGCATCACATTCTAATTCTTCAGCATCTATCCAATTAATATTAATCTTAGTATTATATTTATAACCAGCATGTTTCAATGATTCAACAACTGATAAATATGCATCATGTAATTCAACATATTTTCCAACTAGCGCTATTTCTACTTCAAATTTTAGATTATCAACTGTATTAACTAATTTTAACCAATCTTTAATATTAATATTAGGTATTTCTAAATTGAAATGTTTTAATACTTGTTCATCTATTTTTTGATTATAAAAATTTAAAGGTATTTGATATAGGTTTTTTACATCTACAGCTTCAACAACATTTTCTGTAGGAATACTGCAGTATAATGATAATTTCCTTTTAATATCATCACCTAAAGGCATTGGTGTTCTACAAACAATTATATCTGGTTGTATACCTAATCCTCTAAGTTCAATAACACTGTGTTGAGTAGGTTTTGTTTTAAGTTCTCCTGATCCATAAATATAAGGAATTAAAGTAGTATGAACAAAGATTGTATTTTCATATCCTAGTTCATATCTTATTTGTCTTAATGTTTCAATGAACGCTAATGATTCAATATCACCAATCGTTCCTCCTATTTCTGTTATAACAACATCGGCATTCGATGATGTTCCCGCTTCATATATTCTACTTTTTATTTCGTTAGTGATATGTGGAACAATTTGAACCGTTCCACCTAAGTAGTCACCACGTCTCTCTTTTTCAATAACTGAGGAATAAATCTTTCCTGTAGTTACACTCGAAGAATAGTTTAATTCTTCATCAATAAATCTTTCATAGTGACCAAGATCAAGATCTGTTTCACTACCATCTGCTGTCACAAATACTTCACCATGTTGATAAGGTGACATTGTTCCTGGATCAACATTAATATAAGGATCAAATTTTTGCATAAATACCTTATATCCTCGAGATTTTAATAGTAACGCTATTGAGGAAGCTGTGATTCCTTTACCAAGTCCTGAGACAACTCCTCCTGTTACAAACACGTATTTTGTCATTATCTACACCTCCAAAAAATAACAAAAAAAATCTAGAGAGAACTCTTCTTCTAGGCTCTCTTAAATTATAACACTTTGAAAATAAATATTCAAATGTTTTGTTCGCATTTCTTGAAAATTTGTAAACTTATGATTTCTTATGATCAATAATTTTCCCTTTCACCCCTACTACTGTAACATCATCAGGAATATCATTAATCACTACTGCATTGGCACCTATCTTTACATTATTGCCAATTGTAATGGCACCTAATAATTTTGCACCACAACCTACCATGACATTATTCTTTAAAGTCGGATGTCTTTTAATTTTATCTTTACCAGTTCCCCCTAAGGTAACCCCATGATAAATTAAACAATCATCTCCTATTTCAGCTGTTTCTCCTATAACTATTCCCATACCATGATCTATAAATAATCTCCGACCTATTTTGGCACCAGGATGAATTTCAATACCCGTAAAAAATCTACCTATTTGTGAGATTAGTCTAGCTATAAAATAGCATTTATGTTTATAGAAAAAATGACCTATTTGATAAAATATTAAAATGTGAAATCCTTGATATAAGAGAATCACAGATAAAACATCCCTAGCAGCTGGGTCTTTAGTAACAATATTTTTAGCATCTTCATACAATTTTTTCATAATAATCACCCTATTATTACAAAATATGTGGTAAATAAATTTGAATCATAATAAACATAATAAAATAGTATATAAAAAGAGAAATGAGCTTTCTGCTTTTATATACTATATTTCAGAATGGTAAATCATACATTGAGTTTTTTAACTCACTTTTACCTTTAATTCTAATTTTTCTTTCTTTCTTGTATACCTTTGATATATTTTTTATTGTTTCTTCATTTGCTCTATCAAAAGATAATTTTTCTATATCACGTTTAATCCATTTAGGATAATCCTTAGTAATATACTTAATAATCTGATCAATATACAAAGCATCTTTATCATAACAAGATTCAGATATTGTTGGAATTGATTCTTTTATTCTTTGTATATCTTCTAAAGAAAGTCCATTTATGATACTAATATACTCATAAAAAGTATTAACTCTTTTAGTCCATAAATCTTCTTTTTTACTTTTTAGTTGTCCTAAAATGCTATTTAAAAATTCTAAATTACATAACTGCTTATACTCATTATTATTTATATGTCCACAGTTAAAAAGCTCATCATAACCTGTAGTTTCTATATCTATTTGCTTATAGCTTAAATAATTGAAAATGACATCAGCATTTTCTTCTGCACTAATGATACAATTATTTACATAGCTAATTTTAGATTGTAAAGTTAAATTAAATTTTTCTTGAAGGTAAAAAATATAAAATTTAAAAATCTGTGCTTGTTCTTCTGATAATTGATATCTTATTACTAATTCCTCAATTTCCTGATGATGATAATCGTTTATTTTATTACCATTAATATCATTAACTATATTAATTGAATGAACATTAAAGTATAATTTAACTATTTTATCAATTGTTAATTCTCTTTTCTCAATCTTTTCTTTAATTTTAAGGTAATTGTAATATTTATTTATGTCTTTAAATACTTCTTCCTTTTCATTATCATAAAGATCTACTTCTTCAATTACCCTATTAATAACTGCTTCTAACTCTTGATAATTGCTGATTTCCAATATATTGGCTAAGTTTTTTTCTTCACTATGTTCAAGCATCTCGCAAAATAAAATGCTCTCATATTCTCTTTCAAACCAATTTGAATAATTATCAATTAAATTTAACACATTATTTTCATGAATATACTTTTTTATTATCTTCTGTAAGTAAAAAGAGTTAATATTTAATTTTGTAAATAAGTCAGTAATGACAATATCTAAATATTCTAGTTTAGAAGAATGATTATGATATTCTTCGTAATATTTTGTAAGATTAGGATCATTATCAGGTTGTTTTTCAACAACATGTTCAACAATATGTTCAGGAATAGTAAGTTCACTTTCTTGGCGATATACAAGCTCACATAAAATACCACCTTCAGAATTTAAGATTGGCTTTTTATATGATAAATCTATTAAGAGGATATCACGTAATAATTTATAACCATCAGACCCATAAATATTTGTTTGATAACGATGCAACGTACCATTATTCCAATCAACTTTAGTTATAAATCCTATATCTTCTAGATAATTTTCATCTTTATATTGAATAAAATCTATTCTTTCTTCAGTACCAATTTTTTTTCTTAATTTATAAGGCATTTTATCTACTCGTTCTAAAAATTCCTTAATACGTTTTTCATCAAAGCCTAACATATCAACCCATTTCGTTTTAGAAATTCTAGGTACTCTTATCTTTTTATAGAAAGATTGATATTTCTGTTCAATCAGCATTCGCTGAAACATTAAATAACCTTGTAAGTTAAACTTTTTTTCAAAATAATCAGGGTTATCACTCTTCATAAACTCTAAAACACCAGCACGCATTTTTTGAGTAATTGCAAGTTCTTTATCTGAATTAATATATAAGCTATTGCCAATACTTTTTAATTGATCAAGTTTATAAAAATGTTCATAATTATTAATAATACCATATATATCAATTTCTTCTAGATTATAAAAATTAGTTATAAACATTAAATCTCTATCATTAAGAGGATTATCATTTTTTATTGTTAAAGATATTAAATTATTAGCTACTGTTTGAAGAAAAAATAGATTGTAAGAAATATTAATATTATATAGTGATAATCTCTTTGAATCTAAATGTAACCCTTTTTGACTCAATTCTAGAAAAACGGTATTAGATAAACTAATATCACATTTTGCATAATTAAAACTATCGAGTGAATTAAATGTTGATGCTTCATCACAATAACGTAATGTTTTTAATAAACTTATATTAACATTTTTATCAAAAATACAATTTACGGTATCAAATCTTACTAAATTATTATAAGAATCAGCAATTATTCTAATATCAGTTTCTCTTATCACTAAATTAGAAATATGTATATCTCTAACATTTTCTTTCTCTAGTAAATCAACTTTTTTATCCTCATATAGTAGACTATCATCTTGGCTATATATTTTCTTTTCAGCCACATTATTATCAATATAATAATGATTATTTTGAATAAAATCATTTAGTAATTCAATTACTTCTTTGATAGAAGCAGTATCTATTCCGTCATACTCAAAATCCTTTTCAATATATAAATTACATTTCTTATATTTTTCATTATACCATTCACCATAAATATATTTAGCTTTAATCCCCTTTAATTTAATATATAAATGTGGTTCCTTTAATTGTTGATCATGAACTTCTTTTACAACAATAACACCATTTATCACTTTTTCTTCATAATAAGGAGGCAAAGCTTTAAATTTATAATCATCCTTACCAATACATCCATCTTCATATATAGCTGCATCATAAATTCTTTTAAGTAATCGCCTAACGCATACTTCTTTCTGCCCAAAACTAATCTCACCCATATAGAAATCCCCCGTTATTGCCAATATTTTTTACATAGTCTCTATATTAACATTATGCCTATATTTTGTCAATTAAAAAAACATCTCTAAAATACCTTAAAGCTTAATTATTAAAGTATAATTTAAATAGACAATAATTACTGAAATCTCCACAAATTTCATTGTTTTATATTAAACACAATTTTTTTATAAATAAAAAAATCCAAATGGATCTTTTAATAATTTTTTAATATTCTTGCAGTATCTCTTGCAATATCTTTTTTCTTTATTGATTCTCTTTTGTCGTATAACTTTTTACCTTTAGCAAGACCTATTAAAATCTTAGCTTTATTCTTTTTAAAATATAGTTTTAAAGGTATTAAAGTATAACCTAAAAGATTAATCTTTTCATTAAGTTTTAATATTTCATTTTTATGTAATAGTAACTTTCTAGTTCTAGTTTCCTCATGATTAAATATATTGCCCTGTTCATAAGGACTAATATGCATATTTAGCAAAAACATTTCACTTTTTCTTATAACAGCATAACTATCTTTAATATTAGCAGCACCATTCTTAATTGATTTTATTTCAGTGCCAGTTAAAACTATTCCAGCTTCAACAGTATCTAATATTTCATATTCATAGTTAGCTTTACGATTATTAATTTCTATCATTATATCACCTATTCAAAAAATCCAACTTGAACACTATCATCATACTGATTAATAATTGCACTGTATTTATCATAGACTCCTTGATAGCCAGACAATATGCCATCATTTAATTGATTAAATGGAATAACTGAGACAGGTCCCCAATTTGTATAGAAGAGATCACCCTTAACGTCAGTTATTTCAATGGTAGTATTATCATCTTTAACTGTTTTATTAACAGTTAATGCTGCCATCATACCAATTCGTTGTGCTTGTTCAGCTTGACCTGATAAAAAATTACCTAATGAATATATAACTAATGTATCTCCAATAAATTCTATTGGTTGAATAACATGAGGATGATGTCCAATAATAATATCTACTCCTAAATCTGCTAACTCCTTAGCTTGAGCCTTTTGTGTTTCAGTTGGAGTATGAGTATTCTCAATTCCCCAGTGCATTGACACAATTAAGACATCAACTTTATCACGTACTTTTGCAATATCTGCTTTTGCCTTTTCATAGCTATAAACATTTACTAAATAGTCTTGACCTGCTGGTATAGGCATTCCATTAGTTCCATAGGTATAACCTAACATTGCATATGTAATACCATTTTTTTCTTTTATAACCACAGCATCATGATCTTCTTGAGAAGCATAATTTCCTACAGCATATACATCTTTTTGATTTTTCCAGAAGTTAGCTGAATAAAGTGCTGCTGCTCCACCTCTATCCATAGTATGATTAGTTGCTAAATTAACTAAATCAAAACCAGTATCTATCATGTCTAATCCTATTTCATCAGGTGAGTTAAAGTTTGGATAAGTAGATACTCCAATATTTTTTCCACCGATAGCTGTTTCTTGGTTATAAAAAGCTAAATCATATTTACTGACAATTGGTTTAATATATTTAAGCATCTTTTTAAAATCGTAATTATTATTTCCAATATAAGCAGAATTGTAAATGCCATTATGAATTAAAGCATCACCAACAGCCACCAATGAAAAACTATAATTTTCTTCTTTAGGTTCTTCTACTACTGGTGGATTATCTTTAGGATCATCCTTTGGTTCTTCTTTTTTGAAACAACCAGATACAGCAAAAACTATAAGCAATATTGGTAATATCCATCTTAATTTTTTAAACATACTCCTCACCTCATTTTTATTTAGTTTCTTCTTCCTTAGGTTCTACAAGAGTAAAATCAATTGTTCTATTTTCTTTAGATGCAGCTTTAACTACTACTCTAACTTTATCTCCTAAACGATATCCTCGTTTATTATTTTCACTACGAATAGTGAATGCAGCTTCATCAAAGAAATATTTGTCCCCTGTTAAATCATCTAATCTTACTAAACCTTCAATTAAGTTGTCAAGTTCAACAAATAATCCAAAACTTACAACTCCACTAATCATACCATTAAATTCAGTTCCAACAAAACCTTCCATGTATTCAGCTGATTTCATCTTATCAACATCTCTACCACATTTAACAAAACGTTCTTCAGTCTTACTTGATTGATCTCCATGAATAACTAATTCTTCATAAGTATGTTTGCGGTATCCTGGTATTCCTAATATAGCTTTTAATTGATTTTGAACCATAAAGTCAGGCCATCTTCTATTAGGAGCTGTAAAGTGACCATAGTACTCTAATCCTAAACCAAAGTGTCCTAAGTTATCAGGACTATATTTTGCTTTTCTCATAGTTCTAAGTGTTAAAGAACTTAAGACAAGCCATTCATCTTTTGATTTTAATGTATCTAATATTTTTTGGAATGATCTACCATCAACTTTTCTAATTTTACTATCAATAGGATATCCTAATGTATTAATAAGTAATAAGAATTCTTCTACATCCTTAATATCTGGTGTTTCATGAACACGATAGATAAATGGTTCTTCTAAATAATGAAAATATGTAGCTATTGTTTCATTAGTAGCAATCATAAGGTGTTCAATTATACCTTCTGAAGTACCACGATAACGTTTAGAAATAGATGTTGGTTTTCCATTTTCATCAACATGAATACGCATTTCATCAGTATCAAAATCTAAATATCCTTTAGATATTCTACTTTTACGAAGAATACCAGCTAATTCAGCCATCATTTTTAAATCTTCTACATATGGTTCATATCCTTCAACCATTGTATTTTGTTCAATTATTTTATTAACATTAGCATAAGTCATTTTCTTTTTAGAGTTAATTACTGCAAGATAAATATCATATTTAACAACATCACCTTTATGATTAATTTCCATATCACAACTTACAGTTAAACGATCTACTCCTTCATCTAAAGAAGTTATCCCATTACTCAATTTTTGAGGAAACATATTAATAACTCTATCAGCTAAATAAACACTTGTTCCTCTATCAAATGCTTCCTTCCAAAGAGCAGATCCTTCTTTTACATAATGACTAACATCCGCAATATGAACACCTAATAAATAATTACCATTATCTAATTTTTTAATATGATGGGCTTGATCAAAATCTTTAGTATCATCTCCATCAATAGTAAATATTGTTTCACTACGTAAATCTCTTCGATCATTATAATCATTTGGTTGTAATTCTGATGGAATACTTTCAAGTTCCTTCATTACTTCATCACTATAAGTACTAGGAATACCATATTCACATACTATTGATAAAATATCAACTCCTGGATCATTCTTATGACCTAATATTTTAATAACTTCACCATTATAATTATTATCTTTTAATTTATTGGTAATCTTTACTAATACTTTATGCCCATTCATTGCTCCCATTGATTTATTTTTTTCAATTTGAACTTTTATTTTCACTTTATCATTGTCTAAATCAACATAACCCATACCTTTACTATAATAGAATTCCCCTACCATTTGTTGTAGATTACGTTCAACTATTTTCATAATACGTCCTTCTAAATCCATACCCTTTTTAGAAGTTATTTCCACCATAACTTTATCACCATGAATAGCATTATTCAAGTTTGATGGGGCAATAAAAACGTCTTCAGATCCTTCTATAATAACAAATCCAAATCCTCTTTTATTAGTAGATAAAGTCCCTATTTTTAAATGGCTGTTAGTAAATAACAAATATCCATCCTTTTTAGAACGATATATTTGCAAACTATCTTCCATTTTATTTAGTACCTTTAATAGTTCTTTTAACTCATCAACTGTTTTGAAACCTAATGCATCATTTATTTCATAAACAGTTAGGGCATTTTTAGCTGTTTTTAGCATTTCTATAATTCGTTCTTCCATACTACACCTCTTTATTATATTATAGATTAAATTTACTCAAAAATATAGTCATTATAAAAAGAAATATCACTTTTGTGATATTTCTTCTAAACTTTCATTATTCAATTCAACTTGATTAATTGAAATAAATCTCTTAGTTATCTTATCTGTTGTTGTATGTATTTCTTTAACATCATTAGAAACTGATTCAATACTACGATATAATTTATCCCAACGAGTTCTATATCTTTCAAATTCTTTAGATAATAAATTTAACTCTTGATGAATAACAGAGGTATATTTATCTCTTTCAATATTCTTTATAATTATTTGAATGGTTGTTAAAGTACTAATAAGCGTAGTTGGAGATGTTAGCCATACCTTTCTTTGATAAGAATAATTAACTAAATCTTGATGGTAGGCATTTACTTCTGCAAAAATTGCTTCTGCAGGTAAAAACAATATTGCTTGATCACTAGTTACACCTGGAATAATATATTTAGATGCAATAGTATCTATGTGTTTTTTCATATCCATTTTAAACATTTTTTCAGCCAATTCACGTTCACCTTGAGAATTATTTTTATCTACCATACGTTGATAGTTTTCTAACGGGAACTTAGAGTCAATTGCTATTACTCCTAAAGGTTCGGGAGCAAATAAAACACAATCAGCTAAAGTACCATTTTCAAATTGATATTGCATACGATATAACTTATCATTTTCTCCACCAAAAATATTAACCATAATATGACGTAAATTAACTTCACCAAAAGTTCCCCTTGCCTTTTTATCAGTTAATATTCCTTGAAGTGAAACTATATCACTAGATAGAATATCAATTTTCTTTTGTGCTTCATCAATTTTAGATAATCTTTCAAGAACTGATGTAAACGTTTTGTTAGTCTTTTCAAAGTTTTCATCAATACGTTCATTAACACGATCGTTTATCAATCTTAATTTAACTTCAATCTTCTCATTTAGATTAGTAAAGTCTTCATTCAATGTACGATTAATATCTGACTTAAAATCACCTAATTCTTTAATAGTATTAAGTTCTAATTTTCCTAATCTTTCTGTAATATTAGATTCATTAATATTCTTTGTTAAAGAAATAATAACAATTATTAATATCACAACTAATAATGCAACAATAACATACTCCATAAAATCCTCCTATTCAATCTTAAACCTTTTATTTACAAAAATTGACAAAACATAGGCACCAACTAGAATTAATCCTAGTTCAATCAACACTTTTACATCAGTAATACTTTCCAAGAATGTTGTCCCAACAAATCCCCAGAAGTATACAATTGATACTTTAGACACTATCATAGCCGCAAGAAACTTACGATATCTTATTTTTGATAAGCCTGCTGCTATATTAACTGAAAAAGCCGGGGTAAATGGTAAGGCAGTAATTAATACTAAAGTACTAAATCTTATATTCGATATTTTTTTCATTAAGTCTGTTAAATTATCTTTATGTTTTATCCTTTTATAAAGCCATTTACTAAATCCTTTTCTAAAGATAGTAAAAGATAAAAGACATCCTAAAATAGTACCTATATATGAGATTATAAATCCAACAAGATTACCAAATACTAACATGTTAACAGCAATAAAGACTGCCAAAGGTAGAAATGGCATGATTGATTCAAGAACTACGACCAATAAAGCGACTGAAACACCCATTAAAGGATTACTAGTTTGAATTAAACCCTTTAAGTATTCAATAGTAAGTTCAATTGTTTCTCTCATGTTTCACCTTCTATACTAATAACATTATAATACAACCGTTCGCATAATACAATTAAAAAAGTAAGATACATCTTACTTTTCTAAAATCCAGCTTTCATATCCACCTATAATATTAATTGTTCGATATCCCAAACTATTTAATAAATTGCACATTCTTACACTCTTTATACCCTTTTGACAATATATATAATACATTTGGTCTTTTGATAAATACTTACTAGGATTATTAATTAATAAATCGTATGGTATATTCCTAGAATTCGGAATGTGATTACTGTTATAATTTTCTGCACTTCTTATATCGATTATTGAAATATTGTTTAATTTTAATAATTCTGATATAGAAATATTCATTTAACCACCCTACGATATTATATGACGGTCAAATAAAGTGCGTTAATTTATTCGTCTTCACTAAAGAAGTCATCAAAGAATTGATCATCTGTAACAACAGGTTTATTCTTAGGTGTATCCGCAATAGGATTCTTTTCCAATTGTGGTTTTTCTTCTTTCTTTTCAACAACCGTTTCTACAACTTTTTCAGTTACAGGTTGAACCTTAATTTCCGGTTCAATTTCCGGCTTAACTTCTTTCTTAATTTCAGGTCTCTTAACAACTTTAAATTCATCTTCAAGCTTTGGAACCACTTTTTCACTCTTCTTTTCTTCCAGAGTTGGAATTGAAGGAATTGTAATAATTTTTGGCTCCTCTTTTGGTTGAACAGGAGTAACAAATCTTGTTTTAGCTTCAGATTCAACTTTTCTCTTTTCAGCTTCACGACGATCTTCTTCCTCTAATTCTGCTATTTTAGCATCAATTCTCTTAACCAAATCATCCATATTCAAGCTACCCATGTCATTATTTTTATGCATTGGAGGAATAATATTTTGTGATGATCCAGAACCAGAAGAATGATCACTTAGTGAATTAATTAATCTATTTTCTTTGTCTTTTTTCTTTTCATCAACATATTTTTTTAAGTCAAATACTTCTACTGAACTCTTAGTTCTAATAGGATAAATGGACTTGTCATACTTTTTACCCCAAGCATTCATATTTTCCAATTTGAAATTTGGAGTCATTTCCGTTTTATAAGGCATCATTCTTGTACGGATAACTACAATTGACCATTTTTTTAATCTTTGTAAATCACTAACTGTAACAAGTGGTGTAGAAACAGTCTTATCTTTATCTTTAGATTTTTCTTCTCCACACATCTTACTTATTTCTTCTAGGGCTGCAATTTCACTACTTATTAAGTAAATGATATTACCACAGTTACCTTTGATGGTTTCTCCATTTTCTTTGCCATATACTTGATATAATTGAGCAAAGTTTTGAATAATGAAAGTAAATCTAATAGCTCTACTACGAGCAGCAGTAACCATTGTTGTTACATCTTTAAGTGGTGGCATATTTGCAAACTCATCTAATATGAAATTTGTTCTAAATGGTAATTTTCCACCATTTTCTTGTGCTACATCAATTAAAGTTTCATAACATTGTTTAATGAAAATTGTTACCAATGAATGGTATGTTTTCTTTTCATCTTGTACAACAATAAAGACTGCTGTTTTATGTCTACCTATATCTTTCATATCAAAATCACTTCTTGAAAGCATTTCAGATAGATTTTCACGAGAAGAGAATAATTTAATTTTTTGTTTAAATACTGATAAAATACTACTCTTTGTTTCATTTGGCGCCATCAACGTACTAGCAACATTTATGTATGCTGGTGAAGTTTGACTTTTATCACTATAATATTCTTTCATATATGTGCTATTGCCATATTTTTCTTCACCAACAGTAGTCATTAAATTAATACTATTTAAGTTAATTTCATCTTCCTTAGCATCTTCAAACAAAGCTAAAGATAATCCTGCAAAATAATCTGCAGATGTCTTTTCCCAGAAAGGATCTTGTCCTTGAGCTGCTTCATCATAAAGAATATTCATTGCTAAGTCATCTAATAATTCGTTAGCTTTATCAGGGTTTCCTTCCCTATATAATTTATAAGGTAATGATAATGGATTCCATGAATTACCTTTTTGAGGTTCACGGAAATTTAACAGTACTATGTTATATCCCTTTTCACGTAATTCATTAGCATTTCTTTCGTATATTTCACCTTTAGGGTCAGTGATAATCATTGATTCTCCCTTTTTAGCTAATATCTTAACCATTGGTTGAACCATCATTTCAGTTTTACCAGAACCAGTGGCCCCAATAACTAAACTATGATATTCACCGTCATCAACCCATATTTCTTTACCATTATTGATAAGAGGAATACCTGCAGCATCAGCCTTTTCTTGTGCTGGATATACTCTTCTAAGTTCTTTTTTCATTTCACGGTCAGTTGACCATCTTGAATATCCTTTTTCTTTTTTTGCACCAGATGCTAAACCAAAGCCTTTTTCTCTTTCGAAGAAGTATGATGATACACTCATCATAATAGCAATTAATGCAAAGAAGAAGAATACCAAAGTAGGTCCAATATATTCTGATGTGAAGGCAGGAAAAGGATTAAATCCATGCAATAGACCAAATTCTGCAAATGAAGAGATATTAAGTATTGCTATGGCTACCATATATAATAATATTATACAGAATATTATAAATATAAGCCAATCTTTAGGTTCTGCTCTAAATTTAAATTTCATCTTATTCCTCCTACATCATATCTTATTACTTATTAAATGTTTTCCCCAAATTAATATGAATATTCCTAAAATAACACCAACAATAACACCTGTTAATATAATTACAGTCATGTAATTGCCAATAAAATCTTTAATTATTATATCATATCTTTTATCATTACTATACTTAATATATATATATTCTTGTTTTGAATCTGGAGTTAACTTCCAAGTATAAACATTATTCTTTTCATCTTCAATATCGGCATTACTTTCAATTAATTTATTATGTAGCTTAATAGTAATATTTACATCCCCCATTGCTGATTGAGTTGGTGAACCAGATTGTAATCCATCACCATTTCCATCATCAGTTGGTTCAGCTCCATAAATGTCATTATAATAATATTCACCTACTGTTTTAAAAGTTGTAAATTTATTATTTTCAACAACATTTAAATTTTCAAATATACCATTTAAAATTGGAGAATTTGAATAATCTTTTAAATTTTTATACTTCATAGTCATTTCAATAAATGAATTATTTTTTCCTACTCCACTATCATATACATAATTTTTATAACTTCTAATAGACTTGTATGATTTAATTCTGTTTTCGAGGAAAACATCAATATCATCATTTCCTTGTAATATTATTTTATTTGGAATAGTAACTTTAAGTTTTTCAGTAACCACATTATTTTCATCTATCACTAAGTCATAGTCAGCACTACAACCACTTAATACTAGAACAAATATGAATAATGTTGCTAATTTAAATAACTTTTTCATTTAGTTACCTCCGTCTTTCGATCAGCATTGTTGTAGAAATCATCCATTAAAACAATTTTTTCAAATCTATTACTATTACATGCTGTTGGTGTAACTACAACACCATAATCAGCACCTTTAGCTTCAGCAACATAGTATTTACAATTGCTGACATCTACACCAATAATAATTGCAATATGTTCACTATTCCACATTAAATCTCCGGCTTTAACTTTTGAAATAACACTTGGATCTGATGCATCTACCTTATCATCAGTCATATTCCCTTGATTAGTAGAACCTTGAGCATTTTCTATAAAGTAACTTGCTTTATATCCACCATTTGTAATAGACCAAGCAACAAATCCACTACAGTCTAATCCATCTGGCCACGTAGAACCAGAAGGTTGTTTATCGGTACCACTTGAACCAATTTTTCTAGCACAACCCCAGTTTTCACTGATACCTTCATACCAATACTTACCACCATAGAAATATGGAATTATAACTCCCATATCACTAGATAAATATTTTGCAGCTGCAACTACACCTGCACGAGTACCATATCCAGCAGCTGCTACTTTACTCTTTAAAGTGGTTTCTTTGGCAGCGAGTTGTTCAGCAGTATACATATTACAAGTCATTGCACCTGCTAATGGATTTACTCCACCTTGTGCAATACCATTTAAAACTGGAGCAGGATCAATCTTTCTTTTTTCCTCATCCCAAATTTCAAAATGTAAATGTGCCCCTGTAGAATTACCAGTACTTCCTAGTAAACCTATTTGTTCACCAGCACTTACTTTATCTCCTACTTCAACATCTACTCTATTTAAATGGCCATACAAACTATAATATTCAAATTTGCCATCTTCATTTATATCATGGGCAATAACAACATGTTTACCATAACCAGCAGTTGGGTTACCACTGATATCTGAGACAGCCGTTTGAACAACACCAGTTGCTATTGCACTAACAGGAGTATTCTCACAACCACCCCATGAAAAATCTATTCCTAAGTGATTACAATTAGACTCTCCAGTCCATTCTCCATTAACAAAACATTTAGCAGTTCCTAATTGGTACCCCCGTGTGACATAATCTTGCCAATCTTCCCCGGAGCCAATCTGAACTGGTAATGAGGTCATCCCCCGTATTCGTATGGTTGAATTTCGAGCATCACCCAATAAATACAAGTATGAGTCCCGCATTCCAAAAATAGAATCAACTATATTATCAACTTCTGTTTTTTGTCTTTGGGAAAGAGCATCATAAAATTGAAAATTAAGTAAATTATAATATTCTGTACTTGCATCTTCTACTTTTAATAAACGATCCTTAAAACGAAGTGGAATGTATACATTTTTTAGATATTCTATATATCGATCGTAATCAAGATATTTTACAAGCATTGGAATAGCTACCCATTGATAACCTTCTGGAGCTTCTCCCATATAAGAACAGTCAAAATTTAATACTGAATTATCAATAATATATTTTATATTTGCAATAAAACTATCTTGTACAGCTTCATATTTAACATTTGATAATTGTGATTCAATATAACCAGCATTTTCTTCTTTTGCATATGACCATATCGAGGAAGCTAAATTAAGTAAATTGATTGCACCAACAGCATCCTTAGTAGTATCAGTAAAACCAGTTTCTAATTCCAAAACTATTGAATGCAATAAATCCCCTGCAGTATCTACCAAATCTCCCCATGCACTTGGATTAAATATATTTAATCCAGATGGAGCCTTCGTACATAACGTATTAAATCGTGTCCCAATTAAATGACCCACTAATTTCTTTTCACCAGGCCATAATGTATAAGCACTGCCTATATTATCCAAAGCAACTTTATAAAAATCCCTTGTTTCTTCTTCTTCTACTGCAGCAGGACCTTGACTATTAAGTTCCTTATTACATTTAGATTCATCGTAATCAGGATTATCTTTTGAACATTTATTATCTGGTGTATAAATAGTAGTATCAATCATTTTTGAGTAATGGGCTGTTGCAGCTAAAATTGCCACATCAAATTCACCTTCTGAATAAGGGTATTCATTAAATCTTTGGTATTCATTCTTTAATGCAATGAAATAACTATCTTCATTTGTAAACCAACCATTACCTGTTACTAAATTAAGCATTTTTTCAGATGTTGTGACAACAAATTCCCCAACACCTGCAAAAAAGGCTTCTATTTTTTCGCCTATATACATAATCGGAAAGATAACAATGCACGCTACTAGTAATCCTAAAAGTACATTACCAATAACAGGCATAGCTGCTCCCAAGGCCATTATAATCATTCTAATTCTTTTTACTTTTTTAATCTTATCTTGAATAGAATTGCCTTTTTTATTATTTCCGCCAAAACCAAACATTGTTATCACCACCAATTACTATACTTTTTTTATTTTATAATCCGCCGCCACTACCAAATGAATCTAATTCTTGTTCAGTTGCGACAATATTTATACGCATTCTTCTACTTCCGCATACAAATAATGCTTCTCCTTGATTATATTTCTTAATACTTTCTTTTTCATTATCATTTAAGTCAATTAACTTCGATAAATCTTCAACTGCTTGTTTTTTAAGTCCCATAACAAGGTAGTATGAAGCATTATCAAATATTGCTTTTCCTTGTGTAATAACCGCAGGATCACTAAAGTCCGTTGGTTGTTGAGTAATTATAATTGTACCTGTATTATATTTTCTAGCACGTCTTTGAACTTGCGCTAAGAAGTCAGCACCTAATGTATTATTTCCAGACAATAATACGTGCGCTTCATCAATCATAAGTACTGTATTAATAGTCTTATTTAGAGTTAATCCCCATGCATATTTCAATACGTTAAAGAATAAAGCATTTTTAATATTAGTTTCAGCATTCATTAATTCTTTAATATTGAAAACAATAAATTCACTCTTTGGACTAATTGTTGTATGACCATCAAAATAATATTTTAATTCTTTTATAATTGGTCTTACTTTTAACTCTAATTGTTCTAATATATCTTTTTCATGACTCTTTTCTGGCATTGATAGAAGTTTACCTCTAATAGTAGCATAAACATCTTTCATTGTTGGATAGTCAGTTGATTTGAATTTAGAAAAATCAGAATCAAAACTTATATTAAAACGACGATATGTTTCTTGAATTATTTCACTAAAGATATTAATTATATCTTCAGTTGCAGTAGGATCATAATACTTGAAAAATGCTTTGATAGTTTGAAGAGTTCTTGTAAGAATTGTATAACCTAATCCTTGTTGAAGTTCTTCTTCATCAGCGTCCATAACAACTTCAAGTGGGTTGATCATACCATATTCTCCACCCTTACCTAAGTCAATGAAGTCACCGCCATACATTTTAGCCATGTCTCCTAATTCACCTTCAGGGTCAATCGCTACAATTTGATAATCATTTCTAATATGGGTTCTTAACATTAATTTTGCAGCTGTAGATTTACCACTACCAGATGTACCTAATATAATTAGGTTAGCATTATTTCGATTATGTTCCTTCTTAATTTGATATAAAAATTGATTGAATAAAATTACCCCTCCAGAGAAATCCACACCTAGAAGTGTTGCTAAACCAGCATCTTTAACACTGTCAAAGATAAATGGATACATAGCAGCAAGTGTTGGTGCAGGAATAGGAGTTCCTATCCTATCTTCAATATCTTGTTTAGGATAAATAGGTAAAATTGATTTTAATACTTTTTCTTGTTCAAAACGAAGTGGAAATGCTCTCATTTCCATAGCTTCTAAGTAATTTTTAATTTGCATTTTCTTACTAATTAATTGATCTTGAGAATCTGCAGTAATCATGATATGCATTTGGAAGTCATATATCTTAGATTGACTGCTAGCTAACATTGAAATAAAATATTCCAATGATTCATAATCTTGACGAATTCTTTCTTGAATAGTTCTATCATTTTCAGTTTGATATCTTTGTTTTAATTCAGCTATTTCCTTATTTAACATTTTACTAATAACACTAAATGGAAGCGGTATATGTTTAATAACCACTTTAATTCCTGACATACTAGTTAATGATGCTAAATAACCAGGACTTATTATTTTGGGATAAGAAACGACTGTCAAAATACAAGCGTGTTTATCACTAATAATAAAATCTGCTGATCTAAATTCTAACCCCTTTGGGGCAATTTGACTCTTTATATCCATTAACTCAACACCGTCCCAAAATTAGTAGTTTGTCCACCATTCAAGAAATTATCTAATATCATTCTTAAATCATCATTAGTAACTTGATGTGAAGATAATCCAGCACTAGCTAAATTATTAATTAACGTTCTAATTCGTTTATTAATAACTTCATTATCTTTTTCTTTAAATAATAAGAAATATTCAGTATCAACAACATTGTTATTCATAAACATGTTAGCTTTATTAATATCTTCCATAATTAATTTTCTCTTAGAAGTATTTTGAACATTGTTATATAATAACTCCAATTGTGATAAATACAAATTAATATCAACTGGTCTATCAGCAACCAAAATCCAAAATTCATAATCAATCATATTGTAGACATTTTTTAAATTACTTATAATGCTACTTTGCATATCTCTTTCCAAGATAAATATATTTCTTGGTAGAATTTTTACCCCCGTAACTTTTAAATTATTATCAAGAACAATTACACCATTTGTAATACTCTTTATTGGAATATCATCACTAGTATATTTACTTTTGTTGCTCGTTTTCTCTTTCAATGCCATCTAGCACACACCAACCTTTCCATACGAATTTTTGCCTTGTCGTAAAAAATGTAAATGCAGACTTTAATAAAACCCTCATATTATGATAATTCGGTATTGGTAATACCAAGAATCCTGCGATTAATCCTGGGGCGATTGCTAACAATGCCCAGGTTAAACTTTCAATTGGTAGGATTAACAATAAAAACATTGTCGCAACCAAACCAATACCAAATATAATTAAATCTTGCCAAGTAAACAATCCAAGTATTAACATTGAACGTTTTGAATTGGCTGGAATTAAAAATTCATTTTCCATTTTTTATTACACCCCTTCTTTTATTTTTTCTTTTTAGCATCAGGTTTAGAACCTATTTTATAAGAATCTTGTAATTTCTTTTGCTTTTCAGCTTCTCTCTTCCTATTAGCTAATTCATTTTCCTTATCATGTGCATCTCTTTGTTTAGCTATATAGTCAGATGTTGCTGCGTCTTTAGCATCTTTTGTTCTTATCTTTTGTTCATATTCTTTCCAATCAGCTTCACTTACGCCAGTTTCTTCAGCAAATCTAGCTTCTGCCCACTTAGCTTTTTCATCAGCAGTACCAGCATACTCATCCATATATAATTGTCTTTGAGTATCGATGTCTGTTGAATTATCAAATGTATTTTTTACTTCACCACTAGTAGGATCCACTACATGTAATCTCTTACCATCATCAGTGAAACCTTCATATTTACTTAGTTCTTGTTGAGAACTAAAGAAAGCTTCTTGTGCATTCTTATAATCATTTTTTTCATAGTCTTTTGCTGCTTCTTCCATTCGTTGTGCTCTTGTCATACCACCAGTAGCAGCAGCTAATCTGTCTGCATTTCTAGCGGCAGCATTGTACTTCATAGTTTCTCCATTAAATTTGACTCCCTTATCAGCTTTTGCATTTCTTTCTTGATTAGCACGTGTTGTATCAATGGCACCGGAAATTCCTGCTCTACCACCAGTTGCTCCACCAACAGCACCACGTCCAGCTCCTGCTAGTCCCCCACCAAGTGCTGACAAGAAGGCACTACGTTGTAATTTTGGATCACTCGCATTTTCTGCATTCCATGCTTTAGTAGCACGATAGTTACCAATTGCTGATGCGGCTCCTGCTCCTATTAAACCACCTGCTCCAAATGCTGCAGCTTTTCCTACTCCTAGCCCTGGTGTTGATTGTAATCTCTTCTTCAAGTTCATACCGCCACCATCTAGTTTCATACCAGTTAATTCTTCTAACATTTTTGGAAGTTCTTTTGCAAATAATAAACATCCAAATATAATAAATACTCTAACAAAAATATTTTCCATTGGGCTGTTATCACTTATTCTATAGAATTCAGTTCCTCCAGCTGCAACTATCATAACAACGGCAATTGCAAAATATATTGCAATTAATCTAATAAATAAACTCATGTAAGTTGATATTACTGTCTTTACCCATTTACTGAACATACCTGAACCTTTTTCTCTAGGATCAAGTAATGATACAATTGGTACTGGGGCAATTAATTGTAAAAACCCTAGTTTTACAGATCGTATTGCTATATCAATACAGAATACCAATAATACATATACTAGTAAACAACCTGCAATTGCTGAAACAAGAAACGTATATTCAATTGCATATGTTTCAATATCTTCACCATCAACAGTCATCTCAATTTTTTCATTGACAATACCTGCATTTATAACTGCTAATACATCTTTTGTATCTCCTAAATTACTTTTTAATACTTTAGTTGCATTAATTGAATCAGTACATCCATTATAGTCAGGATAATTACATCCTTCCCATTTTTCTTGATTAGGCTTGAAAAATGCTGAAAACACGGTAGCAGCCATTGTCTTACCACCGAATGTTATTTGATCATATTGTTCTCCATTAATTTCTGCCGGAGCATTAATATTTGACCCTAAAACTATTTTACCAATAAGATTTTCTTTCAAAACTATTGATTGAAATTGAAATGCTAAACTAAATACCGAAGGTACAGCCACAATTGCTATTAAAACAATAAAGAAGTTCTTTAATAATTGTGACACACCCTTTTTTTCACTTAAGAAATCATCAGGATTGATTATATATTTTATCATCGAAAAAGATACAATAAAAATCATTATTATTGCTAATAAAACATATATTCTTCCACCGAACTCTTGTATTGTATCAGGACTAAATAAACCTGTGTCTGCTATTAAAACAAATAGAGCATATAATTGATCAACAAGCCAATAGACAACATAGTCAAGATACAAAAAGATTGTTCTAAATAAATCAGCAAACCATCCACCAATTGCTTCTAACATTTTATTTCACCTAAACTTCCTATTCTACATCTCACAATAATTAACAACACCTGGTATACTAACAATATCTAATAAAAATTGAATTAAAGCAGGGAAAACAAATAATAAAACAGCTGCTGCTAATCTCTTAAAGAATTTTGTTCCTGCTTTTTTAAGTGCATCATTATCTTG
Organism: Ignavibacteriales bacterium; assembly: GCA_050259235.1. Lineage (GTDB taxonomy): Bacteria > Bacillota_I > Bacilli_A > RF39 > UBA660 > UBA5364. Next base: position 99,703 of record JBLNAG010000002.1, read on the forward strand.
TGAAACAGTAGCTTTAATAAAATCAAGCATACCAAAAATCAAAACAAGTAATGGAGCAAAAATTTTAACATAGCCAAATATCTTGTTTAAAAAAGCTTTTGTATCGCCACTGATTAATTCATCGCAATTTGCTGCTCCTCCACCTGCTAATACAAATATATTTTTATCAGCAGTTACCAAAATATCATTTTGAATTGATACGACTGGTATTGGATTAATAAAGTTATAGCTCTTAATATCTTTCTTTTCTAATGCTTCTATATGATTAACTCCAATAAAAAGCATCACAAAAATAAATATCATTCTTGTGGTTATTTTCTTAACATTTTTACTCATATATATCTCTCCTAAATTGTTATATTTCAATAAACATTATAACACAAAAAAAAACAATAATAAATATTTATTTATTGTTTTTTTATCATTACTAGAATATAGCTTCTAAGCATCCAGTATCTCCACCAACTAATTGTACTATAAATTTAACAATTACTATAACGAAGAATACGATAGCTGCAGCCAACAATCTCTTCATGAATACTTGTTGACCCTTTTTAATTTCATCTTCTTTTTGTGCAATAACAGCTTTTCCTAAATCAAGCATCCCCCAAATTACTAAAAGTACAGGAACACCAATTTGAATTGCGGTAATAATATTACGAATAAGACCTGTTATTTCTGTTGGAACTGTTGCAGTACCTATTGTACATAGAGTTTGAATAAATCCCATATTTTACCTCCTCTGGTTAAATTAATTATATATGAAAATATAGTTATTGTCAATATAATATAACGTTTACCCTTGTTTTATTTTATCAAAACCCAATTTATTCAGAAAATTTTCTACATCTTCTGACTTCTTTTCACGTTCATCTAATGGTGGCAGATTGTAGAATACTTTAAGACGTGATTCATATTCAAAATCCATAACATCTTTTTGAGTAAGTAAACTTTGATTTAATACGATCTTTTTATCCTTAAGTTGTTCTAACACTTTACCATTTAACATCATTAATTTATTTAATTTTATAACTGATGGTTCAATTAGATATATAACTTCAGTCGCTAATTCCTCAGCTAAAACACTATTATTAATATCCATTAATATTACATCAGCATCCTTGTTTTTTGCAATCATATTTGAAACTTCATTATTTGTAGTGCTTAATAGTGATTTATCTCTGAAATAGACAAAATCTCTCTTATCAACTTCAATAGCCACTACATTATAATAATTTTCGAGATGTTTTTTTAATATATATATAAGTGATGTTGATCCTGATTGTTTAGTTACATTTTTAAATCCTATTACTCTAGAACTTTTACTTTCACTATAAATAGTTGCATTAGGTTTAAGAGGATCTCCTGTTGCAACAGGAGTATCTAATTGATGAATATGTGCAACATCTCGATAAGAATTTGGATGATTATATAGATACATAATCCCTTCAACATTCTTAGTGAAATTATAAATTCCCATCGATATAAGTTTGGATAAATATTCGGCAGAAGTACTTTCTATCGAATCATCCAACAGTAATATTACTTTATCCATATCTAAAGCTATAGATAATTTTTGCAAGTTTTTTATATCTTTATAATTTTTTATTGCTGTTATATCTAAAATAATCCTTTGAAAATAGAAATTTTGAAAGGTTGCAATAATTTCTTCAACATCAAATTCTCCATCCATTGTCTTAATGATTTCAATATCAAGAGATTGTAACATTGACTTATATCGATTTGAAATTATAACATTCATTAATTCACCTTCTTTGTTTTAAATGTCAATAAATGGTCTAGTTTGACCAGTTAGTGGAAATTCCACAACGTCTCCGATGACAGGAAATTCAAATGAAATAAAAACTGTTACTGTGTAATAGTAACCTCTAACATCACTAAATTTATAAATACAATACCTATAATTACTTTGATTATTAATTGCAGTTTGTCCGTTCAAAGAAGGACATGCTTTTGGAGTCCCTCTAGTTACCTTATAACCTGCTTGACTTAAAAGAGTATTTATTTCAGTCCTAACAACACCGTTATTGTAAGTTTCGTACTTTTCAATTATTTCAATAATTCGGGTTTTTATTTTAAAGGTTTTAGAATAACTAAGTGATCCAACTAAAAGAACAATTAGTATACCCACAAAAACTATAATTAAATTAAATATATATGAATTTGCAATTGATTCTCTCATTTTTTATCATTCCTATCTAAAATCTATATATACGATCTGATTTTGTATAAATAGGTATCTTTATAAAAGTATCAAAAAAAGGAAAATCAAAATAGATATAAGTCATAATACCATAACTATAATGTCTATCATCTCCATCATTACTAAATAAGTATACACAATATGGATAATTTGCATCTTGAGCTTGTAGCACCCCACCATTTCTAGTAGATGGACAAGTTATCTTTGTAGTTGAATATCCAATTGTCTTTAAAGTATCTGATATATTAGTTTTAGCTTTAGTATTATAACCTTCATATTTTTCAATTGTACTTATTATCCTATTGTTTACTTTGAAAGCTTTATAATAACTAAGAGTTGCAGCTAAGAATGCAAAAATTAATACAATAAAAATAATAATTAAATTGTATAAAAATACACTCCCAATACCTTCTCTCATTTATACCACTCCCATTAATTATCAGTAAATTTAAATTTACATAACAGATATTGGCATAGAGGAAAACATTTGTCCAACGTAAACATTGCACAATTATTTTCTTCTACACCTCTTTTATTACTTCAATAATTATCTATTTGCTTTTGATTCACTTACGCAAGTTGTGTATTCTGATGCTGCTGATCCTCCAACTTTTGATGTATCACAAGTTCCACCTGTCCATACACCACCAACATTAGTACAGCATGCTTTTTTAGATGTATTAGACATCATACTTGTAATAATAGGAGTTACAACAGCTGCAATTACACCTATAAGAATAATAGCTACTACTGTTAAATTTGCTTCTCCAGCTGCTTCTTTCATCTTATCACCACCTTCATTATCTTATACAATTTAATTATACCATATAATAACTATGTTTCAACTATTATTTTCTAACATTTTCCATAAATTATGAATTTAATTTACACTTTTTCAAAATAAGACTTAAATTTGCATCATCATTAGCATTGATAGAAGCATCAAAAATATAATACCTCCACCTGTTCCAGCAAGCATAAGCATTGTTTTACCTTCCATCTTTTCAAGACGTTCCTTATACTTTTGCTCACGTGATTTATTTTGTAATGACGAAACAGTTCTAGAAAACATCATTAATTGTTCTTGTTTATTTTCTTGTGAACCAAGACCTAAACGGTAAAGAAGTCTCATCATACGCATTGAATCCCTAACCGGATATTCTTTAGCAAAATCCATGTATGGATCAACTGTTGAATCACCCGATTCAATTTTAGCTATTAATTTTCTTAATCCAGGTTTAAATATATCTGGCGAAGTTGAAATCGAGCGAGAAAGAGCTACTGGAACTGTATAATGTTGAATTAATATTTCTAAGCTCTTCAAATAATATGGAAGCATTAAATTTATATGATGTAAATTATTCTTATAATATGATTTCAACCCAGAATAAGGTTGCTTAAATACTAAAAATCCAGCAATAACTGCTACTAAAGCATATATAAAACTCATACGTGATAAGAATATAAAGAACATTACAACAATTGTTACTAGCCCATTTCTAACTCTTTGACCAAATAATTTCGAAACATCTACATCCCCATTATATTTAACAGTTAATAAGAACTGATAATCTTCTTCCATTAGAAAATGGAAATAAGGTTCAGAATCCATGATAAATTTTTTTGTATCAATAGCTCGGTTATATTCGAATATAAAAACGACAATAACACCAATAAAAACAAATATCATTATTCAGCACCCACATTCTCATTATAATATTTTTCACCACTTAATAAGAAATATGTATTTATAAAAACTATACCATGTAATAGTAATTGAACTTTCCAATCATCAAGCATCTTAATATATGTTTCAATTCCTAATAAAAATTGAATAAGCATTACCATTAAATATAATATTATCCCAAATTGAAGAAATTTTTTATGGAATGCACTTCTATCCATACGGTCACGATATACATTTTCAACAAGCATGTCTATATCAAGTGACATATTTTCTAATGAATCTCCAGAATCCCTAGAACCTTCATTAGTAATTTGTAAGAATAATTGATGCATATTCTTTACAATATAAAAGTTATATTTACTATTCATATATTCGAGCGATTGATTAATTGTCCCATTTTCATAAGCCAAATCAATCATAGTTTTAACATCTAACTTAATTGGATCTTCCAAAACTCCAGATTCATATACACCTTCTAAGGCTTTAACGAATGATTGAGTTGTTGCAAATTCCATTATGGTATTAGTTGTATATACTTGAATTTGCTCAAATATAAATTCACTATATAATCTCTTACATCTTAAATATGTTAGATAAGGGATAACAGTTATTGATAATGTCATGTAGAATAAACATAGAACTAGATTATAGAAATACAAATATGATATGACAGCAGCCCCAGCCGCAAACATAGCAATTTGAACCACATATTGTCTAGTAGTATATTCTTGTCCTAATTCCTTAACTTTTTCTCTAACTAGTTTAAAGGAATAAGGAGCATATTTATCATATATTGTTCCAACTTGTGAAACAATGTATTTATAAACATTTTCTCCAGTATTTTTTCTATATACAGTAACAAATATAGCTACTATACCTATAATAACGAAAACAACACTAGTTGACATATCAATCCCTCCTTCTTTTAAGATATAATTTCAATTTCCGGTTGTTTCACAACAGTTGGATTTGGATTAGGTATTATAGTTGAATTAGTTGGTACTACAACACCAGGAGTTACAGGTCTTTGCGGCACAACAGTTTGTTGTACAGTAGGTGCTATTGGTATCGTTGGAGTTGAAGATTGTGATACTACTGGAGTAACCGGTTGTTGAGCAACATTATTTTCAACTACTGGTTGCTTTTCATTTTCTTCAACTTTTATCATACTTTTAGAAACAGATACACCTTGACCCTCTAAATAATCAATTAAATAATCACTTGGAGCATTTCTAACGATGCCACCAACTGTAGTTTTTTTGTAAATAGTGTTGTATACAGCTTCGTTATCTTTTGTAACATAAAATTCTGTAACTTCACCAATTTCACGTTGAAATCTTTGAGTTTCTTTACTTTGATAACCTCTTACATAAACACCAACTTGAACATATCGATAAATTGATTTTAAGAATTGGTCAATTTCTTGATTAGTTTCCAACAAACTATACATACGGTTTGGTATTGATGACGCCTTATCGGCATGAATAGTTGAAAGAATATAGTGCCCAGAAGAAATAGAATTTCTTACCGCCATAACAGCTTCAGCACTACGAACTTCTGATAGTAAAATCCACTTAGGGTTTTGTCTCATACAAGCAACTAATACGTCACTATAAGAAGCAATATTATTAGTTTTCATAGCGACGATATCTCTATGTGGAAAAATTCTATCCAAGTGAAGTTCCAATGTATCTTCAATTGTAATTACTTTTTCATTTTCCTTTATTTTAGATGCTAGGTATTTAACAAATTCAGTTTTCCCTGAACCTGTTTCACCACAAACAATAATATTACAATGACCTTCAACGCATTTCATTAAAAAATCATGAATATCTAAAGTAATATATTTATCAGCAATTATTTTTTCTTTTTCCAAACGAATTTTAGCTGGTGTCTTACGTAAAACAGCAGCTATTCCATTTTTGGCAACCGAATCATGCACAAAGTTAAGACGTAACTCTGCACTTTCAGCATCTAGTAAGGGATGGGCCATGTTGAAAGTTTTTCCCATAACATTCGAACATTGAAAAGCCAATTTTTCCATAAATGCATTATTGATTTCGGGCTGTTCAATACGGTAAATACCTTTTGATAAGGTTTTTAACCATACTTGTCCACCATTACTGTAAGAAATATCAGTAACGTCATCATTTTCAAGAAAAGGAGTTAATGGACCAAAATCAATTTGCGAGAACATGTTGTCATGCATAAACTATTCTCCGTTCCCTGGATTTACATTTGATGGCTCTTGTGTTTGTTGATCATTATCTTCTTGACCTTCAATCATAACTGTATTAGCATTAATAAAATCTTTTAAATATTGAGTACTAACTTGAGTTTGCCCTTCAACTGGAGATACTCCACCATGAGGTACTGGGAATAATACAACACCAAAGTTTTGCATATATGATGCTTTTCTTAATAATATATTTATTTCTTCTTTAACACCAAATATTAAATTAGATGGTGTTCTTTCAGCTTCAGTATTTTCAAAAACATGTTTCCCAGAACTGTCTTTAACAGCTAAAACTTCAACGTTTTCAATTAATCTACCAACCATTATTTTTCCAGTTGTATCTTCTGCTTTCATATAGATATCAATCTTATTTCCAGGGAAAATCGAATTTCCATATGTAGTGTCAATAGTAACTGGGAAAGCATAAGGTATTTCCCCTTCTTTTACTTCGACGAACGCTGAATCAGGTAATTTATCCTTTTCAATTAATACATCAGTAAAAAACATACTTCCCTTCGGAATTACTGAGTTAACATTTGACCACATTCCAATAATACTAGAAGTATATAGTAAAACATTACTTGGTACTGAGATAGCAGGTAATTCAATCACACTAACCATCTTAGAAGTAATTTCTGTTCTTGGTTGAATAGTAACATCAGCAACCGGAACTTGTACAGGCTGAACTGCTTTATCTATTTGTGATGTATACCCCCAATACAAAATACCTAAAATAATTAAAACTCCAATAATTGTTACAGTATTTTTGTTTCTAACAAATCTTTTAATAGAAATTAACACATTATTCATTTTCTTTCATCCCTTTCATTCTTATTATCTATTAATGTGGTGTTTCCAATATTGCATCTAGACGATTAACAATATCAAAATTCATTACTTCACCAACAACATTTCCTTTTTCAGCACTTGAAACTTTCAAGCTTACTTTTGGAGGTGTTTCATTTATATCATAAATCTCAATTACATAAGTACGCGCTAAACTAGCATTTTCAGCGAATCTTCTAACAAAGTTTTCTACGAACTTTTCACGATCAATTCGAATAACTCCATCTTTTCGATAAGCTGCCAAATCAACAGCATCATACATAGCTGCTTCTGTTGTTTCATTCAATAAAACCATATTATGTTCATCAGTATTAGTAATTGATTGGAATAGAAAAACAAATAGGATAGCAATTATTCCTATACTAATAATCAATACTGACCAAAACGATTCCTTCACTATTACCACATTCCTCTCAAACTATCTGTACTTTATTACAATTATATCATATTAATGTTCTTTGTGTAACATAAAACCATTTCCAAATACTTTTTTATGTTAGGCAATACATTATTCTAAAAATATTATACATTATTATGATAAAAAATACTATCGTTTTTTTATCATTTGGTGTTTTTTTACAGTATTTGATATTTTCATTTTTAAATTCCCATCAAAACAAAAATAGAGGAATTTAATAATTTCCCTCTATTTAATTTTTAACACGTTACCAAGCTTCATTAGCTGCACAACGTGATGGATTTATTTGTTTTCCAGATATTCCGCAGCCACTAAATAAATTAGTAAATGAACCTTCTCTTATAAAACCACTTAGACATCTTGTTCCATTACTTAAACAATTCATTTGAAAATCTGAATAACCGTTATATAGTTGTGATTGTTTTTTATTGTATTCTCTTATAGATTTTATTATAGAAGGAGTTAAAGTGATTTTATAAAGTGGATCTCTATCATAATATACTCTATTAGCACTAACATCACGATTATTTATGATGTATTCACTTATAGTTGAACTATTATTCCAATTTGAACCTGGTGTTCTTCCTGAACCACTTAATCCAGGAAAAGGATCATCTAGTTGTATTGGTCTATAAACAACACTTAATCCAACATAATCACAAGTTTGACCAACTGGACAAACTATTTGATTAACAACGCGATATTGACACTCATACTTAGTTCTTCCATTAAATGCTTCAGTTGGAGTAGAACCATTATTGTTCCCCATCAAACATTTTTGCAATTTAGAATAAACATTCTCACCTACAAAGTTGGATGGACTTTCTTTGCCATCTAATAAAGTTCCGGCCGGGGCATAGAAGTTTCCTTGGTATGTACATTGACCACCATATTGAATACTATAACAAATATATTTATCATAATAGTCACCATTTGGATAATAACGGTCATGACTATTTTCTCTAGAAAGATAGTCCCAAGCACCACCATTTCTAACCCACCAAGTATATCCGTAATTCCAAACTTCCATTGGTATTCCATAGTACCAATACCAATTGCCACTTATATACATTGGTGTATTAGCAGGTATCGTACCTCGATAGGTATAAGTATGAGGAACACCACAAGTTATATAAGAGCCATTTACTTTACAATAACTTTGTTGTGCACAATCAGAATTGATAAAGTTACTTAATTGTCCTCCACTTACTAATGCACTATAGAAATTGTAATTAAGTGAACTACAATTAGCACTACCACTTGCACATAGACTAATATATTGCATCAAATTATTTTGTATTAAGAAATTTTTTAGTTCAGTATTACCACTATAGTCAATATTTATTTGGGCATTACCAAAAATGAATTTATTAAATTTATGGTTAGTTCCAAAACTATCATAATCTAATTCAAAATCATAATAACCAGCTTGTCTTGAATAATGTACCGGTAGACTACTATATCCTAAATTATAATAATTACCACCAGGATTATAATCATATGATTCTCCAGATGGCTTAGATATATAATTATATACTCCACCAGGTAACCCATATTCATACTCTTTAGTCGTAAATTGTTTCAACCAATCATTCTTTGGATACACATATGTACTACCACCAATAGAACTACCTTTTTTACAAGTAAGTCCTGTAGTACTACACACATATTTATATTTTGTTCCAGTACGTTTGTATGTATTGATTGACGAATTAGTTACATTATTAATAAAATAATTTGTTTGTGTTCTTTTTTCTAAGGTATTAATTAAAGTATATACCTTACCACCATATATTGCTTCTTCATATTTGAATTTAAGATTAGGATTGAATTCATCATAACTTCTTTCCCAATCATTACATTTAGTAATTGCTGCTTCGTAATCTGTTCTTGTTTGAACAGCATTATTATAAGCATTTCTAGTTGAAGATGTATTTGTGGAATCAGGACTACATTTAGTACTTCTAAAACTATTACCACAGCTTGTACACCAAGAAGAAGTATTAATAGTTAATGCACTGCCATTTACAGTTGTATAGTATTGTGTAGAAGGAGTTCTTGTATATCCATGGTCATATGGAGTATCGCTTGAAGTGCAATACCAAGGACTACATCCATAACTACAAGTGTTTTTAGTTGACGCACAACTATCATACTTACCATTTACAATTCCACCTACGCAGGTATTAGGACTACCATAATAACAATCATCACAATCACGATCTGCTGATACACAACATTCAAGCCCATGTACATTGTTATCACAATAATTAGCACAATCTCTAGAACTTGATTGAGTATAAGTAGATATACCAACATCTTTTTTAACTTCTATTTGGTATAAATCCCATGTTCTAACAACTTCATCGTTAGCTGCTTCCCAATCTGTTTCAAATAAATCCCATCTTATACTACCGGTTGGACTGGTTGTTCGACATTCACTCCTTCCAATAAAGTGAATTGGTGAAGCATTTGGAAAATATCCATTTCCACCAAGAGTAAATCTATTTCCTGCTAAGACTTCAACACTATTAGTTGGAAATTGATATGAAAGTTCTTCTCTACAAAAATATGAACAATATCTATTTTCCCAAGTATAAAAGTGATTTTTTATATCATTATTACTTGAACTTCTACTATTGAAAATGCAAACCCAATTATCAATATCTTTAATGTAACCTTCAGTTGAATTTGCACAATTATTTGATATTTTAATATTTAAATCAAATGTACACGGATCTGGCGGAATTGGTTTGTCTTGTTTACAAGCTGGATATTTTGCATGTAATTGCGCAAGTGTAATACCATATTCACTTAAATGACTTTCGACATATGGACAACACTTACGATCAGAATCAGTTTGCGATTTTGGAAAATTCGTTGGATCATTATAATTACAAGCTGGTGTTTTAGTAGGAAGTTTTGGCAACCATATATGACCAGCTGCTGTACCATTAGAAGTCAAAATTTCTCTAGAATAATCGGTAAGTTGATTATTATCAACCCATGTTTGAATTGATGTAAGACCCGCTGTTGATTTTGCACCCGTTTCTTCATTATCTCTAACATAGATAGAAAGTGGTAACATTGTACCAAAAAATCCTGACCACAAAACATATCCATGAGTTGTCATCATCTTGGCAATATCAGTAACCGTACCAAAATAATGAACTGTTCTTTGATTAATTTTATCCGTGACTCTTATATATGTTAAAGGTTCAATCAATAAATAATGATTCTTTATTTGTCCGTTAGCAATCATTGTTTGCCATTTATATCCACAAGCATCATAAAAAGTTCTTATACCTGGGTCATCTGAATTACTTTCAAATTGAGTTATTGAAGTAAAATACTCTTTAATAATATTGTTTGTACCCTTATCAATAAAATCAGGGAATTCTCCTTTTAAAACATCCGTAACATTTTTATAAAGAATGTCATCTTTAGTTGTTAAACGAACATTCTTATGTCTTTTTATAGCATAATAAGTATAATAACTCTTGTTTTTTAAAGCATTAATATGGTCGGTATTATTAATGTAATCTGCACTATTAGTTCCCGCTACCTTAGCACCATATTTATCGACAATAGTTATTCTTATACCATTAACTGTTTTACCAGATAATTTAGATGAATAGCACACGCTTGATGTACTACCACAATCATTACCATTATATTCACCACCACCACCAATATTATCACCAGCTTTAATATTAGATGGTAATAAACAACACAATGCCAATATTAATAATAATATTTTCTTTTTCATTACCCACATCCCACGACTATTTTAAATACTTTATGTCATATATTTCAATATACTTTTCATTATACACCATAATTTTATAAATTACCATTTTTTACCACCCAAAGTATAATAAAAAAAGAAGAAAAATCTTCTTTTTTTTATTACCAAGCTTCATTAGCTGCACAACGTGATGGATTTATTTGTTTTCCAGATATTCCGCAGCCACTAAATAAATTAGTAAATGAACCTTCTCTTATAAAACCACTTAGACATTTAGTTCCGTTATTTAAACATGACATTGCAAAGTCAGCATAGCCATCATTTAATTGAACTTCTCTTTGATTATATTGTCTTATTGACTTTATAATAGCTGGAGTAAGAGTTATTTTGTAAAGTGGATCTCTATCATAATATACTCTATCAGTTGTAACTCCACGATTATTAGTAATGTATGTATTTATATAGTAACTAATATTCCAGTTATTACCTGGTGTTCTTCCTGTTCCATTTATTCCAGGGAAAGGATCAGATAAATTAATATCTCTATATACTACACTTAAACCAACTTGTTCATCACAGTCTCCCGGAGGACACATTACTCTATTTTGTACATTATATGTACATTCATATTTTGTATCTTCATTGAAAGCTACTGACCCAGTAGTTGAAACTACTTTCGATTGAACGCAAGCTCTTAACTGATTATAAACTGTATAATATGAACTTCCACTAGCAGTACGCCATGTTCCATATGTATCTTGATATTTATTACATTGTACTAAGCTACCTTGTTGTACACATCCATATGTTTGGGCACAACCAGATGCTAAGAATTCACCTAATCTGCCACCAATTTGACTAACAAATGAATGTCCTAAATGGTGTCCGCCTTGTTCACAGTCGTTAATTAAACGATTAAGTGTTGTATTGTTCCATAAAAATGAATAAATACTTAAGTCTTCACCATAACTTATATCAACATATGCACCTTCAAAAATGAACTTATTAAATTTGTGATTTGGTCCAAATGTTTTGTAATCAATAGTGAAATCATATGAACCGGGTTCTCTTGAATAATGCACTGGTAAATTACTATAACCAATATCATAACTATTTGGTCCTGGACTATAATCATATGATTCCCCAGAAGGTTTATCAATAAATCTATAGACATTACGTGGCAATACGTAATCATACTCTTTTGTTGTAAATTGTTTTATCATAGTATTAATTGGGTAAGTTTCATTAACAGAGTAACATTTTAATCTTAATGTATCACATACCCACTTAGCAATAACATCAGTTCTACCATTATTACTATAATCATATATAAATTCACTAGGATTATTTAAATATGATGATGTTTCCCATATTCTTGAAGCATAACTTGTATTATAGAAGAAATTAGTTTGTGATCTAGTATCTAAGTTATCTGCTAATTGATATGTTTTACCACCATATATTGCTTCTTCATATTTGAAGAATGTTACTGGATGGAAATCATTATATGTTCTTTGAAAGTTATTACATTCCTTCAACGTTCTTAGATATCCGTCACGAGTAGCTAAGGCATTATTATAATCACTTCTTCTTGAAGCAGTGTAAGTTGTATCAGGAGTACACTTAGTTGATCTAAAACTATTACCACAACTTGTACACCAAGAACTAGTATTAATAGTTAACGTAACATTATCAGTATTTGTATAATATTGAGTAGATGGTGTTCTAGTATATCCATGATCATAAGGCGTATCATCATCCACACAATACCATGGGTCCCATCCTGCAGTACAAGTATTAATACAGTTACCTTTGCTATCTTTGCTACCGCAAGATGAGCCATATCGACATTCATTCCAATCACGATCAGCAGTTATACAACATTCAATACCATGAACATTATTATCACAATAATTAGCACAATTCTTTGTAGCAGATTGAATATATGCTGCTATACCATCATCTTTTTTAACTTCAACTTGATATGCATCCCAAGTGTTTTTAACTACTGTATTAGCACTAGCCCAATCGGTTTTAAATAAATCCCAACGTATATTTCCTGTAGAACTAGTTGTACGACATTCACTTCTACCAGTAAATGCAATCGGAGATAAACTTGGAGTAAATCCTGAAAGACCTAATGTAAATCTTCTTCCTGCAAAAACACTCATATTATCATCAGGAAACTCATATGATATAGCTTCCCGACAAAAAATTGAACAATATCTATTTTCCCATTCATAAAAATGGTTCTTTATATTAGCTACTGAAGAGGTGCGACTGGCAAATATACAATCCCAATCATTAATATCATTAACATATCCCGTTGTACCTTTATTACAATTATTTGTTATAGAAACATCTAAATCAAATGTACATAAATCGGGAACACAACCTGGTTTACCTTGGTTTTCAGCTAAACCACAACACTCAGGTAATTTGTTTACATTTTGTGATAAATAACAGCAAGTTGGTAAATCATTTGGATGAAGTTCACAATAACTAGGAGGTTGTTTTACTGTACAATCAATATATTCATTAAAACTAAAATATCCCATTGCATATCCATATATATTACTTCCTGAAGCAAATCTAACCTTATTGACGTCAGCACTACCACTTCCTGTAGTAAAACTACTAACTGGGATTACTGGTGATCCTGATATAGCATTTGGAGTTGTAATTGAAAGAGGTATTGTACCTTTATAAACAATTGATTTTATCCAAGTATAATTATTATTGTAAATAAGTCGAGCTATTTCTGTACCAGTACCTACATATCGATCACTACCACCCCTAATAACAAATAAAGGTTCAATAAGTAAATATAGTTTTGTTGTTCCACAAATAGTTTTGGCATCTTCTAAATTTACATTTAAGTCAGCTAATAATAATTGTTCTGCAGACTCATCTGAAGCTTTTAGTATTCCTTTAAAGTAATCTTCAACAGTTGTATTTTTACCTTTATTGTAATAATCACTTATTCCTGTTTTCTTTTGATAATATGTACCATAAGTGAAACTATCAGCAACTGTTCCACGAAGTACTTCAAAACGGGTAGGTTTTGCCGCAACTGAATAAGCTTCTCCAAGTGTAGCACTTAAATAATCCATACTCACTGAAGCACCCTTTGAAGTAGTAGTTATTTGATTCCCACTAGCATCAACTAACGATACACGATATCCCCACTGGTCAAGCCAGCAAGAATCTTTACCAGCACAAGAGCCGGTATAATTTGTGTCCCCATCTCCCCCAAGGTTAGGATCCCATTCACTAGCTTCAACAGTACTATTAAAAAGGCCTATTACACAAACAGTAAATATAAAATAAATTATTTTTTTCATATCATCTACTCCTATTTCAAATCAAAGCTATTTCTTTTATTTATATAAAATATTGCTGACAAACAAACAACTATAATCGTAACTAATATAATAAAATAATATTTGGAAAAAAATTGATAAATATATTCAAAATCAAATTCTTTATTATCTTCATTTGGGTTGTTAGGTTCTTCATCTACAATTAAGCTTTTTTTGTATTCATTAACTTTTTTTACGAATTGGCTATAAGTAAGGCCAGTATTTTGCCATCTTTGACATAACTCATAACCTTCTACACCTTTGCAAACTTCATCAGTATAATACCTATTATAATAAGGTAAATTTACATATTTAATGTATATCAATTCATTCTTACAATTTTCTGTATTAGAATAAATATTAAAAACAGCTGTTATTCCATTCATATAGTCACCATTTCTTACAATAGCAGAATTGGCATTATAATAATAGAAAGTATTATTTAATATATCTTTAATATATATATCTGGATGCATATTAGCAATTGTTATAAAAAACTCTATTCCTGTGACTTCACCATTGCTTACTTTTTCCTCAAAATCATAAGAAAAATTGATATTCCCCGCAATTTTTTGTAGCCTTACCTTCTCACCATAAGTACATTCTGCATTAATAATTAAAGGGTTCATAAATAATATAGTAACAAATACTAAATAATAAAAATATTTTTTCATATATTATCTACCTCCCATTATATATTAATTTTTAAGAAAAGTTTAGTCCTTTTAAATAAATTTTACATTATTTGATCTGATAAACGTAAATATTGTTTCTTATATTTAATTCTAACGTTATTTTATTAGCTTTTTCTACTTCTTCTTTCATTTCAATATAATAAACATTGTTATTTTTTATCTTCTGAGGTTTTATTTCATTAAAACCTATTACTTGCTTCTTTACTTGACCATTAACTTCGTACTTAATATCACCAAAATAATTAATTAAATTATATAAATTATATAAACCACGCATATTTGTTTTCTCATCTTTAGTTAATACCCCAGATATTTTTAGTAATACCTTATTATAGTTAGTATTAACATTAGGCTTAATAAATTCTGCTGATTTAATGCATTCGTCTTTGCTTAAACAAAAATCATAATCCACTTTGAACTCTTTAGCAATTTCAAATCCATCTATTTTTAAAGCAGATCTATTTAAAACATCATCATTAAAAGTATACTTTTTTCCTACTTCCAAATTTATAGGTTTATTAACCTCATCTAAATTAACATACTTTAACTTTATACTGATATATTTTGGAGTTAACTTATTTTTAATAATGTCAATTGTATCAATATAATGAAACATCATTTCCTCATTAACTAAGGATTCTGGAATTTCATACACTAATAATTCTCTTGAAGTTTCAGTTGGAATAGGTGCATCTTCATATGTATGCCCTAAATCAATTAAATTTGATCGATATTTATTAGTGTGATAAAAAACTTGATCGTTTATAATTAGTTCAGCATTAGCAGTTTTCAATTTAGTCTTTTCAATCCCAAGTGAACTAAGATTTAATTCTAAAATAACTAATACTTTATCTTTTGTTAATTTTTTTATTTTATAATCTTTATTTGTCACATAGCTTTTACTAACACTCATTAAGAAATTAGTTGTATAGAAGGTATCACCTTGTTGATAAACCTTACTATATACTCCCATATTTAAATAAATAACAAAGGAAATAATAGATATCAGTATTAAAAATGTTATATTGATTAAAAAGCGATTTTCTATATATATATATCTAGCAAATCTAAATTGCTTCCTAAATCCTCTTCTTATTTGATTAGTGTCTACAGCAACTTCCACTTCAAATTCTTCATTGTCTTCAGCAGTTATTTCTAAGGCTTGTAAATCTTGTCCAAAATTAAACTTCTTTATATCAAAACCTGTTGCTCTAATAAAAGTTATAACAATACTTATACACTGTAAAACAAAGACCATGAAAACAAAGTCTCTTATTAATCTAATTGTTCTACTATCTACTACCTCATATTGTAATGTTCCAACAGTTGAATATGAAACATTGTATATAATAATTAAAGCTAAATAAATAACAATTGTTATTACATAAAAAAGCATTGGTTTCTTCTTTATATACATAACAGATAATATGATAATTGAACCCAATATTATCACAAATGGTAAAACAAACATATATATATTAAATAATTTAGACGCTGCTTCTTGACTGACAGATATTTGAGTAGAACTTATATATTGATAAAAAAAGTTCATTAATTGATTAGTTCTATAAATAAGATAAGTCATTAAAATAACCAAAATAAAATGCATTAATCTAAAGTTTTTAATAAAAAATGCATATGGCTTTTTTAGTATCATTATCTCACCCTCTTTTATCTTACGTTAATATTATACAACATATTAAGTAAAAAAAAAAGACAAAAGTATTAACTTCATCTTTTACTAATTTTTATTCTCAATATTGTTTTTAATTTATCTGCAACCACTTTCCTTGCATCTGATAAATATATTTCCTTATGAGTGAAACCTACTCTTTCATAATTGTTATCTTTTAAATACTCTTCCATTTTAATAAATGATTCAGGCTCAGTATCATATGAACCATTATGTAAAATTTGAAGTGATAATCCTTCTGTAATTTCATCATAATAAATTTTATCCAGTAATGTATTTGGTTTTTTATTTTTAGCTATTTCTAAAGCTTTATCAAATACATCTTTATTCACAAATGAGGGTTGCTTAATCATTAGAGTATAAGCAAATTCATTCTTATCAAGAATTCCTTTTTTTATTTTTACTTCTATGCCCTTTTCAGTTAAACTCCATAATCCTTCAAGTGGATAGACCGTATATTCAAAATATCCATCTGGAGTAAAACCATTTCGAGGCATCATTTTGATGACATAAGATAATTGATATAAAACTTCAATGTCCTTTGCAAAGGCCTCGCTGTTTGGATTACCAATACCATTTATACAAATAAAATTATGTTTTGAAATATCAATTACTTGTGGTTTATCCTTTACACCATATAATTCTTTTTCTTGTTTTTTATATTCATATTTCATTTTTATTACTCCTATCATAATATTATTATATAAAAACTCATACCAAAAGTATGAGCTTAAATTCTTAATGGTGCTCGTGGTCGGAGTCGAACCGACACGGTGTTTTAGCACCACTGGATTTTGAGTCCAGCACGTCTACCAATTTCATCACACGAGCGAGCAATATAATTATATCATAAAAATATTTTTTTACACAATAAAAAAATAATATATTTAAATATTACTCTTTATATTTTGACTCATACAAATCAACTTCATTGTCTTCTATTTTTTCCCTTTCAACCTTAGGTAATTGATCTATAGAAGATAAGCCAATACAATCTAGAAATACTGAAGTAGTACCATATAATATAGGTCTGCCTGGTAATTCTGATCTTCCTACTTCTTTAATTAAATCTCTGAATAATAATTTTCTGATAATATGACTACTATCTACTCCTCTTATCTCTTCAACAAAGCTGCGAGTAACTGGTTCGTTATAAGCAATAATTGCTAAAGTTTCTAAAGAGGCTTGACTTAGTAATCCATTCTTTTCATATTCTACTAATTTTTCATAATATTCTTTATATTCTTTTTTAGTTACTAATTTTAAATTATCACCAAAAACTTCGATTTTTATTCCATGATTTCCTTTATTATATTCTTCTTTTAGTTCATTTAAGATATTACTTAATTGGTTATCATCAATATTTAAAATCTCTTTTACTTTTTCAAAAGGTAATCCTTCCTCACCTACTAAAAAAAGTAATCCTTCTAATGCTCCAATAAACTCCATCTTATTCACTTCCTTTTGCAATTAAATATATCTTGTAAAAATTACTATCTTGTACTATTTTTAATTCTTGCTTTTTAGCTAAATCCAATATTGATAAAAAAGTAACCACAATATAGTCTCTAGTATATACATCAAATAATTCCGTGAATTCTACCTTCTTCTTATTTTTAATAATTTCTTTTATCTCATTACTTCTAACCGATACTGAGAATTCTTTAGTTGTTATTTTAGTATTTAGGGGTTTATCTAATTCTCTTCTCTCTAAAAAATTAGAAAAGGCTTCTAATAATTCATTTAAATCAATTTGATTATGATTATCATTATCTTCTTTTGCATATTCGTCTAAATTACTTGGTACTTTACTAAACATTTTATTTCGTTCAGATTCATAATCTTTTAAAACATTCGAAACTTCTTTATAATATTGATATTCTAATAAACGATTGATAAGTTGTTCTCTTGGATCTTCTTCATATTCATCATCTGCATTATCATTTTGATTTGGAAGAAGTGTGACTGATTTCATTTCTATTAGTTCTGCAGCCATTACTAAATATTCACTAGCCACGTTCAAATTCATCTCTTCCATCTTTTTAATAAAATCTAAATATTGCTTAGTAATTTTTTCAATACTTATATCAAAGATATTTATATCAGATTGCTTTATTAAATGTAGCAATAAATCTAATGGTCCTTCAAACTCTGGCATATTAATTTCATATGTCATTTTATCACATCCAAGCATAAACATTATATCATAAATTAAATATATATGATATAATTTTGTGTGGTGATACCATGAAAAAATTTACAATGAAAGATGAATCTTTTATTTGCGAAAATTGTGCAAAAAAAGTTAATAAATTAGACTATACTGCAAGAGATCATTGTCCTTATTGTCTATATTCAAAACATATTGATATCAATCCCGGAGATAGAATGAATAAATGTCTTGGTTTAATGGAACCTATTGGTATTGAAAAGTTTAAAGATTCATATAAAATATTATATAAATGTGAAAAATGTAATGAACCTCATAAAAACATTATGGCAAAAGATGATAATATGGATTTAATTATTGAATTATCCATAAAAAAATAATACCCTCTGGTATTATTTTTTTATTTACCCTATAAATTCAATAATTTGTGGTAAAAAGATTATAAAGGCTACTAATATAAGGAATATAATAATAATAAATGCAATAGCTCCTTTATTACTCTTTTCTTTTTTAACCGGTTTAGTAGATACTTCAGGTGTAGGTGCAGCACTTACAGTAGTTGGTGTTGGCACTGGTACAGGTGTAACAGGTGCTTCTGGTACTGGTTGTACTGGTGCACTTGGCATTTCTACTGATGGTACCACTGGAGTTTCAACTACAGGTGATACCGGAGCAACAGGCACACTCATTGTTGGTTGTGCATAATATGGCACATCCACTATTTCTGATTGCACTGGTACACTTGGCATTTCCATTGTTGGCATTGCTGGAGTTTCAACTACAGATGGAGTCGGAACAACAGGAGTAGCCACCATTGGTTGTACTGGTTGTGCATATGGTACATCTACTATTTCTGGTTGTACTGGTGCACTTGGTGTATCAAAAATTGATAATGGTGTCACCGGATTATTTGTAGTAGTACTTGGGACTGTTTGATCATTGATAAATTCTTTATTTTCTGGGTTCATTTTCTTTCCTCCTTATTTACATTCATAACCATCTTTAGTATATATTTTGGTTACTTCTTCTATTTTTTGATTGTAACTGTACTTAAGTTCTAAAGGATTATAAGTAGCTGCTTCATTCATCTTTTTAACATCTAATAATGATAAATCTAAACTTAATTCAACTGTATAAGTATTTCCTGTTATAGTAGGTTTGATTTTAAAACCATTATACTTATCAAAATCTTCTGCTAATTCAGTAAAATATTTATTAGCTGTATCAATCTCATTCATATATAATCCTTCATTAGAAATATATGATGTTAATTCAGTTGTAGACTTAATCATATTATTTGGATGATTGAAAGTTACTTTATAAGATATTTTCCCTTCTTCTTTAGTCTCAGTTTTTGTACAAATAGTAGTGGTTTTAACTTCTTCCTCTTCTTCAACTGGGGGTTCTTCAACAACCTCTTCTTTAGGAAAAAGACCATTTACTTTTATGTACATAACTTTGTCGTATATTGTAGGAAGCAAAAAGACAAATACAAAAATAATTATAATTATGACAATAAATAAAAGGCTTTCATTGGTAAGTTTAAAACCATCTTTAATCCTTATTCTTGGTCCATCATTATTATTTTGCATCACTATCACCCCTACTTTACATAAATAATTATAACAAAAAATTTTAAAAAAAGAAAGTTTTTTTTATTTTTTAATCTTTTTGGAATATTTATTTGATATAAGTATATAATATTAGTGACTGAGTTATCGCACAAGCAGTAAATGCTTTCCTTGATAACTTGGTCACTTTTTATATTAATAAAAGAACAAAAATAATTGTTCTTTTTTTCTTTTTATAGATAATCCAAGATTAATAAAATAGTAGAAATTGGTAATAATATAAAGGAATAGATGAGGTATACATATGAAAATAGATCAAATTAATAAAAAATTGATGAGTGATAATAAAGAGAATGTTCAAGAAATTAAAAAAAGAACTGGTGAAAGTCCAGATATAATTATTAAAAAACTATCATTTGCTAATTATACTATTCATGTAGTCTTTAATGAAACATTGTGTGATCAAACAATTATCAACAAATTTATTCTTGAATATTTTGTTGAAGCACCAATTAAATCAAGACCTGAAAATATTGTAAAATATTTAAATGAAAATATTCCAACACGTAAAACAACAAAAATTAGTGATTTTGATACTTTGTTTTACAATCTTTATAGTGGATATACAATTATATTAATAGATGGACAAGAAGAAGCACTTAGCATTGAAACTAGGTTTATGTTAAATAGTACAATTCAAGAAGCAAAAGATGAGTATGTTTTGAAAGGATCAAAAGATGCTTTTACTGAAAACTATCAAACTAATATTGGACAAATCCGAAGAAGAGTTAAGACTGAAAAACTATGGTTAAAGGAAGTAGATTTAGGAACCAAAAGCAAAACTAAAATAGGAATTATGTATATAAATGATATTGCAAGTAAAGAATTAGTTGAACAAGTAATAAATAAAATTGAAAACATTGAAATTGATGCTATTCTTGGTAGTAATTACATAATAGACACAATATCAGAAAATAAGAGAAATGTTTTTCCAAATTATTTATCAACCGAAAGACCAGATTTAGTTGCTGCAAATCTATTAGAAGGTAGAATTGCTATTGTTATTGAAAACATGCAATATGTCGTTGTTATACCTGCCGTGTTTGTTGATTTTTTTCATAGTACTGAAGATTTATATCAAAAATCGATCAATACTACTTATACCAGAATTATTAGAGTTATAGCTTTATTAATTACTTTACTAGTACCTGCTATTTATATAGCTATTACTACTTTCAATCAAGAAGCTATTCCGGAAAATTTAATAATCAACTTTGCAGCACAAAGAAATGGCGTACCGTTTCCGGCAATAGTTGAAGCTATATTAATGATTATTACTTTTGAAATATTACGAGAGACAAATCTAAGAATACCATCAACATTAGGTAGTGCTTTATCAATAGTTGGAGCAATTGTCTTAGGAGATGCTGCCGTAACAGCAGGAATTGTATCTCCAATTATGGTTATTGTAGTAGCTATTACTTCTATTAGTGGTTTGACAGTATCTTCATCAGATATAATTAACGGAATTAGATGGTGGAGAATTATCTTCATTGTGTTAGCATCTATAACAGGACTACTAGGGGTATTTCTTGCCGGTATTTTATTTGTAGTCAACTTAGCAAGCATGAAATCATTTGGTATTCCTTATCTTGCACCACTTGCACCTTTTGATAAAGATAATCAAGGTAACGCTATTTTCCTCTCCGATAAACGTAAATTTTTCAAAAGAAATTCATTAACAGCTAAAAAAAATTTATATCGTAGCAAGGAGGATAATTAATGAAAAAAATAAAAATACTTATTATATTATTGCTTATTTCCCTTACAACTGGGTGTTGGAATTATAGAGAATTAAATAATTTAGCGATAGTTAGTGCTATTGGAATCGATGAAGAAGATGGCGTTTATAATGTAAGTGTTCAAGTTATGAATCCTAGTCAACAAAGTAGTAACTCAAAGTCTGGAGGTTCTAGTAGTCAAACTACACCTGTTGATGTTTACGAAGGAAAAGGTAAATCCATACTTGAAGCAATAAATAGTATCTTATTAAAACAACCAAATGATATCTTTCTAGGTCATACTGACCTAATTGTTATTAGTGACCAATTAGCAAGGAAAGGAATTGAAAATTTTATTGACTTTCTATTACGAGATAGGCAATCAAGAAAAATATTTCCAATGGTTATTATAAAAAATGCCAAAGCAAGTGATGTTATAAAACTGATTACCCCAATAGAAACAATATCTAGTAAATATATAAGTTCTACTTTAGAAGCTACAAAGAAAAATAGTGGTGTCCTTAGCGATCGACTTTTTGATGAAATATTGATGTGTTTATTTACTAGAGGGAGAGAAGCAACAATATCAGCTATCGAATTGGTTGGTCTCCCTGAAAAGGGTGATGAATCTAAAAATCTTTCTACATCCATCCCTACTACTTATTTCAAAATAAGTGGATCTGGTGTCCTTGTTAATGATAGATTAGTTGGATATTTTGATGAAAAGGAAAGTTTAGGATATACCTATATTAGAAATAAAGTAACTGCTTCAGTTATATCGGTTCCTTGTGATAAGGAAGGAAATTATGCTGGTGTTAAGTTAGAAAAAAGTAAAGCAAGTTTGAAGACCACTATTAAGGACGGCAAGCCAGTTGGTGAAATTACGTTAAATACTAAAGCGGTAATATCCGAATTCAATTGTAAGGTTGATTTGCTTAAACCTGAAAACATCAAAAAAATAGAAGATGCTACAAACAAAGAATTAAAAAAAATATTGAATTATGCTGTGGTTAAAGCTCAAAAAGAACTAAAAAGCGATGTCTTTGGTTTTGGAGAATATATTTATAAAAATAAACATAAGGACTGGAAAAAATATGAAGACAATTGGAATGAAACATTTAGTAATATGGAATACAAAATTAAAGTAACAACGGAAATTAGAAATGTTGGTGCAGCAATAGATTCATTAAAAAATTCATACAGGGGGAATCCTAATTATGGAAAAGAATAACAATATAATTACAGCTGCACAATTTGGTATTATTGGTTATTTTTTAGGTAATGCCTTCTTTATAGGAATGGGTGATACTAGCTTAATAAATTTTGCTAGACAAGATACTTGGTTAGCAGCCATATTAGCAATAATACTTGGACTATTACCTATTGCTATACTAATATACATAATGAATTATAAGCCTGAAAAAAACATCTTAGAAAAGAATAAAGTTTTGTTTGGAAAGATTTTTGGTAGTTTAATTAATTTTATTATCTTTGCATATATGTTTGTAATAACTATAATACTAATATGGGCAACTAGTAATTATGCAATTATTATTTATTTAACTGTTACTCCCCGTTTAGCTATTATTCTACTGTTTGTATCACTCAGTATATATACCGTTATTAAAGGAATAGAAGCAATTTGCCGAACTGGTCAAATATTATTTTTTGTAGTATTACTTATGATTGTCTCAATCACCATGGGTCTATTACAATATTCTGATTTTAATAATGTTAAGCCAATTCTTAAAGATGGTGCTATGCCAATGATTAAAGGATCAATATTGTATTTATCTTATGCATTCACTCCACTAATATCTTTACTTATTATTCCAAAGAAGACTATTAAAGATCAAAAGAAATTTAATAGATATTTAATAGGAGGTTTTCTCTTCAGTATTATGACAATGGTTTTAGTCTTCTATGTAATAACCTCTGTTTTAACAGTTGATTTGGTAGATTTATATCGATATCCAGCATATTATGTTCAAAAGAAACTAGTTATTACCAATTATTTCAATAACGTTGAAAATTTCTTTTCATTACATTGGTTCTTAAATTATTTCTTTGGTGTTATAATGTCATTATACTTTTTAAGTAAATATGTACAACATATATTTAAATTTAAAGATTCAAAACATATAAATATTTCAGTTATTATATTGGGTTTAATGACAGCTATTGCAGCAAACTACGCATTTAAAAATGGTACTAATGCATTTGATTTTATGAGATATCAATTTCCAATATGGATTGCAGGAATATTATTTGGAATATTATTACTAACATGTATATTAATATTCATCAGAAAAAAAATAGGAGACACATAATCTTCTATTTTTTTATGCAAACTTCTTCTTTCTTAATTTTATTTCAGCGGTTATCCAAATAATTAAAGGAATTATTATTTCAAAAGGAAGAGCATAAATATAGTAAACTTTAATAAAATCCATCATCTCTAAAATATTAGTGTATATAATTGCTGATAATGCTAAAATTAATAAACTTGTTGGTAGTAATACCTTTTTATAATTAGTTACTGATAATAATTTGGATATTCCTAAGGAAGCAGCTATTAAGCAAACTGTTATTTTAGTAATTCCAGCAAATAGAAAGTTTATAGTTACTATTCCTTCTATTCTTGTTAAAAAATTTCCTAATTCAATTATTCTGGTAGCAGAGAATGAGGGAAAATAAGTTGACAATGCTAACGTTGATCCTAAAACAGTTAAATTTCTTAACATAACAAATAGTAAAATGATACTGCCAAATATAATTGCCAACATATATATTTTATATGGACTATCTTCTTTTTTTAGAAAACATGCTAATGGTAAAAATAATACTGTCTCGGCTAGGGGAAAAGAAATAATTTTATATGTAGCTAACGACAAACCTTTTAAATCAGTTTCCATAATTGGCATAAGATTTTTTACATCAACAATACCCAATGATAAGATTATTGTTATTATTAACATTAGAATAACAACAGGTAAAACAACTAATACCCAACTTCCAAAAATAGTTGGTCCACTTTTACCTATATAAATAGCTACCAGCAATAATACTATTATTATTAATATTTCAGGAGTTTTTAATAATGTGGTTATTTTTATATATTCTGAAAAATTTTTTAAGATCATTGAACATAAGTGAATGGCATACCATATCATCAAAATAGTAATTATATTACCAATAATTTTGCCAAACAGTTTATAAATTATGTCATATAGTCCTAAACCTGGATATAATTTAATAATTCTTGCATATATGAACACTATTGGAAGCGAAAAAAGTGTTGCCAGAATTAGTGTAATCCATGAATCTTGTTTAGCTTCTGTACTTACACCAAAAATAACACTACTACCAAATATAAATAAAACTATTATTGCTATTGCCTGACTAGATGTTATTTTTTCTTTGATCATAATTCATGTTCTCCTTTAAATTATACTCTTAATGGCAGCTTCTATTGGTTTTGCTGGACTAGGTAATGTAACACCTAAACTATAAAGTATCAATATTATCAAAGTAAAAAGAGATGTTCCTATGTAAAATAAAACAATTTTTTTATTGTCTTTTTTTAAAAGTGGCATAAAATCAAAAATAATTATTAAGGCATATGTTATTAAAATAATTGTTAAATCCATTAAATCACCTCTTTTATTTCATAAATGCTGTATTTAGAATATGAACTTTAACATCAACATCAACTTCTACTTCTAAAAAGATATTTCCCCAGTCTTTTTTTATTTTTTTCCACACTTTTGGATCATTCTTATAAACTAAATTTCCAAAGCTAAAAATATCTACCTTTAATTCCTTTTGTGCCTTTTCAATTAGTTTTTTTATATCCTTAGTAATTTTTTTCTCAGCCATTTTTTCCATTTTATCTACTTTTTTTGAATCAACCTCCTTATAATTTCCATTTTGTTCACCCAAAATTCCTTCCATTTTAACTTTAACATTAAATTTATATTTATCATTATTATTGGAGAAATTTTTCATTGTTGAACTAGTAGCTATTTCAATTGAAACATCATCTTTTTTATCATTGTTCATATCTAGTGTTATTATTCCACCCTTAACATTGCCTTCAATAAATAAATAACTTTTACTTTCATTTGAAGTCAAATAATCAAATAGTTTATCTTTATTAAAAACAGCAATTCCATCAGATTCTATAACTTGTTTTTTATCATTTTCTATATTGTGAAATAATGGTAATACTAAAGACATCCCCTTACAATTAAGAGAATTAAATACTTTATATAACTCAGAATCTTCAGTATTTGATACTACTGAATTATCTTTCTTTATTATTTTTTTCATCTCAAAGGCCGTTATAGGATTATCTATTCCATTTTTTTCTAATAATTCTCTTGCTGTTTTCTCTTTTGAAATAACAAAACTTAATGTTTCACGTATTTCTTCTTCTCTTAGAAAAAAATCAATTACTGAATTAATTCCTTTTTCTCTAGCAATTTGATTACTAATTATTACTACTTGAACATTACTGAAGTATAATTTATTCATTACCTTTTTCTTACCATTTCTGACAGCATCAAAAATAGTAGAACCGGCTGATTCTAAAATAGCTGTTCTTATCTCATTTTGCTGTCTAGATGAACTAGCAGAATTAATAACTTCAAAACTAAGTTTATATTCATCTTTTTTCTCATCCATATCAATAGCAATACCAGTCACAATTGTAATATCTTCTAATCCAACATAATCCCAACAACCAGTTGTCAGAAAAATAAAGAATATTATTGTTAAACTCTTTATAAATTTAGTTACCATTATTAATATCACCTAACGATTTCATGCGAGTTGTATTATTTGATAATATTTTCGGTCTTTTGAGCATATGCCACCATGGAGATCTAAATGCAATATCCTTATTTTCTTGATATTTAAATCCACCTTTTATATTTACTTGAGATATATCAAATGATTTTAAGTTAAGAATATGAATAAGTAAAATTGATATACCTATAATAAAACCAAATAATCCTAATGTACTAGCTAATAAAAATAAGAAAATGCGAGCATAAATTATAGGTGAATTTAATTTTTGAACTAAAAGACTCGTAATCCCTGTAAAAGCAACAAGAATAATTACTGGTGCTGCTACTAATTTTGCTTCAACCGCTGCTTGACCAATAACAATAGCTCCTAATACACTAACTGATTGTCCAACATTCTGAGGTATTCTGGCTCCAGTTTCCCGTAATATATCAAAAACTATTAGCATAATAGCTAATTCTAAAGCAGCTGGTAGAGGTACACTTTGCCTTTCTGCTGTAACCATTATTAATAATGGTGAAGGTAACATTTCTTGATGATAAGCAACAGTAGCAATATATAAAGCTGGCAATGTTACAGTTAATAAAAATCCAATAATACGAAGTATTCTAGTAAAAGAAGAAAAATAATATGTTAAGTAATAATCTTCCGCATTTTGAAAATTTTCAATAAATAAATATGGAATTGTATATACCATAGGTGTCCCATCAACCATAATAGCAATGCGTCCTTCTAAAATCTTAGCAACCACTACATCTGGTTTTTCAGTATATCCAGTTGTTCTAAACGGTGATCTTCTATTTTCTCTAGTTAATTCAGATATATAATTAGTATCAAGAATACCATCAATTTCTATTTTACTTATGCGCTTATATAATTCATCTAAAACATCTTTGTTTACTACACTTTCAACATAACAAATACATACTTTAGTATTAGTTTTTTCACCAATAGTTAAATATTTTATTTTTAAATCATTTGTCCTTAAACGTCTACGAATTAATGATAAATTTTTTAACAATGCCTCATTAAAACCCTCACGTGGCCCAATTAAATTTTTTTCACTCTCAGGTTCAGTCATTGATCTTAAATTAAATTGTTTAGTATTTAAGATAAGTACTTTATCAGCACCATCAATGAATAAAACAGTATCTCCATACGTTACATTTTCTATAATATCTTTTACTTTATCTGTTATTTTTACATCATCTATTAATAAAACATGTTGCGCTAGGTTATATACAATATTTTCATCACTAGGATCATACTGTGAAAGCATTAAAGGCTTAATTATATTTTCATTTATCACAATAGAATTAACCATACCATCACAGTAAATCAAACAGTAATTAAGACTATCACTGTTATTGTTCTCAAGATATCTTGTTTTGAAATTATCATCGTTCTTAAATAATTCCTTCATATACAAAATATTATCTTCTAAAGATTTAGAGATAGTTTTTTTTATGTAATTATCATTGAGATGTTCAATTTTATTATTAATGATTGAATTTTTATTGTTTTTTTTGATCATAAAACACCTCCTAAAAAACTAGTCTTTTTAATATTATCTGTTAAATAGTGGAAATTATACTAATCTAATACCACAAAAAAAACCTAAATATACTTAGGTTTTTTATTTAACAAGCTTATTAAAACTATCTGGTATAGGCACTTCAAAATGCATTACTTTTTTAGATATAGGATGTTTGAATTCTAATACATTAGCATGTAATCCAAGTCTTTTTAAAGGATCACTCTTAGAACCATACTTTTTATCTCCTATAACACTATGTCCTAAATCTTTCATATGAACACGTATTTGATTTTTACGCCCTGTATCTAATCTTATATCAACTAAAGAATATTTATCATTAGTTCTTAAAACTTGATAATGAGTAATGGCTAAATCCCCATCATGAGGTCTATTTGAGGAGTAAACCATCTTAGCTTTATTTTCTTTTAGCCATGATTTAATTGTACCATTTGCTTTATCAAATTGTCCTTCAACAATTGCCACATACCCTCTTATAGTTACAATATCATTCCAATTATCTTGAAGCATATTTTTAATCTTTTCATTTTTTGCAAATACTAATATCCCTGATGTATCACGGTCTAAACGATGAACAACAAAAATATGTCCTTTAGGATTTCGAATTCTAATATGTTCTCTTACTAGATGATATGCTGTATTAGTGGATTCTTTATCAGTAGCAATAGATAACAACCCATCAGGTTTATCAACTACTACTAAATCATTATCTTCATAAATAATGGATATTGTATTTTTATAGTTCTTTAATATTTGTCTTATTTCAATAATTTGCCCTTTACGTAACTTATAATCAAATTTAGTTATAGGTTTATTATCTACAAAAACACTTCCTCTACTTAGAATTGACTTAATATTATTTTTAGATTTGTTTTTTAAATGAGTCAATAAATAATCTAGTAGTAATGAATCTTGTTCAACATTTAATATTTCTGCTCTTCCTCTTTCTTCCATTCTCTATTACCTTTTTTCTTAATATAAGAAAAACCTTTCATTTCTTTCGTAAGTTCTTCAGATAGTATAACATCACATACTTTACTAACAGGCCCGATTAAATAAATGTTATCATCAGGCATCATTTCAACCTTTAATTCACCACCTGGCATATGGACAATTACTTTACTGTCAATTAAATCTAGTTTACGTGCGACCACTGCTGCTGCACAACTACTTGTTCCTGAAGCTAAAGTATATCCAGCCCCACGTTCATATATCTCAATCTGTATATTACTTCTGTCAATTACTTTCATAAACTGTACATTAATGCGTCTAGGAAAGTGTCCATCAATTTCAATAATTGGTCCTAACTCTTTAGCAATATCACTAGAGATTTCTTCCATAAGAAGAACACAATGAGGATTACCAACTGATACACATGACACTTTATATTCATGACCATTAAATATCATCATTTCATTTACTACTTCCCTTTTAGAACCAGTCACAGGGATAGTATCACTCATAAATGAAGCCTTACCAATTAGGACTTTAATTAAATTATCTCTTAAGTAATCTATTTCTACTCTTCCACCTAATGTTTCTACCGTGACTGTTCCATCTTTAACGTATCCTTCATCTAATAGATATCTTGCAAATATTCTAACCCCATTACCGCTTTTTTCAGCTTCACTACCATCAGGATTATATATTTTTAATTTTATTTTATCATCTTCAAAGATTGGTCCATATAAGATACCATCTGATCCTACTCCATAATGACGATCACATAATAGCTTTACGTTATCCTCTGTTAGTAATAAATCATTTTCATTATAATCTAATACTATATAATCATTTCCAAGCCCATGATATTTAGACACTTTATAACTCATATTTTCACTCCTATATTATAAATATATTGGAGTTTTAATATTTAGATTACCTTTACTTTTTAATTTTTATTATCTATAGATATTCTTTTTAGAATACTTATACATTCATCATAAGTTTCATCAACAAAATTCAATCTAATATTCTTAATTCCTATATTAATTAACTTATTAATTTCATTAATCATATTTAATTTATCATAATTATAGATAGTTGTTAAACACTTATGACTACTTATTAAATAATCATTACTAAATTTATCTCTTAAATAGTATCTATTATCTCTTTTACATATATTACATACTTTGTCTTGATTAATATATAAATTAAGTGGACAATACTTAGTAACCATTGCTTCAATCCTACCATAAACAATCACTTCAAGATTAGGATTGATTTTATATAACTTACTATAATTTTTTATTAAATTCTTTATTTTATCTATATTTATTTCATGAGATAAAGTAATTGTTTGAGCACCCATCATATGTAAAAATCCCACACTATAAGCATTAACTGTATTAAATGAAAAATCAGTTATGACACTTTTCTTAAGTGATCCTAATTCTCCTACTAGAGAATTATCCAGTATTTCTTCATTATTTAATACTCGCGGATAAGCTAGATGAACAGTTTCATTTTCTTTATATTTTTCGTATTGTTTATAATCATCAATATATATATCATCAATACCAAAATCAATGCATGCTTGATATTGTTCTTCATTTTTAACTCTAGCTTTAATCTTTATTTTGTCTTGTATACTATTTTTTACTTCAACATTATAACTTTCAATATTAATATTTCTATCTACCTTTATTCGTTCATCAGATAATTTATCCAATACTTCTCTTCTTAACTCATTAATGACCGATACTGGAATAAATATATTATCATCACCTATAATATCAATATTATCAAATGTATATGGTGTATTTCCTGTTTTACATAACTGCTTAATCATTTCTTCTTTAGTAGTTGGTTTGGTTTTTGACCCTTCGATCATTACTTTACTAGAAGTAGATACAGTATGAATTCCATCATTTACTTCTAAAACTAATAGTTTATCTTTATAAGCATATAAAGTACCTCTAATATCTACTTTTCTTGAGTTATCAAATTCACTTAATTCCTCTAATTGTTTGATGTCTGTTGTTTTAACAACTTCATCACCTATTTTAACATTACCTTTTAATTCTAATTCAATAGTACTATTTTTAGAAGCATTGCTTACTAATTTACCATTTTGATATAACTTATTAACAATAAAACCTTCATCTTTACTTGAAATAATTCTTATACCATCACCTTGATTTAAAGAATAATCTAATTTGATAGTCATAAACTTCTTATCAACTTTTATTATTTCTCCAAGATGTATTCCCATATGATTAGGTCTTAAAGGATTCATTAATTCTTCATTAGTAGCATTAAATAAATGCCCTTTAGTGAATTCTCGATTGAATATCTTTTTCATATCTATTATAATTTCATCTGTTACTACAAATTCTTCATTGTTATAGTAAGCATCAATAGCCATACGATATAGTCTTGTAATAAGCCCCACATATTCGGGTCTTTTCATACGTCCTTCTATTTTTAGACTAGAAATGCCACTTTCAATAAATTCCTTTATATGATCTAAGGTATTTAAATCTTGGGTACTAAGTAAATAGTTTCCTTTAGTATTAATCCTTTTTTTATTACCATTTTCTTCACTTATTAACTCATATTGTAAACGACAGGTACCAGCACATTCTCCTCTATTACCACTTCGTCCACCAATCAAATAGCTCATAAGACATTGACCTGAATAGGAAATACATAAAGCCCCATGACAAAATATCTCTATTTCCATATTAGCATTATCTTTTATTTTTTTTATTTCATTAAGACTTAATTCCCTTGCTAAAACAACTCTTTTAACACCCATTTCTTCTAAGTACTTAACTCCTCTTAAATTATGAATATGAGCTTGTGTGCTAGCATGTATTTCGAAATTGGGAAGTATTGCTCTTATTAAATGTATCATTCCTAAGTCTTGCATAATAATAGCATCAATACCGTGTTCATATAAGAATTTAACATATTTAACAAACTCATCAACTTCATCATCATAGATAATAGTATTCATTGTTACATATATTTTAACCCCATATAGATGAGCATAATTAACAGCATTAATCATTTCTTCATCATCAAAATTATTAGAAAAAGCCCTTGCACCAAATCTTTTTCCACCTAGATAAACTGCATCTGCTCCATTCATAATAGCTGCTTTTAGGGCTTCAAAATTTCCAGCCGGACTTAATAATTCTATTTTCTTCATATTTCACCTACCATTACATTAAAAAGTCTTTTTATTCTTGTTTTGTTTTTTCTTCTTCTGGCTTACTACTTAAAAACAAATCTATTTTTTTGTTTTGATAAGCTAAAATTATTTGATTCCACAAACTATCTTCAACATATCTTGCTTTTCTTGGATTAACTAAATATCTAGTATATAATTCAACATGATCAGCAATTATCTTAGTATATATAATTGGCTCTAAATTGTTGAAATAAATATGATAATTTAAACTAATGCCACCCATTTGACTTTTCATTTTTTTAGGTACTTTTTTTAATATTTCATTAGTTTTAACAATTTCATAAATTTCCTTCTTAATGCTTTCAACATCTGCAGTTATTGGTACTTTTATTGTTATTTCATTCCATATATACTTAAACTCTTTCATGTAATTTTTTAAAGGCATAGTAAGAACATATGAATTTGGAAAACTTACAATAATACCACTGCTTTGTTCACCATTAATTCTGTCTCCCACTTCTATTACTTCAAAATTTAGTGGATTCATACTTACAATATCCCCTTTAATACCATCTACTTCAATTCTGTCCTCAATAGTAAAAGGCTTTTTAATTCGAATATATATTCCCGCAAAATAATTGAAAATTATTTCTCTTAAAGCAATTGTAACCCCAGCTGATGCAAAACTAATGACAGTTACAATACTACTAAAATGTCCTTCCCAAATAATAAATAATGCAATAATACTAATAGTATTTAAAATTATTTTAGTTTTATAGTTATATTCATATCTTTCTCTAGTATTCTCTTTATTAGAAATATAATATTTTGCTAATGCTCTTTTTATTAAAGATACAAGAATAAGTGTCAATATAGATAAAAGTATTAAATATGTATATTCACTTTTACTAACACTTCTTGCTAAATTAGCAATTACTTCTCCAATCTCATTTATAATGATCATAAATAACACCTCCAAAATATAATATTATTTTTTAAAAAACCTATTTTAACATAATTGCCCACATAATATCAACTAAATAATCACATTAATAGTATTATTTTAAATAAATATATAATTCATTAGATTCATAAATTAATTAATTTTTACATGTTAATTTTTATTTTTTAGCAAAGATTTTTGCATATGGTACTCCCTCAAATTTTTTAATTAAACTTTGAAAATTATCCACATACTTCTTTATTTTCTCTTCATTTTTTGAAATAACAAGATGAGGTTTTCGTTTACCTATTATAATTAAAGTAGGTATATCACTTTTACCTGTTTCATTGTCATATCCCATATATTCGCTTGCCGATTTTAGTGCAAATCCCTTTATCTTAGGAAAATTTGCCACAATCCACGCAACTTGTTCTGTCGAATACAAATTAGTTGG
Organism: Ignavibacteriales bacterium; assembly: GCA_050259235.1. Taxonomy (GTDB): domain Bacteria; phylum Bacillota_I; class Bacilli_A; order RF39; family UBA660; genus UBA5364. The sequence goes on from JBLNAG010000002.1 coordinate 134,036, forward strand.
AAAATCAAATTCCTCTAAATATTTCATATCTGATATAAATGATAAATCATCGTCTTCAATTTTCTTACCAAAAAAAGATAAATATTTGATTTTTGTCCCTTTGAAATATTTAAATGAATCAACTACGCTTGTACTCCAGATAGCATCTCCAATCCCAAACCATTCTAAATTTGGTGCTTTTTCAATTCCTGCCAAAGTTTTCAACCTAGTAAAGTCTGAAATCATTAACCCTTTTAATGATATATTTTTGCTCATATCCCACAATGAATCTATTTTTTGGTTATGAAAGAAATATACAAATTCTAGTTGTGGCAAATTTCCAAGCAAAGACCAGTCGCTCACAAGTTTGTTCTTAAAAAATCGAACTGCACGTAGTTGTTTTCCATAAGTATTTATAAAATATTCAAATGTGTCTTGATTTAATCCTGATATGGTTAATGTTCCAACTTCCGGAAATTTTTTTAATTTGTCAATGTCATCTTTTGATATCCTGCCGCCACCTATATCCATTTCTTCCTGACGAAGCCACAATCCACAATGTTCTTTCGTTTTTTCTGAATAATCCCACGAACCATAGATAAAATCTTTAAAATTACTCATAGTTATTTTCAATTGTTATCACTCCCAAATTTTTCATATTAATAATAAATTGTCTAAATTACTTTTTGTTATTTACAATATTCTTCATAAAATGCATTTTCTGCCATTGTAGTATCGAAATTAATATCTTTTTTATATTTATTTAGTATAACTTCTAGATTGGCAGAATACATACCTAATGTCAAACTTTTGTTATCAATAAATTTAATAATCACACTGTAAGAATTTGCACCATCACTATCATTTGTCTTAACAGAAATTTCCTTAATTTCATTATATTCATATTTTACTTCGGTAAAAGAAAAATATCTAGATACTATTATTTGGTCATCGGTGGCATATAAATAATTACCTATTCCCAAAACATAAAATGGGAAACAAATAACAAATACTATTGAAATAAAAATTGAAGCTTCCTTATCTGTTGTATTATCTTTTGCATTGTTTACATCTAAATTATAATTTTTCTTTAAGTTTTTAATTCTTAATTTTTCTAAAACACTATCAATATCATATTTCTTAAGTATAATGTTATTAATCATCATCATTATACAAAATGACGGGAACATTACTGAACCAAGCATACCCATAATGGAAGATTCTAATATTAATCTATATCCACTTTTAATAAAAATAATTTTTTGAAGTAATAATCCAATTTGAATAAATCCAAAATAAAGAGCAATAAATGGGATAATTGTCATGAATACGATTATAGTATTAATTACTAATTCACTTTTTATTTTTACTTGTTTTTTATTTTCATATTTTACCCAAGATGGCAACCATAAAAACACCGCTGCACTTATCATTATAATTAATAGAAATGATATAATATAAAACATATTTTATCTCCTTATTTATTCAAAGTAAGTAAAGTGACACTTTCAACATGATAAGTTTGAGGAAACATATCTACTGGAGTAATATCAACGATATTATAATTTTCTTTAAATATATTTAAGTCTCTAGCTAAAGTCATAGGATCACATGATACATAAATTACTTTTGATGGTTTTAGTTCAATAATTGATTCTATAACACTTTTATTCAATCCTACTCTAGGTGGATCGACAATAACTATATCTGGTTTAAAATAAATATCGCTTATTTTATCTTTACTATCTCCTAATAAAAATTTTATATTATTTTTATTATTTAATTTTTTATTTTCATTAGCATCATCAATAGCTTCAGAAACATTATCTATTCCTAATACTTCTTTACAATAATCACTAATATATAGTCCTATTGTTCCTGTTCCACAATATAAGTCTAGCACTTTTTCATTTCCACTAAGATCACAATATCTCAATACTTTTTGATATAAGTTAATTGTTTGTTTAGTATTTACTTGAAAGAATGAATTAGCAGAAATTTTAAAAGTTAAATTCCCAAGTTTTTCTGTTATATAACCATCACCATAGATAACTTCATCATTGATTATAATAGTATCAACATAATCAGAAAGTCTATATAAAACATCTTCTCTATCAATATCTTCACAATAAAAGACTACCATTATTTTATTACTACATCTAACAACTATCTTGTCCACTTTACTTAAATCTAATTTATTCAAATATGGAATGATATTATTTATTTTTTCATTAGTAATATAGCACTTTTCAATAGGTACAACCACATAACTTTTTTCTTTATAAAAACCTACTTTTTTATACACTTGAAAAGTAACTTTATTACGGTAGTAATAAATATTTTCACTAGGAATAATAGTTCTTACAACATTATCTAATCTAGTATATTTATTAATTATATTTTTTACTTTATCTTCTTTAAATTCACATTGCTTTTCATATTTTAAGTGTAACAAATCACATCCTCCACAATTATTAAAATATGGACATATAGGATTAATTCGATGTTCACTTTGTTTTATATAATCAATCACTTTACCCTCTAAAAATTTACTCTTTTGTTTTAATATATCTACATCAACAACTTCATCAACTAAAGTATTTGGAATAAAGATAATCTTATTATCTATCTTTCCAATACCTCTACCTTGATGATCTAAATTATTTATTGTTACTTTCATATAATCACCTATATTACATTTCTTTTATTGTTAATTCATTATTCATAGCACGTCTATGAATACTCGCAAATTCTTGAATGGACTTATATAATAAAATAATAGCCTTATCATATTGTCCTTTTTTTGCTAAAAAATCAGCTAAACTAACAAGACCTGATAATTCTATTCCCTTACCTACGAAGTATTCTGAACCAGCGGCCATCGTTATATAACTAGAAAATAATTCATCAAATCTAATTAATAGATTAAAAAGTTCTACTCCATCAATATCACTTTGCATTTTGTTAAAATTTTCTTCTCCAAATGTTTTAATAACAAATTCAGGAATTTCATACGAAGTACCACCTATTATTAAAGAATATATCTTATCCATCTTATCACCTATTAAAATTATACCATAAAAAAAGCACCTAGATGCTTATTTTACATTAATCTTTTTAAGTCCACCCATATATGGTTGTAAAACTTGTGGAATATTAATACTTCCATCTTTATTTAAATTGTTTTCTAGAATAGAAATAAGCATCCTAGGTGGTGCAACTACAGTATTATTTAAAGTATGAGCAAAATATTTATTGTTACCATCTTTAACTCTAATTCCTAATCTTCTACTTTGAGCATCAGTTAAATTAGAACAACTTCCAACTTCAAAATATTTCTTTTGTCTTGGACTCCATGCTTCAATATCAATGCTCTTATATTTTAAATCAGCTAAGTCACCACTGCAACATTCTAATGCCCTTACTGGAACATCCATACTTCTAAATAGTTCAATAGTATATTCATACATTTTTTTAAACCATTCTTCACTTTCTTTAGGTTCACATACAACAATCATCTCTTGTTTTTCAAATTGATGAATACGGTAAATACCTCTTTCTTCTATTCCATGAGCACCTTTTTCTTTTCTAAAACAAGGTGAATAACTTGTTAAGGTATATGGTAATTCACACTTATCAAGGATTTGATCTTTAAATTTACCAATCATAGAATGTTCACTAGTACCTATTAAGTATAGATCTTCGCCTTCTATTTTATACATCATAGCATCCATTTCTTCGAAGCTCATTACTCCAGTAACGACATCTCCTCTAATCATGAATGGTGGTATACAATAAGTAAATCCTTTATTTATCATAAAGTCTCTTGCATAAGTTAAAACAGCGGAATGAAGTCTTGCAATATCTCCCATTAAATAGTAAAAACCATTACCACTTACTCTTCTGGCAGAATCTAAATCAATTCCCCCTAATGATTCTAAGATATCAAGGTGATATGGAACTTCATAATCATATTCTGTTTTTTCACCAAAAGTAGCTACTTCAACGTTTTCACTATCATCTTTTCCTAGAGGTACATCATCCGCAATAATATTTGGAATTGTCATCATTGTTTCTTTTATTTTAATACTTAATTCTTCTTCTTTTACTTCTAATTCCAAAATTTTATTATTATAATCATTGATTTCATTCTTTATATTTTCTGCTTCTTCTTTTTTACCTTCACGCATTAATGTACCAATTTCAGCACTCTTAGTATTTTTTAATCCTCTTAAATTATCGCCTTCTAATTTATATTCACGATATCTTTTATCTAATTCCAACACTTCATCAATTCTAGGTATTTTATAATCTTGGAATTTCTTTTTTAAATTTTCAAGTACTTTCTCTTTGTTTTCTCTAATTAAATTAATATCTATCATAATATTCCTCCTCTTTTTTTATTTTTTACAATAATTTGGGATCGCTTATTGTTTTTCATATTTCCTCCTAATATAAATAAAAGACTATCAATAGGAGCATATAATGCGGTACCATCCTACAATAGTCTTAATTTTTTATAACGGCTATGCCGGTAGCTATTAACTACACTCAAAAGTAGATTCATAAATATCAAGTATTAGTTTGCACCACCCACTAACTCTCTATAAAATAATATTTATTACTAGTCTTTGTCTTCGTTTTCTAAAGTACATTTTAACACTATATAATATTATTGTCAACGTTATTATATTTTTACTCTCTCACTAGTAAACATAAATGTTGTACCATATTCTATAGTATACTTATTATTTGTATATTCCTTAATTACTCTTTCCCAAAACTTTTTTGCGCTTCGACAATGTGGAGTTGGTTTAATTTCCCAATTACCTTCAAACATATTAAATATATTAAATGCAATTATTCTTCCAATTCCATTATTTTTGTAAGAATTTAGAATAAACAATATATTTAATTCATAGGTATCATTTGATTCTATTATTCTTTTATCTATTAACGCAAAGCCAATATATTTATTATCTGCCTTAATAAAGAAAGGATAATTTTCAATTTCATCATTAACATAACTATCCAAACTTGCACAGTCAAATATGCCATGTTTATTCACATCCATCGGCAATGAAAGAGATATATCGTGCAAATATAATTGAAATAAGTTAGCTAAAATGTGCTTATCTTTCTTCTCAATTTTTTCGACATAAATAACCATAATAGATCTGTTCTCCTATTAAACACCATTCGCGTTTATGCAGCTCAAAATGATCATCTTACAAATTATTGTTTTTCTAATTTTAATTATATACTTGGTAATATATACTGTCAATGATGCTAATACTACTTAAATCAATATTATTATAAAAATATATTGCCCTAGTATTATTCTTATATACTCATATTTTGATTATTTTATTTGATACCAATTACTCCCATCTTCTATTTCTACTTTTAATGGAACATTTAATTTATAAGTATTTTCCATTATATTTTCAATTATTTTTTTAACTTGTTCTACTTCACTATTTAAAACATCAAAAACTAATTCATCGTGAACTTGAAGGATCATTTTACTATTTAAATTTTGCTTTTTGAATTCAGCAGCTATTTCAATCATAGCTTTTTTAATTATATCGGCACTTGTACCTTGAATTGGCGTATTAAGGGCAATTCTTTCTCCTTGTTGTCTAATCATATAATTTGTATTTGCAAGTTCAGGTATCTTGCGCTTGCGATTTAGTAGCGTTTTAACATATCCATGTTTTTTAGCTTCTTCAATAGTACTATCCATATATTCCTTAATACCAGGATAAGTGTCTAAATAATTGTCAATAAAACTTTTAGCTTCTTGAACACTAATACTCAAATTTTCTGACAAACCAAAACTACTTATTCCATAAATAATTCCAAAATTAACAGCTTTTGCAATTCTACGCATATTCTTACTTACTTCATCAATTGATACATGAAAGATATCACTGGCTGTTTTAGTATGAATATCTAAATTATTATTAAAAGCATCAATCAATGATTGAACATTAGACATATGAGCAAGAATTCGAAGTTCTATTTGTGAATAATCCCCACTTACAATAACAGAATTATCACTAGGTACAAAAGCTTTACGAATAAGTCTACCATAATCATAACGAATTGGAATGTTTTGTAGATTAGGTTCAATTGATGAAAGACGACCAGTTCGTGTTAAAGCTTGTGTATAAATGGTATGAATTTTACCATCATTTAAACAAGCATTAATTAATCCATCGATATATGTTGAATATAGTTTGGTAAGCATTCTGTACTCAATAATATCATCAATAATTGAATGTTTACCTTTTAATTTATTCAAAACATCAATCGCAGTAGAATACCCACTCTTTCCCTTTTTGCCATGAGGTAATCCTAATTTTTCAAATAAAATTTCCCCTAATTGAATTGGTGAAGATATATTAAATTCTTGTCCTGCTTGATTATATATATTTTTACTAATTAGTTCAATTTTAATTTTTATTTCTTCTCCCATATCAACTAATGTTTCTTTATCAACATGGACACCATTATATTCCATATCTCCTAAAACATATGATAAAGGTAACTCAATATCACTAAATAAGTGATATAATTCTTCTTCCTTTAATTGTTTAGTAAACAAATTATAAGTATCATAAATAAACTTAGCTTTAATGATACTATTGTAAGCAATAATATCTATACTAGGTTCTTCTAATTTATTTTCTTTACCATATACATTTTCATAAAAGGATATATCATTATCAAATTGATTAGCTAGATAAGCAATATCATCTTTAATATTATAATCTAACAAGTAAGCTGCAAGCATTGTATCAAAAGTAACATTTGATATCTTGATATTATGCCATTTTAAAGCTACATATGTCTTCTTAAAATCATAAGTATATTTATTAATATTATTTAAAAAAGTAGGGTTTTGTTGTAATAATTCAAAAGGAATAAAGAAACTATTTTCCCCATTATAAACTCCCATTCCTAATATTTTAGAGGTATGATAATTCGTACCTAATATTTCCAAATAAATAGCACAGTCACTATTTAAATTTATTTCTTTAATATCTTTAATAGTTTTAAATTCTAAAGGTTTAGTTGATTCTGGTGCTTGTTCCTTTTTTAAAAAAGAATAAAATTCTAATTCTTCATATAAACCATTTAATTCTTTATTTTTATTTCCCATATATTTAATATCATTAATATCAATATCCATTGGAACATTTTTACAAATAGTAGCAAGATCATAACTCATATAAGCTTGGTCTTTATCAGCAATTAATTTTTCTTGCATTTTACCTTTGATTTTATCAATATTTCCATATACACCATCTAAGCTGCCATAATCTTGTAATAATTTTAAAGCAGTCTTTTCACCTATTCCTTTTACACCTGGAATATTATCAGAAGGATCTCCCATTAAAGCTTTTAAATCAATTATTCTAATAGGATCTATTCCATATTCATTTTTAAATGTTTCTTCATTATAACGAATATAATCCTTTTGTTTTAATAACTTAATATCTACATCACTACTAATTAATTGTAATAAATCTTTATCACTACTAATAATAGTGCCAATATATTCACTTTCTTTATCACAATATTTAGCAAATGTACCAATTATATCATCAGCCTCATAATTATCTATTTCATAGTACTTTATTCCCATTGCTGTTAATAATTCTTTAGCAACTGGAAATTGTGCTTTTAATTCGTTAGGAGTTTCTATTCTTCCATCTTTATAATTTTCATATTTATCATGACGAAATGTTTTACCTTTATCAAAAGCAACAATCATATATGTAGGTTTTTCTTCTAAGACTATTTTATTAATCATATTAGCAAAACCAAATAATGCATTAGTTGGAAAATCTTTACTATTCTTCATAAAATTTCCATTATATGCCGTTGCATAATAGCTTCTAAATAATAAATTGTTTCCATCCACTAAGATTATTTTTTCCATATATATCACCTACATTAATTATAGCATAAAAAAATAGAATAAATTATTCTATTTGAAAATATGACAACTATCTTGACTCATTTAACATATTCTCAATTTTATATTTTAAGTTATAACTATTACTATGTTTAATATGACCATAACAACTATTCAAACCTTTCTTCATGTATTATATTTTTTCGTTTGAATTTTTCAAAAAAAATGCTAAGATTACTAACATAATCTTAGCATTGCTTTGTGATTTAGTGTGAGAAACCTACGGTTTCATCTGGACAAGACGGAACGAGTCGTAGCTGCTGGATTCCCCAGTGATGCTGTAGAAGTAGAATGCTCCCCCAACAGTAGTGTTGTAATAGTCGCCCCCACGGACCGACCAAGGATTAGAAGTGCTTACAAAGAATGCGCCATCACTGTACCAACCACTTGTTTCAGATAAAGCATTTCCGTAACAAATTCCACCACTACATGCAGTTGATGCTGTTGTAGTTGTGTATCTATCCCAATATTCATTTGTTGGTAAAGTTCCAGCTGTAGTTACAGCGCCAAATCCACTACTATCTGTTACTGATGTTGCGTCTGTTGGACGATACATTCCCATTGTATATTCCCATGTTCCCCCACTCATGTCATATATTCCATATATATTTCCAGTAGTACTTGCTTTATATGCTAATGTTTTATCACTTAATTCATTATTTGTTACTGTACAATTAGCATTTATTCCTGGTGCTAAGGTTGTTGTAGTAGCACATTTTCCATCATAAGTATAAAAACCGGTATTTATATATTCGTTTCCACCTACTAAGATTTGGCTTCCCCCAACATTCCCTCCGCTTCGTCCAGTATAATAACTACTGCTATTATTTTTATATATTTCGCTATTTATTCCATATTGACTATGTGATAGATATGCGATTGCTCCCCATTCACTATCCTTCGCCATATGAATTTTTCCATCAGTACTTGTTCCATATGTGGCATTATTTTGCATTGCTCTTGAACTATCATACATTGCTTTTACCGTTTGACTTCGTAGTGATGTTATATTCGGTAGTATAGTTGGACTACCTATAGTTCCCGTTGTTTCAAATTTTCCTACCCACATACCTGATACTTCAGTTGTTCCAAAAGTAAATGCTGGATGAGTTCTATAATTTGTATCAACCGCATTGCCTGTTGATTTGGTTGTTGTTTTGGATTCAAAGATAATATTTATACTTCTTGCGCCAGTTCCTGATGGTATGGCATATTTATATCTTGGTATCCATACCCACATTGTATTTATATCACTCAAAGGTATAACTGTTCCCGGTAATGCATTTAAATAAGTTGTTCTATTGGTGCTAGTTACTGTTACAGCATTCGCCCATTCTTTATTATTATAATCATACCATTTATCTATTACATTTGCTTTTATCCAATTTGTTCCATCCCATTTAACAGGTATCATTCCTGTTGTTAATTCTGGCATTGAAGCTCCACTTGAGTCTACATATAGAGGAACATTACAATTATCAATTGCTTCTTCGGTTAGAATTATCTCACTATCATAATATCCTTTTTTAGTACAATACGTTCCATTATGAATAGCGATAGCTACTTGTCCTTCACTATTTATAATAACATTACCTGATTTAGGTTTATTTCCATTATAATCTAACTTTTTTCCAGACACACTAGATGATTCTACTCCATCATTATAAGTAAATGTTACTTCTCCAGTTATTCCATTTAACAAATCCTTAGAATATAACATTTCTCCTGATTTTACTATTCCATATGCCGAATCTTTAAATGCTTCTTTCGTAGCATTATTAATTAATCCTATAATAATTGGAGTTGCTATCAATGCAATAATTGCTAAAATAACGATAACTGCTAATAATTCTATTAATGTAAAACCTTGATTTTTCATTTCTACACTCCCTAAAATTTTTACTATATAAATGAATTATAACATTTTGATGTTTTTATTTCAACATAGTTAATTTATTTTACCAAATTTTAACATATATTAACTATAATTTAATATTTTGATGAAAAAAATTCTAAAAACGATATCAATATAACTTAAAAAAATAGAATAATTTATTCTATTTCTTAAAACAATGTTAATTGACTAGATTCAGGCATACCATCAAGTATTCCCATTGCACGCATTTTATCAATCAATGTCCCTGAAACTTTACCGCGTTTTTGAAGATCTTCAATACTTAAGAAAGAACCTTTTTCTCTTTCTTCAACTATTTTCATTGCTACTGTACCTCCAAGACCATCAATTGTTCTAAATGGTGGAATTAATGTTTTATTATCTTCATCAATTAAAAATTTAGTAGAATCTGATTTATATAAATCAATATTAGCAAAACTATATCCTCTTGCAGACATTTCTAATGCACTTTTTAAAACATCTAAAATAGAATTTTCTTTATTTGATGCATCATATCCTTTATTTCTAATATCATTTATTCTTTCTTTAATTGCATTATATCCTTTGATCATTGCTTCAATATCAAAATCAAAACATCTAACTGAGAAGAAAGCAGAATAATATTCAATTGCTCGATATACTTTAAACCATGCAACACGAAGAGCCATCATAACATATGCTGTAGCATGTGCTTTAGGGAACATGTATTTGATTCTTCGGCAAGATTCAATGTACCAATCAGCTATTTTTCCTTCTCTCATGATATTATCAAATTTTATCCAACCTTCAGGATCAGCTGTAGGCTTACCCTTACGAACAAATTCCATTATTTTGAAGGCATCAATTGGTTTTAATCCTTGATATATTAGATATACCATGATATCATCACGACAACCAATTACTTCATCAAATTGGATAACTTTTTGATCAATCAAATCTTTAGCATTATTAAGCCATACATCAGTACCATGTGATAATCCTGAAACTTTAACTAATTCTGCAAATGATTTTGGTCTAGTGTCTTTTAACATTCCAATTACAAAGTCAGTTCCAAATTCCGGAACTCCATAAGTCCCCACTTCACATTCAATTTGTTCTTTTGTTATGCCTAATGCTTCAGTAGAAGAGAATAAACTTAATACCCCTTTATCATCAAAAGGAATTTCTTTCATATCTAGTCCACTTATATCTTGTAACATTCTAAGAACGGTCGGATCATCGTGCCCTAGTATATCTAGTTTTAAGACATAGTCATGAATAGCATGGAAGTCAAAATGTGTTGTATACCATGCAGCATCTCTATCATCAGCTGGATATTGGTATGGGGTAAAGTCAAAGACATCCATATAGTTTGGAATAACAACTATTCCACCTGGATGTTGCCCAGTTGTCCTTTTAACACCAGTACATCCTAGTGCTAGTCTTTCAACTTCAGCATTTCTAATCATAATACCTCTATCTTCAGAATACCCCTTAACAAAACCATAAGCAGTCTTATCAGCTACTGTACCAATCGTTCCAGCACGATAAACATATTCTGGCCCAAACAATTCTTTGGTATATGCATGAGCTCTAGCTTGATATTCTCCAGAGAAGTTAAGATCAATATCCGGTACTTTATCTCCATCAAATCCTAAGAATGTCGCAAAGGGCATATCTTGTCCTTCTTTTTTCATCTTAGTTCCACAAGTACATTTCCTATCAGGTAAATCATATCCTGATGCATAATCCTTTCCTAAAGGAACACCATTTAATTCGAATATTGACGTTTTACAATTTGGACACACATAATGAGCTGGTAAAGGGTTAACTTCTGTTATTCCCATCATTGTTGCTGCAAAAGATGAACCAACTGATCCACGACTTCCAACTAGATAACCATCATCATTTGATTTTTTAACTAGTTTTTGAGCAATCAAATAAATAACATCAAATCCATGTCCTATAATACTATCTAGTTCTTGTTTAATTCTTGCTTCAACAATCTCAGGTAAAACTTCACCATATACTTCATGAGCTCGTTTATTTACCATCTCAGTTACTTCTTTATCAGAACCTTCAAAAATAGGTGTATATGGTTCTTTTTCATTCTTAATTATTTTTACATTTTCAACCATATCTGCAATTAAATTAGTATTTTCTATTACAATTTTATTTCTAAGACTTTCATCTAAAAAACTAAATGCTTCTAACATTTCTTTGGTTGTTCTTAAATGAAAACTTGGAATACTTCTTATTGACTTTTTATTTAAAGGATGTAGTCCCCCACCAGGATTTTTTTGATTAACAATTATCTCACGATATATTTTATCTTTTTTATCTAGATGGTGTGAATCACTAGTAGCAACGACAATTAAATCATTATCTTCTGCCACCCTAATTATCTTTTCCACATGATTCTTTAATTCTATTTCATTATTAAATTCACCTAATTGTATTAAATGATCATAAATATCTAATGGTTGAACTTCAATATAATCAAAGAATCTCATGATATTACCTAATTCATCATCACTAACACTTCTTGCTCTATTAAATACTTCACCATTAGCACAAGAACTACCAATTAATAATCCTTCTCTTAATGAATCTACTTGACTCTTTAATATTCTTGGTGTTTTAAATAAATATTTTGTATTAGCATCTGATATTAATTTATATAAATTTTTAATACCTATATTATTTTTAGCTAGGATAGTTATATGATACATACTACCAAATTTAAATATATCTTCTTTAGTCATTATCTTATTTAAATCATTAATAACTTCTACTCCTCTAGCACTAAGAATTCTTAACATTTTTGATAACACAATAGCCGTAGCTTCTGCATCATAATCAGCTCTATGATGTGATTCTTCATCAAATTGTACATCATATCTCTTAGTAACAACACTTAAATTGTGTTTTGCTTCATCAGGATTTAAGATTCTACTTAATTGCATTGTATCAATAATTGGATTAACTAATTCTCCTAAGTTATACCTACTATAAACACTTGATAAGAAAGATCTATCAAATTTAGCATTATGCGCAACTAGTGGTAAGTCACCAATCCACTCTTTAAATGTTTTAGTAACTTCTTCTTCATTTCTACAATCTTTAACCATATCATCTGTTATATGAGTAAATTTAGTAATATGTTCAGGTATTTTTCTACCAGGATTAATTAATTCATCAAATCTATCAATTATTTCTCCATCAGATATTTTTACAGCCCCAATTTCAATTAATGAGTCACCACTAGTAGCGTTAAAACCTGTTGTTTCAACGTCAAATACAACATAAGTAATACCCATGATTGGTTTATCAGATGATCCGAATACAACATCAATTTGATCATCAATAACATTAAGTTCTGTACCATAAATTACTTTGATAGGATTTTCATTATCCTTATTTACTTTCTTGGCTGTCCCATATGCTTCAGGAAAAGATTGAACACTATTATGATCAGTTAAGGCAATTGCTTTATGTCCCCATTTAGAAGCCCTTTTAATTAATGCTTCAGCACTCACTAGTCCATCCATTTGACTCATAAAAGTATGAGTATGTAATTCTACTCTTTTAATCTCCTCATTATCTTTTATTACTTCATCTTTACTCTTAATTTCTACTATATCTCTAGCATTTAAAACTAGATCTTTAGAGTATTGATCATTTTTAGTGTACCCTCTTATTTTAACCCATTTTCCAGCATTTAATTTTTTTGTTAATGCACTAAACTCATCACTATCCTTAGAAAACACTTTACAAAACATACTATCTGTATAATCACTTATTTTTAAGGTTAGTATTTTAAAATTACTTTTAGATGATTCAAAAATATCTACACCAAAAATAAAACATTCAACAATAACATTATTATCTTCATAAGTAACATCTTTTATTTCATAATTTTTTTCATTATCAAAATCAATTCCAAGAATTACTTTGGATTCAACTTCTTTTTTTGATTCAACAACTATCGTATTACGCATAGCTTCTATTTCAGCGACTATCTCTTTTGATTTTTCCTCATTGATTTTAATATCTATTTCAATGTCACCATATCCAATACATTTAAAATCTTCTATTAAATTTTTACACACACTCTTCAATTTCATTTTTTCTGCTTTGTTGTTTACTTCAACAGTTAAAATATTATTTTCTAATATAATATTACTATCAACGAATGTCTTTAAAAGAGGATATTTAACACTATATTGATTTATTAAGTTATTAAAGTACTCAATTAATTTACTATCATCAAATTTTTCTACACAAAAAATTGGTTTAACAATTTCAAATTGATTAAACCCTTGTTTAAGTAATTCACAAAATTGATTGTAAATGTCAACTGGTAATAGATTAGTTAATGTAATATGGAAGTAATAACTACTTTCTTTCTTTTTACCTTCTATTTTATTTAATGTGGCATCTTCAAAATATTTATGATCCTCTATATTCATATTAATTTTTTCTAATAATAATTTCATTTTCTCTTGCATACTACCACCCTATATTCATTGTACCAAAAATATGAATATTATTAAATGGTTATTACAAAAAAAACTACAATCTTGTAGTTTTTAATTACTTATAAAGATAAATGCAAAACGATCACGATTTTGTAAGTCTTTTTCAATTACAACTTTAGCATCTTTCAAATATTTACTCGCTAACTCTTTGACCATTTTACCTTGTTTATTACCTATTTCAAGAGCAATCATACCCTTAGGTTTCAAGTAATTATTTACATTCCTTAGAATATTTTCAATTACTTCTAAGCCATCATTATTAGCATATAAAGCAATATTAGGCTCATTTTTTTTAACAATATCCATTACATCATCATTAACACTTAAATATGGAGGATTACTAATAATTAAATCATATTTTTTAGTTAATGTAGAAAATAAATCTCCTAAATAATAATTAATAGAAACATTGTTGATCTTAGCATTATTTTTTGCTACTTCTAAAGCTTTATCTGAAATATCAACTGCATCTACTTTTGAATTAGGAAATGTTTTTTGTAAAGTAATAGCTATACAACCACTACCAGTTCCCAAATCAACAATATCAATATCATGGTTAAAATAATCATTAATATACTCAACTGTTTTTTCGATTAATTCTTCTGTTTCAAATCTAGGTATTAAGACATTAGAATTAACATTAAAAATGTTACCATAAAAATCAACATTCCCTATTACATATTGAATAGGTATACCACTTAATAACTTTTCAATACCATCCTTATAATTATTTACATCATCAATATATTGGAATAAATAATTTGCTAAATAATTTGCTTCTTCCTCATTCACAATTTCTTTTAATTTATTTATACCATAATTTATTAACTCTTTATTCACCTTTTAACTTACGTACTTGGTCTTCATTAATCAATGCTTCGATTATTTCTTCCAAGTCTCCCTCCATAACACGATCCAATTGTTTAATAGTAAAACCAATACGATGATCAGTAATTCTATTTTGTGGATAGTTATATGTTCTTATTTTTTCACTACGGTCACCAGTACCAATTTTACTCTTTCTTTCATTTCCAAGTTGTTCTTCTTTTTTTCTTAATTCATTTTCATAAATACGAGTTCTAAGCATTTGCATAGCACTTTCCTTATTTTGAATTTGACTTCTTTCATTTTGACAAGTAACTACCGTACCAGTTGGAATATGAGTAATTCTTACAGCACTATCAGTTGTATTAACACCTTGGCCACCACAACCACCACTACGATAAACATCAATTCTTAAATCATTTGGTTTAATTTCAAGATCAAATTCTTCAGCTTCAGGCATAACTAAAACAGTAGCCGTAGAAGTATGAACTCTTCCTTGAGTTTCTGTTTCTGGGACCCTTTGAACACGATGAGCACCACTTTCATACTTCATTTTTGCGTAAACCTTTTTCCCCTTAATCAAGAATTCAACTTGTGAAAAACCACCAGAAGCTCCATATTCCTCATTAAGTCTTTCAATTTTCCAACCTTGACCTTCAGCATACTTAGTATACATACGATATAAATCTCCAGCAAAGATATTAGCTTCATCTCCACCTGCTGCACCTCTAATTTCCACGATAACGTTTTTACCGTCCATTGGATCTTGTGGTAGTAGCATAACCTCGATGTCCTTTTCAATTTGTTGGAACTTTTCATTTAATTCTACTAACTCTTCTTTAGCCATTTCACCTAAATCATGATCATTAACCATTTGTTTAGTATCATCAATGCTCTTTTCTACTTTTTTATATTCTTGAAAAGCATCAAAAAGATCACGAATATTAGCTTGTTCCTTAGATAATTGCGTTGTTTTTTTAATATCCGCAATTACTTCTGGTTTCATTAATTCTTCATTTAATTCATTATATCTTTTTTCTATATTTGTTAGTCTATCTAACATATTATCACCCTTCAATCACTAAAAATTATACTATATAAATATAAAATAAGCAATAAATTCCTTTCAAATTAAAAGAAGGAAGTATTAACTTTCTTCTATTTCATCTTCAGAAACAATTGATAGATCTTCTATTTCTTCTTCATTTTCATCTAAATCATCATCAATGATACTATCAATATCTTCTTCATCAGCATCTAGTTCTTCTTCTTCTTCATCTTCTTCTTCATCTTCTTCTAAAATATCTTCTATTTCTTCTTCATCTTCAATAACTAAAGGGATAACATGATTATCTCTTAAGTCCCATTCAGCAGATTCTAATAGAATAAATCTTCTATCTGTTGTTAAAGAAGTGTAATAATCTCCTACTTTTGCTGTATAATCAGCATCCGTATAATCTAATAAATCACATATAATTCTAAAAATACTTGGTGTATTCATTGGTTTCTTATTTTCTTTTAATATAATTTCTGTTAAATCTGTGTAAGATAATAAATCTAATTCTTCTTTGCTCATATCTTCTAATCTCATATTTTTTCCTCCTACATTTTGTTTAATACTTCTATTCCTAATATGCGCATACCTTCTTTTAATACAATTGCGGTACTTTCACATATAAGGAGTTTGAATTCTGAATTATTTTCATCAGTATCAATTATTTTTTCATTAGCATATAACTTGTTAAAGTCTTGTGCTATATCAATAAGATATTTGGCCAATTCAGACGGATCATAATTAATTTTCGCCTTATATATAATATCAGAAAATTCATATAATTTAAATATTATATTCCACATATATTCATTTACTACTAATTTATCATAATCTATATTAATATTTTTCTTGTGTTCTAATAATGAATTAATACGAGCATATGTATATTGAACATAAGGACCAGTATTTCCTTCAAATTTTAAAGTATCTTCTAAGTTAAATTCAATATCATTAGTACGGTAATTCTTTAAATCATTAAATATAACCGCACCTACACCAATCTTACGACTTACTTCATCTTTATTTTCTAAGTTTGGACTCTTTTCTTCAATATATTTTTTTGCTAATTCAATAGATTCAACTAAGACATCATGTAGTTTAACACTCTTACCTTGTCTCGTTGACATCTTTTTACCACCTTGAAGAACCATTCCAAAATTAATGTGATGAATATCTTTACTCCATTCATAACCCATTTTTAATAAAACTGCTTTTAACTGATTAAAGTGCAATTGTTGTTCATTACCAACTACATATAAAGCTTCATCAAAATGGTATCTATTTTTACGATCAATAGCAGCGGCTAAATCACGAGTAATATATAAGGTTGCTCCATCACTTCTTTTTATAAGAGCTGGGATTAAATCATCCCCTAATCTTACAATCTTAGCACCATCATCTAATTCCAATAAATTTTTCTTTTCTAATTCTTCAACAATTGGTTCCATCTTATCATTATAGTAAGATTCACCATCATATGAATCAAAATTATCTACTCCAAGAAGAGTATATGTCTTATTGAAATCTTTTAAAGATACTTCTCTAAATCTTTTCCACAATTCATAGTATTCTTGATTCCCATCTTCTAGTTCTTTAAAAATTCTTCTTCCTTCATCATCTAATTTAGAATCTTTTTCGGCTTCTTCATGGAACTTAACATAGATTCTTTTTAATTCATCTAGAGGGCTTTTTTCTAGTTCTTCTTCATTTCCCCATTTTTTATAAGCATAAATTAATTTACCAAATTGTGTTCCATAATCACCTAAATAATTAATTCCAAATACTTTATAACCATTTTTAAGACAAATATTTTTTAATGCACTACCAATAACAGTACTTCTTAAATGCCCTACTCCAAATGGTTTAGCAATATTAGGCGCTGAATAATCTATTACAACCATTTTACCGTCACCTATGTGATTGCTCCCATAATTTTCCCTTTCGGTAATAATTGTCTTTAATATTTGTTTAGACATTTCCTTTTTATTTACAAATATGTTTAAATATCCGTTAACAGCTTCTACTTCATATCCTTTTAAGTTTTCTTTGATATATAATGCTATATCATTAGGACTCTTATGCATAACTTTTGCAAACGTAAAACATGGTAACGCATAATCAGCCATTTTTCTATCTTTTGGTTTCTCAATAATAATATCATCGATATTTACATATTCTTTCATTATTTCATAAATATCATTTTTAATTTTTTCTTTTATATTCACTCTATCTCCTCAAATCTTGTTTCAAACGTAAATAATCCTATTTCTTCGTTATTGATTACTAATTCATATTCAGTATAAATACTATTATTAGTAATTTTTAGGATATTCGTTTTAATTTTTATTTCTAAATTTCCTACTCCCTTAATAAAATATGTACCTATTGTTTCATTAGTTACATCCAATATTAATGTTAGTTCTGAATCTTCATTTTTTCTTATAATTGTGACTACATCTTCAATCCGAATTAAAACATCGGTATTATCTTCTTTATATATTAACTCATTCCGCTTTTTTATACCTTCTAAATTATGCACTATATCATTAATTTCTTCAGGGTTTCTTAGCGAAGTCTGTACCATAATTTTACTCATTTTGACCACCACAATCTAACTGACAGTAATTATAACATAACTTTATAAAAAAATCACTTATATTTTTATTTTTTTTTCTAATACTAATATAAGGACAGGTGATATGATGAAAACATTGAAAAAATTGATCAAATTCAGTTTAGTATCACTCCTTCTTTTATTTGTAGTTTATAGTAGTATATATCTATATGCTAAAATTACTCCAAAGTTATCCATTAATTCTGCAAACGGATATTATTTATATGATAAAAACGCGGAAAATTATTCAGGAAATAGTAATGATGGCTGGATAAAATTAGATGATATATCACAATATTTAGTTAACGCTACTGTATCTATTGAAGATAAGGGCTTTTTTAAGCATCAAGGATTTGACTTTCTAAGAATAATAAAGGCATTATATGTAAACATTAAAAGTGGAAAAAAATTACAAGGTGCATCTACCATCACTCAACAATATGCAAAAAATTTATTTTTAGACTTCGATAAGAAATGGTCAAGAAAAATTGATGAAGCTTGGTTAACAATTCAATTAGAAAGTCACTATAGCAAAGAAGAAATACTAGAAGGATATTTAAATACTATAAATTATGGTGGAATATTTGGAATAGAAAATGCTTCAAAATATTACTTTGGTAAAAGTGCCAGTGATCTTAATTTATCTGAAGCCACTATTTTAGCAGGTATACCAAAGTCCCCTAGCTATTATTCCCCTTTAGTTGATGAAGAAGCAGCTAAAAAAAGGCAAAAGTTAATATTAAATTCGATGTTAAAAGATGAATATATAACGAAAAAACAAATGGGTGACGCTTTAAAAGTTAATTTAACTTATTTAGGTAAATCTGAAAAATCTAATCTTTCAACTTTAATGTATTACCAAAATGCCGTTATTGATGAGTTGAAAAAAATTAAAGCGATTCCTTCTTCATTTCTCAAAACTGGTGGTTTGAAAATATATACTAATTTAGATATTAATGCTCAAAAAAATATGGAAGAAAATATAAATAAATATGTGCCCGCAGAATCCAATATTCAAATTGCTAGTATTATGATAGAACCGGAAACTGGTAAGGTTATTGCCCTTACTGGTGGTAAAGATTACTCAAAGAGTCAATATAATCGTGCTATTGCTGCAAAAAGACAAGTAGGATCAACAATGAAACCATTTCTTTATTACACAGCTTTAGAAAATGGATTTACTCCTTCTACTACCTTTACAAGTACTAAGACAACCTTTACTTTCTCGGAAAATAAGACATATAGTCCTCAAAATTATGGTAATAGTTATCCTAATAAACCCATTAGTATGGCCGCTGCTTTAGCTTATTCAGATAATATATATGCCGTAAAAACTCACCTTTTTTTAGGAGAAGAAATGTTAGTAAATACCGCTAAAAGGGTTGGTATAACTTCTAATCTTGCTGCTATTCCATCTCTTGCATTAGGTAGTGAAGAAATTAGTTTATTAGAAATGATTACCGGTTATGCTACCCTAGCAAATGAAGGTTATAAAGTACAACCATATTTTATTACAAAAGTTGAAGATATTAATGGGAATATTTTATATGAACACGAAAGTATAAAAGAAGGTGTATTAAATAAAAGTATTGTATATATCTTAAATGAGATGCTAAGTAATTGTTATTCTAGTGAATTTATTGATTACAATTATCCAACTTGTATAAATATTGCTGCTAAGTTAACACGAAAATATTCCATTAAAACCGGAACAACTGATACAGATCACTTAGTATTTGGCTATAACAAAGATATATTAATGGGAATTTGGTCAGGATATGATGATAATACTTTTACAGTTGGTAGTGATGGAACTACTATAAAAAATATTTGGGCTGATACTATAGAAAATTATTTTAAAGACAAAAATACTGAATGGTACAAAATGCCAACTAATGTAGTAGGAGCTGTGGTAGAGCCTATAAGTGGTAACCTAGCAACTAATAGTAGTACTAAGAAAAAAATTTTATATTATATAAAAGGCACTGAACCAACCACCAATGAACAAAATTTAGATGAGTTAATTCCTACTATAAAGACAGAATAAAAAAAAGATAATTTAATTATCTTTTTTTATGAAACAGGACTTAATGAATGTTCTGCCATTAAATTTCTACCATATGTATATATGTCTGACATATAATCATTAACTTGATCAAGTATTTTATAAACATCAATTGGTATTGTAACAACATTGACATTATATTCATTTAACTTAATAAGTATTTTATTATCGATATGACAATTCTCAAAAGTAATAAAATTAATTATTATATTTTTATTTTCTTTACGATATGAATCTAATATCTCTACTTGTTTTAGAAGTTTCCTACCAGATGATACAAAATTTCTCTTTTGAGAATATCCTTTATTAAATTCAAAATCTTCCCTTTTAATATCATCATATGTATAATTCTTATATTCTCTTAATGATAACAATAATTGAGGAACTAATTTTACTTCACACAGATTAATCATATCTTTATCTTTAAAATATATATCAATAAAAGTCCTGCCATTAATTGTATCAATAACCTTTTCATTTTCCATATCATTGTACTTCATAGATAAATAGTCAGTAGCTAAGTAGTTTCCATATACCCCTAAAAAATTCGAAACAGAGGATTCATATACTTCTCTTTTAGAAGAAAATAATATGTTTTTAAATACTTCGTTTACATCTACATTCATTTTTGCTGCCATTTCCAATATTTTTACTGGCATAATTTTTCTTGCATATGCGATATATTCTTTTACTAATTCTTTTTGTTCAGAAGATAAATTTCTTCTACCTAAAGCTAATAAACCAGTAGATCTCATATAATTTCCTCTATTCTACTTCGATAATTTCGACTATGTCTCCTTGCTTAATTAAATGAGCATTAGCATCATCAGTATCAATATGTAATTCAAAAATATAATTATTACTCTTTTTTAGCATTACATTATCTAAAATACCACCTTTTGGTCCATCAACTTTTACTCTCACTTTTGTTTTACCAACTAACCCATATTTTTCGATTTCTTCATCAGTAATATGGATATGACGATTAGCAATAATACATCCTTCTTTTAATTCAATAGTTCCTTTTGGTCCAACTAAAGTAACCCCAGCACTACCTACAATATCCCCAGAATTTCTAATTGGGGGATTTATGCCTAATTTAAAAGCATCTGTTTTAGATATTTCAACTTGGGTATAATTTCTAATTGGTCCTATTACTCTTACATCATCTATTATATCTTTTTCCGTTTTAATAATTAATTTTAATGTACTTGCATACTCTCCTGGTTGACTTAAATCTTTAAATTTTTCTAATTTTTGATCTCTTCCGAATAAGATGTCAAAATCTTCTTGCTTTAGATGAACGTGGCGATTTGAAACACCAACATTTATTTTCATTCTATCACTCTCCAACCATAATTATAGCATATTTTCCCTTTTTTTTAATATATTTTATTTGAAAGGATGATTATATGAATAATACTTATTATGGTAAACCAACATTTCCAGGTACGCCAGTATATTCTGGGAATACACCAACACCTAACCAACAAGAAGCACCTAATTATAGCACAACTGATACATCTACTGAAGTATCTTATATTGAAAACATTTTGCGATTGAATTTTGGTAAAACTGTTAGAATTCACATGACATTTCCCGATTCAAATGAGTGGAGAGATAAAGAATTTACCGGAATTATTGAAAGGTCTGGTCGTGATCATATTATCATAAGTGAACCATCAACAGGTAAATGGCAATTATTATTAATGATATATGTTGATTTTATTACCTTTGATGAAAAGATAAATTATAACCCTGAATTTCATCGAAATAATTGAAATATAAAAACTTATTTGTTATAATATAAATAGGTGATTGTATGACGTTGTTTACAGTAAGCTTATTGCTAGGAATTTTAGTTTGTCTATTTTTGATATGGTGTATTAATACTTATAATACCTACCAATATTTAATTATCCGTATTAATGAAGCTGAGGCTAGTATTGATACCACTTTAAGAAAAAGATTTGATTTATTAAATAAATCAATTGGCATTATTAAAGCTAATACTGATATCAAAGGAGATATTTTGGAAATAGTTATAAAACTAAGATCACGTAAATTATCCAATTTTGAATTAGATCGTCAATTATATGAAGCTATTAATGAATTTAATATCATCTTAGATAGACATGAAGAGTTAAAGAATTGTGAAAATTTTATGAAAATACAAATAGGCTTAAATGAATCAGAAACCGAAATTGTTGCATCGAGAAACTATTATAATGATGTTATCACAAAATATAATAGTTTAGTTAAAAAATTTCCTACTTTCTTAATAGCTCAATTATGTAAATATAGAGAAAAAACATATTTTGATGGAAAAAATATGGAAGATGATATAACTAATGATTTTAAATTATAAATAAAAAGAGACTACTTAGTCTCTTTATTTTTTTTTCCTTTTCTAATTATTACTGTAAGTAATAATAGAACAATTAATAATATACCACCACTTAAATAATATATATTATTATCTTTTTTTTCAACAACACTTTTTTCTTTTTGATCTTCATTAAATTTAAAAACTATTTCTCCATCTTTGCTGTATAAATAATTTTCCCTTGCATATCTAGCTACATAATCCAAATCATGTAACTTCTCAATTTCTGTCTTTAATGCTTGTTCATCTTTTCTTAATGAGTTATAAGATTCTTGTAATTTTTTTTCCTCAACTTTTAATTTATATAGGTTTATAGATGATGTTATAAATGAAAGAAAAAAGAAAGAAATTGCCACAAAGAAAAGCGGCACTAATATCGTTAACCTTCTTTTCGATTGTTTACTAATTTGTTTCTTTTTCATAATAACCACCTATATTGTGATTATATCATTTTTTATATTGCTTCGCAACCATCTTTTGTATAGTACCGTCAAACAAAAATCCTAATATAATGCACATAATAGCATATGGATGAATAATACCATTATTAATTTTTTCTAATATCATAAAGTACAATAAAACATTTACCATAACAAAGGAAAAAGTAACTAAAATCTTTAATATTCTCTTTTCTCCATATATAAATTTATAATTTATATTTAAAAAGAAAGAAAAAAAAGCTCCAAAAACAAATGAAAAGAAAAGTAATAATATTTGAGTTTTTAAAATCATTATTTAAATAACTTACTAAATATTCCCTCTTCTTTTTCTTTCTTTAAGGAATCTTCCATATAATCTAAACTAATTATTTTTCCCTTTATTGATACATTACCTTGATATGTATCTAACTTTATGATTTCTAAATCTGTACCTTTTATAATTATGTATCCCATCGAAGTTTCCATCAAAAATTCGTCACTATTAAAACTATCAATCTTTTTGACACCTGTAACAACAATGTTTTTTCTTTCGTTTATAGTGACATTGTGATTGAGCGATGCTATTGTATCAGTCTTGTCCATAATTACCTCCACTGATACATTATATGAGATTAACTAAAAATTATGATTAAATTATTCTGTTTCTTTTTTGTAAGCTTCAAGGATTTCATCCTCAAACATCTTACGGACTTCTTGATTAATTGGATGAGCTATATCACGATATAAACCAACAGCTGTTTTACGACTTGGCATTGCTATAAATAACCCATTGTCACCTTCAATAATACGAATATCATGAATAGCGAAGCAATCATCTATTAAAACAGATGCAATACCTTTCATTCTCGAATCCTCTTTTTCAATTTTTCGAACATTAACTGATGTGATTTTCAAGTCTATCTCTCCCTTCGACATACTTCAACAAATAAATTATATACCAAAATATGGTAAAAATCAATAGTTATTTAAAAATCTTTAGTAATCAATTCTAATAGTTTTCGTTATAATATCCGAATATGAAAAAGTTCTAATTTCATTAGTTATATTTATTAACTCCACTAAAAAAATATTATTATATAATTCCTTTATAATAGCGTGATATTTCTCTACTTTATTCCTCCCTAAATTATATCTAATAATCACTTCTTTTCCAATATGATTATTAAGTTCATTTTTAACGGTTTCTATGTTCATAGATCCCTCCTTTATCTAGGATAACCAATATACATAGTTCCCTTTGTTCTAATCCCTCCTAAACCATTTGATCCATATTTTGTATTTTCTAATATCTTTTTAACATCTATTTCAGAATTTATATCTGCTCTTGCCATACTAATAGCTATGATAGCTGGATCTAAAGCATGAATATTAATTCGCTTAGGGCTAGATGCAAAGTTAGCTCCTGCTCGTATTAAATCTTCATAATCAGATTGACAAGCGCCGGCAATAATTATTAGTTTCTCATGACTTTTTTCATATTTTCTAGCTTCTTTTATTGCATTAATAAAATTATAACTATTCTTATACGCTGTAATATCCTTTATACTACCTTTTTTCTTGTAATAAGCATCATGGCCTGTAATTACTACAATATTGGGATTAAATTCTTCTAGCCAACCTCTTATTTGATATGCAATATCTTCTTCAGTAGATAATTTTCCTACTGCCATTACATTAGCATCATTGTAATACTTTAAACATCTATTCAAATAATCCTTATCACCATCAACATGTAATATTTTTCCAGGCAAATAAAAATAATCATCACGATCAGATATTGGTATAGGTTTAACTCTTTCAATAAAATTCTTTTCTTCCTCAACATCTTTATCTTTTTCACATTTTTTTAAATCAGCCAAATCACTATCAGCATAAAGTCTTACATTTATTCCTTTTAAATAATAAACATCATCTATAATATCATCAATTACAAAAACAATATCATTATTATATGAATTTCTGGTAACTAAATCACCTATTTTTAATTCCATATGATCACCTATACATTATATGAACTAATGAAAAAAACTATTCCCCAAGAATAGTTTCATTAATAATAAATGGTGAATTAGAAGTACCATTTCCACCCACTACTTTAATATTTTCATTTAGATTGACAACAGCTCTAACATTCTTCTCGTCATCAACATTATCAAGATAGATATTACCATCAGTGTATAAATACCAGCCCTTTTCTTCATTAACATCTTTTAACCAAGTAGATTCACTCATCAAATAACTTTTATCAGGACAACTAATGTAATTGATCACTTTACAACTACTTATTGATGAACTAACAATGTCATTAATACTTAATAATTCGATCTTCTTTTTTAAATCTTTATTTAAAACATTATAAAATTTTTCATTTAAATAATTATAGATATTATTTTTTTCAAATTTCATAGATGTAATGGCATTCTCACTAACCATTTTCATACCATTATTACTAATTTCCATTATACGCCATAACATATTACTATACTTTAGATAATTATTAACATTATATCCTTGATATCGATATATATCATCATCTATTTTGTATAATCCATCCCCACTAGTAACTATTTGTGCTTTAATTCCCTTTAATAATTCAAAATTATCACACTTTTTATTTTGAAGATAAACTTTATCATCAAATGAAAATTTAATTGCACATCTATCTTTATAACCAAATATTACTGTTACACTATCATCAGTATCAACAAATGCAATACCTGTACCTTTTATCCCATCAATTTTATTCTTTTTAAAGAATTCATTGTTAATATCATACTTAACAACTTCATTTTTATCATTCTTACCTATTACTTTTGCTATTTCTGTAACTGTCTTTTTCATTCTACTTTCATTTAATAATTTCATTTGGTGAATAAAAATAGGAACAACTACAATTAATAAAATAACTAAAATAACAATACGATCACTTGACTTAATATTCTTAGACATAATATCACCTCTACTATTATATCAAAAAAACACATAGTAAACTATATGCTTAAATGTTTTCTTACAGCTCGCCAACTGCCGAACATACCAACTGCTACCCCAATTAACAGTAATACCCCAGATATAGAGAATACAAAAGGTTCTGGAGAAAGCAATTTGATAAATGGTGAAAATAATTGTCCACTAAAATGATTATATAATGAAACATACCCATAAACAGTGGCAATAATAGGAATAACTGACCCTAATATTCCCAAGAACAATCCTTCAAAAATAAATGGAATTTTTATATTCATATTTGAAGCACCAACTAAACGCATAATTTCAATTTCTCTTTTACGAGAGAAAATAGTTATTTTAATTGTATTAGAAATTAAGAAAGCTGTTACTAAAATAAGTGCTACTACTGTTCCTATACTTATTTTTTTTACTATATCAAATATGGAAACTAGTTGTTCAACCATACCTTCTCCATATTTAACAGCACTTACATGCTCAATAGTACTTATTTTTTGTGCTACTTCACTAATAAGATTAATGTCTGTTACTTTTACTAAAAAAGTTGATTGAATAGGGCTTTCTTCTTCAGTCCAATCCTTCATAATATTAGTAAATACTTCTGAAGATTTCATCATTTCTTCTGCTATCTTAGTCTTTGACTCATATCGGTAATTTTCAATATTGTCTAAATTATTAATTTGATCTTCAACATCATCAGTTTCTTCTGGAGTTATATCAACATCCAAAAAAGTAACAATTGTAACATCTCTTTCAACATTAGTAGCAAAACTATTTACATTATAAGATAAAATAATAGCAACAGATACAACAACAAGGGTTATTGTTATACAAGATATAGATGCTACAGAAAGAGCAAAATTTCGAAATACACTCCTAAATGAGTCCCTTATATTTCCACTTAAAATCCTAAAGAACTTCATTTGTGTACTCCCCTTCCGCATAATCTTTTAGCACTCTTCCAGCATCTAATAATATTACTCTCTTTTTTAATCTAGAAACAATTCCTGTATCATGAGTAACCATAATAACAGTTGTCCCTAATTTATTTATCTCTAATAGTACGTTCATAATTTCCATACTAGTAGTTTGATCTAAGTTTCCTGTTGGTTCATCACACATTAATAACTTGGGTTCATTGATAATTGCTCTTGCAATAGCAACTCTTTGTTGCTCACCACCAGATAACTCAGTTGGATAGTGTCTCGCTTTATTCTTTAAACCAACTAAATCCAATACCTTAAGTACTCTACCATGTATTTCTGATTTAGGTAGTCCAAAAATTTCTAAAGCAAAAGCCACATTTTCATATACGTTTAATCTATTTAGCAATTTGAAATCTTGGAATACTACTCCAATTTTTCTTCTTATTTTATAAACCTTACCATTACGTAGTTTTGCTACATCAATACCCCCAACATTAATACTGCCACTTGTTGGCTTTTCCTCACGATAAAGCATTTTAATTAAAGTAGATTTGCCACATCCAGTTGATCCAATAATAAAAACAAATTCTCCCTTTTCAATATCCAAATCAACATCATACAAAGCAGTAACACCATTCTTGTATTGTTTTTTTACATTTCTCATTTTAATTAAACTCACAACAACACCTCTTATCTATATTTTGATTAACTATTTAGTAAATAGTCATTAATAAACATATCAATATCTCCATCTAATACTTTTTCAACATTACTTGTTTCAGTATTAGTACGATGATCCTTAACTAAAGAATATGGATGCATAATATAACTTCTTATTTGTGATCCAAAATTTATTTCCATTTGATTGCCTTTAATATTCTTAAGTTGTTGGTCTCTTTTTTCTAGTTCTAATTTATATAATTTATTTTTTAATATTTCTAAAGCTTTGTCTTTATTTTGAATTTGACTTCTTTCATTTTGACAAGTAACAACAATTTTAGTTGGTAAGTGTGTTACTCTTACTGCACTATCTGTCGTATTTACACTTTGTCCACCAGCACCCGTACTCCTATAAACATCTATTTTTAAATCACTATCTTTTATTTCAATATTTATATTCTTATTATCAAATAAAGGTGTTACATCAACTGATGCAAAAGAAGTATGACGACGATTATTAGAATCAAATGGTGATAATCTAATTAATCGATGTACTCCTTTTTCACTTTTTAAATATCCATAAACGTTATTACCTTTTACTAACATTGACATACTTTTGATTCCAGCGCCATCTCCTGCTTGTTCATCAATTATTTCAATGTGATATCCTTTTTTCAAAAAATATCTTTCATACATGCGATATAACATCATTGCCCAATCACAAGCTTCAGTACCACCCGCACCTGCATGAATTTCAACAATGGCATTTTCTTTATCATACTCACCACTTAATAAAATTGAAACTTTAATCGTTTTTATTTGTTTTTCAATTATATCAATATCTATTTCTAGCATATCTTTTATTTCTTGATCAAAATCTTTTTTTAATATTTCAATCATTTCAATATTATCAGTAATTTTATTTTTAATTTTATCTATATCTTCTAAGTCATTTTTTATTTCGTTTAATTCATTTATTATTTTTTCACTTCGGTTTTTATCATCCCAAAAATTAGACTCAGCCATTAGTGATTCTAATTCTTTAATTCTTTTTTCACTATTTTCCGGGTCAAAGTGCCCTCCATAAATCATTGGCTTCTAATAAGTATTTATTATATATATTTAAGATTTCATTTAAATCCATATTCCATCCTCCATACATTATATAATTATAACATTTTTTAACTTTTTTTCCTATGGAAATTTATAACAAAAATAAATTTTTTTGTAGCAAAAAAGTCTTTCATTTGAAAGACTTATTTTTCATAATCACAACTACTACACTTTATCTTTTTACCCTTTGAAACTAACATACTGTGGCACTCTGGGCATAATTCACCAGTCGGCTTATCCCAAAAAGCAGTCTTACAAGTTGGGTAATTGTTACAACCGTAAAATACTTTACCCTTTTTACTTTTTCGTTCAATTATTTTACCATCACAATTTGGGCAATTAATAACTTCAACTGTTTCCTTAGCTCCACCTTTTATATACTTACAAGCCGGGAAATTACTGCATGCTACAAACTCACCATACTTACCTTTTCGTAATACCAATGGGTGTCCACAATTTGGACAATCTTCACCAGTTTTTTCAGCTTCCTTCTTAGGCATAGCATCAAATGCATTTTTAACTGATGGTTCAAATTCTTTATAAAAGTTATCTAAAACATCATACCATATAGCTTTACCTTCACTAATTTTATCCAAATCAGTTTCCATATTTGCCGTATATTCTACATTAATAAGGTGATTGAAATGTTCTTGTAATTTATCAGTTATTTCAACACCAATTGAAGTTGGCACAAACTTCTTATCTATTATATCGACATATCCTCTTACTTTAATAGTATCAATTGTTTTAGCATAAGTACTAGGTCTACCAATACCTAATTCTTCCATCTCTTTAATTAATTTTGCTTCTGTATAACGAGCTGGAGGTTTAGTAAAATGTTGTTCTTTTGCAATATCGTTAGATACTATAATATTGGATTTATAAGTATCTAATGGTGGTAATTCTTTTTCAGTAGTATCTTCATATTCACTAAATACTTTTAAATATCCATCAAAGACAATTGTTTGACCAGTTGCTTTAAATTGATAATCATTATTATCTAATATTACTGTTGTATTATCCGTTTTAGCATCTTTCATTAAACTAGCTAAAGCACGATAATAAATCATTCGATATAATTTGTACTCATCATTTGATAAAAATGGTCTTACACTTTCAGGATCACGATGAATACTAGTAGGTCTAATAGCTTCATGGGCATCTTGAACATTATCTTTACTCTTACTTACTTTTATACTTCCAACATAATCAGATCCATATTTAGCTTCAATATAATCATAAGTACTCTTTATAAACTCATTAGATAAACGAATTGAATCGGTACGCATATAAGTAATTAAACCCACTGTTTCATCTGATAATTCAATACCTTCATATAATTTTTGAGCAATAGTCATTGTTTTTTTAGCACTCATACCTAATTTATTTGAAGCATCTTGTTGAAGAGTACTAGTAATATATGGTGGTCTTGATTTTTTGTTTTTTGTCTTTTTATCAACACTTTCAATCTTAAATGCGTTACTTAAACAATTTAAAATTTCATTAGCTTCTATTTCGTTTTTTACTTCTATATCTTTATGATTATAACTAAATAACTCAGCATCAAAATCATTAAACATAGCTGTAATAGTCCAATATTCTTCAGTTATAAATTTATCGATTTCCCTTTCTCGATCAACAATTAATTTTAAAGCTACACTTTGAACTCTACCAGCACTAGTACCATCTGTTTTAGATTGAATTAATTTACTTAATCTAAATCCAATGATACGATCTAGTATCCTTCTAGTTTCTTGGCTATTAACTAAATCTTGGTCTATTTTACGAGCATGTTCAAAAGCATTTAAAACAGCATTTTTAGTTATTTCATTAAAAACAACTCTTTCATAATTATTATCCTTTAAACCTAATACATCATATAAATGCCATGAAATAGCTTCCCCTTCACGGTCAGGGTCAGTAGCAAGATATACATAATCAGCTTTTTTAACTTCTTTTTTTAATTCATCTACAACTTTTTTCTTTCCTTTTATAGTGACGTAGTCTGGTTTAAATTTATTATCGATGTCTACACCAAAACCAAACTTACCTTTAGTAGATAAATCTCTAACATGACCTTTACTAGATACAACAGTATAGTCCTTACCTAAGTATTTTTCAATGGTTTTTGATTTACTAGGTGATTCCACAATTACTAAGTTCTTAGCCATTACTCCACTTCCTTCATTTCATATAATTTATACACTAATATTTATTTCTTGTCAACACATAATTTATATTCTAAAATTAATATACATTTTAATATTAAGGATTCCTTCTCATTTCTAACATATCATAAAAAGCTTCTAATCTTGTTTTAATTCCAACTTCACTCGTATTAGCATCAAAACTAAAAAACAGTAATGGAACCTTATAAATATTACATATCTTTGTCAAAGTTGGCATTATTCCAATCTCTGGAGTACAGAAAGATGACTTTATATGAATTATCCCATCATATTTTTTTTGACACAAATATTCACATCTACATATATTATCAGTTGCATCTGCCCCCATTCGATATTTTACATATTTACACTTTTTCATTACTTTTGCTACTGCTTTTTTCTTTTTAAATAACAAATAATCAACATTAGTAAAACGTGTTATAGCAATATTATTACTAGCTAATTCTTTTTCTAATTCATAATTAGCAAATGGTTCCATAATTGTATAAAGTTCACCAATAATTCCAACCTTTATGCAATTACTTGGTTTATTAATCTCTATCTCTTTAAATTTTTTCTTATATTTTTTATATTCTTTTTTTAAATGAAAATATGATTTTGTATTAGCAAATGTTTTAAGCATTTCCTTTTTTAAATTATCAAAACTATTCTTTTCGACTTCAAAACCAATATTCTCTCTTATATAAATATCAATATCATCCATACATTTAACCATCTTAATAGTAATTAATAAATAATATATACTCTTAAATAAATTAATTTTACTAATTTTTCTAATACTTTTATATATCTTTTTTATATCAGTTCTACCAGCCGTTATTAAATTAATTAACGTAAAATCATATCCTAAATCTTTTAAAATTTTATCTTGCAACTCACTATAATATCCATAGCGACATCCTCCACCTAACTGTATTAATATATTGGCACCTAATTCTAGACACTCAATATAGGTGCCCAATGTATATTTAAATGGCGTACATAGAAATTCTGGACTATACTTATTTCCTATTTCAATGGTTTTACTAGTTATTGAAGGAGCATCCAATATTTTTGCATCTAAAATATGACTAAATAAATATTTCGCAGGAACCGAATAATTACCCATATGAGGAAAAATTAGTGTATTAGTTTTTGGCATATAGAATATCAATAAAACTTTCTAATCTAGTTATTGTTCCTGTTAGTGAATTAACATCATCTAATATTAGATTTAAATATGGTTTATTTATTTTCCTCATAACTAATTCATTAGTCAAAGAATCTGGTCCACACGGAAAAGAAGATATAAAGATGATTCCATTAATCTTATCTTTCACCAATTCAATTGCTCCTATACTTTCTTTACTGTACTTCCAATACAAATTATCAGAATAAACTCTACTTAATTTATTTGTATCATAAAATAGATCACTATATATAACATTTACTTTCATTTCTTCTAAAAATTTTATAATTGGATTTCCAATATAGTAATCATATATATTATAAGGATGACTAACTATTAATATTTTTAAACTATTTGTCTTTAATTTATTCATGTTTTTTATTATTAATTTTTTATTATATTTGTTAATCTTTATTTCAGCACTCTCATATGCCATAATTATATTTTTTCTTTTAATTTTGAATTTCTTACAGATACCAATCAATTCACTAAGAAGTGTGTGTTTATTTCTTTGATCAATATTTATATCAATAATATTAATATTAAACATATTATGAACAATATCATATAGACTAGCAAAATTAGTACACATTTGATCATTTACTCCATAATTATCAATACGCATTACAATTACATAATCACAAACATCTTTTAAACTAACAATATGACCAAGGTATGTTTTTAAAGATAAACACATTTCATCACTAGCATAAAAATTACCATTATCAATTATTTTTCGATTTGTTTCTGGACTTACTATTACTTCAAAATTAAGTAATTCAAAAAAATATTTTAAGAATTGTCCATTATAATAATAGTAAAGAGCTCTAGGTAAACCTAATTTTATTTTGTCCACATTATCACCTAAATAAATATATTATCTAACTATCAATTTATGAATATTATTTGATAATGAGTCAAGACTACTAATAGGTGATGAAATGGAAAAGGAAAAGCAAAAAATTGAATGTGATGTATACGATTGCGAATATTGTGACTGTGATTGTGATAGATGCAGTTTAGCAGGAATTAAAGTTTCAAAACGTAATGAAAATAATTGTAAAGAAGATACTTTGTGTGATAGTTACAAAAAGAGAAAATAAAAGGAATCTATAATAGATTCTTTTTATTCTATATAAATGTGCTAATATAATAGTAATGACCATAATTAATTTTTTAGAGTAAATTATTTTTTATTAAAGTCATTGGTTAATACTTATCAACATATGGATTTATTTTTATAGATATGATATAATAATGTAATTCCTAAGGGAGTGATAAACAATGATGCTAAGGGAATTAACCAGAGAAGAATTTGCTAGTTTTGCAAAGAATTATAATGATTATTCGTTATATCAAACTAGCGAATATGCAGCTTTAATGAACCGACAATACTTCGAAACTATCTTTGTTGGAATGATAGATGATAATAATATTATGCTAGCTGCGACAATGATTTTAGTACAAAGATTAAAAGGATTTAAATACGCATATGCTCCTAGAGGATTTTTATTAGATTATAATAATTTTGAATTACTTGAAAGATTTACCCATGATATTAAAAAATTTCTGGGTAGAAAAGATATTATAGCTATTAAAATATCACCCCTTATTATAAAATCAATTTACGATAAACATAAAAAATTAATCTATAATAATGGTAACTTCGATATTATTTTTGATAGATTAAAAAAATTAGATTACTATCATCTTGGATACAATAATTTCTTTGAAGCATTTAAACCACGCTTTGAAGCAATTATTGATACATCTTCTGGATCTCCAATGACATTGTTTAAAAATGTTAAAAAGACCTTTAGAACTAAGATCCGTAATGCCGAAAATGAAGGAATCAAAATATATCGTGGTAGTGAAGGTGATTTAAATTATATATTTGAACAAACTAAAAATAAATATCCAAGAGGTTCAAAATATTTACAAGAGTGCTACTACCAATTTAATTCTAGCAATATGATTGATTATTATTATGCTAAATTAGATACTAAGATATTTTTGCAACAAACACAAATAAAATATCAAAATCAAGAAGTAGAAACTTCACGTTTAAATAATGAAGTAATTAATCAAAGTGGTAAAAACTCTAATAAATTAATTACTCAAAAAATAATAGCTGATGGACTTCTAGAAAAATTAAAAAAACAATTAATTCTGGCTACTAATTACTTAAAAGAAACACCAGAAGGAATTGTTATTGCTAGTGCATTTGCTGTAAAACATCAAAGAGAAATATACATATTGATTGATGGATATAATGAAAGTTATAAGCAATTTAGTGCTAAACATTTATTGTTATGGAAACTAATCGAAAAGTATTCACTATTGGGTTATACAAAATTTAATCTTGGTGGTACAATAAGTCCTAATGCAAATGATGAAAGATATGATGGATTAAGAGAATTTAAACTTCATATGGGTGCTAATATTGTTGAATACATTGGCGATTTAGAATTAGTTACTAACAGTACTTTATACTTTATGTACAGACAAAAAGTTTCTTTAATGAAGATATTAAACACAAAGTGATTCAAAATTGAATCACTTTTTTTATCTTATTAAATTTAATGAATCTCCACGTTGTATTTCATTTTTAGCAATATCACCTAGTAGTAATCCTACTTGATCACCCGCTTGAGCATAATTTAATGTTTTTCTAAACATCTCTACCCCTAGAATAAGGACCTTTCTCTTTAGACCAGTTGAGCCATATAATTCAACAGTTTCATTTATTTCAACTAAGCCACTTTCAATTTTCCCTGTAACAACTGTTCCCTTACCAGTAATAGTAAAAATATCTTCAACTATCATTTTAAAATCATTAGCTCTATTAATACTTAATCTTTCATCTTCAGTTAAAACATGTTGTTCAGTTACCTCTTCTTTTTTTCTTCGACCAAATAATATTATTCCTAATATAACAGCACCAACTATAGATATAACATATATTTCCATCTTAACACCTCTATTATCCTAATTATATCACAAAAAAAGAATATCTTAAGATATTCTTTTAAAATTATTATTTAATAATTTCTGAAACGTTTCCGTGACCTACTGTTCTACCGCCTTCACGAATAGAGAACTTAGTTCCATTTTCAACAGCGATAGGAGCAATTAATTCAACTATCATTTCAGTATTGTCACCTGGCATAACCATTTCCATACCTTCTGGTAATTCAATTACACCTGTAACATCTGTAGTACGGAAGTAGAATTGTGGACGATAGTTACTGAAGAATGGAGTATGTCTTCCACCTTCTTCTTTACTTAAGATATAAACTTGTGCTTTAAATCTCTTGTGTGGAGTAACTGTTCCTGGTTTAGCTAATACTTGACCACGTTCTACATCTTCACGAGCAATACCTCTTAATAATACACCAGCATTGTCTCCTGCTTCAGCATAGTCTAATTGTTTACGGAACATTTCAATTCCTGTAACAACTGATTTCTTAGTATCTTTAATACCAACGATTTCAACTTCATCATTAAGTTTTAATTGACCACGTTCTACACGACCTGTAACAACTGTACCACGTCCTGTAATAGTGAATACGTCTTCAATTGGCATTAAGAATGGTTTATCAGTATCTCTTGATGGTGTTTCAATCCAAGTATCAACAGCATCCATTAAATCAAGAATAGCTTGTTCATATTTAGCGTCTCCTTCAAGAGCTTTTAATGCTGATCCACGAATAATTGGAGTATTATCTCCATCATATCCATATGAACTTAATAATTCACGAATTTCCATTTCAACAAGATCTAGTAATTCTTCATCATCAACCATATCACATTTATTCATAAATACAACCATACGAGGTACACCAACTTGACGTGCTAATAAAATATGTTCACGAGTTTGTGCCATAGGTCCATCTGTAGCAGCAATAACTAAGATAGCTCCATCCATTTGAGCAGCACCTGTAATCATGTTCTTGATATAGTCAGCATGCCCTGGACAGTCAACGTGTGCATAATGTCTATTAGCAGTTGAATATTCTACGTGTGATGTATTAATTGTAATACCACGTTCTCTTTCTTCTGGAGCGTTGTCAATATGCGCATAATCAACGTATTCAGCAAATCCTTTCTTTGATAAAACATTTGTAATAGCTGCTGTTAAAGTTGTTTTACCATGGTCTACGTGTCCAATTGTACCAATGTTAACATGTGGTTTTGAACGATCAAATTTTTGTTTTGCCATTTTAATTTCCTCCTTATATTTATAATTTATATTTTATATTATTGGCAATAAAATATCAAGCATTTTTATTAATTTACACTATTTTTCTTGATAATTCCTTCAGCAATACTCTTAGGTACTTCTTCATAATGATCAAATGTAGGTGTAAATGTTCCTCGTCCTTGAGTATTTGAACGAAGACTTGTAGCATATCCAAACATTTCAGATAGTGGCATCATACAATCTATCGCAGTTGCGTTACCTCTAGGTTCTTGACCCATTGGACGACCACGACGAGATGTAATATCTCCCATAACGTTTCCAAAATATTCTTCAGGAACTACAACTTGAACCTTCATAATAGGTTCTAATAAAATTGGTTTACATTTATTCTTAGCTTCTTTTAAAGCCATACTAGCTGCAATCTTAAATGCCATTTCAGATGAGTCAACATCGTGGTAAGAACCATCAAATAATGTTGCTTTAACATCTACCATTGGATAACCAGCCAAAACACCAGTCTTCATTGCTTCTTGTAAACCTTTATCTGTTACTGGAATGTATTCTCTTGGAACAACCCCACCAACAACTGCATCAACGAACTCATAACCTTTTTCAGGATTTGGTTCAAATTTAACCCATACGTGACCATATTGTCCACGACCACCTGATTGTTTGATATATTTACCTTCACATTCAGCAGTAGCTGTTAATGTTTCACGATATGAAACTTGAGGTTTACCAACGTTTGCTTCTACGTTAAATTCTCTTCTCATTCTATCAACGATAATTTCAAGGTGTAGTTCTCCCATACCTGCAATTATTGTTTGACCTGTTTCATGATCAGTTGAAGCTCTAAATGTTGGGTCTTCTTCTGATAATTTTTGTAATGCAATTGACATCTTATCTTGATCAGCTTTTGATTTTGGTTCAATAGCTAATTGAATAACTGGTTCAGGGAATACCATTGATTCAAGAATACAAGCTTTCTTTTCATCACATAATGTATCTCCTGTTGTAGTATTCTTAAGACCAATTGCTGCTGCTATATCTCCTGTATATACTTCAGGTATTTCAGTACGATTATTAGCATGCATTAAGATAATTCTACTAATTCTTTCTTTTTCATTTTTAGTAGCATTTAACACATAAGAACCACTACCTAGATGTCCAGAATAAACTCTGAAGAATGTTAACTTACCAACAAATGGGTCAGTCATAACCTTAAATGCTAAAGCACTAAATGGTTCATTATCAGATGGATGTCTTTCGATTGGTTCACCTTTCATGTCAACACCTTTAATTGATTCAACATCAACAGGTGAAGGTAAATAATCAATTACTGCATCAAGTAATAATTTAACGCCTTTATTTCCTAGAGCTGTACCACAAAGTACTGGGAAGAATTCAACTTTTAAAGTTCCTTTACGGATAGCTTTTTTGATTAAATCTATTCCGATTTCTTCGCCTTCTAGGTATTTCATCATTAAATCATCATCAAAGTCTACAATTGCTTCAATAAGTTCTATTCTTTTCTTTTCAACTAAATCAACTAAATTACTAGGTATTTCAATTTCAACTGATTGTTCATTTTCCTTACCATCGTATTGATATGCTTTTCTAGTGATTATGTCAATAATTCCATTGAATTCATCTTCAGCTCCAATAGGCCATTGAATTGGCTTAGCATTTACACCAAGACGACTATCAATAGTTTTTAAACTGTATTCGAAGTTTGCACCCATTTTGTCCATCTTATTGCAGAAGATCATTCTAGGTACTTTGAATTCAGTAGCTTGTCGCCAAACTGTTTCTGTTTGTGGTTCAACACCAGCTTGTGCATCTAATAGTGCAACTGCACCATCTAGTACACGAAGTGATCTTGATACTTCAATTGTGAAATCCACATGTCCCGGAGTATCAATGATATTTAATCTATGATTTTTCCAAAATGCTGTGGTCGCAGCTGAAGTAATAGTTATCCCACGTTCTTGTTCTTGTTCCATCCAGTCCATTTGTGAAGCACCATCATGTGTTTCACCCATTTTATGGATTTTACCTGTATGATAAAGCACACGTTCAGTACAAGTAGTTTTACCTGCATCAATATGTGCCATAATTCCAAAATTTCTAATTTTGTCTAAACTATATTCGCGAGCCATACCATTTTTTCCTTTCTACAATATTACCAACGATAATGAGCAAATGCTTTATTAGCTTCTGCCATACGATGAGTATCTTCTCTTTTCTTAACTGCTGCACCTACACCATTAGATGCATCAATTAATTCATTAGCTAAATTTTCAGCCATTGAATGTCCGCCTCTTAATCTTGCATATTGAACTAACCATCTTAATCCTAATGCTTGACTACGATCACTTCTAACTTCAATTGGTACT
Organism: Ignavibacteriales bacterium; assembly: GCA_050259235.1. Taxonomy (GTDB): domain Bacteria; phylum Bacillota_I; class Bacilli_A; order RF39; family UBA660; genus UBA5364. The sequence continues at coordinate 173,423 of JBLNAG010000002.1, forward strand.
TGATAATTAGCTCCACCAACTCTACGAGATTTAACTTCTAAAGCTGGTTTTATATTTTCTAATGCTTTTTCAAAAACTTCTGTTGGTTCACTCTTAGTTTTTTCTTTGATGATATCAAAAGCTTCATATAAAATTGTTTGAGCTACGCCTTTTTTACCATCATACATTAAACGGTTAATTAATTTTGTAACTAATTTAGAATTATACATTGGATCTACCAATACATCTCTTTTAGTTGCTCTTCTTTTTCTCATATTAATCCTCCTTTACTATTGTAATTATTTAGGTCTTTTTGCACCATATTTTGAACGACCTTGACGACGTTTGTCAACTCCGGCAGTATCAAGTGTACCACGAATAATGTGATAACGAACCCCGATTAAGTCTTTAACACGTCCACCACGAATCATTACTACGCTGTGTTCTTGTATATTATGTCCTTCTCCTGGGATATAAGCATCAACTTCACGTCCATTACTTAATCTTACACGGGCATATTTACGAAGAGCAGAGTTAGGTTTCTTAGGGGTCTTAGTTCCAACACGAGTACAAACACCACGCTTTTGTGGAGCATTTAATTGAGTTTGTTTCTTTTCTTTACTATTGTATCCTATTCCTAAAACTGGTGATTTACTTTTTCTAGTCTTATCACTTCTACGGCTTCTAACTAATTGATTGATTGTTGGCATATTTTTCCTCCTTCCATTACACACATCCAGGTGTTTCTTTTTTAGCTTTAATTAAAGATTTACTAGGTAAATCTATAAATCAAATGCATCAATATAATAACACCTTTATTATATGTTTGTCAACTATTATTATACACTATTTTTGATCATCATATCTTTCTATGTATCCTTTAGTAGTATATTTGTCTCCACATTTCAAATAAGGCTCATAAGATAAGCTATTATTTTCTTCTTTACGACACGCAACATAACCACTACAAACAATAACTTTATCTTTTATATCATTAATTGTTCCTAGTAATCCTTCACTTTGCATTGAACTAACTTTTATCTTTAAGAAATCTGCTTCATCAGCATTATCGTTATATACTTTTTTAATATATTTCTTTGCACTAGCAACCATTTCTTTTTCAATTCCTGAATATGTCTTTTTTACAATAACGTTTTCATTTATATTGTTATTATTATTAATATTTTTAGATGGATTATCAGCAAGTAAAAAAGAAAAGTTTTTTTGGATAAGGTAAATAGAAATCATAAGTGCTATACACAACAAAGCAACAAATAATAACATTACTCTAAGTCCCCAACCTTCATTATTCATATACATCCCCCTAAAACAAATCGATTTCTTTAATTGTATCCTTGAAACGATATAATTTTGCTGGTCTTCCATTAAAACCTGTATTTCGTTCATTAGTATCTTCAATTAAATTTAAATTAATAAATTTTTTACGGAAATTTCTTCGGTCTAATTCCTTCCCTAATATTTTTTCATATACCTTTTGAAGTTCTGGTAAAGTAAAGTCACTAGGAAATAGTATTTTTAATATATTACTATTAACAATTTTTCCTCGAAGAAATTCAGTAGCACTTTCAATGATTGACTCATGATCATAAGCAAGCTTTGGAATAGAATCAATATTAAACCATTTATTTTCAATACCAGGTCGATCTTCTGTCATTATTTCAATACTTTTACTATCTACTAAACCAATATATGAGACGGCAATAACTCTCTTATCAGGATCACGATTCAGATTACTAAAGGTATGACACTGTTCAATATATACATTCGTTAATCCTGTTTTATCAATAATTGTATCAGTAATATTATCTTCTAAAGTTTCATCATTACTTACAGTATTACCAGGTAAAATCCAATATCCTTTATAAGGGTCACTTTTTTTTCTTGTTAATAAAATTTTTAGTTCGCCTTTATCTATTGTATATATGGTTATTAATGTTTCTATATCGCCGGCATTTTCTTTTGTAAAATTATTCATAAGATTCTCCTTTGTGTTGCTCATACGCGTATATTTTACTATATAATATATCTTTTGTCAATCAAAGTAAGAATACTAAAATTCTACATATTATTTATTTTTCTTAATATAAAATACCTGCATTCATAAGAACAATTATCTTTTATATACTTTTCAGCATTTACGTAGTCATTTATCTGATTATATATTTTATTGTTTTTTTCACAAAAGCCTTTTAATCTTAACTTACCATAAGCCCAATCACCAACAATATAGTCGTAAGGTTCAAAATAGTCAGTAATTTTCGGTACTACTGAATCTGTATCAAAGCCTTCTTTATAGTCATTGATTAGTTCGTATTCTATTTCATTTGCAATTATTTTCTTTTTCACTCTAATAATCCTTTCTAAAAGCAGGTGCAATCTCAGCATATTTATCTAAGTCAGACTTACCATTCCAAGTCATATATCCACCTGTTAGACCAGCATCATATAGTCCTTTTATTTCTTCAGAAACTTTTGTAGCATCATATGGAATATATGGTTCTTTGATGGTATTATAGGCTTGTATCCAAGTTCTAGTAATAGCCGGTGTTGATATTTCACCTTGACGTAAAGTAGCACTATCACCCCAAGCTTTTAATAAGTCATATGGAACTGTCCAAACAGGAACTGAAAATCCATATTCATATTTATTAAAATGATCAGGATATGGCATAGCACTAATAACATCGACTACATTGGAAATAGCTCCCCAATATTGGCCATAAGCTGTGACATAATTATTAGCACTTTCACCAAACACATCTACTGAAACATAGGCATTTAATTTATGTATTTCATCAGTTGCATACATCAAGAAAGCTTGAATAGCTTGAGCTTTTGATTCATTATACTTATTTTTCATATTAATTAATCCTGCTTTTTCAACATCCCCTGTACGGTCTGGAAAACGCACATAATCAAATTGAATTTCATTAAATCCCATTTCTTTAACTGACTCTAAAGCAAGAGCTACGCTAAATTCCCATACATCTCTACAGAATGCACTTGGCCAAAAGGAACCATTATGATTATATGGCTTACCTGTAGAGGTTGAAGCAATAGCACATTCTGAATGGTCAGTAATATAATAACTATCTTTAAAAGTAGTTATTCTTCCTATAACATAAAATCCATTATCCTTTAACTTTTTAATTGCATTCTTATAACCATCAAAAGTATTAATAGCTTTAGCATAATTAGTAGGAGAATGATCCTTCATTGCTTGAGCCGGATAACCAGGAGCAGTATTATCTTTAATATCAACTACAAAAGCATTGATATTACTATTCTTTGCTAAATTAATATAAGCATCTATATTGCCTAAAACACCAGAATTAACGTAAAGACTTCTTACTTCGTCTGGCATAACATTATCTTTGAATTTTTCTTTATTAACAGGGTAAAAATCTAAATTTCCTGCTTTTCCTCCACCCCATCTATCACCACGAGCGCTATGAATAGCATAGCTTCCGTTATTATCATAGTTAGCTAATGATAATTCACTAGTAGTAACCAAATATTTTCCATATACATATCCAGTTAAATCTTCATAATTAACCTTATACATATTGACTATACCTGTACTAGAAATAGTATCAAAACCAACGATTTCTAGTTTCTCACCTTTTTTAATAAGAGATAATATTTTAATATCATCATTCTTTTCATATAATGTAACTGGAGTTCTTACATATAATTCTGTTTCTTTTATACTCTTTTCATATGTATCGGCAATGTTATCAGGCATGATTAAATAATCTTTTTTGTTATATTTAATTTTACGGTAAGTCTTAGTTTCAACAACCTTATCATTTTCATCTTTAATATTTTGCTTTACTGTAAATTCATATAATGTAACTTTTGTTCCTCTAGCAATTTTAATTGCTTCTTTAAAATCTAAATCATATAGTTTTACCATATAATCTAAAGAACTAATATAAGCATCTGTTTTCCCTTGAATAATAATTTTTTTTGCCTCTTTCAATAATAGGTTAATACCAGCTATTACAAGAAATATAAAAACAACTAAAATAATCAGATTTTTTATTTTGAGTTTTCTTTTCCTCTTTGCCATCCGAATACACCTCTAGCATAAGTATATCATATTAGTTTTTTTTATTCTATAGGTTGCGTTAAAATTGGTGATGAATTATTTAAGCCATTAAAATAGTAACTAGGTACTGTACCTTGGATTATCTTTAAGGCAATTGGAATATCTACTGTAACTGTATTTGTCTTAGAAGTAACCGGTAATATTACTCTTTCTGTTAGTACTAAATGTACTGTTGTTTCAATTAAAGCATTATTTATTCCATAATTAGTAACCTTTGAATCAATATTTGCAATAATATCTCCCATCACTTTAAATCTAACCGGTATCTTAGGTCCTAGGTTTGCTAAAAAAGTATTGTTAAAAACAACACCCATTGGTATTTCAAAGAAAATCCCTTTTTTAAGCATATCCTTATCATAACTAACTAAGACATTCTCCCCTAAATCTAATTTATCAATTTCTCCATCTTGAACATATTTCATATTCAATTGAACACGATTAATAGCTTTTAGTAAAAATTGATTTACTAATACTGGGTCAAAATCAATAGTAGCTATTTCACCTTTTTCATCCTTATTAATAATAAATAAGTTTTCTACACTTAACGATTTCGCAACCTCATTATTTATAGCTTTGCTAATTATAAGACTAGCTAATTTTTTAGATTCTATTTCTGCATAATTTAATAATATCGGAGATACCATCTGGTTAATATAACTAAAAGCAGATACTAAAGCTATTATTATTAATATAATTATTATTAATATCTTATTAATTACTTTATTTTTTTTATTTTTAAATCCAATTTTCTTCTTTAAATGCATCTTTCTTCTCATACTACCACCTATATAATAATATGAAAAAAAAGAAAAGATAACTCCTTTCTTTTTTAGATTCCATTTAGTATAAAAAAAGATATGACAAATGTCATATCTATACAAACATATATTTACATTGTTCAGAAGGGCTAATATATGTTTTTTCATCTTTATATTTTTTAATTAGACAAACTTTATTATTTCTCAAACTTTTTTTAACATCAATAATTCTTTGATTTCTAGAGCCTTTAAATTTTAAATTTAAACTCTTTTCTTCTAAAATAAACTTTCCGTCAACTAGAACATCAATGTTCTTAAGTAATTCCATAATACTTGGATTTTCATTAGATTTAGCTAATAATTGTTCAAAAGTATATCCTGTATAGCACCATACATTTAGTTTAATACTCTTACAAAATTTAGCAACTTCTAAACAAGCATCAGCTTGGCACATTGGATCTCCACCAGATAAAGTAATACCATCTTGCAACTTTAACTCAACTATTTCTTGCTTTAATTCATCTATATCCTTTAGAAATCCACTATTAAATGAATGAGTATCAGGATTATGACATCCTAGACAGTTATGAATACATCCTTGTGTCCATAAAACTGTTCTAATACCTTCGCCATCAACAATACTATCTGATTGGAGTTCTCGAGCTAAACGAATTTTCATAATGAATGTTTAACCCTATCTCTTTCTTCAGCACGTTTACCGTTATTGAAACGATCTACTGTTCCAACTAAATAGCCCGTAATTCTTCTAATTCTTTCAAATTTAACTCCATCAGCTTCAGTTCTACCACAGCCTGGACATTGATCGCCAATTACACCAGTAAACCCACAAACTGGATCACGATCAACAGGGTGATTAATTGCTCCATATCCAATTCCTTCTTCTTTCATCATACGAACAACTTTTTCAAATGCTTCAACATTATCACTTGTATCCCCATCAAGCTCAACATATGTAATATGCCCAGCATTAGTAAATGCATGGTATGGTGCTTCAAGACTAATTTTCTTAGCAATTGGGATATTGAAATAAACAGGTACATGGAATGAGTTAGTATAATATTCTTTGTTTGTTACACCTTTAATATTACCATAAATAGCTTTATCTATATTAGTAAATCTTCCTGATAATCCTTCAGCAGGTGTAGCTAACAATGTGAAGTTAAGATTATATGCTTTAGCATACTCATCACATTTTTCTCTCATAAATTTAATAATTTTTAAACCTAATTTTTGAGATTCTTCACTTTCCCCATGATGTTTTCCAGTTAGAGCTTTAAGAGTTTCTGCTAAACCAATGAATCCTATTGATAAAGTACCATGTTTTAATACTTTTCTCAATTTATCACTTGATTTTAATTTTTCCGAATCCATCCATACTCCTTGACCTAATAAAAATGGAAAGTTATATATTCTTCTATTACATTGTATTTCAAATCTTTCTAATAATTGATCTTTAACCAAATCCATAGTTTCCTCTAATTCAGCCATAAATCCTTTAAGATCTGCCTTTTCATTATTGATAATACCATGTTTAATACCTATTCTTGGTAAATTAATTGAAGTAAACGATAAGTTACCGCGTCCTGGGGTAACAGCTTTATCTGGGTCTACAACATTTCCAAGCACACGAGTACGACATCCCATATAAGCTACTTCTGTTTCATAATTACCAGGTACATAAGCACCTATATTAAATGGTGAATCCAAGAATGAAAAGTTAGGGAATAATCTCTTAGCTGATACTCTACAAGCTAATTTAAATAAATCATAGTTTGGATCACTTTCATTATAATTTATTCCTTCTTTTACTTTAAAAATTGAAATTGGGAAAATTGGTGTTTCATTTTTTCCTAAACCAGCTTCTGAAGCCAATAAGTAATTCTTGATAACCATTCTTCCTTCTGGACTAGTATCAGTACCAAAGTTAACAGATGAAAATGGTACTTGAGCTCCAGCTCTTGAATGCATAGTATTTAAATTATGAATGAATGCTTCCATCGCTTGATAAGTAATACGATTAGTCTTTTGTAAAGCTTTTTCATATCCAAGCGTAAATATCTTTTTAGCTTCATCAGAACCTTTAGTAAATTGATCAAAAACATTTATATCAAATTCAATAGATTGAATTTTATCAATTTCTTTAACTATTTTATCCATATTAATAAAATTATTAAAACCTGAAAAATCTAAAAAGTCATAAATGCATTGTTTAAATTGTTTTATAAAAGTTTTAACAACTCCAGGTGCAAGATAATAATCAAATGTAGGAATACTTTGTCCACCGTGTTGATCATTTTGATTAGATTGAATAGCAATAGCTGCTAAAGCACCATATGACATAATATCTTGTGGTTCTCTTAAATGACCATGACCAGTAGAAAATCCACCTTCAAATAATTTAGCTAAATTAATTTGTGTACAAGTAGTAGTACCCATTGGTAAGAAATCCATATCATGAATATGAATAACACCACTATCATGTGCTTCTGCAAATCTTGGCTTCATCAAATATGATTTAGCAAACTCTTTAGAAACAGTACTACCATATTGTAACATTGTCCCCATTGGAGTATTTCCATCGACATTAGCATTTTCTCTCTTAGTATCGTCTTCACTAGCTGATTTCAATCCTAAACTTTCGATAGTTTTAATAAATTTATGTAGTTTTTTTTCATCACTAAACATTAAACGTGATTGATTTCTTCTATCACGATATTCAGAGAATGATTTATAAACCTCATCATATTTTTTCTTTTGAAGTTCATCTTCAATTAAATCTTGAATTTCTTCAATCTTTATTTTTTCAGCACCTTGATTGATATAATCATTTTCAATACGTGATATTACACCTTGATATACCTTTTGAATATCTTTTTCATTATATATAGGTTCTTCATCATTAACATTGTTAACACTATCAAACCCTTTTTTAATTGCTACTGCAATTTTAGATCCATCAAAATCTACTTTTTTTCCGTTTCTTTTTACTACCATTAAAGTAGTTAATTTGTCTTCAATACTTACCATATATTTTATTCCTCTCCTTGCTATCTTTGTTACCTTAATCATAGCACCAAAATATTTCAAAGTCAAACAAAAGTTCGACATTTTTTATGTCGTTTTTTGTTTACCTTTATTTTATAAGTATTTCCCAGAAAAAATTTTTTTGTAAAGTTTACATCACCTATTTTTTAATTTTTTAATTTTATTTTAAAATTAACATTTGGTTAATTTTAATTGAAAAATATCTTTTTTATCCTTTATTTATAATATTTCAAATATATAACAAAAAGGTATTTTGTGTCATTTATACTAAAACTTTTTTGTCATTCTTTTACTTTTATAAAAAACATAAAATGTCATTTTATATAAAAAAACGTTTTTTTATTTTTCTATTTTCTTACCTATTATCTTTCTTTTGTGTGTCTTTTCCATCCTTTTGAGACTCGTTGAATATTTAATAAATTTAACTCAAAAAGAATATACTTTTATAGGTGATTTATGAGAAAAATTCAATATATTAAAAGTTATAAATTAGAAAAGAAATTCATTATAACATGACATATGAAGATCCAAGAATAGTAGAAGAAAAAGTAAAACTCATAGATTACGAAATAATTGCTACTATTATTTTCATAATGGCAACCATTGTTTCGGTCATCTTATTATATAATGAAAAATTAGATATATTGAATCAAAAAAAATTGTTCAGTGAAAGTGAAAGTAAAACAATTAATATCATCAGGTCAACAGTTATTTTAGCAATAATATTATTTCGTCAATATATAAATTATAGGACTAAGGAAGTAAATGCAATTGAAGGACAAAATCCAGCCCCAATTAATTTAGATATAATAACATCATACTTTTTGATAATTGCAGCTATTGTTGCATTATATTCAGCATACATTAGTCCAGTAGAAGAGGAAGAAGGAGTAATTCCACTGGTATAAAAAAAAGAATAAATTCTGTTATTCTTTTTCTTTATATGTACGACATGCTCCATCTAATTCTTTGATGAAACTTTCCTTGTCTTCTTCTGTTTTTAATCTTACACCACTAGCAAAGATATGCCCACCGCCACCAAAGTGACTAGCAATTTCATTAATTATTGGCCCTCTTGATCTAATTGAGCCTCTTATAATATCATTGTTAACATCTACTGAGAATATTGCCCATACTAATACTTCTTCAATATAATTAAAATTATTAATCATATTACCAGCTGTAGCAGCATCAACGTTATATTCTTTTAATATATCTTCAGTAATTGTAATATGAGCCAATCCACTTTCAGTTATTGTCATATTGTTAGCAATATAACCTTGAAACCTTATTTCTTTAACTGGTCTCATATATAAAGGTTCATATAAATTTGTAAAATCAATATTAGTTAATTTTATTAATTTAGAAACTAATGAAAATGTTTTTGGAGTTGTATATTGAAATAAGAAACGATTAGTATCAGATACGATTCCTATAAATAATTTTTCCGCAGCTTCTTTAGACATAACTAATCTTGTTTTAAAAACTAGTTCTAATATCATTTGTGAAGCACTACTAGACATATCATCTATCCATTCAATATCACAGAACTTTTCCACAAAAGGATGATGATCAATTTTAATTTTTTCTTTGAATCTTGATGGATCAACACCATCTACCCTCTTATAATCAGGGGTATCTAAAACTATTAATAATGAATTTTCATACATTTCTTCATTAAATCTATCTAAAACTCCTAGAAATTTGAAAGCTGAAGCTGGTGCACCAACTGCAAACACCTTTTTATTTGGAAAAGTATTTAAAATTATATCCCTTAAGGCAATTGAAGATGCTAAACAATCAGGATCAGCTCCTATATGTCTAGTAATAACTATCTTTTTGTATTTCTTAATTTTTCGATATATTTTACTATACTTATTCATAATTCACACTTTCTATTTAATAAAACTGACAGTGTCGCGAGCTATCATTACTTCTTCATCAGTTGGTACTATATAACATGGTACTTTAGAATCTTTTGTAGTAATGATTCTTTCTACTCCTTTTATATTATTTGATTCTTCATCTAATTTAATTCCTAAGACAGCTAAAGAATCAATAACATCTTTTCTCGTTTTTGGTGAATTTTCACCAATACCGCCTGCAAAGCAAATAGCATCTACTCCACCTAATATCACATAGTATCTAGAAATATATTCGACAATTCTTCTCACAAACATTCTTTGTGATAAAATACATCTTTCATCTCCTGATTCAATACCATTTTCAATGTCTCTTGAATCACTACTAATACCACTTACTCCTAGATAACCACTCTTCTTATTTAAATCATCAAGTACTTCTGTTAAGGATTTATTTGTTTTTTCCATAACATAAGGAATAATTGTAACATCAACATCTCCAGAACGTGTACCCATCATAATACCAGCATTTGGTGTAAATCCCATTGAAGTATCAATACATTTACCATCTTTAATAGCTGATATACTTCCACCATTGCCTAAATGACAAGTGATTACTTTAGATTCTTTAGTACCAAGTATTTCACTCATACGGTTAGCTAAATATTTATGACTTGTTCCGTGAAAACCATATTTACGAACATTGTATTCACTATACCATTCATATGGAATAGCATAAATATATGCTTCTTTTTCCATTGTTTGATGAAAAGCTGTGTCAAATACTGCTACTTGAACAGCATTTGGAATTAATTTCATACATGCATTTATTCCAATAAGATTAGCTGGATTATGTAGTGGTGCTAATGAACTTAAGTCTTCAATATCTTTTAAAACTTCATCAGTAATAACAACTGAACAAGTATATTTATTACCGCCATGAACAACTCTATGTCCAATTCCACTAATTTCATCTAATGATTTAACAACATTATTATCAAATAATTCTTGAATTAAAACTGAAACAGCTTCATCATGATTTTTAAGTTCTAATTCTTTTCTTATTTTTTCTCCATTTATTTTTATTGAATAAAAACTATTTCCTATTCCTATTCTTTCAAATACTCCTGAAATAATTACTTTTTCTTCTGGCATTTCATACATTTGAAATTTCAATGATGAACTACCAGCATTAATAGCTAAAACCCTCATGTTTTCCTCCTAAATGTCCCATTCTAAAACTTCACAATTCTGTGGTTTATATTTTGTAAAATCGCCATCAGCAGGAATGCCATTAAAGTAAAAGTATAATGACTTACATATCCCACTATGCGTAACTATTATTATATTTTTATTTTTATATTGTTCTTTTAAGGCTAGTAGTGTATCAACACTTCTATGATATAAGTCTTGAATATTTTCAGCTTCATCATATTTATTATTTTTATAATAGTTCCAATAATCTAAAAATTGAACTCCTGTACGATCATTACCAGTAAACTCACCATGATGTCTACCGATTAATCTCTCATCAAAAACAAGAGGTATTTTATTATTGCTGATTATTTCAGCTGTTTCCTTACATCTCATCATTGGTGAACTAATTATTAGGTCAATATTTTTATCTTCAAAGTATTTTTGAGCCTGTTTAGCCTGAAGAATACCGGTCTCATTGATTCCGGTATTGATTCTTCCTTGAAATAGTCTTTTAACATTACTCTCCGTTTCACCGTGTCGAACAATATATATCTTCATACTACAATTCCCCTAATTCTTATTCTTCATATGTGGGAATAAAATAACTTCACGAATACTTTCGCTATTAGTAATCATCATTACTAAACGATCAATTCCCATACCCATACCACCAGCAGGAGGCATTCCATATTCTAAGGCTTCAACGAAATCTATATCCATTTCATTAGCTTCGTCATTACCTAATTCTTTTTCTTTTATTTGATTTTCAAATCTTTCATATTGATCAATTGGATCATTTAATTCAGTGAATGCATTAGCATATTCACTACCTACAATAAATAATTCAAATCTTTCTGTAAATCTTGGGTCTTCACTATTCTTCTTAGCTAATGGACTGATTTCAAGTGGATGACCATATACAAATGTTGGTTCAATAATTTTTTCTTCTACATATTTTTCAAAGAAAGCATTAACAATATGTCCATAAGAGAAATGATCTTCAATTTCAATATGATGTTCTTTAGCTAATTTTTTAGCTTCATCTAAACTCATATGTTCAAAGAAATTGATTCCAGTTTCATTTCTTATACCTTCAACCATGTGTAATCTCTTAAACTTAGGTCTTAAACTAAGGTTATAACCTTTCCAAACAATATCGTATGTTCCTAATACTTCCATCGCTACATTACCAATAATATTTTCAGTTAGATCCATCATACCTTCTAGATCACTATAAGCTTTATAAACTTCAATTGTTGTAAATTCTGGATTATGGTTGCGATCCATTCCTTCATTTCTGAAAAGTCTTCCTATTTCATAAACACCATCCATACCACCAACTATTAATCTCTTAAGTGGTAGTTCAGTAGCAATTCTTAAATAAAATTCCATATCTAAAGCATTATGATGCGTAATAAATGGACGAGCAGCAGCTCCACCTAAAACTGATCCTAGAACTGGAGTTTCTACTTCAGTATATCCTAGACTATCTAAGTAATGTTGAATTGAACGAATAATCTTTGGTCGCATAAAAGCAACTTTTCTAGCTTCTTCATTCATAATTAAGTCTACATAACGACGACGAAATCTTTCTTCAACATCTGCTAATCCGTGAAATTTATCTGGCAGTGGTTTTAAAGCTTTAACTAAATGAATATATTTATTAGCTTTAACACTTAATTCTCCCATGTTAGTTCTAAAAACATTACCTTCAATACCAACAATATCTCCTAAATCAGCATCATCAAATAAAGAATATTGTTCTTCTCCAACAACATCTTCTCTTACATAAATTTGAATTTGACCAAATTTATCTTGAATATGCATAAATCCTGCTTTGCCTTTAACTCTTTTAGTCATAATACGACCAGCAATAACTACAGGTATATCCATATCGTGTAACTCTTCTTTAGAATATTTTTCATATTCTTCCTTAATATTCTTTGAGTCACTTGTAACATCTATTCTTTGTCCAAACGGATCAATACCTCTATCAACTAAATTTTGTACTTTCCCTCTTCTTACTAATTCTTGTTCTGTAAATTCTCTCATAATTCCACCTTCTATAATTTATTTTTTTACTATAAGTTTATTTTACAGCCAGGTTTCCGTTTAACATTTCTTTCCATACTATCACCTATTTTTTATCTATTACTACCTTTGTTTTTGTCCAAAGATCGTGCAAGCCCTTTTTGTCATGTCTATATAATATCATAAATATACTGGTAAATACTAGCACTATTTGGATAAAACTTAAAATTGACGAAGTTATAAAATAATAAAAACTTGGTATTAAATATACTAATGATAAACATATCAGCATATACCCTAAACCATTTATAAAAAGGTTACGATATATAAGATCATTTAATGTTAACTCTTCCTTATCTTCACGGACTACTTTAATACCTACCATTTTCTTACCATATGTTTGGCCTTTATTATTAAAAGGTATAACAATAAAATATATTAAAATATACATTATATTTAAAATACTGACCATTACTCTTTCTTTATCCATTTCATGATAAACGCTAGATGCTTGATTTAAATATGTATTAAGAGATATTTTATCATCTAAAAATTGATTTTCAATAGTTGTTAATTCATCATTTAATACCTTTTGATTATCCATATTTAAAACAAAAGAACTAGTTACCGCTAAAAAGATAATTAAAAATGTTACATCAAATAAATAAGCAAAACATCTTTTACTAAAGTTCGCTGTCATTTCTTTCCTCCTTTAAGAAGTTATCTAATAATATATTTAATTCATCAATACTTTTCACTTTATTAATATCACTACGAAGTTGTCCACTATTATGGATTCCCTTTAAATACCAAGCAGCATGACTACGAATTTCTAATAAGGCTCTTTTTTCATTTTTAGTATCTTTTAAATATTGTAAATGTTTTTTAATCATATTAATTTTTTCTACCGTACTTACTCTAGTAGGTAAAATACCCTTTTCTAAATAATCTATACATTCTTTAATTAACCAAGGATTTCCTAATACCCCTCTACCAATCATAACAAAATCACAATTAGTTTCATCAATCATTCTCTTGGCATCATAACAACTCTTAATATCACCATTACCAATTATCGGAATACTAACATTTTCTTTAACTGCTTTAATTATCTTCCAATCAGATAAACCACTATATCCTTGACTACGTGTTCTAGGGTGAATAGTGATAGCACTAGCACCAGCTTTTTCGCATATCTTAGCTATTTCAACAGCATTAATATTATTATTATCCCAACCACTTCTTATTTTAACACTAACAGGTATCGGTACACTATCAACAACATTCTTAACAATCTCATAAACTTTATCAGGATTCTTTAATAGAGCACTACCCGCTTGACTACGAATCGCTACTTTAGGAACTGGACATCCCATATTAATATCAATCATATCAGGTTTCATATGCTCATATATAAACTTAGCAGCACTAACAAATGAATCTACATCAGAACCAAATATTTGCTGCACAATTGGTCTTTCACTTTCTTTCATGTAAAGCATATCAATTGTTTTTTCATTGCCATAAGTTATAGCTTTATCACTAACCATTTCAGCATATATTAGTCCACAGCCCATTTCTTTAACAATTGTTCGATAAGCACTATTACTAATACCTGCCATAGGTGCTAAAACAACCCTATTATCTATTTTAATATTTCCTATTTTATACACGCTTTATCACTTCCCTAGTTTCATGTCTTATATTGACAGTTTCATCAAATTATTTAAACTTACCATTTTAAATTACAGAAGGTTTAAAAAAGGTTATACTATATTTTATATATCATATTATTTTTGCAAGTGACCTTTAGGATTAATAGTAACCCAAGGAATATTAATTGAAATAATTTCATCCGCCTTAGCTACAGATAAGATTTCTTCTTTCATTTTATCAATAAATTCACTAATTATATGATTGGCATATCCTTGGCAATTAAATTTTTTGTGATTTCTTTTTTGAACAATACAGCCGCCACCACATAATGTATTAAATTTACATTTATAGCACTTTTCATCATTTAGAATAGTCCTGGTTTTACAAAAGTTATTTATCTTATACTTAGGATTATTATCAACATCTCCAACATAAAAATTTTCATTTTTGACAGAAACAGGACAATGATATATTCCACCTTCTAGACTATATATATAATGATATCCTTTTTGTGGCTCGCAAAAAGAAAACTTAGCACCAGAATATGTTTTATATTTTCCCATCCATCCAAAACTATCTGTTATATGTCCTAGATATTTAAAACTTTCAAATTTAATTTGATGTCTTAATTCAGGATTTTTATTATATAAATCAATAATTTTGCACACTATCTTGCCTTCGGTTATTTCATCACAATTATTTTCGTCTAAATTATTATAATCATGAGACGCTTCCAAACGCCAAGAAAATTTTGGAAAATCAAGAAACTTTTCTTCAGTAAATATGTTGATTATTTCTTCTAATTTATCTATATTCCCTCTTCCAACTATAGTTTGAACTTTCACACTATGGCCATTTTTCAAAAGAATCTTAATAGCGTTAATTACATCGTCATATGAACTTTGCCCACCAATGTATGGTCTTCTTATATCATGAGTTTCTTTTGGGCCATCAATAGTTATTCTGAATTGTGAAATTTGCTCAGAGTAGTTATTAAATATGTTGACGTTTTTATTGACTCTAGATCCATTCGTAACAATAATCGCTTTCATACCATTACTCTTACAAAACTCTAATATCCTAGATACTTTTCCTATGTCTTCTACACATAACGGCTCACCACCAAATAAAATTATGTTCATTCTTTCATTTGGAATTTTACGTTCTTTTTGGAATCGACGAATGTCTAGCAATATTTTATCCAAAATATTAGTATCAATATCCTCTTTTGTTAACTTTGTCCTTTCATAGCATATAGGACACGCAAAATTACATTTATAAGTTAACGTTATATAAAACCAATATGGAATGTTTTCGTTTTTATTTTTATATAATTTATAAATATTATTCATTAACTTTTCTTTATTCTCAATATCAAAATAACCTCGTTCTTCTAACAATTGACTGTTTTTAATATTTATATTATTTAGCAGTTGAACAGGAGCAACATCAATAGCACCTGTTAGTGTATTAATAAGAATTTTGTAACTATTATTAAGATCATATTGTAAAACATTTTTATTAAACTTCATATTGTAAACCTCATACATTCCTAATTAAAATAACTTTTTACATATTTTTACTAATTATATAACCATCTAGCGCTAATTCGAGAGTATTATTTTCGTCACTATCATTATAGCATATTGATAAAATAAAAATAATAAAATAGCTTTTAATTATTTTATTATCTTTTACTTATTTAAGAAAATTATAGAATATTAAACCTGTAACAGTCACAATAACAATAATTAGAATTGCTAACATAAATTTAATTAACGTATTATTCTTCTTAATAGAATTATTTATATCTTTTAACTGTTCAAAATCTTTATTCTTAAAATTTAAACTAGAAGTATAGAATGATCTATCTACTTCTTCATTTTCTTCTTTGTCTGCTTTCTTTTCTTCTTCAATAATTGATTTAATCGATTTAGAATCACCTATCATTGTATTTGATCTTAAATCATTTAAAAGGTCTAAACTAAGTTCTCTATCTCCTAATTTGTTTAATAAACTAGTACTAGTAATTGTATTAATTAATTCTTTTAATTCATCAGTTTCTGACTGAAAGTCATTTTTATTATTATCTAATTTTATTCCTTTTAATATATCATATTCTGTATTTTTTAAACTACGATAATTCGTAGGTTTATCATTTCGCTCATCACGTGCTTTATCCAAAAGTTCCTTGATATCATAATTTTTTTCTTCATCTAATGGATCATCACACTCTAAATTAGGGGTAACTCTCGCTTCTTTTATAATTGTATTCTTTTTTTCTTGACTCTTTAAAAGTTCTTTTATTTTATTTATATCAATTTCGTTTGGTGAAGAACTAGTAATTACTCCCTCAACATTTGTATACTCTTTTTCCGAATAAATTTGACTATACAAATCTTGATTTTTAGAAGTTCTATCGTTATTTCTCGTATTAGATTGATAATATTTTTCCATTCTACTAGACATAACATCACCTCATAATAATAATACCATATTTTGTTTTTTTTTAAAACACATACTTGCTTTTTTGGATATTTTTATCTATAATTGTGTAAGGAGGATGTCTATATGAAAGCAAGAATTATTGAAGAAGCATGTATCGGTTGTGGAACTTGTGAAGCAATATGCGATTCTGTATTTAAATTAAACGATGAAGGAATTTCAAGTGTAGTAGTAGATGCAATTCCAGAAGAACTAGAAGAAGATGCTAGAGAAGCTGCAGAAAGTTGTCCTACTGATGCAATTGAAATGATTGAAGAAGAAAAATAAAAAGAGGTTAACCCTCTTTTATTTTTTTACTAAATTATATAGTTGCTTAACCTCTTTAATAGTTAAATAACGATATTCCCCCGACTTTAATCCACTTAAATCTAAGAAAGCAATTTTTTCTCTTTTAAGTTTTTCTACTTGATAACCAATTGCTTCAAACATCTTTTTAACTTGATGATTTTTGCCTTCATGAATAACTAATTCAACAATTGATGTTTGATTTTTTTTGTCTATTTTTCTAAGTTTTACTTTAGCCCTAGAAGTTTTAACACCATCGATAATAACTCCTGATTTTAATATATTAATAGCTTTACCAGTAATTATTCCTTCTATTTTAGCAATATATACTTTTTCTATTTCATTTTTTGGATGTAGTAACATATTGGTTAAATCACCATCATTAGTAAGTAATAAGATTCCCGTCGTATCATAATCTAATCTTCCTACTGGATATATTCTTTTATTTGTATCAATTAAATCTACTACCGTTTTACGTTTTTTATCATCTTTAGCCGATGTAATAACACCTCTTGGTTTATTAAGTAAATAATATTCTTTTTGTTCAACAGTGAGAACTTCACCATTTATTTCAATAATATCTTTTTCATCTACTTTAGTACCTAAAACATTTACTATTTCATTATTTACTCTTACTTTGTTACCTAAAATTAATTCTTCAGCATGCCTTCTAGAACAATATCCCCTATTAGCAATCACTTTCTGTAATCTTTCCATAATATCACCTACAAGAATTATACTTTATTATGTATATAAAAGCAATAAAAAAAAGTCCTAAAACCTATTTACAAGTATAGTCACTTGATTCTAAATATAGTGACATTTGCTTTTTATCATAATTCATTTTTGCTATACTACTAATATCATTTAATGTTTCTATTTTATCAGTATCCATTTTTATCACGATTTTAATAGTATCTTTATTATAATTACCACTCATTTCAATACCAGGATCTTTAAAAATATTGAATGTTTGACCATACATTTCATATATCAATTTTGTTTGTTTAGGATCTTTTACTTTTGTTTCAATCGTTTTTTTAACAGTATCTAAAACATCATCCTTATAACTAAAAAGATATTTTATTTCATTAATATTACCTTGTTCATCAGTATTACTAGCAGTACATGTCAATGTTTCTTTACTACAACCAGTAAGCATTAAAAGTGAAATTAATACCAATATTTTTTTCATGCTATCACCAGTATCAATTATATCACAATCAAAACAAAAGATTAACAACAATTACACTAATAATTATTCCACATAAATCAGATAATAATCCTGCCCATAAGGCATATCTTATCTTCCTTATCCCAACACTTCCAAAATATAAAGTTAGTACATATAAAGTAGTATCATTAGAACCTTGAATAACTGAGCCTAATCTACCTATCATACTATCTGGTCCATAATTTATAAATAAATTATTTAAAATAGCTAAAGATGAATTACCAGAAATAGGACGCATTATAGCCATTGGTAATACTTCTACCGGCATATGTAGATAATCAAATAATGGTTTTAAAAAATTAGTTATATTAAAAAGGATATTAGTATTTAAAAACAAATTAATAGCAAATATCATTCCCAATATATAAGGAAATATCATTAAAACTAAATCAACACTTTCCCTAGCCCCATCAATAAAGACATCATAAATATTCAACTTTTTCTTAATACCATAAATAATAACAACCAATACAATAGTGGGAATAATAAGATCTGATATTATTTTAAACATCTCTTACCTCCTCTAGCAAATGCTTTATCAATTAAAATAGCACAAAAAGTTGATATTACGGTTGCTAAAACGCACGCTAAAACTATTTCTGTAGGATCAGCACTACCATGTAACATACGTAATGAAATAATAGTTGTTGGCACAATCGTAACTCCGCTAGTATTAATGACTAAAAAAGTGATCATACTTCTAGAAGCTGTATCCTTTTTCGGATTCAATTCTTGAAGCTGTTTCATTCCCTTTAACCCTACCGGAGTAGCTGCACTACCTAATCCAAACATATTAATAACAATATTTGAAGCAAGATAACTAAGTGATTCGTGATTTTTAGGTATTTCAGGAAATAAACGTCCTAAAATAGGAGATAAAAAAGAAGCAAATTTTGCTAATAAACCCGCTTCTTTAGCTATATTCATAATTCCTAACCATAAGGCCATAACTGGAAATATTTGAATAATCATATCTAAAGAAGTTTTAGCACTTTTCAACATTTCAGAATTGATACTACCTACTTGATTATTAAGTATCCCAAAAACAATACCAACAATAATAAAAAACCCCCATAATTTACTTATCATTAGTTAACCACTTAACCAATAAATCAAAAATATTGATTTTTTTCTTTTTAAATTTTACATATACATCATCTTTAAATATTTGCTTATCTCCTAATCTTACAACTACTTCCCCAACAACATCCCCATTACGATATTGACGTTTTTTATGTAATTTAAATTCTAATAAGATTGTATCTTTTTCTGTAATACTTAATGGATAAGAAAAGTCATCCTTTATATATAAACTATTTTTGGGATAATAGTTTTCCATATCAATATTTACGATACCTTTTTTTAATATTTGATATCCATCATAATCATTAAACATTTCATTATATAAATTAGTATGATCACCAAAATCATTACCATCATTTAAAGTAACAATAACAAGATTTAAGTTATCTTTTGTAGCAGTAGTAACTAAAGTTCTTTTAGCAATTTCAGTATATCCTGTTTTTCCACCTGTTGCATACTTATAACTATAAAGTAATTTATTTTTATTGGTCCAACTATAATAATTCATATTGGTTTCTACTTTATATTTTCTGGTAGAAGTTATTTTTTTATATGTTTCATTCTTCATAGCATAACTAGTAAGTAATGCCATGTCATAAGAAGTTGAATAGTTTCCATTTTCAGCATCTAAACCACTAGGATTATTAAAGGTAGTATTTTTCATTCCAATAAAATTTGCTTTCTCATTCATCATATCCACAAAATTATCAACACTTCCACCAACATAATTTGCTATTGCAAGAGCTGCATCATTTCCACTTCGTAACATTAATCCATATACTAATGACTCTAAACTTATTTCTTCATTTTCTTTTATATATATTCCTGATCCATAAGCATCCTTTATTTCAGGGCCTACAGTGACAATGTCAGATAATTTATTTGATTCAATGGCTATTATAGCCGTCATAATCTTACTGATTGAAGCTACACTTCTAACTGTATGGATATTTTTAGAATAGAGGATTCTATGACTATCTTGATCCATTACTATAACGGATGTAGCATTTTCTAAACTACTTACCTTTATTGGAATAAATAATATCATTAGAACCATTAATACTACTACTTTTTTCATTTTATCACCTAAAAAATTATATGAAAAAAAGGACTGGTTTAGTCCTTAGTATTCATACATTCCATTTATTTTAGCTTCATCATCTTGACTAAGATCATCAAGGAACCACTCATTATCTACCTTAGTTAAAGTTAAATTCAAAGTATATTTTACTTTCTCTTTTGCATCTTGTAATTTATCTAAACGGTAATCCGTAAATTTACTGACATTGTATGCATCGTTCACTATAAATTCTTCAGGGTGTTCATTAAGATATACATCAGCATCAGACATTATTTTATAGTAATCAATTACTTCTACTTCTACTGTAACAGTAGCATCATCACCATTTATTTTTTCGTTCTTAACAGCATAAGTTAATTTTTTATAATTATTTTTTACAATATCTCGATATCTATCTCTTTGATTAGAATTGAAACTAACTTCTTCCGCTACTACAGTATTTAAATCATCTAATACATCTTGATTTAAAGTTTGATATTTCTTTAAAAATTCTTCAACTCTTTTAGTAGGTGTATTACTTAAACTTCTTACAAAATCGCATCCCGTTAAAACAATCAGTGCACATAATAAACATATAATTTTCTTCATAATGTCCTCCTTATTATTATTATTTAATTAATAAACTGTTTTTATACTCACTAATTTCAATATTTCTTTTATTTTATATAAATTATTATCCTTGTCTATTGCTTTAATTAAATCACGATAAATAATCTCTTTCTTACTTTCTTCTCTATTAAAACATTCAAAATATAAATACTTCAATTTTTCGATATCATCAATATTATATAATTCATTAATTATTTTATTTCTTTCTTTTATTTCTCTTCTAGTTCTAAAAATAGCGGTATTCCTTTCTTTAAGTATTTCAAAATTAATATCTACTCCTTTAAGAATATCTGTTATTTCTAATATCTCAAGCTCTTCTTCAATTAATAATTTACTTATTCCAATACTAACACCTTGACTATTAAATTTTATCCCTATTACATCCATCCCATCACTAAATAAACAAGCATGTTTTATTTTGTTAATTGATTGCTTATCAAAATACTCCGTTTTATCTGCAATTTTCTCTAAAAAAGTATTATCTACTTTAATAATATTATTTCGCATTTTATTCAAATTTTCACTACTGATTTTATATATTAATATACTTTTCACATTTAAAATATTATCTTCTCTATGCCAATCATAAAAATCATATAAATTATAATTAAAGTTAATTAAAATATCGTATATATAATTCATCATCATTACCTCCCGGTATAAAAATTGATAAAAAAAGAATAACAAGTCCAATTAAAGAATACCAACATTCTAATTGTCTACTAATAAATTTAACGTATTCCCAAAAATTATACCCAAGTGTTATTAAATTCAAGTAACTTATGATATGAACACAACCAATTACCGTTAAACCAAAACCAGTGAGAAAAGCCATAAATCTTAGAAACATATAATCACCTATTTAATACTATTCATAAAATCAAAAAAAAAATGAAATTACTTTCATTTTTCTTTTATATATTTTTAACCTTATCGAAATATATAGGTATATATTGCTTACATAAGTCTGTTCTATAAAAAGCTTTTTTATTTACTGGATCATATTTTATAAACAACAGGTTTACTTCTGGTCTTCTAGTTATTTGTTTAATCAAATTACGATCGAACACTATTTTTTCTACCATAAACTCCCTCTCTTGTGCATACTATTATACATAATAAAAAATATTTGTCAAATCGATAAAAAGTTCAATAAACATGAAAAAATCCTTTATTTATAATATATTTGTCACATTGAATTTTGAAGCATAAAAAAACTATCTTATGATAGTTTTTTATCTTAATATTTCTTCTTTTGTATATTCAGTAACATGTCTCATGATATTTATTCTAAATGTATTATTATCATCAGTAAATACATAACCACCATAACCATTATATTGATCTTTATAATCTTTTACTCCTAATTTACTATAATCAAATTTATATCTAAAGTATTTACTTTCTTGACTATAAGTAATTTGTTTTTTAGGAAATTCTTCAATATAAAATTTAGTAAATTCTTTTAAAAAATCCAATAATTTTGTTTCAGTATTTAAATTAGCATTAATTTCAAACTTTGGATCAGAAAATACAGTACTCTTTATTAAATCATCAATAGTTGGTAATTTACCATAGAATATAAAGTTAAAGTTTTCATCTGTTTTCATATTATTAAAAGATATTTTTGTATTATATTTTTCCGGTACATTATTATTAAGTTTTTTTAGTGATAGTTCACTTATATAATCATGTATATCTTCTTTAATATTCCATTTTTCTTTAGCTAAGATATTTATGAAATTATCACTATAAATTTGACTATTACCTTTAAGAATAATTATTTTGAATTTTTTATCAAAATACTTTGTAGTAAGAGTAATTTCATATCCATCTGGGCGGCAATTACCTAATATATCACAACCACCTATATAAGTTGTATCATTAATCTTAAAGTCCCCGTCACCATATCTAAGATCTAAATATGTCATTACATCTTTTTCCGCTTTTTTATAATAATTACTTTTTTCCATTTCTTTTGTAATTACCAAATTAATTATAAAAGCAGGACCTGCAACAATTAAAATAATCAATAATCCTTTTAATACTTCTTTCATACTTCACTCCTAATATTTTAATTATACTATATTTTTTTCATTATAACAAAAAAATCAACAAAATAGTTGATTTTTTATATTAAAATAAAGTATGAATTCTTGTTTTAATAAGTACTTTTTCTTTTTCCACTGGATGTGGAGTTTTTCTATTATCAATTACGCTTCTTAATTCCCAAGTATTTGATGGTATTGGATGTTCTTTACCACTAAAACCAAATGATCTATGTCCCATCATTTGTTCGAGTCTTTGTTCTGCTATTCTTTGTTTTAATTTTTTAGGATCAGTAACTTCTATACCATGTTCAAAATACTTAAATTCTTCCGGTTGTGCTTCTTTATATCCAAATAATTCACAATTTCTTAAATAGAATCCTTCTTTCCATTTTCTTAAGAACATTCCATATATTCTTCTAATATCAGAAGTTGTTAAATCTTTCTTAAAATTGAAATGGGCTAGTAATTCTTCTAAAGAAATAGGTCTTGAAATTATAAAGTTATTATTAACTTCAACTTTTGGAGTAAATCCTTCAATTTGATATTTTGGCGAATAATATAATAAGTCATCTGCAACATCTTCTTCTGTTTTTTGAAATAACATCTTTCTACAAACTAATTCACTAGAGACTTGAAAATAGACAATGCCTCTTTCTTTTAAATCTTCACTACTTAATTCATTGTGTTGTTCATCAAATATTTGAACTTTTGGGGTAAATGATTGCAATAATACACCAGCATAAATATTTTCTCTTTTAACCTTTTTAGTATCGTTTCCACCTTCAAATTCATTTAAAATTATCATATCAATTCTCCTTCGCCTTCATTATATCATAGCGTGGTAAATTTTTCCATTTTATTTATACCTACAAAAAAAACAGATTGCTCTACAATCTATTTATTTTTTCTTAGTCTTATCTATAAACTCTTCAAATATCTTTTCAGCATTCTTATCATATTCTATCATTCTTTCAGGATGCCATTGTACACCTAAAGCAAAAACATTGGAAGGTAATTCAATTGCTTCTATTAATCCATCTTCTGAATAAGCCGAAACTTTAAAGAAATTAACATTTTCAATATGATAGTTATGTCTACTATTAACTTCAATTGCAGGTTCTCCAAGAATACTTCCAAAAAAGCTATTCATCTCTATATTCACTTTATGAACATATTGAACATCCTTTTGATTATGATCTATAGTAGTATCATTTTTAATATTGGTTTCTACCATAAGGTTACTCTTAATATTATCTATCTGTCCCATCAATTGCATACCCATACATATTCCTAATAAAGGTATATTATTATCAATAGCATAATTACAAATAAATACATCATATTCGTACCACTTATGCCCACCTGGCATAATTATTCCATCACATAAACTTATTATTTCAATTAAATCATTCTTTTCTTGTTCTGTTAATCTAACTAATTCTTTAGGTCTAATTTCTTCATAAATAACATCTTGTGGTGGTAATATAAGAATTGGTAATCCACCTTTTTTTATTACTGCTTTTCGATATGATTCACCAACACTCATAATCATATCATCATCTTTTGTTATATCAGGTCTACCAATAATACCAATTATTGGTTTCTTATTTATATTTAACATTTTCTTCCTCTATTCTCATCTTTTGAAATATAATTCTTCTGTATAATTATACCATATTACTAATTATTTTTGTCATTAAATCAAATTCACAAAATAAAAAACTAACCAAATTATAAGAGATAGTTAGTTCTATAAGATATATATTTTAAACAATATACATAATCACAGCATTAGAAAATCGTTTTTTAATTTCCTCCCTGAAGAACTTCTCTGCTTCATCTCTATATTCTTTTTTATACCAATATTTTCCCATGCCTCTTCCAGTCATAATATCTTTATTATATAGTTTTATTTCATTTGGAAATGCCTCTTCATTAATAGCATTATGAACATAACTGTAAGTCATAAATATTATTTCAATCATTAAGCTTTCTTTTACTTTATCAGATAGTTTTTCTTCCATTTGATCTAATAGTTCTAAATATAAATTACGCCAATTATCCACAAATACTACAGGCGCAATTAAAATACCTACTTTATATCCAGCATCGGATAATTTATTTATTGCATTAATTCTTTTTTCCAAATTAGATGTCCCAAATTCCACTTTTGTTATTATCTCTTGTGGATTTAAACTCATTCTAACAATTGTTTTACCATTATGATTTAAATTTAAAATACTATCTACCATACTGAATTTAGTTGGAAAAGTAATAAAACCTCTTCCATCTTTTCCAAATCTTTCAATAGTTGTTTTTAAATTCCCTGTAATTTGATTTTCAAGAATTAAATCACTATTACTACCAATTTCAAAGGTACATATTTTTCCTGTTTCCTTTGATTTTTTTATAAGATTATTAAGCATTTGTTCAACGTTAACAAATATTCTCAAGTATGAACACTTGTTATAGTTACAGACTAAATAACAATACATACACATAGCACTACATCCAGAAGATGTATAAGGAACTAAGAAATCAGAACTCTTTGTATTCGGAACATATTTATGTGTCTTCCTTACACCAATAATTATATATTTCTTCATTTCTACAAAATCGGCATTAGATCTTTTCTGTAGTTCTTCAATTCTATTGTGACTTTCTATTTTTATCCAAGGTACATCTTTATATTTTTCCATCAACATCTTTCCAAGTTCATAATTAAAAATATTTGGTTCAAAGTATATTCTCTTTGGCTTCATATACACCTCCATATATTATAGTTTGAACTTAGATTATTTTTTTATTAACCATTTTAGAATAAAAAAACTAACTACTTAAAATAGTTAGTTTTATTAAAATTTAACCACGAGCATATGCTAATTTAAAAATTCTACTAGGACTTCCAATAGATAATACATATTGTTTACTACCAATTTCATGTTCTTGGAGAATAGAAGTATCTTTTATACCTCCTAACCCATCATAAGTAGGTACTAAAATATATTTATTTTGTTGGATTATAGGCCTAAAGTTTTCATTAACAAATTTATATTCTGTTGTAGATAATTCTGATTTTTTTAACAAGTCTGGACTTGTCTTCACATTTAAATCATTTAATTTTAGTGATAATTTTGCTAATTCCATATAAGCTAATAATTCAATTCTATCCTTAAACTTATGTTCAACCATCACTGTCATAATGGCTCTAAGAGCAAACCAAGTTGAACATGCTGCAAGATTAGCTCCCCAATGTATTCCATCTTTCGTAGGACTTATCATATCTATACCTGTAAATATTCCAATAAAAAGGGCTTGAGCTTTTAATTCGTTTAACATTATTCTTTGCAAATTTAAATGACCATTTGCACTATTTATTTTTTCAAGTAAATCATAGTTAATAACTATTTTCATATATTCATCTCCACAAAACATTTATATTATAGCAAACATATTTCAAATGTAAAGAAATACTTTACAATAACATTGTATATCTTTTATATTATAAATTTATTCTTTATTTATAACAAAAAAACTTAATGATAAATCACTAAGCTTTAATGTTTTGTTTTACTATATATACTATTAAAAAGGTTATTAGTCTTTACTTTTCCTTTAGCTACATCATCTATTTTATTTAATATATCAGTCGGAACATCTCGTCCTAATAATATATCATTAACAT
Source organism: Ignavibacteriales bacterium (assembly GCA_050259235.1). GTDB lineage: Bacteria > Bacillota_I > Bacilli_A > RF39 > UBA660 > UBA5364. The sequence goes on from JBLNAG010000002.1 coordinate 200,637, forward strand.
TATTTTGAAGAACTTCATTTGTTTCTAAATCCCTTATATCATCTTCCTTATTAGCAGAAATACGTCCAGATATATATATTAAATGCTTAATTGGTGTAGTTCTTTTTCTTTTATTATCAAAAATGCCGATATATCCATCTAATAAACGTCTAGCTATATATATATTAAGAAATTCTAATTCATCACGACTTAATATATTTTTATAATTATTTATTATTTCTTCAATTGTTTTTAATCCACCATGTGCTATAGCTTGATATTCAATTAAAAATTTATCATGATAAAAATAATAATTTTCACCATCATACATAAAATAGTCTAATTTTATTAAATCATTAGTAATTGATAATAACTTACTCATATTATCTTCTGGCAATCTATTCATTACATCATATTGTCTAACATGATGTAATTCATGATTCATAGTATATAAAAAATACATATTAATTATATTGTTTCTATTTTTTGAACAACTCCAATAATTAGCCTGTTTTATTAATTTCCAAAATGAATTATTATATTTTAAAGATAAAAAATTAGATTTTATTGATGAAATACAACCTTTTTGATTCACTTCAATAACTTTAGAATTAGAATCATATTGCATAGTATTTCTAGTTCCAGCAATGCTTATCACATCGTTACATGAGTTTTCTAAGTTTTCTTTCCCAATAATATCCATAGCATATTCTTTCAATGCTTTTAACGTGATTATTGAACCAGATTCAATAAATTCATTAATTTTAGCATTTTCATTCATATACAAATCCCCTTTATATAGTCAACTATGCTATCACCATAATCTTTTTTTGTCAAATTATTTCTAAGCACTAAAAAACCCTTATATATAAGGGTTAAATTTCTTATGGTGGAGAATGAGGGATTCGAACCCTTGACCCCCTGCGTGCAAGGCAGGTGCTCTAGCCAGCTGAGCTAATTCCCCAAAAGAAGTCATTAATAAATAATGACTAATACATTGTATCATTAAAAATTAAAATATGTCAATCTTTTTTGATCAAAAATTAGCAAAATACCACTAATTATCTAGTAATAACCTTTCTAATTCCTCACATTTTGCCTTATCCATAGCTTCAATACCCTTCAATGGATATTCTATGTTAAGGTCATCATATTTGTTAATTGCCATAGTATGATATGGTAATAATTCTATCTTTTCCACATTTTTAATTCTTTTTATAAATTCTTTAAGTTTTAAAATATATTCAGCATTATCATTTATTCCTGGGACAATCACTTGTCTTATCCATAATTTTTTATTCTTTTTATTACATATATCTATAAAATCTAAACTTTTTTCAGTTGGATAACCTGTAAGTTTTGTATATTCCTCACTATCGATATGTTTAATATCTAAAATAATTAAATCAACATAATCTAATAATTTCTCATAGTTATTTCCAACTCCAGAAGTATCTAAGCAGATATTAATACCCCATTTTTTTAGTAAGTCACATATTTCTAATAAGAAATCTACTTGTGTTAGAGGTTCGCCACCTGAAAAAGTAACACCACCATCTTCACCATAATAATTTTTATATCTTCTTATTGTGTCTACTAGATCTTCAACAGTACATTCAATTCCACCATCAATTTTCCACATCTCTGGATTATGACAAAACAAACATCTAAGTGGGCATCCTTGTAAGAAGACTACTGTCCTAATCCCTGGGCCATCCACTAATCCCATTGTTTCTATTCTATTTATTTTACCAGTCATTATATTCTCTCATGGAAAGTTCTAGAAATTACTTCTTCTTGTTGCATTTTAGTTAAACGATTAAAATTAACAGCGTAACCACTAACTCTAATTGTTAATAATGGATATTTTTCAGGATTATTCATTGCATCAATTAATAAATCACGATTTAATACATTTATATTTAAATGATGTCCACCTTGTTTACAATAACCATCTAATATGGAAACTAAATTATTAATTTGTTCATCTTTAATTTTACCTAAAGATGCAGGGATAAGGGAAAGTGTATTTGATACACCATCTTCACATGAACATGCATAATTTAATTTAGCAACGGAATTAAGTGAAGCTAAAGCTCCAGAAAGATCTCTTTGATGCATAGGATTTGCTCCTGGTGCAAAAGGTTGTCCATCTTTTCTACCATCAGGGGTAGAACCTGTTTTTATACCATAAACTACATTTGAAGTAATTGTAAGAACTGATAAAGTATGTTTTGCATTACGATATAATGAATGTTTTTTTAATTTTCTTGAAAATTCATCTGTAAGACTCACAGCAATACTATCTACTCTATCATCATCATTTCCATATTTAGGGTAATCACCAATTACTTCAAAATCATAGGCAATTCCCATTTCATTTCTAATTGGTTTTACTTTAGCATATCTAATAGCTGATAAAGAATCAACTGCTACTGAAAGTCCAGCTATTCCAAAAGCCATTAATCTTTCTACATTTGTATTATGTAAGGCCATTTGACTAGCTTCATAGGCATATTTATCGTGCATATAGTGAATGATATTCATTGTATTAACATACATTTCAGCAAGTATTTCTAATACCTTATCATATTTATTCATGACCGTATCAAAATCTAATATTTCATCAGTTATTGGTTCTAAACCATTAATAATTACTTTTTTGTTATGTTCATCAATTCCACCATTAATTGCATAAAGTAATGCTTTAGCTAAATTAGTACGAGCACCAAAAAATTGCATTTGCTTTCCTAATGTCATCGCTGATACACAACAAGCTATAGCATAGTCATCACCATATATTGATCTCATTAATTCATCATTTTCATATTGGATTGAATCTGTTTCAATTGAAATTTTAGCACAATATTTTTTCCAATTACTTGGTAAATTATCACTCCACAAAACTGTCATATTAGGTTCAGGAGCACTCCCTAAATTAGTTAAAGTATGCAAATATCTAAATGAATTTTTAGTAACTAAACTCTTTCCTTCATTTGTCATACCACCAATAGATTCAGTAACCCAAGTAGGATCCCCTGCAAATAATTCATTATAATCCGGAGTTCTTAAGTGTCTTATTAATCTTAATTTAATAATAAATTGATCAATCAATTCTTGTGCTTCTTCTTCAGTTATAACATTTTCATTTAAATCTTTTTCAATATAAATATCTAAGAATGTAGATGTTCTACCTAATGAAGTAGCAGCCCCATTATTTTCTTTAGTACCTGCTAAATAACCAAAATATAAAAATTGAATTGCTTCTTTAGCATTACTAGCTGGGTTAGAAATATCAATCCCATATCTAGCAGCCATTCTTTTAATTGTTTCTAAAGCACGTATTTGTTCACTAACTTCTTCTCTTCTTCTTATTAAGTCATCTAACATATGTCCTTTTAATTTATCAAAATCCTCTTTTTTCTTTTCAATAAGATAATTAACTCCATATAGAGCAATTCTTCTATAATCTCCAATAATTCTTCCTCGACCATAAGCATCAGGTAAACCTGTTAGTAAACCACTATTTCTTGCTGCTTTAATTTCTGGAGTATAAACATCAAAAACACCATCATTATGAGTTTTACGATATTCACAAAAATGTTTATCAATATCTTTATTTAAGCTATAACCATAAGCTTCTAAAGCCTTATGAACTAATCTAATTCCACCATAAGGGTTAACAATTCTTTTAAGCGGTTCATCTGTTTGTAAGCCAAAAATAACTTCGTTGTCTTTATCTATATAACCAGGTTCAAAATTATTTATACCAGACATTTTATCAACTTCAACATCTAATATTCCATTTTTTTGTTCTTTGTCTAATAATACTAAACATTTTTCCCATACCTTTTTAGTTTTAAAACTAATTGGTTTTAAAAATGATTCATCTCCTAAATATTCAGTATAATTTTTCTTGATAAAATCTGAAACATTTATTTCAGTTTGCCAAACTCCTGGTACAAATTTTTCCCATATTTCTTTCATATAATTACTTCCTTCTACATAACGCTTTATTTTCGACATTATTTTTATCTTGTATTTAAATTATACAAGGCGAACATATATATGTCAACAGACTTGAATAAAAAAAACAGTAATTAACTGTTTTAAAATTTAATTATTTTTCTTATCCAATATTATTTTCATTATTAAATATGTAAGTGGTATGGAGAAAATAGCTGTAATAATAGCTCCATATTGTTTAGGAATATTTAACAAATCTACAATAATATATATACCAATAGTTTGAAAAAATAAATTTGGAATATTAGTTACTGGAAAAACAATAAGCTTTTTCCATGTTGGCTTTATGCCAAAGGTAATATAGCAACTCAAAAAGAAGGAAATTAACATACTAATTATAAAAGCAATAAAATTAGCTAATAAATAATTAATATATGGTAATAACGATAGATATACTAAATTATGATTAAAGGTATTAATTAAACCTATAATGACAAATTTAATAAATTTTTTATTAAAAAATGTTTTCCATATTTTATTTATCATATTTCATATAATCTTTTATTATATAAGCAGGTCTTCTCTTAACTTCATAATAAGTACGTCCTAAATATTCTCCAATTATTCCAAGAGCTAATAATTGAAGTCCACCCATAAATAATATTATACACATGATAGATGCCCAACCTGAAACATCATTACCATAAATTAAAGTATTAATTATAATATAAATAGTATATATAAATGCAGCCAAACTAACTAAAGTACCAAAAATAGTTGCTAATCTTAAGGGTACAGTAGTAAATGATACTATCCCCTCAATAGCATATTTAAATAAACCTAGGAAATTCCATTTTGTTTTTCCAGCTACTCTTTCCACATTTTCATATTCTATATATTTAGTATTATAACCAATCCATGAAAAGAAACCTTTGGTAAAACGGTAATATTCCTTTAACTGTAGTAATGAATTAACTACTGACCTTTTCATCATTCTAAAATCACTTGCTCCATGTGCCATTTTTATATCTGTCATAGTATTTATCAACTTATAAAATAATTTAGAGAAAAGTGATTTTATAATTGGTTCTCCAGTTCTCGTATTTCTATATGCAGCAACGCAATCATAATCTTCAGTTTCTAATGTTGTAATCATTTCCTTTAATAGTTTAGGAGGCGTTTGCAAATCTGCATCCATTATTACAACATAATCACCCACAGTTTTTTCAAGTGCTGCTAACATAGCTGATTCTTTGCCAAAATTACGACTAAAACTAATTACTTTAATATTTTTATGTGAATTATAAAGTTTTTTTAAAATTGGTAAAGTTTTATCTACACTACCATCATCAATAAAAACTAATTCATAATCAATTTTTAATTTTTTTAACTCTTTAGTCACTTCTTCATAAAAAATTGGTATCATTTCTTCCTCATTATAACAAGGAACTACAACTGATAATTTCACTTCTTTTCCTTCTTTCTTTTCCGTTCAAAAAACATTAATATCATAAATGATATGATTCCGATAATACTTAATATACTTCCTATATTAAAACCTTTAGCTCTATAGCTGATTTCAATATTGTATTGTCCTTTATTAATAGGAAAACCAATAAAAGCCTTATTTACTTTTTCATATTTAGTTTCTTTTCCATTAACTAAAATAGTAAAACCTTCATCATAAGGTATAGTAGTAGCAAAATAACCATCCTTACTAATATTAATTGTTCCTACTATTTTATCACCTTTCGTCTTACTACTATCAACAATAAATGGATCAACATTATTTACTATCTCTTTCACAAGATTATAATCAAGTGTATGTAACTTTATATCTTGTATTTCAAAGTGTCCCTTACTAAATGTTACATTTATATCCTTGATTTCATTAGGAGAAGATGTTACATATTCAAAATAATAATTATCATTAAAATATATCCATTGCTTACAAGTTAATTTATTAACAACATTATTTATTTCTATACTAATATCTCCCTCACTACAATTAGGGGCTTTCATAACATTAAATCTAATAAATAATATATTATCTTTAATAGGTTTATCTAACATAATTTTTACATTACTTTTATTAGAAGAATCTATAATAAATATATCATCCTTTTTTTCTATCTTTAATTTTTTATCTGTAATATATTCATATTTAGGATTAAATTCCTTAATATTTGAAGTTATATTATTATTTACTATTTTATCAACAGCGACATTATTTATTAATGATTCTAATGAATAGGGATAAATTAATTTATCAAATTCAGTATTACTAATAATTGATGCTGTTGCATATCCAATGGGCAATACATTATTGTTTTTATATATACCTATTTCATTATTACTATTTATCTTAACATACCCAATTGGAATATTATCATCAGTTAAAATATATTTAACTCCCATAAGGGTTTCATACATAACATTATTAGTTTGAGTCATAATTATATTATTTCTATGGGGAATTGGGTTTAATGCAATATTATTAAAGAAATCATAATAATTATTATTATGTGTAGATGAATACAGTGATGTTTGATAATATCTTATATCATAAATCTTATTACTAGTTACCGATGTATTGCCAATTATATTGTTAAAGCGATAAAAACTATCATCATTATCAATAGTTGATTTAATAAGCTGCTCATACTTTTTATCAAAGACTTTTTCATAATAGTCTTTACTAACATAATTTTCAGTACTATTACTTATAAAATTAACTATTACTGCTATTAAAATAATTATAAGATAAGACAATAATTTTTTATTTTTATATATAAAGAAAATTAAGACAATCATTGTTACAAGAATATCAATGTAGAAATATATTTCTTTATATCCCAAACAAAAAATAAGAATAATAGCAATAATCATAATACTATATAGTTTTTTTAAACTTATTTTTTTAGATTCTAAATCAGTAAAAAAAATGGCTATTAATAACGCAATTAAAGGTGCAAAAGGAATAAGTACTTTTGATCTTATATAAAGTGTCCCATTTAGAATATATAGAAAAATAGGAGTAACTAATATTATAAGAATTAATATGCTTAATATTTTTTTTGATTTTTCCTTATTAAAAAGATTTATAATTAAGGCTATTAAGGCAATACCAGTAAATCCTATACCATAACTATTATATAGTAACCCACCTATATTTAATTTTGGTATTAATAAATCTATAATTTTTTGCGATGTCCCATCACTCACTCGTCCTGATAAAATAGCTGACAAAGTAGGTATTAATAATACTGAAGACATTAGTATTCCTATTATCATAGGAGTTAAAAACTTAAAACTTTCCTTTATAAAAGATTTAAAAGTAGTTTTATTATTTAATTTCAAATATTTATATATACCATAAATAGCTAAAACTAATAATCCCCCCACACTATAATAATAGCTAGTCATTATCATTAAAAATACACTTATAATGTATAAACCCTTTTTATTTTCACTAAAATATTTATCTATACCAATTAAAGCTAATAGTAAAAAAGGCATATAATTAACAAACATCATATGTCTATGTGAATGAAAAATAAGTGAGGCAATTAAAATAAAGATAATAGATACAACTAATGATAATTGATTATTAAACTTATTTTTCATAAGCCATACATAACATAAAAAACCACTTAATATAACTATTAATATATTTAATACAATCAAGTAATAAGTCATATCAATAAAAGGTAACATATATGAAAGCAAAATATATGGGCTTAATAATCCATAATAAGATAAATAATAAATATTTTGCCCTGCACCAACATTCAATGCAAAATTAGGAAATAATTTGCCTGTTTCATAAAATAAATTTCTAAAGTAATCTGGAAAAATAATATGTTGAAGCAACCAATCACTAGTTGAACCAAATAAATTGTTAATTCCCGTTGTTAATAAAATCATCAAGATAGTAATAGCACTTATTATTAATAATGCTTTTAAATACATATTCCTTTTCATAATCACGCCTCTTCATCAATTATATCATAAATCTACTTTTATAAACCACTTCATTATATAGTGAAAAAACAGTAAAAACTGTTTTTATTTTCTTTTGGAACCTGTAAATTTACCTATTTCATCTTTAATATAATCATTATTTTCGGCGTAAGTTTTTCCACCTTTTATTACTGCTTCTATCTTGTTTTGCTTAATTTTTTCTTGAATTACATCATATACATCTTTTCCAAGATCATTAATAATTATTGGATCATGCAAATATCTTTGGACAGACGATTCAGGTATTCCAGTTGCGGCACTTACTTCTTCTATACTACCGCCATGTTCAAAAAAGTACTTAGCAACCTTTAATATTTTTAATCTTTTTTCCTCTTCTTGTTCTTTACTTAGCATATATATCCTCCCGCCTTGACACGAAAAATGTCTAAATATATTATATCACATTATCAGGGTTGACATGCAAGTTTTATATATGTTAAACTAAGTCATTCTATTTAGAAAGGGAGCGATAAAAATGAGGGATAGAATAATAATTGGCAAAAAGGGCAATACATTTTACTGCTTAATCGGCAATAAAAATGAACAAAGAAAGGAAGTGATAGGAACAACAAATATTGAAAAAAAATATATAAGTGATTTGTTGAATGTAGAAATAATTAATTTTAAAATATGGGATAACTTATTAGTTGTAAAAACAAATGATGACTTAGTTGTGATTGAAAACTACTTACAAATAAATCATGATAAGGTTTTTAAAAATTTTAATAAAAAGTTATCTTCATTTACAGTAGGAAGACTTGCTAATAGAAGTTTAGCATTACAGAAGAAGAATAATCATAAAAAAGCCCAAGTTAGTGTAAAAATATTATGTTACGCTACTCTAATGGGTGTACTAATGTTACCGGTTAATCTTGATGCTTCAAATAATTTTAGCCATAAAATAAAGGAAGAAACAGGAAATGTTACTCAAAAGATAAATCAATCTGAATCAGTAAAATCTATTGTTACTGAACAGCCAAAAGTTACTAATGAAACTGTGGTTGTTGAAAAAAAGGAAGAAACAAAGGTTGACCCACAAGAAGAATATTTCAAAAGTAAAGTAAAAGAATATAGTGAAATGTACTTCATAAATTATGATAGGGCCTTACAGTTAGTTGAACAAAATAAAGAACGTATTAAAAACGAATATGAAAATGAAGAAGTAGGTATCATTCGCGTCTTAGCAGAAGAGTTTTATAATAATCCTAATATTAATAAGAAAGTAATCGTATCTAATATGTCACATCCTCAACGTGAAAAATTACTATTAAAATTTGCTAGCATACATGGTATAAAAGATATTGATACAGCAGCTACAATCCTTGCTATTCATCGTTTAGAAACAGGAAATAGTGAATCAGAAGCATGTATCTATAAAAACAATTTTGGTGGTCTTAAAACCAAAGGTGACAATGGGGACTATTATGTCATGAGTTTTAAAACTCCCGAAATAGGTGCAGAAGCTATGATTAATAGTTTTATTAATATAAGAAATAGAGCAAAGGAAAAATCAAGTTATAACCCTAATCGCTCATTAGAACAAAACATTAACTCTATATATTGTGGTGAGTCATCATGGCCTATTAAGGTCAGGGAATTAAAGCGTGAGGTTATGAATGAATATAACTTAGGTGAATATGTGAGTATAGAAAAACCAAAAATATTAATAAGATAAAAAAGAAGATTACTCTTCTTTTTTTCTTCTTTTTTTAAAATATTCATCAATATTTTTTTGAGTAGCAATCGCCATTTTATCTACTGGAGGTTTCATTAACACAAATTCAATAATATTTATTATTACTATCACTATTATCTCCGTTATAGTAAATTTAATTAACCAGTAAAAAATAATATTAAATAATGAAGTCATAATTAAAAAAGAAATCATAATATCTTTTTTTGTTATATTAATCTTCTTAGATAAAGGTAGCATAATACCTCTATCCAAAACTAAATAATTATAAAAAGGTACTATTAGTATATGAATACTATATAAATTAGGCATTCCAATAAGGTATAGACAAACAAAATGTGTCATTAACATTATGAATATATAACTAAAAGAATACTTAAGTACTTGGAAATTTATTTTCATCAAATCACTTCTTTCAAATATTAATGACTTTTATAGCATACCTTTCTTTTTTAAAATAAGAGCAACCAAAAGGGCTAAAAGAAATGCCACTCCAATAATTATATATACAGCAAAATTGTTGTTAGCAATAAAGTCTAAAGGTACATTCATTCCCATAAATGATGCAATCATTGTTGGTATTGTTGATACAATTGTAATACCTGCTAAAAACTTCATTATACCATTTAAATTATTCGAAATAACTGTAGCGTAAGTATCAGATACACTAGAGAGAATTTCACGATATATATTAGCAGATTCAATTCCTTGCTTACTTTCAATAATAGCATCCTCTAATAAGTCTAAATCTTCCGTATATAAATTTAAAACAGTCCCTTTAGCTAATTTTTCCAAAATAAGATCATTAGCTTTCAAACTTGTAACAAAGTAAACTAAACTCTTTTGAATATCCATCAAATTTAACAAAGCTTCATTAGAGGTAGATTTAATTAGTATTTTTTCTCTAGCTTCAATTCCATTATTAATCAAATTAAGATATTTAACATATGAAACAGCAACACGATATAATAATTGAATTATAAATCTAGTCTTTTTAGCAGTATATAAAGCTTTAATTTTATTATTTCTTATATCATTTAAAACTTCAGCTTGTTCTAGTGCTACCGTCACTAAATATCCTTTATTCGTTATAATACCAAGAGGCATAGTCGCATACTTAGTTTTATTTTTTTTATCTTCAATTACCGGAACGTCAATAACAATTAATGTTGCTTCACCTTCACTATCAATTCTAGGTAATTCTTCTTTATCAAGCATTTTAATAATCAGATTTTCAGGGATTTTTGTTCCTTGAACAACAATTTTAATTTCTTCTGGCGTTGGATTAACTAAGTCTATCCACGTATTAGTTTCAATTTTAGGCATCCTTTTGATGTTTCCTTCTTCTGCTGTCTTATATATATTTAACATCCTATCAACCCCATTCTCTTAGAAAATTATACCATAAAATAGTTTTTTTTAATCTCCTTTTAATTATTGTTTACAATTTATTATCATTTAAATAATATATCATTTTACCTTTACATTACTTAATACCTTGAATAGTATAAAGTGAAAGGAGTTAAGGTCATGTTAGAAATAATTCAAGGACAAATTGTTCTATTTATTATATTGATCATTTTAGTTTTTGTTATGATTATTCGTTTTGTATATTATCAAATAATAAGTTTACTAACTAAATCCGAGTTGAAGAAATTACATTCTAAATTGACTATTGATGAACTAAACAAAGAATTAAAGCCATTTGGATTTGCATATAATACCAATCAAGATATTTTCTTTTCTGTTATGTATCCTTGGCAAAGAGCTTATGGATATTGTAGACAATACGATGATGCTTCTCCTCTATTAAGCATGATTATTGATTGTGAACCGATTTATTTTAAATATGGCAATAGAAAGTGGCTAATTGAATTTTGGAAAGGCCAATATGGTATGACAACTGGTGGTGAAATAGGTATTTATGTAGCTAATGAAAATGATGATTCATTTAAAGAAACTATTTATAATAGTATAACCGATGAAGAATGTTTATCCATGTCTTATACATTAAAGAAAAAACAAAAAAGTTTAATAACACGAAACAGCAAGCATTGGTGGTTAACTGGATTTAAATTAGGCGAATATTCTAAACCATCTAATCTAACAATGGATTTATCCATAACTTTCAAAAATAATAATATGCTTACTTCTTTTACAAATAGTTTAGAAAAAATTGGTTATAAAAAACCAAACATCAAAATTACTAATAAAACTGTTAGTTTAACATTTGATAAACCTCATAATAAACAACCTATAACTAGAAATATATTTACCAATATTGTCATGCAATCTTACAATAAAAGTAACTGTAAATTATATAATAAACTAACTAAAAATTATAATAATTCTCTAGATAAAATAAATTATATTCGTAGTAAATTCCCACTTCTATATAAACAAATAATGAATTTTGAAAAAAATGAACAAGTATTTCAAAAATATCGACCCACTCCTAAAAATGTTAAATAGCTAGAAGGAGGAATACGATGAATACATCAAAGAAACTATCTCAATTATTAAATAATTCAAAAGAATTAGTTATTGATGATAATTCTAAAATTATTATTATGAGTGATTGCCACCGCGGATACGATACTTGGGGGGATGATTTTTCAAGAAATGAAAATATTTTTCTAGCAGCACTTAGTTATTACTACACAAATAGTTATACGTACGTTGAAGTTGGTGATGGCGATGATTTGTGGGAAAACAAATCTCTAAGTAAAATAATTGAAACTCATAAAGATGTTTTCTCACTTCTATATATGTTCGATAGAATGAATAGATTATATCTTCTTTTCGGAAATCATGATATAGTCAAAAAAAAGGAATGTATTAATCATTCTTTAGTATATAATAATGGAAATATTGAAAGGTACATGCTATTATTTAAAGATATATGTGTAGATGAAGCATTAGTCCTTAGGTATTTACCAACTAATGATCGAATTTTAATTACTCATGGTCACCAAGGAGACTTCTTAAATGATAAAATTTGGAAAGTCTCTAGATTTTTAGTCAGATACTTATGGCATCCACTAGAATTGATTGGTATAAAAAATCCTACTAGTGCGGCATCAAGTATTAATAAGAAACTATCAGTTGAAGGTAAACTTAAAGAATGGACTGATAAAAATAAACAGATGCTAATTGCTGGTCATACCCATAGACCAGTTTTCCCTAAAGTTGGTGAACCATTATATTTTAATGATGGTTGTTGTGTCCATCCCAGATATGTAACGGGTATCGAGATTGCTGATGGAGATATTTCCTTAATTAAATGGTCTATTAAAACAAGAATGGATCAATCACTATTTGTCGCCAAAGAAGCATTATTTGGTCCAATAAAATTAAAAGATTACTTCGATAATTTATAAATAATTATATTAAGTATTTAATTATCATCATGATTCCTAGAATTATTGGTTGATGAATTAAATAAATCAAAAGAGAGTATTTACTTGTTATAGCTATTATTTTACTTTGAGTATATAAATTTAAGATACTCTTTTTTTTGTAATAATAAATTTTATAAATTAATATTCCTAATATAAATAAAGATAAATATGGAAATAAAGGATAATAATCAATTGATGGTTTGCCAAATGTATTTTCTAAGAACATAATTATTTTTGTATTATATATAAAGGTATCAAAACTAAATAATATTCCAATAACCAAAGCTATTAATAATAAAAGCCAATTATTTATTCTTTTTAATAGTGGAAATAAAATCATGCTTATTCCTAAAAAGTGTAATATGCCGAATCTAACATATTCATCTCCAAAAACAAGATAACTCGCAAAAGTAACAATTACTCCACAACCAAATACTATTATTCCTCGTTTTATAGGATTTTTACTAAAGCCACTGTTAATGCCTGCTAAAAAGATAAATAAAATAGCCGCAATTCTTCCTAACCAATACCAAAATCCCGAATCATAATTTACATTTAATCCAATGAATTCATTTAAATCATATACAAAATGAAAAGTAATCATTAAAACTATAGCTATTACCTTTAATAAATCTATTTCAAAAATTCTCCTATTTATCATTTGATCACCTATATTATATTATAACATACTGCCAATGCATAAAAAAAAGAAGAATTTCTTCTTTTTATTTTAAATGAACATTACTAATAAATTCTTTAACATTATCTTGATTAAAATATGAATTACTTTTATTATTCCAAAATCCAAATGAATAATTTTTCTTATCACTAATTAAATGTACTTCATACACTAAGTCACTTATATTATACATATAACCTTTAACATCACCATCAATAATACTGATGTTTGAAACTGGAACCACAGTATTAACATAAGTTTTAATAAGATAATTTATTCTAATTTCATCTCTACTAGAAAAAATATTCAACTTATCACTATAGTGTTTAATAATATATTTGTATATATCAAAGTCATTATTGAGATTATACTTTTTTAATAATTCTTTAGTATTAGTACCTTTAAAACCAAATCCAAAAGTTGTAACATCAGAAGAGGTTAAAGTTTCATAAGCACTAAAAGTTCTACCTACTTTAAAAAGGGCAGTATACTTATCTGAAGAATTATCAAGAAGATAATAACTATAATATGGATATATTAATTCATTATAAGTTTCATCCTTCTTCAAGACAAAATTATCTTTAAGTTGCCTATAACTTATATCTTCAAATTGTTGCATTTTACTATTATCTATAGCAGTATTAGTAGTAATTTTTATTACATTACCTGAAACTTTTAATCTTTCAACTACATCTTCATTTAACTCTACTTGATAATTGAATAATAAAAATATCTTATATCCAAAATAACCAACAGTTAAAATCAATAAAAAGATAATTAACGTTACAACTTTCTTTTTCACAAATATAACTCCTCTACTTTATACTATTATACAATAAACTTGTTAAAAACAAAAATAATTCTATCTTAAATATATATAATAAAAAACTAAGTAAATATCTACTTAGTTTTGAAATTGTGAATTATATAGTTCAGCATAGAAACCATTCTTTTCAATTAATTGTTTATGATTTCCTTGTTCAATGATATCTCCATCTTTCATTACTAATATTAAATCAGCGTTTTTAATAGTTGATAATCTATGAGCAATTACAAAAGATGTTCTTCCACTAGTTAATTTATCCATTGCTTTTTGAACTAATTCTTCTGTTCTTGTATCTACTGAAGAAGTAGCTTCATCTAGTATTAAAAGTGGTGAAGCTTTAATCATACCTCTAGCAATTGTTAGTAATTGTTTTTGACCAACAGAAATACTTTCAGCATCACTAATAATAGTATTATAACTATCTGGTAAAGTTCTAATAAAATGATCTATACCAACTATCTTACATACTTCTTCAACTTGTTCAGTTGTTACTCCAGATTTATTATAAATAATATTTTCTTTTACGGTACCATTAAATAACCAAGTATCTTGAAGAACCATCGTAAATAAATCATGAATATTTTCTCTAGTTAAATCATTTATTGAAACATCGTCAATTTTTATATCACCTGAATTTATTTCATAGAATTTCATAAGTAAATTAACTAAAGTTGTTTTACCAGCTCCAGTTGGTCCTACTATAGCAATCTTTTGACCCGCTTTAACATTAACACTAAAGTCTTTAATTATAACTTTATCAGGATTATATCCAAACTTAACATGTTCAAAAGTAACATTTCCTTTTACTTCATCTTCTTTTAATACTTTTATTTTATTACTTTCATCACTTATTTCTTCTTCAGCTAAGAAAGTAAATACTCTTTCACTAGCAGCAGCTGTTGATTGTAATTGAGTTGCTGATTGAGCAATAGTAACTAAAGGATGAGTAAATAATCTTATATAGATCATGAATGCTACAATTGTTCCTATTGTTATACTATCATTTATTACTAACATAGCACCAACAATACAAACTGCAACATACCCAAAGTTACCTATAAAAGACATTATTGGTTGCATCAAACCAGACATAAACTGACTCTTCTTAGCACTAATATATAATTTTTCATTTATCTCATCAAATTTTCTATTTGAATCATTAATTCCATTATATACCTTTACAACATTGTGACCAGAATATATTTCTTCAATATGTCCATTAATTTTGCCAAGTTCATTTTGTTGTGTATCAAAATATTTTTGAGACTTTGATAATATTGTAACCATTAGAATAAAACCAACAAAAGTTGCAACTAAAGCTGTTGTTGCCATAATCCAATTAGTTATAAGCATCATTACTACAACACCAAGAAGTAGTGTTATAGCATTTACTAAACTACCAACACTGTTATTCATCGTTTGTCCGATAGTATCAACATCATTAGTTACTCTAGACAAAATATTACCATAACTATTATTATCAAAATATCTTAAAGGAAGTTTATTAATTTTAACAGATATTTCATTACGTAACTTCTTAGAAAATTTATTAGTAACAGTAGCCATAATAAATCCTTGAAAGTAATTAAATAAACTACTTAATACATAAATTATTGCCAAGAATACTGTAATATTTATTACTTTATCAAAATTAATTCCAGTCATTAAACCTTTAGCAATTTCATTAGTCATATCTTTGATATTATCAGGACCAATTATTGAAAATATAGCACTTATTATTGCTAAAATGATTGCTGAAATAATTGCTGAAAAATAAGGTTTTGAATATTTAATTAATTTAATCATTGATCCTTTAAAATCTTTAGCTTTTTCACCACTACCTTGCATACCAGGAGGACCCATACGTTGTGGTCTTACACTTCTTCTCTCATCATTATGCATTTTCTAACTCCTCCTTACTTAATTGTGATAAAGCAATTTCATTATAGACTTTACATTTTTTAAGTAATTCTTTGTGAGTACCCATACCAACCATTTTTCCATCATCAAGAACGATAATTTTGTCAGCATTAATAATACTACCAATACGTTGAGCAACAATTAAAACGGTTGCTTCTTTAGTATATTCTTTTAACTTCTTTCTTAAAGTATAATCAGTCTTATAATCAAGAGCTGAGAAAGAATCATCAAATATATATATTTCTGGGTTTTTAGCAATAGCTCTAGCAATAGCTAATCTTTGCTTTTGACCACCAGATACATTAGTACCACCTTGTGCAATATGTGATTGATATTTCTTAGGCATTTTTTCTACGAAATCTGCTTGTGCTACTTGAATAGCTTCTTTTATTTTTTGATCATTTATTTTAATTTCTGAACTTTCCCCATAAGCAACATTATATTTAACAGTTCCACTAAACATTACTGCTCTTTGAGGAACATAGCCTAATTTACCATGTAGATAATTTTGTTTATAATCTTTAACATTAACTCCATCAACTAATACGACACCTTCAGTTGCATCATAAAATCTTGGAATTAAATTAATTAAAGTTGACTTACCAGAACCAGTTGAACCTATAAAAGCTACTGTTTCTCCTTGTTCAATCTTAAACGAAATGTCTTCTAACATATATGCTTCAGCATCAGGGTATTTAAATGATACATTTTTAAATTCAATTGTTCCCTTTTCAGTTGATACATCTTTATCAATAGTTCCATCTTTTATTGAAGCTTCAGTATCTAATACTTCTAAAACTCTTTTTGCTGATACTGCAGATCTTGGATAAATAATGAAAATCATCGCTAACATCATAAATGCCATAACAACTTGCATAGCATATGAAGAAAATACTATCATATTACTAAATATTTCTAGTTTATCCATCATTTTAGCTTCATCTATTAAATAAGCACCAACAAAATAAATAGCTAGAGTTAACCCTGACATTATGAAAGGCATAACTGCTGGTATCATAGCCATTAATCTTTGAGTAAACATATTCGTTTTAGTTAAATCATTATTAGCTTTATTAAACTCTTTTTCTTGATATTTTTCAGCATTATAAGCTCTTACTACTCTAATACCAGTTAAATTTTCTCTAGTTGTTCTATTTAAATTATCAGTTAATTGTTGGATAATTTTAAATTTTGGTAAAGCTAATATTACTAATATAGTTATCATTAATAATAGTACTAAAACAGCAAATCCTGTAATAACACTCCATTGCCAACTTTTACCTGCTATCTTATAAATAGCCCAAATAGCTAATATTGGAGCTTTAATAACTAATTGTAATCCCATTGAAATAATCATTTGAATTTGGGTAATATCATTAGTTGTTCTAGTAATTAAACTACCTGTAGAAAATTTATTTATTTCTTCCATTCCAAAATGTTCTACTTTTCTAAATACATCTCTTCTAAGACATTTAGAAAAACTAGCAGCCACACTAGCCGCAAAATATCCAACAATAAATGAAGATGTTAAACTTCCTAGAGCACATAATAACATATATCCTCCAGGAACTAATACATCAGCTATTGTTGTTCCTTTAGTTTCAATTAATCTTGTTATTTCAGACATATAGTCTGGTAACTTAAGATCTAACCATACTTGAGCAATTATAAATATAGTACTAATAATAATTAAACCTATTTCTTTTTTACCCAATCGTTTAAATAATTTTAACATTTTATCTCCCTTTCATTAGATGTATATAATCCATAAGTACTATATTCAAAAAGTAAAATCATGTACTTTTTAGCACAATAAAACCTTATATCATAAGGATTTATTTTTTTATATACTCTTCTTTTTCTATACCATTTTACTACAACTTATAAAAAATTCCAATTGTTTTTTTCTAGTATTATGTATAAATATATCGCTCCCATTAATGTTTTAGGATAAATTATTGAAGTTCTATATACCTTATTCCTATTATTTTCTATATCATTTAACTTTAAATATATTTTTCTTGCTACACAACTTCTAAGTTTAAAAATCCTCATTTTCCATCTAGATAAGAAATTCTTTTTAAAATTAATATCTAACTTTCGATACTTTTCAATAATTATCTCATTAAATTTTTCCATTGTATATATTCTAGACTCATCAACATTTAATAAGTAAGCAATAAATTCTATTGAGTTAATAAATTCCTTTAAAGTTATATCAAATTCATTATTTTTTCCTCTTAATTTATAAGGAGTATTTGATTGGTGTTTAAATATTTTGAGTAACATTTGCTTAATATAATCTTTATTTTCATAATAAAAATTACTTAACTCTTTATCTTTAAAAGTATATATATTTCCTTCGTGTTTTTTATACACTTTCATAGTATCATTATAACCTAACTTTAGATTTCTTTGAGCCACTTTCTTATCAAAAAAAGCGGGAAATCCTAATCTACTTTTAGGTACAATATAAGTTATCTTAATATTTTTATCTTTGACTGGCTTACGTTTACCAAAAACACCAGTGTAAACAGCTATTATCTCAGTTGCTCCCATATCAATTGCAAGATTAATTGGTAGATTATCATAATATCCACCATCTACATAATAATTATCATTAATTTTTTTCTTTTTAAAAATAGGAAACAAAGTAGCGGATGCTATTACATAATCTCTTAATTTATTATGCTCCATATCACTCTTTTTTATCATTAATGGCCTTTTATTATCAAAATCATATATAACAGTTCCATAATCAATACTAGAATTAAAAAATAATTCTTCATTTAAATATTTATCAAGATTTTGTTCTAAAGCTTTTATTTCTAATCCTTGTTTAAAAAAAGCATCATTTAAATACTTTCCAATAACTTTTCTTTTATTTAAATTTTCTTTTTCAAAAAAAGTATCATTAAAAACCTCTTTAAAGTTTATATTAGACCAAAATTCCATTACTTCTTCAAAATTATCTTGAACCATAAAAGCTCCATTTAACGCTCCTACTGAAGTTCCAGTAATAATATCATATTTTATATTAAGTTCGCGAAGAGCTTTCCAAACACCAATTTGATAAGCTCCCCTTGAACCCCCTCCGGATAAGACTAAAGCTCTTTTCATATTTAACACCTAAATAATTATATCAAATCACAATATGTTTTAATACAAAAAAAAGAAAACAGAGATTATTCCCTGTTTCTTGTACGCCTATCTATAAGTTCCGTTGGCAATTTCTATTGCCATTTTGACCATATTTCCACAGTCTCTTGATGATACAGAACCCCATCCTTCATTTTTAACTATATCATAAACACCTAAATGACTTGCGATTTTTTCTTTTAAATTTTCTGACATAATACCTTTACTCATATGGACAAACCTCCTTCATACTGCGTACATAATTAGTATGCTTTATAAGATTTATTCCATACTTATTTTAATATATTTTGAGCATCATCCAATAATTCTTGAATTTTAATAAAAGTTTTTGATAAAGGATAACCATCAACAAATAAATGACTAACCGTAATATTTAAAGTTAATTCATACTTACCATTATTATTAGTATATTTTCCCCAACATATTCTAGGAATACTTTGCGAAGATTTATTATCAGGCATTGGATGTGATACATGTGAAAAATCTAACCAAGGTAAACATGTAATATAATATTCATCCCAACAATTTTCCGGATTATAATTTTCTTCAGTTGTTTTAAGTTGTTCTTTAGCATTATTTATAGATGTACTTGCTACTGAATAAAATTCTTTATAATCTTCATAATTTTGATGTCTAACATTTTCAAATGTTCCTGAATTTGTTAAAACAGTATAAGCTGGATTAATATAATCATAAACCACTGGTTCACCATCAACTAATCTCATTTTCATTTCTTCAACACTATTTAATCCTTTTACCACAATATATAACATATTAATAAAAAATGATTGATTATTTTTTTTAGTATGCTCGACTAATTTAGTAACATCCATTCTTACATTTACATCATAACAAGGATTACTAAAATCTTTAAACCATTCATATTGTTTTTTTCTTTCCCAATTAACCACATTAATTTTCTTCATAAATCACCATTCCTATATAAATTATAAACTATTTTATACGTATTTACATTAATTATTTATTATTACTTAAAAATTTAGTTAATGGTATTTTTATCATTTCAGTAACGAATAAATATGCAAATGATAATCCAACTATTATCATTAAGTGATTTAATGTTGGTATTGTAAATTCAAAGAAATCAGCAGTCACTGGAATTATAGGTAATGCAATTGCTAAAAGTAATGAGATTAATGATAAAAATATAATGATTGGTGCTGGTAATCCTGCTTTTCTAATTGGAAGCATACTTCTAATAGAAAATATCAATAGTATTTCTGTAATGACACTAGCTATAAACCAATTAGTTTGTAATACTTCTGGAGAAATACGATAGAATAAAGCAAAATACATAAAATCAAAAATAGTACTTACTAAACCTAATGTGACAAATATTATATATAGTGATTTAAAATCATAATGATATGGCTTAGCTACTTCTTCTTTTGATACTCTATCAAATGCAATAGCCATCATAGGAAAATCTGAAAGTAGATTTAATAATAATAATTGTTTTGGTAACATTGGTAAAAAGGTAATAAATAATGATCCTATTGCTACTGCATAAAAGTTTCCAAAATTAGAAATCAAAGTAGTACGAATATACTTCATAGTATTGGCATGTGTAACTCTACCAAGATGAATTCCATTAACAATTACTCTTAAATCATTTTTTAAAAGAACAATATCAGCCACTTCACGGGCAACATCCGAAGCTGATTGAACAACCATTGATACATTAGCAGCTTTTAAAGCAGGAGCATCATTTATCCCTTCACCTAAATATCCAATTGTATATTGTTCCTTAAGCATTTTAATTAATTCTAATTTTTGTTCAGGAGTAGTACGGGCAAAAACACGAATTTTACCAACCATTTGGTGTTGCTCATTAGCTGGCATTGAAAAGAAAGTTTTAGCATCCATAACTTCATCATCACTTGTTACTAATCCTGCTTTTTTTCCAACTGCTGAAGCTACGATTAAAGCATCCCCAGTTATTATAGTAATAGCTATATTCATAAGCCTAGCTAGTTTTATTGTTTCTTTAGTAGTTGATTTAAGTTTATCAACAAATGATACAAACCCACCAAACTTAGTTTCTTTTCCATCGTTATAACTAACACCTATTACACGATGTCCTTTTTTTTCTTGTTTATCAAGCCATCCTTGCACTTTTTCTTTATTAATAATTCCTTGTTCAAAAAAGTATTCTGGACTTCCTCTACGTATATGAAGAGTAACACCATCATTTCGTTCAACAATTGCTCCATTACTTCTTAATTCTGGTTCAAAGGCTTCTTCTTTTATTAATTTATATTTATTAACTTCTTCACGTTGATCATCCGATATAGATTCATCAGTTGCTAAATCAAATGGTTCTGGAATACGTTCATTTAAACCAATAGCTGCAAGCCTTGCTAAAACTAATGGGTTAAACTTGGAATTTGGAATTGCATAACTATCTACATAAGCAAGTTTGTTTTCTGTTATTGTTCCTGTCTTATCAGTACAAAGTAAATTAACTGATCCTAAATCTTGAATGGAAGATAATCTTTTTACCAAGACATTATTCTTAGCAAATTGAAGAGAACCTTTTGAAAGAGAAAAAGTAATAACAAGTGGTAAAGCTTCCGGTATAACTGATACTGAAAGAGCTATTGCAAAAACAATAAGGTTAATAAGATCAGCATTTTCTCCCTCAATAAATACATTTGCTAGTATTATAAAAACAAGCGTTACAGCAGTGGTTGATAAAATAAATTTACTAATTCTATCTATTCCTTTAGTAAGTACACTATCTGTTTGAATAGAAGTTGCTGCTAAAGATATACCTGCTAATTTAGTCTTTAAACCTGTATTAACTACTTCTACAGTAGCATTTCCTCTAACAATTACTACTCCTTGAAAAATACGATTATCATCATTTATCTTATCATCTTTAATAGCATATTTAGCAACTGGAACACTTTCCCCAGTAAATGTTGTTTCATCAACCATTAAATTAGTTGCTTCTAATATATTAACATCAGCGGGAACAATATCCCCTGATTCTAATTTTACAATATCCCCAGGTACTATTAAATCAATTGGTATTTCTTGATCTTTACCATCACGACAAACAGTAATTGTTCTAAGAAGATATGATTTAAGCTTTTCAGCTGCTGCATTTGATTTATATTCTTGAATTACATTAAGAGTAGTTCCTAAAAATATAAATATCAAAATAAATATAGCATCAGTATTTTCTCCTAATAAAAAAGTTATGATAGCTGCAAATAACAATAATAAATTAAAAATACCCTCAAGTTGCCTAAATATCAATTTAAAGATAGAGAAACGTTTCTTTGGTAAAGTGTTTTTACCATACTTTAAAAGTTGTTTTTTTGCTTCTATTGACGAAAGTCCATAAATCTTATTCATAGTGTCACCCCTTATTATTCTGTAGATATTATATCATATCTATAATAATTAAAATTAATTTTTAAACCAAAAAAACTCTTATATTTAGAGTCTTTTATTTAATATTATAACCAATAAATTAAATCATTTATCTTTTAAAGCATATTTTTCATTTTTTTATTAATTAATTTTATTGCTTTTTTAGAATTCATCTTATACATGAAATTCATTATTTTTGAATCAGTACCTACATATAACTTAAACTTATTCTTTTCAATACCATTAATAATTATTTTTGCAGCTTTTGAAGCAGGAAGCATTTTAAACTTACTAGATTTTTCATCTTGCTTAACTTGAATATTTGAATTAATAGCTATATTAGTAGCAATAGCACCAGGAAATACTACTGTAACATGGACATTAGTATCCAATAATTCAGAGTACAAACCTTCAGTAAATAACTTAATCGCTGCTTTAGAAGCACCATATACAGTTTGTCCAGGAAATGGGAAAAACCCACCCATACTTGATATATTAATAATATGAGCTTCATCTCTATTTAATAAATCAGGTAAAAATAATTTTGTTAATTTTAATGGACCATAAAAATTAATATCCATGACTCTATTAATTGTTTCCATATCTAGTTTTTCAAAATGAACAAATGGTTGAATAATCCCAGCATTATTAATTAGACCATCAACTACAGAATGATCTTTATAATATTCTTTCTTAAAGTTATTAAGTGATTCTTCACTTGCTACATTTACTACATATATAGAAAGGTGTTCATTATTATTTGTTTCCTCTTTTAACTTATTTAAGTTAATTTCATTTATATCTAATGCTATGACATATGCACCTTTAGATAATAATTGGATAGTTAACTCTTTACCAATACCAGATCCTGCTCCTGTTACAATTATTCTTTTATCTCTTACTTTCATTTTACTCCTCCATAATTATATATATTATATCATTATAATTAGGAATATTATGGTATTTTTATTTAACCTTAGTCAACAAAATGACAAATTCTAACAAGTTTTTTTAATTTTAGAGTCTTATTACCAAATATCACATACTATTTTCTTAACAATGCCAATTCAATTTTGCTTTATTTGGTTCATCCTTTACCGCAACCTTTCTTAAAGCTTCAGTCATTTTAAGAACTTCTTCACGTGCTACCTTAGCATATTCTTCATCTGTTGCTTCTAAACCTAACTTATCATAAGCTACAGCTGCTCCCCCATAAAATGCTAAACCCATTGAATGAGTTGGTGTGTGGAAACATGCTGAAGCTTGGCCAATTGTTCTTGCTGCAGCTTGAGCAGCAGGATTATCTTCAGCTTCACGCGCTGCCTGATGACATGAATTTAATATAACATCTTTTACTTCTGGTAATTTTTTCAATCCATTAAACCAATCACGAGAAGCATCTAAAGCCATTTTAGGTCTATTGTCATTTGGAAAATATTTTTTATATATTGGTAAAATAAAATTTTCAGCATAATCCATACACCATTTAGCAATTGTCTCTTTACTTTGAGTTTCAATTAATCTCATTAGTTCTACCATATGATCATCATCATACTTACCTAACATCTTTCTTAATTTTTTCATATATTCACCTCATTATAATTTTGACATAATTTATATGTTATGAATTAAAATTAAAACTTCTTATTATCTTTTGCAGTCATATTTTTATATTCCATTATTGTAAGTCCTACCAATATAATATCTAATAAAGTTAGTAATAATAATACTATCGAAAAGGAAATACTCATCTTATAAACTTGATAACCAATGAAAGCTATCAAAACAGTTATTGATAATGGATAAGCCCATAATTTTTTCTTATATAATAAAAATACCATAACAATTTTTATAATACCATGTGATAAAAAATAAAATATAAAGAAGTGTTGAAGTGAAAAAGAAAAATAACTATTTATTTTTAGAAGTGCACTAGCGATGAAATCTTTAGGATCTTCAACTATTTCCTTAGCAGTAAGTAAATAAATTAATTTACCAAGTCTATCTGGTGTTATAAAGATTAATAAAAAGCCTCCAATTATTTCAAAGATAGAATTAATTGCTTTCATTAATAACACAATACTAAAACTCATATGAGTAAATTTATTTGTTTCCGTTTCTTTATTAACTTCCATTTTAACAACTCCCATCAATTACTTTTTAATTCCCTCATCCTTATAATTTCTTTATAAGAATTATAACATTAAATTTACTATTTTAATATATAAAAAAATCATTGCATAGCAATGATTAATTATCAAATGGTCGGGAAATAAAAGGAATTTCCAAAATTTAATTTTTATTAAATACCTTTCTTTTAACTTTTTCCTTTTGGAACAAAATTTTCTTGTTCAATAGCTTTTAAATTTCCTATTGCATATTTAAAATACATATCAATTTCAGTAGGTATCCCCTGAAATTGTACATCACCATTTTGCCAACTACTATATATCTCTGATACTTCTTCACTTGTTCTTCTTATAAATTTATTATCAATAATTTTGTATTCAATATTAGTACAAGGTCTAAATTCTAAAAAATTTTTTTTATCAAAATCATCCATCTCTAAAGAATCTGCCACTAAGGTTTCGCTAAATAAATCATTTATATTTTTGATTTCTTTACCATCAAATCTATTTGTTACCATAGCATTTTCAAAGTATCGTGCTTTCACTTGCTTTGAAATTTCCATTTCTTCAACTGATGGAGTAATATTTAATGCATTTAAAATATCCATAGCATCTTTATTTTGTGATAAAAAAGCATCAATTTCACTCATAAAAAAATCATAGTTAGAATCATAGTATCCTTCTATTTTATCCTTAAGATATGAATCTTTTTCAATAATTGAATTTTTAATATTAATG
This sequence comes from Ignavibacteriales bacterium, assembly GCA_050259235.1. Taxonomy (GTDB): domain Bacteria; phylum Bacillota_I; class Bacilli_A; order RF39; family UBA660; genus UBA5364. The sequence goes on from JBLNAG010000002.1 coordinate 226,552, forward strand.
TTTTTATATGTTCTTTTTTGGGTGAAATGGTTTAATTCATGACAAATAGTTTCAAACAAATCTAAAGCCATACCCTTTTGAAACTTTTTAACTTGGTTACGATTAACAAAAAAAGTTGTATATCCGTCATAACATCCAGCGTATTCATCCCCATCAGTGACTTCTACTATTGGCTCACGATCAATATTAAAAACTCTCATAAATAACATTTTTGTAAATTCAATAAAAAGTTCTTCTAACTGTTCTAGTTCCACATATACCTTATTGTTGTAAATATAGGAAATTTTTTTGCAAATTTCTAAAAATCTATTATCACTCAAGTTTTATCACCTATACTAATTATATAATAAATTTAATAAAAATAAAACTGTGAACTTTTATCTCCACAGTTATCATTCATCAATGGTCGGGAAATAAAATGAATTTCAAAATTTTTATTTTATCTTATCATACATCTTTTTGGCAAAAATCGTTGAAGCCAAATATTGTATTAATATTAATAGTATTCCTCCAAAAATTATAATCGTCCATAACATTGAATTGGTTAAAGAAAAATTTAGATTAAACATACCCTCTAAGTTAGATGCAGTATATTTATCCAAAAGCGCTATGTATGCAGAACAAAAACATATAAAAATAAGTACTACAGATGAATATATATTAAACGAGGTCAGGTTATGCTCAAATATTTTTATATTCTCATTTTTTATACTTGCTTGTCTTCCAATATATATGCCTCCAAGTATTCCAGGTATTATATTAAATACTGGGACACCCATAAAAAATCCAAATATACATATTGAAAGAAATAAATGTATTAATATTAACAAAAACTTATTAATGTTATAAAAATCATTGATAATTTTTCTAAATAGAAATATATTTAATACTATTGTTATTAAAAGACCTATCATTATACCAATAAATGTATTCCACTTAATCAAATAAAAACTCCACCAAAAGGTTAAAAACGGTAATATAAAGAAAATAGTTTCAATTATTAAAATAGAAAACAGTTTATCAAATATTTTAATTTGTTTATTTATGTGCAGACTCATATAATCACCTAATATAATTATATATTATTTTAATAAAAATTAAAACCGTGAAATACCTTTTATTTCCACGATTTTTTATGTGTTTTACTCCAATAATTTGGAGTGAGTTTTCTAATGGTCGGGAAAACAGGACAAAAAATGATGTTTCTGTAAATTCCTAACCGTTGATTTATAAGGGTTTTCCTTACTACAATTTACTACATTTTCCTATTTTCTACGAATTTTAAGAGAATTTTGAGAGAACGGAAAGTGTAGTTTTTTATTGCATATTCGATTCAATCTTTATGTATCAGTTCAACCTTTTTATTCAGTTTGATATTACTAAGATTATCACTAAATGTTATCAATGCTTGTGGTTCTAAATTTTCAATATAAAAGCAAACTTGATGTTCTCTTAAACCAATTTCATCAATACTTTTGTTTGAAATTTTGGACAACCATTTTTTATGGTTCTTGATAGGTTTGATAGGTTTTAAATCTAAAAATGTTCCATCTGGTATCAAACTAAAAATTTCAAAACATATATGCCCAGTACCATCACTATAAAATCCTTTGATATAAAAATTATCAATTCTATCAGCTGGAACTGACCAATACATTTCCTTTATTTGATTTGTTGCAAGTTTTTTTATAGAGTTACTTAACTCAATTAAATCACTATCATTAACATAAAAAGTTGATTTTACTTTTGCATATTCAGATTCAGCTTCAAAGGTAGTTTCACAAAATGTATTAGTTTCATCATGCCATATTTGTTCAATTATCAAATTACTCACGATATCACCATCCTAAAAATATAATATCACATTTTAAAAGAAAGGAGAACAAAAAATGAATAATAATTCTACCCCAACAACGAAGGGCGCCACTGGCGCTTCGTTGGGTGGGCTATTACTTGATAGTAGTCTCATATCTCAAACAAATAATATAAGTTATACAATTAAATTAATAGAATGTGGTGACTATTACTATCTATATTATTTTAATTATACTAAGAAAAAAAAGATTAAAAATGAAGATGTACGAAAAATAGACATTAATAGTCTATTTAAAAAAGAAAACAAGGACAAGCAACCTCATTTTATTGAATATAAAAATATACTCCGTTCTAAGTTTTCACTTCAAAGACTCATAAAGTCTAATGAAAAAGAGTTTAAAACTTTTATTACTTTAACTTATGCCGATAATACTCGTGATATAGATATAAAACAATCTAACAAAACATTAAATATTTTTCTTACACAAATAAGAAGGATAAAAAAAGACTTTAAATATGTCTGTGTACCTGAATATCAAAAGAAAAGAGAACAAAAATATGGTTTTAAAGTAATACATTATCATTTATTAACTAATTTGAAAATTGGAATAGATAACAATGTTATATTGCCCCAAAAAGATGGACGCAAAAATTGTTATGACATAAAATATTGGAATTACGGAATGTCTAGCACTTATTCAATGGAAAATATTAATGTAGTAGGTTATTTATCAAAATATATGACAAAGGATATTGATAACAGATTATTTAATAAAAGGAGATATTTATATAGCCAAAACTTAAAACATCCAAAAGAATATTTTTTAAATACCGAAAATGATAAAGACTTTGAAATAATTGCTCATATAAAATCTAATTACAATAAAAAATATGAAAATAGTTACTATTCAATATATGATAATTATGTAATAGACTTTCAAGAATATTACAATCAATCATAAACTTCATCCTATACATGAAGATTCCTTTGTATATGTCTTATATTAATACTTGTGATATAATGTATCTGAGGTGAGTTTTGTGAAATATATCGGTTTTTTCAAAGATGTTCTAAATAACGAAATACAAATTAATAAAATAGGTCTTACAATAAGAAGACTAAATGAAGATGAAAAAAAGGAATTATCAAATTACTTTAATAACTATTTTTTTTCTCAAAAAGCAAAACACGCAATTAATAGATATTATAACGAATTTGTTAAAAACAATGAAAAGGGCGGAAACAATGATATTAGAAAGAAATACGTATTATCAAAACATTTTAACAGTCTTGATAAGAATCAAATTGATGCGATAACATTTTTTACACAAGTCATATTAGAAAAAAACGGAAAGTTTAATAAGAATACTTTCAATCGTATTAATAACAAATTGGTAATATTCGAAATAGACTGTGAAATTCTTAACGATTTCATAGATCCATCATTTTTTAAGTCTTCCATAGAATATATAATCCTTTTGTCACATATTATTTCTGGCATTTCTCTTTGTAAAATTGTTTTCCTAAAAAAATATGAAGATTTTCTTGAAGGAAAACATCAAATGCTATTTTGGTATAATACTCTCAATGATGACTTTGATAGTTACCCAGCACTTTATCTTCCAGAGTTTTGTGCTAAAACAATGGTAGAGGGACCTAGTTTTATTGCTAAAGGTAAGAATATTTGTCAAATTAGCGAAATAGGTACCTTACTACAAAAATCTGATAGGATAAGTATAAGAAACTTTTTTATAATTTTAGATATGATATTTCAAGAAAATTTGTCTGTAGAAAACAAAATAGTTAATCGTACTTCGATAATAGAAAGAATCTTAATGAACAAAGATGATGACAAAAATGACAAATTTATTCTTAAAATGGGGATTGTTATTCAAGAAATCATACCTCAGGAATATTTAAGATTGAAATTATTGAAGGACCAACTTGATTTTTGCTATAAAATCCGTTCTTGCATTGTTCACGGCAACGAAGATAAATTAATGTCATTTTTTTCAAAATTAAATACAACTACAGACGGTTCATATAATGAACAGATGGAAAATTGCAAAACTACGATAGAGAAAAGAAAATTTTTACTTAAACAAACATCAGAATTATTATGGATGTATGTTGTAGTACTAGTTGTTTATTGGACAAAAAACTACGATAAAATTCGCTTTTTAAAAGAGAATTAAATCATAAATAAGTTAAGTAAATATATCTAACAATTTTGCCATATTTAATACGATGAATAGTTACTTAAATAATATATTTCTTTTAACTTATAAACTAAGTAAAAAGACCAATTTATTGGTCTTTTTCTATTTCTTTACTTATTTTTTCAAAATATTTTCTTACTTCTTCAGTATTAGTATTAACATAATTAGATTGCAATAATTCAACTAGTCCACTAATAGGGTATACATTTATAGATAAACCAAAAATTTCCATAATTTTATCTATTACCAATAAAGGTAAAGTCCTTTCGCCGTTTTCATATCTTGATAAAGATGTTCTATCTATCTCCAAAATTTTACTAAATTCTTCTTGAGTTATCCCATAGAACAATCTAAGTTCTTTTATAATTTCATAGAAGTTACTCATTTTAAATGTTGTAGCATGAAAACTATTCATAAAAAGCAAATCAAGCATCTTTTTTTTATCTTCCGCACTATTAGATTTTTCCAATTTTTTTATAATATCTGCCTTTTCCATATTACACCTCTGTTGCTATTTTAGCACATTTTTTTAAAAAAGTCTTGACTTGTGACAAAAAAGCACATATAATCATAAATGAGTGGTGCTTAATTGTCACATTTAATCGATTTATTATATAGAAAGGAGGATATTATGACAAATACAGAGTTATTTAATCTAATGTCAAAGCCTTGGGCTAATGTTACCGATATTAAAATGATTGCTTCTTGTGGTAGAGATAATGCTATTGTGATACGAAATACAATAAGAAACGACATTATTAAAAGTGGCAAAAAATTACCTATCGCAAAAGAAATTATCGTTCCTATGAAGTGTGTTATTGAATATCTAGATTTTAATATTGATTACATAGCAGAAATGGCAAGAAACGAAAAACTAATTAAAACATAGGGGGTATTATTATGTCAGTAAATAAAGATAATAAAAGAGGTACTTGGTATTTTAGGGTATATATTGAAGATAAGTATGGAAATAGAACACAAAAACAAAAAAGTGGATTTCGAACTAAAGGAGAAGCTAAAGATGAAGAAAACAGATTCTTATTGGAATCAAAAAAAGAATATTCCGATTTAACCTTTCAAGAGTTATACGATATATTCCTAAAAGGTAAAAAACAAAATTTAAAGCCTCAATCTATAAGGTCAACAGTGAGTAGATATAAGAATCATATATTACCTTATTTTAAAAATTACAAGATATGTAAAATTGATAATAAAGCATATATCGAATGGAAAGAATGGATTTTAAATAAAAACTATACTTTCAAGTATAATGCAAATTTACATGGTTGTATGGTATCAATATTAAATTATGCTATGGACTATTATGGATTAGAAAAAAATATTGCTAGTAAGATTGGAAATTTTCCAAAGAAACAATATATTCCAAAAGTAAATTTTTGGACTTATGAAGAATTTTTACAATTCATTAATGTTGTAGATGATAAATTATACTCTGCATTATATAAGACTTTATTCTATACAGGAATGCGTTTAGGAGAATGTTTGGCGCTTAATTGGAATGATATTAAGAGTAATTCTCTAGAAGTCACTAAAACACTCGCTAAAGACAAAAAAGAGGGCGATTATATCATCACTACACCAAAGACCACAAAATCAGTAAGAAAGATTCAATTAGATGATGAAACAATAGCAACACTAAAAGATTTAAAATCTTTCTATGAATTACATATTGGATTCAGTAATGATTGGTTTGTATTTGGTGGATTATATCCCATGTCACAAACAACTGTTGGAAGAAGAAAAAATGAATATTGTATTAAAGCTAAAATCAAACAAATTAAAATACACGATTTAAGACATAGTCACGCAACATTATTATTATCAAGAGGTGTCCCTATTACTGTTATAAGCAAAAGATTAGGACATGCCGATATGACAATGACATTAAATGTATATTCACATTTGATTCCAGAAGATGAAGATAAGGCAATTAGTTTAATAAATGATTTAAATAAAAATAATGAGAATATAAACAAACAAGGGAATTTTAAGGGAATATAAAATGTAGACAAAAAAAAACCTTTGAATTACAAAGGCTTATTTATCGATTGGTCGGGAAAACAGGATTTGAACCTGCAACCCCTTGGTCCCAAACCAAGTGCACTACCAAGTTGTGCTATTTCCCGATATATATTGGCGCGCCCGATAGGAGTCGAACCCACAACCTTTTGATCCGTAGTCAAACGATCTATCCAATTGATCTACGAGCGCATCATCTGGTCTTAATATCTATTATATATAAAAATGGTGGCTCCGGTCGGAATCGAACCAACGACACGAGGATTTTCAGTCCTCTGCTCTACCGACTGAGCTACGAAGCCAAAACAAATGGCGGTCCCGACGAGAATTGAACTCGCGATCTTCTGCGTGACAGGCAGACGTGATAACCGCTACACCACGGGACCATTTGGTTGCGGAGGATGGATTTGAACCAACGACCTTTGGGTTATGAGCCCAACGAGCTACCAAGCTGCTCCACTCCGCGATATTAAAAAATATTAAAATATATACATTGGCGGAGAAAGAGGGATTCGAACCCCCGCGCCGTTTCCGACCTCCCGGTTTTCAAGACCGGTCCCTTCAACCAGACTTGGGTATTTCTCCATACTGGTTTCCTTAGACAAAAAAATCTTTCTTTACTATGCATTTCCTTGGCGACAAAAGAATTATATCATAAAAAAATTCAAAAAGTCAACCTAAATTTGTTTTTTTCGCTATTTGTATACCATTTCTTTATATAATATGATATTAAATAAAAAAGATATCAAAGATATCTAAACAATCGAATGGTGCCTAAGGCCGGACTTGAACCGGCATGAGGTATTACCCTCGCAGGATTTTAAGTCCTGTGCGTCTACCAATTTCGCCACTCAGGCATAATCTTTTCAAATTGCTATTCTAGTATACAATATTTTTTTTGATTTGACAATACTTTTTTAATTTTTTCTATAAAAGTGTAATTTATGAATATTTATAATAGTTTTTTTATCCATCAAATGCTATAATTATAGTGGTGATAGTATGAAGAAGAAGTATTTAATTATTATAGCAGGTTGTTTAGTAGTAGTAATAGTTGGTCTATTAATTAGTTTTATTTTAAATAATAAATTAGAAGATGATGGTATAGATACAGGGATCGTTATGGGATATTGTACAGTATTACCTGATCAATATGGATTAGTATTTACACATACTGATAAAACATTAGATAAAGTAAAAAATGCTAAACTATTAAAAGTAATGATCAATGATGAAGAAGCTAAAGTGACTGAAGTAAAAGATAAAACTGTTTTTGGTGATTTATCTGACTTTATGGGTGAAAAGGTATTATACTATGCTAATTTAAAAAATTCATTTACTTATGAAAATGATTTAGATATTGTTGTATTTATGGAAGTTACTATGAAGAATGGCGACAAAGTTACCCAAAAATTTACTGATAAAATAACTGTTGAAGGATATGGTGGATTTTAATAAAAGAAAAAAAGAACTATTAATAGTTCTTTTTATTTTTAAAATGGTGTCCTGTACAAGATTCGAACTTGTGACCCTTTGATTAAAAGTCAAATGCTCTACCGGCTGAGCTAACAGGACAAATTATATGGCTGCCTCAGCTAGATTCGAACTAGCGCATGCCACAGTCAAAGTGTGGTGCCTTACCGCTTGGCTACGAGGCAATCTTATAAAGTGGTGGAGGGGGACGGATTTGAACCATCGAACCCTAAGGAACAGATTTACAGTCTGCCGCGTTTAGCCACTTCGCTACCCCTCCGCGTGGTGCCGAAAATAGGACTTGAACCCACAACCTACTGATTACAAGTCAGTTGCTCTACCAATTGAGCTATTTCGGCATAAGATGGTGGGGGATGTAGGACTCGAACCTACGACCCCCTGCTTGTAAGGCAGGTGCTCTAACCAACTGAGCTAATCCCCCAAAAGCTTTGGACGTATTTAAATATAACATTTATAATTTTGTTTGTCAATACAATATATCCTAGTTTTTTATTTTTTGCAAATTTTCGTCAATCCATATAGGCAACTTATAGGCCAATGTTTTGAATCCTAAACTCGTTTCTTTTATTACCTTTCTTTTAATATTATTGTTATTTCTTTTATAATTAATGTTTTTAATACTTAACTTTAATTGACATAATTCTTCATCAACATCTAAAACTTCTACATCAATGATATCACCAATATTCACAAAATCTGTTATGTCTTTTACATAACCATGTGATATTTCTGAAATATGAATAAGTCCACTATAGTATTCATCTAACGATACAAAAATACCATAATTTTCTATTCCTGTGACAGCTGCTTTTACTATCTTTCCTTTCTTATATATAGTCATATTTTACACCTCTATGTAATAGATTATAACATATTATGTTTAAAAGAAAAAGTGTTTACTTAATTATTAAATTATTGTATAATGATTTTGGTGATAGAATGAGCAATGATGAATTAAAAATTAAGGAAATAATCGATCGATTAAGACCTTTCTTAATGAACGATGGCGGTAACGTTGAGTTTGTTAGTTATGAAGATAATATTGTGTACATAAGAATGACTGGTGCATGTGCAAACTGTCATATGTTGGACTTAACATTAAAAAGCGGTATTGAAGCCGCAATTATTGAAGAAGTCCCAGACGTAACACAAGTAATAAATATAGGCTAAGCCTATATTTTTATTATCCATTCAATATCAGGTAAAGAAATATAATTCTTAAGGAAAAGATACATTTCTTTAAGTAAACTTTCATATTTTGGAATTTTTTTAATTACTTCTTTCAGTTCATCATCTTCTTTTTGATTTAAAATAATATCATCATATACATCAAAATAAAAAGATGGATAAAATAATCTAACAAAAAATAAATATAACTCATTACTATTTAAGTTACTATAGCTTAAATAGTTTTTTATTTCTTCAATAGTTATTTTATCGTTTATATATAAATCTTCTAAATATTCACTTATATTTCTAGCTTTACAATCTACTACAAAATTAAGGGGATTATAAAGTTCAAAATAAGTAGTAGTATATTTAATTCTCTTATGAGCAATAACTAATGGATTTTTATTAGTTTCGGCATTTTGTAACAATATTATTCCTGTTTCTGTTATTCCTACAAAATAACTAAAGCTTTCTCTTATTAAAGGATATTTTTTACCAAATTCTCTAACTTGATCTTCATAATAATCAATCTTTCTTGTCCATAAAGTATACCAATTATCTTTTTTTAATGATTCATACTGATTGCCTACTTCAATAAAATTAAAATATAAGATATCATCAATACTAATTTTATCATTATTATTTATATATATTCTAAGTAAAATATATTGTTCGCCATTAATATTAGTAACTAACTCTCGTCTATTACTCATTATAATTTGATGACAATAAATATTTCTGCGAAATAAATTTGTACTTATTTCATACAAACTATTTATGTCGCCAATTAATCTATCATATGGCATTAGAACATATGAAGCATCATCAATCGTAAAATAGTGTGTTTTCCCTATTTGGTGAATATCATAAGTTACTAAATTATAAAAATAATTTATAGCATTTTTCATATATCCACCTCACATCATTTTATGAAAAAAACTATTATTTTATTCAAAAGGGTTATTATTAATAACTTAAATAATATTTTTTATATGATTACTTTATAACTAAAAAAATAATATATTTTTCCTTGACAGTATTTACGTAAAATAACTATATTTAAGGAAAATGTTACTTTATATTATTAATTTATTTAGCAATATAAAAAATTGATTATTCAAAATAATCAATTTTCATATTCTTTTTAACTCTTTTCATTACTTCAGAAGCTTTCTTTCTAGCTTTTTCTGTACCTTCAATTAGTATCTTGTTAACTATTTCAGGATGTTCTTCATAGTACTTTCTTTTCTCTTGAATTGGTTTTAAGAACTCTATCATATTAGCAATAAGTTCTTTCTTACAATTCACACATCCTCTAGATCCATTTTTGCATTCATCTGTAATTGTTTCTAAATTGTCCTTGCTAAGCAATTTATGATAGTAATATACCATACATACATCAGGATTAGCAGGATCATCTTTTTTAATCTTATTTTTATCCGTTACAGCATTCATAACCTTAGCACTTATTTCTTCAGGAGTATCTGCTAAATAAATAGCATTACCTAAACTCTTACCCATTTTTTCATTACCATCTAATCCTTTAATTCTTGGACTAGAACTTAATAAATGTTCTGGTTCAATTAAAGTATCACCATAAGTACTATTAAATTTTCTTACAATTTCTCTAGTTTGCTCTAAAACAGGTAATTGATCTTCCCCTACTGTGACTAATGCCCCATCAAAAGCAGTTATATCCGCAGCTTGACTTACTGGATAACCTAAGAAGCCATAAGTAACCCCTTCTCCTTTAGCCCCAAATAAGCCTTTCTTTTGACTTATTTCGCTTTTTACAGTAGGGTTGCGATATAATCTAGAAATAGTTACTAAATTTGAATAGAACACCGTTAATTCCGCAATTTCAGGTATCATTGATTGAATAAAAATAACTGATTTCTCTGGGTCAATTCCCACTGATAAATTATCAATTGCAACTTCTCTAATATTATTTCTTACTTTTTCAGGGGCATTGAAATTATCAGTCAAAGCTTGAACATCCGCAATAATTACATAAGTATTATATTTATCTTGCAGTTCAACTCTATTTTTTAATGATCCAAAATAATGTCCTAAATGTAATCTTCCCGTTGGACGATCACCAGTTAATATATTTTTCTTTTCCATTTTATCTCCTCCTAATTAATATTAAATAATCAGGTACCATCGTTTATACATATTTATCACCTAGAAGAATTATAACACAAAAAAACTAGATAATCTAGTTTTAATTAATAACGAATAGATATAAAGAAGCTATGAATTCTTTAGGAAATATATACGCTAATCTAAGCAATTCTTTTTGATTACTATAATCGCTCATTAAATTATAGATATATTTAATAATAGCTTTACTATTAAATAACTCTTTAAAATCTTTACATTTTATCTTTTTATTAATATATTCCAAACTGATTGATTCTGAATCCATTAATTTTGTTTTTAATATTCTGTTATACCTATTAATGCCATAAATCATAGTATCATCAATTTCATATACCTTACCTAAATATTCTAAATTATCATTTAGTACTTTCATACCTTCACTTTTACTAATGTGATTAATTACTTTATTGAAAATTGGTACTTTAAATACTCCAATAGATTTTTTGCTAGCTAAAAATTTTTCACAAGTATCAAGAAACTTATTATTTAAAGCTAAATAATTCTTTTCCAAATGATTTTTCTTAAAAGTATATTTATTACCATCTAGTTGTTTATACACTTTCATCGTATCATTATAACCATATTTTAATGCTTTTCTAGCCAATATTTTATCAAATACTAGGACTGAACCTATCTTATTGCGCGGCTTTATATAAGTTATATCAATATCTGCTTTACATTTCTTAGTAATTCCTGGTGCTTTTAAATCAACAGCAATTATCTCTGTAGCACCTAAATCAATAGCTAGATTAATAGGCATGTTATCATAATATCCACCATCAATGTATTTTTCATTATCTATATCAGTCTTTTTTAAAGCAGGATAACACGTTCCTGAGGCTAAAGCATAGTCTCTTATATTTTTTCCTTTTAATTTTTCTTTTGTCATCATAACCGGTTTTAAAGTTGAAAGATTAAACGTAACTAGTCCGTAATTAATTTTTGAACGATAAAATTTTTTTTCATTAAAGATTCTATCAATAAATAAAGCCATTTTATCAGTTTTTGCACCACCATTTTTTATAAATTGACTTGCATACTTTTTATAAACTCCCACTAATTCACCAAGCGTATCATGTTTTTTTGGAAAAGGAGTATCATACAAAGAATCAAAGGTAATATTTGACCATAAAAAATAAGTTTTCCAAAACTCTTTCTGAACCATCATTAAACCATTAATTGCCCCAATAGAAGTTCCCGTCACAATGTCATAATTAATTTCTAATTTTCTTAGGGCTCGCCATACACCTATTTGATATGCACCTTTAGCTCCACCACCTGAAAGAACAATTGCTCTTTTCATATTACCACCTAAACATATTATAGCATAACACTACCTTTTTATGATATAATGTTTAAAGATTTGAAATGAGGAAGTATATGCATAGCTTTATGATTTATTTTTTACTCTTTTTAGCCTATTCTATTATTGGATGGGTTATCGAAACTATTTACACAGCTATAACAAAAAGGGAAATAGTAAATAGAGGATTCCTAATTGGTCCATATTGCCCAATATATGGTGTTGGTGCTTTAGTAATGATTGTATTACTTAAATCCTATCATCACGATCTATTTGCTTTATTTATAGTATCAGTATTTGTTTGCACAGTAATAGAATATATCACTAGCTATTTAATGGAAAAAATATTTAAAGCAAGATGGTGGGACTATAGTGATTTACCTTTTAATATAAATGGTAGAGTATGTCTTCTTAACTCCGTTGAATTTGGTATATTAAGTATTCTTTTAATTAAATATGTTAATATCTTTATTTCAGACTTTATCTATAATATGCCTGATCTTATTAGAGCAATCCTTTTTGGATTCTTCTTAGGAATATTTACTTTAGATATAATTATCTCAGTCAATATAATTAATAAAATTAAAATGACTGTTATTAATATTAAAAAAGATCATACAGGTGAAATAAATGAAAAAGTTATGCGAATATTAATCGAAAAATCATACTTATTTAAACGTATTTTCGCAGCTTTTCCTAATATTAGATCAATAATTAAAAAAGCTCCTAGATTTAAATTATTAAGAAGAAATAAAAAAAACTATAATTAATATAGTTTTTTTATTTAGCTTCCAATACATTAAATGATAAATTCTTATTAAATTCATATTCACTATTTGTTAATAATGTTTTAACACCTGTTTGATCACTAAAATACTTTAAGTCATTGCCATCTATAAAATATATATAATCTTTTACATAAACAATTCTATCAATATTTTTAGTATCAAATAAATATGTTAACACCTTTTCATTTTGTATATTAGCACGATATACTTCATAATGATCATCAACTTTTTTATAGAAATAATAGTAACCAGATAATTTATTGCCTTCTTTATCCGCTCTAGCATAATTAGTATTAGAATAATCATCATAAGTAAATAATGGTTTATATTTTAATATATCGTCAACTGTTACTTTTACCCATTTTCCTTTGTCTAAATGTCTTATCTTAGTATCTTTATTACCTACTTCTAAAATACTTCCCTTAGCTGTATTAATTTCATATTGAATACCATGATCAATATCAAATAAATATAACGAATCATCAACTGTTCCTTGTATATAACTATTGAAAGATATTTCATAATAAGTTTGAATAGAGTTAAGTTTATTTGCTTTTATATCAGTATAATAGAATTTAGAAATAGTATCAACGTTATCATAGTTAGCAGTAACATAATAATTATTAACATAACCTTCAACTTTTCTTTGATATGCATCATTTACAAACATTCCTAAATCAAAAATTCCTTTAGTGTTATTTTTATTAATTGTGTATATACCACGATAATATGTAACACCAATAAAGTGATCCTTAATCATATTATCCTTATATAAATTTATTGTTCCCTCAGATATAGATGATTCTTTAGAATCGTTCCAAGCACTTACTTTATAGCTTTCTAATGGTATATCATTAACAAATTTATTTAAGCCTTCATTACCATGAATATTATGGTAATAAGTAATTAAATCATCCTTTAAGCACATAACGTCAAACAAAATAGTATTACCTTTAAATATTGGTAAAATACAATCGTATTCATCATCGTTATAGTATTTTACTTCTTTCAAAACATACCCATTTCTATTGAAATCATGGAATGTTTGAAAAGAGAAAATCTTATCATTAACAGTAACATTAAAATAATAATTACTTATTTCATCTTTATAATTGGTAACGTATTTTTCATTGACTAAAATAGTAGTATCTCCATCTTTTAAATCATAAGAAATCTCATGACCATTACCAAAATAATTAAATGCAAATTGTATTGCAAAGTAAACTAAGAATAAAAAGACTAATAACAAAAATAATTTTTTCATTTTTACCTCCGTAGACTATATATAAATTATATATAAAAATTCAAACTTTTTCAAGTGCTAAAAAAGGAAAGAATTTTCTTTCCTTTTTATTTATCTCCTAATTTAGGATATTTTTTCTTTTCACGCATCATATATTCAGTAATTTCTGTTTCAATTTCAGTTAACGCTTCTCTTTGAATATGAGATAATATAACAACTTCTTTTACTGTATCAATATTAACATTTCCCCAAATAAGACCCATTTTTAAATTCAAGTCATTAAACATATCTGGAGTAATAGCGGTATAAAAATATCCAAATAATAATCTTTTCTGACCTAATAAAATTCTTTTATTAGTTAAAGCAATAACATAAGTTGAAATAATATCAAAAGGGTTATCATTTTTTTGAGCTGCAAAAGCAAATTTTACTACTTCCCCTGGATTTAGATGCATATCAACAATTTTACAATGTTGCCATAATCTCCAACTAATAGTCCAAGGATATTTTCTTTTAAATTCTTTTACTTTAGCATATAATGGAGTTCTCATAAATTACCCCCTAACTCTATTTAATGAAACCATTGTCTTTTAAGAATTTAACATAGTTTTCTTTAGTATCAGCACCATTAACATTTGCTACAACTTTTTTATTTTCGACAACTACCATTAAAGGAGTTCCCCATTCATTTTCATTAAGGAATGCTAATGAATTACCAAATTCTTCACTTTGTTCTTCTTTTAAATATGATAAGTTAAAGTAATTAATTTTAACATTGTATTCTTTTGCTATTGCAAATAGACTTGGACGAGCTGATTCACATGCGCTGCAGCCCATTTGACCGAATACAATTACTTCCTTAGTATTACTATTTAGTAAATTTTTATAATCATCATAACTAATATAATTTAACGGAGCTTTAGCAGAAGCATCAATTAATTCATTCTTTTGTAAGAATGTAAATAATGTATCTTCTGGCATAAATCCTTGATTCTTATCAACTACTTTTCCATCTTGCACTATTGCAACATAAGGAGTACCAAATTCTGAAGCATTAATACCTAATTTTTTAAATATTTCATCTAATTGAGTAGAGCTAATTTCATCTGTATTAATATATGTGTAGTCAATATCATAAAGTGTGTCAAAATCTTTTAACTCAGGTGAGAAAAGTTGACAATAACTACAAGTATCTCTTCCTACATATATCATATTTTTTTCTGCCTTTTCAAAAGCTGTATAAAACTTATCCATTACTTCTTCTGTTTTCTTATTATTAACATAAGAAACAATTGGTATAATCAAAGCTACTACTGCAATAAAAATACCCACGATCATTATTTTTTTATTTTCATTCATAAATCTTTCCTACTTTCCACAACATTGTTTATATTTTTTTCCACTACCACATGGGCATAATTCATTACGTCCCACTTTTATAGCTTTTTTAGGTTCTCTTTTTTTAACCTTAGTTGAATCAGTTACAGCCTCACCCTTAAGTACTTGTTCTCTTTCAGTGTTTTGTCTTATTTCAGCTTTCATTAAATAAATAGTTGCTTGTTTTTCAATATTACTTATTAAATCATCAAACAATTCAAAACCTTCATTAGTATAAGCTCTTAATGGATCTTCTTGGGCATATCCTCTTAAATGTATACCTTCTCTTAAGGATGACATTGTATTAATGTGTTCCATCCAATAAGTGTCGATTACTCTTAAGTAAATAGCTTTTTCAAATTCATTTTTAATTTCTTCAGGAATACCTTTTAATTTATCATTAAATTCTTTTTCAATTTTCTTATAAATTATTTCGATTAATTCCTCATCTTTTTTATCTTTTAAGTCATCTAAATTAATATCTTTCTTTAATAATTCATTGACTGGTTCTAATATTTCCTTGACATCATTATACCCTAATGAACCTTCAATTGCTACATGACCTAAAACTAAACTTGAAATATAATTTTTAAACATTTCTAGTACAGTATCATGAATAGATTCATTATCCAATACTTCATTTCGCTTATCATAAATTATTTCTCTTTGTTGATTAATAACATCATCATATTGTAATAAAGTTTTTCTGATATCAAAGTTATTACCTTCAACTCTCTTTTGAGCTGATTCAATACTTGCAGAAATCATTTTATTACGAATTGACATATCACCATCAAAGCCAACTCTTTGCAATAAGTTTTTAGCACGATCAGTACCAAAGCGAACCATCAAATCATCTTCAAATGATACACAGAATTGTGAGAATCCTGGGTCACCTTGACGTCCAGAACGACCTCTTAATTGGTTATCTATACGTCTAGATTCATGTCTTTCTGTTCCAATAACAGCAAGTCCACCAAGTTCCTTTACACCTTCACCTAGTTTAATATCCGCTCCACGCCCAGCCATATTAGTAGCAATGGTAACTGCTCCCATTTGACCAGCTTTAGTAATCATTTCCGCTTCACGAGCATGATTCTTAGCATTTAATACTTCGTGTGGAATATTGATTTTCTTAAGCATCGAACTAATTAATTCACTAGTTTCAACTGCTACTGTACCAACTAAGATTGGTTGTCCAGTTGCATGTCTTTCTTTTATTTCATTGATTATAGCTTTATATTTACCTTTTTTAGTAGCAAATATCAAATCGCCAAAATCTTTTCTTTGAATTGGTTTATTAGTAGGAATCGTAATAACATACATGTTATAAATATCCCTAAATTCTTCTTCTTCAGTTTTAGCAGTACCAGTCATACCAGATAACTTCTTGTACATTCTAAATAAATTTTGAAAAGTAATAGTAGCTAAAGTCTTTGTTTCTTGTTGAATTTCAACTCCTTCTTTAGCTTCTATTGCTTGATGTAGCCCATCAGAATAAGCTCTACCATGCATCAAACGTCCTGTGAATGGATCAACGATAACTACTTTTCCATCTTCAACAACGTAATCAACATCTAATTTCATTGCATAATTAGCTTTTAAAGCTTGATTAATATAATGAACAATAATAGTGTTTTTAATATCATATAAATTATCTAATCCAAACATCTTTTCAGCTTTAGCAATACCTTCAGCATCAAGAGTTACAGCTTTGGTTTTTTCATCATAGATATAACCATTATTTTCTTTTAAATTCTTAGCAAAATGATCAGTTTGTACATATAGATTAGCCGATCTCATTGAACCACCAGAAATAATAAGTGGTGTTCTTGCTTCATCTATTAATACTGAGTCAACTTCATCGACAATAACAAAGTTTAAAGGTCTTTGAACTCTATCACTAGCTCTTACAACCATGTTATCTCTTAAATAGTCAAATCCTATTTCACTATTAGTTGAATACATAATGTCACAAGCATAAGCAGCTTGTTTTTCAGTATGAGTAAGTTCTCTATAATTTACCCCTACCGTTAGACCTAAGAAACGGTAAACATCTCCTACATAATGTCCTGAATCTCTACTGGCCAAATACTCATTGACAGTTATAATATGTACACCATCACCAGTTAAAGTATTTAAATATGCTGGCATTGTTGCCATCAATGTTTTTCCTTCACCAGTCTTTAGTTCCGCAATATTACCATAATGTAATGCTATCGCACCTAATATTTGGACATAAAAAGCCTTTTCCCCTACAACACGATAGGCTGTTTCTCTAACTACAGCAAAAGCTTCAACTAAGACATCTTCAATTGTTTCCCCATTTTTTAGTCTTTCTCTAAATTCTACTGTTTTAGCTTTTAGCTCTTCATCAGTATATTTACTTATTTCATCATCTAGAGCTAATATCTGATCAGCAATCACTTTGAACTTTTCTAATTCTTTGTATTCATGATCAAATATTCTTTTTAAAAATTTCATTGTGTCTATCTTCCTTTCACTCTATATAACATTTTATCAAAAAAACATTAAAAATTAAAGTAAAATTATTGTTCGTTTTGAAAAACATTACTTCGTAGTGATTATGCCGTAGTTACCATCTTTTCTGCGATATAACACACTAATTTCACCAGTCTTAGAATCATTATAAATAAAGAATTCATGATCTAGTAGATTCATCTGTAAAATAGCTTCCTCTTCACTCATTGGTTTCATTTCAATTGTTTTTCTTTTAACAATAACATCTTTTTCTTCTTCGACATTAGCTTCATAATCAAATCTAAAACCTAAGGTTTTATTATTACCTTTAGTTTTCATTCTTTTTTTACTCTTATGAAGTTGTCTTTCTAATTTATCAGATACTAAATCAATAGCAGCATATAAATCACTATGTTTTTCCTCTCCCCTTAGTATTAATTTACTAACAGGAATTGTCACTTCAATAACTTGTTCCCTGCCATTTACTTTAATGAGTATATTAGCAGTAATATTGTCCGGATTTTCGAAATACTTATCTAACTTGCCAATCTTCTCTTCAATATAATTTTTAATTGGTTCAGTAATAGTTACCTTGTTACCACGAATATTAAATTTCATATAATCAATCCTCCTATAACAATTATATCACGGATAATCTCTAACACAAAGATTTTATAAAAATTTATTTAATAAAAAAAACGACTACACGAGAGCCGTTTTGATTTCAACAACATTTTTAGCTTGTAGACCTTTATCAGTTCTAACTAATTCAAATTCTACATATTGACCTTCTACTAAGGTTTTATAACCTTCCGAAAGAATAGAAGAATAATGAATAAAAATATCTTCTCCCTCCTTATATTCAATAAACCCGAACCCCTTTTCATTATTAAACCATTTAACTTTACCTCTCATCTCAAATCTCCATTCTAGTAATTGCTTACAATATAATTATCTATTAATAGAAACATTTTTTCAAGAAATTCGAACCTTCAAAGTTCGACAAAATTTTGTATAAATTCATTTTTTTAATTATATTAAGGATCATAATATATATTCAAACAATAAGAAGGATATAATATGCAAAATTTCACTTTTTGCAATACAAATATGTTAATATTATCTTAAGGTGATAATATGAAAGAATTTATTATCAATAATTCAATGAATTTTATCATTAAAAACAAACATTATTCTAAAAAGGAACTTGAAAAAATACGTTATGGTTTTGCCTCTATCTATTTATTAATAAGCAAATTTATAATTATTTCTAGCCTAGCTTATTTTTTAAATTTATTTCAAGAATTAATAATTTTTATCATAATTTATAACTTAATTAGAATTCCCTCATTTGGGCTACATGCCTCGAAGACTTGGGTTTGCTTATTAACATCTACTATTGTTTTTATCTTAATTCCATATCTTTGTACTATTATTGAAATAGATGATTATATAAAATTAATAATATGTCTAACATGCATTGTATTATTATTTAAAAACAGTCCCGCAGATACAAAAAAAAGACCAATTGTCAGTATTAAAAGAAGGAAAATATATAAAATTATTACCACTATAGTCGCTATTACATATACCCGTTTAGTTTTTATAATAGATAATATTTTTATAATAAACTGTTTAATTTTTTCCCTAATAATTCAAGCACTTATAACCGCACCTTTAGCATATAAAATATTTAAATTACCTTATAATAATTACAAAAGCGTTAGAAAGGAGGTTAGTGATGATTAGTCTAGTTGCAGGTTTTTTAGGTACTTTAGGTCTTTGGGCTGCAAATGGATATAGTACTGCTTGTTTTGTACTATTCTGGGATGAAGAAGAAATGCCTGAATTCATGATTAAGTAACTAAGCAAAAAAAAGCAACCACATGGTTGCTTTTCAATTTATCTTTATTCTTAATATTTGAGTAAAAACATCATTAGTTATTTTTCTTTCGTTTTTTAAAATACTACTATTTTTAATAAGAATTTCTTTTACAAGTGGTAAACCATATCCATGACCATCATTTTTAGTTGTATATCCCATTTCATCTATTCTATCCAAATTAATTGTTGTAAACGTATTTGATATAGCAATACATAAACATTTGTCATCAATATAAAATTCTATAGATATACTACCGTCTTTATTAGGTAATACAGCATCAATAGCATTATCCAAATAAACAGATACTATTCTACAGACATCATATGCTAGTTTATCACCTAACCCAATAAAATCAACTGTCCTAATTTTTTTGTCCACATTGATGAAAAAATTAATATTATTTTTCTTCATATATAAAATCTTAGAATAAATAATAGCCCTTAAACCACCTTCAGGAATAATAGTAGTTTCGAACATTAATTTTTCATCATCTTCAATTTTTTCATTAATTACTGAATCAATATACTTTGGTATACTTTTTTCTTTTTTAACAATCATACTTCTTATTGTTAATAATTGATTTTTATTTTCGTGGTTGCATACCTTGTATTGATCTAGCATTGTTTCATATTCTTTTAAACAATCTAGGGCTGTACCATACTTTGAACTAATATCCAAGTAATTATTATTATTCTTTATCATTTTAAAAGTAATTATTGAATAGATAACAATTAAAGAAGTATTAATAATCATTACTGTTAAAAAGTTACTTTGATTATATGTATTAAAAAAGATTAGATTATAACTCATTACTAAAAACAAAACAATTATTGTTAATTGCTTTACCTTAATTTTATTGGTTGATTTCAATAATTTATTGTAAAGCCTTTTAACAAAATTAAATTGAATTATAAAAATAATAATAAAGGAAATTATTACATTAGTAAATAACACCCCAAAATAACTTTCCATGATCGTTTTAAAATCAGCTTTAGGAATACTTATGATTACAATTAAGGAAAAAATGGTTTCAGCAGTAAAAACAATTGCCTCAGTTAAAATTGTTGATATAACTACTGCTCTTAAATTTTTTCTAAATAATAGCCAATTAAAAATACCTAACAGAATAATTGCCGTTGTTACTTTTAAAGCCATAGTACTATAAAAATAATTGAGAATTAATCCAATTGATAATGATGCATAAATTATATATATTCGCGGTTTTCTAAAATCTATTTTTTCTCCATATAAAACAAACCAAACATACATAATTGCCACACTTAGGGCACCTGATCCTAATATTCCAGCTAACATATTACTTCATCTCCTTAAGATACTTTAAAGATAAAAAATCGATACTCTCATTAGTGTCAAAAGTTACTATTTTTTCTTTTTTATTTATCATACTAACTCTATTCATATTAACTATACAAGAACGGTGCATTTTGATAAATCTGCCATCTAGCATATTCATAAGCACCACTAATGATCGGTACGTAGAATATTCATTATTAGAAGTTTTTATAATACTTTTTCTCTGTGAATTATCATGCTTTATATATAAAATATCATTTAAAGAAATAGTATATATAATACTTTTTTCTTCAAATTTTAATACTTTTTTAATGTTCAATATATCAAGTGCTTTTTCAATTGAGTTTACTAGCATTTCGTTTGCTTGATCAAATTTATTTATAAAAGAAAGAAATAATAGTTCTTTTTTTAAAATAGTTGGTCCAAGTTCTTCATGACCAGTTAAAAAAATAATAACACTTTCAACATCATTTTTTCTTATAATTCTAGCTATATCAATACCCGATCTTGAAGGGGTAACGATATCTAAGATATAAATAACAAGTCTAATTTCTTTTTTTATGAACTCTAAAAATTTATTATCATAATCGTAAAAGATGAAGGTACTATAAACTTGTTTATTTTTCATCATAACTTTCGTGATAATATTTTTTACTCTTTCACATACATCTTTATCATCATCGCAAATTACAAAGTATATCATTTTTTTACTCCACCTCATATGTGTATAATGTACAAATAAATATTACCATATTTTTCCATAAAATACAACTTATAATTAAAATAAAAGAGAGATTAATTATCTCTCACATCTTCATACCAACCTTTTAAATAACCAAAACCTTTTTCCACTATCTCTTTACTATCATTAAAAGCATCAATAGTAATGTCTTTTACATCACTACCAAATTCTTTAGTAGCATCTTTAATACCTTGGTATCTTTCTTCACCAATTTTTTCCTCTAGAAAATTATCAGTATAATTTAATCCTTCTTTTATCTTTTCACTAACATTATCATATAATTCAGAACTTTTATCTTTAACAATAACTTTATATCCAGGTTGCTTAAATTCAATAGCATTATCAATGCGTTCTAATATTATTAAAATTTGATTTTTTGTTTCTTCAGTTAAATCATTAAAAGTTACTCCATTAATCTCTTTACCATAGAAGACAAAATCAACTGTTGATATAAATAAATCATTTAATTTATCTTTAACATTATCAAAATTATCAAAATTAACATATTCATTAACTTCTTCTTCAACTGTATTAAAATATTGGACAGTCTCAACCTCCGTCATTGGTTCTTCAACTAAAGTAGGTTCTTCTTCTGGAATTGCATAATTAGAACTTGCTTCTTCTCTAACAATTTTTTTATCAATTGTTTTTTCTTCCATTTTATTAGAGCTTGTCGCAACTAGTGATATAAATACTAGTATTACTACTACTAAAATACTCTTTATTATACTATTCATAGTTACCTCCAATATATTTATTTTATTATAAAACAGGTTCAAAGTCAATTGTCAACCTTTTTATGTTGACAAAGTGTTTTAATAAAGTTATAATGTATGTGGATGTGATACCATGAAATTATTAAAATTATTGAAATCTCTAAAGAGATATTTTGAAAAAGATACTAAGAATTTAATATTATTTATTATTCTTACCTTTTTATTATGCTTTAGAGGACTATTATTTCCATATTTATGGGGTATCGCCATAGAAGAGTTAACACTTAAACACTTTAATAACTTTATACTATACCTAGCAATGTGGGGCGGTCTATCATTATTCCTTGATATAAGTATGCAACTACCAAATAACTTGTTAAATAATAAATTAGAATTAAATTTTATGCAAAAAGTAAGTAAAGATTTATATTCTAAAATACTTAAATTACCAGCCGTTGCGTACGAAGATCATGGAGTTGGAGAATTTGTTAATCGTGTTTATACTGATCCTGATAGAATAATTGAACTACTAGGTAGATTAATTAGATTAACAGCTAGATTAATAACAGGTATTATTGTCATTATTATCTCATTTTCTATCAATTGGATACTGGCTATTGAGATGTTAGTATTTGCTATTTTAACTTATATTTTAACTGATTACTATCGCCCAAAAATTAAAAAAACATATAAAGAAATAAAAGAAGAAAGTGATAAATATATTAAAGAAGCAAATCAATCACTAACTGGTATTAGAGAAATAAAAGGTTTAGGTATAAGAAAAATTATTGAAAAATACACAAATAATAATATTGATACTGTATTTGAAAAACAATTAAAAATAAGAAATACTGAGACTATTTATTATACAATAATTGAATTTATTTATGTTATTATGGAATTTTTAATATTAGCAACCTGTGGATACTTATTTGTTAAAGGCCAAATTGTTTTTGCAGTATTCATTATGTTCGAAATGTATATTTATCGTATCTATGATGTAGTAAGTGAATTTTCACAATTCAGTATAAGTTATCAAAAGATTATTACATCATTAACACGTATATCTGAAATATTAGATAATAAATTATATAACGATGAGTCATTTGGTAAACTTCAAATTGATAAGATTATTGGTACCATTGAATTTAAAAATGTGGTATTTGCTTATCCAAATGAAAAAAGTACTTTAAAGAAGTTAAACCTAAAGATTGAAACAGGTAAGAAAATTGCTATTGTTGGTAAAAGTGGTATGGGTAAATCAACAATCTTCAATTTATTATTAAGATTCTTTCCTATTAAAAGTGGCGAAATATTAATTGATAATATTAAAATAGAAGATTTTAGTGAAGAAAGTTTAAGAAAACATATTGCTGTTATTAGACAAGAACCTTATCTATTTAATAAAACAATTAAAGAAAACTTTGAAATGATTAATCCTAAAATAAAAATTAGTGATATTAAAGAGTTATGTGAAAAAGCATATATTCATGATTATATTATGTCTTTACCTAAAAAATATAATACTGTTATTGGTGAAGGTGGCGTTAATTTATCGGGTGGTCAAAAGCAAAGAATTGCTATTGCTAGAGCTTTAGCTAAAGATTCAAAAATTATATTATTTGACGAAGCTACAAGTGCTTTAGATAACGAATCACAAGATTATGTCAAAAAAACAATTGATGAATTAGCTAAAAATCATACAATTATTACTATTGCTCATCGTCTATCAACAATAATGGATGCTGATGAAATAATTCTAATTGATGGTGGAATAGTCAAAGCAAAGGGAACACATAATGAGTTAATACAAACATCAGATATTTATAAGAAATTATATAATTCTGAATCCATAAATGTGGAATAAGCCTTAATTGGAGACGGAATTGGAGATATTGTATCAGGTTCTATAGGAGGACCTGCTGGTACTAATTATGGAGAAAATATTAGTGCAATGGTAATATCAAGGAATTTCTCTGTAGCTGTACTAATTGCAGCATCTATTATAACTATGATTATTTCATGTTTTACTCCTTTAATTAACATAGTTTATTCTATACCTGCTTCAGTTATTGGAGGACTTTCTATATATTTATTCGGTGTTATTGCAGCTCAAGGAATAACAATAATGATGGATAGAAAAGTTGACATGTTTAATTCTAAAAGTTTAGCTGTTATTGCAGTAATACTAATAATAGGTTTAGGGGGTAGTTTTAACTTTGATGGTGGAACGATACCTATATTCGGAACTGAACTTCCTGCTTTAGCAACAACTGCTGTTGTAGGGATTATTCTTAATCTTGCTCTTTCAATAGGCGAGAAAGATATAAAAGCAGAAATTGAAGAATAAGTAAAATTTAATATAATAGAAAAAGTCGCAGAAATGCGACTTTTATTTTACCAATAATATCTTCTATATGGATAGTAACGTAATGGATAACCACGATACCCATAGAACCATGGAGCTACTGCAACACCAGTGATTCCTCCTAATAGGAAAGGTCCTAAAAACATAATTCATTACTCCTTTCATATTAATCTATGAAGAAATCAAAAGAGTAATTAATAACCATTAATTATATAAATTAATATAATTATTTCGGATTGATGGCAATTATTTGCGTTTACATTCCTTATTCTTTTTTATCAAAAAAAAGTACTTCTTATAAGATAACATAAATACTTTTTCATGTTTACTATAAGAGGTACTTTTCGATTTTTGTTATTTAACTAAAGTTAAATCAACTGGAACTGATTTGTCAACTTTATCGCCATTAAGAATCTTCTTAGCATAATCAATACTTAAAGTTCCCATTAACTTAGGTTGTTGAGCAACAGTAGCAGCCATTGTTCCTTCTTTAACTGCATTCTTAGCATCATCAGTAGCATCAAATCCTACAACAACTACGTTTGTTCTACCAGCAGCTTTAAGAGCTTGGATAGCTCCTAGTGCCATTTCATCATTGTGAGCGAATACACCAATTAAGCCTGGATTAGCTTCAAGTAAATCTTCCATAACTGATAATCCTTCACTACGATTAAAGTTAGCAGTTACACTTGAAACAACGTTTAATTTTCCATCTACAGCTGAATGGAATCCTTCACCACGATCTACTGTAGCAGATGCACCTGGAACACCTTGAAGTTCAACTACTTTTGCGTTTTGTCCTACTAATTCAAGTAAGTATTCCCCAGCCATTTTACCACCAGCAACATTATCTGAAGCTATGTGAGTAGCAACGACACCACCGTTAGCACTTCTGTCAACAGTGATGACTGGAATACCAGCATCATTAGCAGCTTCCACCGCACTAGTAATTGCATCAGAGTCAACTGGGTTAACTATAATGATATCAACTTTTTGAGCAATTAAGTCATCAATTTGATCTAATTGAGTAGCTGTATCATCTTGAGCATCTAAGACTGTAACATCATATCCATATTCATCAGCTTCTGAATTAATTCCATCACGTAATTCTACGAAAAATGGATTATTTAAAGTTGAAATAGATACTCCTATAGTAACATCACCCTTTTTCCCAAAGCAACCTGTTACTGCTGTCACCACAAATAGGGCAACAACTAAAAACGATAAAAACTTTTTCATAACATCCTCCTTCCGTTCTTATCTATGTAATTACTTCTTGCGATCTACTAAAACCGCCAAAAGTATTACAATCCCTTTAACAATATTTTGATAGAAAGATGAAACACTAAGTATGTTTAGTGCATTACTAATTACACCAATCATCAAAATACCTATAAATGTGCCAGTAATTCTACCTTTACCACCAGCCATACTAGTACCGCCTAATACAACAGCTGCAATAGCATCCATTTCATAGGCTGTACCAGCCGTTGGCTGAGCTGAATTTAATCTAGAAAGTAGTATTACCCCAGAAATAGTAGTTAATAATCCGGATAGAGCATATACTTTTATTTTTACCTTATCAACATTAATAGCTGATAAAATTGCTGCCCTTTCGTTACCACCTACCGCATATATTTCTTTACCAAAAACAGTTTTTTTGGTAATAAATATCATAATTAAAGTTGCTACAACTAATATAATGGTTGGAACAGGAATACCCAATAAATAACCTCTACCAATATAATCAATGAAATCACTATCAAATCCTGTAATAGGTCTTCCATCTGTATATACTTGTAAGATTCCTCTAAAGATTGCCATTGTTCCTAATGTAGCAATAAATGCTTGTAATTTTCCTTTAGCAACTAATAATCCGTTTAATGAACCAAGAAATGCTCCTAGAACTAAAACAATTATAAAAGCTAATACCGGTGGAAAACCAGCCATTAACATTCCTGCTAAAATAGCTCCTGTTAACCCAAAGACACTTCCAACTGATAAATCAATTCCACCTATAAGAATTACTACAGTCATCCCTAAGGCAATTAATCCATTAATGGATACTTGTCTTAAGACATTAGATAAATTTGTTACTTGTATAAATGTTGTATCAATTATTGTAACAATGATCATTAATACTAATAAACCAATTAAGGCAGTATTTTTACTAGCAAATTTTTTCACATTATCCAAATTACTTACCTCCTGTAGCTAATGTCATAACTCTTTCTTGAGTTAAATCTTCTTTACTTACAACTCCTTGAAGTCTTCCTTCATGCATTACAATAACTCGATCACTCATACCAATTATTTCAGGTAATTCACTCGATATCATAATGATAGCTACCCCATTTTTTTTAAGTTGTTGCATTATTTCATATATTTCATATTTAGCTCCAACATCTACTCCTCTAGTAGGCTCATCCAAAATTAAAATTTGTGGAGAAGTAGTTAACCACTTACCAACAACTACTTTTTGTTGATTACCTCCACTAAGCATTTGAACAGCTTTCTTAGAACTTTCTGTTTTAATGGCTAACTTTTCAATATATTCATTTGTTAAATTATGAATTTTTTTATTATCAATCAATTTGAATTGATTAAGTATTGCTTTTAAATTAGGCAATATCATATTATCTTCAATTGAAAAATCTAAAACCAATCCTTCGTCCTTACGATTTTCCGTAATATAAGCAATACCAAATTTCCTTGCTTTCATTGGATTAGTAATTTTTTCTTCTTTACCATTTATCTTAATTACACCACTAGTTTTCTTGTATAATCCAAATATTGTTTGCATTATTTCTGTTCTTCCCGAACCCATTAATCCAGAAAAGCCCAATATTTCACCACGATGTAAATTAAAACTTACATTTTTAAATAATCCATTTAAAGTTAATTTTTCTACTTCTAAAATTACTTCACCAAGACTAGCTTCACTCATAGGATATCTGTCTTCCATTCCATATCCTACCATCATTTGAATTACATCTTCAATTTTTACTTCATCAATATTTTTATTACCTATTATTTCACCATCACGTAAAACTGTAACTGAATCACATATTTCAAAAATTTCTTCTAAACGGTGTGATATATAGATAAAAGATACTTTTTCTTTCTTTAACTTTCTAATTAAATCAAATAATATTTTAATTTCTTTATCAGTTAAAGCTGAAGTTGGTTCATCTAAAATAATTACCTTTTTATTCCATAATAATGAGGAAGCTATTTGAACTAACTGTTGTTTACCAATCGATAAATCCCCAGCAAGCATATCTTCGTCAATATCTAAACTTAATTCTTTTAATTTTCTTCTAGTTATATCTTTCATTTTCTTAACATCAAGAAAACCAAATTTATTTTTAATTTCTCTACCAAGAAAAATATTTTCCCATATTGTCATAGATGGTAGAGTAGTAAGTTCTTGTTGTAGAAAAGTTATACTTAAATTCATTGAATCTTTAATACTTTTTACTTCTACTTCTTTTCCATCAATAATTATTTTTCCACTATCTTTAGTATAAACTCCTGTAAGAATCTTCATTAGAGTTGACTTTCCGGCACCATTTTCTCCTACTAAAGCATGAACTTCTCCTTCATTTAAGTCAAAGTTAACATTCTTTAATATTGGAACTCCAAAAAAACTCTTATTAATGTTTTGCATCTTTACATTCATTTTATCACCTAAAATATTACGTTAGATTGTAAAATAATATTGGCATATGGCGTTACTTCACCTGTTCTAATAACTGCTTTAACATCATATAATTTTTCTTTAAATTCTTCATGTGTTACATATTCAACTTTATCAATATCGTTTTTATTAATCAATAATCCTATTTCTTCTAAAACCTTAGGGTTATTCTTTTTTATTTCTTTTGCTAAAATTACTTTTTCTACTTTCATATCCTTTAATACTTCTTCAAGTACTTCAATGAATTTAGGACTTCCAAACTTTAAAGCCAAATCAATTTTAACTACATCATCAGGTATAGGTAATCCACAGTCACCGATTGCTATTTTATCAGTATGTCCTAAATTAGCTAAGATGCATGCTATATCACTATTTAATATTCCTAATCTTTTCATATAAATTTTTTCACTCCTTCTAATGTAGGCATTCCTTCTTGAGCTCCTAACTTAGTTGTTTTAATGGTAGCAGCAAGCGTTGCAAACTTAACAGACTCTAATAACGTCTTATTATTTAATATAGATACTGCTAGAGCACCATTAAAGGTATCCCCCGCTCCTGTCGTGTCAACTACTTTAGCTGGCATAGTACTTACTTTTTGAATACCATTTTCATCTTTAAAAATGGCTCCTTCACTACCTAAAGTGATAATTAATTTATTTGGATATTTACTTACTAAAGATTTATAATCATTAGATCCAAAAATTAGTTCTGCTTCTGTTTCATTAGGTGTTAAATAAGTTACTTTTGATATTAGATCTTCTGATAATTTATTTGCCGGAGCTGGATTTAAAATAACTGGTATTTTATGTTCATAACAAATATTAATCACATATTCAATTGTTTCAAAAGGAACTTCCAATTGTACTAAAACCATTTGTGAATTCAATATTGCATCAACATTAATCATTTCTTTTGTTACATGCTCATTAGCTCCACTTATAACAATAATTTGATTTTCACCATTACAAACAGTAATATAAGCTTTACCAGTTAATACATTTTCTTTTCTAAGAACCATTTTATAATTAACATTATTTTTTCTGAAATTTTCTAACAAAAAATCTCCGTCAAGATCGGCACCAACGCAACCTATAAAGTCGACTTCCCCACCAAGGCGAGCAGCCGCAATAGCTTGATTGGCTCCTTTTCCACCAGAGACCATTTTATATTCCTTACCAAACACAGTTTGTCCAGGTTTGGGCATTTTATCGGTGATAACTATTTCGTCAATATTCATACTTCCAACCACTAAAAGTTTTGACATACTACCACCTACTTTATTCTAAAATAATTATACAACATTAAAATAAAAAAAACAAGCAAAATTTATTTGCTTGCTATCTGAACATTAGTATAATAATGATTTATAATGTCTTGGTAGCTATAACCAGAGTTTGCCATTCCATTAGCACCATATTGACTCATTCCTACTCCGTGCCCATATCCCCTAGTAGTAATATTGAGAACTCCATTAATTACTTCAAAATCAAAATCACGAGATCTTAACCCCAATTTTTTATATAAATCCAACCCACTATATATATTCCCATCAATCTCAATTTTATTAATTCTATTACTACTACTTCTTTCCAATACTTCAATAACTGAATCACTAGTTATATTAATTCCCATGACATTTAATATTTCAGCGTCTGTTTTTTGTACAGTTCTTAAATATGTACTGGCATTTAGATCCCAATGACTATCCACACTCTTTAAATATGGTATATTATATCCCCATACATAAACAGCATCTTCAGTATATCCATTACTAGTTGAATGATAAACTGCATCAATATAATTTCCATAATAAGTTATATATTGTCCTTTAGTAGAATCAACAGCACTTTTTATCTTATTATAATAAGTACTATAACTACCACCCCACATTGCTTGCAACTGAGTATTATCTTTATATACTTGAGTAGCTTCCGTATCAGTTAATGTTTTTCCTTGACTAATTCTTTTAAGTGTATAAGTTCTAGCCACTACAGCTTGAGCTTTCAACGCTTCTATATTAAAACTAGCAGGCATTTCTCCACCAACAACACCAATTAGATATTCTTCCAGTTCAATTTGTGAAATTATACCACTTGATCTAACTACCGTGACCATTGTTCCTGCTGGGGCTGTAGGCTCTTGAACGACAGGTTCCTGAACAACTGGTGCTTGAACAGTAGGGGCTTGAACGACAGGTTCCTGAACAACTGGTGCTTGAACAGTAGGGGCTTGAACAACTGGTTCTTCTTTTTTAGGTGCACTGACAGTAGGTGGAGCTATAGTTTTAGGCTGTTCCTTAACTGTAACTTCTTCTTTAATAGGTTCTTCAGTTATTACTTCATTACCTTTTTCTTCACTCACCGTAGGAATTTCTTCTACATTCGTTTCATCTTTATCTACTACTTCTTCACCGATAATTTGTGAGGATAATTTATTATTATTAAACATCCCATTAGTACTAGTATTAGGACTAGTGCTTAGTAATACCATAACTAATATACCACCAACTACCAAGGCTACTTTTGTACCATTAAAACTTATTTTCATGTCCTTTATATATTTTTTTATTTTATCATGCAAACTCGTTTCATTGCGGTTATTTAAAACTGCAAATTCATATTTATCATCCACAAACAGATATAAAATTTGTTCCTCTTCAACATTCTTAATTTCGTATCTATAAAACATGTTATCACCCATTTTTAGTATTGTTCAAATGGGTAAATAAATACAAATAAAAAAAACAAGGAATATACCTTGTTTTCAATTACTTTTTAGGTGTTTCTTTTTTTCTATTAATAAAAAACATTGTACCACCAACAATTACAACATTAGCAATTGCTGTATATAAATTAATCTTCTTATAATAATCATTATTCTTTTCAGTTAATAAATATCTGTCATAAGCATCACGGCATGAATTTTGATCATAGCCACCATCAGCATCTTTTAAATAACCACAATTTTCTAATTCATATTCATTATAAGTATATTGAGGTGCTTTAACAAGGAGATCAATTATATTATTACATGTAAATACTAAAGCTCCTAATAGCCATATTAATAATACAGCATTAGTTATTTTAAATATAATTTCTTTATCTTTACTGAATAAAATCATCATATCACCTCCTATCATATAATTACCTTTATTATACATTAGTAATATACAAAATACAAATAATAATTATTCTTAATTATAATTAAAAATTATTGAGCATAATAATAAGGGTGATAATATGAATATTTTAATAACAGGCGCAAGAGGTGGAATTGGATATGCTAGTGCTTTAGAATTATTAGATAGAGGTCATTTTGTATATCTAACAGTTGCAAATGAAGAACAGCTAGCTTCAATTAAGCAAGATGAAAAGTTAAGCGGTAAAAATGTTGAATTTTTAAAATTAGATATAACTAACGAAGAAGATAGAAATAAAGTAAGTAATTTAGATATTGATGTTTTAATTAATAATGCTGCGACTAATTATGGAGGTTCTATAGTTGAAGCTGATATTGAAAGAGTAAGAGAAAATTACGAAGTTAATATTTTTGGCACTATTTCTTTAACTAAAATCTTTCTTCAAAAAATGATTAAAAATAACAAAGGTCGTGTTCTTATGTTTTCTTCAATAGCAGCTGAAATGCCCATCGAATGGATGGGCATATATTCCTCTACGAAAGCAGCCACCAAAAACTTAGCTATTGTTCTTAGCAAGGAATTAAAACAGTTACACTCTAATGTTAAAGTTATAATTATTGAACCAGGTTTATATCATACTGGATTTAATCAAGTAATGCTTGAAAATAAGTATGATAATGAAGATTCAATATTTAAAGATATTAGAGAAGACATCCGTGTAAGGGAAGAATTGATTTTCACTGCTCTAGAACAACATGATTTAAAAAGTATTGTTGATCAAGTAGTATATGCAGTTGAAGATGAAAATCCAAAAGATATATATAAAGCTCCATTTAGTCATACTATTATGGAAAAAATATATGGGATTATAAAAAAATGAGAACTATAAAAATTCTCGTTTTTTTAAATTATATCAGATATCATTAATCATATTCTTTTCATTAACTA
This sequence comes from Ignavibacteriales bacterium, assembly GCA_050259235.1. Lineage (GTDB taxonomy): Bacteria > Bacillota_I > Bacilli_A > RF39 > UBA660 > UBA5364. Next base: position 259,458 of record JBLNAG010000002.1, read on the forward strand.
ATAATTTAATTCTTTAGATTGTAAATCTGTTATAAAGACACAATTATACTCTTTTTCTTTAATTATATATCATTTTCTTTACTTTATTATAAGGAATAGTCTTCTATCGCACTTCATTTTTCAAGATAAAAAAGTAACATAATCCAAAATTATACCTATACATTTTATATACTGACAGTTCTAGCATGTTAAACCTTAATATTATTCTTAATTTCTATTCTTTTTAATACTTCTATATTAGCCTCTTTTTTTTTCAAACTTCATCTTATTATACAAGATATAAAGTTATCTGCATATACAATCTTTTTTTTTAAACATAAAATACTATGAAAAAAGGAAGAAAATAATATATCAGTACTAATAATAGAAATAGATGCACACTCAAAATCAAAAGATCAAACCATAACCGATCTAATGAAAATGTAGTTTTAGAGCAAAAAACTTTATCACAAATCATCAAACCAGAAGGGGTAAAATTTAATAAACTAGTAGAATGTTAAAATTTAATCCCACAAACTTATCTTTTTATTAATAATAATTCATATTCAATAATAACTCTATAAATAAAAAGGAGGGATACTATGCAAGGAACTGGATATGGAAGTGGCTATGCTATCGTTCTTGTTCTATTCATTCTTTTAGTAATTATAACATGCGGTAGATATTGCTAAAGGAAAAGAAAGCTTCTGCTTTCTTTTTTTGTAATTTGACAACCACAATGTATATTAGTATAATCATTGTGGTTGTTTCAAGGAGAAGATATGATGAAAAAAAATATCAAAGATAGTAACTATTTAGAAATAGTTGATCATATATTAAATGATTATACCTTTAGTAAACTTAATGGATTTCCCCATCATGGGACTACCCGCTTAAAACATTTACTACGTGTTTCTTATTATTCTTATAAGATTGCCAAAATGTTAAATTTAGATTATAAATCTTCCGCAATCTCAGGCCTATTACATGACTTTTACATTGGAGAAGAAGATAAAAAAGAATATTGGAAGTTTCAAAGAATTCATCCTATGATTGCTTCAGAAAATTCTACCATTCATTTTAAGGTCTCGTTAAAAGAAAAAAATATTATTGAAACTCATATGTTTCCATTTACTAAACCATCAAGATATATTGAAGGATGGATAGTTAGTTTTGTTGATAAAACAATAGGAGCATATGAATATAGTGTTCATTTTAAAAATATTGTTTATGTCAAAAGTAAATCTTTTATTAAAAGATTAAAGACAATTAGATAATTAAAAAGGTCACAAACTGTGACTTTTTTTATTCTCCATTAATAAATTTTTCTGCTTCTTCAATATCTAAATTAATTTGTTTTTTTATATTAGTAGGAAAGTAATACCCTTTTTCAATCATAAAATCAGTTAACTTTTTATGTGTTTCAATAGCAGTATTCAAATGCTTATGTAGTATCTCTCTAACTCCTAAAGAACTTACTTCACATAGAGCACTGGCATACATCTTTATTCCCGACTTAATCATTGCCAAAGTATCTTCCGCTACAATTTTCTCAGTCATATCACCAAAACCAGCCATATTTTGTATTATACTAGCCATATAAATTCCTCTTTCTATTGATCTAAAAGTGAAGATGTTTTAATTAGATTCTTTAATTCTTTTAGACTTTCTTTAGTATTTTCATAATCTTTTTCCAATATATTTTTAAGGTCTTCATCTTTAACTAAAGATTTTAAAGTTGATGCTTTAATCCCACATAAAACCTTAAACATCATAATTTCATGAATATCTAAACTTTCTCTCGGAGTAATTCCATTCTTATCCATAGAACTATCCTCCCTTCATATTTATTATTTAATTTATTGCCAAAATTATTCATAATAACAAAAAAATCTAACCAAGTTAGATTATTTCACTATTACAATTCACACAACTTTCTTTATGTACACAAATAAGACTTCCACACTCTTTACAAGTCCAACGCTTGCTTTCATTTAGTAAAAACCAATCAATTCCGTTATGTTCAATATTTTTTAAATTTTCTATCATACTTATTCTATATTTTTTATCATGTCACAATTAGCAATAATACGCCTTAAACAGTAATTAGGTTTCTTTATATCATTGCTTCGGCATCCCAAACATTTATTTTTGTCACGAAAACTCGCATAACACAACTGACAATTCATTCCACACTGTGCGATCATGCTTTTTTTCATATCACCATCAAGTATATTATAGCAAAAATTTCAATTAAATATAATAAAAATGTGATAAGATATAAGTGGTGATAATATGAATAAAAATATTAAATTATTAATTGTTGTATTTACTTTGTCTCTATTTCTTTTTGGTTGTTCCAATAAAAATAGTGATGACACAACTAAAAATAAACAAGATGATGAAAAAGTAATAAATAAGGAAAGTCCAGTATACCCTGGATATACTGATGATAATCCGATAAAAATTGGATTTTACGATTATGCCGATCATGGACGTAATTTATTAACAGAATATACTGCTCCTTGGATATTAAGAAAGGATATTGCCTGGTTGCAAGTATTTCCAACTAATAATGAAGTAATAAGTAATAATTATACACAATATGTTTGGAAAGAATATTGGGATAAATATAGTAACATTGATAATTATAAAATAGGTTATTTCATTAAATTTCAGTTGACTAATGGTGATATAGTTGAACAAATGATTTTAAAACCAAGTGATGGTATGAAAATTAGTGACTATCTTCTTCTTTATTTGTATGATGATATTCATCAACCAATAGGAGCCTGGTATCGTCACCTAGAAGATAACGAAGTAAAAGATGATACACTATTTACCAGTATCAAAATCTACGCTTATGAACTCGGTAAACTAGATGAAATTGTCTCTCCTATTGAATTAATGGTATTTACTTATGATGGTAATGGTGATTTAGATTATAAAACTAATATGTATTTAGGAAATAGCAGCTATACAATTAGAATAAATAAAGGTAACTAAAAAAGAACTTAATGTTCTTTTTTTTGTTATATTAATTATAAAGTCTATTTAATCAATTGTAATTTTAGTATTATCAAATTTATATTCAATAGGATAAATAAACGTTTTTGTTCTTATAAGATCACTTAAACTAATATCTAGTATTCTTTCAAAGGTAGGAGAAGTATTAACTAATACCATTTGTGCTTTAACCTCTCTTAAAAACTGTGAAGCATTATCAGCATTATCTGTAAATATGGCTGCTCCAAATCTAGCACCATTATAATTTATTTGGCTAATAGCTTCATCGATATCATTGACAATAATACCATCTAACATTTTGATCTTTTCATTAACATATAAATTAATATTTTTATCTAATATCTTTTTAATAAAATCCATATGTTGTTCTGATTCAACATATATATCAAAATATTCATAACCACTTGTAATAGATTTATTGTAGCTGTTTTTTAATACATCTAATTGTAAATCATGACTACCAATTGCTATTACTAAATCAACATTAGCGTAATTCATTAATAATTCTTTACCATCATTAGATATAAATTGTTGAATTTGATATTTAGATAGTCCATTTTTTTCTAATGCTTTTTGAATAAAATCCATTAATAATTTATTTATTCCAAGCATGAAACCATCATAATTAAATATAACTGTATTATTAGCTAATATACTTTTCAAAGTCATTTCAATTAATACATATGGATTACCATCAAAAACAATAACTGTATTTCCTACACTATCTATTTGTTTGCCATATATTATCTTCTTTTGATCATCTTTTTCAGAACTAATTACTCTTCCATATATTAATTCTTCTTTTTTAATATCATTGAAGATTCTATCAAATACTTTAAAATTCACTTTAAAACCATTATCATTTCTAATATCAACTATATTAGCTTGTTCAATTAAATCTTCATTTTGATTGATAAATTCTTTTATAGAATTAATAGTGTCTAATATCTTTACATCACTAGCGTTTGATCTAGAAGTAATCATTCTAAATATAACCCCTTTTAAACTATCTTGATGCATGACCGACACCTCTTTCCTCATCCAATTCTTCTGATAATCCCATTACTTTATTAAACATTTCTTTTTTTACACCTTCTAAAGATTCTGCATTTAATGTCACTTCATCTTTAGACAACTGATTAAGTGCTAATCTAATCTGAGCTTCAACTTGTTTTGAAATATCAATTTTTTGTTCTTCATTATCAACTACCGTATTAAATAATAAGTCGGCAATTTTAACTTGTTTGCCTTGAATTTCGTATATAATACCAAAATTAGGATTCATCATTATTCTAGTTGTACTTGGATTTAAACCATAATTACCACCAATTAGACTAACTAATTTACTTTCATCATATTCATAATCTTGAATTGCGGTATGAAGATTTCTATTATTTTTTTTCGTAATTAGTTCTAATTTCTCTAACGTCAATAACTGTTGAGGCTTAATATTTTGATTGGTATATTCAATGTATTCATCATTATGAACAGTTGGAGTATCACCAGTATATTCTTGTTTAACAGGAATTTCTTCTAAAACATATTGTACTGTTGAATCACTAGTATATATTCCTCTTTGAAGTGGAACAGGTGGTGTAAATTCAAGGGGTCTTGCTACTTTACTGGAATCCATATTAGTATTTCTTTTAATTGATGCAGCAATATCGTTATATCCTAGACCTACTGTAACTTTTTTTATTCTTAATCCTTCATATTGTTCTATAGTAATTTTACCTTCATCTAATAATTTCTTATACACTATTTCATCTTGCTCAATTAAATCATGAGCTGCCAACTTATATAAATTGTAGATTTCATCAGTAAATCCTTCTCTCTCATTATTAGGGTTTTCTCTAGTAGCCCTAGTAAATGCCTTTTCTGGTACTTCAATATTATCAAAGCATACAACATTCTTGTTTCGCCATACCCAACTTTGAGCAATAGGTTGTCCATTTTCATCTTTAATCACAAATACTCGTCCATGCTTATCAACCATACTATGTTCCATTGACATTTCAGCTGCATTGCCCAATTCTTGGCAACAATCAGTTAAGGTACCGATAGCAACCGCTAGCGGATCATCTAATCTTAATATTTCATAAGTATATTTTCCTTCTGTTTTCTCAACTCTCGGAATACTACTAAATACTCTTACCTTCCCATGATTATATATTTGTTGTAATGTATCAAAATCCTTTTGTGAATAACCCGCTATACTAGATACTTCTGATAATCTTTCATTCCCAACATTTACATTAACAAATCTATTGGTTTGAACATAACTTATTGCTAAATCTAATGTTAAAACACGATTACTATTAATAGCTTTTATTTCACTAAATTGTTTTTGGATACTTGCTATATAACTTGTATATTCTGGTTTACTAATGATATCTTCCATATTATTCAAAAGAAAATCTCTAAAAGTTGGATCATATTGCATTGCAAATCCACCAAATATTTGATGGGCTTTATAAGTATCTATAACTTTTGAATTAGGGTATAACTCAAATAATGACCTAATAAGTTCTTTCGATTTATTCATATCTTGACTATTAACACTAAGAGTGAAAGAGCCATCTTCATTTTTCCTATACAATTGTGAAAATATTCCAATACTATCTTTAACAATGATTCCATCCTGCTTTAACGTTTCTCTTAATTGATCATAGTATTCTTTACCTCTAAAAGTTGGATTACTAGTTGTTTCTAAATCATCAATACTAGAAATAGAACCACTATCTAAAACATTTAATGTTCTAGGAATACCATTTAAAAATTCATCTAGTTTTTTTTGTCCAACCATATCTCCATCAAACACACCAAAGGAATAACTTAATTTTAATAACACATCTTTAGTATCTTGAGTTTTATTATATCTTGGATTTTTCATTAATCTTGACCATGATTTAGCATTGGTAAAATATTTGTCCGCTTGATTAATAGGAAAACCTTGCATTACAACATAATCTGGAACAAATTTTCTGCCAGTCAAATTATACCAATCATTTAGAAGTTGTATTTGATTATTTCCAATCATCTTATCAACGGTTTCAGTCTTATTAACTGCAAGTTTTAAAGCATTATCACCTAATAAATCAAAATATTGTTCATATCGTTGTCCTTGATAATTCTTCTTTAGAAAGGCTGTTTTAAGGGATTTGTTTTGAAGATATGGTAACCAATCTTGATGCTTCTTTATCTGACTAAAATCAATTTGATAATTAGAATTTGTTTGATAAAAATAATCTTTAAGTTCTTGCGGAGCATCATCATCAAGAAATAATTCCGGATGAGCTTTTTTTAAAAATTCCGGAGCATTCTCTTGATACTTAATAATGCCTTTTGCCGAATTATCATAAATTACTTTTTCAATTTTGGACTTTAATTCTTCTTCACTTATATTTTCTTTAAAATCAATACTTTCACTTATTTTCTCAAAATACATTCCATAAGTAGAAACTAGTTTTAAAAATTTTTCATTACCTAGTACATCTATTAAATCAAACTCACTATTCTTTTTATTATTTATACTATTTAAACTTACTGTTTTATTTTGATTATACTTACTAAAAGCAACTTTTAAATTTTTATTTTTTAAAATATTAACTAAATTAGGATTTAATCTAATATTTTCAAAAGTTAAACTTCTAGTATAAAAACTATCTTTTATAGTTTGATCAACTGATGATTCTAAAAATATATCTGGATATTCTTTTTTAAATATCTCAGGTAGGTTTTCATCATATACCATATTACTATTACGAAGAATACCATTATAAATAGCTCGACGAAATTGCCTATCTGTTCCTTCTTTATCTAATGCTACATCAAAAGCGTCATGTGATAAATCACTAGATAAATCTCCATAATCGGCAATTAAATTCAAGAATTCTTCATCACCATGCTTTGTAATATAAAAATCCATAAAACTAAATTTTTGAGTAAGCTGATAACCTTTATCTTTATCATTAATAGCGCCTTTACGTATAGAAGTATAACAACTTGCTTCAAAATCATATCGAATAGTAGATGGTAAATCTTTACCTATTAGGTATTTAATCCAATCTCTATGTTCTTTTAAATTCTTAGGTTGTATTTGTCTTTTATAAAAAGCATTTCTAAGTTCTATAGGAGCATTAATATCAATAAATATTTCAGGATGATTATCTCTAAATTTTCCTTCAATAAAATCATAATCAGGATAATCTGTAAAAAAATTGGCTTTCTTCATATCTAATAACATTAAAGCAATGTTATTTTGAAATTGTTCATAACTTTCATTAATAGCTTTTTTAAATTTATTATTATTTCTACTATTATTTAAAAAGTTTCCAATCATATCTAAATATTGTAGTTCTTTTGAATAGTCATATTTCTTAAATGAAAAGAATCCTGTCTCCTTTTCAAATTGTTGTAAATTATGAATACCAAATGATGAAAAAATATCATTTTGTCTTTGATCCATCACAACGGTTCTTTTTTTTAAATTATTGAAATCTTCAATTGTTTCAATTTTTTCAATAACATTATAATTTAACGATGAAACCCAACTAGGAAAACGATATCCTTTTTTAGTCATACCATTTTCATCAATTATTTCATATTCTTCAAATATTATATCTTCGTAGTTTTTTATTAAATAAGTAGATACCGCTTTTGCAAAAACATCTTCACGATTAAAATTTGGATTATTATCTCTTGCTAAATTAAAATATTCTTCTAACATTCCTTTAAAACCATGTGGAAGTCTCATAAGATATCTATTATTTTCTTCCAAATTTAAAAGACGACTAAAAATAATACTATGATTATTAATTAATTCTAAAAACTCATTCATTCCACATGATTCAACAATTTTTTTTATATCAAAGTCATCAATAAAATTATTTAATGGTATACTACTTAAAATCTTATTGTAATTAATAAGATCATCTAAAGAAAGTTTTTTTCTAAAGAATCTCTCTTTTACATCTTCAGGAACATCAACATCTATAAGAAATAAATTTGGATAAGTATCTTTAAATCCTTCAGTATACTCATCAAATCTAATATCTCTATATTTAACATTAACTATTCTACTAAATAGTTCTTCTCTAACAATCTTAATTATTTCATTAACATCATTAGTACTCTTTATCCTAGAATAAAAATTTTCCATCTTTTTCCTGTACTCATCAGTATCATGATACTCATACCAATTAATTACATTGTTCATATCTACTATTGCATCAAAATTATCTTCATATAGTTTTCTAATAGTTTCTATATCTAGATATTTCATTACGTTATTCAAATTTACCTTTTTATCAGGCTCAATATCAATGTGTGTCCCAACACCCTTTTCTTTTAACTCATTTAATTGATCTTCATTCATATCATATAAATCAGAGAATTTTAAAGTATTAGAAGCAAACTTATCTTTAATATTCTTTGAAAATAATGATGATAAAAACAAGTTAGGGAATTTTTGTACTGTCTCAATATCAAAATTATCCTCATAGAGTTTGCAATAAGAATTTTGTAAATTTCTTATATTACAACCATGAGCAATTAATACTTCAGCAGCAACATCTTCTAATAATTTAAAATCAATATTAGCTTTAGTATTAGATAAATCTATTATTCTAGTATTAGGTGAACTAATTAGAGAAATTCCTTCCCATAATTCAAAAGGTATATCACTTAAATCACTATTTAATAACTTATCCTGAAAATTAGAATACTCCCTATAAAATTCTTCATAAAATTCTTCTTCTTTAATCTCAGCATATTTATTAGAAGCCTCATCATAGATTCCCTTTAATTGATCTTTAATTTTTATAAATTCTTCTATTGTCATTTTCCCCATCATACTATCACCTATTATAAATAATTATAACACATTTTAATAACTTAAATAAAAAAAATATAAACACAAGTTTATATTTTTAATTAGTATAATTGTCATAAATATCTTTAAATAATTCATTAACATCTTCATCAATATCATATATAGCATTCTTAGAATGATCATTAGCATCAACTACTTTGAAAGCTAAATTATCATTATAATTAAAAATCATTAAAGTATAACCTTTACCATCTAATGTATAATAACCAGATATTACGTAATGATCAACAGTAGAATTTTCACCAATATTAGTATTAATTTCAACTCTTTTTAGTTCTCTATCAAAAGAATAATTTAAAAATTGAATAGCATTATTTATCTTCTTACTATCACAATATCCAATACCATTATTCACATAACATCTATCAATATTTACTGAGTCTATTTTTGCTTTACTTATGACATCAACCATCCAGTCTTCATCTAAAACAAATTCATTTTCACATAAATTACCTTTAGTATAGTTTAAATAAATCTTATTAAATGGAAAATCCTTCTCAATTTGATATCTAGTTATAGTAATATCTAAATCTTTATCATAAAAATACCCTTCGTCATAACATGACTGTAAGTTTTCAACATACTTACTTAAAATAGGTTGTACTTTTTTAACACTCTTCAAAGTACTAAAAGTAGCTATAGATTTTTTTTCTTTATTAAAATACGAAAACAATGGCAATGGTATTTTAACCATTTCACCAGAAGAATTTTTTATTTCATAATATTCCTTATAAAAAGTTTTATTACTAAATGTAATAATCGATAGAATAACTATTTTAATTAAAACGATTACTAAGATAATCATTAATATTTTTTTCTTCATATTTCCTCCAACTCATAATTAATTTTTTTAATTCTTGCATTTAAAGATTCAACATTTTCTTTTTTAATTTCTCTAACAATTATATCAAAATCTTTCTTACTTATTTTAAATAAAGCTTCCAATGAATTAGCTCTTACAATCTTACTTTCATTTTTATCCATTATCCACAACAGAATTCATATTATCACCTATTATAATAATAACATAATTATAAAAAAATTAAACAAAAGTTTAATTTTTTATGTAAATAGACTTTTATTTCATCATTTTATTAATTCCCTTTAGTGATAAAAGTTCTTGCCTCTTCAATCAATTGCTCAACTTTATCGAGTTTTTCCCAATTAAATTCATCTCTTCCAAAATGTCCACCTACTGAAGTTTGAAAGTAGATATCTTTTTTTAAATCTAAAGTACTAATTATACCTTTTGGTGTTAAATCAAAATTATTTATAATAATATCTATAATCTTGCCCTTATCTATTTTCTCAGTATTAAATGTTTCAAGAAATATTGATAATGGTTCAGCAATTCCAATTCCATAACTTAGTTGTAATTCACATTTATCACAAAGATTGGCAGCAACAATATTTTTAGTAATATATCGTGCCATATAACAAGCACTCCTATCAACTTTAGTAGCATCTTTACCACTAAAAGCACCACCACCAATACGAGCCATTCCTCCATAAGTATCAACAACAATCTTACGACCAGTTAAACCAGTGTCTCCCTTTGGTCCACCAATAACAAATCTCCCTGTTGGATTAATAAGGTATTTATAATCTGTATTCATTTGATATTTTTTAGCAATTTCATCCATAATATGTTTTTTAACAAATCTTTCAAATTCAATTTTATTATAGTTTTCATTGTGTTGAATAGACATTAAAATTGTATCAATTTTTAACTTTTCAGGATTACTATAATCAATTGTAACTTGACTTTTCATATCTGGTCTAGCATCTTTAAAAATGCTATTTTTGCGTAACTTTGTAGCTAACAAAATTAGATCATGAGCTATTGATATTGGTAAAGGCATATAATTACTTGTTTCCTTTGTTGCATAACCAAACATTATTCCTTGATCACCTGCTCCACCATTATCTACTCCAATAGCAATATCATTAGATTGTTCATCAATAACAATCTTCACTTCACAAGTATTACCATCAATCCCCCATTCCTCATTTTCATAGCCTGCGCTACATATTACTTGTCTTGCAATACGTTCATAATCAATAATACCCTTAACTCTGATTTCACCACCAATAATTAATAAATTAGTAGTAATGTAACATTCACATGCTACTCTTGCATTTGGATCTTGCTTAAGACATTCATCTAAGATTGCATCACTTATTTGATCACATAACTTATCTGGATGACCTTCCGAAACTGACTCTGATGTAAATAATATTTTTTCCATTTTTCTTTCCTCTATTCTAACAATAAAAAAACTTCCCAGAGGAAAGCATATTAATACTTTCTCTCATTGCTCATAGTTTCCTATGCTAAGTAAGGCACCTTCTTTATTCAAGGGTTGCCACTGCATCAACGATCTTCATCTCCACAGTTCTTAATAAGAGTTTTTAAATTGTAATTTGATTTTATCATTTAATAAATTTAATGTCAATTAATTTTATATTTTTATCTTCTCAATACCATCAGTAATAATCCAATCATCCATGTTATTTTCTCTATTGTATTTAAATGGTTCTATTTCTTTTAGATCAGAAATTTCATATACAGCCAAATATTTTTTACCTGCCCAATGATCATATTGTTCTTTTGATAGATTTAATTCTTTTTCATATTTTTTTATGAAATTAATAGATTCTTCCAGTGTCATCTTTTCACTCTCTATTACTTTAGAAATAATTCCCTTATGAGTTACAATCATATCTCCACCAGTTTCTACAAAATAAATAATATCATTTTCTTTTGCTCTTCCACCTAATGGACATTTTTTACCTGATGCTCCTCTTATAATCATTGTTTTTTCTTTATTCAATAATTTTTCTAATTCCTTAGCTTTATTATTTAAATAAACTAAATGTTCTGCCTTACCTTCTTTTCCTTCATACCATTCTGCTTTACTCATGAATACCTCCAACACTTGCTATCTTATCACTTAATAGATCTCGCTCTTTTTTAAATAAGAAAGGAATAAATGCTGAGACAATAGCATCTTTATCTACTTTACCTCTACTATATAATCCTCCTGTTAAAAAACCTGTTATTCCTTCATTTTGTTTATTGTTATCACAATTACTTATTTCACCAATTAACTCATTCAATGAGCCACCATTTTTAACAAAGTCAAACATATCTTTTCTTATTCTAATTCCTAATGATTTTCCTGTAGACTTCTTACCATTTTTATCTTCCATTATTACATAAGTAACAACAAACGGAAGTCCATTCTCATCTAGTGAAAAACCACCTTCAATACTACATAGATAATCATAATCTAATTTGTTTTTTAATGCATAATTCTTCGCATTTTGATTTCTATTATCTGCACCTCTTATTATTTCATATCCTATAGGTTTACTAGGCACATCAGAGTCAACTTTTACACAAGTTATTTCATAATCGTTTAAACCTAAATCTACTAGCGCATTTTCAAGGGAACGTTTCTTAGATGGGTTAGCACTTGTTAAAATTATTTTCATAAAATCACCTCTATTTTAATATTAGATTTAATATATCTATCAATTCTTCATTTGTTTCATATTCATATAATTTATTAGTAACTGCTTTTATTGAATTGCTAACTTTATTTCCTTTTTTATAAATACAATAGATTGGAACACCACTATCATATGCCCATCCCAATTCAATTCCAAGACCTGTTGCTGGTAGAGACACTTCAGCAATAAATAAATCTAAATTATTGTAAAAATCTCTACTATTATTAGCATGACTATCTTTTTCATGTGGTAAGATAAAATTATAATTACTATCTTTTCCAAACTCTCTTATTGGTTTATATAATTCATCAATGTAATTTATATCTTTTGAATGACCAATATAAATATTCATAAATATCACCTATTTTTAATTATAACAAAAACCCTAATATTTTGCACTAGGGTTGCCTAATATAAATTTATGATTAAATTAACTTTTTAATATTCGAATATAATGATTAGCTTCTCTTAATACATGGTCCGCTAAAAGAGGTAATATAATTGATCTAATTTCACAAGAATCTAATCCTTTTGCTCCTGCTTCTTTAAAATCTCTGTACTTTAGAGTTTCTTGTAAGGTTTTATTTTTTACACCTTCCATAGTTGCATCAGTCATATTTATAGTTTCTTCTAACAAAGCTCTATATTCTCTAGCAAATTGATCAGAAGTATTTATTAAATCGTGTTCAGTAGGATCAAGTAATCCCCTTATAAATAAAGCGTGTTCCATCATAATTTGATCCCAAAATAATTCTTCTTGTTTAATATCATTGAGTTCAATATCTTGACCACTTTCCAGAGCCATTATGTAAGAACGATATAATTTAGCTTCTCTAGTTATATGATCTATCAATAAAGGATAATTTGCATTAAATAATTTGCATGATAGTATTTCTTTTAATATTCTTTCTTTGAATGCTATTAGTCCATTTACTAAATTCAAGGCACGATTATTTACATCTTTTATTTCAGCATCAGTTATTTCTCTTCTGTAATTATTTCCTAATTGTAAACTCTTTTCCATCGAAGTTATTTCTTTATTTATAGCAACTCCTGCAAGTTCTTCCGTTTTAGTCTCAGTACTTAAAGTATGATCAGTAACAATTTCACCAGAATTCAAGATTTGAGGGCGAACTACACCTGCACTCATATTTACAACATCAAAAAGAAGCTTTTCAAATTCATTTTTATACCACTCTGCTTCTTCCACAAAGTTTTTATCTTTTGTTGGAAAACCAGCTTCTAAAAAAAGGGAATGTTCTTTCATTATTCTTGCAAAAAATAAATGTAATTCAAGTGATAAAGTAATATGTCTAGACATATATTCTCTTCCTTTCTGTTTAATCATAATATTATATGACAATAGTCTAATTTGTTACCTTAAACAAAAATATCAATTTTTTCCATTTTAGTATTGCTTTTTTTAAATAAAAGGATTAGAATAGGGTGTCCAAGGTGATAATTATGGACACTTTACAAACTTATAAACTAATAAAAGAACAAGCAAAACCATTTATGAATAATAGACATTTATATGTTGCAAGTATTGTTAAGGAATTATTTAACCCATTAGAGCATAGAAATATATGTGAAATAGGGGCCGGTAAATTGGAATTAGCTACTATTCTATCCAAATCGTGTAAAGAAATAGATGCTTTCGAAATACAATCACCGCGCAACTCTATAAGTGGAATTTCTAATTTACATATCTATGGTGGTTTTGATCGTTACGTTGATATATCAAAATATCATCTCCTAGTCTCAGTATGCCCTTATTACAGTGCTTACGATATATTTGATGATTTTGATTATGAAAAAGAAAGTCAAAATTTAGTTACGGATATTTTAGATATAAGTATTGGAAATAACATAGACTCCTTTGTTATAGTCTCAGACACATATGAATCAGATGACTTTATTGAAAAAATTAAGAGTCAAAATAGGTATCGAAAATTAATACAAGATGAAATTATTTTACGTTATGAAAAATATGGTGAAATGAGAACTTCTAGTAATAAAGTTCTAATATATAAAAAGTAAATATAAAAACTTGGTAAATATAACCAAGTTTTTTTTAACTAAATAAAAAGTATACTAATTCACCAACTCGTTGACCTGCAGTAAATACTAATGCTACAGCGACAACAGCTACAACTCTAAATACTGCCATATTTGTAGGTGCAAAGTTTTTATCTTTTACCTTACTTTTAGGAGTTGATAATTTCTTTGGAGTTGAACCCTTTTTTGTTTTTTTCTTTTCCACAATTCTACCCCTTCCTATCTTAAATTATATAAAATCACGATAAGAAAATCAATCCATTATTAATATTATTTTTATATAATTGTAAAGTAAATATCTTTAGTAAATCAATTCCATCTTCAAATAACACAAAATTATATTACTATAACTATATTTTACATCACAAAAAAAGTTAGATGTTTTACCATCTAAACCTTCTATATGTAGCGTATGGACGGTAGTGATAAACCCATGGGGCTACCGCTAGACCTGTAATTCCACCTAAAAAGAAAGGTGACCAAAAAAACATAAATTCCCCCCGTAATCATAATTTATGAATAAAAAAGTAATTAGTAAGTGTTAATTGATTAATAAGTAATCAATTAATTTTATCAAACTGTGGTAATATACAGTTATTATTAATTAATTTGAATATCCTATTATAGATACATATAAAAGGAGGGGGTACCTATGTTTCCTATGGGAGGCTATGGCTACGGTTATGGGTGTTATCCTTGCAACCCGTGTGGTGGATATGCAGGTAGTGGAATTGGCATTATTTGGATAATAATAGTGCTTGCTGTTTTATTCTTTATCTTTTTTGGTTGCCCAAGACCACGACCAATTTGTTAATAAACATTAACAAATGTATTAATAAATAGTAAAATACTGATTAAATCAATCGGTATTTTTTCATTTTAATTTCTTTATTTTAATACCTAATTCAATACCCGTTTAAATTTTTTCTTCTGTCATAGGTAATCTAGATTTATAATTTATTAAGATTGATTTATCTCATTCACTTTCATTAGAATAATAAGTGTTAGTAGAAAATTCTTTTCTTATTAAATTAAGTTTTATTTTTGACAATCGTTACATTAATAAATACTGCTTATCTATAAATATAATTTTAAGTATTCATATATACTAAAAAGTGCAATATATCATATCGCACTTTTATTTTAATATTCAACCTATTAAAATCATATTTATAATGTAGTAATTTTACCTTATATTTCAATTTCACCCATATCAGCTATTTCTCCAGCTGCTGCAGCTGTTTCTAATTCTATTTTAGCATCTAATGTAGCTTCTAGTTTAAATTCCAACAACATTTGCATTTTGATTGCTGTTTGAATAATTTTTGCAACACTCTTTTGAAATTCAACAACTTCATCAGGTGTCATTTGACCAATTACCATTAAACCTGCAGTAGCTTGGATTTTTTCACCTTCTGCATTTAAAAGGTGCGCAATTCCAGCTTCTTCTAATGCTATTGATTCAAGTAAATCAGTAAAAGCCCCAGGTTGAGTACGTGGTGGTATAATTGGCATTCCCATAAATATTCACCCCCTTCTTTTTATTATTTAATATTATTTATGGAATGATAAATTCATATGAATCGCCAGGTAGCAATTCAGGAATAGTTCCGATGGAACCAAATACGTCATCTGTTACTATAATATTTGTAAGAGGTGTTTCACCAATGTTAGTAATAACGTATTTAAATTGTGGTGTGACACCTTGATTAAGTTTTGGCCCTGGTGGAGTATTAGCATCTATCCATGTTACTCCATTATCTACTGAAACATATTTTTGTATAGAAATTTCTGGATTAACAGAACCAAAGTAATATGCTGGGTCTGTATCTGTTACAGTGGTACCATTAAATTGTCCAGTTACAGTAGCGATATTTACTTGTTGTCCAGCTTCCCATGTTCCAACTTGAATAGTTTCAAAGGAAGCACCCGGGTTTAAAGTACCACCAATTGTAATTGGTCCCAACTTATTGTCAATTAAAGATACATTAGTCAATATTTCGGTTCCTATATTGGTAACAACATATTTAAATTGTGGTGCAATTGTAGAAGGAATAAATGGTCCTGGTGGAGTATTAGCATCAAACCATGTTACTCCGTTATCTGGTGATACATATTTAACTACATCAATAGCACCAGATACTCCAACATAATATGCTGGATCTGTATCTATTA
This sequence comes from Ignavibacteriales bacterium, assembly GCA_050259235.1. Lineage (GTDB taxonomy): Bacteria > Bacillota_I > Bacilli_A > RF39 > UBA660 > UBA5364. The sequence continues at coordinate 276,106 of JBLNAG010000002.1, forward strand.
AGGTAATATCATCAAATTCTCCTGTAGCAGTCGCAACATTTACATTTTGACCTAATGCCCATGTTCCAACAATAATCCATTGAAATGAAGAACCTGATGTTAATGATGGAAGTGTCCCAATAAGACCGTACACATCATCTGTTACTATAATATTTGTTAAAGTTTGATTCCCATTATTTGTTACTGTGAATCTAAATTGTGGATTAGTGCCAGATACAATATTTGGTCCCGGTGGAGTATTAGCATCAAACCATGTTACTCCATTATCTGGTGATACTTCTTTTATTACATCAATAGAAGGTTCTTCTAAAGTAGCTGGATTTGGTGATACATATACGCCACTTGTTCCAGAAGTCATACTAAATTTTGTTGTAATTGTATACCAACCACCAACAAAAATTCCATTGCTTAATGGTGCTGTCTCACCATAATATAAACCAGTAGCCGGATCAAATATATCCGGTTTTCCAGTGGTTAACCAATAACCTGTAAAGTATCCACCTCCGGAAAAGTCAGAACCACCTATAATTAAACTTCCTAAACCATCACTATATCTTGGTCCTTGTGGATAAGGTGGAAGTGGTGTAGTACCTCCTCCTGATGAATTAATATCCCCAGCAACATTAATGAAATTAGTAGGTTTTAATCCACCGTGTGGAACAATGGCACCTCCACTTTGTGGTTTGACTTGGCCTTGGAATCCTGGAGTAGCTGGATCTGTATCCCATCTTAAAATATATACATCGCCAGGGTCACCAGTAATATTGATTTTGTTACTAAAGTTTAATCCTGAAGTAATATTAATAACAAAGACTTCGTTTATTCCATTTTGAGTATTTAAACCATCTAAGGAAGCTGAGGAAACACTTTCAAATCCAGGAGTAGCAGGTAATGCTATTATTTGTTGTAAAGCACTAACTAAATCATTTTCAAGGTTAATTAACCTTACATTTTCATTAGTTACTCCAGATGATTGTGTAGGATTTTGATTAATTATGTTTTGCCATGCTCCAAGTGTATTATCATTAGTATATATTGTTCCGGCATAAGGTACACTACCAGAGGTACGTTCACTTGCTTGTATCCCATCAACTGCTACATTTCCTATATACCCCTTGGTTGCTCCTTGCCAATTAGCATCTATACTACCATTTGTAAAAACGAATAGATAATCAGTCAAATTTCCCATATTTATTCCGCCAATAGTACTCATATATTATTCACCTCCTCTGTATAGTAGTAAGCTGGGTCACTGTCAATTAATGTGATTCCATCAAACTCAGCTGTTACTGTTCCAATATTTCGATGAATAATAATTTTAGTTTTAGTAATAACCTCAATTATTTTTTCTAATTTAAATTGTAAAAGCATTTGCATTTTTATGGTTAATTGAATTATTTTATTAACACTTTTTTGGAAGGTTGTTACTTCAGTGGGAGTCATTTGTTGGTTTCCCATTAAAGCAGCAGTAGCTTGAATTTTCTCACCTTCTGCATTAAGAATATGAGCAATTCCTGCTTCTTCTAAAGCTATTGATTCAATAATATCGTTATAAGATTGATCTTGTGATTTTATAGGTATAATTGGTAATCCTATAAAAATTACCTCCTTTCTACCATATAATATGTAGAATTAAAAACAGTCGAAATAGCATTTGCTCATACTTAAATTAATAATTTTTTAAAATTATTTTTTGTTATACAAACGTATACTTTTTATTTTAACAATAATGACAATAACACATATAATGATTGAAGAAGGAGGAATAAATATGAGTATGCCTGAAATTCCAGAAAATAAACACCGTCCCAATTTAAAATGTACAGTTATAGATTTATTAGAATCAATTGCTTTAGAAGAAATTTCTCTATCTCATTTGTTAAATGCTGAAGCTGAAAAAATACAAGCTTTTGTCGGTAAAGGTCTAGATTTTCCACTATGTTCAAATTATAAAGGAGTTGTTGCTTTTAGCAAGTTATCAGTTGATTTCTTGGAAAAAATTATTATGAAGCAATGGTTGTTAACAACTAAACTAAACAAGGTAATAGAAATAGGTTATTCATGTTTTAATGATGATAACTGTCATGATACTGAACCAGGTAAATGTGGCGACTGTACAAGACCATTAAAAAAATTTTGTGAGAAAAAATATGATTAAAAAGCTACATTACTGTAGACTTTTTTTATGTAAACAAAACTATTTAATTATAAAAAAATCAACTAGTATTTAACTAATTGACTTTATAAACTAATGTATTAATTTTCTATTTAAAAAACAATGAGTATAACATAAATAATACTGACAATGCAATAAATGAAAAGGTAATCCAAGCAATAACTTTATTAATTTTTTTAGTTTTATATTTACCTACTATTCTTTCATCATCTGATAATTTAATAATTAAAAATATCAACGGTACAGATGCTATCCCATTAATGATAGCTGCATAATATAAAGCTTGCATAATGTTAATATGAACAGCATTTATAACAACACCAATTGCTGTTGCTAAAGCAATTGTTCCATAGAATACTTTTGCTTTATTAAATGGTTTTGATAAACCTTCTTTAGTACCAAATGTTTCTGCCACAGCATATCCTAAAGAACCTGCCAAAACTGGTATTGATTGCCATCCAATCCCAATAATTCCAATAGCAAATAAAATATAAGCAAAATTCCCAGCTAATGGTTTTAAAGCTAACGCAGCTTGTTCTGCTGTTTCAATATTAGTAATACCTGATGCATGCAATGTAGCAGCTGTTGTTAGAAGAATAAAGAAAGTAATAACATTGGAAAATAACATTCCTACTTTCGTATCAAAACGCATTTTATCAATATCTCTTTTTCCAATATGAGGTTTATAACCAAAATCTTTTACTTTTTCTTCCATTATTTGTTCTTCTATTTCTTCAGCTGGTTGCCAAAAAAATAAATATGGAGAAATGGTTGTTCCTAAAAAACCAATCATAGTCATAATAAATGCTAAATCAAAATTAATATGGGGAATAAAAGTACTAACAGCTACACTACTCCAATCTTGTTTAACTATGAGAGCTGTTAATATATAAACACATAATGATAATCCTAACCATTTTAAATATTTAGAATAAGTTTTATAAGGTATAAATACTTCCATAACAATAATAAAAGCTGACACTATTGCTAACCAATAGTAAACATTAAATCCAAATAACATTTTAATACAAGCAGCAACAATCCCTAGGTCAGCACCTATATTAATAACATTAGCAATTGCTAATAATGAAACAGCAAAATATAATACTTTCTTAGAATAGTATTTTTTAATTACTCCAGCTAATCCTTTACCAGAAACTAATCCAATACGACCACACATTTCTTGAATAACAATCATAGCTGGTAATAAAAACATTGTTAGCCAATTCATACCATATCCATATTGTGCTCCAGCTATTGAATATGTTGCCACTCCAGATGGATCATCATCAGCAGCCCCTGTTACAAATCCAGGTCCAAACCCTTTAAACTTTTTCCTCAGTTTGTTAAAAAATCTCTTCTTCTTTACTTCCTCAATTTTTACTTCCTCATTTTTTACTTCCTCAATCATACTTTTCTCCTTACCCTATAAAATCATTATATCAAAAAAAATTGATACTTTGATACCAATTTTTATATTTGTTTACACCTAATTACCATAATTATTATTTTTTTGGCTTTAATAATGATTCTTTTGTTTCAATTTTCCTATTAACTATAACAATATAATAAAGCATAACCATAATAGCAACCGTAAGTGGCATTAAATTAAATACAACATGTCCAACAAACACAGAAGCAAATCCAATATAAAAGAGTGTTAAAAACATTAATAAATAATCAATATCAAAATGTCTTTTAATATTATTAAAGTTTTTTACAATTACATTGATAATAAGTGTTCCAAAAAAAGCTACATATAATAAGAGACCATAAACTCCTCTTGAATACAAAACATCAAGTAAATCCATTTCAACATATATAAAACGAAATTTAGGATAATATAATCCCATACCAAAGATTTTGGTAAACATATTACTGTCATTAAAAACAGGATTAATTATTTTAACATTATTAGCCCGATTACTAGTAACAAAATTAGCTATATCAACCATTCCTTGTTCATTTGTATTATATTTAATACCATCTCCAATATTATCAATCATATACAAATTAGAACTGATGATTAAAACTATTCCTAAAATAATGGTTAATGATAATAATTTAAAATAATGATATTTCTTGTTTTTTAAAAAATCTATAAATAAATATAAAATTATTATAAATAATGTACTCAACAAACCAAAATAACATGCTTTTGTACCAATCAATAATTCCAAAACAGTAATAACAATTATATAAAATAGATAATTATTCTTTCTGTCTTTTATATAGAACAAAATAAATAATGGAAGTAAAAATACTAGAGCATGACCTAAAGCATTTGTTGATCTAATCCAAGCTGTTAACCCTTGTTCAGCAGTGACATAACTATATTGACTAGTATTTGAAATAACTGCTAAAAGAAAAATAATACCAACATAAATTACAATAAATTTCATTCCAGCAATAATCTTCTTTTTAATGTCATTAACATTTTTGTTTTTTATATATATAAAAAGAGAAATTACATAGAAAATGCCAATTAAATATGATGAAATAAAAAGTAATACCGTAAGAAACCAAGTTTTAATACTTTCTGCTGTTAAATTAAAACACATCAAAAAACAACCGACAATAGTAGCGATTGTAATTAATTTTTGTTTTTTACTACCATTAATAAAAATATAGATAGCTAAAACTAATGTTAGCCCTATAAATATATAAGGACCTTTCATATAAAGTTTATTAAACATGTTTATTATAAATGATATAAATTTAGAATTAGATTGCATAGAAAAAACATAATGAACACTTGTATATAATATAAATGTCAAAAATGGTATGTAAAATAAAAACTTTTCAATTATCCTATTATACTTATTTTTCATACTTAGATTATATCATAATTTTTTATATATTTATATCTAATTACGAAAAAATCCGATATATAATATATTGAGTTTAGATTCAAAGTTATAGCATGGAATCAAAGGAAACTTTCAATTTTTTATTTAATTTAAATTATCTTGACCTACCTAAACTTCTATCATCAAGAGTACTTTTCATATTATTAATAGAACTTTTTACTCTTTCGTATCTATCAGCATCATATCCTATCCTATTAATCTCTTTTATATCATAAATATCCTTTTCTCTTCCGGCCTTTTCCTTAGTAACTTTAACAACTTCTAAGCTACTTATGCCAATTACACTGCCATTTGGCAATGTTGTTTTAGCAAGATAGTCTGTCACTTTCATATTTGGAATTTCCTTTACTTTTAAATCTTTTCTACCAGAAACATCTGTTGAAGAAAAACTTCTTTGAACAATCAATTCATCTGAAATTTGCTCGTAAGGATAAAATCCAACAGGAATATCCCTAATATAGGTATCCACACCATAATCAACCATTTCTGCATCTTCATAATTTAAAGAATCAAGTGAAGCATCATATAAATTATATTTTCTTAAAAATTTTCTTACTTTCAGCATGTTTTCTTGTAATACTAATAAATCTATATCACTGTGGTTTCTTTTAGAATCTTTTTTTGAAACTAACCATGGTACAATTCCTCCAGATACGAAGACGATATCGGCTAATTCTTCATCTTGTATAATACTCATCAAAATATTAATAATATTACTATAATTTCCTTTTTCCATTTTTATCACCTAATTACATTATAACAAAAAAACTCGATATATAATATATCCAGTTTAGATTCAAAATTATGGCATGGAATCAAAGGGGATTCCCAAATTTTTATTCATTACTTCTTCCTTTAACTTTTGTTTTATTATATTCATCTGCAAAATTTTCTATTTCTTTTAATGGCGTTCTTGGTTTAATTAATTTTTTTGATAATTCCTCTAACTGTTGTATACAATATCCCCTATAATATTTTCTACATCCTTCCCCATAATCATCTGTCTCATAATATCCATCTAACATATGAAATTCCCAATAAATATTTAGTTTTTCTTTTTCTTTTTCAAAAATTTGATAAATTTCTCCTTTATCAATTGAATTTCTAACTATTGTCAATCCAAACATATCTCCAAATTGAAAGGGTTCACAAAGGGAACCATTACTAATAGCACCTTGCTTTTCAAAAAAATTATAAAAACCTTTATTTCTGTGTAATATAACTTTACCGTTTTCTTTTTCTAATTTTTCCAATTTACAATATAAATTTAGAATTAATTTCCTCGATATCTCTTCAATCATTTCTAGTTCTTTGCCATAGCTTTTACTATTTTTTATATCAAATATAAACATATGATAATTCCCATTAGCTTGTGCTTTATCAAATAGATCTTTATATTCTCCATAACTCATTCTATTCACCTCTTGTTCATTATATCAAAAAAACTTGATATTTTCATACCAAGTTCGACTAATTCATAATGGCAGAGCAGAAACATTGAAGGCTGAACTTTCAAGGTTTTTTAATAAAATTTTTATGAAACTTGAAGTTCTTTTTTTATAAGAAATATAGAAGCTTAATCAATATACTAAAATCTACAATAATAGATAATTGGTACTCCAATCTATATTTCTCGTTAAGTTTAGGCACTGTTATTATTTTATAAAGAGATCATGAAAATTTTATTGAAGATGGCACATGTTAATATTTTTATATCATCACTATCTACATTATATTATATTTTTTTAAAAGAACCAACATATTATTAAATATAGCATACTAGAATTGCTAAAGAATTAATATAAGGAGGAGCGAATTTGTGATTAAGTGTCTTTATGATTCAGATGGAAATGTCATTGCATTTAGTAGGAATCAACATATTTATCAGATTAATGGGGAATTGATAAGTTGGTTAGAAATTTGTGTAGATAAACAATCATCAAATATGGATAAGCAGAATCCCAAAAATAATCAATCTGATTTTTTCAAGGATTATCTAAAAAATATGCCTTCAGCACTATTAACAGAAGGTGATTTGCCACCAGAAATGTTAGAATTATTAACAGAAAGTATCCCCCCCGAACTATTAGGTAAAAGCAAAAAGAAGAAAAGATATTAAATAAAGACTCTGGTATCATACCAGAGTTTTATATTTATTCATCATTATAATATTTGCCTCTAAATTCTTTTTGCTATTATATTAAATTTAATTTAATAATTAATATAGCAGACACAATATTTCATAATGTATGTTTTAAACAAAAAATAATTTAAGTAACAAACTTAAATTATTTCTTCATTTTAATCAAAAAATTATATTAATTGCTAATTCTTCACAAAAGAGTAGTCAAAATTAGCCTTATTCTCATATGGCAGGGGCAGACGGAATTGAACCATCAACCACGGTTTTGGAGACCGCTATTATACCATTTAACTATGCCCCTAAGTAATAAGATTATAGCATACAAACAATATTTATTCAACTATATTTTTTTAAATCATATAATTGAATAGGTGATTAATATGGCTATAATAGCAGCGACTACAAAAGAAAGAGACTTATTAGCACGTCTTATGCGTGCTGAAGCAATTGGTGAAGGAAATTTAGGAATGTTAATGGTTGGTAATGTTGGCATAAATAGAGTTATTGGTGATTGTTTAACATTTCAAAATATTAGATCAATAACTGGAATGATTAATCAAGATCCAGGAGGCTTCAGTGGAGTTAATAGTCCATTATTTTTTAATAATCCTACTACAATTGAAAGAAATCTTGCTGATCGCATAATACGAGGGGAATATTATTATCCTGCTACTAATGCATTATGGTTCTACGCTCCTAAAACGGGTGAAACTTGTCAACCTTTTTGGTGGGAACAAAAATTATCTGGTAAATATAAAAATCATTGTTTCTATGCTCCTGCTGCTGGTATTTGTAAATCAATACGTTAAAAAAAAAGACTTAGTCTTTTTTTATATTATCAATATTTGGCCGATACTTAATAAGTTACTTGTTAAATTATTTTTTCTCTTTATTTCATCTGCTGTAGTATTAAATCTACTAGCAATATCATATAAATTATCTCCACTTTTTACAACATATGTCGTTCCAGTTTCACTTACTGGTATTTTTAACACTTGACCGATACTTAATAAATTAGTACTCAAATTATTTAACTGTGTTATAGCACTAGTAGTTGTATTATATTTTTGAGCTATTGAATATAAATTATCTCCTGATTTAACAGTATATTCAATGTAGTTTTGTGGTGCAGTTGGTGTTGGTGTTGTTGTTGTCGTAGGTACTGGGACTTTTAATTTTTGGCCAATACTTAAAGTACTACTAGTTAAATTGTTTAATTGCATCAATGTATTAACAGTTGTTTTGTAGGTTTGTGCTATTGTATATAAGCTATCGCCTGATTTAACATAATAGTCAATATAATCTCCTGTTGGTGCAGTTGGTGGTAATGCTCCGGCAGCTGGAATAAGTATTCTCTGACCGATACTTAAATTTGTTGTACTAAGGTCATTAAAATTAATTAAATCAGTAGCTGTTAGATTATAGTTTTTAGCTATTGAATATAAACTATCGCCTGCTTTTACAATATATTCAATATATTCTCCTGGTTGTGGTTGAATTGGTTGAACTGGTATCTTTAACACTTGACCTATGCTTAATAAGTTACTGATTAGATTATTAGCAGCTTTTAGTGCTTCAACAGTGACATTTAATTTCTTAGCTATACTCCACAAACTATCCCCCGATTGTACTACATATAAATTAGCACCAGATGGCGGTGTATAAGGTAGATTTCTGTATTTCATAACAGCCCTAACAACAGCTTCTGCATAATTCCTCCAATTAGCTTTTAACTGTGCTGCATCATCTGTATTATCTAAAAAGCCATATTCAATAATTACTGGTTGCGTAACACCTGTTTCTCTATGAATAAAATAATAATCCTTAGATGTATCGGATGGTAAACGTCTTTGATATGGTTCTCTTATATTTTGTCCTTCTTTAGCAATCTCCTGTAAAATCATAGTAGATAAGTTACTGTTATTACGCAATGCATATATAGCTTCAGCTCCATTACCTCCGCCTGCATTAATGTGATTTGATAGAACAATTACATTGGGATTATTTCCAAATGCATTTAATATTAAATTTACTCTTTCCTGTGGTGATAAAGTTACATCAGTAGTTCTTGTCATTTTAACAGGCACACCTAGTTCTCTAAATCTATCATACATATATTGGGATATTTTTAATGTTAAATCTTTTTCTATTATACCATTTCCTACTGCTCCAGAATCCACTCCCCCATGACCAGCATCTATAACTATCATAGTAATCCCTCCTCAAACTATTTTATGTAAATTGATTAAAAAAGGGATGATTATTATGATTAAAATTATTTTTAATAGTATAGTTTAAGATTTGCCCTTATATTATATAGTTAAAATACCTATTATATACTAAAAATGCTTTACAGCACTTGACAATGTGAGGTGACGAAAAACATTGAAAAAAGACCCTTTAGCCCATATAATTAATATAGAAAGGGGTCATGTATATGCTCAAAAAAGTAAGATTTATCTTCGTGTTCATATCTTTATCAATATGTCTTTGCTTTATGAGCAGTACATACTCAAGATATGTTGCTGATGCAACTGGTAATATTGACGTATTATTTGCTAAATGGCAAATTCTTGTAGATGACACTGATATAACAAATAACTCAAGCTCTACAATATCTTTTGTGCCTGTAATTGAAGAAAATGCTAACGTTTCATCAAATACTATTGCTCCAGGTTCTAAAGGTTATTTTGATATTGATATTGATCCTACTAATGTAGAAGTATCATTTAGTTATACAATTAATTTAGCTATGCAAAACCAAAATATGCCAGATATTAAGATCACAGGGTATTCTATTGTTCCTGAAGGTTATGTTGAAGGTAATCCCCTTGATGTTATAACCTTACAAGGAAATGAAATAACTGATACCTTAAATTTTGATAAAGGAACAGAACAATTTAAATTTAAAGCTTTCACTATTAGAGTATACTTTGAATGGTATGAAGGTGTAAATGAATTAATGAATGATGAAGCTGATAGCAATGTCGGTTTATTAGCAGCTACTGAAGGTACTACTTTAGCAATGAGTGCTAATATATCATTCGCCCAAATAATAGAATAAAAAAAGAGTAGTTATCTACTCTTTTTATTATATTTATAAGTTTGCTTTATTAGCTATAATAACAGGTACTATCTTACAATTATTAGCCTTTAATTCATTATATACCTTAGAGTTAATTTCATCTGTTTTAATTACAGCAAAACCATTATTAACATCATATTCACTATTAGTCCAATAACAAGTATTAGACATTAAATAACCATATTTTCCATTAAGATATTTATAATATCCATTATAACTAATGGCTCTATTTAATTCGATATTTATTCGATTATTATAAGTTAAATTACCTATAATAGCATCTGATATTCCATTTCTAACTAAAAATGAACTCATAATATCTCTAGATACTACTTGTAATATATCATTTATTAGTAATGGCCTAGTACTTACTGTCCAACCATTAGTAATACTTGCAAGTAAGGTATTATAATCACTATAACTGCCCTCTAAATAAGTATTATTAGGGTTAGGGAGTAATGTTACTGTATCATCACCCAATGTGCTATTAACATCAATTACGTACGTTTCTAAACAAGTTGTACTAATATCAGTACATACACTATTACTTACAACATCAAATAGAACTTTATTACCCAAATCAAAACTAGTATCGCTAGATGTATCTGCTGTTAGATATTGTTCTGCAGTAACAGTCATTATTACTTGAATTGAGGGTCTTATTTGATAATTTGCATCTTGTAATTTTAATGCTTCTTCATTTTTTTGAAATAGATAAGCGTTACTTCCCCAGGAACTATCTAACTCATCACTTTCAGAATCTAATGGCCAAGAAACGGATACCTCAAAGGTACTTCCATCACCTTGAGCTAAAGCATAATTTTTACTTAAATTAATATTAATATGAAATGGATAATCATGAGATAATCTATCTTCAACAAAATTTGAAGTAGTTACTTCTTCATTAACAATATAATTATCTTCTGGAGCTCCTAATATTCTAGCTGAAACTATTGAATAACTAATTTGAGCATCTGAATCACCTAAGTTCTTAATATTAATTTTTTCATTTACTGTATTCATACCTGGATATAAATCAGATAATGAAATAACTATATCATTAGATACCTTTTCCCCATCTTTTTCTAATTCAATATTCCAAGCTTTAATATTTACTTCCGTTCTAACATCTGCTAAACCACTATATGCAAACCAAGCAAGAGTTACTGATATAAATGAAACAGCTACGAAAGCTAATGACATTATATTAAGCTTTAAATATATTTTGTATTTCGGCTTCATTTATATCACCCCACCTCACTTACATTTTTTCATTATTATTTTTTAATTCTTCTCTTCTTTTTTCTTCCTTTTTTAATAAAGTTGAAATTATTTCGGAACCTATAATAAATACCATTGGAATAATGATAAATATATAAAATCCAATATTAGTAGAAACAATTCGATAAATAGCAGAAAGAATCACTGATTTATAAATAACTTTTCCATATAATTGATCTTCTGAAACAGCTGGATCTTCTACTAAGTTAGCTAACCCTTTAGCACGGAATATATATTTTCCACTTCCACTCTTGGTAACACCAATAACTTGGTGGGTAATAACCTTTCCAGCAAAGCCACCCTTAATACCTTGGTAACTAATAACATCTCCTACTTTAATCTTAGATGGTTCTACATTCTTAGAAATTAGAACATCACCTATATCATATTTTGGTTTCATACTTCCTGAAATTACAGTAAACATTCTGTAGTTAAAGAAAGATAATTTGTTATCACTAAATCGTTGTAAACATACAACAATAATAAATGCTGCAAATAGTACAATTACTAATGCACGAACAGTAGCTAGAACAATTTTCAATTTCTTACTTTTTTTCTTTTCTTTTGTTTTTTCCATATAATCTCCTACATATATTCTTTTGTTTTGTCTAGATATTCATCTATAACACTCTTGAATTTATTTTTGACATCAGCACTGCCTATTAACCTTGTATTCTTAGCATTTTGAACAGCATTTGTTACCATAGCCATTATTTCTTCATCCGAAATTTTAACTCCACTATTTAGTAACATTGCCACTGCTTTTTGAATTTGCTGATTAAGCATCAAAATAGCATATTTAGATATCTTCTCCTTTTGCAACTTTTTAGAAACACTTATTGAATCTAAAGCATAATAATCCATTAAGAAGGACATATCTAACATTCCCTTTAAAATATCATTTCCTTCAGTATCTAAACTATCTTTTGAACCTGATTCATCATTATTATAGTAATTTTGTAAAAAGGTCCATAATCTTGTAGCATATTGAAAGTTAGGATTTTTTAAGATAAGATTTGTTTTTCTAATTGGTGAAACAACGAAAGAAGCATGTGCTTTTTCTAAGGCAATAACAAATTCGCTTCTAACCCAACTAGTTAAATAATATCTAATCTTTTTTACTCTTTCTCTAATAGCATCAATTTCTTTTTCAAGATCATTCTCACTTTGTCCTTGTGGTAATTCTTTAGCACTAACTTTTAGTTCAATATTTACTCTTTCATTACCATTATTAGTAGTTGAAACATATTCTAATACCTTATCACTCTTTGATTCAAAGTTTTCTAGTAACGCTTCTTTTTTAGCCAAGAATCTTGATAAATTAGTTATTAGAGTATAAATGAATCTATTTTCATAAGTATTGAATGTTTCTTCTCTACGTAATATCAATATCTTAGAAGGATGAATTTCACTAGTGTCTGCATCTACCTTATCAATATATTGAGTATGTTTAGATAAATCCTTAACACTTTCTACTGTAATCTTTCTAGCTTTTTCTATCTTAACTACATCATCTTCATTGATAAGAGTTAACTTAGGATTTCTAATAATAGTATCAAGACGAGGACAAGCAAGTTCTATTTCTTCTAACCAATCAAATGCCATCATATCACTTGTAAGTTCAGATTTGTAATGCATTTCTGAACTTACATTTTTTATAAACTTATCGCTTTGTTCATTTAGACTTTCATCAACAATTAATTTTAAACCTTTTACCATATTAATCACTCACTTTATACTGACTTCTTAAGTCTTTCCATATATTCAATACACTCTTTCATAATACCATTACCAAATTCCTTATTTAAATAAGAAATAAATGGATCTATTTCATCACGAATTAATGAAATATTTAATTGGTCAAACTTACGGAATATCTTCTTAGCAATAAAGTAATCAACTCCTTCAAGTTCTTTACCACCACAAGCAACATAAACTGGTACGAAAGTCTTCATTTGTTTCATAATACGATTACCAAACGCAACCCTGAAATGTTTAATAACATAATCATCCATTAATTGAATCTTTTCCAAACTCTTTTCAGAAAGTGGAAGTTCTTCAACTGCTTTAGCAAATAATGACTCAAGATAACTAGAATTAATGTCCATTGCATCTTGTTCACGACATTTAAATGGATCAATTCTTGTATTAATATCAATTGGCATAGCACGGTCATAAACCTTATCTGTAACCATGAATGTTGAGTCGTCGTTATTGATTGTACCTATATACCATAAGTTAACTGGTAAATGTAACTTACCATTTGGAATCCTTTTAGGATCCTCAGGCCATGGACTTGTAACTAACTCAATAATCCATTCATCTCTAGAAGGCATTTCTAGAATAGATAACATTTCTGCAAAATAATATTCAACACGTGCAATGTTCATTTCATCTAGGATGATAGTATGTACATCATCATCGTGACCAGCAGTATATAATTCGGCTAAAACATCTGTTTCATTAAACTTCTTAGTAAATTCATTGAAATACCCTAATAATTCAGTTTTATCACGCCAAGAAGGTTGAACTGATGCAACACAGGAATCATTTTTAACAAACTTACCCCAAGCATAAGCAAGAGATGTTTTCCCTGTACCAGATATCCCTTGAAGAATTACTAACTTACCACAAGCAAGTCCTCCAATAAAGGCTCTTAAAAGTGATGCATCGTAATATAAACGTAATTGCGTAGCTGAGAAGCATTTAAAGTTATCTATTAATTCCGCTAAAGTAAATGTATTGTTATAATTTTTAACTTTATAAGATTTATATCTTGCATCAATATTATCCAATTTAGGAAATCTTATATTAGCTCTATCTTTTTTCTCTTCTTCTGTTTCTTCTGGATTTTCAGTAACTTCTTCTTTATCACTTTCATCTGGTTTTAGACCTAATTGTGAAACTTTCATTGCCATGATTTCGTTCTTTTCTTTCATTAGCTTCTTAACTTGATTATTTAAGTCACCAATTTCATCTAACAAATCTTCTTGATTTAATTTGTTTTTTCTAAATTTTATTAATCTTCTAATAGCAAAGTAAATTAACACTCCAACTAATCCAATTATAACAACAATAATTGCTACTGTTAATCCAACAAATATCCATTCTGGACCATGAAAATTTCCACGATAACTGTTGATTACCTTTCGATATTCATTAAAATCGACAATTTGAGTTAAGCCTTCAACAATCCCTTTAACTATAGCAAATACACCATCAAAGAATATGGAAATAAACTCATAGAAAAATCTTATAAATGTATTCATATTTTACTCACTCCCAAAACCTCCAACTTTATTAACTACATCTTCATAAATAACACTGCCTAAAAGTTCTTCAGGTATAAATGAAAGTGTCTTTTCTACATCAACAATTTTCTTATCAATAAATATATAGTCCGCTACATAAATATTTCCACGTTCTTTTGCATTAATAATTTTTTCTTTGTCAAATACTATGGCATATCTATATCCCATTTTTCTGACACTTTTAATAGTTGTTTTATTACTTAATAATTCTTCACCAGAAACTAAAATAATAACATTATTTTTAGCATACTTATCATCAAACATTTTTAATACTTTATTTAATTTCTTTTCTTTAGTATATAAAGTGTTTGGAATATATAAAAGATACTTCTTATTTGAATTAAATGTCATCATATCTCTAATTATTTGAATAGATAATAAATTTAACAATACTGATGTCTTATCTTCCGCAATAATACCTTCTGCATAAGTTTTATCAATAATATAATCACTATATACTCTACTGAAAGAAATGTTATGTTCTAACTCTAATCCATACATATCTTTTACCATTGATAGCTTATTGAAAGTTAAATTAAACATATTAGTTTCTAAACTCTTTAGTAAATATTCCAACATGTTATTATAATTTCTTTGAATTTTATTTATTCCATCAACAACAGTTTCAATTCTATCTTCTTCCCAATCCTTATAACGTTTACTAACTTCTTTTTGATAGAATTCATTTTTAGCTTTAGTCTCATTAACTGAATCTTTTACATATTCTAATTTTGCAATTAAGGTAAGAGCATGTGCATGCATATTAACCATATCACTATACTTTTCATTTTTACCATTATATTTATCAATTAATTCTATAGCAGAATCTATAATATCTTTTTCAAGTTGTTTTACTAAATTTTTACCCGTAACCTTTTCATCCATAAGATTATAGTATTTAGTATTAATATAAGTATCAATAAGACTATTTCTGATTGTTAAAGCTCCAACACGAGCAGCTTCTTCACCTAAAAGAATATTAACTAATTCATCTAGTTCCTCTCCTTTTATAAACATTGCAGTTTCAATAACATTCTTACTTTTCTTATTACCTTTTTTATCTTTTAATAATTCTAAGTTTATTTTAGTTAAAGAATCATCTTCATCAATTGGATCTTCTACTACTTCAGTAGCGGTATCCTTCTTTAAATTCTTTTGTTCAGCTTCTTTAAGTTCATTTTTAGCAATTTCTAAGAAAGTATCATCTATTTCAGATAAGTCAACAGGAATAACACGATATAAAGATGTTTTAGCTAATTCGTCCTCAATTGCTTCATCAATAACTTTTTCTTCTTCTACTATTGGCTCAACTACCGGTTCTTCTACTTTGACTTCCACTTTTTTCTTAGACTTAAATTTATTTATTATTAAATTAACTAATTTACCAAAATAATTAGTTTCCTTCTTACTTTCTTCATTTTTATTCTTTTTGATTGCAGAATTAAATAAAAATAACGTTACCATGAAAGAAATTAAAACTCCTGGATTAAATAATATTTTTCTAACAATACCAAAATTACCTAAAACATTAACAACCTTACCAACAATTTGTTCTTGCTTAATTGATTTATCTTTGGCACTATTAGCATCACCCTTAGTTGTATATTTACCATTATATATTTCAATAACACGATGAGTAATATATTCACCATCTAATTCATAAGTGATAACATCTTTTAATTTTACCTTTTGAGTAAGTTTAACAATTATCCAATCTCCTGCATTAATTGCATCAGCCATACTACCAGTTTGGACTTCAAATGTAGAGTATCCAAAAAAGTTAGCATACTTATTACCTAAAATTCTAGTTTGAATGCCAGTATAAATTGAAACCAATAAAACAATACCAAATATAACTATTAATATATTTAGTAACCAATTGATAATTTTTTCAACAAGATTTTTTTGTTTTGTACTCATATTATCCTACTACTCCCATTTTACATTCTACTAGTTTATTAAATTTTACCATATTCGACAATTATTTACAAGGTATATCAAAATAAAAAAACACATATAAATGTGTTTTAATTAGTATTTGTTTCCTCATCTTTACCATATTTGATTTCAATAATTAAAGCATATAATTGATATATGAATATTAAGAAACTTGGAATTATAATCATAAATAAGAATCCAACAGTAGATTCAATTATTGATAAATAACCGCCTAATTTATTATAGACTTTACTAGCTTTACCAATTATAAATTCTTCTGTGTAATCAGCACCATTTTCAAATGAAATAGCTCTCTTATCGCCTTCAATAAGTGTATTGCCAGTAATACCTACATCAATAGTTACAGCTCCACTACTTTCTAATCGATAAACAAATATTTCATCGCCAATCTTAATGTTCTCTACTCTCTTACCTTCAACAATTACTAAATCACCTTTTTTATAATTTTCAGAAGAGATATCTCCATTAATTAATACAAGAGAAGTTTGCCCAAATTGCGTAACTCCACGATCATTATAATTTAGTAACAATACAGTCATAGTAATTGCAAAGGCAAAAAATACCATCATTACAATTCCTATTAATATTTTTTTAATTACTTTTAATACTTTCTTCACTTCTACCACCAATTCTATCATAACATAAATATATAAGTATATCAATCATTTTAATATATAGTTTACACTAGCATCCACTAGTTTCTTCAATTGTAAAATCTTGAGTAGTATATATATCTTCAAAATTCTTCTTATAAAAGATATAACTTAAGCTTTTTTTTGCTTCAATATTGAATTTAATTTCATCAGCATAACCATCTTGATCATTATCGATTCCTAAATTACTGTCAATAATTAACTTAGTATCATCCCATGTGACTTTAGCACATTTATTAGTTGCATACAAGTTAGAAATAATTAATCGATCATAATTAGTATAATTTTTGTAATCAAGAGAAAGAGTATCTTCCTTTCGATCAACCTTATGAAGAATGAAATCTCCAATTAATATTTTACGATAAGGAGTTTTACTAGTAGCTTTCACTTCAACTGTAACATCTTTTAATTCATATTGAACATCAGTTAAAATGATATCAAAATATAAATCATTAGTTGTAATTTGACTTACCCAATCATAATTCCCTGTTTCACAAGTTGATTTATCAAAAGCACTAACATCTACTTGGTCCCCAGTATTATTAACACATAATTCTGTAGGAGTTAAAGTACCATTAAATGTATTTAATTCAGTACCATTCATATGGCATTCAGAATGTAGAGCAGCATCCCCTTTTATAGTACAAGCTACCTCATAACTAATATCATAACTAGTTATAACTGACTGATTAAGATTATTTTTAACACTAAAGTGAACACTTTCACCATTCCATTTACTATCGATTGTTTGAATAGGGTTAGTAGCTAGATAACTACTACTAAAGTAAAATCCTTTAGACTTTAAATAGTAATCCCATGCCAAATTAGAAACATACTTAGCTAAAGTTTCACCATAGAAATACATAAAGGTACCAAAACCTAATATTAGTGTTAAAATTATATATTTCTTAATCTTCATAATATCACCTACTCTACTGTTATTTTTTGCCAACTTTCAAGTTTAATATTTAAATAATCAACTAAATCAGCATATATTGCATCGTCATATGTATCTTGAAATCTAATTTTTAATTTATAATCATCAAGTTTACCTGATACATGTCCAAGTTCTTGCGATGGAGTTTCACAAACTATTTCATTATTTAAATCACGTTCATAAGTTTCATCACATGTCAGAACTAATTCTTCTGTTTCACCATCAACTTTATAAAGTTCAATGATTAATGGTAATAAATGATATGTCTTAAGTGTTATCTTATAATCAACCGAAACGTTGCTGACCTTTCCCATATAGTTATTACTTACCGAGAAAGGATACTCAACATTATCACCTGGTTTTAAATCATTTAAAGATAATTGAAATTCATCTAAACTTTCAGCATTGAAGATGAATGATGCAATATCTGTGTCGTTCGAACTTAGAGTTGTATTTGAATTGAAAAATGAATAAGCAACACCATATCCAAGTGTTAGAAATGATAATACAAATAGAATTATTACTATTCTTTTTTTCTTTTCCATACTACCCCTCTTTAACAACGAAATATTTTTCAATTGTTCCTATCTTTTCATTATCATCATATAACTCAAATACAAACTTATATCCAGTATTTTCAAATTTATTCATTACTAGATTTAATTCAAATTGATTAAATAAATAATCAGGTTCAATATAATCTATTGGATTATTAGTAACATAATAAATATTACTTTCATACATATTCAAAATATCACTTACATATTGATTTAAATCAACGATTGTATAGGCTTGATCAAAAGCAGTTAGTTGATTTTTCTTATATAAAGAAACTCGAATATTAGGATTCTTTAAATTGCCATTTTGTAATATATTAAATGGTACATTAATAGAATTATCTTTCTTACTTAAAATACGATATTGATCATCCATTATTACATCGAAACTATATTGAATAGGAGCTTTCACTTCAACTGGAATAGTTAAACTAATATCATTTAATTCATCATAATAGTAACCATCATAAGAAGCAAAATTAGAAATCTTAAAGTAATATGTTCCCTCTTCTAAATTAGTATTATTATCCCCTGTAATAATTGTTAGTGTTTTAGTAACATCATTAATTCCACTATTTAAATTAATATGAACAATATTATCGTTTTCTGGATGATAAATATTATTTCCTATTTTAAATATAATGTTCTTTAAATGAATACTATCAACTACTATTCCTTCACCATCAACTAATTTAATAGATAGACCAATTTGCTTATCTTCATAAGTAGTATCAAATATTTTAAAATCATTTAAATATTTATAATTTATTCCACTAGTAATACTAATATCTGTTGATGAAGCTTTATTAAATTTAATTGGATCTCCACTATAATTGGTACTTAAATTTAATGAAGCATTAGTACTTATTTCATTGACTGTTGAGTAAACATTAAATGTTTTAATTGTATTATTTAAAGTAGGTCTTATATTAGTCCCTTGTGAGTTGTGTAACTCCATATATAGAGTGACATTATTATAATTATCTAATATATTTGTATTGGCTAAATCCATTGTAACTGTAAAATCTTCAGTAATAGTACCATTATCATAATAATTATCTTCAGTAAAGAAATTACTTGTTCCAACTTCTTTAAATAAGGTAAGTGGATAAGTTGCTACTTTAGTACATTCTAAATCTGCTATATCACAACTATCATTATAACCATATATATCTTCAATAGTAGGTATAATATATTCATAAACCCTTTCTTTAATTTGATCAATTAAAGTTATTTTTGTACCTAATGGTAACAATATATTGGATATTAGATTATGATTATAATCAGTTATTAATCCACTAGTGTTAGAATAATTAACATTTAGAGTAACTGATGATTTATTAGTAATATATAAATCTGTAGCAGGATAACTACTAACATTTCTACCAACTATTAAATTCATTACTCCATAGCCATCTAAAACAATGTAATCAGTATTAACATAAGTAACATTGCCTGCATTATCTATTACCTTAACATAAACAACGTAAGTGCCGATTTGATCAATTAATATTTCATTTGAATAAGTAACCCAATTTGTACTAGTTAAAGCATTTAATTCAGTAGTAGTTAACAAAACATTACTAACATAATATTCTATACTTAAGTTACTTGATATTAAATCACTAGCATCAACAGTCAAAGTTTTTTGTTGATCAATATAAACATAGTTTAATTCAGTTCTTAAATCATTCCATGTAGTTTCATCAAGGCTTATACTAGCAGTAGGATTAGTCATATCTAATATTAATAAATCTGTATTTAGATATGATACATTACTTCCTGAATCTACTACTTTAGAATATATAACATAATATCCTTCAGTACTTATTTCAACGCCTTGACTATATGTTTGCCAATCCACAATATTTTCTGGATTTAATGGTTGTGGTGAATTACTAATATAATAGTACTTTTCACTTACAGGATTTAGTTCATCAGTATCATCAATAGTAAAAGTAAATGATGAATTATATGAAATAGTATTTAATATATCGTTTAAACTATTCCATGATCTAGTATCAATATTAATACTAGCAACTAAATTAACTTGTTCCTTAACTAATAATTCTAATTTGTTTATACTATAATTTTTTACTCTATTAAAATCATTAATTTTAATGGAATTATTTAATACTACTCTAGTTTTTTGTTCAGGAAGATTAATTAATAGCATCGAAATAAAACCTAATAACAATATTAAGCAAATAACTTTTTTACAATTAGATAATTTACTAATAAAAGTTCTTATTTCTAACATATTATCTTTCCTTTTTACTAGATTGTAGACCCTATTCTACTTATATATTAAGTATACCATATTTCGCCATCTTTTGCATTAAAAATCAATATAAAATCAACAAAAAAAAACTTCTTTTTTAAAGAAGTTTTCTATTATTATCCAGCATTGCGAACTATAACAGTTCTAGTCTTAACACCAACATTGCCTGCGGTATCAGTTGCTTTATAAACTATAGTATAAGTACCCTCAACATCTTTATTTACTGTTCCTGTTATTACAATATCTTCTAACGCTATATCGCCATCAATATTGTCATGAGCAGTAACTCCTGGTTCAACATACTCAGTTCCAAGATCTAATGTGAATGGATTAGCTCCAGTTAATGTTATAACTGGCACTGTAAGGTCTCCAGCTAAAGGTCCATCACCTTCATTTAAATCTGGTCCATTATATTGGATATCATCTTCAGTATATCTTTCCTTAGTGAATCCAAATTTAACAGCAATTCTCTTACCTATTGAAGCAAAATCATAGTTATCTACGTCTTGTCCTTCAATATAAATATAAATTCTTACTTTTGTAATACTATTTGGAGCTAGCGTCATAAATGTAGGACGGCTTGTTCCTCTTAATTGTTTATCACTATCAGTAAAACTAGGATTAGCTACTAATGGTGCAGTTGGACTAGGATTTACATAAGTATTATATTCTGCGCCATCATATACATCAATACTATCAGATGAAGCAATTGCTTTACTTACAGCATATGTAGGATAAGTAACCCCATCTATAACTGGCATACAACTTCCACTGAAAGAATCCGGATCAGTTACATCAGAACCAGTTCTTGCTTTACAAGAAGTGTTATACCAACTAATAGCGTTAACTACATGATTCTTATCATTTGGTTCCCAAATTTGAGCTTTTCTACAAATACCTGTTACATCGGTGTCAGTAGTACAAGTTATACCAGTAATTAAATTTTGAGTATTAACAGTACCAGCAACACGTCCAATTTGAGTAAATGCTACTCTTACTGAATTTTCAATACCAGTATTTTGAACTCCCCCAACAGCTACATTAACTTCTGAATCTGTTGTTAGATAAATAGCTTCTTCATCAAGTACATTTAAATCTTTAATATATTGAGTACCTGAAAGATTCTTAACGAATAAGTCAAATGCAACATATCCATCTTGTTCTGCAGCACCCATGTTATTAACACGGCTAGACATAATTCTATATCCACCAGGTGAAGCAGTTAAACTTGCCTTTTCAAACAATTTCATTCTTGAAACAGTACTATCCATATCACCTACAGATGACATTGGAATTAATCCTCCACCACTCCAAGTATTAGTGTTTCCTTCATATGTATCAAAAGTATCTGCATCAATTGCTACAGAAGGACTCCAAATTTGCCCATCCAACGATAGTGCTAAACCATCTACTGCTGCAATTTCTACATCGAAACTAGATACATTAACTGTTCTCATCCCAATGAACCACGCATACGTTGATGCAGATAATACTATTGCTATCAAAGTACAAATGGTAACCATGTTTCTTAAACGATTTGCACGTTTTTTGCTTCTCTTTACCATAAATATTTCTCCCTCTATTTTCCGATATACTATCGTAATATATATTCATATTGTATCATATATACACAAATTGTCAACAATATTCAACATTTTTTGCAAATAATATTATTTAGAAGTACCTAATTTTTTTTGTTCTTCTATATTAATGTTTTCAACTTGTACTATAAACCAAATTTTTTCAACCGTTGTTTCACTATTTTCAATTTCATTAATCCTTAATAATAATTGAATTTTATCTAAAAGGACAGATAAATCATCAGGATTTAAAATTTCTTCAGTTAAATTAATATTATCAAGTCGGTACTTATTCATAATTACTCTACTGATATTATTTTTTTCAAATAAACTAACATCGTTAAGTACTATATTAGTAGGATTCATAGCAAACAAATCAAATTCTTCACTATGTTTAATTATGTCATCATATGAACTAACATCAAATACTTTCTTAATAAGATTTTTTTTGAAATAATCAAAACTATAATATAAATGTAATAGTTCAGCCATCGTCAATGAACTAGTTAAAATAGATAAAACCTTATCTTTAAAATATTCTTGATCATATACTTTATATAAATCATAAAGTTCTTTAGCTTGCTTAACAGAGTTAATTTTTAATTGTTTTATGTTCTTATCTTTTCTAAGAACTATATACCATGGATTATCACTAAATATCTTCTTGTTAAGTTTTTCTAATTTTGACTCTTTAGCATCAATTTGTGATACAAGACTCTTTAAATTTTTACTAACTGCTACTTTATTAGAATTTTTCTCATCAGTTGGTATTTGCTTTTCGTATTCTTTTTTAAAAGCATCAATTAAAGGAATGTATTTATTATAATTCATATATTCTTCAACATTAGTTTTTAATTTATTTAAAGTCTTATAAAACTTTTCAACTGCGACTTTATCATCGGGATTAATTGGATCAACCATCATAGTATTATAAGTGGTAGTTCTTACCTTACTGTCTGGAAAATAAGTGTTAATATCAATAGTATGAGTCTTAGCTAAATTAATAATATCAGTTATACTTTCCTTATCAACATCACTTAATTCAATATAGGCTGTTTTTAATTTATCCAAACATTTTTCATAATTATTTATTTCATTTTCTAACATTACTTTTTTTTGTATTTCATCAATGTAATTAATAAACTTTCTTTCGTTTCTTCTTATCAATTTTCTAAAATTAGATTCGATGTGACATATAATATCAGGATCTATCCAATATATTTTTTCAAATATTTTAGATACTTCATCATAATTATCGCTTTTCTTATTTCTAACTTCTAAAAAGGCTGTCATATATTCATTAACATAACAAGTATAATCAAAATCATCACCTGTGAGGTTAATTCCTGCTAATTCAAATTGATTTAAGAATTTATTAATAATTTTATTTATAGAATGGAAATTAAAATCATAATAACTATTTATTTCGAATAATAAATTATCAAATCCCATTTTTTCAAAATAAGTATTAGAAGGATTTAAAATAAATCTTACATGTTCTAAATTACCAACTTTATTTCTTAAATCATCAAATTTTTTGTTTCCATCTTTTACACTAAATGACTTACTTTTAGCATCAATATATTTTTTAACACGACTTTTATAATCAATATACCTTTCAAGAATAGAATCAATTTTCATATTAAATTTTTTAATATCAGTTTTAGTCTTGGTTGGCATAGTAGCAAATAAAGTTTTTTTAGCATCAATGTCTTCATCAATAAATTTTAAAAAATTACTCATCTTTTTCTTCCACCTTTTCTTCAACTACTATTTTCTTTTCTTCCAAAAACTGTATGAATTCAACAATATCTTGATAAACTTTAATTAATTCATTTAAATTAAGATTTGATAAATCAAAATTAACTTTTGTTTCTTCTTTATTCATAAAATCACCTCATTTTATTCGTAACCAGCTAAGTCTTTAACAAAGTCTATTGTTATATAAATAGCGGCACCTCTTGAATTAGTTTCTAGACTATCTACATCTTGTCCTTCAATCCAAATATAAACTCTTACTTTTGTTATACCATTTGGTATTTGAAAAATAGGATTTTCAAGATCTCCTTCTGTAATGGTATTTTGTAGTGCAAAATGAGCAGCGTCTAATGGAATGCCTGTACCTTCTTGACCATTCATGTGTTCAAGACGAGTTCCTTCAGCAATAATTCCATATGAAGGACTTGGTTGACCATCAATAATAGTCATACCATATTTTTCAAACATTGAAACTATTGAAGTCTCAGAATGAGCAGTACTATTAGGTTCATATATAATCATTTGGCAATTACTATTACACCCAATATTTTGGATAGTATTAATATCTGATTTAGAAGAAACACTACCTACTTTTAACAACCCAAAGCGCATTGAATTCATAATTCCCGCCATAGCTTTCCTATCATCTTCAATTACTTCATCTTCAAAATCGACAGAAGCTGCATCTAAATAAAGATTATCACTTTTAGGTGAACCACTGACATTCTTTAAAAATAAATCAAAAGCTATATAAATATTTGTAGCATTAGCTTCATTTTCATTCATTAATATCGTATTTAAATATCTTTTTTTCAATCTATCTTTAGTACGATTAATTTCCCCTTTATATATATCAAATTTATTTTGAGTAGGGTTTTTAATACCATTAGATGATACCGGCCATAATCCTCCTGACCATTGATTGGTATGGTTTGGATAGGTTCTTCTTAAATCAGTAATGACTGACTCTAAAGATATATCAACCGAATCTGAGAAATCAACACCATCAAGAGAAATAAATAAACCATGATCACTAGATACTGATAAATTAAGAAACTTAACCTTAACATTTAAAGAGGCTGAAAGCCAAGCATATGAAGCCACGATTAATAAAACACCTGTAAAAAAAGCTACAACTACTAACAAACGAACATTCGTCTGAGTAAGATTTATCTTTTTTATAACTCTTTTACGGCTTTTAGCTTTAGATTTAATTTTAGTTTTAACATTTTGTTTCTTCATAAAGCGTACCCCTTTTAATAATTAAAGAGTAACCAACCTCGATTACTCTTTATTATCCTAATAATAACTAATTACTAACATAATCCTAGTCAGTATTATTTAAACTAATTTTTATTATTGAACTATGACAGTTCTAGTTACTTCAGTAGCAACATTACCAGATGAATCTGTAACATTATAAGTTACTGTATAAGTACCAGCTTGAGCAGTATTAACACTTGAAGAATCAACTACAACTTGATCAGTAATGACACCATCAAAGTCGTCATCTGACATAAAGCCAGGTTCAACATATGTTCCTCCAACACTAAGTGTTAATGGATTATTACCATATAATACTATTCTTGGAGCTTCTCTATCTAAAGTTGGTCCCCCATTTTCTTCATAATTAATATCTTCATCATCATATCTTTCCTTAGTAAATCCAAAAGCAACTGAGATTTTCTTACCAATTGAAGCAAAATCATAATTATCTACATCTTGTCCTTCAATATAAATATAAATTCTTACTTTTGTAATACTATTTGGAGCTAATGTCATAAATGTAGGACGAGCATTTCCAGTTTTATCTTTTTTAGTATCAGTAAAGAAGTCATATGCATATAATTTGCTACTTCCAGTATACCCGTTATATGCTTGTCCGTCATAAATATCAACAGCATCAGAAGAATATATATCTTCTTTTACTGCATATGTAGGGTATGCTACTGTATTAGCAATCGGTGAACAAGCTCCACCATAAGATCCATCGCTAACATCATTACCTGTTCTTGCTTTACAAGAAGTAGTATACCAACTAATTGCATTAGCAACGTGATTAATATCGTTTGGTTCCCAAATTTGTGCAGTTCTACAAATACCAGTTACTGTACCATTATTAGTACAAGATATACCTGTAATTGTTGGTGCAACATTAGTAGTACCAGCAACACGCCCAACTTGAGCAAATGCAACTCTTACTGAGTTTTCAATACCAGTATTAGCAACGCCACCAACAGCTACTGAAACTTCTGAATCTCTTGTTAAATAAATAGCTTCTTCATCAGCTGGATTTAGTGCTGTAATATATTGACTACCAGAAAAGTTCTTAACAAATAAATCAAATACCACATAACCACTTTGTTCTGCTTTTCCAGTATTATAGTTATCAACACGACTCGCCATAAGTCTATATCCACCAAATGTAGCAGTTAAACTTGCTTTTTCGTACAATTTCATTCTTGAAGCAGTATTATCCATTTCACCTACTGATGACATTGGAATTAATCCAGCCCCACCCCAACTATTAGTATTTCCATCATATGAAACAGTACTATAAGTATCTTTAGAGATAGTTACTGTTGTATCCCATTTTTGTCCATCTAGTGATAGTAACAAACTATCAGTTGCCGCAATTTCTACATCAAAACTTGATACGCTAACTGTTCTCATCCCAATAAACCATGCATATGTTGATGAGGCCAAAACAACTGCTGTTAAAGCACAAATTGTAACAAGGTTTCTGATGCGACTAATACGCTTTTTATTTCTTTTTACCATAAATATCTTCCTTTACCACTTATTTTAACTCTTATTATAGTCTATATTAATTGTAACATAATTCGACAAATTGTCAATAAATTTTTGGTCTTAACGTTAGTAATAAAAAAAGTAATCAATGATTACTTTTTAATTATTTATTGTACTGTAACTTTTCTAGTTACTCTAGCAGCATAATTACCTTCCCAGTCGCTTACATCATAAGTTACAATGTATACTCCTGCTTTGGTAGTATCAACCGGATTAATTGTATGAATCTTAGTAGTTAAATCTAAGTTTGTATCTTCATCTACATAATCACTTGCAGTTGCTCCTGCATCAATATATGTACCACCCACAGCCACTGTTTCTTCAGCATTACCAAGTAATGTGATAACTGGCTTAGTTGTGTCAGTACCAGGTTTTAATACTGGTCCGTTATAACTAATATCACTACCTTCAAATCTTTCTTTAGTAAATCCGAATTCAACTGAAATCTTCTTACCAATTGAAGCAAAGTCATAGTTATCTACATCTTGACCTTCAATATAAATATAAACTCTTACTTTTGTAATACTATTTGGAGCTAACGTCATAAATAATGGACGTTGAGTTCCTGTTTTTTCTTTATAAGTATCAGTGAAAGTTGGATTATCTACTAATAATGCAGATGAAGTATAAGTATTATATTTCAATCCGTCATAGATATCAACATTATCTGATGAATTTATAGGACTACCTACAGAATATGTAGGATATGCTACTGTATCTGATACAGTTGAGCAATTACCTGTTTCTGTAAGATCATATGATGCAGCTAAAGTAATATTAGCACCATCAGCTTTTCTTTTCTTACAAGAAGTATTATACCAACTAATAGCATTAGCTACGTGTTTAATATCATTTGGTTCCCAAATTTGGGCTTTTCTACAAATACCTGTTACAGCATCAATAACACTTGGATTTCCATTACCATCATCATTACATGTAATACCTGTAATTGTAGTAGGTGTTGTTGTAGTACCATTAACACGTCCAATTTGAGCAAATGCAACTCTTACTGAGTTTTCAATACCAGTGTCTTCAACACCACCAGTAGCTACTTTAACTTTTGAATTTAAATTTAAATAAATAGCTTCTTCATCAAGAGTATTCAATTCTGGAAGATATTGAGTACCTGAAAAGTTTCTGATAAACAAGTCAAAGGCTACATAACCTCTTTTTTCACCTTCACCAGGGTTGTAATTATCAATACGACTTGACATTAATCTATATCCACCAGGTGTAGCAGTTAAACTTGCCTTTTCAAATATTTTCATTCTTGAAGCAGCAACGTCCATATCACCAATAGTAGACATAGGAATTAGTCCAGGGTCCCCCCAACTATTAGTATTTCCATCGTATGAACCAATACTATAATTATCTTTGTTAATTGCAACTGTTGTATCCCATGTTTCTCCATCTATTGATAGTAACAAACTGTCAGTAGCTGCAATTTCTACATCGAAACTAGATACATTAACTGTTCTCATCCCAATGAACCATGCGTATGTTGAAGCTGATAATACTATTGCAGCCAACGTACATACAACAACTAGATTTCTAACACGACTTGTAAGTTTCTTATTTCCTTTTATCATAAACACATCTCCCTTTTATTTCTCAACAAACTCTGACTTGAAGTCCATATAGATTTTAATTTCACCGCCCAAAATATTATCGTTACATTCTGGGTCATTACCTTCTAACCAAATAACTACTGTATATTTATTTTTATCTCCTGGTCCAAAATTTTCTATATGATCTGTTGTAACTACTGTATCTGATTCAAATGCTACTGTCCTCGGCTCAGGTTTACCATCTTTACCCATCTTTGCATAAGTTGTTTCTATACCATTTCTATATACCTTGATTCTAACAGCTTCATCAACACCATTAATACTATCTTCAATTACTAACTCAGCCCAATAGTCAGATGTTTCTTCACCAAGGTTTTCAACATAAAATGTATAAGCAACATAGTTATCACCGTTATGTGATCCATCATAATTATCCAAATCATTGGGTAACCATTTATAAGAAATATTGTCAAAACTATCAACAGTTTTTGCAAATAATTCTGATCTATAAACCTTGTAATTAGGATCATCGTATATAATAATGTTCTTTTCTAAATATAGATTTCTGTCTAGTGTTATAGAGAAGTTCCCACTATTATAAACAATACCAGCAGCAACATATAAAATAAGTAGCAATAACATAAATACGAATAGTACTAACTTAATTATTTTTATTATCTTTTTTTTACGCTTAACTTTGCTAGCACTTAATACAATTCCGTCATTCATCTCTTCCTATTTCCTTTTCTATATGTAAGCTCATATACATATTTCGACACTCTTATCGTAATATACGTTTTAATTGTATCATATTTACACAATTTGTCAATAATAATTCCATTTTTTGTCGGAAATTGTAGACTTAATATTTTAATGTTAATATAATTATGATAATAGGGTAATTTCTACCACAATCAATTACCACAAAAAAAAGAGGATTATTTATCCTCTAAACTTTTATTTAATAAAACATCTTTAGTACTTTCTTTACCACCACGATTGTATTTTATTTTGATAGTATCACCTACTGCATATTTATATAATACAAATCTTAAATGAGCAACACTTTTAATAGCAGTGCCATCTATTTCAGTGATTACATCGCCCGGTCTTAAATCAGCTACTTTAGCAGGTGAATCATTACTAACAGTGGCAATGACAGCACCTTGATTAACACTATCATCAATATCAATGCGATAATAATTTAATTGACCATAATCGTCAAGATCTAACAATTCCACTCCTAAAAGTGGTCTTTTTATTTCTTCACCTTTTTCTAGTCTATCTACTGTGGCCATTGCTAATTCAACTGGTATAGCAAAACCCATACTTTCAATTTCATCCTTAACTAATTTCAAGGAATTAATACCAACTACTTCACCATTAATATCACATAATGGGCCTCCACTATTACCTGGGTTGATTGCTGCATCTGTTTGAAGTACTTCCATCATAAAGGTACCTTTGTCAGCTAAATCTACTTCAACAGTACGATCTTTTCCAGATAATATACCTTTAGTAACAGTCCCCATATATGTCTTTCCTAATGGAGAACCAACAGTAAATAATGAATCTCCTAAATTTAATTCAGTACTTGCTCCTATTTTTGCTACTTGCAAGACAGTATTAACATCAACTGATAAAACAGCAATGTCAGCAAATTCATCACTACCTAAAATAGTAGCATCTACTATTTCTCCGGCTGTATTAACTACTTGTACTTTATTTGCGCCGTCAATAACATGATGGTTTGTAATTAAATATCCAAATTTATCATCCTTTTTATATATAAAACCAGTTCCAGTACTAATTAATCTACTATCTTCATATGATTCCACATATAAAACAGCATCATATACTTTTTCCACACCACTTTTAATAGTGTTTGTTTCGGTAACATTAACATTCTTTACCTCTTCTTTTATTGTCCTACCACTGATCGGTAAATAATAGAAAACAGCGACTGTTCCAATAATTCCTACAAAAAATGATAATATTACAGCTGTTGCAAAAACGCTTTTTTCTCGCATATAAACCTCCTACTTAATATTCGTAATATCCTTCCAATTATTTGGAAATCCAATCTTATTCAATATAGCATTTAATGGCACAATGTCTACTTTACCATCTAATACATCTACTTCATAACTAATTTCATTAATCAATTCTTTAAATTCATCACAACTAAGCATTTGACACAGAATTATCACTAAAGCAAATAAATCGTTTTTGCCATAGTTATATTCATCATTAGTCATTTCAATATCTAATTGATAATGACATTTATTATCAGGAATTGCACGTTGTGTTCTATGATCATATAAAATATCCTCATGAGCACACAAATTTCTATAATTTGAAAGAAGCGATAAATATATATCCAAAGTCTCAATATCAACATTATACATTTCTGAAATTGTTATTTGATCATTCTCTTTTAGTATACTAAATAATTCGGAAACAATTCCAAAAGACAAAACTTTTACCGAAACCCACATTGGAATATATCCATAATTACTTAAATAATGCATAGTCGCACTATGTTGTCTTCCATTAACCCTAACTTGTCTTTTCATTTTTGATAGTATATCTCTTACTTGCCTTGATTTTAAAATATCTTGAGTAAAGTTCTTAGGATTTAAGTAATCTTTTTCCATATAACCATATTTTTTAGATAATTGATAACTGATAATAGATTTAATATTATTTTCAATAATCAATATATACTTAAACATTATATTTCTTAATCTTCTATCAAATACGAACATTGCATACAATTCTTCAAATGTTGTTCCCTCAATAAACTTTATATCCTTATATGAGCGCATAAATAAATGCCTATACCCACTAATAAAGAAATAGTTTTCACGAAAAAGAATCGATTTTGCCTTATCGATATCATTTATCACTAATCCTTTAGATCTTAATATTTCTATTTGTTCATCGAGATTTTTAAATACCTTATTCCTCATGATATCACCTACTATATAAGTATAACATATTCCCGATAAAAAAATACAAATTTTTTAATCATTACACTTCATCAAAATATTTTATTAGAGCATTAATAATTGTCTTTGACACCTTTTTCTGATAACTATCTTGTTTTAATAAGTATCGGTCATTTGGATTACTAATATATCCAATTTCTAATAGAACCCCCGGAACCTTTACTCTCTTACTCAAATACATATCCGTAATTTCTTTTATCTTACGTCTAGAATATAAACTCTTTCTAAATTCATCCTGAATTGTTTTAGCTAAGAGTTGATTTTTTTCATTAATATCATCATAAAATACCTGCCCACCTCTCCACGTACTAGAAGTTTCAGCATTCAAATGAATAGATAAATACAAATCACATTCTGATTTATTAATTAAATTACCTCTCCTAGATAAATCACTACGTTTACGATTGATAGTATTAGGAACAGCTAAATCATAATCTCCTTCGCGTGTTAAATACACAATAGCACCTAGCTTTTCTAATTCTACCTGTAACTTCTTACTGATAGCTAAATTAATATCTGATTCTTTTAAATCTTTATATATGGCCCCCGGATCCAATCCACCATGTCCAGGATCAAGGTAAATCACTTTACCAAATAAAGGTACATCAATTGCCCTTACAAATCCAATTGCACATAAACTAACAATAAATAAAAATAAAACACCTATTCTATATTTAAGCATAAACTCACCTAATAAAATATATGTTTTATTTAATTTTATATATTAAAAAATAAAAGTAGACTTTAATCTACTTTTATTTAATCTTTTGAAAATACATTCCAAGGATGTTTGTTTGGTAATTCAGTAGTAAAACTTAATAGTTCTTTTGTTACTGGATGAAAGAAAGATAAACTAGTTGCATATAAAGCTATTTGTTCTCCCACTTTACTATTAGTATTATATTTTTGATCGCCATATAAAGGATAATTACGACTAGAAAATTGAACTCTTATCTGATGTGAACGACCCGTTTTTAAATTAATTTTAACTAATGACATATTATTTTTATAATCAATTAATTCATAATCTAGAATTGCTTCTTTACCATCTTTATCTATTCTAACAATATTTTTGTTAGTATCTTTTAATAACTTATCAACAAATGTTCCTTTATCCGGAACTTTATTCATTACAACAGCATGATATTCTTTTTTCATTTGATGATCTCTAACTTGCTCACTTAACCTTGAAGCACACTTAGAAGTTTTAGCAAATACCATTATGCCACCTACTGGTCTATCTAATCTATGGACAAGTCCTAGATAAACATTACCAGGCTTATTATATTTTTTCTTAATATAATCTTTCAGCATTGTTAAAAAATCCAAATCTTCGCTTTCATCTTCTTGAACGGGTACATTAATTGGTTTAACAACAACCAATAAATGATTATCTTCATATATTACTTTAATCATTTGTTTCCCATCTACCATATATACCACAAGGTAAAACTAGATTATCTCTAGTAATAGGTAATCCTATTTCTCCAGCATCCACTTTACCATTAGGATATAAATGCAAAATAGTAGTTCTTAATATATTTTCTAATACAATACTAGATATACCGGTAGTATATGAATTAATTAAGAAAAATAGTGGTTCATCACTCAATATTTTAAGACAAGCATTTATTAAATTATAAATATTATCTTCGAATTTCCAAACTTCTCCATTAGGACCTCTTCCGTAACTAGGCGGATCCATAACAATACCATCATATTTATTACCACGACGATATTCTCTTTCAACAAATTTTAAACAATCATCAACCATAAATCTGATTGTATTATTTTCAAGTCCAGATAATTTCATGTTCTCTTTGGCCCATTCAGTCATTCCTTTAGAGGCATCAACTTGTACTACTTCAGCACCCGCTTTAGAACAAGCCATAGTTGCCGCTCCTGTATAAGCAAATAAATTTAATACCTTTACTTTCTTCTTACTATTCTTAATTTTATTCATCATAAAATCCCAGTTAGTTGCTTGTTCAGGAAATAAACCAGTATGCTTAAAGTTAGTAGGACTTACTTTAAAAGTTAAATCCTTGTATTTAATTGTCCAATAATCAGGTAATTTTGTTTTAAAATCCCAATAACCTCCACCTTTATCAGTTCGATGGTAATGCCCATCTACTTTATTCCAAGTTTCATTATTAGAAATTATCCACATTGCTTGAGGGTCAGGCCTTCTTAAAGTAACCTTACCCCATCTTTCTAATTTTTCACCATTACCTGCATCTAAACATTCATAATCTTGCCATTCATTACTTAAGCGCATATTTCACTTCCTAATCTTCTACCTTGTTGATAGCTTCTTTAATAACATTAATAGAATTTATCATTTTATTTTCTTCTTCATCATTTAATTTTAAATATATTCTTTCTCTTAAACCATCCTTATTAATAATAGATGGCCCACCTACAAAGATATCATTTGTTTTATCATAAGATGATACTGTAATAATACTATTTTCATCACCTAAAATAGCATTAGTAATTCTTACTAAACACATACCAATACCATAGTAAGTTGCACCTTTACGGTTAATAATATCATAAGCTGCATTCTTTACATCTAGACATATTTTATCCATATCTTCTTTATTTAAATATTCATTGATACTTTGGAGTCCAACTCTTGCATTGCTCCATGCTACAAATTCACTATCTCCATGTTCTCCCATTACATATGCATGAACATTTTTAGGATTAATATCTAAGTGACTACCTATCATATAACGTAGTCTTGCAGTATCTAAACTTGTTCCACTACCAATAATCTTTTGATGAGGTAACCCAGAATATTTCCATGTTAAATAAGTCATAATATCTAACGGATTAGTAGCTATTAAAAATATCCCTTTAAATCCATTATTCATTATTTCAGTAACAATTTTTTTAAATATCTTACTATTTTTATTAATCAAATCCATTCTTGTTTCACCTGGATTTTGATTAGCTCCTGCTGCTATACAAATAATATTAGCGTCCCTACAATCAGCATAACTACCTACGGTAATTTTAATCCTTGAAGGTGCAAAAGCTAAGCAATGGTTTAAATCCATTACTTCTCCTTCAATTCTCTTAGTATCCAAATCAATTAAGGCTAATTCTTGAACATTAGTTTTTTGATTTAATAAAGCATAAGCATAACTCATACCTACATTTCCACAACCAATTATTACTACCTTATTATTCATATTATCACCCATTTAATTATAACTTAATTTATTTTAAAATAAAAGAAAAAAGTATAACAATGTTATACTCTTTACAAACTGTTCTATGAAATTTTTATCTCTTACTAAATTGTGGAGCTCTACGAGCTTTCTTAAGACCTGGTTTCTTACGTTCTTTAATTCTAGCATCTCTAGTTACAAAACCAGCACTTTTAAGAATTGTTCTGAAATTTGTTTCGTTTCCAATATTAGGAGCGTCATATTCTAATAAAGCTCTAGCAATACCTAAACGAATAGCACCAGTTTGACCATTAAATCCGCCACCATTAACTTTTACTTCAATATCAAATGATTCTTCAGTATTAGTTAAAACAAGTGGTTGCATAAGGTCAGTTACATTTGTTTCATATGGGAAGAAATCATGTACGTCTCTTCCGTTAACTGTAATCTTTCCTTTACCTGGTGTTAATCTAACTTGAGCGATAGAAGCTTTTCTACGTCCAGTTCCATTATATATCTTTTTTGCCATTTAAACCCTCCTAATTTACTTTCATTTCAACTGGTTGTTGAGCTTGATGTGGATGTTCTGAACCAGCATAAACAAATAATTTTTTATACATTTGTCTTCCTAGTCTTCCATGTGGAAGCATCCCTTTAATAGCTCTTTCAACCATTTCAACAGGATAGTTATCTTTCATAGTACGAGCAGTTCTTTCTCTTAACCCTCCAGTATATAAACTGTGGTTATAATAAATCTTCTTATCTAGTTTATCACCAGTAAGAGCAACTTTTGAAGCATTAATAACAATAACAAAATCTCCACAATCAATATGTGGTGTATATGTTGGTTTATGCTTTCCTCTTAAGACATGTGCAGCTTTAGTCGCTAAACGACCAAGAACCATTTCATTAGCATCAATAACATACCAATTACGCACTAAGTCTTCTTTTTTTTGCATGTAAGTGTCTTTCATATTTTTTTCCCTTTCTAATATTCAGTGAATTTTCCCAGAATTCACTATTGGGATCAATAAATGTACCAGATTAAATTGTACTAAAAAACTTAGTAAAAGTCAATGTTTATTTAGCTTTTTCAAAAGTTTTGTTAGACTTTATGTAAGCAATTAGTAAAATACATCTTTTAGGTATAATCCTTCCGGATTAGCAGTGATTCCTGCTTTTCTACGATCCTTAGCAGCAATGATATCAATCATTGTTTCACTCTTGTATTTACCTTCGCCAATTTCAATTAAAGTTCCCATAATGTTTCTAACCATATATCTTAGAAATCCTGTTCCCAAGAAAGAAATAGTTATTTTATTAACATTTTTTAAATCTCTTATTAAATTAGTTTGGACAATTGTTCTAACAAAATCATCCTTTTCTTCATCAGTTTTAGAAAATGATTTAAAGTCATGTGTCCCTTCAAGATATTTTAATGCTCTTTCCATTTCTACAACATCTAATTTTTTACAATGTTGATAAATATAATCTTTTTCAATTGGGTCATATTCACCCATATTAATTTTATAGATATATTCTTTTGCTTTAACATTGAAACGAGCATGAAAAGTATCTTTTACTTCAACTACCTCTTTAATATATATATCTTTAGGTAGTAAACTATTCATAGCCATTTTTAATTTTTTAGGTTCAATATCAATTATCATATCAAAGTGAGCTTTTTGATTTAAAGCATGCACACCAGCATCTGTTCTTCCAGACGCACTAACATCAACTTTTTCATTATTATTAATTGTCTTTAAAACTTTTTCCACTTCGCCTTGAATAGTCTTAACTCTAGGTTGCTTTTGATATCCTTTATATCTTGAACCATCATAAGAAAATGTAATTAAATATCTCATACTACTACCTCTTTCACTATAATTGCGACCATTAAAGCCAAATGAATTAATGTTAAATAAGTATCAAAGAATCGCCACTTATTAATTCTAAAATTAGTCCTTTTTTCACTTATATTATATAATCTTACTTCCATAACATCTGCGAGTTGTCCAGCACGTTTTAAAGTTAAAGCAAACATTGGAAATAACATTGCCTTAATTGCCATAAACTTCCCAGCAAAATTAGAATTATCATAATCAATTCCTCTACTGGCTTGCGATTTTAAAATTTTATTACCTTGATCAATTACGGTTGGTATAAATTTTAAAGCTAAACTTATTGATAAAGCAGTTCTATTAACTTTAACACCAATTAATTTTAATGGTGATAGAAGTAATTCTAAACCATAAGTTATTTCATTAGGTGGTGTAGTAAGTGTAAGAATAGTTGTATATAAAACAATTAGTATTAATCTTAACATCATAATAATAGTAATTTCTAAATTTGCATGTGAAAAATAATTAATTATAATGATGAAGATCAACAAGAATCTTAAAGTTTTTACTGCTTTAAAATATATTTTTAATGGAATATGTGACATTAACATCATAATAATTACTAATGCACACATAAATAAGTTTAATTCAATTGAGTTACAAATAAATATCATAGAAATAAACAGTAATGTACAAATTATCTTAGATAATGGATGCATAAAATGTATTTTTGATCTAACAGGGTAATACTTACCTATCATAATATTATTTAACATGACGGTATATATCCTTTATCAAATCCATGATATCATCACGGTAGCCTATTTTTATTCCTTTTTTAGAAAGTACCTTATTAGAAAAATCCATTATCTTTGGACATTTAATTCCATAATTATCTAAGACTTCAGGTTGACTAAATATTTCATATTTAGTTCCTTCTAGTACTATTTCACCTTTATCTAAGACGAAAATATGATCACTTATTTTATGTAACATATCTACATCATGACTTATTACTATTATCGTTTTATTATATTTATTTTTTAACATTTTGATTAACTTAATTAAATTATTTTTACTACTACTATCTAATCCTATCGTAGGTTCATCTAAAATAACCACTTTAGGATTAAAAGCAAGTATGGAAGCAATAGCTACTTTTCTTTGTTCTCCACTACTTAAACTAAAAGGATTACGATTTAAATAGCTATCATCTAGTTCAACCATTTTTAAAGCATCACTACATCTTTTCTCTATATTACTTGTTTTATATTTAAAATATTTCATTCCAAATATTATTTCTTTTTTTACAGTACTATTAAAGAATTGTTCCTCTGGAAATTGAAATATTAACCCTACATCAAATCTTAATTTATTAATGTTCTTTATTTTTCTACCTTTTTGATTTATAAACCTATTGATGCGAACCTTTCCATGAGTTGGTACTAACAAAGCATTTATTAATTGTACTAATGTACTTTTTCCACTACCACTTCCACCAATAATACCATTTATTTTATCCTTCTTAAATTCAATATTTATATTTTTTAAAGCTTGTTTACTTAAAGGTGTATTATGGTTATACATATAACTTACATTTTCAAACTTTATTTCCATAATAAATCCACCATCTCGTCCATATCTAAAATAATCTTATCAACTAAACCATAATACTTTAATTTGATTGATAAAGATGCCATAAATGGTAAATCAATACCAAGATTATTAAATACTTTTTCTTCTTCTAAAACAAGCTCTTTAGGCCCTTTTAGTATTAACTGTCCTTGATCAATAACAACTATATCGTCACCATATAAA
This sequence comes from Ignavibacteriales bacterium, assembly GCA_050259235.1. Lineage (GTDB taxonomy): Bacteria > Bacillota_I > Bacilli_A > RF39 > UBA660 > UBA5364. The sequence goes on from JBLNAG010000002.1 coordinate 314,925, forward strand.
CTTTCTTCTAAGTCATGAGTAACATTAATAATGGTAAGGTTTTCTGCTTTGTGTAGTTCTTGAAGTACTTTATATGTTTTTTCTTTTACTTCACGATCAACCATCGTTAAAGCTTCATCTAATATTAATATTCTTGGTTCAATTACAAGTGCCGAAGCAAGTGCAACTAATTGCTTTTCACCACCACTTAAACTATGTGGTTCTCTATCTAATAAATGATAAATTCCTAAATATCTAGTAAATTTTTCAATTCTTTTTCTAATTTCTGTTTTATTATATTTCATGTTTTCTAAAGAAAATGCTATATCATCCATTACTGTTTCTGCAACAAATTGATTATCAGGATTTTCAAATACTACCCCTATTTTTCTACGAATGGAGTTTAAATTATCATTACACAATAATAATTGATCTATATTTACATATGCATTAACTCTAATTAATCCTAAAATAATTCTAATTAAAGTACTCTTACCACTGCCATTAGGCCCTACAATAGTGGTAAAATTACCTCTTTTAATTTCTAAATTAAAGCGATTAAAAATTAGTTTATCATCATATTTAAAACTTAAGTCTTTTATTATAATGATATCATCCATAAAACCACCACCATATTTATATATTATATTACATTATCCCTTTGATTACAAGAAAAAGCTATCATAGATAGCTTTTCATTTTTGTTTCTTTTTTTGAATATTATAAGCAAATTTGAGCTTAATTTTCCTTGGAACAAAATAACTTAAATAATAAACTATTTTCATTCTCAAACTAGGTATAATGACTAATTTTCTTTTAAACATACACTCTATTGCATAATTAGCAACATCATAACTATTCAAAGACTTTACTCCAAATTTTACTCCTGCCACATCATTAAATCCAGTATCAATTGGTCCAGGACATAGCGCACCAATATAAACGTTACTTTTTCCTCTTCGAAGTTCTTCATAAATAGCTTCTGTTAACCTAAGAACATAAGCCTTTGTAGCATAATATGTAGCCATTAATGGGCCTGCTTGAAAAGCAGCAAGGGAAGCTACATTTAAAATATATCCTTTATCTTTTTCTATAAAATCTTGCAAAAATACCTTAGTTAAACTATGAACTGTTTTTATATTTAAATCAATCATATCTAATTCAGTATTTAAATTGGTATCACTAAAATTACCAAAAGTCCCAAATCCTGCATTATTAATTACAACATCAATATCTTGTTTCTTTACTTTATTATATAACTTCATACAATTAAATGTACTTGATATATCCATTGTAATTATCTCTACTTCTGTATTTAATTCTGCTTTAAGTTGTTCAAGTAAATCCTTACGTCTCGCAACCAAAATCAAATCATAACCCTTAGTGTTTAATATCTTAGCCATATCTCTTCCAATACCAGAAGATGCGCCTGTAATTAAAGCTTTCATAGCATCACCATACCTTTTCATTAATTATATAATATATACTTAAATAAGACAAGAAAAAGCAAGTATTAAATATACTCGCTATTAGATTATTCTATTGTTTCCAAATAAATACTAAATAATCTATTTATAATTTCATTAAAATCTTCCTCTGTCATTTCACTGCTTTTTATTATATCTGTTACATTTTCATTAATACTAATGTTTTTCTTTAATAGATTATCAGAATTAACATTGATAGTTACTAATTTTTGATTATCTTTGTTTCCTTCTAATAATCCACTTATAACTATTTTATATTCGTCTTTACCTTCCACTTGTTTTATTTCATAAGTAAATTTAATTTCAACAACTTGGTTATCAACTTCATAACTTTGATTATAAGTTATTTTTTCTTTGGTTAAAGTCGATGTAATAATTGTATTATTATTAATATCTTTTACTTCAATACTTGTTTCTTCATCAGTAGTATCAATAAAAATTTTATAACTCTTACTATTTTCTTCAATGTATTTATTATCATAAGTTATATCTATTTCTTTTATATCACTTAAAATATAAATAGCACTGAAATCTTCATACTCAGAAGTTGTTTTTATTTCATATTGATAATGTTTACCTGTTATTTTATTCATATAAGTAGAAAAATATAAAACGGAACTGTCTTCAGTATTTTCGCTTAATTTAATTTCTTCTTCAAAATCATTGAAAAACTCGGGATCATATTTTGTTATTATACTTTTAGTTTTTTCATTTTCCTTTAAGCTTTTTACAACATTTAAAAATAATTCTGTTGTATTTTTTTGATTTAAAATTAAGGTGCTTTTTAATACTTCTTTAGTATCATTCCCCATTTTAATTGTAGCATCCTCACGAACAAAGTATTCTTCCTTTAAGTTTTCTTTTAAACTTAGTAATATAACATCATAAATTTCATTTATTTCTTCAGTTCTAACACTACTATCTATAATATCTGTGGCTTGAAAATCAACATCTTCAAGTTGAATATATTTATCATAAATATTACCTAAAAACAAATAATTGTTTTTGTCATTATTAATTAATTTAATATTAAATAATTCTTTATCATCAATTGTTGGATTAAATTGATACAATAATTTCTTGTTTTTAATATCTACTTTAGTTGTATATTTAAAGTTAATTTTATTAATTAAATTAATTATTGTATCTTCCATTTCACTCATTGCAATTTCATCATTATATTTGTCATATGCAATATTTACATCAATATTTCCATCAATACTATAGTTTTCGCTATAGTCATCTGGTAAAAAGGCAATTGGCTTCACTATTTGAGACATCTCTGTTTTTAGATTGTTAAGAGATAATAAGAAAGCAGTATTAGTATTTTTCTTTATTGAGAAAAATACTAATAATCCTCCTACTACTAGTAGTATAAATAAGGATGCCAATATTATAAATAACCATTTTTTGCTCCTCTTATATGGTTTATTTATTTCAGTTGAAGTATTGGCTGTAGGTTGAACTAAATTATTATTTATTTCAACATTTTGATTTGCCATTCCATTCATATTTTCAGTATTATTATTAGTTGGAATAGGTGATTCAACATTCATACCTTCAGTATTAATATTGGTTGGAATAGGTGATTCACTATTCATAGTATTTGTATTTAAATTTACATATGTAGGTTCAATATTAGGATTAGAAAATCCTACTGGTTCAGTATTAATCGTTTGAGGTGTTTCAACTGGATTTTGCTCCACAGATTCATAAGCAGGTGATACCAATGGATTTAAATTTTCTGTTGGTACTTCTGTTACTGGAGAAATTGGTTCATTACCATTTAACTTATTTTGATTTGTCATGCCATTATTTAAATTATTATTTTCGTTCATCTTACAACTCCTATTTTTATTATCAAAATGATTATATCACGTAAATTAATATAATGCTAAATATATTTAAATATATCATGTAAAGTATACACTTCTTAAATTTGTATAAAAAAACTATGATCTTAATCAATCATAGCTTTTAATTATATTATTCGGCGTCTTTTTCCACTAATTCTAATATTACCATTAATGAATCATCTCCACGACGTTCATTTAATTTTAATATTCTAGTGTAACCACCATTTCTATTAGCATAACGTTTAGCTAAATCATCAAATACTTTTTTAACAACTTCATTATCATTATGTAAAAAAGCAATTGCTAAACGGCGTGATACTAATGTACCTTTTTTACCGTATGAAATCATTTTATCAACAAAATTACGAACTTCTTTAGCTCTAGTTTCAGTTGTTTGAATTCTTTCATTCATAATTAAATCCATAGTTAGATTAGCAAGCATACTTTTACGATGTTTGCTAGATCTTCCTAGTTTTCTATATGCCATAATATTCCTCCTAACTGTTAGTCTTCATCACGGAATTTAAGTCCCATGTCATTTATTTTATCAATTACTTCTTTTAAAGATTTCTTACCTAAGTTACGAATTTTCATCATTTCTAATTCTGTTTTTTCAGTTAAATCACCTAAAGTAGAAATATTAGCTCTCTTTAAGCAGTTATAAGCTCTAACTGAGAAATCTAAATCATCAATAGAAGTTTCTAATTTCTTAAGTTTACTATCTTCTTGTTTAGCTGCCATAATACCAGTAGTATCAGCCATTTCACTTAAATTAGTTATAATGTTAAAGTGTTCAATTAAGATCTTTGCACCTAATGCCATTGCTTCTTCAGGTTTGATTGAACCATTTGTATAAACGTTCATAATCAACTTATCATAATTTGCATCATGACCAACACGAGCATTTTCAACTTCATAACTAATTCTTTCAATTGGTGAATATAATGCATCCATAGGTATATATCCAATTTTAGTGTTTTCAATATATTTCTTGTTTTCAGTAGATGGGACATATCCTCTTCCACTTGCAACAATCATTTCCATATTGAGTTTTCCACCCTTAGCTAAAGTCGCAATTACTTGATTTGGATTGATAATCACAACATCTGAATCAGTTTCGATATCACCTGCTGTAATTACTCCTTCTTTTGAACTTGATAAACGAATTATTTTTTCTTCAGTACAGTTTTTCTTTAAAACTACGCTCTTTAAATTTAAGATAATTGCTGTAACATCTTCAACAACACCTTCAATTGTTTGAAATTCATGCATAACACCATCAAATTTAACAGCAACTATAGCACTTCCTGGCATATTTGATAACATTACTCTTCTAAGCGCATTTCCAATTGTAGTACCAAACCCTCTTTCAAGAGGTTCTAATTCAAATTTACCATAATTATTACTTTCAATGTATTCCATTATTTTGTATGTTGGTTTTTCAAAGTTTAACACTTTTCCACACTCCTTTTCTTTTAGTTACGTGGTCGTTTTGGTGGACGACATCCATTATGTGGGATAGGCGTTACATCTGTGATTGTTGTAATTTCAAGACCAGCTGTTTGTAAAGAACGGATAGCTGTTTCGCGTCCTGACCCCAATCCTTTTACGAAAACTTCAACTCTTCTCATTCCCATATCTACTGCTGCTTTTCCAGCGGCTTCAGCTGACATACCAGCTGCGAATGGAGTTGATTTTTTGCTACCTTTGAAACCTAAAGTTCCTGCAGAAGCCCAACTAATAGCATTCCCATCTAAATCTGAAATTGTAACAATTGTATTATTAAATGTAGAATGGATAAAAGCTTTACCTTCTGGTATATTCTTCTTAACTTTTCTTTTTCTTGCTTTATAAGCCATATATATAACCTCCTTTTTTTAAGTTACAATTATTTTTTCTTATTTGCAACAGTTTTTCCTTTACCTTTACGAGTTCTAGCATTACGATTTGTTCTTTGACCTCTTACAGGTAAACCTTTTTTGTGACGAATTCCTTGATAAGAATTTATTTCCATCTTAGTTTTTATATTCATATTAACTTCACGACGTAAATCTCCTTCAGTTAAATGATTACTAAGTTCATCACGAACACGAGCTAATTCATCAGCATCTAAATCTCCAGCTTTTTTATTAAAATCAACGTTTGCTGCTTTTAAAATTTGGCCAGATAATTTTCTACCAACACCATAAATATACGTTAATGCAATTTCAATTCTTTTATTGTTTGGTACATCTACACCTTTTATACGTGCCATTCAAACACCTCCTATTAACCTTGTCTTTGCTTATGTTTAGGATTAGTACATATTACTATGACATTCCCATTACGTTTAATAATTTTACATTTTTCACACATTTTTTTAACTGATGCTCTTCTTTTCATATTATATTCCTCCTACTATTTCCTATAGGTTATGCGCCCACGTGTTAAGTCATATGGTGATAATTCTACAGTTACAGTATCACCTGGTAAGATGCGAATATAGTTCATTCGGATTTTACCAGAAACGTGGGCTATTACTGTATGCTTATTTTCTAATTCTACTCTGAATATCCCTCCAGGTAGAATTTCCATAACTTTGCCTTCAACTTCAATAGTATCATTTTTAGCCATTATATCACCTCTTTGTTAAAATTGTATATCCATCTTTAGTAACTAATACTGTATGCTCATAATGAGCAGATGGTTTATTATCAGCAGTTACAATTGTCCAATCATCTTCTAATATGTATATTCTTGCTGTTCCGAGATTAAGCATCGGTTCAACTGCAATTACCATTCCTTCTTTTAAGATAGGTCCTGTTCCTTCTCTACCATAATTAGGAACATCTGGCATTTCGTGTAACTTTTGACCAACACCATGACCTACTAGTTCTCTTACAACTCCTAAACGATGCTCTTCAGCATATTTTTGAATTGCATATCCAATATCACCAATATGTGCTCCATCTTTAATAGCACTTAATCCTTCAAATAAAGATTGTTCAGTATGTTTCATTAGATACTCTTTCTCTTCACTTATATTTCCCACTGGATAAGTCCAAGCTGAATCACCATGATATCCTCTATAGCAGGCACCTATATCAATTGATACAATATCTCCATCCTTTAACTGTCTATTACTAGGTATACCATGTACAACTTCTTCATTAATTGAAGTGCAAATCGAACCTGGATAACCTTGATAATTTTTGAAAGAAGGAGTAGCGTTTCTACTAATGATATACTCATGAGCTAGTTTATCTAATTCACTTGTGGTAATGCCCGGTTTTATGTGTGGTATTAGATACTTATGTGTATCTCCCACGATTTGCCCAGCTATTTTCATTAGTTCAATTTCTTCTATAGATTTTATGTTAATCATTTTGTTCCTTTATAATTTTTTCTATCTCATTGAAAGTATATTCTTTATTTATGCCACTATCAATACGGTGCAATACACCCTTATTATTGTAGTAGTCAATTAGTGGTTTTGCCTTTTCAACGTAAGCATCAAAGCGTTTATCAAAAGTTTCTTCGTTGTCATCATCTCTCTTTGTTAATTCAGAGTGACAATTATCACAAGCATTTTCAACTTTTGGTTTAGTTTCATCAAACATTGAATTATAAACACTACCACATGCTGGACATGACAATCTTCCAACAATTCTCTTTTTAGCAAGTTCTCTATCAATATCAAGTAAGATAACGTCACCTAATTCTTTACTAATATTTTTTAAGATTTCTTCATAAGCTACTGCTTGTGGAACATTACGTGGAAAACCATCTAATACATATCCATTATCACAATCGCTCTTAGCTAATCTTTCTTTTAATAAATCTAAAATAATATCATCGGTAACAAGTGCACCAGAATTCATTAAATCATTAATTATTTGTGCCGAAGGATGATTCTCTCTAACTGCTGCTCTTAAAAGATCACCAGTTGAAATATGTGGAACATTATATTTATTGCATATCAAATCTGATTGTGTCCCCTTACCAGCGGCAGGTGGTGCTAATAAAATAATACTTCTCATACTATCTTCCCCTTTTATAATTTCTACTTACTAATTTACTTTCTAATTGTTTATAAGTTTCTAATGCTACACCTACAACAATCAATAATCCAGTTCCACCAATAGTTACACTAGTTGGTAGTTGTGAGAAAAAGCCAAATACAATTGGTAAAACAGCAATGACAGCTAAAGATAAAGCTCCTACAAATGTAATACGATTTATTACTTTAACTACATATTGGATAGTTTCTTCACCTGGTCTAACACCTGGTATATATCCACCATTTTTATTCAAATTGTCTGCCATTTCTTTTGGTTTTAATTGTACAAATGTATAGAAATAAGAAAATCCTATAATTAAGATAATATATAGTACTAATCCAGTACCTGAAGTCATAGCTAACCATTTACTTGTGAATAAATTAAATGATTCACTTTTAATAACAGCTGAAATTATCCCAGGAATTGAAACTAGCATTGATGCAAATATTACGGGAATAACTCCTGCTGAATTTAATTTGAATGGAATATAATTTTGTCTTCCACCATAACTACCAGTAGATTTATTAGCATATTGAATTGGTATTCTTCTTTCAGCACTTTGCTCAAAAATTATACCTAATACAATTGCTATATATACTAGTACAAATAAAGTAAATGTTACTATTCCTAAGGCCATACCTTGAGTACTACCTGTTTCTACTAAACCATTAAAAGCGTCGACAAACATCTTAGGCATAGATGCTATAATACCTGCCATAATGATTAATGATATACCGTTTCCGATACCTTTTGTTGTAATTTGATCACCAAGCCATAATAAGAATGCAGTTCCTGCAGTTAAGATAAGTGATATTTCCATATATTCAAGTGCAGTACCATTCTTAATAACTGCGAATGAAAACATATAACCTTGAATAAAGGCAATAATAATACCACATATTCTTGTAATCTTATTAATTTTATTTTTCCCTGTTTGACCTTGATTTCTAAGTTCTGATAAATATGGGATAATGTCCATTTGTAATAATTGAATTACAATTGAAGCAGTAATATAAGGCATTACACCTAGAGCAAATATAGAAAATTTTTCCATTGCTCCTCCACCCATTGTATTTAATAGTTCTAAAAATCCTAAGTTTCCTGTTACAGAATCTTTATCAATTCCTGGGACAATTATTGTAGTTCCAAGCTTAAAAATAAATAATACTAACAAGGTAAATAAAATACGTCTTTGTAAATCTTTATTTTTGGGATTAAATATTTGCTTAATATTTGCAAACATTTTAGATCACCTCTGCTTTTCCACCTAATTTTTCTATTTGTTCTTTTGCTGAATCAGAAAATTTGTGTGCCTTTACAACTAATTTCTTTTCTAAATTACCATTTCCTAATACTTTAACTCCACTTAATTGATTTTTTACTAATCCCATTGCTTTTAATAATTCTGGAGTAACAACTGCGTCACTTTCGAATTTATTTAAATCACTTAAATTAATAACTGCATATTCTTTTTTGAAAAGTGCATTTGAAAAACCTTTTTTAGGTAATCTTCTGAATAAAGGCGTTTGTCCACCTTCGAATCCTGGTCTAACTCCTCCACCAGTTCTAGCGTTTTGTCCTTTATGTCCTTTACCACTAGTTTTTCCTAATCCACTACCAACGCCACGTCCAACTCTTTTACGAGTTTTAGTTGCGCCTTCGTTTGCTTTTAAACTATGTAATTTCATTATAATATTTCCTCCACTTTTTTCCCACGTAAACGTGCAATTTCTTCTACAGTTTTTTGTGTTTTTAAAGCTTCAAGAGTCGCGTATGCAGTATTAAGTTTTGAATTTGATCCAAGAGATTTAGATAAAATGTCTTTTACACCTGCTAATTCAAGTACAGCTCTAACAGGACCACCTGCTTTAATTCCTGTACCTTTAGAAGCTGGTTTTAACATTACCTTACTTCCACCTCTAGCACCAATTGCTTCATGTGGGATAGTTCTATCTTCAACTATTGATACTCTTACTACGTTTTTTGTAGCAGCTTGTTCAGCTTTCTTGATAGCATCTGGTACTTCATTAGCTTTACCAGTTCCAAGTCCTACTTGACCTTTTCTATCTCCTACAACTACAGTAGCAGAGAAACGGAAATGACGACCACCTTGTGTTACTTTGGTAACACGACCAACATTTACAACTTCAGATTCAAATTGTTTTGGTCTTGGTTCTCTTCTTTTACCTTCCATTAATTTCCCTCCTCTAGAATTCTAAACCGTTGGCACGTGCTGCATCAGCTAGAGCTTTAACACGGCCATGATATAGGTATCCACCTCTATCAAAAGTTACTTTTGTAATTTTTGCTTCTTTTGCTCTTTTAGCTAATAATTCTCCTACTTTAGTAGCAGCTTCAGCATTTCCGCCATTTTCAATCTTTAATTCCTTATCAATTGAAGAAGCACTAACTAATGTAACAGCATTTACATCATCGATAATTTGAGCAAATATATTATTATTTGATCTAAACACATTTAATCTTGGAACTTCAGCTGTACCAGATATTTTTTCTCTTATACGAACATGTCTAGATTTACGCATTTCATTACGAGATACTTTTTTTATCATAAGTATTTCTCTCCTTTACTTTAATTATTTAGTCGCTTTCTTTCCTTCTTTGCGACGAACAATTTCATCTTTATAACGAATTCCTTTACCTTTATATGGTTCAGGTTTTCTAATTTTTCTTACATTAGCTGCAAATTCCCCAACTAATACTTTATCAATACCATGAATGAATAATTCTGTATTACTTGGACTTTCTAATGTAATCCCATGTGGTATTTCAACATTAACAGGATGTGAATATCCAGCAGTAACCACTAGACCTTCTCCTTTTAATGCAAAACGGTAACCAACACCAATAGATTCTAACTTCTTAGTATAACCTTCAGTTACACCAATAATCATATTATTTATATTAGCGTTTGCTGTTCCGTGAAAATTCTTAAAGTTATCATTTTTTCTTTCAATAATAACTTCATTTTCTTTTACAGTTACAGTAATGTTTTTATTGATTTCAGTAGAAAGTTCACCTTTAGGACCAGTAACTTTTACAATATTACCATCAACTGAGACCGTAACTTTTTCTGGTATTGAAAGTACTCTATTTCCAACACGACTCATATTAATCCTCCTTTACTTTCTACCAAATGTAAGCTAAAACTTCCCCACCAAGTGATTCTGCTTTTGCTTGTTTATCAGTCATTACACCTTTTGAAGTAGAAATAACAGCAATCCCTAAACCGCTAAGTACTCTTGGTACTTCATCTGATTTAACGTATACTCTTAATCCAGGTTTTGAAATTCTCTTTAAACCAGTAATAACTCTTTCTTTCTTTTCACCATATTTCAAATTTAAAGCAATAACATTTTGAACATTATTCTTTTTAATTTTGAAATCGTTAATAAATCCTTCTTCTTTTAGAATTCTCGCAATTTCTAATTTCATCTTTGAAGCGGGTACTTCAACTTCTTTATATCGCATTTGATTAGCATTACGTATTCTCGTAAGCATATCTGCGATTGGATCGTTAACTAACATATATATCCTCCCTTCAATTTACCAGCTAGATTTGGTAATCCCTGGTATTTGTCCTTTATAAGCTAATTCTCTAAAACAAATACGGCAAATACCATATTTTTTAAGTACTGCGTGAGGTCTACCGCATCTTGTACAACGAGTATATTCACGAACTTTGAACTTTTGTTTACTATTAGCCTTAATAATCATGCTTTTTTTAGCCATAATTTCCTCCTTTATTTCTTAAATGGCATACCAAAACCTTTTAAGAGATCGTAAGCTTCTTCATTTGATTTAGCTGTTGTAACAAAAACGATATCCATTCCACGCACTTTTACAACATTATCATATTCAATTTCTGAAAAAATTAATTGTTCTGTTAAACCTAATGTATAATTTCCTCTGCCATCAAATGATTTATTAGAAATTCCTCTAAAGTCCCTAACACGAGGTAAAGCTATACTAATTAACTTATTTAAAAAGTTAAACATTGCTTCTCCACGTAGAGTAACCTTACATCCAATTTCTTGTCCTTGACGAAGTTTAAATCCGGCAATTGATTTTTTAGATTTAGTAGCTACTGCTTTTTGTCCAGTAACTATTTCTAAATCTGTCATAGCAGCTTCTAACATTTTACTATTAGTTGTTGCATCACCGACACCAATATTAACAACAATCTTTTCTAATTTTGGTGCTTCCATTACATTTCTATAATTATGTTTTTTCATTAATTCAGGTATGATTTCTTTAGTATATTTTTGTTTTAGGCGGTTCATATATACCCTCCTTCCAATTAATCAATAGTTTCATTAGATTTTTTGCAAACTCTAACTTTTTTATTCTTTTTATCTACAGTATGTCCTATTCTGGTTCCAGTTTTGGCTTTAGCATCATATATCATAACATTTGAAGCATGAACTGGTGCTTCTCTTTCAATGATACTTCCAGCTGTTTGACCATTTGGTTTAACATGCTTTTTAACCATATTAATTCCTTCAACAATAACTTTGTTTTCTTGTTTTAAAATTGATGTGATTTTCCCTTGTTTACCGCGATCTTTACCAGCAATAACAACTACTTTATCTCCTGTTTTAAAGTTCATTTCTTTTCCCTCCAAACACTATAGCACTTCTTTAGCAAGTGATATAATTTTCATAAAATTTTTGTCACGTAGTTCACGTGCTACCGGTCCAAATACACGAGTTCCAACAATACTATTATCATCTTTAATAATAACGCATGCGTTATCATCAAATTTAATATAAGATCCGTCTTCTCTTCTTAGACCAAATTTGGTTCTAACAATTACAGCTTTTACAACTTTACTTTTGCCGACTGTACCATTAGGAGTTGCTTTTTTAACAGTTCCAACAACTATATCACCAATATTACCAGTTTTTACTTTGCTTCCGCCTAGTACTCTAATTACAGATAATTCACGAGCACCAGAGTTATCAGCTACTTTTAAACGGCTTTCTTGTTGAATCATATATTATCCTCCTCATCTTTTGCAATTATAAAATAATTGCTTTTTCTATTACCTTAACTAAACGGAAATGTTTAGTTTTAGATAATGGTCTAGTTTCTTCTACAAGCACAGTATCTCCTACTTTTGCTTCATTTCTTTCATCATGTGCAGTATATTTTTTAGAATATTTAATGCGTTTTCCATATAATTTATCAGTCTTGTAAGTTTCAACTAAAATAGTAATAGTTTTATCATTTTTGTCACTTACAACTTTACCAACTAATTCTTGTTTTCTCTTTGTTTCCATAATACCTCCCTAATTTCCTAGCTCTCTTTCACGTAGAACTGTCTTCATACGTGCAACGAGCTTTCTTAATTCTTTAATTCGTGAAGGTTTTTCAAGGCTTCCTGTAGCTTGACTAAAACGCAAATTAAATAATTCTTCTTTATACTCTTCAATTTTCTTAGTGATTTCTTCGCTTGCCAATTCTCTTATTTCTTTATTTGTCATGCTACATCACCACTTTCCTTTTTAACAAATTTACATTTCATTGGTAACTTATGCATAGCTAATCTTAATGCTTCACGAGCTGTTGCTTCGTCAACACCATTGATTTCAAACATAATTTTACCCCTTTTAACAACAGCAACCCATAATTCTGGTTGACCTTTACCTTTACCCATACGAGTTTCAATAGGTATTCTTGTTAATGATAAGTGTGGGAAAATATTAACCCATACTTTTCCGCCACGTTTCATATAACGAGTCATAGCAACACGAGCTGCTTCTATTTGTTGTTGAGTTACCCAATTACCTTCTAAAGCCATTAATCCGAAATCACCATTAGTTAATTTTGTATTACCTCTAGCTTCTCCATCATAAGGTAGACGGTGTGGACGACGATATTTAGTTCTTTTTGGTATGACTGCCATCGTTATTACCTCCCTTATTTTTCTTTTCAGGAAGAATTTCACCTTTGTAAATCCATACTTTTACACCGATTTTACCAAAAGTAGTGTTTGCTTCTTTAAGAGAATAATCAATATCAGCTCTTAATGTATGAAGCGGAATATTACCTTCAGTATAACCTTCGGATCTAGCCATATCAGCTCCACCTAAACGACCTGATACTAATGTTTTAATTCCTTTTGCTCCTGCTTTCATCGTATTTCTAATTGCTCTTTTTTGAGCTATTCTAAACGAAACACGGTTTTCTATTTGATGTGCAATATTTTCTGCAACCAATGCAGCAACAGTATCAGGATTCTTTATTTCCATAATTGAAATTTGAATATTTTCATCAACTAATTTTGATAATTCATTTTTGATTTTTTCAATTTCATCTCCGCCATGTCCAATTACAACGCCAGGCTTAGCAGTGTTAATAATTACTTCTGTTTTCTTAGCGTTTCTTTCAATTTGAATACTAGAAACTGCTGCGTCTTTTAATTTTTCAGTTAAATTTTTACGAATCAAATCATCATTTTTAATAAATCTAGAAAAATCTGCTTTCTTAGCATACCATTTAGATTCCCAAGTTTTGTTGATTCCCATTCTAAGTCCTACTGGACTAACTTTTTGACCCATCAGTTTACCTCCTTCTTTTAATTTTTTTCACTTACTACAACAGTAATGTGACTTGTTCTTTTTTTAATTGGATCAATATGTCCTCTTGATCCCATTCTAGCCCTTTTCATTATTTGACCATCATTTATATATGCTTCTTTAACATATAATTTTTCTTTATCTAAACTTAAATTGTTTTCAGCATTTGCCACAGCAGATGTTAATACTTTAGTAATTAATCTACCTGCTTCCTTGTTCATGTTACCTAAAATTCTATTAGCTTCAGTAACGCTTTTTCCACGTATTAAATCTATAACTAAACGAGCTTTTCGAGGTGCAATTCTTACAGTCTTTGCAATTGCTTTTGCTTCCATTTTAGTCCTCCTTCCTGGTAAACTCTATTTTTTCTTTTCTTTATCTTTTTCTGTGCCGTGTCCACCAAATTTACGAGTTGGTACAAATTCTCCTAATTTATGACCTACCATATCTTCAGTTACATAAACTGGAATAAATTCTTTACCATTATGAACAGCAAATGTCTGTCCGATAAATTCAGGATAAATTGTTGAACGGCGAGACCATGTTTTAATTACTTCTTTTTTTTCTGATTTACTTACGGCCTTTACCTTTTTTAATAAACTTTCATCAATAAAAGGTCCTTTTTTTAAACTTCTTGCCATTTAAACCATCCTTTCACTATTTTTTGCGACCACGAACAATTAATTTGTTTGAAGCTTTTTTCTTGTTTCTTGTCTTGTATCCTAATGCTGGTTTACCCCAAGGAGTAACAGGCCCTTTACGTCCAATTGGAGCACGGCCTTCTCCACCACCATGAGGGTGATCATTAGGGTTCATAACTGAACCGCGGACTGTAGGTTTGATACCTAAATGTCTCTTACGTCCAGCTTTACCATAATTTATTAATTCATGATCAGCATTTCCTACTACTCCGATAGTAGCTCTGCAAGTTCCTAATACTTTACGAACTTCGCCACTTTTTAAACGAATTAGCACGTATTTATCTTCTTTTCCTAGAATTTGTACACTTGATCCAGCAGTACGAGCTAATTGTCCACCCTTACCAGCCTTTAATTCAACATTATGTACTAAAGTTCCTTCAGGAATGTTTCCTAATGGTAAGCAATTACCAACAATAATGTCAGCACTTTCTCCACTTTCAATCTTAGCACCAACTTTTAAATCTTTCGGAGCTAAAATATATCTTTTTTCACCATCAGCATAGTTAATTAAAGCAATATTAGCAGTTCTATTTGGATCGTATTCGATAGCAGCTACTGTACCAACAATATTATCTTTATTTCTAATAAAATCAATAATACGATAATTTCTCTTAGCACCACCACCACGATGTCTTAATGTAATTCTACCTTGATTATTACGACCACCATTTTTCTTAAGTGATACTGTTAATGATTTCTCAGGAGTTGTTTTAGTTATTTCATCATTGACTAACTTTGACATTCCGCGAGAACCATTTGTAACAGATTTAAATTTTTTAATCGCCATATGTATCCTCCTGACTAACTAAGTTCGATTGAACTTCCTTCTTTTAATTTAACAATTGCTTTTTTAACTTTATTTGTTGTTCCAACGTATTTCCCAACTTTTTTTCTTTTAGGTCTTACATTTATTGTATTAACACTTTCAACTTTAACATTGAATATGTTTTCAACTGCTTGTTTGATTTGTACCTTATTAGCTTTTGGATCAACACTAAATGTAATAGTGTTTTTATTTTGAGCTAAATCACTACTTTTTTCAGTAATAATTGGTGACTTGATAACATCTCTATAATTATTCATTAAACAAGCACCTCCTCAATTGATTTAACAGCATCTTCAGTAACAATTAAATGATTAGCTGCAATAATATCATATGTGTTGATTTCGCCAGCTTCCATTAATATAACATTTTCAATATTACGAGTAGCTAAAATGATATTATCATTTAATTCATCAACAACAATTAGAATATTTCTGTCAACTTTTAAATTGTTTAACACTTCTAATGCTTCTTTAGTTTTATTTGTTTCTAAATTTAATTTATCTAAGATAATTAAATTGTTATCAATTACTTTGTATGCTAAAGCTGATTTTAAAGCTAATTTCTTTTCTTTACGATTCATCTTAATAGCAAAACTTCTTGGTGTAGGTCCAAATACGACCCCTCCACCTGTCCATTGTGGAGCTCTTATACTTCCTTGACGAGCACGACCCGTACCCTTTTGTTTCCATGGCTTTCTGCCGCCACCACTTACTTCTCCACGAGTTTTAGTACTTAAAGTACCTTGTCTAAAATTATTGCGTGTTAATCTAATAGCATCATATAAAACAGCATCGTTAGGTTCAATTCCCCAAACTGTTTCGTTTAATGTGATATCACTTACTTTTTCACCTTTGATGTTTAATACAGATAATTTTTTCATCTATATCCTCCCTACTTAACTTCTTCTTCAGCTGCTTCAGTTGAAACTTCTTCTTCAATTGTAGCTTCTTCTGTAGTTTCTTCTTCAGTAGCTTCTAATTCAGCATTTTCGTCAACCATTGGTGTTTCTTCAGTAACATCATTCCCATTTGATAATTCATAAATATGTAATCCTTCAGTTTCATTAACCTTATTTGGATTTTTAACTGAAGTCTTAATAACTACTAATGAATTTTTAGCTCCTGGAATATTACCTTTAACTAAGATAGCATTGTTTTCAACATCTACAGATACAATTTCAAGATTTTGAATTGTAACAGTAAGTGTTCCCATATGTCCTGCCATTTTCTTACCTTTAAAAACACGCATTGGTCTTCTTGGTCCTAATGACCCTGGTCCTCTATGATATTGTGAACCATGTCCCATAGGACCACGATTTTGATTATAACGTTTGATAACGCCTTGGAACCCTTTACCTTTTGTAGTTCCTGTAACATCAACAACTTCTCCTTCAGTAAATACATCAGCTTTGATTTCTTGACCTAAAGCATAATTGTTGACTTCTACACCTCTAATTTCCTTAAAGAAGCGCTTAGGTGTAGTTTCTGCTTTATTGGTGTGTCCAATAGAAGCTTTTGTCGCTAACTTTTCTCTCTTTGTATCAAAACCTAATTGAACTGCATCATAACCGTCATTTGCTTTTGTTTTAATTTGTGTAACAATATTTGGTTCAACAGAAACAACAGTTACTGGAATCAATTTACCAGATTTTGTAAATACTTGAGTCATTCCAATTTTACGACCTAAGATTCCTTTCATATTTTTTTCCTCCTATTAATTATAATTTGATTTGAATATCAACACCGCTTGGAATATCTAAATGAGTTAATGCCTCAATAGTTTCCTTACTTGGGTTGGTGATATCAATTAGTCTCTTGTGAGTTCTTTTTTCAAATTGTTCACGTGAATCTTTATATTTATGAACAGCTCTTAAAATAGTAATTTTTTCTATTTCAGTTGGTAGTGGGATTGGTCCACATACGTTTCCGCCTGTTCTTTTTACAGTTTCAACGATTTTTGCACAAGCATTATCCAAATTCTTATGTTCAAATGCTTTTAATCTGATACGAACTTTAGTGTTAGACATATTGTATCCTCCTTTCGCCTATATCAAGTATAGACTTGCTCCGTGTAAAAACCCGTACAAGTTTAAATTGTTTCACAACTTAACCTGGTGTATCGGCAACCTTACACATCTGCGCATTCCACACAAATGAAATTATACACATATATTATATGAATTGCAAGCCTTTTTATCACTTTTTTTATTTTTCCTTTTCAAATTGTAAAGATCTGAAAAACTTGCTATAATTATATCGTCGGAGGATTGATGAAATGAAAATAGCAATAATAGGAACAGGTGCTTATGGCCTATCCTTGGCACTTATGTTTAATGAAAATAACTGTGATATCATGATGTGGACTAAACTAGAAGCAGAGCTTGATGAACTGCAAACCAACCACAGTAACGAAAGAGTATTGCCTGGAGTTAAAATCCCAGAGAATATAAGATTCACTAACAATATGAAAGTAGCAGTAACAGACCGTGATTTAATTGTAATTGCTGTCCCAGCTGCCTTTGTTGATAATGTAGCTAGTGAATTAAAAAATTATAGAACTAAAACACAACATATTTGTATAGCTACTAAAGGAATTGAAAATGATACATGTTTATTTGTTAATGATGTATTACAAAAATATATTAAAACAAATAAAGTGGCTGTAATCTCTGGACCTTCATTCGCCATTGATATAGCAAAAAAGGTACCAATAGGTTTATCACTTGGTACAACAAATAAAAAAACTGAAAGAATACTAAAAAAGACACTACAAAATAAATATTTAAAATTAAGAACAACTAGCGATATCCTTGGTATAGAAATATGTGGTTCAATAAAAAATGTAATAGCAATTGCTGCTGGAATGTTAGATGGTATGGGATTCCCAGAATCAACTCAAGCAATGTTTATAACCGAATCACTACACGATATTAAGGAATTAATAAAAGCATTAGGTGGAGATGGAAAAACTATTTTATCATTCGCTGGATTTGGTGATTTACTCCTTACAAGCACAAGTACTAAGAGTCGTAATTTCTCTTTCGGTAAAATGTTTGGAGAAAACCAACCAAAAGAAGTAATAGAAGAATACCAAAAAAATACCACTATTGAAGGATTATACACTTTAAAATCAATTCATAAATTAATAAAAAACAAAAAGGTTGATATTCCAATTATTGATCTAATCTACGATATTGTTTTTAATGGTTATGATTGTAGTAATTTACAAACTTTTTTAATTAATAAAAAATAAGTATACATTTTTTATTTTTTATAAAGTATCCCTCATTATATAATATATTTAACAAAAAAAATTAGACAATGTCTAATTTTTTATTTAGTAAATGGTACTAAAGCCATAAATCTTGCTTTTTTAATTTCTGCTGCAATATGTCTTTGATGTTTAGCACATGCACCAGTTATTCTTCTTGGTAATATTTTAGCTTTATCACCACTAATATATTTTCTAATTATGTCAGCGTCTTTATAATCTACTGATTTTCCAGCACACATTTGACATATTTTTTTCTTTTTTCTATAAAATTCTGCCATTTTTTCCTCCTTATATTATTCTAGGAAGTTATCATCAATTGATACACTGTCTCCAAAATCCGCAAATGGATCATTTTCAACATTTACATTATTAGTTGGAGCTACATTTTGATAATCATATGGGCTAGCTTCATCATTTTGCATTCTAGCTTGGGATTTCCCTTTGCTTTCTAAAAATTGAACGTTATCCGCAACTATATCAGTTGTATATCTCTTATTTCCGTCTTTGTCATTGAAACTTCCTGTTTGAATTCTTCCATCTATAGATACTAAACTACCTTTGTCTAGATATTGGCATACATTTTCAGCTTGTTTACGCCAAACAATTATATTAATAAAATCCGTTTCTTTTTGCCCTTGTGCATTGTTAAAAGTTCTATCAATAGCTATGCTAAATCTAGTAAAAGGAATATTAGCACTTGTATACTTTAGTTCTGGTTTAGTAGTTAATCTTCCAATTAAACAAACTCTGTTCATTTTACACCTCTTAATCTTCTAACTTAGTAATTAAGTGGCGAATGACATCTCCACTAATTAGAGCTAAACGGTCAAATTCCTTAACAGCAACATCATCTTTGCTTTCAAAGTTGATTACATAATAGTAACCTTTAGTAAAATCTTTAATAGCATAAGCTAAATCTCTTTGACCCATTTCTTTAAAATTAGTAACCTTCCCACCATTAGAAGTAATAATTGCTTCGAAATCTTTAGCAACTTTTTTAATTTCTTCTTCTCCTAATGTTGGTCTAACGATAAACATAATTTCATAGTTTCTCATTTGAACACCTCCTTATGGTCTATTGGCTTCGTCTGAAGCAAGGAGTAAATTAATACTCGCTTTAGATTATAACAAACTTTCTTTATCTTGTAAACGTTTATTTTCTTTATTTCGTAAATATACTGGAATATATGATAGAAAGGCAACTGTTAGACCAGTTAGTTCTAAAATAATAATTGGATAATTAATACTCTTTAAAAATGGATACAACTTTAATATATGATCAGGCAATTCTTCCGACATAATGTAATTAGTGCCAAAATAGTTATTGAAAACAAAGGCCCCTAAAAATATTACATTGGCCCAGAATATTCCTTTATATATATCATTCTTACCTATCTTTAAATTCTCCATATAGAAAAGGAAAAATATAAATAAAACAAATAAGTGATGACTAATAAAGAATTCATAGAATATTAAGTAGTCAAAACTACTTCTTAAATCTGGCCATATTGTGGCTGTTAAGGGCCCCATAAAAGCAAAGAAGTATACAACTTTTAACAAATCCTTTTTATTAAATAAAATAGCTATAACAAATAAATAACCCGTTATAAAGCAAAAATGTAATGGTAAATTTGTTCTCCAGTCATAAATACCACAATACATATAGCTGCCTATATATACTAATCTATTTAGTAACCAAATACTAACCATTATTATTTTTATTTTAGTTTTAGTAGGTTTAGAAAGTTTTTCTATTTTATGTCTATTTATATAAATTAAAATCAATCCTACTAATAATATACTTAAACAAACAAAATGAGTTATACTAAATAAATTAAAAGATATCCCTGGAACTTCATCTACAACAAACTCTCTCACACTGCCACCTAAACATTAAATCTAAAATGGCATATATCGCCATCTTTCATTAAATAATCCTTTCCTTCTAAGCGCACTTTACCCGCTTCTTTAACCGCTTTTTCATTACCGTATTTTTCCAAATCTTCATAACTCATTACTTCAGCTCGAATAAATCCTCTTTCAAAATCGCTGTGTATAATTCCTGCACACTCAGGTGCTTTCATTCCTTTTACAAAAGTCCACGCTTTTACTTCATCGAATCCCGCTGTAAAATAAGTGGCTAAACCTAATAAAGAATAAGTAGCCTTAATTAATGCATCCAAACCACTTTCTTTAATTCCTAAGTCTTCCAAGAAAGCTCTTGTATCTTCCTCATTTAATTCACTTAATTCTGATTCTATTTTAGCACAAACTGCTACGACTTCTGCTTTTTCCTTGCTTGCATACTCCTTTAATTTTTCAATATACTTATTATTACCAGCTAATAAATCATCTTCACTAATGTTAGCCATATATATTATAGGTTTTGAAGTTAATAAATTGAATGGTTTTATTATTTTATATTCTTCATCATTGAATTCCATTCGACGTATTGGGATATTTTTAAGTAACCCTTCCTTCATTTTGTTTAATACATCTACTTCTATTTGACTATCTTTATCTTTTGACATAGCTGCCTTTTTACCTACTTTGTTAATTCTTGTTTCTATCACATCTAAGTCTGCTAACACTAATTCAATATTTATTGTTTCTACATCTCTAATTGGATCAACACTGTTTTCCACATGAATAATATTATCATCTTCAAAACATCTTACTACTTCTACTATTGCATCCACTTCTCTAATATGAGATAAGAATTTATTACCTAAACCCTCACCTAATGAAGCTCCTTTTACTAATCCTGCAATATCTGTAAATTCATAAGTAGTTGGTGATGTTTTTTCTGGTAAATACAAATTTTCTAAATATACCAATCGCTTGTCTGGAACCGTTACTATTCCGACATTAGGATCAATTGTAGCAAATGGATAGTTAGCTGCTAATATATTTTTTTTAGTAATGGCGTTAAACAAAGTTGACTTACCCACGTTAGGTAAACCTACTATACCTGCTGTTAAACTCACACTAACACCTCATTTCTAATTAATTATATCAAAAAAGATCAAAATAAAAAAGTGTTATTTTACTAACACTTATAAAGTTGAAAATGTTCCAATACCAAGAGGTAAACCAATAATATACCATCCAATAACTATTAATAACCATATGCCACTAATTAATAAGATTGATGGTAGCATTAACTTAATAGTTCCAAATATTGTTATTTTATTTTCTTCTCTAGTATTATACTTTTGTAAGAAAGCTAGCATAACAATAAAATATATAAATAAAGGAGTAATACTTCTACCGATTCCATCGGCCACTTTAAAAATAAATTGGGTGAAATCTGGTGTTATATTAGAACGCATAAATAAAGGTACTAAAATAGGTGATGCTAATGTCCACTTTATAATAGTTGATGGTATTAAAATGCTAACTAAAATAATAACAATAAACATCAATATAATTAATGGTATCCCTGAAAATTGAATTGTTCCCATAAAATCAAATAAGTTTACTGCAACTACTTCACCCAAATTAGCATACTCAAGTAATCCAATTAATTGTGAAGTGAAAAACATTAATACAAATAAGTAACCAATACCTTCAAAGTTCTTCGATAAACCAACACTATATTCTGTACTATTTTTGATATTTTTCGATACATGCCCATAGATAAAACCACATACCATCATTATTAATACAATAATATACATAAATCCATCTTTAAACGGCGCACCATCATTCCATAGTCTAACAATATAATTGTCACCTTCACCAAGTAACAAGCCCGAACTATAAGAACCCGGCAAAATCATATATAGTATAGCAAGAATAAACAATCCAAACGCTAAATTACTATAATATAAAGCTTTCTTTGATATCACTAAATCTTCTTCTTCATCAACTTCAGTTTTTATAATCTTTGGAGCTAAATATTTCTTAATAATATTACTTCCAAAAAAAGTAATGATAAATACACTTGCTATCATGATGTATAGATTAGAAAAGATATTAAATACATAATCCTTATCAACGTCTATTATCGCTGCCTTTTGTGATAAATTTCCAATTAAATAATCATCATATGCAGGTACTAAACCAACACTATAACCTAAGGTTATACCTAAAAACATTGTAATTATTCCTAACATTGGTTTCTTGCCGGCATACTTATAAATAATACCAGTAAGTGGTAATAATAATACATAACTGTATTCACCAATAAAGGAACTAATAACTCCTACAAACATTGTAAGAAGAATTATTGTATTAGGTCTCATTTTTTGTAATGGACTAAACACTGCTTTAAATAAACCACTTGCTTCACCAATTCCCAAAGCAATAAGTGAAATTATAAGTAATACTAAGGGTTCAAATAATTTAAAATTAACCAGCGCATTACTTATAACATATTTTAATCCATCCTTAGTTAAAATATTATTAACTGTAGTTAAGGATGTTTGTAATGTATTATTAACTATCTCTGTTTTTTGTCCTTCTATTCCCAATAATGAAAATACAGCACTAAGAATAATAACTACTGCTGTTAATATAATAATAGTTATAACCGGTCCTAGCATTATATTTTTCTTCTTTATTCTATGCCTTATCATTTAAACCTCCTAATGAGTAACTATTTTTTTTAGTTTTTTATTAAATTCAATTCTAGGCATCATGATACCTCTACCACAATTAATGCATTTTATTTTGATATCTGCTCCTATTCTTGTTACTTCCCATTCATTAGAACCACAAGGATGAGCTTTCTTCATAATAACTATGCTCCCTATTTTATATTCATTATTCATTCTTACCACCACCAAGGAGAAAAGTACTATTCTTCATAATTTACTCCTTAATATCAAGAATTTCGAGAATTCTATTTAAATCAGCTACGTTATTAAAACTAATTTCAATTTTTTTATCTTTTATTTTTACTTTAGTATCTAATTTTTCTCTTAATAGTTCTTCTACATATTTATATTCATTATCACTGTCTTTAGTTTTTCTTTCAATTTTTACTTTTCTTTCAAATTTATTAGAATCAGTTATATTTTCAATATCACGTACAGATAAATTATCATTAATTATCTTTGATGCCATATCATATATTTGTTCATCAGATTCTAATTTACTTAATGCACGAGCATGACCCATACTTATTTTATTATCAGCAATCATTGTTTGAACTTCAGTAGGCAAACGAAGTAATCCTAGAATATTGGTTACGTGACTACGACTCTTTCCCACTTTTTTACTTAATTCATCTTGAGTAAGCCCTAACTTTTCCAACATCGACCTATAAGCTATTGCTTCTTCAATAGCATTTAAGTTTTCTCTTTGTAAATTTTCTAATAGTGATATTTCCAACATTTCTTCATCAGTAAAATCACGTATAATAGCTGGAATTGTAGTTAGACCCGCTAACCTACTAGCCCTAACTCTTCTTTCACCAGCAATAATTTCAAAGCCTTTAATGCTTCTTTTAACTATAATAGGTTGAAACACACCATATTCTCTAATTGAGTCAGATAATTCTGCTAAAGCTTCATCATTAAATGTTTTACGAGGTTGATATGGATTAGGTCTTAGTTCGTCTAAGTTTAAATCTACAATTTCTTCCTTAGTAGCTGTCTCATAGATTCTTTTCTCTAAACTTTCCAAATCCAAATTTTCATTATTAAATAATTGTTCTAGGCCACGACCTAGTGCTCTTTTTTTAGTTTCCATTTCTTGTAATAACCTCCTTAGCTAGATTGAGATATGCTTCAGTTCCTCTACTATTTGGATCATAAGCAAGAATTGGTTTACCATGACTTGGTGCTTCTGATAATCTTACCAATCTAGGTATAATTGTATCATAAACTCTTTCTTTAAAATAACTTCTAATATCTTCTACTACTTCTAATCCAAGATTAGTACGACTATCTAGCATTGTTAGTAAAACACCTTCAATATCCAATGTTGGATTTAAATGTTTTTGTGCAAACATGATATTATTTATTAATTGCATTACACCTTCTAAAGCAAAGAATTCACATTGAATAGGTATAATAACTGAATCAGCTGCTGTTAAAGCATTAGTAGTAATTACCCCTAAACTTGGTGGACAATCAATAATAATATAATCAAATAATTCCTTAGCTGGAAGCAAATGTTTCTTTAATTGTCCTCCACGATTAAAATTAGGATCTAATAATCCTGATTGCATAAATTCTATATCAATACCAGCTAAATTAACTGTAGCTGGTATAATATATAAATTTTTAAATTTACTTTTTAAAATAACTTCATCAACTGTTGCTTTATCTGTTAATAACTCATAAGCACTTTTCATATATTCTGTTTTTGATATTCCAATACCAGTTGTACTATTACCTTGAGGATCTAAATCAACTAGTAAAACTTTTTTGCCTAATACCCCTAATGAAGCAGCTAAATTAATGCTAGATGTTGTTTTTCCAACACCGCCTTTTTGATTTACAAACGCTACTATTTTACCCATTTATATCACCATATTTCTATTCACATAACTATATTTATTTTATCATATAATTGTCGATAAATCTATCATTTTATTTCAAAGATTACATTTACATAAATAAAAAGACATAGATAAATCTATATCTTTTTTTATTAACCTACAAAGGTTATTCTTGCATATCCGTTTCCAAGTCTTCCGGTCATTGTACTTCCACCTGGATTTGGCATTGATGAACTTCCTGCAATTGTTTGGCCTGATGTAACTCCACCGATGTAACCAGAACCGCCTCCGCCAGTACCCATTGTAGAGCTTCCGTTGCAGCCACGTCCGCCTCCGCCACCATAGTAGCCTCCGCCTCCGCCTCCGCCACCAGCGTCACTCGTATCGCCAGTTGCGTTACCACCATTTCCTCCTTGACCTAAGACTCCTGCTGTTCCACCACTTGCAGCTGCTCCACCAGCTGTTTGAGTTCCAGCCCCACCATCATAACTTCCTGTTCCTACTCCGCCTGAAGTACCACCACCAACACCACCAACCCTACTTCCTTCTGAGGTGCCTCCTCCGCCACCACCAGCTACTATAATTCTGTTAGTAAGTGCTGTTCCACCAACTCTTACATCGGAAGCTCCACCTCCTCCGCCGCTAGTTGCAGTATCGGCGCTATCTCCACCGGTTCCGCCACCGTTAAATCCTCCGGTAGAAACTGCACTTGTACTAGCACCTTGGCCACCAACATAAATATATATTGTTTGACCAGCTGTTAAATTTATATTTCCAGTAGAATATCCACCATTACCACCAGTAGTTCCTCCACCTTGCGCTCCCCATAATTCTAATTTATATGTTCCTGTTGTAGGAACAACAAAGGTTTGAACTGCACCAGTGTAATCATAATTAAACACTTGAGAAATTACATTAACTGTTCTCGTTTGAGTCACAGCTACATTTCCTGCCGCATCACTTACATTATAAGTTAATGTATATGTACATACTACTGCTGTATTAACATTTCCAGTTGTAACTATACTTGCTGTTATATTTCCACCAGTATTATCACTTGCTGTTACTCCCGTGTCAGTATAAGTACTATTTAAAAATGTATTTACTGTTGCTGGTGTTACTGTAATAACTGGTACTATATTATCTAAGTTAAAGACATTGCTTCTTGCAATTATTGTATTTCCTGCATTATCTTTCCCTAGTATCCATAAATAATATCCTCCACTTACTCCTGCTGGAGTAGTCAATGTTCCTCCGTTCGTAAACATCGTTATAAAGCTTGCTTCTGTTGGTGCTGTTGTACTTGTTGTCCATTGATATTTTAAGGTACTTGTTAATACTCCACTATTTGTATCACTTACTGTCACTGTTGTACTTCTACTCTTAGCATATGTTACATTCCCATTTGTTCCAAATATTACTCCAGGATTTACTTTATCTAATTTATATGGATCACTACATACTACACTACTATCATTATTTGCATTATCTGTTGAGAATGCACATACTTTATTCGTTGCACTTTCCGTTGATATTGTTACTGTTCCACTTACCGCATTAACCACTGTTGTTGGTGTACATGTTGCACTTGTTGTTTGACAATATGTATAACCCTTAACTCCACTTTCATTATCTGTTCCTTGAATATTTAAATTGAAATTAGCATTTGCCCATCCACTACCATTGAAAGGAGTTCCAGCAACTGTTATACCAACACTTGGATTATATTTATCAATTTTTGTTACTATATAACTTGTTCCTATTATTTCATTTGGTCCATCCAAAATCCTAGCTATAACATTTCCATTATCCGTAAATGTTATATCTTTTGTTACTGTTGGGGCATCTACTGTTAACCACGTTAAAGCATTATCCAAACTATACTGATATACATATCCCGTTTCTCTTGCTGGATAATGTATTGTTACTACAGCAGATGATACCCAATCAGTTGTATCTATACTATATGTTGGCATTACTATATCATTTGTTCTAACTGTTATACTGCCAGAGATTGTGGATAGCTGATTATTATTTATCGCTTTTACCTTGAATGTATAATCAGTATTATTTTTTAGATTATTAAATGTATAAACATTACTTGTTTGTTTATTTGTCCATGTGGTTCCGTTATCTTTACTAAATTGATAGCCATTCATTCCACTTTCTAAATCTTCACCAGTTGCAACAGTAGTTATTGAACTGCTGGTTACAAAATTAGAAGTTAAATTCACTGTTGGTGGGGTTACATCTAGTTGATCACAACTTCCTTCTATTACAATTATTTCTTCTAGTGTTCCACCAGCGCAATATCTTCCATTGCTAACCTTTTCTACTTCAAATATTCCTTTATTATTTAAAACTATTTTACCGCTAGTAAAATTCTTATTTTTTATCTCTAACACCGGATCTGTTACATTTATTCCTTCAACCGGAAATTTTTTAAATTCTTGCCTAGCAACATATATTTTAGTAGCTTCAAAAATACTTCTTACACTTTCTTTATATGAAGACTCTCTTGTTCTATCTATTATTCCTACTATTATTGGTACTGTGATTGCTGCTATTATTGCCAAAATTACTATGACCGCTAGTAGTTCCATTAATGTGAAGCCTTTTTTATTATTCATAATTGCTGCTTAAACTCCTCTCTCACTACCGTACACACTCACTTTAGTGTGTGTGATTTTTTAATTATCAGCCAAACAATCTTAAATTGACATTATAGATCTGGTTTCAACTTGTCTTGTAGATGTGGATGTTACAGGAGTTGTTGACCATGAACTCCAACTACCCCAAGTTGTAGTAGTACTACAGTTACATGAATATTGATTACAACTATAACTTGTGCTACAACTACTTGATGCACCACCACCTGTATATCCTGATGGGCATACATAGGTAACATTAGCAGGTGAGGAATAGTAGCATGTTCCTGTCCAATATTTGTAGCATGTGCTAGTGCCAGAAGTGCAACTACCTGCTGGTGGACAAGAACTAGAATATTCATATGCCCCCACTACGGATGTACCATTTGAACATGGCGCATTACAATTTCCTGAACAAGTTTGACTACTCCACACCCATGCTCCTCCAGAACAAGAATAAGTTGCTGTGAAAGTACTATAAACTGATGAAGAAGTTGTACAAGTTGATCCACTTAATGTTCCACTTGAACAACTATATGATGCTGTTCCGGTGGTATAACTGTAACATGTATCATAACAAGTACTACACGAAGTAGAAGTTGATGAAGTACGATATCTATATTCAGTTATCGGTGTTACTGTTACTGTTCTTTCCACAGTAGTAGCAGCATTTCCCGCTGTATCACTTACATTATAAGTCAATTTGTATGAGCCCGCTAATGATGTATTAACATTTCCTGTTTTAATAATACTAGATGTTATATTTCCATCAATATTATCACTTGCACTTACTCCAGTATCACTATAGGTTTCACCAAGTGTAATATTTATAGTGAGAGGGGTAACTGTTATTATTGGAGCTGTTTTATCTAATTTATATGCACTACTACATACTACACTACTATTATTATTTACATTATCCGTTGAAAAGGCACATACTTTATTCGTTGTACCTTCTGTTACTATTGTTACTGTTCCACTTGTAGAATTTACTACCGTTGTTGGAGCACATGTTGCACTTGTTGTTTGACAATATGTATAACTCTTTACTCCACTTTCATTATCTGTTCCACTAACTGTAACATTAAAGTTAGCTTTAGCCCAACCATTAGCATTAAAGGGACTTCCTACTACTGTTATTCCAACACTTGGATTATATTTATCTATATTTGCTACTGTATAATTTGTTCCACTTATTTCATTTGTTCCATCTAATATTCTTGCAATAACACTCCCATTATCCGTGAATGTTATATCTTTTGTAATAGCTGGAGCATCCACTGTTAACCAAGTTAAAGCATTATCTAAACTATATTGATATACAAATCCTGTTTCTCTCGCTGGATATGTTATTGTTACTACGACAGATGATACCCAAGCTGTAGTATTTATACTGTATGTTGGTATTGGTATATCATTTGTTGTTACTGTTATACTATTGGATATTGTAGATAATTGATTATTGTTTATTGCCCTTACTTTAAATGTATAACTAATATTATTTGTTAAACCATTAAATGCATAAACATTACTTGTTTGTTTATTTGTCCATGTGGTTCCATTATCTTTACTAAATTGATAACCATTTATTCCACTTTCTAAATCTTCTCCAGTTGCTACTATTGTTATTGAACTACTAGTTACAAGATTAGATACTACATTAACGGTTGGTGGTGTTACATCTAATTGATCACAACTTCCTTCAACAATTTTTAAGTCACTAAGAGTACCACTTCCACAAAAAACATTATTACTAACTCTTTCAACTTCTAAATTATTGTTATCATTTCTAAAAATTTTCCCACCAGTAAAATCTTTGTTCTTCATTTTTATATTTGCACTAGTTATATTTATTCCTTCTTTTGGAAATGAAGTAAACTTATCACTTGCTAGATAGACATTAGTTGCTTCAAAAATACTTCTTACACTTTCTTTATAAGAAGCCATTCTTACCCTATTTATTATTCCTATTACTATAGGAACAGTAATCACTGAAATAATTGCTAAAATTACTATTACTGCCAGTAGTTCAATTAAAGTGAATCCTTTTTTGTTTTTCATAATATTTTCAACTTCTTTCTTAATATATACTAAGAAATAATTAGTGTTCTCTCTTATAATTTACCCCATTTTGAATTATAAATTCATTTTTAATTTTTATAAACTCCTTGAAATAAAAAGTGTAACTTTCTGTTACACTTTTATTAAATTGAAAACTAAATTTGTTACTTTTTAAGATACTCTAGTGATTACTATCAAACCTGCACCGGTTCTTACTCCACTATTATTTGATTGATTTGATCCAGCATTATATGAGCCTCCACCACCTGCTGTAGCATAAGATGTACTGGTTGTATCAGATCTTGCTCCACCACCGCCGGAATAGCCTCCGCCTCCGCCACCTCTTGGGTAAGTTGTTGCTGCAGTTGAACCACCGCCACCAAATCCTCCCTCTAATCCTGCTCCATAATATCCTCCAGTACCACCATCTATAAATGCTAAACCACCTTGAGTAGTATTAGCAGGGCCATAAAATCCACCGCCACCATGCCCGTTTTGCGATTCATATCCTCCATATCCGTTTACTCCAGGGGATCCAGTATTAGTATTGGTATCACGACCATAACCACCTGTAGTTCCAATTTGACCATCTGGTTGAGCAGTAGAATAAATACTTCCGGAGTTACCGCCACCACCACCAGATATGATAAGTGGGGTATTATCATTTAAAGCAACAAATGAGCCTCCACCCCCTTGTGCAGCGTTAGTATTATCTGTAGTTATACCCATTTGTCCTACTAATATTTTTAACACTTGGCCAGCTGTTAAATTAAAGTCTCCACGCATTCTAGCACCTTTTCCTCCAGCTGTTCCTCCGCCTTGTGCTCCCCATACTTCAATTTGATAAACACCAGTATTTGGAACAGTCCATAATTGTATACCATTTGATGAGGTTACTTTTCCTGCTAATGAAGTACCTGTATATGCTGTATTTAATTGTGCTTGTGTAGGTCCATATCTTCCTGTAACTCCTGCATTTGTAAAAGTAAAAGTTGATTCTAAGACATTAACAGTTCTTGTTTTAGCTACAGCGACATTTCCAGATGCATCACTTACATTATAAGTTAATGTATATGTACCTACTACTGCTGTATTGACTGTTCCTGTTGTAATTATACTTGATGTTATATTACCATCTATATTATCACTAGCTGTTACTCCCGTGTCAGTATATGCAATATTTTTAAATACATCTACAGTTGTAGGATTCACTGTAATTACAGGAATTGTATTATCTAAGTTAAATACATTACTTCTTGTTATTATAGTATTTCCTGCATTATCTTTTCCTAGTATCCATAAATAATATCCACCACTTACTCCTGCTGGAGTACTTAATGTTCCTCCACTTGTGAATGTTGTAGTGAAACTTGCTTCTGTTGGTACTGTTGTACTTGTTGTCCATTGATATTCTAGACTACTTGCTAATACTCCACTACTTGTATCACTTACTGTCACAGCCGTACTTCTACTTTTTGCATATGTTGCGTTTCCATTCATCCCAAAAACTACTGTTGGATTTGTTTTATCAAGTTTATATGGATCACTACATACTACACTACTATTATTATTTGCGTTATCAGTAGAAAATGCGCATACTTTATTAGTTGTACTTTCTATAGTAATAGTTACTGTTCCACTTGTAGAATTTACTACTGTTGTTGGTGTACATGTTGCACTTGTCGTTTGACAGTATGTATAACTCTTAACTCCACTTTCATTATCAGTTCCTTGAATATTTAAATTGAAATTAGCATTTGCCCATCCACTACCATTGAAAGGAGTTCCAGCAACTGTTATACCAACACTTGGATTATATTTATCAATATTTGTTACTATATAACTTGTTCCTATTATTTCATTTGGTCCATCTAAAATCCTAGCTATAACATTTCCATTATCTGTGAATGTTATATCTTTAGTTGTAGCTGGAGCATCTACTGTTAACCAAGTTAATGCATTATCTAAACTATATTGATATACATATCCCGTTTCTCTTGCTGGATAATGTATTGTTACTGTTGCTGTTATTACCCAATTAGTTGTATTTATACTATAAGTTGGTATTGGTATATCGTTCGTTCTAACTATTAAACTATCTGAGACAGTTGTTAGTTGATTATTATTTGTAGCTTTTACCTTGAATGTATAATCAGTATTATTTTTTAAATTATTGAACGTATAAACATTACTTGTTTGTTTACCTGTCCATGTGGTTCCATTATCTTTACTAAATTGATAACCATTCATTCCGCTTTCTAAATCTTCACCTGTTGCAACTACTGTAATTGAATTACTGGTTACCAAATTAGATGCAAGATTAACCGTTGGTGGAGTAGCATCTAGTTGATCACAACTTCCCTCTATTACATATATTTCTCCTAGTGTTCCACCAGCACAATACTTACCGTCACTTACTTTATCTAGTTCCAATATTCCGTTTTCATTAAGTATAACCTTACCACTTGTAAAACTCATATTTTTTATTTTTAATACTGGGTCTGTTACATTTATCCCTTCACTTGGAAAATCAATAAAATCTTCACTTGCAATATATATATTAGCAGCTTCAAAAATACTCCTTACACTTTCTTTATAAGAAGCTTCCCTTGCTCTATCTATTATCCCTACTACTACAGGTACTGTGATTGCTGCTAGTATTGCCAGAATCACTATAACAGCTAGTAATTCTATTAAAGTGAATCCTTTATTTTTCATTAAAATCACCTATATTTATCTTTCCATTTTATTCCTACATTATGCGATTTTAACAAAATTTAATTTTCTAATCAATAAAATATTTAGAAAATTACTCTCCATTTTTTACCAATTAATATTATATTATAATAAAAAAATGTAACAAAATGTTACATTTTTTATTAAGCATTAAGGTAATATTGTGATAACTACTGATCCATGGGTAGTATTTGCATTGGCCGTATTAACTGGGTTGGTTCCATTATTATATGATCCTCCACCACCAGCACCAGCATTTGCTGCTCCAGCACCACCGCCAGAGTAACCACCACCACCGGCACCATTATCGTTAGTACTATCAGAAGTTCCACCACCACCGCCGAATCCTCCCGTACCATATGTACCACTAGCTCCGAGTCCACCATTTATAAATGATTTCCCTCCATATGTTGAATTTAAACCATCTCCAGTAAATCCTCCACCACCACCAGCAGTTCCAACGTTAGTACCACCGCCACCAGCAGTACCACCAGCACCACCAGTTAGGTTTCCAGCAAGACCAGAATTTCCAGTTGTTCCTCCTGAAGCAGCTGTAGCATTATCTCCGCCACCACCGCCACCTCCTGCTACGATAAGTGCAGTATTGTTATTTAAAGCAACAAATGTTCCGCCACCACCGCCGCCTCCAGTGTCACTAGTACTTGAACTTGTTCCCATTTGTCCTACTAATATTTTTAATACTTGACCAGCGGTTAAACTAAAATCTCCTTGCATTGAAGCACCATTTCCAGCAGGGGTTGTAACTCCAGCGTTGTCGCCGTTTCCACCTTTGGCACCTTTAGCCAATATACGATATGTTCCTGTATATGGTACAGTCCAAGTTTGAATTCCACTAGTTGAAGTTACTAGACCTGCTAATGAAGTACCTGTATATGCTGTATTTATTTGAGCTTGTGTAGGTCCAACTGCCCCAGTTGCACCTGCATTAGTAAATGTATATACAGCAGGAATAACATTAACAGTCCTTGTTTTAGCTACAGCTGCATTTCCAGATGCATCACTTACATTATAAGTTAATGTATATGTACCTACTGCTGCAGTATTGACTGTTCCTGTTGTAACTATACTTGATGTTATATTTCCTCCAGTGTTATCCGTTGCAGTTGCACCAACATCAGTGTATGTACTTCCTAATGGTACAGTTACTGGGTTACTACCAGTCACAGTAATAACTGGTACAGTATTATCTAAGTTAAAGACATTACTTCTTGTAATTATTGTATTTCCTGCATTATCTTTTCCTAGTACCCATAAGTAGTATCCACCACTTACTCCTGCTGAAGTACTAATTGTCCCTCCACTAGTAAATGTTGTGGTGAAGCTTGCTTCTGTTGGAGCTGTTGTACTTGTTGTCCATTGATATTCTAGACTACTTGATAACACTCCACTACTTGTATCACTTACTGTAACTGTTGTACTTCTACTCTTAGCGTAGGTTGTGTTTCCATTTGTTCCAAATGTTACGTCTGGATTTGTTTTATCTAATTTATATGGACCACTACATACTACACTACTATTATTGTTAGCATTATCAGTTGATAATGCACATACTTTATTCGTTGTACTTTCTGTTGATATTGTCACTGTTCCACTTACTGCATTAACCACTGTTGTTGGAGTACATGATGCACTTGTTGTTTGACAATATGTATAACTCTTAACTCCACTTTCATTATCGGTTCCAATAACAATAACATTAAAGTTTGCATTTGCCCAACTATTGGCATTAAATGGCGTTCCTACTACTGATATACTAACACTAGGATTATATTTATCTATATTTGCTACTGTATAGCTTGTTCCACTTATTTCATTTGGTCCATCTAAAATCCTTGCTATAACACTTCCATTATCTGTAAATGTTATATCTTTTGTAATAGCCGGAGCATCCACTGTTAACCACGTTAAAGCATTATCCAAACTATATTGATAGACATATCCCGCTTCTCTTGCTGGATATGTTATTGTTACTACAGCAGATGATACCCAATTAGTTGTATTTATACTATATGTTGGTATTGGTATATCATTTGTTGTTACTGTTATACTATTTGATATTGTAGATAATTGATTGTTATTTATTACCCTTACTTTAAATGTATAATTAGTATTATTAGTTAAATTATTAAAATTATAAACATTACTTGTTTGTTTATTTGTCCATGTGGTTCCATTATCTTTACTAAATTGATAGCCATTTATTCCACTCTCTAAATCTTCACCAGTTGCTACTATTGTTATTGAACTACTTGTTACCAGGTTAGATGTTAAATTCACTGTTGGTGGGGTTACATCTAATTGATCACAACTTCCTTCTATTATAATTATTTCTTCAAGTGTTCCACCAGCACAATATCTTCCATTACTAACTTTATCTATCTCTAATATTCCCTTATTATTTAAAATTATTTTGCCGCTAGTAAAACTCATGTTTTTTATTTTTAATACTGGGTCTGTTACATTTATTCCTCCACTTGGAAAAGTTGTAAAATCTTCACTTGCTACATATATGTTAGCAGCTTCGAAAACACTTCTTACACTTTCTTTATAAGATGCTTCCCTTGCTCTATCTATTATCCCTACTACTACAGGTACTGTGATTGCTGCTATTATTGCCAAAATCACTATAACTGCTAGTAGTTCTATTAATGTGAACCCTTTTCTATTTTTCATTAAACCACCCATATATTTCTGATTTATCATTGCTTATGAAATTTTAACAAAAATAACCTTTGTATACAACAAAAATTCATAAATATCCTTTACCACTTTTTGTCAATAAAATTAAACAAAACAAAAAGAGTTATTTATATTTTATTTTATAATTGAATATTCAACTCTTGCTGCTGATTTTAGATCATCTGTAACTTCAATAATTAGTTGTTTTGTTTCATTTGCTTTAATAGTCGTTCCTATATAACCTGTTGTATCAATTAATAATTCATCCTCTTTATTATATAACTTAACCGAAATAACCCTTAAAGTATAATCATTTGGGTTTGTATTTTGAACATTCGCAACCAATCTGCTAATCTTATTTTGATAAACAATACTTAATTGACCTATTTTTAAACCCTCAATTGTTGC
Source organism: Ignavibacteriales bacterium (assembly GCA_050259235.1). Classification (GTDB taxonomy): domain Bacteria; phylum Bacillota_I; class Bacilli_A; order RF39; family UBA660; genus UBA5364. The sequence continues at coordinate 350,690 of JBLNAG010000002.1, forward strand.
TCCACTAACAATTGAACTATCTGGATTTGTATCCACATGTTCATCATTGTTTTTATTACTTTTACATCCTGTAACTAAAACTACCACCAAACATACTATTAGTAAACTTTTCATTATTTTTTTAATCATCTTGTCCATCTCCTCTTAATATTATTGTAATTTATCATGATATATATTAATATTTTTTTCAATATAAGAAAACTTATACCAAAAAAAGAAGACTTATTTGTCTTCTAATTCTTTTATCAATTCCTCTTTAGTCATTTTTGCATAACCTTTGATTCCTTTTTCTTTTGCTAATTCCTTTAATTCAACTGAAGTTAAGTCATTTAAAGAGAGTTCTTTAAAATCACTATCATCTTTTTCACTATCTTCATCTGGCATTATTTTATGTTCTACTAAGTAATCAATTTGTTCTTTAGTAATAGTTTCATGTTCAATTAAAACATTAGCTATTAAATCTAACAAATCACGATTTTCTTTTAGTGTTTTCTTAGTAACTTCATATTGTTCCTTAATAATTTTTCTAATTTCTTCATCTATTTCAAATGCAACTTGACTAGAAAAATTGCGACTCTTATTATAATCTCTTCCTAAAAATACACTTGATTCTTGATGTTCAAATTGAATAGGTCCTAATGAACTCATACCATATTCTGTAACCATTGCACGAGCTATTTTTGTAGCTTGTTCAAAGTCATTATGAGCACCAGTAGTAATTTCATCAAAAACTAGTTCCTCAGCAACCCTACCACCTAGTAAACCAGATATTCTTTCTAGTAATTCCTTCTTAGTAGCTGTAATTTTTTCTTCCTTTGGCAGCATCATTGTATATCCACCAGCATAACCTCTAGGAATAATCGTTACTTTTTGTACATCATTAGCACCATCTAACATTAATCCTAAAACAACGTGGCCCGCTTCATGATAAGCAACTAATTTCTTTTCTTCTTCAGTATACTTCTTAGATTTCTTAGCAGGTCCCATTAAAACACGGTCATGTGCTTCATCTATTTCAGTCATTGTTATATGTGGTTTATCTCTTCTAACTGCTAATAAAGCAGCTTCATTTAATAAGTTTTCTAAGTCTGCACCACTAAAACCAACTGTTCTTCTGGCAATGTTTTCTAATTTTACGCCTTTGCTAAAAGTCTTACCTTTAGCATGAACTCCAAGTATTTCTTCTCTACCTTTAATATCAGGTAAATTAACTGTTACTTGACGGTCAAATCTTCCTGGTCTAAGTAATGCTGGATCTAATACATCAGGACGGTTTGTAGCAGCAATAATGATAATTCCCTCATTAGTACCAAATCCATCCATCTCTGTTAATAATTGATTTAATGTTTGTTCTCTTTCATCATGCCCGCCACCTAAACCAGCACCTCTTTGTCTACCAACTGCATCAATTTCATCAATGAAAATTAAGCATGGAGCACTTTGCTTAGCTTGTTTAAACATGTCACGAACACGACTAGCACCAACACCTACAAATAGTTCAACAAATTCTGAACCACTTATATAGTAAAAAGGTACATTTGCTTCACCAGCAACAGCACGGGCTAATAAAGTTTTACCAGTCCCTGGAGGACCAACTAATAATACCCCTTTTGGTATACGAGCACCAAGTCTTTGAAATCTTTTAGGATTTTTTAAGAAGTCTATTAACTCTGCTACTTCTTCTTTTTCTTCTTCAAGACCAGCAACACTTTCAAATGTTACTTTTTTATTTTGTTCATTTAATCTTGCTCTACTTTTACCAAAATCCATTGATTTATTAGCTCCACCCATTTGACGGCTAATAAAGAAGAATGCAATTCCTACCAAAAATACTAATGGTAAAACATTGACTAAAAATAATAATAACGCTCCTGATTCAGGATCAGAAACTGCTTCAAATTTGAATCCTTTTTCTTCTTGTAAATTTATTAATACTGTCATTGTTTCTTCTGCCAAAGGCATTCTAAACATAAAAGATTCATTTTCTTTATAGTTTTCTAATGTTCCTCTAACTTCATAAACACTAGCCCTACTTCTAGGTATAACAGTAATTTCTTCTACTTCTCCTGCATTAGCAATCTTTATAAATTCATCATAAGTGAGAATATTTACTTTTTGATTTAAGTTGTTAATAAAATAAAGTATTCCCATGATAAATAAAAACAAAACTAAGTAAGGTAATAATCCTCTTCTTACGACTTTTTTGTTCATCAAATTCTTCCTCCCTAATAATACCTAAGTATTATATCATACTTTTCTTTTTTTGTTTTATCAAATTTAGATTTTTTTAAACCTGGTAACCAAACAATATTATCATCAGAGTCAACCACAATTGGCCATAAATCTCTTTCTTTTGTTGATATCTTAGAGTCGATAAAAATGTCATTTATCTTTTTATGACCTAACATTCCCTTAACATACATTTTATCGCCATTTTTTCTAGTTCTAACATGTAATGGCAATTTAACTTCTTTTTGATTTAATCTACAAATAAAATTATCAGTTTGATCACTATTTTCTACAACTTCTATATTCTTACCATTTGGTAAATTAATATATTCTATTAATTCAATTTCATATTCATTAGCACCTTGTTCCATATTAACTAATACCAAATTATTATATGTTTTTACTGCTTGAATATTATTTGGTAGATGAATTTTTACATTGGCTCTCTTAGATTTAATTATACTATGTAATAGTTCTGCATGATGATCAGTTATTAACATTAAATCATCTTGATAAATATGTTCTAACATAGAATAAATTATTTTCATTTGAATAATATATTCTTCTTTTAAGAAAGCTTCAATATCTAGTACATTTTGTGGATATACCCTTTTAATAATATTTTTTACTTGTTTATCTATATAGTTATTATAATCTAATAAAGTCCTACTAAACTTATAAAATTTTTGATGAACGTTTGGATCTTCTTTTTTGAATTCCGGAACGATATACTTACGAAAACGATTTCTTGTATAGACATCTTTAAAATTAGAATTATCTTGAGCATAACTTAATTTGTTTTCTTTCAGATATTCTAAAATTTCAGCTTTAGTATTTTTAATAAGAGGTCTTAAAATAGTATAATCTCCCATATCAACTTCTTCAGAAAAACCACTATACCCTCTTAGAGTTGAACCTCTAACAATACGCATTAAAATTGTTTCCATTAAATCATCAGCATGATGTGCTGTAAGTAGGTATTTAGCATGATATTTTTTAACAATTTGACTAAAGTAATTATATCTTTTACTTCTTGCCTCATTATGAAAATTATCATCACCATATTCTTCAATAACCATACTTTCAAAAACAACATGATGATTCATACAAAAGTTTTCCACAAATATTTTTTCATCGTAGCTTTCCTTGCGCATATTATGATTAACGTGAGCACAGACAACTTGAATATCTATAGCCTTTTTTAATCTTGACATAATGTGTAATAACGCCATTGAATCAGGACCACCTGAAACAGCTACTACAATAGTATCCCCATACTTAATCTTATTATTATTTAATAAAGAATCATATACTTCTTGCATATTATTCCTCCTACCATTTTATTTTTTCAATATTATTTTTTTCTAAAAAATTATTAATTTTTGAGAAAGGTTTACTTCCAAAAAAACCACGATGTGCTGATAAAGGTGATGGATGTACACTTTCTATTATTAAATGTTTCTTATTAGTTATTAACCCTTTTTTACTTCGAGCATAATTTCCCCATAAAACAAAAACTATTGGTTTTTCTCTTTCATTTAACTTTTTAATAATACTATCAGTAAATTGTTCCCATCCAATTCCTCGATGTGATAAAGGTTTATCTTTTTCCACAGTCATAATGGCATTTAATAGAAATACTCCTTGTTTTGCCCATGACTCTAAATTATTTCCTTCTTTTTTTATTCCTAGATCATTTTCTAATTCCTTTAAAATATTCACTAATGAAGGGGGTCTACTAACGTCATCACTAACAGAAAAAGATAAACCATGTGCTTGATTTTCTCCATGATATGGATCTTGCCCTAATATGACCACTTTTACATCATCATAGCCTGTATATTTTAAAGCTTTGAATATATTATTGTACTCAGGATAAACAATTTTATTTTTATACATATCTCTTATTTTATTTCCTAAATCTTTGAAATAAGATTTATTAGTTTCTTCCTTTAAAACATCATTCCAACCTTTATTTATCATTTTATCACGACCCTAATTATATTTTACCATATTTTGTTATACTTCAAACCTATTATTCAATAAAATTATCCTTTACCCTTTATCTTTACAAAAAAAAGTGACTAATCACTTAATTTATTTGCAATTTCAACAAAAACATCAATTGGTATTTGTTCAGCACGTGAACTCAAACTATAATTATGAGAAAGTAATATTTCTTCTATTTTTTCTAGATTATAATTATTTAGATTGTTTCTAATTGTTTTTCTTTTTTGTTTAAAACTATCCTTTATTAACTTAAAGAAAAAAGTAGTATTATTTAATTTTTGTTTCTCTTTTTTCTTTTGAAATTCCACAACAATACTGTCAACATTGGGTTTAGGAATAAAAACGTTTTTACTAACATCCATAACTTTTCTAACATCAAAGTAATAATTTAGAAAAATAGTTAAAGAATTATACTCCTTAGTACCAACATTAGCTTTAAAACGATCTCCAACTTCCTTTTGAACCATAACCACTATCTTATCAACGTTTATTTCTTCTTCAATAAACTTAACAATAATAGGAGTAGTAATATAGTAAGGCAGATTTGCCACTACATATAGTTTGTCATAGTCATATTCTTCTAGCTTCTTCTTTAAATCTACTTTTAAGAAATCTTCAAAAACAATATCAACATTGTTAACATCTTTTAAATTAGTTTCTAAAATTTTCTTTAATCTTGTATCTATTTCATAACATAACACTCTTTTTGCAACTGATGCAAGTTTATACGTTAATGAACCAGCACCAGGCCCTATTTCAATAACTAGTGTAGAATTATCAATATTACTTTTATTTACAATATTATTAATAATATTTTCATCGATAATAAAATTTTGACCAAAGTTCTTTTTGAATATAAAATCATTATCTTTTAATAATTGCTGCATTTTATTTGGTGAATATTCCATAACATCTTCCTATTCTATAGCAAAAGGATTGTTAATTGTTCCTTTGCCTTTTATCTTTAATCCATATTTTATGTAAAATACTGGTTCTATATAAAAATTTGTTTGATTAGTTCCTTCAATAGTCGCAAAACCTGTAGCATAATTTATAATCCAATTTGTTTTATCAGTTTGACTGTTTAATGTCCAACTAATACCATCACCATATATATAATTATCTGGACATCCCTTATTATTTATTAAGCATGTACGATCTAACAAACTTGATGAATAATCACTAAGGGTTAATAAGCCAATATAATTTTTTACTTTTCTTGTTATTTCATTCTCTTTTAACAATTCAAACTTCCCAGCAATTACTTTTTCATAAACCTCATTGGTTATTCTACCCATTTCCCAATCATGGGAAATAATTAATTTCTTTGACTTTTTGCTTAAACTATTATAATAAATATCATTTAGATATTCTCTTAATGAGGAATTTCTCCAATCACCATTATTGTTTATATCAAAAGGAATATCTTCATTTAAATTTATATTAGGAGCTTTTATTTTAATAGTACCATCATTTTCAAATGAAATAATTCTAAGTAATTGGTCATTAAATTTAATATAATTATTAGGATTTTTTCCGCGATAAACATATCTGTCTATCTCTAAATATAATCCCTCATTTTTATTATCTGTTTGAATAGGTATATTAAGTTCTTTTTCTACAAGCTTTTCACCTCTTGGTGCACAACCAGTTAGTAAAAAGGAAATACCAATAATTACTAAAAAATACTTCATAAATACTCCTCTAATAAAAAAGGGGTTTACCAACCCCATCTTTTGACATTAAAAATTGTGTTTCTGTTTGTTGCTATATTATTATCTTTTTCTGTTTCAAGTGCTAAATCTATTAGTGTCCATCCTGCATTATAAGCATCTCTCATACCACTACCGGTATCCATTACAATCCCAAGAACACTATCAAATTCACTATTTTTTATTTCAATAATTGTTCCACAAGGAAATGCTCGTTGATCAGCTGCTAAAATTCTAACTTTACCAAAATCTTTATCTTCATAATAAATACCATCATTGATTAAATTATGATAAGTATTATTAGGAGTTTTACACCAAGTTATTCCTTTTCCATCACAAGTAGCACAATCTGGTCCATAAACAGTAAGGACACCATTAAATTTTCCATATGCCCCTCCGCCTTGTTCAATAACCTCATCTACTTTAGGTTTTATAACTCGCAAATTGTTTCCCAACTCATCTTGATAAACTAAACCATCTTCACCTTTAACTAAAACATTAGTTATATTGTATGGTATTTTATAATTTATTTTTGTAATTGTATTGTATTCAACAACCGTATTAACAAAATTTAAACCTTTATCGTTATTATCATTTTTAATATCATAATTAAAAATAGTATTTCCACCAATAGAAATGACACTAATAATTAATAAATGAAACCATTTAGCTACAATTTGTAGCAAATATATATTCATTAAATCCACCTCTTAAATTATTTGTCACAACAAAATTTTAACATATATCGAGATGTAAGTCAAATTGACGGCAAGCATTTTCAGTAGTCTCGGTAAAGACTTTTTCTAAAGTAATTTCTTTAATTTCCGCCATTTTTTCAGCAATATATACAATATTATATGGTTCGTTTATCTTACCCCTTAATGGTTCTGGGGATAAATACGGACTATCAGTTTCTAGTAGTAAATTTTTGATATCAATCTTTTCTACTATTTCCTTTAACTTAGTACTATTCTTGAAGGTTAGCACGCCACCTATTCCTAACATAGCACCCATTTCAATAAAATTATAAGCCATTTCTAAGCTATAGCTATAACAGTGGATAACTATTTTCCCACCATTAAAATGTTCCTTTAATATATTATATGTATCATTAGCTGAATCACGACTGTGAACAACTACCGTTTTATTATGTTTTTTAGCAATCATCAATTGTTTAATAAATATTTCTATTTGTTTTTCTTTATTATCTTTTGTCCAATAAAAATCTAATCCTATTTCTCCAATACCAATTATCTTAGGATTGTTAATATTTTCTTCAATAAACTTCAAATCATCATCATTAACACTATCTACTTCTTCAGGATGAATACCTAAAGTTCCATAAACATTATTGTATTTTTCAATTAATGATAATACCTCTTTATTATTTTTAGTATTAGATCCACTTACAATAATAATATTGCTTCCCATCTTTTTTACTATTTCATCAATATTGTTATAATCTTCATTTGACAAATGTGCATGTGTGTCAATCATCATAAATATCACCTAAAAAGATTATATCATATTGATATAATCTTTTTAAGTCCTTTTCAAATACATAAATTTGGTAAGATAAAAACCAGCTACAAGTAAGTACAAGATGTCAACAATATTTATCTTGACTACCAAATTGCCTATAATTAAAAGAAATATAGCTAAAAACACTAGTAATACTCTTCTAAAACATTTATCTTTTATAGGTAACACGAGGCTTTCTCCTTACTATAAAGTTTTACAACAACACTAATATATCATTATGAATATAATAAATGCAAATGTTTTTTATCTTTTTTATATGACATTTTACAACATTTTACAATAATTGCCTATTCTTCACTCTTTAATTTGCTTAAAGTTTCTTCTTTATCAAGTCTAGCAAATAGTGGTTTAGCATCATTTAATTTAATTCCTTCATCTAAACAACCAAATCTTAATTCTTTATTATTAGTATTTAACTGTTCAAATATCTTGTTAGATGTATCAGGTAAGAATGGTTCTAATAAAACTGCTCCAATTCTTATAGATTCTAATATATTATATAAAACTGTTTTTAAACGATCTTGTTTTGTTTCATCATGAGCTAATACCCAAGGTGTGGTTTCATCAATATATTTATTACTTCTTCTAAATATTTCAAATATTTCATCTATAGCATCCGCAATTCTAAGATTATCCATTTTACTATCTACTTTAGCTGGGACACTGCTTACTAGTTTAATTAGATCTTTATCTACTTCATCACTAACACCAGGATTACTAACAATACCCTCAAAGTATTTATGGGTCATAGCTATGGTACGATTAACTAAATTTCCTAGCACATTAGCTAAATCACCATTTACTCTCTCAATTAGTAATTCATTAGTAAAATTACCATCACTAGCAAAAGGCATTTCGTGTAACATATAGTATCTAACTGCATCTACACCGAAAACTTGGACTAATTTATCAGCATAAACAATATTTCCCTTACTCTTACTCATCTTATCATCACTAAATAGCATCCATGGATGACCAAAAATTTTCTTTGGTAAAGGTAAATCTAATGCCATTAACATAATTGGCCAATAAATAGTATGAAATCTTAAAATATCTTTCCCTATTAAATGAACATCAGCTGGCCAATATTTTTTAAATTCTTCGCTATGATTTCCATCAGGATCATAACCTAAGAAAGTAATATAATTGCTTAGTGCATCAAGCCATACATAAATAACATGTTTTTCATCAAACGAAACAGGAATTCCCCATTTAAATGAAGTTCTAGAAACACATAAATCTTGAATACCTGGTTTAATGAAATTATTAATTATTTCATTCTTTCTACTTTCAGGTTCAATAAAATCAGGGTGTTCATTAATATATTCTTCCAATCTTTTAGTATACTTACTTAATTTTAAGAAATAAGCTTCTTCACAAGCAGCACTAACACTTCTCCCACAATCAGGACATACATTATTAACTAATTGTGATTCTGTATAGAAAGATTCACAAGGAGTACAATATAAACCTTCATATTTCCCAAGATAAATATCCCCTTGGTCATATAACTTTTTGAAAATTTTTGATACCTTTTCCATATGAAAAGGATCAGTAGTTCTCACAAAACGATCATAACTAGTATTCATTATATCCCATATATCTTTTACTTCTTTTGCTTTCTCATCAACATAATCTTGAGTATCTTGATTATTTTTTTTCGCATATTCTTCAATTTTTTGACCATGTTCATCAGTCCCTGTTTGAAAATATACGTCATAACCCTTGGCTCTTTTATAACGCGCAATCGCATCCGCTAAAACTATTTCATAAGTATTACCTATATGAGGTTTAGCTGAGGTATAGGCAATTGCCGTTGATATATAATATTTTTCCATTTAATCATCTCCTTTATTGGTGCTTCCTAAACCACCAATTCTCTCACTATTTATTTCATCTTCATTATCTACAGTTAAGAAAATAGTAAAAATTCCTTGAGCATATTTATCATTTTTCTTAACAACATAATTTTCAGTACCCTCATTTTGTAAAGCAATCCACATATGCCCTTCATTGTTAGAATTGTTATAATAATCGCTTTCAATAATTCCTACTTGATTACACATCCGTATATTATATTTAAACCCCATACTACTTCTAACTAATAACATTAACATTTCATTATTTCCCATATATACCTTTATTCCTGTTGGAATAATAACTCTTTCCCCCGGTTTAATAACAAATCCTTCAATTGCTTTAAAATCATAACCAGCACTATTCTTAGTAGAACGAACAGGTAATTCATAATTATCATATAGTGATTGATCATCTTTTATGTCTTTTTTAAATTGATCAAATGATATTTTTCCAAATCCTCGCATATATTTCCCACCTTTACAAAAAAAATCACATCCATCTTAAGGACGTGATTACGCGGTACCACCTTATTTTATAACTATTGTTATACACTCAAATAACTTAACGCATTCATACGGTTTAATCTACATATCGATTAAACGATTCAGGAGCCATTAAAATAACCAATCAAAGCTTATTTCCACCAACAAAGCTCTCTTTATTTGATTAAATTATTTCTCTTTCCATCAAAATCTTTGAATTGAATGTATTATAACATATTAATTTTTATTCTTCAAGATATTTACTTAAAAAGTTAGAAACTATTTGGATAATTTTGTAATCTACTTCACTAACTGGTTCCTCATCATCATAAATAATTACTAATCCAGCACTGTCACCATTAACAATAATTGCACTAATTGCATAAGTTCCTTCTAGTTCAACGCCATTGATTAATTCAAGCTTCTTTTTATACTTTTCAAGAATGTTTTCTCTTCTATCAATATATTTATTTAATGATTCACTAATTTCTTGATTTAAATATTCTTTTCTTAATGAACCACTGACTGCAATAATACTATCTCGATTAGTAATAATTATATTTTTCTTTAAAAATGAATAAATACCATCAGTAAAGGGTTGTGCAAAATCTTCTACTTTTTTCATTAAAGAATATTTTCTTAGCACTATATCCTTATCATCTATGCATATTTCTAAATTTTCTCCGTCTTTTATTCTTAAAATTTTCCTTATTTCTTTTGGTATAACAATTCTACCTAGTTCATCTATTCTTCTTACGATTCCTGTTGTTTTCATTTTTACCTCCTATAAATATTTTGTCTATTAAGGGGGAATTTATACGAAAAAGAACATTTTAAAGTTTTTTAATCAACAATTGATTTTTCAATTATTTCTATTAGTTCAATTAAGTAATATATAAAATGTTTTTCTAGTTTTACTGTATCTAATATTATAACCAACCTTTTATTTTTCAAACTTAGTCTAAACATTCTACTAATTCTATTTGTTTCAATAAATAAGAATTCCCCATTAATCTTCTTTGTTAGATTAGGATCCAATGTAATTTCTATAAAGTTTTTCGTTTGTTTTATATTTGTGATGTTTAATCTATTAGCAAGTTTTTCAAACCACTCTTGGTACATATAGATAATAAGGGTTTCAGATAATTTCCCAAATCTATCTTCCAAAGTGCTTTTAGTTTCCAATAATCTTTCGTAAGAATCAATTCCATTGATTTTTTTATGAATTTCAATCTTTAATTCTTCTTCTGCCACATAGCTGTCATCGATTGACGTTTCAACATCTAATAATGGTTGCGCCGATACCTCTTTTTCTTCAATAATGTTACCTTTTAAGGCATTAATTTCATTGTTTAACATTTCTAAGAATAATTCAACCCCAATAGTATCAACAAAACCAGCTTGTTCACTACCTAATATATCACCTGCCCCTCGTATTGATAAATCTCTCATCGCTATTGCAAATCCACTACCTAATTCAGTAAATTCTTTAATAGCCTTTAATCTTTTGGTTGCTACTTCTGATAAAATCTTAGTTTTATCATACATTAAGTAACAATAAGCAATTTTATTACTTCTTCCAACACGCCCTCTTATTTGATATAGTTGTGATAACCCAAAGTAATCAGCATTTATTATTATTAAAGTATTAACACTAGGTATATCAATACCCGTTTCAATAATTGTTGTACAAAGTAAAACATCATATTCATGATTGATAAACCTAAACATAATATCTTCTAGTTTACTTTTAGGCATTTGCCCATGAACTGCAACTACCCTTGCATCTGGTACTAAGCTAGATATTTCAACTAGTTTACTTTGCATGTCTTCAATCTTATTATATAAAATAAATGTCTGTCCATTTCTTGATAATTCCTTATAAATTGCATCTTTAATAATTTGATTATTTTCAGATAAAACATAAGTTTGAATTGGATATCTATTAACAGGCGGTGTTTCAATAAGAGATAAACTTCTAATTCCTGCCATTGACATTTGTAATGTACGTGGGATTGGTGTAGCTGATAAAGTTAATATATCAATATTATTTTTATATTTCTTTATTTTTTCTTTATGAGTAACACCAAATCTTTGTTCTTCATCAATAACCAACAAACCTAAATCTTTGAACTCTATTTCATCATTTAAAATCTTATGAGTTCCAATTAAAAGATCAATCTTACCTTCTTTTACATCTTTTATGATTTTTTTAGTTTCTTTAGGTGTAACAAATCTATTTAATAATGCAATATTTACTGGAAATGAATTAAATCTTTCCATGGCATTATTATAATGCTGACTAGAAAGAATAGTTGTTGGACATAAAAGTGCTACTTGTTTACCAGACATAATTGCTTTGAACATTGCTCTAAAAGCAACTTCTGTCTTTCCATAACCAACATCACCACATAATATTCGATCCATTGGTCTAGAACTTTCCATATCTTTTTTAATTTCTTCAACTACTTTTAATTGATCAGTAGTTTCCTCATACGCAAATTCATCTTCAAATTGATATTGTTCTTCAGTATCACTTTTAAAAGCAAAACCTTCGCTTGCTTCTCTTAAAGCATATAACTTTAATAATTCAGAAGCAATATCCCTAATTCTCTTTCGGGCAGTAAGTTTAGTTTTAGCCCATTCGGCACTACCTAACTTATTTATTTTCGGTACCATGCCATCTTTAGAAGAATACTTACTGATTAATTCAATCTTTTCTACCGGAATATATAGCTTATCACTGCCCTTATATTCAACTAATAGATAATCTTTTTTTAAACCATTTTTTAATAAACTTTTAATACCACAATAAATACCTATTCCATGCACACTATGAACAATATAGTCACCTATAGCTAATTTAGTTAAATCCCTAATTTTAGTACCAAATTTAAAATTGGTTTTATATATATTATTGTTGTCTTTCTTATTAAATAATTCCCTTTCACTAATAACAACTAAGTCATTATATATAAATCCACTGTTAATATTCTTAACTATAACATTGATTTTATTAGGGATAATGTTACTTTCATTAGTAATAATTATATTCTTATTATTTAATTCATCTATGACTTTATTAACTTTATAAGTATCATGTAAACAAATTATAACCTGTTTTTTTATTTTTAAATATTCGTCTAACTTTTTATTAATGCTTTCAGTATTCCCCAAAAACGGTTCTACTTCTTTAGCATCATAAATCATATTACTAATTTGCTTCATTTCATTATCAAAAGTATTGAAGTATATTACATCATGACTTTTAATATCATAAAAGTCATTCATATATTTGGTATTACCATCTAAATTTAGACTGACATTATAATTAAATATCTCTTCTTGTAGTAATTTATTACTAATTTCTAATTGATGATAATCATTGAAAATAGTAACTCCATTCAAATAATCACTAATATTAGAAACATTTCCATAATCAATAAGTTCTCGATGCTTAATATCAAAAGTATCAATGTCATTATCTACCAAAAATTCTGTATTAGAATCTATTTCTATTTCTTTTATATTTTTAATTGTTAATTGACTATTAACGTCAAAAGTTCTAATCGAATCAATTGTATCTCCCCAATATTCAATTCTTATTGGATCTACTTCACTTATGGGAAATATATCTACTACAAAGCCTCTAACTGCTACTTCACCAGTTTTATTTACTACAGTTTCTCTTGTATACCCATACTTAAATAACTTTTTGACTAAATCATCTATTTTAAAATTATCATTTACCTTTAATTTAATTTTACAATTATCAAAAATTTTCTTTTCTGGTAAATATCTTAAATATCCCATTAAATTAGTAATAACAATTTTTTTACCACTTTGATTTAATGATTTCAAAGTTTCCAATCTGGTTGTTTTAAGTTCTGGACTAATAGCTAATGCTTCACTAGTTAAAAAGTCATCCATTGGAAATAACAATACATCTTTTGTGTAATTAGTAAGATTTTGATAATATTGGCTAGCTTCATATAAAGAACTTGTCACTAAAAGAATATTCTTATCATCATTCATAAATAGATTATATGTGTATATGCATTTTAATTCATTAGTTAAACCAACTATTCCTTTATGTTGATCATTTATATCAAATATTTTATCAAAAATAGACATATGTCCACCCCCTTTAGACGCCAAAAATGATACTTTTGGTATCACTATCTTTTATTATATTTATTCATTAAATTATCGAATGATAATTCTAAATAATCTTTTAATAATTCTGGACCTATTTTTAAAGTACTATTTAATTGTTCTTTTTCACTTTTACTAAATTTACCCAGAACATAATCTCTAGTGTCAATATCTTTGTTATTAGATATACCAATTTTCATTCTCTTATAATTTTGTGTGCCTAAACATCTTTCAATATCCTTCAAGCCATTATGCCCAGCACTACCACCAGAGTGTCTTAATTTATATTTTCCAACTGCTAAATCTAAATCATCATGTATAACAAAAATGTCATTAATATTAATTTTATAAAAATCAACATAATTTCTAATTACTTGCCCTGATAAATTGATATACTTTTGTGGTTTAAGAAATATAATCTTTTCTCCATTAATATTAGTTTCTGCAAATAATCCTCCATTTTTATCTTTAAAATCCAATTTAAATTTATCAATCATTGCATCTAACATTAAAAAACCAATATTATGTCTTGTTTCACTATACTCTCGTCCAGGATTTCCCAGTCCCACTATTAGTCTCATATTATCATCTACCTTTATTATTTAAATATTCATTATAGACATCGCTTTTTTTCAGATTGCGATCTTTACTTACTGCCTTGATTGCATCCATCACTTTGTAACCATCTTTAATGTATTGTTCGATGTGTTTAATAAGTGTACAGTTGTCATAGTTTTCCCTTTCATTATTACCAGCTAGAACTATAACAATTTCACCTTTAATGTCAACCATTTGTTTTTTCACTTCTTCAACTGTACCACGATATATTTCCTCGAATTTCTTACTTATTTCCCGGGAAATAGAAATTTGCCTATTTCCGATTATTTGTAGAATATTTCCCAAGGTTTTTTCTATTCTATGTGGTGCTTCATATATAATTATCGTTGCTTTTTGTTTTTTTAGTTCTTCTAACTCTTTTAGCCTTTTATTCTCATTACTATCTAAAAAGCCATAGAATAAAAACGGCATAGGGTTTATTCCAGAGACTGTTAGGGCTGGAATTAAAGCTGTTGGTCCTGGAAGTGAAACAACATTATATCCTTTTTCAATGATATAATTTGTAATACCATATCCTGGGTCACTAATTATTGGGGTACCTCTATCACTTACCAAGCCTATATTATATCCCTTTTCCAAATATTCAATTGCCAATAATCTATTCTTTTCTTCGTTATGTTCATGATTTGCTATTAATTTCTTCTTAATATTTAATTTTTTCAACAGTAATCCCGTTACCCTTGTATCTTCTGAAAATATTACTTCTACCTCTTTTAAAATATTGATAGCTCTAACTGTAATATCGTCCATATTTCCTATTGGAGTTGGAATTAAATATAAGGTTGGACTGTTATCATAACTCTTTTGTGACATAAGATCACCCTATTTCAATAAATTTAATACTTGTTCAGTATATTTACCATTATCTTCATTTAAGTAAATTGGATCTAATATTTTTATTCCTGGTTTTCCATTTTTTCTACCTTCAATCAGTAAAATATTAGATTCTTTTCCCTTTTTTGGATAAATAAACTGGATTCTTTTTGGCTCTAAATTATTCTTACGCATGCAATCAATTATATCAATTAATCGCTCCGGACGATGAACCAAACCAATTATACCATTATTTTTAAGCAATTTTTTACTTATTTTGCATATTTGGTCCAAATTTAACATTACTTCATGACGAGCAATGGTTTTGTAATCACTATCATTAAAGTTAGATTTCTCATTAACTTTAAAAAACGGTGGATTACACGTAATTATATCAAAGCAATCCGTTTCCCATTCCTTCGCTAATTGATTAATGTCGGCATTTATGATTTTTATCTTATCTTCAAGGTTATTTGTTTTAACTGATTTACAAGCTAATTTATAAACATTCTCTTGTATTTCTACTCCAATTATTGCAGCGTCTGTTTTAGTTGATAAAATTAAAGGAATTGGTGCATTTCCACATCCAATATCCAATATTTTTTTAGTGTTCTTGTTTATAGTGATAAAGTTAGGTAACAATAAGGAATCAATTGATACAACAAACATTTTAGTATCCTGAATAATACCTAATTTATCATAACCGTATAAATAGTTTTTTACTTCCATTTATTTTTTTTCCTCGATAACACCTATATCTGGTATGTTAACACGATATGTTCTCTCTAAAACATTTACACTTATTACTTTTCCCTCTCCTTTAGTTGTATTAACCGATTGTCCAACTTCAGGAAGATCTTTATGGCACTCTTTATAACATTCATTCTCATAATTTAAACAACACAATAATCTACCACAAGCCCCATTTATGTTATTCGGATTTAGCGCTAAATTTTGATTTTTAGCCATATTTATAGAGACTGCAGCAAAATCACTTAAAAACCTTGAACAGCAAAATGGTCTACCACACATTCCACAGCCACCAACTTCTTTTGCTTTATCTCTAACTCCTATTTGTCTTAATTCAATTCTTGTTTTATAAATAGAAGCTAGCTCTTTTGCTAAATCCCTGAAATCAATTCGATTATCTGCTAAAAAGCGAAAAATTAATTGATCTCTATCAAATGTATATGTGGCATCAATAATTTGCATCTTTAATTCTTTCTTTTCTACAATTTGACGGCATCTCTTTAATGCTTCTTTAGCATTTTGAATATTGTTCCTATGTTGATCATAATCTTGTTTCGATGCTACTCTTAATACTTTTTTTAGTGGGGTATTTATTTTGTTTTCATCAAAATTGACAATATCAGTTTCTATTTTACCGAATTGTAATCCCTTTTCAGTTTGAACTATTACAGTTAAATTTTTCTTCAAGTTAAGATTATTGGGTAAAAAATAATATAATCTACCTTTCTCTTTAAAAGAAATCCCTACTACTTCTACCATTATAAGCCTCCTTCTAACATTATCACAAGCTTGTCCATTAACAAATTACTGTTCATGTTAACTCTTGCTTTATCCTTCAATTCTAATATAATTTTAATTTTATCACAAATATTTTGTATATTATTCTTAGATGATATTATTTCTACTTGTTTACTATAATCATGAAAAATTTCAATCTCTCGATTGCATAAATGATTTAAGACATCTTTGTAGTAAAGAATAATTATCTCAAATGCAATTTCTATAGCTCTTCTATTGTTTATATTCTTATGCCATAAACGATTTAAATGAAGTAATGTATCCATTCTATTTTGTTCATAAAAATCAATAAATTTTATGACATCTTCTATTTTATCTTTATCAAAAATTTCTTTATCATCGTCATTTATTGCCAAACTCTTCCATATATGTTTTAAAAAATTATCATTTTCATTTTTTTTATAATCAATAAATGACAAGATTTGACATCTAGAGATAATGGTGTCTAATAGTTGAAATTGATTATTTGTAATCAAAATAGCTATTATATTATCTTCTGGCTCTTCCAAAAATTTCAATATTGAATTAGCAGCTTGAATATTTAACTTTTCAGCACTGTTTATTATATATATTTTCTTATTACCACTAATTGCCTTTTTGTTGAATTCCTGTTGTAGTGCCATTAATTGTTCTTTTTTAATCCACATACCATCTGGATTAATGATTTTTATTTCTGTAAAATTATTATTATCAATAGTATGACATTGACTACAATTACCACAATTAGTATTATTACTATAATTCTTTGGACACAATAAATATTTAGAAAAAGCCAAAGCCATTTCTAAACCTTTTTCATAATCCTTTGTTTCAAAAAGATAAGCATGTAGATTACGTTTATTTTTTAATGAATTCTTTAAAATTTTATGGACTACTGGTTGTTGCAATTGATAATCATCTAACATACTTCACCTCTTTTTAAAAAATAAGTAACAATATTATAATAAAGGATAACAAAGCTGGTATTCCAAATAAACTAACTGCTAGAACCGTTATTATATTGATTGGTATAATCAAACTAAGTGGAGCAGCAATTATATTATATCCATAGATAAAAAAGGCACTAACAATAATTTTTCTTAATAATTTAAAAAATTTTTTTAACATTTTGTCCACCTCAATAAATATTATGAGGATTCTAAAAGTTTATGAATCTTTAGATATCTTTTTTCTTCCTTCTAAAGCCATTTCCAAAGTTAATGAATCAATATATTCCATCTCAGCTCCCATGGGAACACCATGTGCTATTTTTGAAACGGTTATATTCATTCCTTCTAATAATTTTAAAATATATAAAGCTGTCGTTTCGCCTTCAATACTAGGTTTAACAGCAATTATTACTTCCTTTATATTATCTTTTTTAATTCTTTCTAATAATAAGTCTATTTTAATATTTTCAGGATTAATTCCATCTAATGGAGAAATTAGACCATCGAGTACATGATACTGACCATTATATGAACCAATTTTTTCAAATAAGATAACATTTTTAGGTTGCTCAACTATACATACAGTATTTTTATCTCTACTTTCATCATTACAAATATCACAATGATCATTTTCCGATAAATTATTACATTTAAGACATCTTTTTATCTTAGATTTTACATTTTTAATAGATTTTGAATATAGATCAATTATTTGTTGATCTAAATATAAAGTAGCTAAAGCATATCTTTCTGCTGTTTTTTCACCTACTCCAGGTAATTTTTTGTAGCATTCAATTAAGTTTTTTATTGTGCTAGGATAATTCATTAAAATAACCCTGGCATTCCTTGAGTGTATTTACCCATTTTTTCTTCAGTTACAGCATCAATTTGTTTCATTGCATCATTTACAGCAACTACAATCATATCTTCTAAAAGTTCTATTTCATCGCCCATTATTTCTTTATTATCAATTTTAATACTAACTATTTCTTTTGATCCCTTAACTGTCACAGTTACAAAGGAAGCTGTACCTTTAAATTCACTATTATCAATTTCTTCTTTAGCTTGCATCATATCTTTTTGTAATTTTTGAGCTTGTTTCATCATTGCTTGGATATTCATATATTTTCCTCTTTCTAATTATATTGTACAAGATCACCAAATAAATTTTTTAGATCGTCTTGTTTTTCATTTTTAGTTTTTTTTAGTATCTTTTCTATTTCCTTATCTTCTTCTATATATTTATATTCTTTTTCTTTAGAGTTGTATTCTTTTTTTATCTTATCCCATTCTTTTTCACATGTTGAAATAGCCTTGTATTCATGACCATAAACTTTTTTAAATATTTTCTCAATATTTAAAATATTTTCATTAAAATAATCTGATATCTTTTCACTCTCATATACAAAAATTAAGTTAGTATCACTATAAGCATTTATTTTACCATCTAATATAATTGATACCATTTTTGAATAATCCGAATCCAATAAGAGACTTCTAATTGAATCTAATTCTTTCCTAAATGCCAACAATTTCTTTTTATCAAAATTAGCTAAAGTATTATTTATTCTTATTTCTTTAACTTTTTTTAATGCTTCTTTTAAATTCTTATCAATGTTGTCACCAATTTCTGTTTTTTTCGCTATTGTTTCAATTAACTTAATCTCATTTTCAACTTCTTTTGATTTATTTTTTAATTCTTCTTTTATTTCATTTTTTTTAGAATCATCTACTTGAGCTTCTGTTACATTTGATAGTTTTATACTAATTAATTCCAAAATTAATTTAGGATTATTAGTGTTTTTTATATCTAAGATTACTTGATTAAATTCCTTTATTAAATTTAATAATTCATCAACCTTCACCTTATTTGCAGAATCTTTATATTCTTCAAGATATTCGTTGCTTTTTTTAAAATAATTTGGAATAGTTTTATACAATAGAATGTTTTTTATATAAAATATAATTTCTTCCGATAATTTAACAAAATTCTTACCCATTTCATTATAATTTTCTATTATATTTAATATACCCTCTATTTTATGCTCGAACAATGCATCAACAAACTCCTTTATTTCCTTTTGTGTTAAAGTTCCGTTTATTTCATGGATTTCTTTTGTTGTTATACTATCATCAGCATAAGATAAAACTTGATCTAACATTCCTATTGCATCTCTCATTCCACCATCCGAAAGTCTTGCAATTTCTTTTAATACCCCTTCACCAACACTTATTTTTTCTTCTTTACATATATAATCTAATCTTTCAATTATTTTACTATCAATAATTTTTTTAAAATCAAAACGTTGGCATCTTGATAATATTGTAGCAGGTATCTTATGAGGCTCAGTTGTAGCTAAAATAAATATTACATGAGTTGGTGGTTCTTCAAGGGTTTTCAACAAAGCATTAAATGCACTTGTTGTCATCATGTGAATTTCATCAATTATGTATACTTTATATTTCCCAACGGCTGGAACTAAATTTACCTTACTCTTTAATTCCCTAATTTCCTCCACTCCATTATTTGAAGCGGCATCTATTTCTATAATATCAACCGATTGTTTTAAATTAATTTGTGTACAATTTACACACATATTACAAGGTTCAATTCCATTTAAATTCTCACAATTTATAGTTTTACCAAATATCTTAGCAATACTAGTCTTTCCTGTACCTCTTGGGCCAGTAAAAAGATAAGCGTGATTTAATCTATTATTTAAAATTGAGTTTTTTAAAGTCTTTACAATTACTTCTTGTCCTACAACCTCATCAAAGCTCAATGGCCTATATTTTCTATACAATGCCTGATACAAAATTACCACCTCCGTGCTACTTTATTATACCATTTATCCTTATATAATAAAAGAAAATAAATTTATTATTTTCTTTTGTCTTTAAAAAAACTAATTAACAATTCTTGTGCTTCTTCTTTACATATATCTTTTATAATTTCTACATTATGATTGTTTTTTTTATTATTTAAAATATTTTCAATACTGGTAACAAAACCAAATTTTTCAGATTCCGTTGCATATACTAATTTTTCGATTCTAGATTGTAAAATAGCCCCCGCACACATTAAACATGGTTCTAAAGTAACATATAACGTGCATCCTTCCAATCTCCAATTTTTTAATTTCTTACAAGCTTTTTCTATAACAAGTATTTCAGCGTGTTTTGTTGCTATTTTATCCTTTTCTTTTTTATTATGTGCTTTTGCAATTATCTTTCCATCTTTTACAATAACCGCACCTACTGGAACATCACCTTTTTTATAACTTTTTTTTGCTTCTTTTATAGCTTCACACATATATATATTCATCTTTATCACCTTTACAATAAAAATGACACACACATTTAGAGGTTTTTATGGCTGCTATCTTCCGATCCTGACCTGTTTCAAACATAAATGTTGTGTCCTATATAAAATACACTATTTTAATAAATAAATCAACTTTTAATTTTATTTCCCGGGCAATATTTTCCTACAGTATATGTTTCACGTGAAACATATTTTAATTTTCTTGCTTTTTATTTAATGTTCCACGTGGAACGTTTGATAAATCATTTTTGAAATTATTATGTTTCACGTGAAACATAATAATTATTAAATAAAAAAGTAAGATGTTTTTATCTTACCTTTAATTAATTATTCTTCTATATCTATTTCTTGATCTTCTTTTTTAATTATAGCAACAGTACTCACTTTTTGTTCATCTTTTAAATTGATCAATTTTACTCCTTGAGCAACTCTTCCTGTTGTTGAAACTTGATCTATTGAAAGTCTAATAATAATACCGTTGTTTGTTATTATCATTAAATCTTCATCTCCTGTTACTATTTTGAAAGCTATTATATCTCCATTTTTCTCAGTAACATTTAAAGCTTTTACGCCTTTTCCTCCTCGGTGAGTCATTCGATATTCTTCAACATCAGTTTTCTTACCATAACCGTTCTTAGTAACGACAAGCACTTCTTGTCCATCACTTACTACTTCACAACCTACACAATAACCATCACCTACATATACACCTCTAACACCAGAAGCTGTTCTTCCCATGATTCTGATTTCTTGTTCTTCAAATCGAATCATACGTCCATCAGATGTAGCAATCAATATTTCATTATTTCCCATAGTTTTCTTAACAGATATTAGTTCATCATCATCTTTTAATGAAATAGCAATCTTTCCATTATTTCTAATACTGTCAAATTCACTAATACTTGTTCTTTTAATTAAGCCTCTTTGTGTACAAAATACAAGATTGTCTGCTTTATCATCTTCCTCTACTTTAAGCATTACATTTACTACTTCATCTGAATCCAAAGGTAGTAAATTAACAATTGGTATTCCTTTTGATTGTCTATTGAATAAAGGTACTTCATATCCTTTAATGCGGTAAACCTTACCTTTATTTGTAAAGAACATCAAATGGTCATGTGTTGTCATAGATATAAGATTTTCAACAAAATCTTCTTCATTTGTTGTCATACCTTTAATTCCTACACCACCACGATTTTGAGTACGATAATTTTCACTATTCATTCTCTTTATATAATCTTTATTAGTAAGTGTTACAACAATATCTTCCACTGGAATCAATGATTCATCTTCAATATATTCGATTGACGACATATCAATAACAGTTTTTCTTTCATCATTATATTTATTTTTAATTTCAAGTAATTCTTCTTTGATAACATTTAAAATTCTTTCTTCACTAGCAAGAATTTCCGTTAATTCTTCTATTTGCTTCAATAATTCCTGAATTTCTGCTTCAATCTTAGCTTTTTCTAAGCCAGTTAACCTTCTTAGCTTCATTTCTAGAATTGCTTCAGCTTGTACTTTAGTAAGATTAAACTTTGAAGTTAACCCTTCTATTGCTTCATCATCTGTTTTTGATGACCTAATTAATTTAATTACTTCATCAATGTTATCTAAAGCAATTTTAATTCCTTCTAAGATATGTAATCTCCCTTGATATTTTTCCAAATCATATTGACATCTTCTATATATTACTTGCTTTTGATGATCTAAATATTTTTCCAAAATAGTCTTTAGATCTAGTGTTCTAGGTCTACCATCTACTAACATTAGGAAATTTATACCATATGAAACTTGTAATTGTGTATGTTTATATAAATTATTTAATACAACATTAGCGTTTGCTTCTTTTTTGATATCAAGTACTATTTTAATACCTTCAAGTGCTGATTCATCATTTAAATTTGATATACCATCAATTATTTTATCTCTAACAAGTTCCGCAATTCTAGTTATTAAACTAGTTTTATTAACTTGATAAGGAATTTCAGTAATAATTATTCTGTTTTTACCGTTATGTTCATCCATTTCTACTTTTGATCTTATTGTAATGGTTCCTTTGCCAGTTTCAAATGCTTTTTTAATTCCACTATTTCCCAAGATCATACCCGCAGTTGGAAAATCAGGACCTTTTATATATTCCATAAGTTCAAGAACAGTTATATCTTTATTATCTATATAAGCAATACAACCATCAATAATTTCACCTAGGTTATGTGGTGGAATATTTGTTGCCATCCCGACAGCAATTCCCATATTTCCATTTACTAAAATGTTAGGAAATCTACTAGGTAATACTGTTGGTTCTTTTCTTTGACCATCATAATTTTCAATAAAATCAACAGTATTCTTATTTAAATCCCTTAATAATTCCATGGAAATTTTAGATAATTTTGCTTCCGTATAACGTGAGGCAGCTGCACTATCTCCATCAATTGAACCGAAGTTACCATGCCCATCTACTAATACATGACGATAAGTAAAATCTTGAGCCATTCTAACCATTGTTTCATAAATAGCAGAATCCCCATGTGGATGGTAATGTCCCATAACTGCCCCAACAGCATTAGCACTTTTTTGATGCTTTTTATCTGGAGTCATTCCTTCTTCATACATTGTATATAAAATTCTTCTGTGTACAGGTTTTAAACCATCTCTTACATCTGGAATTGCTCTAGATACAATAACACTCATAGAATAATCCAAAAAGGAATTTTTTATTTCACTTGAAATATTTACATTTACTATCTTATCATTCATCTTATCACCTCTTACACATCAAGATTTTTAACATTTAATGCATTTTCTTCTATAAATTTTCTTCTTGGTTCTACTTCTTCACCCATTAAAATTTCAAATATTTCATCAGCGAGAATAGCATCCTCTACCTCTATTTTAATTAATACTCTAGAATCGATATGCATTGTTGTTTCTCTTAATTCTTTTGCATCCATTTCTCCAAGACCTTTCATACGAGTAATCTCATATTTAGTGTTTTCTGGTAAAGATGCTATATATTGATCTCTTTCTAATTCATTTAATACATATTTACTAATTTTTCCATGAGCTATCTTATATAAAGGTGGTTGAGCGGCATATATATGCCCTTTTTCCACTAATGGTTTAAAATATCTATAGAAAAAGGTAAGTAGCAATGTTCTTATATGTGCACCATCAACATCAGCATCAGTCATTATAATTATTTTATTATACCTTAATTTTGATAAATCAAATTCATCTCCTATACCAGTACCAAATGCTGTTATCAAACTTCTTATTTCTTCATTTCCCAATACTTTATCTAATCTTGCTTTTTCAACGTTTAATATTTTTCCACGGATTGGTAATACTGCCTGTGTTTCTGAATTTCGCCCTTGTTTTGCAGGTCCAGCAGCACTATCACCTTCTACAATAAATATTTCAGATATTGTTGCATCTTTTGTAGAACAATCTGTTAGTTTTCCCCATTGATTAGTTAATTCTAATCCACCTTTTCTTCTTGTTAGTTCACGAGCCTTTTTAGCTGCAATTCTAGCGCGCGAAGCAGTCATTGCTTTTTCAACAATTATTCTAGCTTGATCAGGATTTTCAAGTAAAAATCTTTCTAATCCTTCGCCGAAAATATCGGAGGCAATTTTTCTTACTTCACTATTTCCTAATTTTGTTTTTGTTTGCCCTTCAAATTGAGGATCAGGGTGTTTACAAGAAATTATCATTGTTAAACCTTCTCTAACATCATCACCTGTTAAAGAATCATCATTATCTTTAATCATTTTATAATTTTTAGCATAATTATTTATTATTCTTGTTAAAGCATTTTTAACACCATCTTCATGGGTTCCACCTTCATGGGTATTAATGTTATTTGTAAAAGAATAAACATTAACAGAATAACCATCATTATATTGGAATGCTACTTCAATTGAAATATTATCTACTTCTCCAATTAAATGAACAACATCATTATGAATAGGTAATCTATTTTTATTTAATAATTCTACATATGCACTTATTCCACCTTCATATTTAAATTCTTCTTTTTTATTTTCATTGACATCTCTTTCGTCACATAAAATAATCCTTAAACCTTTATTTAAGAAAGCTAATTCTCTAATTCTAACTCTTAACGTATCATAATCATATTCTTGTGTTTCTTGGAAAATAGTAGGATCTGGTTTAAATGTTACAGTCGTTCCTGTACGGTCAATTGAACAAGAGTCAATTTCTTCCAAAGGTTTTACTGTTTTTCCACCATTTTCAAAACGGATCATATATACTTTTCCACCTTGATAAACTTTAACTTCTACCCAACTACTAAGAGCATTTACAACACTAGCTCCTACTCCATGTAAACCACCAGAAACTTTATATCCACCACCACCAAATTTACCACCTGCATGTAAAATAGTGAAAACTGTTTCTACTGTTGATAAACCAGTTTTAGCATGAATACCAACTGGTATACCACGACCATCATCTTTAACGGTAACAGAATTATCTTTATTGATTATTACTTCTATATCATCACAATAACCAGCAAGAGCTTCATCTATAGCATTATCAACTATTTCCCAAACTAAATGATGTAATCCTTTTCCGCTTGTTGTTCCTATATACATTCCGGGTCTTTTTCTAACTGCTTCTAATCCTTCTAATACTTGAATATCTGAAGCATCATAATGTTGTTCCTTATTCATTTCTTATCCACCTCTTTTGTTTTAATAACAGTGCCTTCTTTTACTTTAAATATTTTGGCATTTTCTAATGTTTTTTGATCTATATTATTTAAGTCAGTTGTAGTTATTATTGTTTGTGCTTTGTTTTGAATAAATTTCAATAATTTATTTTTCTTGGAATCATCCAATTCACTAAAGACATCATCTAACAATAACACTGGTGTTGTCTTGCAATAATTTTTAAAAACCTCTATTTCTGCTAGTTTTAATGAAATAATTGCTAATCTTTGCTGCCCCTGTGAACCATATTCTTTTAAATTTTTCTCTCCAACACAAAAAAGAAATTCATCACGATGCGGACCTACTAATGTCATACCAAGTTTTATTTCAGTACTTAACATTTTATTAAATTTAGATCTTAAATTTTCTTTCAAATATGTTGTTTCAAAACTATCTAACTTAAAATATGGACTATATTTTATATAAAAGTCATCTTGTCCAGATATTCTCTTAAATATTTTTCCACAATGTTCATTTATTTTTAATATAAATTTTTCTCTTGCTTTATATATAAAAATAGCTTTTTCTATTAAACATTCTGTTAAAATATCAAAATAATTACGATCAATTTCTATATTTTTTTGCATTTGCTTCAAATATTCATTTCTTATTTTTAATATTTTTTTAAAATCATTTAAAACTTTAAAATATTGACTATATAATTGACTTAATTCTAAATTAAAATATTGTCTTCTTATGTTTGGAGATCCTTTAATAATTTCTAAATCTTCAGGATAAAAAATAATAATATTAAATTTTGAAATATAATCACTTATTTTTTTTATCTCACTATTATCAATCTTCATCTTTTTGTTTTTAGTTTCTAAGTGAATTTCCATTTTAGTATTAATATTATTATTTTCAACAATTCCGACTATTCTTGATTTTGTTTGTCCTTCTTTTATTAAATTATTATCAATGAAAGAACGATGGGACTTTGTTAAACCTAATACATATATACTCTCTAAAATATTTGTTTTTCCTTGGGCATTATTACCATAAATAATATTTGTTTTTTTATTTAGATTTAATTCTAATGATTCATAATTTCTAAAATTAACTATTTCTATCTTTTTTAGAATCATTATACAGCCTCTTTTCCATTTTTTTGCCCATTATAGATTTTTTTTAAATTATTAGTACTCCTATACACATATATATTATATCACATTAAATTATTAAAAAAAAGAAAAAATAAGCAGTATTGCTTATTTTTATGCTATTTTCAATTTCATTAATTTTGACTCTAACATGGTTGCTCTATAAATTTGATTTTCTAAAATAAAGTAAGATAAATCTAATTGGATTTCCTTACCATTTTTAAAAGAAACAACTGCTTTATTATCATTACTTCTAATATAATCTTTTACATTATTTAAAGAAATCCAATAGCAATTATCAAATCTAGGTGAACTTGTCGGAAAAAAGATTATTCCACCTGTTTCACAAACAATAATTGGAGCTTTGTAATTTACACCTATTAATTTCTTTGTTCCTTCTTTACGCCCTAAATATGAACTACCAAAATATTTGCAACTATCGTCAATTATTTTAGCAGTTGATTTTTTGACTAAAAATTGATCATTATCTTCAATAACTTGTGATATTTTATCAGTTACAGGTATTATGATTAAAGTTCCTCTATTTATTTCATAATTTTCTTTCATATTTTCACTCCCCCCTACGACGAATTTTCCGCAATAACGGAATTACTTCTCTTATACTTTATTTTCTTGTCGTATTTTGTCGAAATATGAAAAATATTATAAAATTTTTATTCTAATATGTTCTTATTGGTAAAATTAATTGAATTATGTCGTCACTTTCAGTATTTTTAACTATTATTGGTTTAATTTCTCCATTAAATAACAAATATATTTCTTCACATTCTAATGATTTCAATGCATCCATCATATATTTTGAACTGAAAGATATTTTTATTTCTTCTTTATTATCTTTATTACATATTATTTTTTCTTCTACATTCCCTATTTCAGGAATATTAGATGAAATTATCAACAAATCATTTTTACTTTCTAATTTAATAGTATTTTTATCACTTTCACTAGTTAATAATGAAGCTCTATCAATTGCTTCATAAAAATCGTTTAATTTTACTTTTATCTTTAATAAAAAATTTGTTGGTATAAGTGATTTAGTATCAGGATAAGTACCATTTATTATTCTAGACATTATAGTTATAGTATTAAATTTAAAAATTACTTTATTTGAAAAAATATGTAATTCCACATTATCATCTTCATCATTAAATAATTTAGTAATTTCCATCAAATTTTTTGCAGGTATTATTATATTAACTTTTTCTTCTGATTTTGCATTTAAATTAACAATTTTTTTAGCCAAACGGTAAGAGTCTGTCGCTGTACAATCTAGTTGATTATCATTTATGTTAAAATTTATTCCTGTTAATACCGGACGAGATTCTTGATTTGAAGTAGCAAACATTGTTTGATTAACAATATTTTTAAATACTTTTTTATTTATTATTATCGGATTTTTGTTATCTTCTAATTCTAATTGTGGAAATTCACTTGCATTATTACAATTTAAATTAAATGAAGAGTTAGAAGTATATATATTAACTTTAGAATCTATTAATTCTTCAATATTTATTGTTTCATTAGGTAATTTTCTAATAATATCATATATATATCTTCCAGCTAATACTAAATCCCCTTTTTCTTCAATAGTATCTATTTCACTTTTATCAATAAAAGTTTTAATTGCTATATCATTATCAGTACTTAGTAGATATAAACCTTCACTTGTTAACTCAAATTTAATACAATTAAGAATAGGTATTAAATTTTTACTAGATACTCCTTTTATTACATAATTTAAATGTTCCATTAAAATATTTTTCTTTATTGATATTTTCATAATATCCTCCTCTTCTTTTTTTATTTTATTTATTTATATTATTATTATTAATGTAGAAATTGTGGAAAACATGATTAACCATTATAATTAAACAAATTTTCCGTTTTTATAAAATATTGTTTTCCACTATTTTATTTTTTGCACTATTTTATCTATTATATCTGATAATTTAGTATCTTTTTTTATTTCATTAGTTATTTTATCAACAGAATGCATAACGGTAGTATGATCTTTTCCCCCAAATTCACTACCAATTCTTGCTAATGGTTCTTCTAAATAAACTCTACATATGTACATAGCTATTTGTCTAGGTACACCAATATTAGCATTTCTTTTTTTACTCTTTAAATCTTCAATTGAAACATTATATTGATTAGCTATTAATTGTTGAACTTGATCTATTTTATTTTTTGAAATAATACTTTTAACAAAGTAATCTTTTAGAGCTTCAATAGCTAAATTAAGAGTAATATTTGAACCGTTCATAATAGTAGCATAAGCATAAACTCTATTAATAGCGCCTTCTAGTTTTCTAATATCGCTTGTACAATTACTAGCTATGTATTCTTTTACATCCTGTGGAAAACCAAAAGTCATTTCATAAGAATTAATTTTATTATCAATAATATTCATTCTTAAATCAAAATCAGGAGGCAAAATATCAACAGTTAAACCCCAGTTAAATCTAGTTCTAAGATTATCTTCTAATTTTCGTAAATCATCAGGAGATCTATCCGAAGCAATAATAATCTGCTTTTTACTATTATGTAATTCATTAAAAGTATTAAAGAATTCTTGTTGTGAAGTTGGAGCTATTTCTAAATATTGAATATCATCAATTATTAAAACATCTAAATCACGGTATTTTTTTTTGAAGTTATCAACAATATCAAAATTATTCTTTGCTACCTTATGTTTATAAATTTCAACAAAATCATTAACAAAGTCATCACTAGTTATATATAATACTTTTTTATTACTATTTTTAACAATATAATTTCCTATAGCATGCATCAAATGAGTTTTCCCCAACCCACTACTTCCATATATAAATAATGGATTATATATTTGACCAGGTTTTTCAGCAATAGCTAAAGCGTTGTATTTAGCAAATTTATTACTTTCCCCTACTATAAAATTATCAAATGTATGTTTAGGATCTAGATTAGTTACAAATTCATCTGCAGGGACTCCTGTATTATCAATATCAATTACTATATTTTGTTCTACTTCTTCTTCTGTTATATATTCAATTTTAAAGTTAGATCCAGTAATTTCATTAAAGATTGTTTCAATTAAATCATTATAGTTTGCTTTTAGATGTTTTTTATGAATGGCCATGGGAACTATTATTTTTGCATAGTCATCATTTAATTCAATTAACTTAGTATCAGCAAACCAAGCATCATAAAGTAATGGTTGATTCAGTTCTTCCTTAATTTTCTTTAAAAATGATTCCCAAATTGCATCAATCTTCATAAAAACACCTCTTTAAATAATCTAATCTAATTTTACCTTATCTTTGTGGAAAAAACAATGAAAAATGTTGAAATATATTAACAAAATGTCGTTTTTCACAATATTGTGTAAAAAAAGTTTTCCACTATAGAAAGTTTAAAACTTTTCCACAATTATGTTGAAAAGTATATTCATAATAACAAAAGTAAATGAAAAAAAATAAAGGAATCCTGTGGAAAACTTTTTATTGAAGAAATTGTTTGACAAAAAGAGATTTTCTATATATAATGAATTAGCGACAAGAATTATAAAAAAATTAAGATTCAGGAGGTGTATATATATGAAGAGAACTTTTCAACCAAATACAAGAAAAAGAAGTAAAAAAATGGGGTTCCTTGCTCGTGTTAAAACAGCTATAGTAAAAAATAGAAGAAAAAAGGGACGCAAAGTATTATCACGTTAAAAATTACCACTGTTTTTTCAGTGGTTTTTTACTTAAATGAGGTGTAATATGAAAAAGATAAATATTCTAAAAGAAAATAGTGAGTTTCAAAGAATAATTAAGACACTAAAACCATATAAATATAAGAATTATATTATTTATGTTGAAAGAAATAAAGATGATAATTATCATTTTGGTATATCAGTAGGAACTAAAGTAGGTAATGCAGTTACTAGAAACAAAATAAAAAGACAAACAAAAAATATTCTTGATCAAAAAAACTATCAAAAAGGTTTTAATTGTATTATAATAGTAAAGAAGGAAGTTATTTTATTACCATTTTCTAAAATGAAGGAAGAATTGTTTGAAATACTTGCTAATATAAACGTATTAAAGGAGAATAATTAATTATGAAAAAAGTACTAATGTTTATAATATTAGTTATTGTAGCTTTCTCTATGAGTGGCTGTACCAAGATGCTAAAAAATGATGAAGGAAAACCCGTTATTAATAAAGAAACAGGACAAAATTTAACAGAAAATATCCTTTGTAGACCAGAAGATCAAACAACAATTGATATATATAAAAAAAATAATATTAATGTAAATAGTTTACAAGAATGTAAAAAATTTAGTATAACAACTGGTGGGTATGAAGGAGTATGGACAACTATATTTGTTAAACCATTAGTATGGATATTAATTCAAATTGAATTACTTGTTAAAAATTATGGATTATCAATTATAATAATAACTCTTGCAATAAGATTGCTGTTAATGCCTATTACCAAGAAGACAGCACTGCAATCAGAAAATATGAAAAAAGTAAAACCTGAACTTGATAAGTTAGAAAAAAAATATCAAGGACGTAAAGATAATGATAGTGCAATGCAAAAAAGTCAAGAAATGTTAGCATTATATAAGAAATATAATATTAGCCCATTATCTGGTTGTTTATTTTCATTTATTCAAATACCGTTATTCTTAGCTTTCTTTGAAGCAATGAATAGATTACCAGTTATATTTGAAGAAAAATTTTTATCTTTTCAATTAGGAACAAGCCCAATGACAGCTTTTGCTAATAATCAATATCAATATTTAATAATTATAGTATTAGTATTTTTAACAACTTACTTTTCATTTAAACTTAATAGTGGGGCAACAATGAGTCCTGAGCAAGCTAATCAAATGAAATTTATGATGAAATTTTTACTAGCATTTATTCTAATTATATCATTTTCTATTTCAGCAGGAATTGCATTATATTGGATAGTAAATAGTGGATTTACTATATTACAAAATATATTGGTAAAAAGGAGTAAGAAAAATGAGATTATTAAAGTATGAAGGAAAAACAAAAGAAGAAGCAATAAATAAATGTTTAAAAGAAGAAAATAAAAAGGAAGAAGATTTCTACATAAAAGAAAGTCAAGTAGAAGGTGGCCTTTTTAAAGGTAAAAAAGTAATTATTGAAGCAGTTGCAAAAGAAGAAATAATTGCTTATATCAAAAGATTTATTTCTGATTTAGGTAACCTTATGGGAATTACCATAAATAGTGAAGTCAGAGAAAATGAAGGTATTATTAAAGTATTATTAGTAACTGATCAAAATGCTATTATAATTGGAAAAGAAGGACGCACTTTAGAAGCAATTCAATTATTAATTAAGCAATCAATAAATAGTAAAACAGGTATTAATGTTAGAATTAATGTTGATTCATCAAATTATAAGAAAAACAAAGAAAAGAATTTCGAATATGAAATTATGAGAATTGCGAAACAAGTAGAAAAAACAAAAATAGAAGCTAAACTTGATCCAATGAATTCTTATAATAGAAGAATAGTACATACAATAGTATCAGAATTTAAAAATTTAGAGAGTACAAGTGTTGGGGAATCTCCAGAACGCTATGTAATAATAAAATATAAGGAAGACTAACAAAGTCTTTTTTATTGACTATAAAATGCATATAATGTACAATATCTTTCGAGGGAAGAAATATGAATGAAGAAAAAATAATACATGATTTATTAGAAAATGTTGAAAGTGATTATTTTTTTATTGTCAAAGAAATATTAGAACATGAAGAATTTTTAAGAAGAAAAAGTTATCATCACCATGAAAATAGATCAGTCTATACTCATTCATTACTTGTATCAATAAAATCATATAAATTAGCAAGATTTTTAAAATTAGATAAAAATAGAGCTGCTATAGGTGGATTATTACATGACTTTTATTATGAAGATTGGCAAATGAATAGGGTAAAGAAACCTTTTTTTAAACAACATGGTTTTGTTCATCCAAAGGAAGCTCTAGAAAATTCAAAGAAATATTTTTCTAATAAAATAGATAAAAGAACCAAAAATATAATTGTTAGACATATGTTCCCATTAACTTTAATTCCTCCTTTTTATCCCGAAAGTTGGATAGTGACTATTGTGGATAAATATGTTTCTTTTGAAATAT
The DNA here is from genome assembly GCA_050259235.1 of Ignavibacteriales bacterium. Classification (GTDB taxonomy): domain Bacteria; phylum Bacillota_I; class Bacilli_A; order RF39; family UBA660; genus UBA5364. Next base: position 383,922 of record JBLNAG010000002.1, read on the forward strand.
TTAAAGATTTAAAACAAATACCTAAATATATAGGAATAAGAAAAAAAGATTAGGAGGGGAATTATGGAAGATACAATTGCAGCTATTTCAACTGCTTTAGGAATAGGAGCTATTTCTATTATTAGAGTAAGTGGAAATAATGCTATCGATATAGTAAACAAAATAAGTAAAAGTAAAAATTTATTGGAAGTACCATCACATACTATTCACTATGATCATATTTTAGATGGTGAAAAATTGATAGATGAAGTTCTAATTTCAATAATGAGAGAACCAAAGACATTTACTAAAGAAAATATAGTAGAGATAAATGCCCACGGAGGTATAGCAACAACCAATAAAATATTAGAAGTATTACTAAAAAATGGTTGTCGTTTAGCTGAACCTGGTGAATTTACTAAAAGAGCATTTTTAAATGGAAGAATTGATTTAACACAAGCAGAAGGCATTATGGATTTGATAAACGCAAAAACAGAAAAAGCAAGATCCCTTGCAATTAATCAAGTGGATGGAAAAGTATCAAATCTAATAAAAGAATTGAGGAAAGAAATAATTGAAATTTTAGCAAATATTGAAGTAAATATAGATTATCCAGAATATGAAGATATTGAAGAAATGACAATTCAAAAGATAACTGAAGAAGTAGAAAAAATAGAAAATAAAATAAAAATTATATTAAAAGAAAGTGAAAACGGTAAGCTAATCAAAGAAGGAATAAAAACTTCAATTATTGGTAGGCCAAATGTCGGAAAGAGTAGTCTATTAAATAAACTAATAGGGGAAGAAAAAGCGATTGTTACTGAGGTTGAAGGAACAACAAGAGATATTGTAGAAGGAACTCTTAATGTTGACGGTATTCTTTTGAATATGATTGATACAGCAGGAATCAGAAAAACAAACGACATTGTTGAAAGTATTGGTGTAAGAAAGAGTATAGAATTAATTGAGCAATCAGATTTAATATTATATGTTTTAAACAATAATGAAATATTAACTGAAGAAGATATAGATTTATTATCTAAAATTAAAAATAAAAATTATATTGTTATAATAAATAAAATGGATTTAAATAATAAATTAGATATTAGTAATTTAGACATAAAATATGTTGTTAAAACAAGTACTATTAACAACGAAGGTATTGAAGAATTAAAAAATATAATTAAAAAAATGTTCAATTTAGAACAAATTGAAAAAGAAGATTTAAATTATTTAAGTAACGCAAGAAGTCTTGCAATTCTAAATAATTCATTAAATAGTATTAAAGAAATTAAAAACGGTATAAAAAACAATATGCCAGTTGATATGATCGAAATAAATATTAAAGAAGTTTGGAATTTATTAGGAGAAATAATAGGTGAAACCTATCAAGATGAATTAATAGATCAATTATTTAGTCAATTTTGTTTAGGAAAATAAAGAAAGAGGTGAGATAGATGGAATATGAGATTATTGTTGTTGGTGGTGGACATGCTGGTTGTGAAGCAGCTTTAGCAAGTTCTAGAAAAGGACACAAGACACTTTTAGTAACGGGAAATATAAAAAATATTGCTGATATGCCTTGTAATCCATCTATTGGTGGAAGTGCTAAAGGTATAGTAGTACGCGAAATTGATGCTTTAGGTGGAGAAATGGGAAAAGCAGCAGACAGAGCATTAATTCAAATAAAGATGTTAAATAGTGCAAAAGGTCCTGCAGTTCAAGCATTACGTGCTCAAGCTGATAAAATAACATATCCTAAAGAAATGTTAAAAGTATTACAAAATCAAGATAATTTAGAAATTTTAGAAGCAATAGTAGAAGATTTAATTATTGATAACGATGAAATAAAAGGAATTATGTTAGAAGATAATAGAGAAATAAAGAGTAAGGCTGTTATTTTAACTACTGGAACATATTTAAAATCATCTATTATGGTGGGAAATACTCGTCGTAGTGAAGGACCACATGGAGAAAAACCAAGTTTGCATTTAAGTGATAATTTAAGAAAACTTGGACTTGATGTTATAAGATTAAAAACAGGTACTCCACAAAGAATTGATAAGAATAGTATTGATTTTAGTAAGGCTAAAATTGAAAATGGTGATAATGAATATCATACTTTCAGTTTTTATAATGAACCTCAATATAAGATTGAAGAACAAGTGCCTTGTCATCTAATATATACCACTCCTCTTACCCATCAAATTATAAGAGAAAATTTAAATAAATCTAGTATGTATGGTGGTTTAGATGATATTAAAGGAGTAGGTCCAAGATATTGTCCTTCAATTGAAGATAAAATAACTAGATTTTGTGATAAAGAAAGACATCAATTATTTTTAGAGCCAGAGAGTAAATATACAGAGGAAATATATATTCAAGGATTTTCCACAAGTATGCCTTATGATATCCAAGAAAAGATGGTTCATAGTTTACCAGGATTAGAAAATGCTAAGATATTGAAATATGCTTATGCAATTGAATATGATGCTATTTATCCTACACAGTTAAAACAAACATTAGAAACAAAAAAGATCAAAAATTTATATACTGCCGGTCAAATAAATGGAACTAGTGGTTATGAAGAAGCTGCTTGTCAAGGTTTAATTGCAGGTATCAACGCAGCTTTAAATTTAGAAGTAAAAGAACCCCTAATATTAAAGAGAAATGAAGCTTATATTGGAGTATTAATTGATGATCTTGTTACTAAAGGAGTAAGAGATCCTTATCGTTTATTAACTTCTAGGGCAGAATATCGTTTATTATTGCGACATGATAATGCAGATCTTAGATTAACTGAATATGGTTATCAAATTGGATTAATTGATTCGAAAAGATATGGTATATTTCAAAATAAGAAGGCAAAAATAATGGAATTAGAAAAAGAATTACAAGATAATAAGATTACACCTACTAAAGAAGTAAATGAGTATTTAAATAAAATAAATAGTACATCAATAAAAGATGGAATTACTTTATATAATTTATTAAAAAGACCAGAAATTACTATGGAAAGTCTTAAGAATTTTATTAAATTGGATTATGATAAGGAAATTCTAGAACAAGTAGAAATTAATAATAAATATGAGGGATATATTGCTAAGGTAGAAAAAGAAGCTGAAAAAATGAATAATTTAGATAATAAATTTATTCCTGAAGATATTGATTATAGTAAAATTCATAATTTAGCAAGTGAAGCAAAACAAAAATTGAATGAAGTAAGACCTACATCAATTGGTCAAGCATTAAGAATTAGTGGAGTTAATCCTAGTGATATATCAATATTAATGATTTATTTGAAAAGGGAGTATAATAATGACCGAAAATAAATTTATTGAGGAATTAAAACTAATTGGAATTGAAATAAATGAAGAACAACTAAGCCAATTAAATAAATATTTCGAATTATTAATTGAATGGAATCAAAAAATAAATCTAACAGCTATTACTGAAAAAGAACAAGTTTATTTAAAACATTTCTATGATTCTTTAACTTTAAATAAAATAGTAGACTTAAGAAATGAAAATAAGTTATGTGATATAGGGACAGGTGCTGGGTTCCCTGGTGTTGTTTTAAAAGTGATATTTCCCAACTTAAAAATAACATTAGTGGATTCATTAAGAAAAAGAATAGATTTTTTAAACTTAGTGATTAAAGAATTAAATTTAAAAGATATTGTAGCAATTCATACCCGTTCTGAAGAATTTGCTTTAACCCATAGAGAAGAGTTTGATATTGTTACTGCTAGAGCAGTTGCTCCTTTAAATATTCTTCTTGAATATTCTATTCCAATGGTTAAGAAAAACAAAAACTTTATTGCTATGAAAGGAAATATTGAAAAAGAAGAATCAACATATGATAATGCTGTTAAACAATTAAATATTAAGGTTGTAGAAATAAAAGAGTTTTATTTACCAACAGAACTTAGTAAAAGAACATTAATTAAGTTTGAAAAGTTAGAAATAACAAATAAGAAATATCCTAGAAAGTTTAGTGATATGAAGAAAAAACCTTTATAAAGCAAAGGTTTTTTTATTTTGGGAAATAGTTTTTGATAATATTTCCCAAAAACTATTGTGTTATTTCCCAAGATATAGTATCATATAAATAAAGAATAAAAAGGGGTTGTGTAGTGTGAATGATGAAAAGAAAATACTTGAATTAAATCTTGGTGATATTCTACCTAATAGATTTCAACCAAGAATAAAATTTAGTGAAGATTCAATCAATGAATTATCAGAATCAATTAAAGAACATGGGGTAATTCAACCTATTGTTGTTAGAAGAATAGGTGATAAGTATGAAATTATTGCTGGTGAGAGAAGATATAAAGCTAGTGTTCTTGCTGGTAAAAATGTTATTCCCGCTATTATAACTGATTTAAATGACAAGGATAGTGCTGAAGTTGCATTGATTGAAAATGTTCAAAGACAAGATTTAACACCAATTGAAGAAGCTATATCATATAAAAAGATTCTTGATATGGGATATACTCAAGAACAATTAGCTGTTAAATTAGGAAATAAACAATCAACTATCGCAAATAAATTAAGATTACTTAATTTGAATGAAGAAGTTCAAGAAGCATTGCTAGATGGAAGAATTTCTGAAAGACATGCTAGATCAATTTTAAGATTAACTAACCCAAAACAACAATCAGAAATGTTAAGTAACGTTATAAATAAAAGATTAACAGTAAGAAAAACGGATGAGGAAATTGATAAGATGTTAAATAGTAGTGCTCCTATAGTAGATGAAGAAGTTGAATTATTGGATACAAAAGTCTTTTCTAATCCTATGACAGAAGGTAGTAATGTTAGTAAAGGAGTTGTTCCAATGGTAGAAGAAAAAAATAATCAAGAAAATATATATTCTAATAGGAATATTCCATTAAGCTCAATGGAAGAATTAGGTAAACCAAAAGTTGATGAATCTTCAATGGAAATATTTAATATTAAGCCAATTGATTCAATTAAATTACCATCTCAACCAATCATTGAAGATGTAAAAGAAGAAAAATTAGAAAACCCTTTTATGGAACCAACTCCAGTAGTTCCAAAAGAAGAAGTTAATCCTGGATTTATGAATATTGATAAAATTGAAAACGAAGCTAAGGATATCTTTGAGGAAAAACCTCTTGCTGATGTCAATTCTTTATTAGAACCAGATCCAACTGCCCCAGTAGTAGTTACTGAGGAAGAAGATGATGAAAATCCAGAAAAATTATTAACTCCAGGAAAGTTTTTTGATATTTTAAATGAGGAACCAGATGAAGAGGAAGAAAAAGAAAACAGCATGGAAGCCTTTTCACCAAATATTTTGCAACCTGATAAAACTTCAGAAACAACAAAAGAAGATTTTGAAGAATTTATGAATCCAAAAGTAGTAGAAATACCTACTATTCCAGATAATTCAAGATCAGAACTAGTCTTTAATCCTTTTATGGAAGAAAAAAAAGTTGAAGGAAAACCTGTTGTTTCATCAGTTCAAACTGTTTCAATTCCATCATTGGGTAAAAATTTAAAATCGGCTATCGATTTAATAAGGGATTGTAGTAAAAAAATAGAAGGAATTGGATATACAGTAGAAGTAGAAGAAATAGATTTTGAAGATAATTATCAAGTAATATTTAAAATTATTAAGTAAGCAATGCTTACTTTTTTATTGTTAAAGAACTATTTAAATGATAAAATTAGAAAGGTGATACATATGGCATTTAAAATAATATCAAGTTATAAACCAAGTGGTGATCAACCACAAGCAATTGATAAAATCGTTAATAATTTAAATGAAAATCAAAAATATAATGTTCTTTTAGGAGCAACAGGTACAGGTAAAACTTTTACAATAGCTAATATTATTGAAAAAATAAATCGACCAACCTTAGTTTTAGTTCACAATAAAACTTTAGCTGGTCAACTTTATAGTGAATTTAAAGAACTATTTCCCGAAAATAGAGTAGAGTATTTTGTTTCATATTATGATTATTATCAACCAGAAGCATATGTCCCTAAGACAGATACTTATATAGAAAAAGATTCTTCTATTAACGATGAAATTGATGAATTAAGACATGCAGCCACCTCATCTTTATTAAATAATAGAGATGTTATTGTTGTAGCTTCTGTTTCATGTATATATGGTATTGGTGAAAAAGAAGAGTATGAAAAGAAAATGCTAACTCTAAATGAAAACGATCAAATTAATCGTAATGATGTTATTGAAAAGCTAATTGAAATGCTTTATGAAAGAAATAATATGGATTTAAAAAGAGGTAGTTTTCGTGTACGAGGGGATGTATTGGAAATAATACCAGTTAATCAACACGGCAAAGGTATAAGAGTTGAATTTTTTGATGATATAGTAGAAAAAATAAGTGAATTTGATACCTTAACAGGTGCTATCTTAATAAATAAAAAGAGTATTTCCATTTTTCCGGCAAGTCACTTTGTAACTAGTGAAGAAAAAGCTAAAATAGCTATTAAAAATATTAAACAAGAGTTACAAGAACAACTTGAATATTTTAAAAGTCAAAATAAATTATTAGAATTCCAAAGATTAAATGAAAGAACTAATTATGATATGGAAATGTTAGAAGAAACAGGATTTTGTAGAGGAATTGAAAATTATTCAAGACATTTAGCTTTAAAGGAGGCAGGAGCAACTCCAACAACTCTTATTGATTTTTTTGATCAAGATTTCCTTTTAGTAGTAGATGAATCACATGTGACTATTCCTCAAGTACGAGGAATGTATAATGGAGATCAAGCACGAAAATCAGTATTGGTTGATTATGGATTTAGATTGCCAAGTGCTAAGGATAATAGACCATTAAAGTTTACTGAATTTGAAAGTAAGATAAATCAAGTTATTTTTGTATCAGCCACTCCTGGTGATTATGAATTAGAAAAAGTAGATAATAAAGTAGTAGAACAAATAATTAGGCCAACAGGATTATTAGATCCTACCATCGAAGTCAGAGGAACAAAAAATCAAATTGATAATTTAATAGAAGAAATAAATAAGAGAATTGAGAATAATCAAAGAACTCTTATTACTACTTTAACTATTCGCATGGCAGAAGAATTAACAACTTATCTAAAAAGATTAGATATTAAAGTTGCGTATTTACATAATGAAGTAAAAACTCTAGATCGATTAAAAATAATTAGAGATTTAAGACTAGGGAAATATGACGTCTTAGTTGGAATTAATTTATTAAGGGAAGGCTTAGATATTCCAGAAGTAAGTTTTATTGCAATTATGGATGCAGACAAGCAAGGTTTTTTAAGAAGTGATAAGAGTTTGATTCAAACTATTGGTAGAGCTGCTAGAAATTCCGAAGGACATGTTATTATGTACGCTGATAAAATTAGTGAAGCGATGGAAAAAGCTATTGCGGAAACGGACAGACGTAGAACAATTCAAGAAAAATATAATATTGATAATAATATAGTTCCTAAGACAATTATTAAAGAAGTAAGAGATATAGTAAGTATTAATAAGAAAGATAAAAAAGAAGAAGTTAAGATGACTAAGAAAGATAAACAATTATTAATTAATAAAGTGGAGACGGAAATGAAAGAAGCTGCAAAAGAATTAGATTTTGAAAGAGCTACTGAATTAAGAGATATCTTATTTGAATTAAAAGCAGATATGTAATAAAAATAATATAAAAAAAGATATATTGTACATTATACACATACTTATTTTTAAGTATTAATTTATATTAAAATTTAAAAATTGGAAAGATATGATATAATGTTTATAGGAGATGATGAAATGAAAGTTGTCATAATTAACGAAAAAAATAGTGCTCAAATAGTACGACTTAATCGTTTTATTGATTGGTTAATACATATGGTTGGATATGCTTTAGTATTAATAATGGTAGCAGTTCTATTCAACGATACAGTAAAAATAGATAATAGTTATTTTGGATTATGGGGATTATTAGCTGCCATAGTTATATATATATTAAATAAAACAATCAAACCAATATTGGTTCTTTTAACACTACCAATTACCGGTTTAACTTTAGGCTTATTTTATCCTTTTATTAATGTTATTATTTTAAAGATTGTTGATTTTATTCTAGGAGTACATTTTAGTATCTATGGATTTTTTATGTCATTCATAGTTGCAGTTTTTATATCTGTAGCAAATATAATAATGGATAATATGGTTATTGAACCAATATTGAGAAGGGAAAAGTAATATGGAAGCAGTTTTAATTGATTTAGGTGTTATAAGAATTTATTGGTATTCAGTAGTAATGTTTATTGCCATTTTAATAGGAGGTTCAGTTATCCTTAGAGAATCAAAAAAATTTGATGTTCCTGAAAACTTTATGATAAATTTATTTTTCTTTATGATTCCATTAGCTATTATTGGAGCGAGAATTTATTATGTTGCATTTAATTGGGGTTATTATAGTAAAAATTTAATTGATATCGTTAAAATTTGGGAAGGTGGATTAGCAATTCATGGTGCAATTATTGTTGGATTGTTATGGCTTATCTTCTATACTAAGAGATATAATGTTAGAACACTTAGAATAATGGATTTTATGGCTCTAGGGTTAATTCTCGGTCAAGCAATTGGAAGATGGGGTAATTTCTTTAATGGTGAAGCACATGGACCAGTTACCTCATTAGAAGCATTACAAAAGTTACATATACCTAATTTCATCATTGAAGGTATGAATATAGGTGGAGTATATTATCAACCAACTTTCTTTTATGAATCATTATGGTGCTTAATAGGATTTATAGTTATATTAATTATAAAGAACTATAAATATTTAAAAATTGGCCATATAGCAAGTATATATTTCATATGGTATGGAATAGGAAGATTTATGATTGAAGGTCTTAGAACAGATAGTCTAATGATATTTAATTTTAAGATGGCTCAAATTGTATCTTTATCAATGGTGATAGTAGGATTTGTTATGCTTGTGGTATTAAATAGAGGATCACGTTTTCAAAATCAATATAATGAAATGAGCGATGTCAATGAAACCAGATTTTGATTGTATAATAATTGGTGCTGGGATAGCAGGTATGACAGCTGCTATTTATTTAAAACGGGCTAACGTTAATGTTTTAATAATAGATAAAGATGCCCCAGGAGGACAATTAAATAAAATAACACAAATAGACAACTACCCTGGCTTTACTTCAATTTCAGGACCAGATTTAGCTAGTAATATATTTAGTCAAATAAACGGACTAGGTGTAGAGTATAAATATGGTATGGTTGTTAATATTGAAGATAAAAAAGAATACAAAATTGTGACAACTGAAAAGGAAAAAATAACAGCAAAAGCTGTTATTATAGCAACAGGTAGACAACCTAAAAAGTTAGGTATAAAAAAAGAAGATGAATTACTAAGTAGAGGTATAAGTTATTGTGCTTTATGTGATGCAACATTCTATAAAGATAAAATAGTAGCAACCGTTGGTAGTGGTAATGGGGCTTTAACTGAAGCAATATACTTATCTGATATATGTCAAAAGGTTATTATGATAAATAAAAAAGATCAATTCGTAGGTGAAGAAATTTTAGTTAACAAAATTAAAAATATAAATAATATTGAAATTAAGTATAACAGTGAAATTACTAAATTTAACACCACCGATAATGTTCTTGAGTCAATTACCATTAATGATAATGAAGAAATAAAGGTTTCTGGGGTATTTATTTACACAGGATTACAACCAAGTGGTGATTTTTTAAAAAACTTACCTATTAATCTTGATAAACAATATCTTATTGTTGATAAAAACATGATGACAAGTGTTGAAAATATCTATGCTTGTGGTGATATTGTAAAGAAAGACTTATATCAATTGACAACAGCTGTTAGTGATGCTGCAATTGCTGCCATAGGTGTAAAGAAAAATTTAAAATAGTGTAAAATATATTTTTAATACTCAATTTAATTGAGTATTTTTTCAAATTGGTATAAATGTTGTCAGAAATATAGTATAATTAGATTGGGTGATAGAATGCATAAGAAAATAGCAGTCCTTGGTGGAGGAACGGGTTTATCTTTTTTGCTAAGAGGACTTAAAGAGTATCCAATTGATATATCAGCCATTGTAGCAGTAAGTGATGATGGTAAAAGTACAGGAAGATTAAGAGAGGAATTCAAAACACCTGCTGTTGGTGATATTAGAAGGGTATTGATTGCTTTATCTGAGACAGAACCATTATTTGAAGAATTATTCAATTACCGTTTTAAGACAACAAGTGATTTAAATGGTCATACCGTTGGTAATCTTTTATTAACAGCCATGACTAACATAACAGGTAATATGTCTGATGGAATTGAATCATTGGGTAAGGTTTTAAACTTAAGAGGAAAAGTTCTTCCATTAACGGAAGATGATGTAGTTTTAATGGGAAAAATGGAAGATGACAGTATTGTTGAAGGTGAACATAATATAACAATGGCTAATAAAGCTATTAATTCAGTATTTTATAAAACTAAACCTGTTGTCAATCCCGAAGCAATAAAAGCTATTAAAGAAGCTGATTTAATTCTTTTAAGTATGGGTAGTGTTTTTACAAGTATTGTTCCGACATTATTATGTAAAGAACTGATTGATGAAATTGATAAGAGTAATGCACCAATAATGTATATATGTAATATGATGACACAACCAGGGGAAACTGATAATTGTAATGTGAGTCATCATGTTAAGATATTAAATAGTTATTTAGGTGAAAGAAAAATAGATATATTAATTGCTAATAACGGAAAAATAGATGAAGAATTAATAAAGAAATATGAAACATTAGAACAAAAAGATCAAGTTGCTTATGATCTAAAAAATCTTAAGGACTTAAATTTAAAGACCATTGTTGATAATTTTGTTTTAATAGAAGATGAAATGATAAGACATGATCGTGTTAAATTATCATTTTATATCTACTCAACTTTAATAAGAGGATAAAATGTCATTTACGAGTACCGTTAAAAATGAAGTTAGTAAGTTAGAGGCAATTGGAACAGAAAATATATCTGAATTATCAGCTATTATTCGTAATAGTACTCATAGTAACGATATTATAACAGTCGTTACCGAAAACTCAAGTGTTGCTCGTCATGTATATAGACTTATAAAAGATACTTATGATGTTATACCTGTTATTACAGTAAGAAAAGGGTATAATTATAGTAAAAATTATTTGTATATATTGGAAATAAAACAACGTGTAGATATGATTTTGAAGGATTTATCAATTGATTCAAATATCCCGATGGATTATATAATTGATGATGAATCTTTAACGCGGGCATATATAAAAGGATTGTTCTTAATTATTGGTAGTATAAATGATCCAAAGAAATCTAGATATCATTTGGAATTTTCTGTAGATGATGAAGAATATGCTAATTTTATTAATGATTTACTAAATAATTTCACATTAAATAGTAAGATTATTAAAAGGGAATCAAAATACATGATTTATATCAAAGAAGCTGAAAAAATTGGTGATTTTTTGAGATTAATTAATGCTAGTAATGCTGTTTTATATTATGAAGATATAAGAATATATCGTGATCATAAGAATATGACTAATCGTTTAAATAATTGTGAACAGGCTAATATTGATAAAATGATAATGGCAGCATCTAATCAAATTAATGATATTGAGTTGATTGAAAAAATAGGTGGATTAGAGCTATTGGATGAAAAAGAAAAGATTGTAGCTACATATCGTTTAAAATATCCAGAAGCCTCTTTACTAGAACTAAGTGAAATTATCAGTATTGAAACAGGTAAGGCTATCACTAAATCAGGAATTAATCATCGTATAAAAAAAATAGAGACTTTAGCAAATAGAATAAGAAAGAATGAGAAGAAATAAATTTTTCTCATTTTCTTTTTTATATAATAAAGACAACTAGACTAATTTATAGTATAATATTTATACAAGTTATTTTTAAAGAGGTGAATTATGAAGGTTATATTTATAAAGGATCTTAAAGGGCAAGGCAGAAAAGGTGAAATAAAAGAAGTAAAAGATGGATATGGAATGAATTTTTTAATTCAAAAGGGTTATGCTGTTATTGCAAGTGAAAATAACATAAAGAAACTAGAAAATGATAATAGCAAAAAACAATTAAAGGAACAAGAAAACATTAAAGAATGTGAAACAAAGAAAGTAGAATTGGAAAAATTAGCACTTAAATTTAAAGTGAAAACAGGAGAAAAAGATCATGTTTTTGGTAGTGTAAGTTCTAAACAAATAATTACTGAACTAAAGAAAAATGGTATTGATATTGATAAAACAATGATAAACATGAAAGAAACATTATCTTGTTTAGGATTTCACAATGTAGAAATAGATCTACACAAAAAAGTAAAGGCAATATTAAAAGTAGAATTAATTAAAGAGTAGGTGATATATATGGCTGAAAAAGTAATGCCACATAGTATAGAAGCAGAACAATCAGTAATAGGTTCATTATTTTTATCTAAATATGCTCTTCAAAAGGGAATAGAAAATTTAGGAAGTGAATTATTTTATTTAGATTCTCATTCTAAAATATTTACAGTTATTGCTGAATTAGCAGAAAAAGGAACACCAATAGATATTACAACTGTTACAGCAGAACTTGATAAAAGAAAATGGTTAAAACAAATTGGTGGAGTAGAGTATTTAATAGAACTTTCAAATATGCTTCCAAGTGCAGCAAATATTGATGAATATATAAAGATAGTAAATGAAAAAGCTGTATTAAGAAGATTAATTGAAGAAGCTACAAAAATAGTAACAGAAGGATATTCTTCTACGGAGACACTTAATGAAGTATTAGATAGTGCTGAAATGAAGATTCTTAATGTTGTTAAAACTAGAAAAGGTAGTGAGTTTAAAACTATTCAAGAAGTTTTATTTAAAGCTCAATCAGATCTAGAAAAATTAGCACAAAATGAAGGAAAAATAACAGGTCTAGCAACAGGTTTCTATGATTTAGATAGTTTAACTTCTGGATTTCATCCCAATGAGTTAATTATTATAGCTGCACGTCCCGGGGTAGGAAAAACAGCGTTTGCTTTAAATTTAGGGACTAATATTGCTATGAATTCTGAAAAAACAGTAGCCGTTTTTAATATGGAAATGTCAGCTGAGCAATTAGTAATACGTATGCTCGCACAAGTTGGACAAATCGATGGTAATAAATTAAAAAATGGTTGGTTGGAACACAATGATTGGAAAAGAGTAAATGAAGCAATTAGTCGCTTAGCAGATACCAAGATGTATATAGATGATACTCCTGGTATGACAATAAGTGAAATTAGAGCTAAATGTCGTCGTTTGGCTTCTTCAACTGATGGATTAGGTATTGTTATTATCGATTATTTAACTCTTATTCAAGGAAGTAGTAGATATGCAGGTAATAGACAACAAGAAGTATCAGAAATATCTAGAGGTTTGAAAACAATGGCAATGGAATTAGGAGTTCCAGTTATTGCTTTAGCCCAATTATCAAGAAATGTCGAAGGTCGTGAAAGTAAGAGGCCATTCTTAAGTGATTTAAGGGAATCTGGGGCAATTGAACAAGATGCAGATATTGTTTCATTCTTGCATAGAGATGATTATTATGGTGAACATAGTGAAGATCCTACGAGTGAAATTGAATTAATTATTGCTAAGCATCGTAATGGACCAACAAGAGATATTAAATTATTATTCCAAAAAAATACCAATACTTTTATTAATGTGATAAATAAAGAAGAAAATAGGTGATTTGTTTGAAAAATATTTCCACAATTATAATTGTTGTACTTATTGGTATGGCAACCTTTTTGCTTGGATTTAATTATAAAGTAACTAATGAACCAAACACTTATTATCAAGTTTATTTAGATGATCAAGTTTTAGGTGTTATAAAATCAAAGGATGAATTATATAAATATATTGATAACAAAGGAAAATATTTTAAAGAAAAATTTGATGTTGACAATGTTTATGCACCAAATGGATTAGAGGTTAGAAAATTAACCACCTACAGTGATAAACTAAGTAGTATAAAAGATATATATGAAAAAATGCAAGCATTAAAACCTTTTACAATTGAAGGATATCAACTATCTATAAAAAGACAAACAAAAAATGAATTAATATATGTTGTTGATGATGAAATATTTAAAACAGCAGTAGAAAATACAGTTACGACATTTGTTGGCACTGAAAAATATAATTTATATATTAATGAAGAACAAAAGAAAATTACAACAACAGGAGAGTTAATCGATAGTGTTTATGTTGAAGAAAATATAACTATTAAGAAAACAAAAATATCAGTTGAAGAAAATATATATACTGATGCTGATAAATTATCACAATATTTATTATTTGGAACAACTGAAAAACAAAAAACCTATACTGTTCAATTGGGTGATACAATTGAAAAGGTAGCTTTTATAAATAAAATTAACGTTGAGGAATTCTTTATTAGTAATCCTGAGTTTACTAATACAAATAATTTGCTATTTCCAGGACAAGAAGTATATGTTGGGGTAATTGATCCAATCATAAGTGTTGTTGTGGAAAAAACAGTTGTTGATGATATCGAAAGTAAATATAAAACAGAATATCGACAAGATCCAAATCGTATTATAGGTGAAGATTCTATAGTTCAAGAAGGGGTTAGTGGATTAGATCGTGTTACTACTAAGGTTAAATCAGTAAATGGAGCAGTGGTATTCGTAGAACCAGCTTCTACAGTTGAAATAAAACCTACAGTTGCTGAAGTAATTCTTGTTGGGACAAGATATCAACCAAGTGTTGGTAGTTTATATTCATGGGGATGGCCTACTCAAGGTGGTTGGATGATAACTTCTTATTTTGCATATCGTTCAAATCCATTTACTGGTTGGCGTGAATTACATGCCGCATTAGATATAGCTGGAGCAGGTGGATATGGATCTGAAATTTATGCAGCCAATAATGGTATTATTTATAAAGCAGAATGGCATAATAGTTATGGATATTATGTAATAATAAATCACAATAATGGATATTATACTTTATACGCTCACTTATCTAGTATTAGAAAGACAAAAGTTGGTTCAGTTGTTGGACGTGGAGAAGTAATAGGATATATGGGAATGACCGGGGATGCAACAGGCCCACATTTACACTATGAAATTTGGGTCGGAGAACCATGGAGAGGTGGATATCAAGTAAATCCACTAGGATACTATTAATGAAAATATGTGTATTAGCGAGTGGTAGTAGAGGAAATTGTACCTATGTTGAAACAAATAATCATAAAATATTAATTGACCTAGGTACTAATTTATCCTATACAACTACACATCTTTTAGATTTAGGAATTGATCCTAAAGATATAGATAGTATTTTTATCACTCATACTCATGGTGACCATATTAATGGTATTCCAACTTTCATAAAGAAATATAATCCTATGATTTATTTAACAGAGAAGATGTACAATGAACTTAGTTTTAATTTAAAAGATTATTCTTTTATCGAAGATGAAAGAAAATTAGATGATTTATTGATTGATATTATAAAGTTATCACATGATAGAAATGATATAAATGGTTATATATTAGAAAGTAATTCTAAAACTTTAGTTTATATTACAGATACAGGATATATAAATCAAAAAAATCATTCGAGAATAACCAATAAAGATATGTATATAATGGAAAGTAATCATGATATAACCATGCTTATGAATTGTCATCGACCTCACCACACTAAAATGCGTATAATAAGTGATGTAGGACATTTATCTAATGAAGATTCATCAAAGTATTTAGCTAAGTTTATAGGTGATAATACTAAAAGTGTTGTTCTAGCTCATTTAAGCGATGAAAATAATACACCTGAATTAGCAATAACTACTTTAAAAAATATTCTTAAAGAAAAAAATAAAGTTTTTGATAATATATTGATTGCTACTCAAGATAATAGATTAGAAATGATTGAAATATGATAAAGATAATTTGTGTTGGTAAAATTAAAGAAAACTATTATAAGGAAGCAGTCAAAGAATATATCAAGAGATTAAGTAAATATACTAAATTAGAAATAATTGAAGTAGAAGATATTGACTCTAATAATATTAACTTAATTTTAGAAAAAGAAAGAGATAATATTAATAAATGTATAAATGAAAAGGATTATGTTATCACTTTAGAAATAGATGGAAAAGAATTAAATTCAGTAGAATTATCTAGAAAGATAGATGAAACCTTAATAGTAAATTCTAATATTACTTTTATTATAGGTGGATCTTATGGTTTAGATAAATTAATAAAGGATAGAAGTAATTATAAGTTATCTTTTTCTAAACTAACTTATCCTCATCAATTATTTAGAGTAATTCTTTTGGAACAGTTATATCGATCATTTAAAATTATGCGAAATGAAAGTTATCATAAATAATGTATAAAAAGTAAAAAAATCTCTCACTATTAACTAGGAGATGATTTTTTTATGAATAAATCAATTTTAGTTATATTATTTGTATTAGCTTTTTATCTATTAGTAGGTAATATAAGTGCAAATAAAATAGTTATTCCTGATGAAGCTATAAGGTTAAGGGTAGTTCCAAATAGCAATATCGAATATGATCAATCAGTAAAGAAAAAGGTTTCATATTTATTACAAAATAAAATGTATAATTTATTAAAAGATACTAGAGGTATTGAAGAAGCTAGAACTATTATTATTAATAATTTAAATAATATTGATGATTCAATTAACAACTTATTGACAGAAGAAAGATATTCACTAGGATATAAAATTAATTTTGGATATAATTACTTTCCGGAAAAGGAATTCAATGATGTAGTATATGATGAAGGCTATTATGAATCAGTATTAGTAACACTCGGTAAAGGTGAAGGGGATAATTGGTGGTGTGTTCTTTTCCCACCATTATGCTTACTAGAAGGTACTGAAAGCAATAAAATAGAATATAAATTTTTTATTAAAGAATTAATAGAAAAATATTTGTAGTCTAAAATCCTCTTGTAAAAATAAACTTTTATAGGAGGATTTTATGACTCTATTAATTGTTTTAATGATAGCTATAAGTTTAAGTATGGATGCCTTTTCCCTTTCTTTAGCTTATGGAACTTTGAATATAGAAAAAAGAGATATTATAATATTATCTATTACTATAGGAATATTTCATTTTTTCATGCCCTTAATCGGATTGTTTTTAGGAAATAGAATATTACATCTCCTACCAGTTGAACCGGATGTTATAGTCTTTGTAGTATTAAGTTTTATTGGGATTGAGATGATAGTAGACACTTTCAAAAATAAAGAAGTAAAAAAAATGAAAAAATTTGAATCATTATTATTTGGATTTGCAGTAAGTGTGGATAGTTTTTCAGTAGGGTTAGGATTAGAATCTATAACTAGCAATTATTTAATTTCTTCATTACTATTCTCAATATTTAGTTTTACATTTACTTATCTTGGTTTAATATTAGGTAAGAAAATAAATAAACTTGTCGGGATGTTTTCAACTTTATTAGGGGGATTAGTACTAATAATAATTGGTATTTTTTATTTAATTTAATTAGTTGTATTTACTTCTTTTTACATACAAAAAACTTAATTTGATTGCTTTAACTTATAAAAAAATATATAATTAAGATGGGTGATAAAATGATAGTAAATATGAAAGATATGCTTAATAAAGCAAGAAAAGAAAAGTATGCTGTACCGCAATTTAATATAAACAATTTGGAGTGGACTAAGTATATACTACAAGAGTGCCAAGCTAATAATAGTCCTGTTATCCTAGGAGTTAGTGAAGGAGCCGCCAAATATATGGGTGGATTTGATGTAGTTACTAACTTAGTAAGAGGATTGGTTAAAGATTTAAATATTACTGTTCCAGTAGCAATTCATTTAGATCATAGTAGTAGTGTTGAAAATTGTATTAGTGCAATTAATGCAGGATTTACTTCTGTTATGATAGATGCTTCACATGAAATGTTAGATGAAAATATTAGAATGACTAAAGAAGTAATAAAATATGCTTCTAAATATAAAGTAACAGTTGAGGCAGAAATAGGTGCCATTGGTGGATCAGAAGATGGAGTAACAAATGCTGTTATGTTTGCAAAAGTAGATGAAAGTATTAGATTTACTAGAGAAACTGGTGTTGACTTTTTAGCCCCAGCTTTAGGGAGTGTTCATGGACTATACAAAGGACAACCTAATTTAGACTTTAAGAGAATGATAGAGATATCTATTAAAACAGGTACTCCACTTGTTCTTCATGGTGGAACTGGTATTCCTGGTGATATGATTAAACAATCTATTAGTTGTGGTATTGTCAAAATTAATGTTAATACTGAATTACAAATTGTTTGGAATAATGCAGTAAGAAATTTTGTTGCAAGTAATCCAGGGGTTTATGATCCTAGAAAGATAATTGGTTCAGGAGAACAAGCTATGAAGGAAGCTATAAGAAATAAAATAATTTTATTTGGTAGTTACAATAAAGCTTAGATAGACATAAAATTTATATAGTGGAGGTTATATGAAACAAATAAGAATACAAGGAGGAAATTATTTAGAAGGTACCATTAGAATTAGTGGTGCTAAAAACAGTGCTGTTGCTTTAGTTCCAGCATCACTTTTATCAGATGAATTGGTAAAATTAGATAATGTTCCAAATATATCTGATATTGATGCATTAAATGAAATATTAACTTTTTTAGGTGCTAAGGTTAGTAGAAAAGATGAATTGATGATAATTGATTCAAGTGCTGTTGAAAGTAAAAGTATTCCTGAAAATATATCAAAAAAATTAAGAGCTTCATACTATTTTATGGGTGCTTTATTAGGTAAATATAAAAAAGTAGAAATGTATTTTCCTGGTGGATGTTCAATTGGAGCAAGACCAATTAATTTACATTTAAAAGGATTTGAAGCATTAGGTGCTACAGTAATAGAAGATGGCAATAAATATACTATTACTGCTGAAGAATTAAAAGGTGGACATATATATTTAGATACTGTTAGTGTAGGAGCAACAATCAATATTATGTTGGCTGCAGTTAAGGCTAATGGTCAAACTATTATTGATAATGCAGCGAAAGAACCAGAAATAGTTAATGTGGCAACCTTCTTAAATCAAATGGGTGCTAAGATTAGTGGTGCTGGTACTAGTCAAATAAGAATTACTGGGGTTGAAAAATTAGGTAGTTGTTATATGGAAGTAATACCTGATCGTATTGAAGCAGGAACTTATGTTATTGCTGGTGCTTTAATGGGAAAAAATTTAAAAATAGAAAATATTATTCCCGAACATATTGAAGCATTATTAATTAAGTTACACGAAATGGGTGTTAAATTAGATGTTCATGATGATTATTTAATCATTTCTAAAACTGAAGATTTAAGACCCGTTGATATTACAACCCAAGTATTTCCTGGGTTTGCAACCGATCTTCAACAACCAGTAACATCTTTACTCACAACTTGTAATGGTGTCTCAACACTAGAAGAAACAATTTATGAAAATAGATTTCAAAATGTTGAATATTTGAATAAACTTGGTGCTAATATCACCATTAATGGACAAAAGATAATCATTAATGGTCCATCTAAATTAACTGGTCAAACAGTTGTTGCTACTGACCTAAGAGCAGGAGCTTGTTTGATTTTAGCTGGGCTAATTGCTGATGGGGAAACAGTTATTGAAGAAGTAGAACATGTTCTTAGAGGATATGAAAAAATAATTGAAAAACTAGGATCTGTTGGTGCTAAAATTAAGTTAGAAGAAATATAATTAAGTAGATAAAATCTACTTTTTTTTAGGAGGCCATATGAAGAAAATAATAATAGGAGTTATTGTTGTAGGTTTGGTGTTTGTAATTTGTCTAACAACAATAGATCGAAAGGTTTACTATTTAGCTTTAGGGGACTCACTTGCTGTTGGGATGAATGCATATAATGAACAATCTTACGGATATGCTAGTCAAATAAGTGATTATTTTAAAAGTAAAAATAAATTAGAAGTATTTGTAAAAGATTTTGCAGTTGAAGGATATCGTACAACTGATTTAATTAATGATATTACAAATAATAAAACCTTAACAATAAATAACAAAGAAAAAACAATTCAAAATGCTTTGATTAAGGCTGATATTACTACTATTTCAATTGGTATTAATGATTTGTTATATCACTTAACAATGGATAGTGGAAAACCGTATGATAAAGTAGATCAAGTAATGGAAGATATAAATAAGTTGTTTAAATTAATTAGAGAATATTCTAAAGAAAAAATATATGTTGTAGGATACTATAACCCACTACCAAATCATGAATTAAAAAACCAAATCGAAGAAGTTTTATTATATGCTAATCAAAAATTAGCTATTATATGTGATAAATATAATATAATTTACGTTGATGTCTATGATTTGTTTAAATATAATGACTATTTACCAAATCCTACTAATATTCACCCTTCAAACGAAGGATATGAAGCTATAGCAAATAAAATAATTGCTCTAATTAAATAAAATAATGTTATAATATAATTGGAGGTATAATTATATGAGTAAAGTTTTTTCGAAAATCTTCGGATGGATGTTTATTGGCTTATTAGTAACATTTGGAATGGCTCTTTATGTTTCTACTCAAGAAAATATGTTATATAATATTTTTGAAACTGGGGTATATTGGTTTATAATTTTAATAGAATTGTTCTTAGTATTTATATTAGTGGCAAAAGCTCAGAAGATGAATTATTTTACGGCTGCAGTAATGTTTATTATATATTCATTAGTTTCAGGTTTAACATTCTCAATAATATTTGTAATGTTTGAAATTAGTTCAATTATTTTAATATTTGGGATTACAGCATTAATTTTTGCTTTATTCGCCTTAATAGGAGCAACAACAAATATTGATTTATCAAAAATATCAACAATCCTATTTATGGGATTAATTGGTTTGATAATTGCAACCATTGTTAATCTATTCTTACAAAATGCCTTATTTGATATTATTCTTTGTTGGATAGGTATAGTTATATTTGTGATATTTGTTGCTTATGATATTCAAAAAATAAAAAGAATGATACCTTATATCGAAAATCCTAATAGTGTAGCTATTGTTGGAGCTTTACAGTTATATCTAGATTTTGTAAATATTTTCATTAGATTGTTAAGTTTATTTGGAAAAACTAGAGATTAATATTGATTTTTAAAAAAATACTTGTTATAATAATAACGCTTTTGATTAATGAAGTTAATCTATAAATGAAGGAAGGAGATTTGTATGAAAAAAGGAATACATCCAAAATACGTTGAAACTAAAGTTAATTGTGCTTGTGGTAATACATTTACAGTACAATCAAATAAAGAAGAGTTACATATTGAAGTTTGTGATAAATGCCATCCTTTCTTTACAGGAGTACAAGGATCAGCTACTAAGACAGGCCGTGTTGAAAAATTCAATCGTAAATATGGTTTACAAAAAGAAGATAAATAATTCTTTTTTTTTGGGAAAAATACGGTAAAAATGGTATAATATAATATATATAGTTTGAAAGAAGGCATATTATGTGTGGAATAGTTGGGTTTATAGACAAAAAGAATCAGAAAGAAAAAAATAAAATAATTAAAGATATGTCTAATAAAATAATCCATCGTGGACCTGATAGTGAAGGTATTTATGTTGATGACACAATTGCTTTAGGACATAGAAGATTAAGTATCATAGACGTAAAAACAGGTGGACAACCAATATATAACGAAAAGGGAAATCTCCTTGTAATTTATAATGGAGAAGTATATAATTTTCAAGAAATAAAAAAAGAATTAGTTAAGAAAAAACATAAATTCACTACTAATACAGATACAGAAGTACTTATTCATGGATATGAAGAATATGGTCCTAAGATAGTTGAAAAATTAAGAGGACAATTTGCTTTTGTCATATGGAATATGGAAAAGAAGGAATTATTTGGTGCTAGAGATCCTTTCGGAATAAAACCGTTTTATTATGCAAAAATGGAAGATGCTTTCATTTTTGGATCAGAAATTAAGAGTTTTTTACCACATCCTAATTTTGTTAAGGAATTAAATGAGGAAGCTTTAAAGCCTTATTTAACATTCCAATATTCTGTTTTAAATGAGACCTTCTTTAAGAATGTATTCAAGTTAGAACCGGGATGTTATTTTACATATAAAGATGATAAAATGAAGATAAAAAAATATTACGAAGTTAAGTTTAATGCTAAGAAAAAATCAATGGAAGAATATATGAATGAAATAGAAGAAACAGTTAAAACATCTGTAAAATATCATAAAATAAGTGATGTTTTAGTTGGATCGTTCTTGTCAGGTGGAGTAGATTCAAGTTATATTACTGCCACTTTAAAGCCGGATAAAAACTTCTCAGTAGGTTTTGAAAATAAGGGTTTTAGTGAAGTAAATTATGCCAAAGAATTATCGGATATATTAAAGATAGAAAATGTTAATAAGATAATTAAAGCAGATGAGTTCTTTAATAAATTAGAAGCAGTGCAATATCATTCAGATGAACCACATGCTAATCTTTCAGCAGTTCCTTTATACTTTTTATCAGAAATAACTAGACAACATGTTACAGTTGTATTATCGGGAGAAGGTGCTGATGAATTATTTGGGGGATATACATCATATGGTATTGTTAAAGAAGATTATATGTATCGTAAATTACCAAAGTTTGTTAGATATCCAATTGGTAAATTAGCAAATATGTTACCTAAATTCCATGGAAAGAACTTCTTAGTTAAAAATGGATTACCGGTAGAAGATTATTATATTGGTCAAGCATTTATCTTTAATGATAAAGAAGCTAAGGATATTGTAACTAATCGTTTTAAAAAAGGTAAAGATTTCAAAGAAATAACTAAACCTTATTTTGATAAAGTAAAGGATAAGGATGATGTAACGAAAATGCAATATTTAGATATGCATTTATGGTTACCACAAGATATTCTTTTGAAAGCGGATAAGATGACCATGGCTCATTCAATTGAATTAAGAGTACCTTTCTTAGACAAAGTTGTAATGGAATTAGCATCTAAGATACCAACTGAATATAAAATTAAAGATAGAACAACTAAATATATTTTTAGAGAATGTGCTAACAAAAAGATTCCTGATGAATGGGCAAAAAGACCTAAAGTAGGGTTTCCAGTACCATTCTCTCAATGGATAAAAGAAGAAAAATATTATAATGTGTTAAAGAAAGCTTTTAACATGGATTATGTTAAAGAATTCTTTGATCAAGAACAAGTTTTAAAATTATTAGATGAGCATTATAATAATAAGAGAAATAATGGTCGAAAATTATGGACCATTTATGCCTTCCTATTATGGTATAAAGTATACTTTTTAGAGAATAATTAAGAGAGTAACATCTCTTTTTATTTTCCACTGGAATATTTTAGCAGGAAATGATAAAATGTATATAATATGGAGATGATAGTGTGGATCTAAGGGAATTAAAGGAATTTTTCAGCGATACTATAAAATATATTTTAATAGCAGTAGGAATTATCGTAATTGTTATATATGTTGTCAGTTTGCAGCAAGTAGTAGGTCCATCTATGAAACCAACATTAAATAATGGAGATATATTATTATTAAATAAGTTTATATTTCATTTTAAGGAACCAAAAAGAAATGATATTATAACTTTCGCATATGAAGATACTAAATATTTAATTAAACGTGTAATTGGTCTTCCAGGAGAAAATGTCGAATATAATAATAATGTGCTATATATTAATGGAGAACCTTATCTTGAAAAGATTATTGATGGAATGATTACTAAGGATTTCACACTAAAAGATTTAGGATATAATACTATTCCTAAGGATATGTATTTAGTTTTAGGAGACAATCGAGGTGATTCTTTAGATAGTAGAAATTTCGGATTAATATCTAAAAAAGATATTATGGGTAAACCATTTTTAAGGATTTGGCCACTTAATAAACTAAAAGTAATTAAGTAGTTTCAGCATTGTCGAATTTTGTCGGATGAAGTCACTCGAAAAGATATAGAAATCATTGAAGTATAACTGTTTTTGTGTTATTATACCTAGTGAATAAGCGTTTTTGTAAATAATTTGTCAACAAAAAACGAAAAACTACTTAAGTATTAAAGCAAAACAGTTATAATTTTTTTATTGTAACTTTTGTATATAAATTTTAGAGAGGAAAAGAAAAAAATGCTAAACAGAAAAAGAATTTTTGCTATTGTGTTGTTTGTACTTATAGGTTTATTTGTATATACGTTCGCAAACCCAGCAGAAGACTTAGAACCACTCGATAATGATACTAACGTAGAAGATGTTGATAAAAATACAAATGAGCAAACAGAAGAAGATGTAATTCAGTTACCTGATCCAAACATTAATATTCTTCCACAAGTAGTTGCAATTAACTACGGCGTTCTTAGAACAGCAGTGGATAATGGAAATGTAGTAGTGAATCTTGAAACTGAAGATGAAGATCTAAATAATTTATTAGAGCAATTAGAAACTGCTACTAATAGTGGTCAACAATTAATTACTAATCAAATTAATGATCAAAATTTAGTTAATAATGGAGCTACTACTATTAATCAATTATTAGCACAAATTAACGCTTTACTAACTGGAAATTTAAATGAAGCTATTAAAGCTGGTAATGATCTTTTAGATGAATATCCAGAAGAATTAAATTTAAATCCTAATTTAATAGGATTACTAGAAGATTTAAGTGATGCAATTGAAGAAGCAGGAGAATTGCAAACTCCAACTGCTCAACAAATGTTAGATGCAGCAAATGAAATTCTAGATATGATTGTTGAAATAGAAGATTTTCAAGCAGACTTAGATATTATTAATGCTATGAAATTAAAATTAGTATCTAGTAATACTGTTTGGACAAATCAAGATATAACATTAACTGCTGAAATTGATATTGAAAATGAAGATTTAATTGGAGATGTAACAATAGTAAGTGGGGAAACATGTGATTTTGAAGAAAATGCAACATTCTCAAGATCGTTTGAAAATCTCGTTATGGAAGCAATTAATAATAGAGAAAGAATTGTCTCTGAAAATGATAATTATACTGCATGTGTTACATTCAAAAATGGGGAAGAAAGAAGTAGTGAACCTTATCGAGTAGAAAATATTGATAAGAAAGCACCAATTATATCATTAACAGGTGGAAATATAAATGTAGAAATAAATACAGATTTTATTGAACCAGGAGTTACAATAACAGATAATTCAGGTGAAATAATAACTCCTACATTTAAAATATACTATTCAATTACTGGAGCTGATGGTACATGGACGGATGCTCCAAATAATGTAATAGATACAACAAAATTAGGAAGTTATAATATTTGGTATAAGGCAAAAGATTTAGCTGGTAATTTTGCTACTCCATTAAGAAGAACAGTAACAGTAAGTGATACAATTAAGCCAATTGTTAATCTTATTGGAGGTGATATGGTAGTAGAAGTAAATACACCATTCACAAATCCAGGAGTTACAATAACAGATAACTCCAATGAAGAATTGTCACCAATTTTAACTGTATACTACTCAAGAACAGGTGCAGATAGCACTTGGACAGCAGCGCCAAACAATATGGTAGATACATCAAAATTAGGAAAATATGCTATATGGACTGGAGCGAAAGATTCATCTGGAAATATAGCAGAATCAAAAAGAAGATATGTGACAGTAAGTGATACAATTAAACCAATTGTTAATCTTATTGGAGGTGATATGGTAGTAGAAGTAAATACACCATTCACAAATCCAGGAGTTACAATAACAGATAATTCCAGTGAAGAATTGTCACCAATTTTAACTGTATACTACTCAAGAACAGGCGCAGATAGTACTTGGGCAGCAGCCCCCAAAAATATGGTAGATACATCAAAATTAGGAAAATATGCTATATGGACTGGAGCGAAAGATTCATCTGGAAATATAGCAGAATCAAAAAGAAGATATGTAACAGTAAGTGATACAATTAAACCAATTGTCCAACTTATTGAAGGGGATATGGTAGTAGAAATAAATACACCATTTACAAACCCAGGAGTTACAATAACAGATAACTCAAATGAAGAATTGTCACCAATTTTAACTGTATACTACTCAAGAACAGGTGCAGATAGTACTTGGACGGGAGCGCCAAACAATATGGTGGATACAACAAAATTGGGAAAATATGCTATATGGACTGGAGCAAAAGATTCGTCTGGTAATATGGCAGAAGAACAAAGAAGATATGTAACAGTAAGTGATACAGTTAAACCAATTGTTAATCTTATTGGTGGTGATATAGTAGTAGAAGTAAATACACCATTCACAAATCCAGGAGTTATAATAACCGATAATTCCAATGAAGAATTATTGCCAATTATAACTATAAATTACTCAAGAACAGGTGCAGATGGCACTTGGGTAGCAGCACCAAATAATATGGTAGATACGTCAAAATTAGGAAAATATGCTATATGGACTGGAACAAAGGATTCATCTGGAAATATAGCAGAAACAAAAAGAAGATATGTGACAGTAAATGATACAACAGCTCCAAAAATCACAGGGTTTAGTGTTAATTGGAATTATGAAACAGTAGAAGCTGATAAAACTAAGACATATCAAGATACTGCAGAAGTATACACAAGTGATAATTCGAATGGTATTGTTACAGTAGAACGTTTAGGTTGTAATGTAGAAATGGGTATACCAGGAGATTACAAGTGTCAATATAAAACAACTGATGAATCAGGTAATGTAGCTTATAATGATAGATTTA
>JBLNAG010000003.1:0-80083 GCA_050259235.1 Ignavibacteriales bacterium
TTAAAGTATTTATTAGACTATTTAATGTATAATCTATTTTACTTATATTATTTCTATTATCATATTTATAATTTATTTTATAGTTATTATTTTCTTTATATTCTACTATTCTAGAAGCTAAGTCATATATGTATTTACAAGTATTATTATTTGTATCTTTTTTAACTGCTAGATTATTACTATTATCGTATAAATATGTATATGTATTATTTTGTTTTACTTTGGTTGATAATCTATTAAATGTATCATAGGTAAATGATACTTGATCATTATTACCATATGTACTAGATAATAAATTACCATTATTAGGTTCATATGTATTAGTAATTAGGTCTTGAGTATTTACTTTGATATTAGTTATGTTATTGAAATTATTATAATAGAAATTATAATTAAATCCATTATGAGTTATTTGGGTTAATAAGTCATTTGTATAATCATAACCATTAGTTGTATTATTACTTGATACTGAAGTTATTCTATTTAATAAGTCATAGTTATAACTTACAGTATTATTTTTAGGATCTAATACTGAGGTAGTAGTACCAGTATCAGTGTTATAAACATAATCAGTTTCATTTCCTCTTTGATCTATTGATTTAGTTTGATAATTACCATTATTATTATATTCTACTTTTGTTTCTATTTTAGTTATTTTTTATTTTAGGATTATTACTAAGTTAGTTAGTAGATGTTATGTAAATGGTGCTGGGAAAGAAAATAAATATATGTAAAAACATTAAGTTTTAACTTAATGTTTAGGATTAATTAACTTTTGAAATTATTCTTAATTCTACCTTTTTACCATTAACAATATAATTTAAATTTGAATTAATATTTTGAAGATAAACGGCTTTTCCAATAGGACTATTTAATGTTATTTCTTGGATATCATTGTTGTTATTTGGCCTATATCCACCAATTAATTTAAATTTACTTCTTTCAATATCATTATCAGAATATTTTAGTTCTGCTTCAAATATATCGTTTATATTAATTAAATTATTATTAATATTTTTTGGTTCATCAACTATTATGATATTCTTTTTATTATTTATCATTTGTATTAGATTATGTTCAATTGCTTTTTCTGTTAGGGAAGCTTGTTCATATTCGAAGTTATCATGCCATCCGTCCCCTACAGCGGTTTGATAAGCTTCTGTCTTAAGATGATTATTGTTATCTAAGGAGTTTCTAATTTGTTCTATTTCTTCTAGATATTCTTCATATCCTTCTTTTGTTAAATAGATTTTATCCATAAAATAAACACCTCCACAACAATTAATTTTACCAAAGAATATTTATTTAGTCTATAAAAAAGAACTTAAAATTAAGTTCTAACAAAAATATTCTACCTCTGATACCTATTAACATTTATTACTATACCTATTCCTACCATTAAGATTAATAAACTAGATCCTCCATAACTTAAAAATGGTAGCGTTACTCCCGTAACAGGAATTAATCCTATTACAACCATTAAGTTAAGAACTGATTGAAAAGCTATCCAAAATATGATTCCAAATACTAAATACTTACCAAATAAATCATCACATTTACGGGCTATTCTAAGACCAACTATGATGATTGTTAGAAATAGTGCTACTACTAATAAACATCCTACAAAACCAAATTCTTCACTAATAATGGAAAAAATAAAATCAGTCTGTGGTTCTGGTAAATAAAAATGTTTCTGTCTAGAATTACCAAACCCAAAACCAAATAGGCCCCCTGGTCCTATGGCATATAATGACTGAATAATTTGAAAGCCACTTCCTAATGGATCTTCCCATGGGTTTAAAAAAGACAATATTCTTTTTAATCGATATGGAGCCATAATAATTAAACCGGTAAGTCCTATTAAACCTAATACTCCAATTTTAACAAAAAAAGATAGATTAACTCCACTAACAAATAATAGTCCTACAACAATCATAAGCATTACTACACCAGTCCCAAAGTCTGGTTGAAGCATGATTAAACCAAATGTCAGTAGTACTATTAATAGTACCGGAACTACACTTAATTTACTTTGATTATTACAAAGATATTTAGATACAAAAATAATTATAATCAGTTTCATAGCTTCACTAGGTTGGATACCAAAAGCCCCTATTCCAAACCAACTACGACTACCATTTCTAATTGTTCCTATACCTGGTATTAAAACTAACACTAATAAAACAAGTCCTATTAATAATAATAGATTAGCTTTACTATAATATATTTTATAATTTATTTTACTTACAACAAACATCAAAACAAGTCCTAATAGAAAGAATAGTAATTGATGCTTAAAATATTTAAATGGATCATCAAACTTATATTCTGCCCAAACATATGAAGCTGAAGTAATCATTATTAAACCTAAAACACTAATAATAATGACACTTATTATTAGGAGACTGCTTTTCTTCATATCCAAACCCCAAAAGTAATAGCAATCATTGAACCTAATAGTCCAATAATCCAGAAGAACTTAACAATATCACTCTCATTCCATCCCATTTTTTCAAAAGTATGATGAATTGGGGTCATAGGAAATATTCTCTTATGAGTTAGTTTATAATAAAATATTTGAATAATACAAGTCATTGTTTCTATAACAAAAACTATACCAATTATAACTAATAATAGTTCATGTCTTGTTAATATAGCAAGGGTTCCTAAGATAGCTCCTAATGATAAAGAACCAGTATCACCCATAAATACTTTAGCAGGCCTTACATTAAAGATTAAAAATCCTAATAATGATCCTACTAAAATAAAGCAAAAAAGAGAGATATCTTTATAACCTTCTAGCCAACCAGTATTTAAACTAATTAATCCAAGGGTAAATACAGCGATGATAGAAAGACCAGCTGCTAAACCGTCTAATCCATCTGTAATATTAACGGCATTACTACTTGCTACTAAAATAAATAATATACATAATCCATATAACCAACCAATTTCTAACTTAATACCTAAAGTATGAATCCATAATAATAATTCATGTCCACCTTTAACAAATAAATAGAAAAATATTATGGCAATAATTATCTGCATTAACATCTTAGCGCCTTCAGTTAATCCTTTATTATTACGTCTTTTGATAATTAAATAGTCATCAATAAAACCAATTAAACTATATCCTAAAAAAGTAAATATTACTATTAATAGATTATAACTAAAACTTATTTTATTCATAAAGAACAAAATAAAGATAGTAATAATGGTAGGAATAATGAAAATTAGTCCCCCCATAGTAGGTGTTCCTGATTTAGCTTTATGTGCTTCTGCTAGATATTTATTAATGGTTTGACCAGCTTTAAGCTTTTTTAATATTGGTATAAGAATAACAGCTGTAACAATTGCCATTAAAAAGCCAATCATCATTGCCAGTACTGACTTTGTCATTATAAACATATTTCCACCTCATTCAGTTAAAAATAATCTTACTGTTTCCCCCTGATATATCATTGTATTAAAAGCAGGGGCTTGATAACCAACCTTACGACCACTTCCTGAAAACTCTACCTTAAAGTCTCTTAATAATTTCATAGCTTCATCAACAGTCTTACCGGCTACATTAGGAATAGTTGCATATTTCCTGTCATAATAATTGTAAGTTTTTTCTAATCCATTATCTCTTTTTTCAATACCTAAAGCATTAATCGAATCTAGCATTACTTGTCTAGCAATAGGTGCTGCTATTGTTCCTCCATATTGGGTTGCCCCTTTAGCATTATCAACAGCTATATAAACAACTACTTGTGGATTATCTGCCGGTAAAAAACCAATGAATGATACAATATAGTTACCAACCATATATCTACCATTCTCAACTTTTTGGGCCGTTCCTGTTTTACCACCAACACGATACCCTGCAATATAAGCGTTTCTTCCTGTCCCATAAGCAACTACTTTTTCTAAAGCATTTCTTACCATTTCACTTGTTTCATTGCTTATTACTTTTCTGACTGCTGTTTTTTTATTTTCTTTAACTACACTATTAGTTTCCGGTTCATTTAAACTCTTAACAATATATGGTTTATATAATATTCCCCCATTAATAGCAGCACTAACAGCAGTGATTTGTTGAATAGGAGTTACTGATACTCCTTGACCAAAAGCAGTAGTAGCAAGTTCTACAGGACCAACATTATCTATATTAAATATTATTCCCGTTCCTTCACCATTTAAATCAACCCCTGTTTTAGAACCAAAACCAAATTTTTCAATATAATCAAATAATTTTTCTTTACCAATTCTTTGACCTAAAGCTACAAATCCTGGGTTACATGAATTTTGAATTACTTGCATAAATGTTTGAGTTCCATGTCCTCCATGTTTCCAGCATTTAATGCGGGCATTTTCTACTGCAATTGAACCCCCATCATGGAAATTATCTTTATCTAAATCTACTAATTTTTCCTCTAAAGCTGTAGCTACAGTTATTATTTTAAAAGTAGAACCAGGTTCAAAAGTTGCCCATATAGGAAGATTACGATTTATTTCTTCAACAGTATAATCTTGATAATTACTAGGTGAGAAATTAGGTCGAGATGACATTGCTAATATTTCTCCACTATTAGGATCCATTACTATTCCCATAGCACTATCTGGATTATATCTAGCAATTGCATTATCCAGTTCTCTTTCTAACGACATTTGAATTTCATAATTAATAGTTAAAGTCATATTAACCCCATCTTGTGGTTCTTCATATATTTCAGATAATTGCAACTTATTACCTTTAGCATCACTAAAGTATTTAATAGCACCATACTCCCCAGTTAAATATTTATCATACATTAACTCTAAACCACTTAATCCTTGATTATCAATTCCAACAAACCCAATTGAATGTGATAAAAAAGTATTGTATGGATAATATCTTTTAGCTTCCTTAACTAGATATACTCCTTCAAAGTTTAGTTCATTTATTTTATCAGCAATTTCATAACTTAATCTTCTTCCTTCTGGATGCACTCTTTCTATAGAAGTTCTTTTACTAACATGTTTATACATTTCATCATAACTAACATTTAATATTTCACTTAATTTTTGTGAAACTTCTTCTTTGTTTTTTATTTGATTAGGAATTAATACTAAGGAAGTAGTTGTTATATTATTAGCTAACACTACTCCATTACGGTCATATATTAATCCTCTATTTGCTTCTATTGGTAAGTTACGGCTCCATAAATTAGAGGCATAGGCATATAATCTTTTATAATCAATTACCTGAATATAAAAGACTTTTCCTACTATTAGAAAAAAAAGAAAGATAAAAACTACTAATACTATTTTTATTCTGATATTATATTTTTTTCTAAACACACTATCACCAGTAAATTATATGTACAAGTTATAAAAAAAGACTTTCATATGAAAGTTTATAAATTTTTGTAACTATTTTAGGACTAATGTATATACTGTATTAGATGTGAAAGAAATATTACTGCCGTTAAGAACGTTTGACTAAAGATGTATCATTAGTCATAGTAATTATTTGTTTCACATCTTTTTTTGTACACAAAAAGAAGTTAAAATTTTAACTTCTTTTAATATTATGATGATGGCATTAAGCCAGCTGGCCATCCAATACCTGTCCAAGTAGCATTAAATCTTGTCCTTAAATTAGTTGCATTATATCCAATCGTTACACTATTCCATGGATATGAACCACTTTGATAAAAAGCGTTAGCTGCAATTGTTGTTACTGAAGCTGGTATCGTGATATTTGGTAATCTATTTCCATAAAATGCCTCAGACCCAACAGATGTCAAATTAGGAAGTCCTGACAAATCTAATGAAGTTATATTGTTATTTTTAAATGCTTGATAATTAATAGACACCAATTGTGGAAGAGTTTGTAAATTTATTGTTGTTAAATAATTATTTCTAAATGCACAACTAGTAATAGAAGATACTCCTGGCAAATTTTTTAATACTAAATTAGTCATATGATTATAAGCAAAGGCTGCATCTTCAATATCATTTAAAAGTGGTAAATTCTCCAATGTTAAAGAGGTTATACTATTTTCACTAAATGCATTCAGATGTATTTGTTCTAATTTAGGAAGGTCGGTTATATTTAATGATGCAATGGTGTTAAATTGAAAAGCTTCTTCTTCTATGTCCTTTAAATTATTAAGTCCTATAAAATTTAAAGATGTAATACTGTTATAAATGAATGCTCCATAATTTATTAATTTTAAATTTGTAAGTCCCGTTAAATTTAGCGAAGCAATAGTATTATACGCAAACGCATGGTCACCAATTGTTATTAAATTTTCAAGATTACTAAGATCTAATGAAACAAGAACATTTTCCGCAAAAGCATTGGCTCCTATTGTGACTATATTATTTGGAAGCTTCACATTCGTAATACTCTTATTTCGAAAAGCATCTGTCCCAATAATTAATACATCTACCCCATCAATTTTATTTGGTATAAAAACATTCGTTACACAAATTGGATTACTTGTATCATAATTAGTAATTGTTCCAGTCGCTGGGTCAAAAGTATAACATGCATATTCAGGATAGGCATTTGTTAAATTATCAACTGCATGAGTAGAACTGCAAGCTGTTTCTTCATATGAATAATCATATTGCATACTATCTGCTTTATAAGTCAACAAAATACATCCATTCATTTCTTCATTAGATATAGGATTAACAATATCCCTATCTTTTACAAATCCATCGTCTTTTAAACTAGGTATCGATAAATAGAAGATAGCTTGATCTTCTACTGGAAGAAGTGTATTATTGGTCATTGCCCATCTTTCTGCACTTCTTAAAACTTCTTCCACTTGATGATTATATGCCTTTTGTCTTGAATCTTTAATAATATCAGTTACTATTGGTGTAGCAATCAATGCTATTATTCCTAATATTATAATAACTGCTATTAATTCAACTAAAGTAAAACCTCTATCTTTCATCATACTACCTCCTAGTATTTATAATCTCATTATACTAAAAATTTAATTGTTTATCAAATTTAATAATAAAAAAGTGAATACTATTCACTTTCTTGACTATCAGTAACTATATATTTTTGTTCAAATACAACTTCAAGGAGAGGTTTATCTGTTAATGGTGCATCAATAGCAACTGATTGATTAACAGCATATCCATAACCTTCAAAATTATATTTTAAACCGAGAATATTGCATAAAGATATAATATCTAATCTCGACCAGCCAATAATATTAGGCATTAAAATATTACTATCATTAGTTAATAAGAATACTTTATCATTTGATAAAACCATTGTTCCTTGTTTTGGATATTGGTCAGTTACCTTATTACCATTTCCTAAAACTATAACATTAATATTCTTAGATTGTAGTTCTATTTTAACTGTATCAAGATCTTTACTGTTATATGAGCCTAATTTATATTTAGATACATTAGTATTAACAGTTTGACTATTATAAATATTTAAATATTTAGCAGTATCTTCTATTACTGATCTAGTAGCTTTTACAACCCCTGCACTATTTCCCCATTTAGGTTGTTGCATAGCTACATAAACAATAACTTGTGGATCATCCTTTGGAAACATACCCCCAAAGGAATATATATAATCATTATAACCAGTTAAATATTGGCCTAATTTATTATCATATATTTGAGCTGTTCCGGTTTTACCAATTATATTAAAATTAGGAATAGCATATGCTCCACCAGTTGTTCCTACATCATTACCATATATTGTATTATACATTAGTTGTTTTAAATGTTCTATTGTTTCATTTGATGCTAATTTTTTACTCTTTTGGATTTTACTTTCATAAATTATTTTTCCATCTTTTGAATTAACAATATGATCAACAATATGTGGTTTTAACATTACTCCATCATTAGCAACAATAGATAATGCTTGAAGTTGTTGAATGGCTGTTGTGGTAATTCCTTGACCAAAACCAGCAGTTACTACTTCAATTGGATAATTAAAGTTTAATTGTCCTACTAGTTCACGTGGTAATTCAATATCTGTACTATCACTAAAACCATATGAAGTTAGACATTCTCTTAAATCATTTTTATTAATTACGGTTTGTAAAATATTAGCAACCCCAACATTACTTGAAAACTCAAACCCTTTATCAAAAGTTATTGTTCCCCAACCTTCTTTATTCCAGTCATTTACTTTATCATCACCAATATCAATACTACCCGATTTAAACGTCCCGCTACCATTATATTTACCTGATTCTAAAGCACACATATATGTATATATTTTCATAATTGAACCAGGTTCATAAAGATATGAAACTAAAGGATTTTCATAGTTAGTGATATTTCTAATATTAGGATTAAATGAAGGCGTTGAAGAACTACCCAATATATCCCCTGTTTTAGCATTCATTACTGTAAGTGTCATCCATGCAGGATTATAAGTACTTGACGCATCTTTAACAACTGATTCAACAAATCTTTGAATATTTGAGTCAAGTGTTAGATAAATATCACTACCATTAATAGCATCTATTCTTGTTTCATGAGTATCAGGTATTTTATATCCAAAACGATCTTGTTCATATTTTAAATAACCATTGGTTCCTTTTAATAAATCTTCGTATTTATATTCAATTCCTAATTCACCAATAGTACTATATTCAATAGAAGTAGTATCATTATTTTTTACTTCTTCTTCATATTGTCTAGCATAACCAACTACATAAGAAGCAAAGTCTCCATTAGGATAATATCTTTTATAGTTTTCAATAAAATCAATTCCTGGTAAATCTAAAGCTTCTATTTCTAATTTAGTTGAAACTGAAATACCTCTACCACCAGGTCCTAATTCAACTTGATAAGCCTTTTTAGTTAATAAACTAACTAATTTTTCTTTAGTCATATTTAAAATTGGAGCTAGTTTTTCTGCAGTCATATCAACATCTACAACATGTAATGGTGTTGGATTACTACCAGTTCTACTTGCACTTAAATAAGCAATAACTGTATATGATGATACATTAAGTGCTAATGTATTACCATCTTTATCATAAATAGTACCCCTATTAGCATAAAGGGTTGTTGAGAAAGTATTTCTATTAGCTGCAAATTCAGCAAGATTTATATTATTAACAGTTGGTGATAAAGATATGTAGAGGTATTTTGCATATGTTATTGCAATAAAAAAAAGAAAGAATGCAAACAAAGTCATATACCAATTAACTCTATGTTTTTTTACTCTTTCTTTCATACTAACACCTCATTATTCGTTAACAATAACTATATTCTCATTATTATACGCTAATCCCATGTCTTTAACAATATTATTTATCTTATCAAATGAAGTTAATTCATTAACTTGCATTAATAAATTTTCATTAGTCTTTTCTTGATTAGTTATATCGTATTTCATTTTTTCAACACTCATATTTAAATGCCCAATATTAGCACCAAAGAATACCTCAGTAAAGAATGTACAGACAACTGCACCAATAATACTGGAAAATAATATCATTTCACCTTTTGTAAATCTCCTGCTTCTTTTTTTCATATTATCTTATCCTTTCGATGACCCTCAATTTTGCACTTCTAGCACGATTATTTTCTTCTAATTCTTTTTTAGTGGGTTCAAAAACACCAATAACTTTATATTTAGGTAATAGATCTTCAGGAATTATTGGTAGTTTTGATAAATTCTTATCAACAGAACTATATTCTTTAAATATTTGTTTGCATATTCTATCTTCCAATGAATGGAATGTTATAACACATATTCTGCCGTTAATATTTAATAAATCTAAAGCTTGTAATAAACTTTGTTCAAATACTTCTAATTCATTATTTACTTCTATTCTTATTGCCTGAAATACTTTTCTAGCTGGATGTTTATCCCTTTTATACTTTTCTGGAACATGACTCTTAATTACTTCCACTAATTCTAAAGTTGTATTAATTGGTCTACTTTTAATTATGCCTTTAGCAATACTACTGGCATATTTTTCTTCACCATATCGATAGAATATATCCGTTAATCTTTCATAAGGATATTCATTTACAACTTCATAAGCCGAAAGCTTATTTTTTTGATTCATACGCATATCTAATTTAGCATCACTGTGGAAACTAAATCCTCTTTCATCAATATCTAACTGAGGACTAGATACACCTAAGTCATATAAAATTCCATCTACTTTAGCATTTCTTTTTTCTAATTCTTTTTTAAGATCCACAAAATTAGCTTCAATTATTTCAAAATTATTACCGATCTTGCTTAATCTTTCTTTGCTATACTTAATAGCATCAATATCTTGGTCAAAGGCGAAAAGAAAACCCCTTTTTATTCTCTCTAATATGCCACTACTGTGGCCGCCATAACCGAGAGTACAATCAACAATTATACTCTTATCATCTAAATTTAAATATTCTAAGGCTTCATTGTATAAAACACTCTTATGCATATTTCACCTAAATATTTAAATTGGATGCAAATAAATTATCTGCAATATCTGATAAACTATCTTCATTTTGACTAATAAAGTTTTCCCAACGATCTTTACTCCAAACTTCAAGTCGATCGTTTACACCAATAATGACACACTCTTTAGTTAAATCAGCATATTTCATTAACGGTGTGGAAATATTTATTCTTCCCTGTTTATCAAATTCACATTCAACAGCGCCCGATAGAAAGAATCTCATGAAGTTACGAGCATCTTTCGTATTAGGTAATTCTTTATATTTACCAATGATATTTATCCATTCATTCTTAGGATAAATGAATAAGCAGTTATCTAAACCCCTTGTAATTACAAAGGTTTCTCCTAATTCATAACGAATTTTCGATGGAATAGTTAATCTACCTTTTTCATCAACAGTATGATGATATTCACCCATAAACATAAGATCACCCCCACTTTGCCCCACTTTGTTCCACTGTTTACCACTATTTTACGCGAAAAAAAAACCTTTGTAAAGGTTTTTGGTAAAATTTTATAAAAATTATATCTTAGTAATGTCAATCCAATCAACCGGATTAGTGATGTTTTCTAAATCAGTAAGAGATAACTTAATAC
Source organism: Ignavibacteriales bacterium (assembly GCA_050259235.1). Classification (GTDB taxonomy): domain Bacteria; phylum Bacillota_I; class Bacilli_A; order RF39; family UBA660; genus UBA5364. Next base: position 11,034 of record JBLNAG010000003.1, read on the forward strand.
ATGAATTACTACTTCCACAAGCTGGATATACTGTTTCAAATCTCTTTAATGATTCATCTAAATAAACATCGATGTTTTCCTTTAATCCAAAAGGACAAACACCGCCTATTTTATGACCAGTATATTCAAATACTTCTTCAGGTGTTAACATTCTAGCTTTTATATTAAAGTAGTTTTTAAATTTGGCATTATCTACTCTAGCATCTCCCGCCATAACTACCAAGATACAACTGTCATTATATCTAAATGATAATGTCTTAGCTATCCTAGATGAGTCAATATTTAAAGCATTGGCTGCTTCTAATACTGTGGCTGTCGATGTTTCAAATTCGATTATATCATTCTCTTTATTATATTTTTTTAAATGTTCTTTTACACTTATAATACTCATGTTTTCACCTATTAAGCATTATAAACTTTTTAATTTATACTGTCAATAAAAAAGAGGTTGCCCTCCTTTTATTAATACCAAATACATGAACCAATAATAATTGCTAATAGAATATATAATACGATTATGATTATATGTCCGAAGCAATTAGGGGTTCTGCAAGGATCTTTTACAGGATCTGGACAGGTCATCAAAGCACCTCCTCTTCTTAAAGAGGCTTAAATGTAAGCCCCAAGTATAATTATTAAAAGAATAAATAATACTAAAACGATTGCAGCGCTAGATATACCAGTATTACACATAAAACATTCCTCCTTTTTTTATCTTTTCACATTATTTTATGGCAATTCAGTAGATATGTGATTACTTCTCACTAAATTGTTGTGTTTTTTTCTCTTTTTTGATATTATATTAAATGTATGATGTAAAGCATTGTAACAATTCGAAGGGAGAAGGAAAATGAAGAAAACAAAATTATTAATCGCTACATTATGCATCGGTTTATTACTAACTGGTTGTGGTAAGGTCCCAACATTGAAAAATGGTGAGGAAGTAATAGCAAGCCTTAAGGGAAAAGATTTTACAGTTGAAAATCTATATACTGAATTAAAAAAACAAGGCGGCTACCAAGTACTAGTTAATATGATAGATGCTTATATTGCTAACAAAGAAGTACCAGATAATAAGGAAGCAGCTGCTTACGCTGATACTCAAATCGAAACTTTCAAAGCTCAAGTTGCAAGTTATGGACAAGATTACTTAACTACTTTAGCTTCTTATGGTTTCAAAGATGAAGCTTCGTTTAAAGATTACTATATTTTAAACTATAAATTGGATTTGGTGATGAAAAACTATCTAAAGAAGAATGTTAAAGATAGTGAAATTGAAAATTACTATAAAGATAATGTTTATGGTGAAATGACAGTAAGACATATCTTAATTGATCCTAAGACTGATTCTAATATGACTGAAGAAGAAGTTGGCAAAGCTGAAACTGCTGCTTATAAAAAAGCTGAAGAAGTAATTGCTAAATTAAAGAAGGGTGAAGATTTTGCTAAACTAGCTAAAGAATACTCTGATGATAAGGGTACTGCTAGCGAAGGTGGTTTATATTCTAACTTTGTAAAGGGAGACGGAACTGTTGATGAATTCTGGAATGCTTCTGTAGCATTAAAAGATGGTCAATATACTGATAAACCAGTTAAAACTCAATTTGGTTACCATATTATTTTAAGAGTTAGTCAAAAAGCTAAACCAAAATTAAAAGATGTTAAAGATGATGTTATATCTTCAATTGTAAAAGACATGTTAGCTAAAGATACTACCTTAGAAACAAAGACATGGGTTAATATAAGAAAAGATTATAAATTAGAAATCAACGATAGTGATATTCAAAAATTATATAATGAAAAGAATAAATAAAAAGAGCTAATTGCTCTTTTTTTCTATTACCTCATCTATTTCTTCCCCACTATATCCTTTTTGATATAGTTTTTGTTTTAATTGATAATATAATTTATTATCTTCATATTTTTTTGATAGTTTATTGTATTGTCTATCATATTCCTTTTCGATGTTACTATTAGTAGAATTATATTGATCTAAACAATTAATAATCATATCCTTTTCATATCCTAAGTTAATTAATTCAGCCATTATTTTTTGTTTTAATATATATAGTGAGTATTTATGATTACTATTTATTTTTTTACTTATTAATGTATTTAACTTATCAATAATTACTTCATCACTAATCTTACTTATTTCTGATTCAATAATATTAGAATCAATTCCATAGTTAACTAAAGAACTTCTAATTTTACCTAATCCATCATTACTTAAATGAATACGATCAGATATAAAAGCTGCGGCAAACTTAGTATCATCAATTAAGTTAATTTTTCTTAATTCATTTTTAATTTTATCTTTTGTCTTAAATTCTAAATTAAATTTATCCAAAAAGTTATCTATTTCTTTTTCACTTCTAATTCTTTTAGATACATAATTAATCGTTTTATTATATATATCATAATAACTATTATCTTTATTTATTTCATTTAATTCTTTAGTTGTTAATTCATTCTTATATAATAAATTGTTTTTTAAGATAATATCATCATAAGTTATGACTTTTTCTTTATTATCAAACTCTAACTTATATTTACCATTACCTAATTTCTTAATCTTTTCTATTTTCATATTACCACCACTTAAATTATACACTATTTTTTTAAAAGAAAAAATCTAATTCATTCTTTTATGTGAATTAGATTTTTAGCAACTTCTTCTAAAGCTCTACCTATTTCTTTTTTGGACGTATATTCATTTAGTTTCATTTGATAATGTTCTGTTTCGTGCATTTCTTTAGCTCTTTTAGCCACAATATTAACTAATAAATATTTTGACCCAATTTGCGTTAGCAATTTATCAATAGATGGATATATCATAATGTCGCCCTCCTTAATATGATAATATATCATATTTTAATTTGATACAAGGGTTTACGGTTATTTTTACATTAATTGACACTACTTTTACTATTATAATGCGCCAATAAATATAAAATTAAACTATATTCAACTATTACATTCTTAAAAACGTAGAAGTTATCAATAAATTTTTCTGCTTTTTTAGATGCATTAAGTTTAATAGCATCTAATAAAATGCTGATATGCATTCTATTTTTTAAATCAAATATTACTACTGAACCAGTAAATCCTTGATGAGCTAAGGTAATATCTGAGAATTCCTTTGGAGCATAACTTATATCATTATCATTATTAGAAATGTATAATCCCCCATAAGATCTTTTTCTTTCTTTGTCATCTATAAAGTAATTTTCTAACATTTCTTTAACAAAATTCTCATCAAAAAATTCATAATCATATAATAGTGTACTTAATTTTAACATATCAATACTGTTAGTAAATAAACCCGCAGCCCCAGTTACACCATCATTAATACGTGTTTTATAATCTTGAGGCATACCTATATTATTACCATTACCTAATAATGTATACTTTTCGGTATCCGGATTAAACATTGTATAATTGAGATCATATACTTTTAAGATATATTTATCCATTAGTCCTTGAAGTGTTAAACCACTAATTGTTTCTAACACATATCCTAGAACAATAAAGCCAATATCAGTATAATTACTACTTTGATAACTATAATCAATTAATTTGACACTTCCTAGAATACGATTAAAATTTTCTTTATTAATAGCTGAAGACAGTTTGCCATCAGTTTCAATTTTACCGTACATCTTAATTGCATCTATTACAGTATAACCATCTAAATCTGCAAACTCTGGGCATATATCCTTTATTTTATCGGTATATTTTATTAAACCTTGTTTTTCAAATTCGTAAACTAATTTTAATACAAATAGTTTAGTAATTGACGCAACATCAAATAATGTATTATTATCAATTTTTTGATTACTCAAATTTATTTTATTATCATCTATTCCAATAGTAACAGAAATAGTATTAACTTCATTTTCTGGATTTAATTGATACTCCATAATAACTCGTTCTAATTCATTTAAAAAAGCATCGATTTTATTATTAACAATTATATCTTTAACCCTATTTTTTAACTTTTCAGTATCTACTACTGATCCATTATCAATTAATTCTTTTATTAATTTATCAAGAAATACTTCATTCATCTTCTAAACACTCTTTCTTAAGCCTTCTAACACCTTAACCATTGCCCAAGTATCTTGTTTACAATACTCAATCAACTTGTTATATTTATGTTCAAACTCTGCCTTATTTAACTTTGGAAACGAAGCATATGTAACTAACGCCTGCATACCATTTCCAATTTCCATATTATTATAACTTAGGTCACTAAATAAAGGCAACACTTTTTTGATAGAAAAGGAACCATTCATATCTTTGTGATAATAGTTAAATAATTTAGCTTCTTCTAAAGAATAACCAAGTTCTTGATATAAAGATGTCTTAGTCTCCACAACATGCAATAAATCAAAAATCATTTCACGCATCTTCAATAATTCTTTTTTATATTGAGGAAATATCTGAGCTAGTTCTTTAATTCGTGTTTTTTCAAAAGATTCATTATAAACTAAAATAGTTCCCCCACTATTTACATCTATCCATTCAATCATCTTTTTAATTAATTCTTCTCTACAATCATCATGAGATTTAGCTAGAAAATCAAAATGATCTTTATCCTTATCACATTTACCAGCTTCTTTTTCAATATGAAGAGAAAACTGGAATACTGATTGCGTATAACATTTTTCACCTCTATATCGTGGAAGTGGACAAGGAAATGTCTCAAAATCTAAATGATAAATTGGGTATGTAATTTGTTTTAATCCATCTATTATTTTATTCTTATTTATGTAAGGAATTCCTGTTTCTACTACTTTTCTCTGAATAACATTATTTTCCCTATTTAAATAATTAGAAGGTACATCAAGCATTGATACCATACCATCTTTTACTAAGTCAAATCGATCATATTTATTGTTATTCTGATCTTTAAATCCAAAGTGACCACCTATATAATTAAAGATTGAGTTTTTCTTAGGTATGTGTTTCCAACATATACCTTGATATTTACAACAAGTTGTTTTTTTATTTTCACAATATGATCCAATATCTACTGGATCTATTTTTAAATTATGAATATATGATTCGACATTCTTTCGATCATTATCTATTATATCCATATAGCCTTTAGCTACACTCGTTAAGTCAATAAAACTGACAATATCATTGCCATTAATATCGGTATTATAAACTGGTTCTCCGTTTGCATAAGTACCATCAAATATATATTCTGCATTTAGTACTGCTAAATAAAACTTTATTCCATCAATTTTATATTCTAAATTATTATTTCTTAAATCATTCTCAATAATATATCTTTGAACAGCTAAGTCATATACATAATGACCTGGTTTACTCCACTTATCAAATAATTTTTCTTTATATTTATAGTATTTATCATTTTCCATATAATCTTCAATATTGATATTTAATTCATCAAGTAAACAATAAATACCTTTTTCATTCTTCATAAAAATAGAATTTATCTTATCTTCACCATAATCATTAGTAACCTTCTTACCTATTTTTAAAAAAGTATTTGTCGTTGTAGCCTTTACTTCAATAATATTAAAGGTATCATTTATTTCATTATAAATATCCACATAACACAAATATATAATACCACCTATTTTACAGTCAAAACTTTCTTGAGTGTATGTATCTTTAGAATATTTAAAAGTACCAGCAAAGTATTTTGGAGCTACATTACCAGCAAGTAATTCAACTTGATTATAGTATGGTAACATTATATCTAAATGCTCATTAGTAACATCAATTAAATCATTATCTTCTTCATCATACATATCAGATAATAATTCATTTAAGTACTCTTCTTCTTCCTCTTTACGGTACTCTTCTAAAGTAACAGCACTTTCCAATTTTTCCTTTTTAAGTTTATCTAAAGCAACATATCTAGGACATCTGCCATAATTAATAAACTTAGTTTTAGTTATAGCCATAAATCACCTAAATTCTTTATAAAACTTTTTAACTTCATCCTTAGTATATTTTTTTGATTTGGTAGCTCTCTTCATTTCATGAGCAAATTTCCCGAGTGAAATCAAATGAATCTTATCATCTTCTTCAAAATCAAAAATACACATATTACTTATAACAACATATTTTTTTATCTTTATTTCTTCATATTTTAAAGTAAGTTCTTTTTCATCATCTCTTAGTACCATATAAGGATTATCAATTAATTCTTCACTATCTTTTCCCTTTTTTAAGATTAGATTTTTATTATTACATTTACCACTAACTAATCCTTCTTGATCAAAAATTTTGAATAGATATATACCACTTTGATCAAACATAATTAAATCACTATTATAATTTTTGGCATTGATAATCTTACGATATCCTGGGACTTTATCAATCATCAATAAAATTAAATCTTTTTTATAATCTATATTACCTTTAACACTAAATACTCCAAACCCAATATATCCATATTTAACATAATGATATACTATTTTTATTAATATCAAAATGATAATGATAATTCCAAAGAACAATAAAAAGTTTAAAACAATTTTAAGAGTTCTAAGTAAAAAATTTAAATATTCTAAATTACCATTAAAAAATAGTATCATTATAATTTCACCTACTTAATAATTTTATGAATAAGAGGTATTTCTTCATCAAGCTTCCCAGTTATTGTAAAACAATCCAATATTTCACCAACAGTTATATCCTTATCACCTAAATATACTTTAAGTATTTCTTCATCTTGAAGAACATAATCTCCAACTTTTTTATTTAAAACAACTCCTACACCATGATTAATACTATCTGTTTTATCATATCTTCCCGCACCTATTTTACGTACAACTTCACCTAATCCATAAGCATTAATAGCACTTACAAAACCCGTTTTAGGACTCTTAATTGAAAATACTCTTTTAGAAACTTCAATAGTATTTATATCACCATGTTGGTATTCAATCATATCGCAAAACTTTTTATAAGCTTTACCATTAATTAAATTAATTTTTACTTCTTCCTCTGCATCTTCAAAGCTAATAGATTTACCTAAACTAACCATGATCGTAGCTATTTTAGTTACTAGTGAAACTAAGTCTTTAGGCCCATTACCTTTTAATACTTCAATACTTTCTAATACCTCTAAAGAATTTCCAATAGCATTACCTAATGGTTGGCTCATATCAGTAAGAACACATACTACTTCAACATCATTCTTTTTACCGATTTTAACCATAGTTTCCGCTAATTTGGAAGCATCTTCTAATGTTTTCATTAAAGCTCCATTACCAACTTTAACATCTAGTACTATTTTATTTGCTCCACAAGCAAGTTTTTTTGACATGATACTAGAAGCAATCAAAGGAATTGATTCAACGGTCCCACTAACATCTCTCAAAGCATATATTTTCTTATCTGCCGGAACTAAATTACCAGTTTGTGAAACAATCGCTACTTTAATATCATTTACTTCTTTAATAAAGTCTTCTCTTGCTAAATCCGTTTTAAAACCATTAATTGATTCTAGCTTATCAATTGTCCCCCCAGTATGTCCAAGACTACGACCACTCATTTTAGGAACACATACCCCACAAGAAGCTACTAAAGGAGCAAGAATTAATGTTGTCTTATCACCAACACCACCTGTAGAATGTTTATCTACTTTAACTCCATCAATTTCACTTAAATCAATTCTATCACCACTATTAAGCATTAATTCGGTTAAATCATAAATTTCTTCATCACTCATCCCATTAATACAAATAGCCATTAAAAGTGAACTCATTTGGTAGTCTTTAATATCACCATTTATATAACCATCAACAATAAATTTTAATTCATCTTTTGTTAATGTTTCTCTATTTCTTTTCTTGTTTATTAATTCAACAATATTCATATTACCACCTATATTAATTATAGCATAGAAAAAACTAAATTACACGTAATTTAGTTAACTCTCTTGTTAATTATATCAACTGTTTTTTTAGTATCACTACATATTTTATTATATAGTTCTTTATGCTTCTTTAACTCTTTTATAATTTCTAAATCATTATCCGAAATAGATATTTTATATGGCTCATTTTTATCTTTTATATAATGATCCATTCCTAGTAAATAAGCAGGATCTAAATCTAATCTTTCAACTAATAACATAAATGTTTCTAAAGTAGGTGTTCTCACACCTGTTTCATATCCACAAATGGATACCTTAGTAACTCCTAAAATAACACCAAGTTCCTCTTGCAATAGCCCTCTTTTAATTCTTTCTTGTTTTATTCTTTCACCTATGAGCACGATTCACCTCACATATACTTCGTTTATTTATATAATTATATCATCTACAGTTTTTATTGCAAGTTTTATGTACATTAAAAAAGTAAGAATTAATCCTTACTTTTACTTGATAAAAATGGAGACTCGTTTTTCTGGCAGACATAGAATATAATGAGGTGTTTATATATGCAATACGTATCACACTTGCATAGCTTTAATGGAATAACTACACTTAGTGATAATCATACACATCATTATTCAGGAAGAACCAGCTTAAGTCCCGAAACTCCAAATCATACACATTATATGACTGGAAACACTGCTTTAAATAATGGGCATATACATCAATATAGCATACAAACTGGTCCAAGTATACAAACAGAGCACGGTCACACTCATTATTATCAAGCAGCTACTTCATATAATAATGGACATATTCATTATATGTATGGTTATACCGGAATATCTAATCAATAAGTAAAGAGTATACTAAAAAATGAGATGTAGGTTTATATCTCATTTTATTTTGTCGTTTACGTTTTCCTTTACAATAAACCAATATTAAAACTACCAGTATATTGTTTTTTTAAAACTATATATGATATTATATATACATAATACGGAGGTAAAGTATGTATAACATTGATTACAAGAATTTAAGAAAAGAAATTTACTTTGGTTTGCCATTTATATTAGTTGGATTACTATTTTTTATATTATTATGTTTTCTAACCTTTTCTGGTTTGATTAAAAAAATGTCAATGGATAAAACTGTTGAAGCTTATAAAATAGATGAGAATGGTCATTATGACAGTGACGGTGCATATCTATACTCACCAATTTTTTATTATAGTGTTAATGGAAAAGAATATGAATGTAGAATTAATTACTCAAGTAGTAGTGGAGTTAATAGTAAGCAAAAAAATGTTTATTATAATAGTGCTAATCCACAAGATTGTGTAACTGATTATACCGTTAAACCAGAAATATTTATGTATTTTTTATGTCTATTCCCTATTATATTTATACTAGTAGGATTTATTCAAGTAAATAAATGTATCAAACAAATTAAAAAGATTAAAGATTTAAATATGCATGGTAAGTTAATTAAAAATTTACCATACGAATTAGTTAATAGTAATTATTCAATAAATAATAGAAATATAAGAGCAATTAAAGTTATTTATAAATTGCCAAATGGTGTTGAAACTGAGTTAATTGGAAATCCTAGATTTGATGGTAAGATGACAGATGAAGATGGTTTTGTTGATTTACTAATTGATGAACAAAATCCGGAAAATTATTATATAGATTTTAATATTAACTGATAAAAATTTATATTATAAAGAAGCAGGTGTTAATCTGCTTCTTTTGTTTTATTAATTCACTTTATCATCAATAATAAATTTAATACTATTTATTTATTCTATTAAAACTTCTCTTTTCATTGCCAAAGATTAATATTAATTTATCATCGGCAATATAATCAACTTTTATCTTATCTTTGATAATAATAATTTTATTACAATTTAAATTAATAACTTTATTTTCTTTATCGTATTTATATTTATCACATAAATCATAATCATCAACAGGACTTCCTACTCCAAAATAGTAAGAAAAATTACCATTGTCATAAAAATTGATATACTCAACATCTTCATCAGTTTTTCTAGTCCACGATGTTCCTTTTAACGGATTGTTTGAATTGATTAATATTAAGAAAATAAAGATAATAGTTAATATAATAATTGTACTAATAATTATTATATTTTTTTTATTTAAGATATGTTTTTTCACTTGTTCTGTAGTAAGATTCTTCTTCATATTTTTTTACCTCTTAAACAATATTATAATATAATTATTCTGATTTTTTACAAATTATTATTAACACTTTACACATTAAATAAAAAAGAGAATTATTTTTCCTCTTTCTTTGATGATAAAAAGGTAACTTTTTCAGCAATAATTTCAACAACTTGTTTTCTTTTTTCAGCTTCTTGTTCAAATTCTCTAGTTTGAATTCTACCCTTTATACCTATTAAAGACTTTAGGTATAACAAAAAGATAGCAACAACTATATTATTAATTATACATTAGGTCTCTTATTCTCTTCTTGCATTAGCCAATGTCTAACACCTTTACCTGCTAGAGGTTCATCTTTATATCTAGGAATAACATGTAAATGTGAATGAAATACAAATTGACCCCCTACTTGTCCAATGTTCCATCCTAAGTTATATCCGTCAGGTTTGTATTTTTTATCCAAATAATCTTTTACAATATCAACCAATTTTTTTGTATCTAACCATTCTTTATCAGATAAATCAAAGGGATTTTCTTTATGATTCTTTGGTATAATGTAACATGCACCTATCAAAATATTATTATCATCAGCTACACAAACACAAGTATCATTTTCAAATAAAATATATTTAAAGTTATCAATGTAGTTACAACAATTACAATCTTCTTTTATCATATTCTTTACCTCGTGATATTATTATATCATTAATTATACATATAAGTAAAAAAAAGAGAATTATTTTTCCTCTTTCTTTGATGATAAAAAGGTAACTTTTTCAGCAATAATTTCAACAACTTGTTTTCTTTTTTCATCTTCTTGTTCAAATTCTCTAGTTTGAATTCTTCCCTTTATACCAACTAAATCACCTTTTTTACAGAATTCTGTAGTACTTTCAGCTATTGCTGAATTGTTTTAGTTACAAAAATTAAAGTATATAGTAATTTCTTTTTTTTCTGATATTTCAATTTTATTTATTAATGTTTGTATTATCAATTTATCTGGTTTTTCTAATTTTAGTAAACTATTTACTAGTTCATCATACGATAAATTGTTTTTCTTTTTATTTATAAGACTATCAATAGAATCAGTTATGTTTTTCTTTTCTTCTAAACAATTATTTTTGTACTTTTTGTATTCTTCAATTGATATAATATTTTCAAGCCTATCATCATACAACGTTTTTAATTTACAGTTAATTCTTTCTAATTTGTTCTTTAAATCATTAACCATTTTATCATTGTTACTATCAACCATGTTCATCTCTTGATTTATTTTGTCATAATTAATAATCTGATTGGAAATTGCATTTTTCAAACATTCCAATACACTTTTTTCTAACTTATAATAGTTATTACAATGACTTGAGCAAACTGTATAGTGATATGCATGATTGTAGTTACAAAAAGTATAAGCATAATTGCCACTAACACGAATACATATAGCATGTCCACAATCTTTACATCGTAACAACCCAGACAATAAATAATCGTGTTTTTTGTTTGAATCACGAGTATTAGACGAAAGTTTTGTTTGGACAAAATCAAAGGTTTTTTTATCAATTATAGGTTCGTGAGTATTTTCAACTATAATAACATTTGATTTATCTATTTTTCTCTTTTTATGGATTTTATAACTAATATTTTCATATTTGTGTTGAATCATATTTCCAATATACATTTCATTTTTTAGAATAATAGAAACAGTAGAAGCCTTCCATAAATTATGTTTTGATATAATAGCTGGATTTGAAGAGTTATAAACTGAAGGAACATCTATATTATCAGAGTTTAATCTCTTTGCTATTACTGTTACCCCATAACCATTAATATACTCACTAAAAATTCTTTTTACAATTAAACTTGCATAAGAATCAATAATAAGTTTATTCTTGTTATTTGTGTCTTTCTTGTACCCATAAGGTGGACGAGCACCAATAAATTCACCTCTTGTCATTTTTGAATACAACGAACTTCTACATTTTTTAGATAAATCTTTTGAATAAATATCATTAACAACTGATTTAAATGGTGCTATATCAGTATTTTCTAGTTTGAAAGTATCATAGTTATCTAATATAGCAATAAATCGTACACTATTTGTAGGAAAATATATTTCTAAATAATATCCTACTTGTATATAGTCACGTCCTAATCTAGATAAATCTTTTACTATCACACAATTAATTAGTCCGGATTCAATATCTTTAATCATTTTTTTAAATCCTGGTCTATCAAAATTAGTGCCACTATAACCATCGTCAACATACTCATTTACTAAATCCAATCCATTTTGTTTAATATAATTTTTTATTATATCTCTTTGATTCTTAATTGATTCGCTTTCTTTAATATCTATTTTATTTTTATCTTCATCAGATAAACGTATATATATACCTACGTTCAAATCTTATCCTCCTAACTCATAGGTATTAATACACACACTATCTTTATTATAAACTTTATTTTTTAGATATTCAATAAGCAAATCAGTCAACGAATTATTTGAATAAATAATACTAATTTTCATAGTTATCACCATGTTCATCTTCTATTCTAACAATAGATTCAAAACCTTTAAAAGTATCTTCTTGATGGTAAATTACAGGACCCTTTTTTTCAAAAAGTGGATTAGCGATTTCTGATATAATATTATTATTCTTAAAAACGGTAATTTTTTCTTTAGTAAAATAAGTAATTGAATTTATACGATTCTCCAATGCTTTTTTTGTTTCGCTATGTAATCCAAGATATTGTTCTTTTAATGATATGTTTGAAATAATGAAAACTTTAGTATATAAAGCATACTTGTTCTTATATCTAGAAGGAAGTTTTGTATTAGGATAACCTTCTAACCACGTCAATAAAGTATTAATATTAAAATTATAATGGTATTCTTCTAATATTAAAACATTTTCACCATTGTAAGATTCAAACGGATCTCTTTCATAGTCAGTAACACGATAACAACTTAAACCGTTTTTTTTACAGTATTCCATAGCTGAATATGTTTTTCCTGTTCTACTTTCACCATAATAATAGAAAACTTCTAATTCTCTAGGCTCTTGTGCCATTTTTTTATTATTGATTTCCCTTATTTTATCTAATCTATTGCTATACGTAAAAAAATATTTAGGATACTTTTCTGACAATTCCTCATCAGTTAATCCGTCGTAAGCGTCTTCAATGAAACTATCATATTCTTCTTTCTTCTTTTTTTCTTTATTAAGCCATTCATCTAAGTCACTATTAAAATTACATATAATAGATTCTTCACTATATGGTTCTTTATCTTTTTTATTTTTATGTAGTAAGTAATCATACACTTCACGATTACTACCTTCTTGAATATCACAATCACCATAAGGCATAATCTTCAATAATGTACTTTTCCTAATTTGTGAATCATTTTGGATAATGATATGAGCATGTACATTATCTATATCCTTATCATGAACTATATACATGACTCTATCATACTTACTTTTTAATTCATTATATACATTTTCAAAATCATATTCATATTTTGTGTCACTTTCTTTAATATAATTGGTTTTGGTAATACGACAAAACCATTTATACCCCCTTATTTCTTTCATAATTTTACCCCCCTAATTTTCCATGTCTTATCCTTAAATAAATAATATAAGACTAATACAACCTTTCTATTTTAATGTTTGTCTTACGTCTTAGCGTATATAAAAAGGAATGACCGCTTTTATATACGCTTATTAATACTTTCGAAAAAGTAAGACTTTTTTTCGAACAGTATATTAATATTTTCTGATAACGAAAAAAACCGTTATCTATCTAGATAAACGGGGGGTTTGGTTTTATAAATGACTACTGTTACTATAATAATACAACCAAAACATTTGTTTGTCAATAATAATATGAAAATAATTTTATTCCAATTCCTTTATTTATTTAGTGACCACTACGGGTTTTTAAAAGGCTTGCAAAAAGGCAGTCCTATTGGGATGCCTTTTTTGGCAACAAGCCTAAACCCTCGCGACTAAATAAATAAATTTTCTCGGCATAAAAATTGGAACGGGGATATTTTGTTTATAAAGAAATAACTTTCAACTTAATACTATGATATAATTAATTTAGTAATATTAGTCTGAGGTGATTTATATTAAAATTGGAGAATTAAAATTTAGGAATGTTTTAAAAAATGCATTATTAATCAATGGAGAAAATTATCAGGAACATAAACTGTTTGATTTTAGTGAAACCCATACATATGACCCTTTTTCTATGTTATTTACTGCTTCAACAATTAGAGAAAATGGTAAACAAAGGTTTTTTCAAATTACTTATTTTCCGAAGAAGGATTATACAAAATATGCTGGACACATGGGCTTTTTTAAATCAATTAATCCATGTTTTAAATATGGTAAGATGCCTGGTCAAGCAAATGGAAGTAAAAACTATATTCCAATAACTAAAATTGATATACTTGAGGAATTTAATAAACATTTTAATATTGGTGATGCAATTGAAAAAAAATCTAAAGAATTAGCAGAGGTCTTAACACAAGATACAAAGCTTTGGAAAGTCTTTGCCTTCATAATTAGGGAAATTATAAGAAATTCTGTTGAACATAGTGGTGCTGAATGCGTTTGGATATGTGCACAATATTGGCCATGCTACCAACTTGCTGAAATAGCTATACTCGATAATGGTAAAGGGGTAAAGGCTAGTTTAAAAAGCAATCGATTTTATGCAAGGGAAATTTGTAATGATAGGACGGCATTAAAATTATCTTTATTACCCGGAATTACAGAAAAGTTTGGTTATAAACAAAAAGATAGTTTTTGGGTAAATAGTGGTTTTGGACTTTATATGGCCTCACAATTATGTTGTAAATTAAAAGGGTCATTCTGTATTGTTTCAGGAGATACAGCTTTTTACCTTCAAAACGATAAAAAAGAATATATTGATACACTTCACAAAGGTACGGCTATTAGGATGACTTTACGAACGGATATATTTTTTGACTATGATAAGTTAATAAGTGAAACATTGAAAAGTGGTACAGAATTAGCTAGAAAAATTAAATATTCAATAAAGAAAGCTTCTGAATCATCTGGCGGTTTGAATGAAACAACGATATTTAGTATAAATGAAACGCCATGAAATATCGATTGTAATTGGAAAGAATAATATTACTTTTTATTATTTTAAGTGTGTGTATTAATACATGTAACTAATTTAATTCAGCAACTAAGTTCTAAAGAATTATAAAAAAAGCATCCTTATTTTGATGCTTTTTATAGTAATAAACCTAAATATTATCAAATAAATAAAACTTTTTCACAATATAGAAATATTTTATTTGTTATCGCTGTAGATAGTTATATCATTGTTTACTAATGTATCTATATCACTTTTTGTGCAACTATTTTTTTCAATAGTACATAGTTGTGAATAATATTCTCTTCCAAACAGCAAAGCAAATTTTTTCATTTCCTTTTCTCTTACTGAATCAACAAATTTTAATGAATATTTATAAGCAAATTCAATATCATTTAAATTTAAATCGTTTTCTGGTAATTTTAATGACGGATTATAAACAATATCATTCATATAGTAATAGGTACCAAATAACATATCAATTATTTCAATAAATTTATTTAATTCCAATTCTCCCTCACTAATTCTTCGTTCTAAATCGCTATCTACAACTTCTATAACATAGTCTTTATTAAAAGATTTATAATTATCAACAATAATTTGCATATTCATTTTTATTTTTTGTTCATTGTATAATATATATGAACTTAAAAATGGAATTATCGGAAGTTCTATGGTTTGATCAGGAAGTATGTCTCCAATTTCATATTTCAATCCCATAAATCCACTACCATTAGTAGGATTGTCAACTTCATAATCATATATTGACCTTGGCTCAAAAGTTAAATTAAACTTTAGTAATACTATAGCATTTTTGGCAGTTGCTTTTCCTTTATTCTTAATTCTTATCCTCCACGAAGATGCTGCCCAAGAATAATCATAGTCTATTTTTTCATCTGAATATCTAATTAATTGTAAATTTTCCTTTTCATAAAAATAGTCAAATCCTTGGGATGAAACAAAAATATCTTCTATTATCGGTCTATAGAAATAACCTAAATCTATAGCAACAAAAAGAGCTACTAATGTTAATATTACACCAAATATAGTCCAAACTATATTTTTTGTAAACAACTTAAAATTTATTTTTTTAAAAGCAAAATTTTTATTTTTTTTACCAACCTTTGGATTTTTAATCATATATACCTCCACTACTTAACACAACACTATTATATCACTTTTGCTGTTTTTATTGAATGATATATTCGATACTAAAAAGTCTCTGGTATTATAGTGTGTGTACTAATACTTGTAACTAATTTAACTCAGCAATTCCTTTCCATAAAACACATGGAATGAAATCAGTGTCATATTGACCATTAATATTTTTAAAGCTTCTAGGTACAGCTAAAGTAATATTAGTTACTTTTTTACCGCTTTCTGTTTCTCTTAATTCAGGATCCCTTACAATTCTACCCACAATTACAGTTTGATTTAACATCATTTTTCCCTCCTTTCCAAACCAATATACAAGAATAATAAAATGAAATCAAACAACAAAAAAGAGCCATTTTAAGCTCTTTTTAATCACATTTATAAATTTATATTTTATATTTTAAATATTTCATTAATAGTTAAATCAAATATTTAAATTTATATAATTTTTATCTTTTTAAAAATAATTTTTAAGTAAGGCATTTAGTTCAACTGCATACTCCATCGGAAGTTCTTCACGGAATCGATCAATAAATCCCATTATTAATAATTCCTTAGCTTTTTCTTCTGTTAATCCCCTACTCATTAAGTAAAATAATTTTTCTTTACTTATTTTAGAGACTGTTGCCTCATGTTCAACATATGAACTATTATTACTTACTATATTTTTAGGAATAGTATCACTCTTTGATCTATCATCAACTAAAATAGTGTCACATTTAACAGTACTCTTAGAGTTTATTGCTTTTTTACTAATATTAACAGTTCCACGATAAGTAGCATTTCCACCATTAGTTGCGATAGATTTGCTAATAATATTACTAGTTGTATTTGGGGCTAGATGAATCATTTTTGCTCCTGTATCTTGAATTTGATCTTTAGATGCAACAGCAATAGAAATACAATTTCCTTTAGCATATTCCCCATTTAAAATACATGAAGGATATTTCATATTTAATTTAGAACCGATGTTACCATCAATCCATTCCATTAAACCATTTTTTTCTACAATTGCTCTTTTAGTAACTAAATTATAAACATCATTTGACCAATTTTGAATGGTTGTATAACGACACTTAGCATTTTCCCCAACATATATTTCCACAACTGCAGCATGTAGTGAATCAGATGTATATGTAGGAGCTGTACATCCTTCCATATAATGAACATCACTATCTTCATCTACTATAATAATAGTTCTTTCAAATTGACCCATATTTTTACTATTAATACGGAAATAACTTTGTAGTGGTCGATCTATTTTAGTATGAGGTGGAACATAAATAAAAGTTCCTCCACTCCATACTGCTCCATTTAAAGCTGTATATTTGTTTTCATCATATTTAACTAAATTGTTAAAATATTTTCTAAACAATTCTGGATATTTTTTTAAAGCAGTATCAGTATCACAGAATATTATATTTTTATCTTCTAATTCTTTTAGCATATTGTGGTATATTACTTCACTTTCATATTGAGCACCAACACCAGCTAAGTATTTTTTTTCAGCATCCGGTAAGCCTATTTTATCAAAAGTATTTTTAATATCCTTTGGTAGTTCATTCCAATCATTATGAATACGATCACTCATCTTTTTATAATAATTTATGATTGAAAAATCTATCTTTAATTCCGGACCAAAATCAGGATTACTAGAACTTAAGAATTTCTCTAATGCTTTTATTCTAAAATTGAGCATCCATTCTGGTTCATTCTTTAAATTAGATATTGTTTTTACTTCATCAAACGTTAATGCTGTTTTCATATTACCACCAACCTAATTATACTAAATATTTATAAAAATAAAAAGAAAAGATAGCAAATTATTTAATTTTACTATCTTTTCCAGTTAATACTTTTACTTTAGAAGCTTCTTTTTCTGTTTTCTTATAATCCATGTTTGCTAGAAATGCTTTAATATAAAGAATTCTTTTTTCAATAATTCCCATTTGTTCCCACTTAACATCTTGCATACCTAATACATAAGGAGTTCCTAAAACTATGCTATTAGCTTCATTTGGAGTTATCATACCATTACTATTTCTTTCAAGAATATGATAAACACATTTTTTTTCAATATCAATAGCTTCTTTCTTTTCAGCATTAATTATACAATTACAATGTTCAGTAGTATTTTCATCAATAATTAGTCTAGCACTATAATCATAAACACTAGTATCATTAAATCTTGCAACATAAACTCTTTTAATATTTAGACTCATCTTTTTCACCACCTATTTGTTCTAATATTTTTCCAATACCCCACCAAGAAAGTAAAGCACATTTCTTTCTATTGGGTTGTTTATAAATATCATTATATACAATAGCTTCTTCTAAGATATCGCTGTCATAATCCTTTTCATCAATCATATTAAGATAATTTTCATATATTTTTCTAACTTCATCAATACTCTTACCAATTAAGGTATTAGTCATTATGGATGTTGAACTAGTACATATTGCACATGCCTCACCATCAAATCTAATATCTTTGATAATATTGTCTTCTACCTTAATCATTAAATTAATTTCATCAATACAACTTTCATTATTCATATTAACTTTTATATATGTATCATCATCAATTAATCCTTTATTTTTAGGATTTTGATAATGTTCTAATATAATACTTCTTTTCATATTACTATCCATAAGATCATTCCTTTTAATGCTCTTATTATATATCACAACAAAACAAAAAGCAAGGATTACCTTGCTTCTATAATTAATTTAATAGCTGTTCTTTCTTCCCCATCAATTATGATGTCTGTAAAAGCGGGAATACATATTAAATTCTTTCCGCTAGGTGCTACAAACCCCCTAGCAATCGCAACGGCTTTAATTGCTTGATTTAATGCTCCAGCCCCAATCGCTTGTATCTCTACAGTCCCCTTTTCTCTAAAAACATTAGCTAGTGCCCCAGCAACTGAATTGGGATTTGATTTAGCCCCAACTTTAAGCATTTCCATGTGTATTATTCCTCCTTTATCTACATTAAATTATATGAAGGAATATTATCTTTAGACTATTTTTATTTCAATTTTAATATTGATTTTACTGAATAAATATAGATTTATAGCATATATTTTTTCTAATAAGTGTTGACATTTTATATATTTTTAGTATAATTAATATTGCTAGCGTTAATTTGCTAGTCAATGCGGGTGTAGTTCAATGGTAGAATTCCAGCCTTCCAAGCTGACTACGTGGGTCCGATTCCCATCACCCGCTCCAATGTGTTAATGAAATCAATCGAAGGATTGATTTTTTTATGTTTAAAAGAAAGAATTATAAATATTACTAAAAAATAAGATAAATTGTATTGTTTTTTTAAATTATCTATATCTTTGTAGCAATTTTGACAAAACTCTTATTATATGGTAGTATTTATCTACCAATGGGGGTTGGTGTATAAATTAAAGGCATATTACAATCCTAATAGGATTGTTTTTTATTAAAACAAAGCATAGGGGGAATAA
Source organism: Ignavibacteriales bacterium (assembly GCA_050259235.1). Lineage (GTDB taxonomy): Bacteria > Bacillota_I > Bacilli_A > RF39 > UBA660 > UBA5364. Next base: position 30,857 of record JBLNAG010000003.1, read on the forward strand.
TTATGGAAGGTAAAAATATTGAAAAAAAGATATATGAGTTTTTAGGAGTAAATATTTTTAGAAAATATGTTCTATTTACTTATGAAAAATTATGGAAGTTAATAGGTTTTAAGGAAAAGACCATAGGTTATAAGATCCAAGACTTTTCCTCAAGGGGACTCGAAAAATTTAAAAATAATCGAAAGTTCTTAGCAAAAGTTCATATTTTTAACTTTATACTTATAAATTCATTATATGGGTTTACCGCTTTAACTGATACTCTTTCACCTCTATTACTTGGAATGTGGCTTACTGGTAATCTAATTGATTTGTACAGTATAATGACTCAAAGATATAATTATATTCGACTTAATGAAATTTTAAAAAAACGTGAAGAAAAACAACAAAAAAAAGAAAATAATAATAGTTTATTTGAGAGATACAATAATATATATTTAGAGCAATCTCACACAACTGAACAACAATTTACTGACGAAAAAAACTCACAAGAAATAATAGATTTGTTAAGAAAAACTAGAGAGGAATTACTTTTATATACAAATAATCAAACTTCAATTCAAGGAGAAAAACCACTAACTATTATGCAAGATAATTCGGAAAAACAAAAAAAATTAAGAATTAGTAAACATTATTAATTTATTTATGTTTGTGATAGTATGAATTGATGTTTAATAATTAACTATTTGATTTGCAAATAAACTAATTAATTACTTCATACTGAATTTTAATCAAATTTTATATTTGATTTTTTTATGTCATAAAATGATTCTATGCACAAAAAAAGATTAGTAAATATTTACTAATCTATTCTTTTAATTCTTTTAACCAATTTTACTGCTTCATACCAGAATACTGATAAAAATGCTATTACAATTGTATATGTCATTTCTTTTAAAGTAAGGGCTTGTAACTTCAAGAATGAATTTAAAGGAGTATATATTATAATTATAATCCCTAAAATCATAAGTGTATTAATTAGTACCATTACTTTATCTTTAATGATTTTCTTCATTGATTCAAATGCATAATCATAATTACTTGAATTAACTTGAACTAAAAATATATTACTAATCATGATAATTAATAAAGCCATCGTTCTTGCTAAAGTTGCATCAGTATCTACTAAGAAATAATATGTTCCAAATGATGAAGCAAATATAACTAATCCTTGCATAAAACTCTTAATTAAAGTTTTTCTATCTACAATATTATTTTTAACATTTCTAGGTTTTCTTTCCATAATATTAGATTCTGCTGGTTGTCTTTCTAGAACAATTGAACAAGTTGGATCAATTATAAGTTCCAATAAAACAACATGTAGTGGTAAAAGCATTAGGCTTGCTGGATTAATTCCAAGTAGTGGTGCTAATAAGGAAGATAAGGCAATAGGAATATGAATTACGAAAATATAACCTACTGCTTTTCTAATATTATCGTATATTCTTCTTCCATCTTTTATAGTATCAACTATCGTACTAAAATTATCATCCATAAGAATTAAGTCAGCAGCTTCTCTTGAAACTTCACTACCACGTTTTCCCATAGCAATACCAATATCTGCTTGCTTAAGAGCAGGTGCATCATTAACACCATCACCTGTCATAGCAACTATTTCACCATTTGCTTGGAAAGCATTAACTATTCGCATTTTATGTTCAGGTATAACCCTTGAAAAAATGGAAACATCTTTTACTTTTTTTCTTAATTCTTTATCAGACATGTTATTAAGCATATCACCAGTAATAATATTTTCTACATTTTCCATACCAATTTTACTTGCAATAGAAGATGCAGTAGTTCCATTATCACCTGTTATCATAACAACCCTTACACCTGCTTTTTTACAAAGCTCAATATCTTCAGCAACTGTATCACGAGGTGGATCAATTAAACCAACTAATCCAACATAATTTAGACTAGTGTCTTCTAATTTTTCTTCTAAATTTTCTACATTTTTATATTCATTAGAAGCAACAGCAATTACTCTTAATCCTTTTTGTTGCATTTCTAATATTTCTTTATCTATTTCCTTAATTTCCTTTTTATCTAAATTACAAATTTTAATAATACTTTCTGGTGACCCTTTAGCAGATAAAATTATTTTATTATCAATACTCCATACATGAGCCATCATTTTAGTTTCATTACTAAATGGATATTCTTTAACCTTTTCACCAATAAAAATATCCTTTTTAAAAATATCGAATTTTCTAGCATAATGAAACATGGCCTTTTCCATTGGATCATATGTTTCTTCTTCACAACATAAGCACATTAATGTAGCAAGAGTTTTTTCTTCATAGTCTTTAGTTATTGTTTCTTCTACTTCCATTTGATTTTTAGTTATGGTTCCAGTTTTATCAACACATAAAACCGATACTGCCCCTAAAGTTTCTACTGAAGGTAACTTTTTAACTAATGAATTTTTCTTTGCTAATCTCCATGCTCCCATTGATAAAAAGATAGTCAATATAACTGGAAATTCTTCAGGAATCATTGCCATAGCAAGAGTAATTCCAGATAAAATACTTTCTATAATTCGGTCTTTAAAACTATGATCCGGAATATTTAAGAATGTAAATAATCCAACTAAGATAAATAATATAAAGGCAATTATAGCACATAATTTAATTAAACCATCTGTTTGCTTTTGTAGAGGCGTTTTTACTTGAACAGCTTTATTAATATTGATACCTATTTTACCATATTCAGTTGATGCACCAATCTTATTAACTTTTATTATTCCTGTTCCTTGTATAACTAGAGTTCCTTGATAACAATAATCATTTCTCCAATAATCTTGACCTTCATAAGGTTTAGTCGTTTTCCAAACCCCTTCTGATTCTCCCGTAAGGCTAGATTCATCTACTCTAAGTCCACTACACTTAATTACATATCCATCAGCCGGTATTTTAATTCCTTCATAAATAAACATAATATCCCCTGGAACTAATTCTGAACTGTTTATTTCTATCTTTTCAAAATTTCTAAGGACTGTAATTTTAGGTTCAGATAAGTCTTTTAATGCGTTTAAAGTTTTATCTGTTTTCCATTCTTGTATTACATCAATTGAAATAATGCCTATTACAAAAACTAGCATAATTATACCATCTCTAGGTTCTCCTAAAAAGAAGTATATAGTAGCTGCTATTATAAGTAATAAAAACATTGGTTCACAAATAATATGAATAATCTTAATGAGAAAACTTTCCTTTTTTTCTGGAATTATCTCATTTTTACCATACTTTTCTTGTAATATTTTGACATCCTCACTAGTTAATCCTTTTTCTAACATGTTTATTCTCCTTTTTATAAAATAAAAAATGCAACTATGGTTACATAACTGTCCCATAGATGCATTTCCATCTACTGCAATAAAAGCCCGGCTATCTAAAATAGTCCTGTCAGTGTATTATAATTTGTTCTTGGAAATAAAATTACTTGTTTTACAAGCAATTTCTTATAATTAATATTATACTAAAACCTTATATTTTTGTCAATAAATGTGCTCTTTCTTACAATCATATATTGCTTTCCAATTAATTCTTATTAATTAATAATCTTTGACATAATATGATATAATTATATCGAAAGTAAATTGGAGGTTTTTATGAAAATCGGAGTTATTGTTTATTCTCAAACAGGAAATACTTATTCAGTAGCTGAAAAATTACAAAATGCTCTTATCAAAAAAGGACATAAGGTCAATGTTGAAAAGATAGAAGCATTAAGAGATCCTAAGCAACCTACTGTTATAAATTTAACTAAGGTACCTGATATAAGTAAGTATGATAGTATTGTTTTTGCTACTTTCGTTGAAGGATTTTGTTTATGTCCAGTAATGATTAAATACTTGGATCAAATAAAAACTTTAAAAGGTAAAAGCATTACTGGTTTTGTAACTCAATTCTTCCCTTACTCATGGATGGGTGGAAATCATGCCATTAAACAAATGAAAAAGGCATGTGTATTAAAAGATAACAATATATCTATATCAGCAATTGTCAATTGGAAGAACAAAAAACGTGATAAACTTATTGATCAATTGATTGAAGATTTTACTAGTTATTATAAAGAGGTGTAGTATGAAAAAGAAAACAAAAATAATTTTATTAATCATTTTATGTATAGTTGTACTTGGTTACATTATAATGGAAATATCTATGTCAAAGATTGAAAAGAATTTAGAAGGATTAAAAAATACTAGTATAGCAAATATTGATATATCTAAATTAGATGATGGAGTTTATCAAGGAGAATATGAAATGTTTCCCATTAAGGTATTACTAGAAGTTACAATCGATAATCAAAAAATCACAAATATTGAAATAATTGAACATCAAAATGGCAAAGGTGGTAATGCTGAAGCAATTACTGATGATGTTATTGAAGGACAAAGTTTACAAGTAGATACTATTAGTGGGGCAACATATAGTAGTAAAGCTATCTTAAAAGCCATTGAAAATGCATTGACTAAATAAAAATTCCTTATTAGGAATTTTTTTTAATATTAAGTAAAGAACTTAAAACCAAATAATTTTGTGGAAATATTCGATCAATTGTCCAATAACTTATTCCACCTAAATTATATTTTAATACTAAATTTAATTTAGCTAATATACTTCTAGCATCTTCAAACCAAACTTCATGTTCTATACCATTTTGATTAAAATATTTAAAATATGGGGATTGAGATTTGATATCATAGTTTATAGATTGATTATTATCTTTAGCCAAAGTAACTGCCTCATAATTACTAATGGATCCTGCTAAACTTCCTTCAATATAAGGTAAAGTCCAATCATATCCATAATTGGGAATACCCATCAATATTTTGCTTGGCGGTATTCTTGTAACAGCATATGATATGACATTTTCCACTAAATTAAGAGGCGCAACTGCCATGGATGGACCACCAGAATATCCCCATTCATAAGTCATAATTATAATATGATCAGCTAACTCCCCTATTTTTTTATAATCATGGGCTTCATATAATATTCCCGGTTGATCATCTCTAGTTTTGGGAGCCACAGCCACTGAAAAAATGTAATTATATTTCTTTATTTCATTTTTTACTTTAGTAAGAAAATTACTATATGCTTCTTTATCTTCTGGATATACATATTCAAAATCAACGTCTAATCCTTTATAATCCTTTTTTTTCATAATATCTATAACATTACTAATTAATTTATTTTGAATATCCTCATTATTTAAAATATAATGGGCTAAATCACTATCAAATCTTTCTCCATCACCAATATTAGTAATAACCATATTAGGAGTTACTTTATATTCTTTAGCTAAAGATATCAATTCATCATCATTAATTGCATTTAAACTACCATCAGAATTTACTGAATAACTAAAAATACTAAGATAAGTTAAATGAGGAAGTGCTTTTTTTAGAGTATTTCTATCTATGCTAGGAAAAGCATAACCATTAACTTCAATTTTTACAAATTTCTTAATACTTTTATTTGGTATAATAACAAGAGTTTGACCTACAACTAAATCTCGATTAATAGGTATTTCATTATCGCTTGCTATTTGTCTATAATCCATATTGTATTTTTTAGCAATATCATATAATGAATCACCCTTCTCAACAACATATATTATAATAATTATCACCCCTATACTAACAATAAATCTTATGCATTAAGTTATTTATATATATCTCAAAAAAAAGATTATAGATAAAATCTATAATCTTGAAAATCAGCCAATAAAGGCTTTATTGATTACAACGAGGATTACTATTTTTAAAACATACTATATTAATTATAATTAATACAATTGCATTTACTATAATAGCAATAGCTAATCCAATAAAAAATCCTATTACTATTGATAATAAAACAGCTGCAACTGCTAATCCTATAGCAAGGCCAACTAAACTACCTAAAAGTAAAAATCCTAAATAGAATAATAATATTGGTAAAGTGAATCTACTAACACAATTGTTCATTGCGCACCCCCTCACATTAATATATTAATAATTTCAAATCATAAATAATAAAAAATACTAATTAAAACGAATAATTATTAACTTACCTCTAAAATTAACATATATTATAGTGGTGATAGTTTATGATTAATGAAGCAGAGGCTAGATGTATTGCTAATAAATTAGGAGTTACATTTGATAAATTCCCTTTCAAAGATTTTTTAGTTGGTCTCAACATTGAATTAGAACATGGAACAGTCAATCCAGAAACTAATGTAACAAATGATGATTTAGAAATGACCGCTAATATTGCTCTTGCCCATTTGAATGAGTATAATGATTATTATAATAAAGATTATGGATTACCAGCTTTAGAAAGAGCTTTATCAAAGAAAAAAAACTAGTATAACTAGTTTTTATTTTTATTAAATCTAATTTTTTTATAAATTTCCATAACAATTATTATCGGCAATGCTAGTAAAAATGTATATATAACATCTTTATATGGAATCGTTACTGTATGTAATATATCACTTAAAAAAGAATTTTCAACTACTACTATTTGTAGTATTAATACTATTACTATACAATATATAATAAAGGGATTATTTCTAATGGAAGTCTTAAATATTGAACGATTTTCACTACGACAGTTAAATACATGGACATTTTGCATAAATACCATCAATAATAATACATAACTTCTAGCATGTTCAATATCTAAACCTAAATTATCAATTAAATATACCCAGAAAATAAATACAATAATTCCTATAGAAAATCCCGCTAATAGTGTTTCCTCTAATAATAAACGATTGAATATTTTTTCATTTGGATCACGAGGTTTTTCTTTCATTATTCCATCTTCTGCTTTTTCAAATGTTAAAGCAGCATCTTGAATACCATCAGTTACTAAATTTAACCATAATAAATGTACAGCAAGTAATGGCATTGGAAAATTAAATATTATTGCTAAGATACAAAATAATACTTCTGCAATACCAGAAGATAATAACATATATATTACTTTTCTAATATTATTATAAGCATTTCTTCCTTCTTCAATTCCTGATATGATAGATAAGAAATTATCATCAGTAATAATCATTGTTCCTGTTTCTTTAGCTACATCAGTCCCACTACCCATAGCAATGCCAATATTAGCTGCTTTTAAAGCTGGAGCATCATTTACCCCATCACCAGTCACAGCAATAAATTCCCCTTGCCTCTTATATGATTCAATAATTTCTAGTTTTTGCATTGGTGAAACTCTTGTAAAAACTATTTTTTTTGCAATAAAATTGTCAAATTCTATATGTCCTTTTTTTAACATCACATCAATATCTTCACCAGTTGCTACTTCTTCATATCTATTAACCATTTTTAATTCTTTTGCAATGGAAAACGCAGTTAATGGATGATCTCCTGTTATCATAATTATTTTTATTCCTGATGCTCTACATTTTGCAATAGCAGATATAGTCTCAGTTCTAATTGGATCAATAAATCCAATAAGTCCCATTAAAGCTAATTTTGGAATATCTTTTTGATTATATGTTTCACTTTCAATAAACTTTCTTTTAATCCCTTTAGCTATAGCAATGACACGATAACCTTCTTTAGCTAACTTTTCATTTTGATTATGTAATATTCCTTTATCAATAGGTACTATTTTACCATCTATGTTCATTGTTTCACAAAACTGTAATATCTTTTCTAATGATCCTTTAGCTGTACAATAAATTTCATCATTTTCTTCATAGAAAACTGCTGAATATTTTTGTTCTGATTCATATGGAACTGTACCTAATATTTTATTATTAGATGATTCAATTACTCCTACCTTATATCCTAAAGCTTTAAACGCAACATCAATTGAATCACCAAAATTTCGCCAATTATTATTTTCCTCAGTTAAAAATCCTTCATTATTTAATACTCCGAGTTTAGCAATTTCTTTTACTTCACTTAAATCGTTATTATTCTTATTGTGAGGAATGATTGTTCCATTTCCATTATATCCTATACCTTCGATACTATAAGATTTATTGCTTGGTAAAACAACTATTTTAGCTGTTTGTTCATTTAATGTTAACGTCCCCGTCTTATCACTAGCAATAACAGTACAACTTCCTAAACTTTCAACCGAATTTAACTTCTTTACTAAAACATTTCTTTTGGCCATGCGGCTTGAAGCAATTGATAGTGCTAATGTGACAGCAACTGTTAAACCTTCTGGAATAGCTGAGACAGATAAAGCTACTACAGTAAAAAATAATTCTCTTGGGGCATAACCTTTATAATATAAAATAGCGGTAATTATAATGGCAATAATAACAAAAAACTTACTTAACTCTCTCGTAAATTTTTCCATGCGTAGAATAAGAGGTGACTTAGTAGTATTTGATAATAATACTTTATTAGCTATCATACCAATTTCTGTATTAATTCCCGTAGCTACTACTACTCCAATACCACGACCTCTTATAACAGATGTTCCAGCATATGCCATATTATCCCGATCAGCAATAGCAATGTTCTCATTAATAGTAGTACTAATCTTATTAGATGCTATTGATTCGCCTGTTAGTATTGATTCATCAATAGCTAAATTATGAGTACTTATTAATCTCATATCAGCAGATACTTTATCACCAGAATCTAGATAAACAATATCCCCCACTACTAAGTTTTCAGAATTAATAACTTTTTCTTCATTATCTCTTAAAACATTTGCATCTACTCTGATAAGTTTTCTTAAACTTTCGGCACTCTTTTCTGCTTTCCATTCTTGAACTGTTCCTAAAATAACATCAATTAAAATAACTAATACTATAAAGAGAGCATCTAATTTTTCGCCAATCATCAACGATAAAAAGATAGTTACAATTAAAATTATTGTTACTGGATTTAGAAATTGACGGAAACATATTTTTACTATTCCATCTCTTTTTCCTTTAGGTAATTTATTTTTACCATAATAATTAATTCTCTTTTCTGCTTCAGTATCAGTTATTCCATAAAGAGAAGTATTAAGCGCTTCTAATACATACTCTTTATCTTTGCTGTGTCACAGTTCATTTTTCATATCCTACCTCTTTACTTAAACAATCTATTTATATTCTTTGATGGAAGCATTATCTTAACATTTTTCATTACTTTAATATTAAAATTAGTAGTATTATCAGGTAATGCTTCACCATCTATACACCATGCCTTTTTTGGAGGTTCAGCAAAAATAATATCTAATTCATTTGTTTTATGAAAATAAAATCCCGGAACCTTAGTTATATCACTAGTTTTTAAGTAATATAAACTTTTTATGATATCTTTTTGTCTAGTTAAATTACAAAATAATACTTCAAATTGATCATCATCTAATTTAACATCCTTATAAAAGTTATTTATACCAGCAATTCTATTAGCATTAGATATAAGCATAAAAGAATATAAACCCCTATATGTTTCACCATTACATTTATATGTTAAATCATATAAATGAGTTTTCAATCTAAAACTCTTAAATCCTTCAAATAAATATGCCAAATAACCTATTTTCTTTTTTAAATCTCTTGATGTTTCATAAGGTACATTCATAAATTTACCAAAACCAGCCACATATACAAATGGATGATTATTAATTAAGCATATATCAATACCTTTTACTTCACCATTCAATAACAATTTTAAGTTAGTAATTGGGTTTCTACCATAGCCAAACATCGCACCAACATCATTGGTAGTTCCTACTGGTATATGAGCTAATAGTAATCTGTCATCTCTTTCAAAGTTACCAGTTATAGCTTCATTAAAGGTACCATCCCCACCTACTGAAATAACAATATCTGTTTTCTCAAGATTTCTCATTATTTCTTGAGCATGTCCTTTGTATTCAGTGTGAATAATGGTTGGTTCATAATCATGTTTAATTAGTAAGTTTTCAAATTCATTAATAAAATTACTATTTAAGTTTTTCCCGCTATTTGGATTATATATAACAGTACATTTTTTCATAATACACTCCTTCTTGGGTAAGAATTATCCAATATAATTATACTATACTTAATAGAATTAACCAAGAAAAAAATTTATATGACATATCATATAAATTTTATTTTCTATTCAGTTCTTAATGCTTCAACTGGATCTCTTCTAGATGCCATAATAGCAGGGATATACCCTCCTATAACAGTTAAAGTTAAACTAATTAAAATTAAGATGATTGCATGTATTGGATTTAAAACCGCTACATTAGGTAAATCAGTTAATTTTTCAATAATAATATTAGCTGGGAAAATTAATAAACGAGCAATTATAATTCCTATTAACCCTGAACATAACCCTACAATGAATGTTTCAGCATTAAATACTCTCGTAATATCTTTTTTTCTAGCACCTAATGATCTTAAAATACCTATTTCTTTAGTTCTTTCAAGTACTGAAATATAAGTAATAATACCAATCATTATTGAAGATACAACTAATGAAATAGCTGAGAATGTAATAAGTACTATTGTAATCGCATTCATTATGTTACCTGATAATGATGAGAAAGTATCAGATAAATCAGTATATATTATCTTATCATCTTTGCTCAAGTTCTTATTGTATTCATCCAAGTAGTTCAAAATCTTATCCTTATCTGCAAAATCATCAGGATAAAGATTAATCATAAATGGAATATCACTACCACCTAACATATTCATAACTGCAGTTTTTTCTTTAATTCCTTCTTCAGTATTTAAATCAAATACTTGCCCTGTTAGAACATTATAATTAGCATCTTTTTGTTTTAATACAACTTTAGAATTCATTGAATCCTCTAGTAAATAATCAACTAATTCTTCTTGATAACCAATACCTTCATTTAAGACTGCAAACTTAATATCTTCTTTTAAACGAAAAATACCACTTACTTTTAAAGTCATATTACCTTCACTATTATACATTGATTCTAAATCTCTATTAATAGTGAAATAATTACCATTAGATACATAATAGTTATCATTACTGATTAATTTTATTTTTGTTCCAATAATGTCTTTAAAAGTAATGCTTTTAGCTTTAGCATCTAATCCTAATGCCTCAATTGTTATATTATTTAATCTATTAGCAGTATTAACAATAAGAATAATATCTTCTTTATTTTTAGGATATGAACCATATAATAAATCATAATTTTTTTCTAAATAACTTGCTTTAGAATTATCTACTCTCTTAGGGATGGTTTGAAAACTAGCCATATTAGTATTAATTGGAATAATCTTATCATTTTCCTTTTTGAATAAGTTCAAAGCAGTCATTCTCGTATAAGAAACACCAGTTAATAAAGTATTATCTAGTTTTGATAAATAATTCATATATTCATCATTAAACTTATTAATATGAATAGAAGTTTCAGCAATTGATTCATATGGATATATAACTTGAATATCAGGAAATTTATCATCACCCAATCCTAAAGTATCATTACGATGTTTCTTTATTTGCTCAACATCTAATTCCATACTTGTTTGACTAATCATGATTGGAAAAGATGAAATAGTTTCTGATTCAAATTTATCGATTTGTTTATCAAAACCATTTGATAGTGATAATATTAAGGCAATTCCAATAATACCTATGCTAGATGCAAAAGCCGTTAATAAAGTTCTTCCCTTTTTCGTTACAATATTATTAAAAGATAACTTTAAAGCTGCGAAGAAATTCATTGCTGTTCTTCTAATATTATAGTTTCCATCTCCATCATTTCCCGTTATAGGATTAGAGTCACTTCTTAGTTCTCCATCTTCTAATTCAATAATTCTATTAGCATAAGTGTATGCTAATTTTGAATTATGAGTAACCATAATAACCAATTTATTTTTAGATATTTCTTTAATTAAATCCATTATTTGGACACTGGTTGCTGAATCTAATGCTCCAGTTGGTTCATCAGCTAAAACAATGTCAGGATCATTTGCTAAGGCTCTAGCAATAGCAACCCTTTGCATTTGACCACCAGATAATTGATTTGGCTTCTTATGAATATGATCTCTTAATCCAACTTTATCTAGTACTTCCTTAGCTACTTTTCTTCTATTTCTTTTTGAAACACCACTTAAAGTCATACCCATTTCAACATTTTCTAAAACAGTTATATGGCTAATTAAGTTATAATTTTGAAATACAAATCCAATACAATTATTACGATATGCATCCCAATCTTCATTTTTGAATTTCTTAGTAGATTTACCATTTATAATTAAATCACCACTATCATAACGATCTAATCCACCGATTATATTTAACAAAGTTGTTTTACCACTACCACTTGGTCCTAAAATACTAACAAATTCATTTTTACGAAATGTAACTGTAAGATCTTTAAGGGCATGTTGTGTAAAGTTCCCCGTAGTATAACTCTTTTTTATCTTTTTTAATTCAAGCATATTTTTCTCCTATTCTAGATATAACTATTAAATTATACCACTTACTAATTTTTAAAGAAGAATTTTTACATTCTTCTTTAAAATATTCCAACATTATAATTATATACAAAATATCACATTTTATTTGGCTTTTTATCTACTACCATTAAAATATAAATACCTAAAGCAATTAGTAATACTAATGTACCAGCCATTATAACATATAATAACATACTATAATCCCTACTAGTAGCTTCTTTTGCCACTTCTTTCGTCTGATTTTCTTTTTGATTAGTAACTGCAACTTCTTTATTTCCTTCCTTAGTTACAGTTATTCTATATTCAGATTTAGTACCATTCTCTGCTGTAACAGTAATGGTTATAATATTTAAACCTTCTATCAATTCATAGTTACCTTCAACTTTTACAGTTGCTTTACTGGAATTTGCTACTGCTTTTACATCAAGATCTTCAACATTACCCTTTACAGTCATCATATATTCTTTAATGGAAGATTTAAAGGTTGGGCTTAAGGTTTCTGATGTAATAGTTAAAGATTTTAAAGTAGAATCATTAGAACGATCATCTGCCCTATTAACATTTACAACATAAGTTTTTTGTGTTTTATTTTCAGCAGTAACAATAATATTAAACTTATTATTACCGTAGTTTAAAGTTTTTTGTCCAAGGCCAGATACTGTTGAAGAGGCATCCGTTTTCAATGCTGATATAATGATTGCTTCAATTCCACCATCAACAGTTACATTATATGAAAGAATATCTTTATTAAATGTTGGAGATAATGTTCCCTTATCAACAGTTAAACTATTTAAAGTTGCAATTGATGATAACAATTTTTGTACAACAATATTTTGAGTTTCAGTTAATAAAACTCCACTTTCATCACTTTTAGTTAAAATAGACTCAGTAAAACTAACTGGAATGGTTGTCCCAACTGCTGCATAACTCGAAATAGTATATGTACAAGTAAGCAACGGTGTATTAGCAGTTAAAGAAAATGTCTCAGAAACAGATGGCGAACTTAATGATTGATTACTTCTATCTTTACATGATTTAAAAGTTAATAATGAATTAACTGATAAATTAATATCATAACTAGCTATTGAATCTGTTTCAGAAACTCCAGTAGTTGTAACTATTATTGTTATATCACTTCCCGGATATTTGTTACCTGTTACTGAGATTGTTGCACCAACACCATCAGCTTTTACATTATCAATAAAGGCAAATAACACTAAAACAATAAATAACATTATTCTTTTCATATATTCCTCCAATTATATAAGATTATACCATTTTTATTTAATTGGTTCAATCAAGGATAATGACACTTTATTTTTATCAGTATGAATATCATCAACGTAACAGTCAACAATATCCCCTACACTCACTACTTCCATTGGATGTTTAATATAACGGTTAGTTAATTTAGATATATGTGCCAAACCATCATTCTTTAGTCCAATATCAATAAATACTCCAAAATCAACAACATTTCTAACCGTTCCTTGTAATTTCATTCCAACTACTAAGTCTTCAATATGTAAAATATCACTTCTAAGTAAAGGTTTAACCATTTCATCTCTCGGATCACGATTTGGTTTAATAAGTGACTTAACAATATCTTCTAAAGTGTATATGTCTGTTTTAAGAATATCTTTATATTTATTTTTATCAAAATCTTTAAAAGCTTCAATTAATTTATTAGTACCTATATCATTAGTAGTTAAATTTAACTCTTTTAATAAATTAAGTGTAATATCATAACTTTCCGGATGAATACCAGTAACATCTAAAACATTATTTCCATCAACTATTCTTAAAAATCCTATTGCTTGTTCATAAGTTTCATTTCCAAGTAATTTAGCCTTCTTAATTTCTTCTCGAGATTTAATCTTACCTTTACTATCTCGATATTCTAAAATCTTATCAATATTTTTCTTAGTTATTCCCGAAACATATTTTAATAAAGAGGCACTTGCTGTATTTATATTAACTCCAACTGAATTAACAGCTTTACTAACAACAAAGTCTAAAGATTCAGTTAATTTTTTATTTGCAACATCGTGTTGATATAGACCAACTCCTATACTCTCAGGATCTATTTTAACTAATTCACTGAGTGGATCTTGTAATCTTCTACCAATACTAATAGCACTTCTTTCCTCAACATGTAAATCAGGAAATTCGTTAATTGCTAATTTAGATGCTGAATAAACACTAGCACCTGCTTCATTAACAATAATATACTCAACTTTTCTTTTAGATTCTTTAATAACATCAACAATAAAAGTTTCACTTTCTCTTGAAGCTGTTCCATTACCAATAGCAATAATATCAATATTATATTTATCAATTAAATCAAGAACAGTTTTCTTACTTTTCTCATATTCATTTTTAGGTTCATGTGGGTATATAACTGTAATATCTATTTTCTTTCCAGTTACATCAATGACTGCTAATTTACAGCCAGTACGATATGCTGGATCAAAACCTAATACTATCTTATCTTTCATTGGAGGTTGTAATAATAGCTTTTCTAGATTTTTACCAAAGTTATCAATAGCTACGACTTCTGCAACTTCAGTAATATCACTTCTTATTTCTCTTTCAATACTTGGCGCAATTAATCTCTTATAACTATCCTTAATAGCATCTTTAATTACGTTGTTAACAAATGATACCTTATTTCCAATAACTTTTCCTTCTAAATAAGATAATATTTTTAATTCATCTATATCAATACTAGCATTAATTACCTTTTCCTTTTCAGCACGATTAATGGCTAGAGTACGATGAGGTTTAATATTCTTTATACTTTCTTGATAATCATAATACATCTCATATGTCTTATTTTCATCAACAGCATCTTTCTTCCTTTTACATATAATCATTCCATATAAATAAGTATTGGTTCTTATCCACTTACGATATAAAGCTTCATCACTTATATTTTCACTTATAATATAACTAGCTCCCGCAATAGCTTCTTCAATTGTCTTAACTTCTTCATTAAGATATTTACTAGCTAATTCTTTTATCGAACCAGTAGTTGGAAAAGATAGTAATTCATTAGCCAAAGGTTCCAATCCCATTCTAATAGCTTCTGTAGCTTTTGTTTTCTTCTTTTCTTTAAATGGTCGATATAAATCTTCAACTTCTACTAATTTTTCTGAAGATAATATTTGATTTCTTAATTCTTCAGTCATTAGACCTTTTTCTTCAATTAGTCTAATAACATCTTCTTTTCTCTTTAATAAATTTACTTGATAAAGATAATATTCATTTATACTTCTAATTTGTTCTTCATCTAAAGCACCTGTTACTTCTTTACGATACCTTGAAATGAAAGGAATAGTATTCCCTTCTTCTAGTAATTTTAAAGTACTTGCTACTTGATTTTCTTTGATGTTTAAATTTAAACTTATTTGTTTTATTATATTTGTATTCATAACTTCCTCTTTCTTTATCTACTATGTTTATTCTTCTTATATAAACTAGCCTTTTTAATAATACTACTTCCATATTTTGTTTTAAGTTCATCTACTACAGTCTCTAGTTTATCTTCTTTTTCTTTTACTTCAATACTATCAAATAGTGATACTTGATGATTGACTCTATTAGTTAAGTTATCTAATCTAACTCCTACCAATCTAATTGGTTCATTATTCCATACATCATCAAATAATTTCTTAGTAATTTCTAATATTTCTTTAGTATTATTACTGGCATTAACTAATTTTGTCTGATGAGAATAACTTTTAAAGTCTTTGTCCTTAAGTATTATTGCAGCTGTGGATGCATATCTTTTTTCTTTTCTTAGATCAATTGTTACATTATCCACTAGTGATTCTATTACTTGATATATCTCATTTCTATTAGTTAAATCATAAGAAACAGTAGTTGAATTACTTATTCCTTTTGACTCTGTATATTCTGTAACTACCTCACTATTATCTATCCCATTAGCTATTTCTATCATATGGTAAGATTGATTTTTAAAATGCTTATATAGAAGATTAGGATTAGTTAGACTTAAATCACCTATTGTATTAATTCCTAATTCCTTTAATTTTGCACTACTCTTTTTACCAATACCAAATAAATCGCCAATTGGTAAAGGGTGCATCTTTTCATTTACCTCATTCATATATAAGGTATGTACTTTATCAGGCTTAGAAAAATCACCAGCCATTTTTGCACATAATTTATTGTTACCTATACCAATATTAACTGTAAAACCTAAAGAGTTTTTTATTTCATCTTTTAGCTTATATGCAAATGATAAAGGATCACCATGTAGGTTTCTAACTTTTGTATAATCTATAAAGCATTCATCAATACTAAACTGTTCGATGTCTGGTGAATAATTACTAATTAATTTAAATAGTTTATTTGACATTTCTTGATAAAACTTATGATTTGGTGGATATACTCTTAATCCTGGGCACTTTTTTCTAGCACTATATAGTGTTTCACTAGTATAAATACCCAATTTCTTAGCTGCATTAGACTTAGCAAGAACAATTCCATGCCTTTTAGATTCATCACCACCAATAACAGCATAACTATTTCTTATATCATATTTACTACCATTATTTAACAAATCGACTGCTGTCCACGATAGGAAAGCATTATTAACATCAATATGCATAATTATTCTATCCATATTACCACCATATTAATTTTACCATAAACATTTGTTCAGGTAAAGAAAAGATAGATAAAATCTATCTTTTATAATTCAAATTCTATGAAGGCATTAAATTACTTGGCCATCCAATACCAGTCCAATTAGTGTTAAATCTTGTCACTAAATTAGTTGCATTAGCTCCAATAGTAACACTACTCCATGGATAAGCTGCATCCTGATAAAAGGCATTAGCACCAAGTGTTGTTACTGAAGCAGGTATTGAAACAGTTGATAATTTATTACCATAGAAAGCTTCCCAATCGATTGTTGCTAAATGAGTAAGCCCAGTTAAATTTACTGAATTAATACGATTATCTTCAAATGCTTCATATCCTATACTTGTTAAATTTGAAAGCATTGATAAATCTAGTGAACTAATATTATTATTTTCAAATGCTTCAGACCCTATAGATTCTATGTGTGGAACATTTGCAAAGCTTACTGAAGTTAAGCTATTATAGTTAAATGTAGCATTAGCAATACTATATAATTGTGGTAAGTTTTGCATAGTTAAAGATGATATATTATTGTCAGTAAATACTCCATAACACATAAAATCTAATTCCGTTAAGTTTCTTAGTATTAAAGTGCCAATTTGATTATTAGCAAATGCTTCATGTTCGATTTTATCTAATGATGGTAGATTTTCTAGTGTTAAAGAATAAAGATTGTTATATCTAAAAGCACCTCTACCTATATATTCTAATTTTGGTAGATTTAATGATAATGATGTTATATTATTATTAGAAAAAGCATAATCACCCATATATCTAAAGTCAGGAAGTTTTCCTAATGTTAATGAAGCTATACTATTATTAGCAAAACTTTCGTAATCTACAACCTCTAAATTAATTAATGTACTTAAATTTAAACTGGTTATATAGTTAGAACTAAATGTATATGATCCAATATTACTTAAGTTAGGAACACCATCAAATGTTACAGAAGTAATTGCATTTCCATAGAAAACCGCATCATTTATCGTTGTTAAATTATCTAAATTAGTAAAATTCAATTTTTTAATACTATTTTCTGCAAAAGCAGAAGTACCAATTGATTCTAAATACTTGGGTAAAGTAACACTAGTGATTTTAACTGTAGCTGGCGTAGGATCATACCAACATCCTTCATAAATGTCAGCATCATTTCTAACATAATCATAAGCTACAGAGGTCGTAACATCGTTATCAAAATCATAACAATTTTGAGTAGTTGCATTAATGAATGCAGCTGGACCTATATGTCTTACTATTACACCATCAATTCTATTTGGTATAACAACATCACTTAAACAATTTGAGTTATCTACATCATAACTAATAATTGTCCCTGTAGTTTTATCAAAGTTGTAACAAGCATATTGTGAATCAGCTGCTGTCATACTGCGTGTATCGTCTATTTCTATACATGGTCTTTCATCATATATATACTTGTATTTATTACTTGTTGAAGTATAACTTATTACCACGCAACCATTCATATCTTCGCTAGTTCTAGGATCCTTAACTGAATCTTGTTCAATAAATCCATCGTTAATTAGTTCCGTTAAACCTATATACGCTGAAGTATCTCGTCCTAATAATTCTGTATTTTGAATTCCCCATTTACGAGCACTTTCTTCTATGGTTTTCACTTGATTATCGTATAAATCCTGTCTCGCATCTTTTACTAACTTAGTAATAGAAGGTACTACAATTAATCCTACTATACCAAGTAATATTATTACACCTAGTAATTCTACTAAAGTAAAACCTTTTTTTACTGCCATACTATGCCTCCTACTATTAAATATAATATACCATAAATAATTATTGTTAGCAATCTTTTGCCTTTTAGATGCAACAAAAAAAAGATATACTTTACATAATATACAATATATCTTTTAATATTTTTATAAAAAATAATGAATCAAGATAATACAAATACCAATAATGACTCCAACAACTGATAATTTCTTGTTTTTGTCTTCTATTATCTTAGGTAATAATTCAAATATAGCAATATAGAAAATCATTCCTAATGTTATACAAATAAGAACTCCTAAAAAGTAATCATTAATATAATTTCCATTTAGATTTAGGAAGTACATAATAAGACCTCCAAAAAAAGTAGATATAGAAATTAAAAAACTGATTATAAATGTTTTTTTGACACTTTTATTAGTTAAATAAAAAGCTGAGGTTATAACCATACCTAAAGGAAGATTATGTAATCCTATTCCTAATGCAAGTAACCAACCTAAACTTATTGATGTTATAGCTGCACTATATAAAGCCATTCCTTCAATAATGTTATGAAGTACTAGGGCAATACTTGATACTATACCTATATGATATAGATGCTCTTCTTCATCATGTCTATGTTTGTGATTATGTCCATGATTTGGAATAAATAAATCAAACAATTTCAATATAAAAATACCTATTAATGATAAACCAATAATAATAAATATTTTCTTTATACCAAAGTCATAATCTATTAATTCAAATGCCTCAGGTAGTAAGTCAAATATAATTAAACTTATCATTACCCCAAAAGCAATACTAACAGACAAACTAATTAATTTTTCACTATTTTTCATTTTGAATACAATGATTGTACCTAAAATAATAGATAAACCAACTATTAATGTTAAAATTAATCCTGTAACTTGACTCATACTATCATTCCTTCTAGATAATATTGTACCATATTATGTCAAATAAAATAAAAAAAGTTAAATACTACTTAACTTTTCCTTAATTATTTTGTTGACTATTCCTAAATCAGCTTTTCCTTTTACAAGTGGAGCAATAATAGCCATTATTTTACCCATATCAGAAGGACCTGTAGGTTTAATATTTAAGAATGCCTCATCAATGATTTCGTTTAT
This sequence comes from Ignavibacteriales bacterium, assembly GCA_050259235.1. Taxonomy (GTDB): domain Bacteria; phylum Bacillota_I; class Bacilli_A; order RF39; family UBA660; genus UBA5364. The sequence goes on from JBLNAG010000003.1 coordinate 50,806, forward strand.
TTCATCTATACTCATTTGTTCAGGTAAATATTTTTCCAATATTTCAATTTCACCTTTGGTTGCATTAATTAAATCTTCACGATTTCCTCTTTCAAAGAATTCAATAGACTCTTTTCTAGATTTTATTTGTTTAGAAATAATTTGAATTACTTCTTCATCATTTAATTCCTTCTTTAGTCTTATTTCTTCTAATTCAATAGCACCTTTTACCATTCTCAAAACAGATAAAACTTTTTTATCACTACTTTTCATAGCTTTAACAATATCACTTAAAATTCTTTCTCTCATAATTAACCTCCTATTAATAAAGAGCCATAAGGCTCATTAATTATAGTTTTTTTCTCTTTTATGACTATTTTTAATAGCTTCTTTCTTAGCTTTTCTCTTTTTGACTCCAGGTTTCATATAACCTTCTTGTCTTTCACGAACTGCTTTTAGGAGGCCATCTTTAACATTTTTTTGTTTAAAAGTTCTTAGTGCACCATCAACATTACCATTGCGAACAACAACTTTTGTCATTAATATCCCTCCCTTCATCCATAGACATTATAACACTTATCACTATATAATACAACAAATTTTTTTATTAAATAATGTTTTCGCACATTTTAAATAAAAAAAGGGATAAATCCCTTTAAAAACAACCGTTACCAGTACTAATCGACCTTGCAAAGGTCCCAACATAAGTTCCATAATGATATATTATTTCTATTAATGTTGTCAGTAAAGGTAAAATAAATGGTGTGAGCATTATAACTGTTATCGTAATGATATTTTTTTTATTCTTTTTTATATAATCTAAAATGGACATAATTTATTTCCACCAATTCTTCTTATAGCAGTTCCTACACTTCTACCTAAATCTAGGATTGAATTAATACCACGTACTAAAGAGTTTATAAAAGTTCCAGAAACACTTACTCCACCTTCAATTAATAATAGTTCTTCCTTCTTTAATGTCATTGTTCCTCCTAATAATTTCTTTTCATATATAATTACTTAATGTATGCATTCTCAAAAACTATAATATCATACTATTTATTACATTTTAATGGTCTTACATAACCATCAATAACTCCAATTATAAATACAATTCCCGCACAGATCATTAATCCTATGCCAATTCCTCCACCAGTAATTTGTTGTAATTCATTTTTACTTAATTCATTCATCATTTCAACCCTTTCTTTACTTTTTTTATCAATTCTTTAAATAATGTTGTTTTTGGTAATTTTAGATTTATGTTTATTATATTGTTTTGAATAATCAAATTATCGTCTATATTACTTTCTATTGTAACTTCATAATACTTTTTTAGATTATCTCCTATATATGCAATATCACTTATACCTGTAATTTTATAACTATAATTTTCATTATTAATTATAAAATTATTATTCAACAAAGGGATTTCATTTTCCTCCACCTGCATCTTAATATAGAAATCACTTTCAGTAATAATTACTCTACCTAAATATTTCTTGTATGGATTATATTTATAAAAAATACTAATTAATAAAGCAAGTAAAATAACGAAGATAATTATAGTTAAATAAGAAAGGATATATAATGGTCGTTTTCTTTCTAAAATTAAAGATGAATTATAAAAAACATCAATAGTTTCCATTTTTACACACATTTCTCTTTATCATTCCATTTTCTAATTCAATTACTTGATCATATAAATCCATATTTTCTAAGCGATGTGATACTACAATAATTGTTTTATTTTTATATTTATTGAAAATATTTTTTAAGATTTTTCTTTCTAAATTTATATCAACTTGATTTAATCCTTCATCTATTAATAAAGTTTTAAATGGTTTTAACAAAGTTCTACCTAAAACAATTCTTTGCATTTGACCACCTGAAATATTAAAGCCATTTTCCTCAATAAGCATGTTATATCCTAAATTGTTATCCCTAATAATTTCATCTATATAGCATAATTTAGATATTTCTAAAAGTTGATTGTTACTTTTACAACCTGAAATAGTTAAATTATTATAAAGTGTATCAGTAAATAGCATTTCTTGCTGCGATATATAACTAATATCTTCCATATTCTTAATATCATTTATATCTACATTATTTATATAAATACTATCCCGTTTGATAGGATAGTATTTTTTAATTAACTTCAGAATAGTACTCTTTCCACTTCCACTTCTACCTATAATTAAAACCTTATTATTAACTTTAATCTCAAAGTTAATATTTTTTAAAATCTCATTAACATTATCATAAGCATATGATAAATTGTTAAATCTAATATTACCGTTTATTTTATTTTCAATAAAACCATTTTCCCTTTTATATATAAATATTTCTAATATCCTTTTCAAGGCATTCTTAGCTTCTTTTATGTTTATATCTAAATCAATAATATTTCTAATTGGTTCTAAAAAATAAAATAAAATAGCATTAAAAGTTAGTAAACTACCTAATGTCATTTCTCCATCAATTATTAAAGAACAACCAATCAAAATTATTATTATTTGACCCACATCATTTATTAATGATTTTAATAAAAATTGACTGTTTATTAAGTGATCAAATTTAAAATTATCTTTTAATAGTTTTACATACTTTTTTTCAAATTTATCTTTTATTTTATTACTTATGTTTAAACCTTTTACTACTTCAAATCCACTTATACTTTCAACTAAACAAGATGTTATTTCTGCCTTGTTTTTTTGAGCAACATTAATGTATTTATTTAATATATTTCGATATATAAAAACTATTAATATATATAATAATAAGATAGTAAATGATATTCCAAATAAAGTACTATTAATATAATAGAGAGTAATTAAAGATATTAATGTTAATGGTAAATCAACAAAAAGATTTAACGCTACTTTACTAATCATTTCCCTTACAGAATAAAGATCAGTAATCCTAGACAGTACTTCTCCTGTAGTTCTATTTCGATAATAATGATAAGGGAGTGAAATAATTTGCTTAAAAGTATTAGTAGTTAAAATCAAATCGATCTTTTGATTAAGATAAATTAATAGTGTATTTCTAAAGAAAATTGTTATGTTCTTCAATATCAAAATGCTAGTAAAAATAATGAATAAAAATAACAAATAATTCTTAGAGTAAGAAATACTATCTATCATATATTTGAAATAAAAAGATGAACCGATTGAAAATATTGTAATTAACAGAGAAAACATCCATATTTCAAATAGGTATTTTTTATAGGGGATAAGTATTGTTGTTATAAAATTTGTAACAGATTGTTTATTATGTATTGCAATTGGTTTAATTGGATATAAAACAATTAATATTTTATTCCATATCTCATTAAATTCTTTAAATGTTATTTTTTTAATTTTATCAGCGGGATCGCCAATTATTATGTACTCTTTATTATAATTAATTTCATATATAACCACATAATGTTTATAACTATTATTAATAGTAACATGAGCTATACATGGTAAGACTAAATTATGTTCACTTACTTCATTTAAGCTTGTCCTAATTCCCTTAGCTTCAAATCCAAGTTCTTTAGCTGTTTCAATTAAATTATAAGCATTTGTACCACTCTTAGTAGTTTTAGTCATATCTCTTAATCTTTCTAAACTGATGTAACCACGGTAGTAAGTTATGATCATTGATAATGATGCACAACCACAATCTTTAATTCCTTCTTGTCTAATAAAAGGATATCTTTTAAGCATATCTCACCTCCTCACTAATATCATACTGAGAAGAGATGTAATATCCTTTTTAAAATAAAAAAAACTTTTATTCAAAGTTTTTAATTTTTATATATTTTAATATATTTACTACCATATTTGCGTTCTTTCATTAAAGTTAAATCTTTATTATTTACTGCTTCCGTTTCATATTCACACATTACTACTCCGCCCATATTTAATAATTTATATTCAACTATTTTATCTAATGAATCATTAATAAAATTATCCTTATATGGAGGATCTAAAAATATGATATCAAAAGTTATATTATTATCTTTAAAATGCTTTAATGCATCATGATAATCTTTTTGTAACATGTAAAATTCATCATCAACATTTAATGTTTTAATATTGTCATCTAGTACATCAATAGCCTTTATATTGCTATCAACAAAATAGCAACTTTTTGCACCGTTACTTAAAAATTCAAGTCCTATTGATCCACTACCACTAAATAGATCTAAGCATATACTATCTTTTATTTTATTTTGAATCATCGCTATCATTGATTCCTTAATACGATCCATTGTTGGTCTTGTGCCTTCAATATCAAATCCTTTTATTTTACGTCCCTTATATTTACCACTAATAATTCGCATAATCCACCTCTTTTATTTTAATGATGTTATTATTGTTTGAAACATATCTATATATTCTAGTGCTCTACTAATACGATCGCCTGGTCTAAGTCGATAATTAGTTTTTACTTCTTCAACAAAGGTATTAAATAAATTTGGATTACGATTCAATATTTTATACCAATAAGATTTTTCTCTTAGATATTTTAAATAATTGGGATTACTTTTTATCTTATATTGAATATCTAATGTCATTAATCATCAAAATGTTTATACAAAGGACGAGGCTTGTATTCCTCTTTTGGTGTAGTAGTAGTATCTTTTGAACTTAAATCTCCTAATACTCCTACCACCCTTTGTATATTATTAACTCCTTCTTGAACTGCATCCAAATTAATACCTTTTAACCAATTCAAAAATCCACCTAATGTTGCACCTGTTGCTACAGCTTGAACTGCTTCAGCACTTCTAGTACTACGATAGTCACTCCAAGCTGATTCTTCTTCACCATATAAGTTATACATTTCATAAAATTTTTGCCAAGTCATTTCATTATTTTTTACATATTTAATTAATGACGGATTTTTTTTGACAAACGCTTTAAATTCTTCTAAATTTCCCATTATAACCACCTATAATAATATATGAAATTATAACGAAATGTTTAAACATATTTGAAAAATTATCGACGTCCGCCTCCTCCGCCCCCACCACGAGAGCCTCCGCCACCGCCAATACTACTGAATCCTCCACCACCACTACTACGACGTGAAGATATTATTTGGTTATTTCGTACCATAATTCCAGTATACATATTAATATATCCAATATTATTATGGTTAATCGTTGTTTGTTCAGCAATATCAGGATATAGTTTCTTAAATTGTTGTTCAACTTCATCAGCTATTCCTAATAATTGAGCAAATATTAAATATTCCTCCCACAAATGAACAGAGATTACATTTTTTTCATTAATTAAGGTAAATTCTTTTAAATACCTTTTCAATCCTTGAAAAGCAATTGCTTCTTCCTTTATTTTATCCGTATATACATCTTTTTGATATGGAATAAAATTTAATGCTTTAGATGTTTCTTTTGTTATTAAGCCTTCACTCTCAAATTTCATTTTCATATCTTTCTCAATTTTATTAAACCAATTATTGACAGTTGTATAGTTACTCATATACCATTTTGAAAATTCATTTTTTTCAAGAGCTTTATTTCCCTTAGAAGCTTTAACAAACATATCATATAATTCTACTTCATAAACATTATCTGAGTAAAAAGGTTGTGATAAATCAATAGCATTTTTATCACCTTTAGTGAAAAATCCACCTTCTACTTCGATGAAAGTTACTTTACTTTCTTTAACCCATTTTAATAAGATAGCACCAATTAAATTAGACTTTTCAGTAACTAATCCACTTAATTTACCAATTGCATAAGCTCTAAATATATCTTTATTACATGGTATATCACGATAGTAATTAGTATCTTTTATATTAGGCAAAGTCATTTTAACATTAGTCTTTTTATAATAAATAAAGCTTCCTATTACCGCAGCAATAACTATTATAAATTGTATCACTACTATCAAAATACTTAATATGACATACCAAATAGGAGTATTAGTTTCCACACCCACTTCAGCTTGTTTAAATAAATTATCAAAACTGTCATTAACATAATCAGTTGTATTAAAAGTATTACTTGGTAATTGAACTAAGAATGTTACATAATTAGAACTACTTAATTCTTTAGTATTTTTAAGAACGATATTACCATCAACAATATCGGCAATTCCTTCATAACCATATCCCCAAAGAAGAGCTCCTATTTCTTTAAAGTTATGATCAGAGCTAATAGTTATCTCAACATTCTTTGGTGTTGGATTCATACCATATGATATTAACCCAAAATATATTGCTTGAGCATCGTTATATTGTTGAACAAAATTGGTTATTTCATAACTTAGTACATATCTACGTTGACCAAAGTCTCCTACTCCCCAACATAGTTCAACACCACTGCCAGTATAAACAATACCACTTTTATTTTTCTTTTCTTCACGTGAAGCATTTATATTCCAATTATCTAAAAATTGATAAATAGTACCTGTTTCATCGGTAACAACAAAGTTTTGTATTTCTGATGTTTGTAAGTTATCAAATACTTTATAATTTTCAGTACCAGAAGCAACTTCTGTATCCCATGTTTCTACAACATAAGCTCTACCATCATCATCAATAAAAACATCCATACTTATTTTATCAATACTGTCAGTATAAGCATTAATATTTATAATATTTATAAAAAATAATACAACAAATAATCCAACTTTTTTAAACATATATATACTCCTCTACTATTAACAGTATATCAAAAATATCATTAAAAAGATATAAAAAAATTTAACCAAAAAGGTTAAATTTTAAAGTCATCTAGAAAATCATCAATAGTCATAATTCTCTCATCAATTGTCTCTAAAGAGACTGGTTCTTCTTTTTCTTCTACTACTTCTTCTTTAATATTATCTTTTTTTGAAAGTGTTGATTCAATAAACACTTCTCTAATATTATCTTTTGATATATTTGAACCAGTTGAATAACGATCAGCAATTGGTAATTCAGTTGGTTTTATATAAATGATATCATTATCTGTTTTTAAACCTAACATATCTTTTGAATTAAAGATAAATGTTTTAAGAATATGATATGGATTAGTTTTAACATCTCTTACTAAAAGGATACCCTTACGAGCTCTCGTAGTTTTTTCAAACTCTGATATTTTTATTCTCTTACCAGTATTCTTATCAGTAATAACCATTAAATATTCTGAATCATTGAATAATACTGAACTAACAACATAGTCATTTTTTAAATTAATTGATTTGACACCTGCTGCTTTAACACCAGTTGGACTAATTTCAGATGTATTATATCTTAAAGCATAACCATTTTTAGTAGCAACTAGGATATCTGTTCCATTACTATTTGTGATACCAACTACTAAGTCATTATCTTTTAATTTAATAGCAATAATTGGTTTAGAATATCTTTGAACTTTAAATTCATCTAATTTAGTCTTTTTAATCATACCATTCTTAGTAAATATTGTAATATATTCTTCTTGATCAAAGTCATATACTGGTAAACTACCAATGATATTTTCTTCTGGAGTAATTCTAACAATATTACTAACATGTTTACCTAATTCTTTCCATTTAAGGTCAGGTAATTCATGAACAGGAATATATAAATAATTACCTAAGTCAGTGAATAATAATAAGGTATCTGTTGTATTCATTTCATATAATCCTATAACATAATCACTTTCTTTTACTAAAGTATCATCATCATTGGAATTATAACTTCTCTTAGATACTCTTTTAACATAACCTTCGTTTGTTACTATAACAATACAATCTTCCTTAGATATCATTAATGTGGTATCTATTTTTATTTCAGTTATTTCATCTTTGATTTCTGTTTTACGTTCAGTACCATATTCTTTCTTAATCTTTCTTAATTCATCTTTAATAACTGATTTGAGTTTTTCAGGATCACTTAAAATAGCTTCTAATCCTTTTATTATTATATTTAGATTTCTTTGTTCTTCTAATAATTCTGTGACATCAGTATTTGTTAATTTATATAATTGTAAAAGAATAATAGCTTCTGCTTGTTCTTCAGTAAAAGCATATTCCACAATTAAATTATTTTTAGCATCAGCTCTGTTTTTACTTTTACGAATAGTAGCAATTACTTCATCTAATATTGATAAAGCTTTTACTAAACCTTCTACTATATGAACTCTTGCTTTAGCATGTTTTAAATCAAATTCTGTTCTTCTTGTAATTATTTCTTTTTGATGGGCAATATAAGCATCCAATATTGGTAATATTCCTAAAGTCATTGGACGATTATTAACAATTGAAACCATATTATAATTATAAGAAATTTGTAATTCAGTATTTTTTAATAAGTAATTTAAAATTAGTTCTTGATTACTATCTTCTTTTAAATCAATAACAATTCTTACTGGATTTTCACGATCTGATTCATCTCTTACTTCACTAATACCATCTATTTTTTTATCAAGTCTTATTTCATCAATTCGTTTTACTAAATTTCCTTTATTAACATCATAAGGAATTTCGGTAATAATAACTTGATCTAATTTCTTATTCTTTTCAATGTTTATTTTAGCTCTGACAATAACCTTTCCACGGCCTGTTTCATAAGCATCTTTAATACCATTTTTTCCTTCAACAATCCCACCAGTTGGAAAATCTGGGCCTTTAACAATATCTAAAATAGTATCTAAATGACAATTAGGATTATCAATTCTCTTAACAGTTGCTTCAATTATTTCACTTAAATTATGAGGTGGAATATTAGTAGCATAACCTGCACTAATTCCATTTGTACCATTAACTAAAAGGTTAGGAAATTTTGATGGTAATACTGTTGGTTCCCAAAATGTATCTGCATAATTTGGTGCCCAAATAACTGTATCTTTTTCTAAATCCTTTAATAGTTCATTACTTATACTTGATAGTTTTGCTTCAGTATAACGATAGGCCGCAGCACTATCCCCGTCCATTGAACCATTATTACCATGAACATCTATTAAAATGGTATTTTGTTTCCACCATTGACTCATTCTAATCATTGCATCATAAATACTAGAATCCCCATGAGGATGGTATTTACCCATTACTTCTCCTACGGTTTCCCCACATTTTTTATATGATTTATCATAGGTATTTTTAGATTTGTACATTGCATATAAGATTCTTCTTTGAACAGGTTTTAATCCATCTCTTACATCAGGGATGGCACGATCTTGGATAATTGTCTTAGCATATCTTCCAAATCTTTCACCCATTATTTCTTCCAAAGCGTAATCATATATCTTTTTTAATACTTCTTGCATAGTCTCACCTAGTTAATTATACCAAAAAAAAAGAGAGATTTAAAGCATTATCTCCTTTTTAATTCCATAACTTTGTTTCTAATATATTCAGTTGCTTCATCTGCTTTACAACCAGCAAACTGGATAGCTTCACCAAAGCGAAGAATTATTCCACTTCTAATGTGATATTCTCCACTTATTCCAAATGGTACGACAGGTGCTTTCATTCTAATGGCAAATGTTGCAGCCCCCTCATGAAAGGGTAGTAATTCTTCACCATTATTGCGATGACCTTCTGCAAATATTCCTAAAACTTCACCATTCCTTAAAGTAGCTAAACTTCTTTTTACTGCTTGAATATCGTTATTACCACGATCTACTGGGAAAGCTCCCATTTTCTGTGCCATTGTTGAAAGAACAGGTATCTTAAATATTTCTTTTTTACCCATTATTCTTACTTCACGTGGTGACGCATAATAAAGAAATGGTATATCAATTATACTAATATGATTACCCACTAGAACAACAGGTCCTTCCTCTGGAATATTTTCTTCTCCTTCAACTCTTGCATCAAATATTGTCTTCATTGAAAAAGTACAACCAGCTTTAGCATTCTTATAAAAATTTTCTGAATATTCTTTTCCCATATATCCCCCATTAAGCTATTTCATAATCGTCTTCTAATGAGAATACAACATTTTCGTCAATCCATTCTCTTCTTGGTTCAACTTTATCACCCATTAGAACACTAACTCTTTTTTCTGTTAGTGCAACATCGTTGATATTTACTTTAATTAAATTACGGGTATTAGGGTCCATTGTTGTATCCCATAGTTGATCGGCGTTCATTTCCCCTAACCCTTTATATCTTTGAGTTTCAATCTTTTTATCTTTATTTGCTTGTAAATATTGTTTTCTTTCTTCATCAGTCCATGCATAAATGAAGTTTTTACCACTACTTAATTTATATAATGGTGGCATAGCTATATAAAGTTTACCTGCTTCTATTAAAGGCTTCATATAACGGTAGAAGAAAGTTAACAATAAAATTTGAATATGTGCTCCATCGTCATCAGCATCGGTCATAATTATTACTTTATCATAATTAGCATCCGCTACTTCAAAATCACTTCCAACACCTGCTCCAATAGTATGGATAATAGTATTGATTTCTTCATTTTTTAATATATCTTCTAATCTAGCTTTTTCTGTATTTATAACTTTACCACGCAATGGTAAGATAGCTTGGAAGGTTCTATCTCTTCCTTGCTTAGCTGATCCACCCGCTGAATCCCCTTCTACTAAGAATAATTCATTCTTTTTAGCATTCTTAGTTTGAGCAGGAGTAAGTTTACCACTTAAAGCTCTTTCTTTTTTATTATTAGCTTTACCATTTCGAGCTTCTTCACGAGCTTTTCTTGCTATTTCTCTAACATTCTTACTTTTAACCATTTTTTCTAAAATGTTGGTAGCAATTGCTTTATTTTCTTCTAAGAAGAATTGTAGTTTTTCACTAACGATACTTTCTACTACAGTTCTAGCAATAGGAGTTCCTAATTTAGCCTTAGTTTGACCTTCGAATTGTAATAAAGCTTCAGGAATTTGCAAACTAATAATGGCTGTTATACCTTCTCTAGTATCTGAACCTTCTAGATTTTTATCTTTAGGTTTTAAATAACCATTACTTCTAGCATAATCATTAAATACTCTAGTAAGTGCTGTCTTAAATCCTATTTCATGACTACCACCATCATTTGTTTTAACATTATTGACAAATGATATTAAATTTTCAGAATAAGTATCAGTATATTGGAATGCAACTTGAACATTAATAGTATCTTTGTTACCTTCCATATCTACTACTTTATGAATTTCTGTTTTATCTTCATTTAAATATTCAACAAATGCTTTTAAACCATTTTCATAATGATAAGTTTCATGTTTCTTATCAACTTCATCAATTACTTCAACAGTTAAATCATTTAATAAGAATGCACATTCTTGCATTCTTTCGCTAATAGTAGTAAATGAAAATACTGTTGATGAAAAGATTTCTGCATCAGGCATAAATCTAACTTTAGTACCTGTTTTACTTGTTCTTTCTAATTGCTTTAATGGAACTGCGACTTTACCACCATTTTCAAAACGTATATAGTGTTCATAACCATCTCTTTTAACAGTTACTTCAAGCCACTTACTTAATGCATTAACAACACTAGCTCCTACACCATGAAGACCACCAGAAACTTTATATCCACCAGATTCAAATTTACCACCAGCATGTAATACTGTATATATAACTTCTGGAGTGGACATTCCGTTAGCATGCATACCAACTGGTACTCCACGACCTTCATCTTCAACACTAACACTACCATCAGTATGAAGTATTATTTTTATTTTTTTACCAAAACCATTAATAACTTCATCTATACTGTTATCAACGATTTCCCATATTAAGTGATGTAAGCCTCTTCTATCAGTTGATCCTATATACATTGCGGGCCTTTTTCTAACTGCTTCTAGACCTTCTAATATTTTAATTGACGTTTCATCATATTTTGCCATCTATATCACCTTTATAATTATAACAAAATTTATTATATAATTCAAATATAAAGATTAAGCTTCTATTAAAATTAAACTTACAAAAAATAGGCTTCTTGCCCAATAGACCAAGCAACCGTAAATCGCCTAAAGACGATTTATTATCTTTTATCTTTTTTTGTTTAAACTTTTTGAAAAAAATACTAAGATTATTAACATAATCTTAGTATTACTTTGTGTTTTAGTGTGAGAAACCTACAGTTTCATCTGGACAACGCGGAACGATTGATTGCTATTGGCACCCCCTGCATCGTTGTCGAAGTAGAAGGCCCCACCATTCGTGATGTTGTAACAGTTGCCCCCATGAACTGACCAAGGGTAAGAAGCGACCACAAAGCCGGCGTAATCACTGTACCAACCACTTGTTTCTGAAAGAGCATTACCGTAGCATATTCCACTGCTACAAGCTGTTGTTGCTGTTAAAGTTGTATATCTATTCCAGTATTCAGTTGTTGGTAAAGTACCTGTTGTTGTGGTTGCTGCAAAACCACTACTATCTGTTACTGAAGTTGCATCGGTTGGGCGATACATACTCATTGTATATTCATTCGTTCCTCCACTCATATCATAGACTCCATAGATATTTCCGGTTGTTGACGCTTTGTATGCTAATGTTTTATCATTTAAATCATTATCTACTACTGTACAATTAGCATTTACTCCCGGTGCTAAGGTTGTTGTGGTTGCACATTTTCCATCATAAGTATAGAATCCGGTATTTATATACTCATTTCCATCTACTAAAACTTGGCTTCCTCCAACATTTCCTCCACTTCGTCCAGTATAATAACTACTACTATTATTTTTATATATTTCTTCATTTATTCCATATTGACTATTTGATAGGTATGCGATTGCTCCCCATTCACTATCCTTCGCCATATGGATGTTTCCATCAGTACTTGTTCCATATGTGGCATTATTTTGCATTGTTCTTGAACTATCATACATTGCTTTTACTGTTTGACTTCTTAATGATGGTGTATTTGGTAATATGGTTGGTGACCCAATTGCTCCGGTTGTTTCAAATTTACCTACCCATATTCCACTTACTTCAGTTGAACCAAAAGTGAAGGCTGGATGTGTTCGATAATTTGTATCAATCGCATTTCCACTTGATTTAGTTGTTGCCTTTGATTCAAATACAATATTTATACTTCTTGCTCCCGTTCCTGCTGGTATTGCATATTTGTATCTTGGTATCCACACCCACATCGTATTTATATCACTCATTGGTATTACTGTCCCAGCTGTTGCATTTAGATGAGTTGCACGATTAGTACTTGTTACTGTTACTGCATTAGCCCATTCTTTTGCATTATAATCATACCATTTATCCATTGTATCAGCTTTTATCCAATTAGTTCCATTCCATTTAACTGGTATCATTCCTGTTGTTAATTCTGGCTTTGCTGCTCCACTTGCATCATCATATATTGGAACACTACATTGTCCCAATACTTCTTCTGTTAAAGTTATTTTACTTTCAAAATAACCTTTTTTAGAACAATAAGTTCCATTGTGAATAGCTATAGCTACTTGTCCTTCACTATTTACTTTGACTTGTCCATTTTGTGGTTTTGTTCCATTATATTTTAGTGTTTTTCCACTTACACTTGATGACTCTACTCCATTAGTATAAGTAAATGTTACTTCTTCATTTGTCCCATTCAATAAATCTTGAGAATATAAAAAAACTCCTGCTTTTACTATTCCATATGCACTATTTTGAAATGCTTCTTTTCTTGCATTGTCAATTAAACCTATAATTATAGGGGTTGATATTAAAGCTATGATTGCTAGTATTACAATGACTGCTAGTAATTCTATTAATGTAAATCCTTGTTTTTTCATAATTTTTACTCCTTAAAAACTTTTACTATATGTTTATATTATAACATTTTGGTATTTTTATTTCAATATATTTGAATTTTTTATCATATTTTAACGTATAACAACTATCAATTTAATATTTTGACAAAAACATCACCAAAAAAAAAGAAAAGATAATCATCTTTTCTAATCTTTTTTTTCTAATGTTACTAATACTTCACGAGGTTTTGAACCGTTTTGTGGTCCAATAATTCCTCTATCTTCTAATAAGTCAATTACTCTAGCTGCTCTATTATAACCAAGTCTAAATCTTCTTTGTAATAATGAAGCACTAGCTTTTCCTTGAGTAACAACAAATTCTACTATTTCATTATATAGTGGATCATCATAATCTTCTGGTTCTTCCACCATTGTTGTTGCTCCTCTTTCTTCATCGCTCATAGTAAGTGTTTCATCATATCTAGCTTTTTGTTGAGAAACTGTATAATCAACAACAGCTTTAATTTCATCTTCAGATATATATGTTCCTTGAACTCTTATTGGTGTATTTTCACCCATAGGTAAGAATAACATATCACCTTTACCTAATAATTTTTCAGCACCCATCATATCTAAGATTGTTCTAGAATCGATACTACTTGATACTGCAAACGCTATTCTAGATGGAATGTTTGCTTTAATAAGACCTGTAATAACGTCAGTTGATGGTCTTTGAGTAGCAACTATTAAGTGAATACCTGCTGCTCTAGCCATTTGCGTAATACGTAAAATGGAATCTTCTACTTCTTTAGCAGCAACTAACATTAAGTCTGCAAGTTCATCAATTATAACAACAATATAAGGTAATTTCTTTATTTGATCTGCTTCACTTAATGTCTTATTTTTCTTTTCAATATATAAATTATAACCAGCTATATTTTTAGCTCCTGTTTCACTGAATACTTCATATCGTCTTTCCATTTCAACAACAATCTTCTTAAGTGCAACATTAGCCTTTTTAGGATCAGTAACTACTGGAGCTAGTAAATGAGGTGCTCCATTATAAACACTAAGTTCTACTTTCTTAGGGTCTACTAATACTAATTTTACTTCATCCGGTCTAGCTCGCATTAAAATAGAAATAATCATACTATTAATACAAACGGATTTACCTGACCCTGTAGCCCCTGCTACTAAAAGATGTGGTGTATTATTTATTTCAGCCCAAATTGGTCTACCCATTATATCTTTTCCTAAAGTAACCAGTAACTTACTAGGTTCTAGACTCTTAGGAATAACCTCTAATATTTCACGAACATTAACCATTGTTGTATTTTGATTAGGAATTTCTACACCAATTGTCTTTTTACCTGGAATTGGTGCTTGAATACGTACATCTTTAGCCGCAAGTGCTAAAGCTACTTCCCTATTAATACTGACTACTTTATTTAACTTAGTACCTGCTTTTATTTCCATTTCATATTGAGTAACAGATGGACCTATATTAACAGCCACAACTTTACCTTCAATCATGAAATCTCTAAATACTTGTTCCAAAATTGTAACAGTATTACTAATAAGTTGTTCATCTTTATCGGTTTTACCTTTTACCGGTTTATTAAGTAAAGTTATTGGAGGAAAAGTATATCCTTTACTACTCTCTACTTCTACTACTTCCTTAACAGGTTGTTCTACTTTTTCTTCTGGGACATTAATTAATTCATCCATACTTGAAATAACAACCTTATTATCTTTTTCATATTCACTAGCTACTTCTTTTACTTCTTGTTTGTCTTTACGAGTTAAAGTACCTTTAACTTTATTCTTAACTTTACTGAATACATCATAAATTGATAATCCCGTGAATAATATAAATCCACAAATGCTTAAGACAAAAGTTACTAATTTAGTACCTTCAAGTGAAAATAAAGTAACAAACCCTAGGGAGAATAATGCTCCTATTACTCCACCACCATAGATTCTCTTATTTTCCAAATCTCCTGCATGAGCCATTAAATTATTGAATGTTTCTTTTACTACATCCCAACCTTTATAACCAAATTCTTCAATATAACTTATATGGTAAAAAATTAGTACTGCAATAATTAAGATATATAATCCAATTAGTTTAGATGTAAAAAATTTGGGTTTTTCCCTTTTAACAATCATATAAACAGCAATTAATGCTGTAAGTAATAATAAAACATTATACCATTCTCCAACTAGGAAGGCTGCAAATAAATGAATAAAGTCTCCTGCTGGACCATATGGTGCTATTCCAATGATACATATTAAACCAATAATAAATCCTGTTATCTCTATCTGACCTTTTTTTGGCTCTTTATTATCATCTTTTCTTTTCTTCTTTTTAGCCATAAAATACCTCCATAGTCTAACAATATCATTATATCACAACGTTTATTTATCTACAACAAAAAAAGATGTTTAAACATCTTCTTCGATTCTAATTAATTGATTGTATTTACAAACACGATCTGTTCTTGATAAAGATCCTGTTTTAATTTGTCCTAAATCAAGTCCAACTGCTAAATCAGCAATTGTTGTGTCTTCTGTTTCTCCACTACGGTGTGAAATTACTGTCTTGTAATTGTGTTTTTTAGCTAAAGCTATTGTTTCAATCGTTTCAGTAATTGTTCCTATTTGGTTAACCTTTAAAAGGATTGCATTTCCAGCATGATTATCAATACCTTTTTGAAGACATTTTATATTGGTAACAAATAAGTCATCCCCTACTAATTGAATTTTGTCACCCATTCTTTCAGTTAATAAACTAAATCCTTCCCAATCATTTTCATCCACTCCATCTTCAATTGAAATAATTGGATAATCTTCAACTAATTCCTCATAGAAATTAATTAATTCTTCAGTTGTTAAAGATTTATTTTCTCCTGCTAAAACATATTTACCTTCTTTATAGAATTCACTAGCAGCTACATCTAATCCAATACATACATCTTTTCTTAACTCATAGCCTGCTAATTTAATAGCTTCACAAATTAAATCTAATGCTTCACGATTACTCTTTAAGTTAGGAGCAAATCCTCCTTCATCACCAACATTAGTGTTATATCCTTTTCCCTTTAATACTTTCTTCAAGTTATGGAATACTTCTGAACCAATTCTTACTCTATCTTTAATAGTACTAGCTTGTGGAATAATCATAAATTCTTGGAAATCTAAATTATTATCACCATGAGCACCACCATTAATAATATTCATCATTGGTACAGGTAAAGTTTTACCGTCACCTACATAACGATATAAAGGCACTCCTTTATATAAAGCAGCAGCTTTTAAAGCAGCCATTGATACACCTAAAATAGCATTAGCTCCTAAGTTACTCTTAGTTTCAGTACCATCTAATTCTATCATTTTATAATCTAATCCCTTTTGATCTAAGACATCAAAACCAATTAAATTATCTCTTAAAACAGTATTAACATTATTAACTGCCTTTTGAACACCTTTACCCATATATCTATTTCCGCCATCACGTAATTCTAAGGCTTCTCTTTCACCAGTAGAAGCACCACTAGGAACACTAGCTCTACCTAATATTCCATTTTCTAATATTACATCTACTTCAACAGTTGGATTACCTCTTGAATCTAATATCTCACGTCCAATAATATTTTTTATTTTCATAAAACCTATCCTCTCTAATTTACACATCTATTATATCACTTATAAATTATTTTATAAACCTATTTGGCAGGATTTGACATTTATTTTATTTAGTATTAGAATAGTGTTCCCACTAAGTAAATGTCTTAATATGGAGGTATTGTATATGAGTGATTTTATTAAGAATACTATAGCTATGGTTATAATAGGTGACGAAGAAAATGAACAATTTGATGGTAAGATAAAAATGAATGGTAAAGAACAAGGAATTATCTATCACTGCGACTCAATAAAGAAAATGGTTAAAGAGTTAAATAAAGAAGGATATCCCTTAAACAATATTGACTTTTCAAATGTTCATGAATCAGGTTTTGGTTTGGTTAATATGGGACATATCTTATTTTGCAATTGTACTATGGGTAATAGTATTTTTGGCTATTTATTTCTTCCATCTAGGTTAACAGAAAAACAAATTGAATCATTAAGATTATTCGAATCTAATTTTCAACAATTTCAACAATTATATTTAATGAGAATTGATAGTTTAGATAATCAAGTTTTTGAGAGTAATATATCTACTTATGATTTTAGTGTTGATAATTTAATTGATACTTATTATAGAATAAAAACAAAATAGAATGGTTAAACCATTCTATTTTAATTCTTCAACAAATTTTTTAAATTCTTCACCACGAATTTCAAAACTCTTGTATTGATCCCATGAAGCACAGGCAGGACTTAATAATATAACATTATTTTCTTCTGATAAATTATAAGCTACTTTAACTGCTTCTTCTAGTACATCTACTACTACGCAATCTTTCTTAATCTTATCAGCCCATTCTTTTATTCTATTTTTAGTTTCTCCATAACAAACAATATGACTAACATTATTCATATATGGTTCTAATCCATCAAATGGATGTCCTCTATCTAATCCTCCTAATAGAATAATAGTTGGTTTATCAAATGATTTTAGGGCAATAATAGTTGATTCAACATTAGTAGCCTTAGAATCGTTATAGAATTCTCTACCATTAAGTTTTTTAACAAATTCAAGACGATGTTCAACACCCGCAAAGTCCTCTAAAACATTTCTTATTATTTCATTTTTTATATTAAATTGTTTTGCTATTAATATTGCACACATAATATTTTCGTAATTATGCATACCTTTAATACGAATATCACTTAATTCAATAATTTTTTCATCTTTATAACAAATAAATTTATTTTCAACATAAGCATCTTGTTTTTGCTTACTAGAAAAATATAATTTTTGTGACATAATATCTTTTGTTACTTCAAGAACATCTTCGTTTTCATAATTTAAAATAGCTAAATTACTATTAGTGTGATGATTGAATATTCTCTTCTTAACATTCTTATAGTTTTCATATGTTCCATGAAAATCAAGATGAACTTCTGATAAATTAGTAAGTACTGATATATTAGTTTTAAAGTCACTTACGTTATATAATTGATGATCAGATATTTCAAGAACTAAAATATCTTTACTCTTAACTTCTTCTACTAATTTAGATAATGGTATCCCAATATTTCCACCAAGATGTACCGGAAGACCAGCAGCTTTAAGTATTTCATAGGTAATTGTTGTAGTTGTTGTTTTACCATTTGAACCAGTTATACCAACTATTGTTATATCTTTTGGTAATAAATGATAAGCAACTTCAACTTCATTAATTACTTTTATACCTAATTGAGTAGCTTTAACAACGCATTTATGAGTACTAATGATTCCTGGATTTTTTACAACATAGTCATAACTATCATCTAATAACTCTTCAGGACAATCTGTTATTACATAACTTACACCTAAACTCTTAAGTTCTTCTACTTGATTAGGATCTTGTTCTTTCATATCTGTAATTAAAATTTGATTATTTTTCTTAGAAAGTAGTTTTGCAACTTCATAACCACTTCTAGCCATTCCTAAAATAAATATCTTTTTGTTATTAAACATCGTTTCATCCTCCATTAATATTATAACATTATTTAATAACTTTGTTAACCAAATTATTAGTTAATATCAAGTAAAAAACGCCTAAGCGTTTAATTCTTTTTTATTATATGCATCAAATAAACCAATTAGTATTATAACAACCATAACTAATAAAATAGCAATATTAATAGGGTTTAACGAACTATCAACCACGATATCTCTAGCACTTACATATTCAAATGGTGATAGATATTTAATAAATTCAACTTTATCACTCATCATTCCTACTACTTGTAACATATATGTTCCCATTACAATTCCAATTCCCATTGTCATACTTTTTCTTGTTTTTCTATAATAAATTGAAACTAATAACGTAAGCGTAAAAAAGAATAAATGTAAGAATGCTGGGGCAATTGATATCAATAACCATTTAGTAATATCAAGATCATCACTTAATGATAATCCAATAAAAGTAGTAATTGCAATTACTAAATTAAATAAAATAATATAAGTAAATCCCATTAATAACTTAGAAGTTAATATTTGATTACGATTAACTGGTTTAGAATATAGGAAGGCAATACTTCCTTCATCTTCTTCTTTAAGTAAAATAGTACTTCCCATAATAGCGAAATAACATCCACCTAAAATGGTCATCATTACATATCCTTCGGTTGCTATCCAACCAAAGACTGTACCAATTCCTATTACATCCATATTAAATATTTCTAACATTTCTTTTGGAAAAGTTTTTAATAACTTCGTCAAATCTTCACTATTGCCAGCCATACTTGGATATATAGCAAAAGCAACAATAAATAAGCTCACTACTATTCCTACCCAAATAAGAAAAGGTCTAAAATTTAATTTTATTTCTCTTTTAAACATATTAATCCTCCTTATAATAATGTAAGAATATTTCTTCTAATGATGGTTCTTCAATTAATAAATTACTTATATTAATATCACCTAAAATTTTTAATAACTTATTAATATCTCCGTTATATATAAACTGAATCATATTATTATTTTGTTTTTTGATAATAATATCTTTCATTGGTAATTTCAATGTTTTATATTCTTTACTATATAAAGTAATAACATTAAAATCAAATTTATCTAGCTTATTAATAGTTAAAATGTCAATTAAATTACCATTTTTAATAATACCAACACGATCACAAATCTTTTTAACATCATTTAAATTATGTGATGAGAAAAAGATAGTTGTTCCTTTTTTTCTTTCTTCTTCTAATAATTCGAAGAAAGCTTCTTGTTTTAAAGGATCTAATCCATTTGTTGGTTCATCTAAAATAAGTAATGATGGTTCATGCATAAAAGCTAGGATAATTCCTACTTTTTTTAAATTCCCAAATGATAATTCATCAATTTTTTTAGTTGTATCAACATCTAATTTTTTAATTAAATATTCTACTCTTTTAGATAGATCCTTATCATAAAAAGACGCTGAATAATCTATCATTTGCATAACTGTTAAATCATCATATAAATTAACTTCACTAGATAAATAACCAATTTCCTTTTTTAATTGATAATTCTCTTTAGTTAATTCTTGACCATTAAAGGTAATCTTACCATCTGTTTTATTTATAAGATTTAAAATACATTTAATAGTTGTACTTTTTCCAGCCCCATTTGGACCAATAAAGCCAAATATTTCACCAGATTCAATTTCTAAATCTAAATTTTGAACCCCTAAAATGTTTTTATAATACTTTGTTAAATGTTCTATCTTTAACATATTAACATCCTTTCTAGTAACCTAATACCCCTTCTATACTTTCATCATTATCAATAAAACTTTGAACTTCTACTACAGTATAATTCTTTTTATCATTTCTAATAACTACTTTTTCTATTCCAGCATTAATAATTAATCTTTTGCACATAGAACAAGGCATAGCACTTTCAACATAACTACCATCAGTATAATTTTTTCCTACTAAATATAAAGTAGACCCAATCATACGATTACGTTCAGCACTAATAATGGCATTTTGTTCGGCATGAACACTACGACAAACTTCATATCTTTCACCTCTAGGTATTTTTAATTTTTCCCTAATGCAAAAATTTAAATCAGTACAGTTTTTTCTACCTCTTGGTGCACCATTATATCCAGTAGCTATTATTTCATCATTTTTAACAATAACTGCCCCAAAATCTCTCCTAATACATGTAGCCCTCTCTAGTATTGATTCTGCAACATCTAAATAATAATTATTCTTGTCAATTCTTGTCATATTAACACCTACTTTCCCTTTAAGTATAGCACAACTATACAATAATATAAATAGAAAAAGATATAATTTCTTATATCTTTATATGCCAGTTTCACATGTATTTATTGTTGTACATGATTCAGTATATTCAGTTAAATATTGGTTAACAGTATCACTCCATGTTATAGCAATACACCCTACTAATTCATTATTAGTAGTTGGATCAATTACCTCCTTTGTGGTAATTAAACCACTTTGTTTAAGAGCGTCAAATGATAAGTTAAATGCCCCAACATGATTATATAAACATTCTTCATTAGAAAGAGTCCATCTACTAGCAGCATTTTCTAATGCAGCAATTTGTTCTTCTTTTATATCTTTTTTTGATTTATTAACAACCCCAATTAAAGTAGGTGAAACGATTAGTGCAATTATTCCCAATATAGCGATAACTGCCAATAATTCTACTAATGTAAATCCCTTTGTTTTCATACTATCTCTCCTATATTCTTAACATTATTATATCATAGTCTATTTTCTTTTTCGACATTTTTTACTATATTTACATTTTATTATCAAATTGATATAATTGCTTGGGAGTGATGATATGATAGATAATATAAAGAAATTGAATAATTTTGATTTGAAGGTTATTGCTCTTATTTTAATGACGGTAGATCATATTGGTTATTATTTATTTCCAGAACAACTATTTTTAAGATATATTGGAAGAATATCTTTCCCTATATTTGCTTTCTTAATGGCTGAGGCATATATTCATTCTTCTAATATAACAAAAAAGATGAAAAATTTATTTATAGTTGCTATTGTTATCCAAATATTATTTTGGTTAACAGGCGCTTTTGCAGGTAAAGGAAATATTATGTTTGCCCTATTAGGGGGATTAATATTAATTCACTTATATAATAACTATAAAAAAATATATTCATTCTTATTCTTATTTTCATATATAATTTTAAATCTTTTCTTTCATATTGATTATGGTGTTTTGGGTATTTTAATAGTATTTGCCTTTTCATTAAAAGATTATGAAACGAGATTCTTAGCAGTGTCATTTGTTCTATTATTTTTAAATGGTATGAATACTATTCCTGTTATTTGGTCATTCTTATCACTAGTCATTATCGCTTTCTATAATGGTAAGCTCGGTACTAAAAAGTATAAGGATTTATTTTATATATACTATCCATTACATATAATAATTTTATATTTAATTAGTAAATTAATGTAAGAAAAAAATCACCTCAGGTGATTTTTATTTTCAAAAAGTGGCGTCCTGGGAGAGATTCGAACCCCCGACCGATGCCTTAGAAGGGCATTGCTCTATCCAGCTGAGCTACCAGGACAAGTATCTCTCTAAATGAGAGATATATAGATTATACACCACTTTTTTTCATTATTCAATAGTTTTAATAACATTTTTATAACTTTCATCTTGATCTACTGTTAATACTACTTCTTTAACATCATAGTTATCTTCTATTGATAAAGTAATTGTATACAGAACTTCTTCAAGAATATCCTTTTCATCAACATTATCAAATATATAATTATTAAATTTAAGTTCTAGTATATCTTCTCCTTCATTTACACTCAATAATTTCACATTACTATTTAAAAAACTCATTAAATTGCTAGAATATATTGGTGTACTCGTTAATTCATCAATAATAATAGATATTTTACTACGACTATCATTTACATATTTAGTAACAGGAACATAATAGTAATTATCATTATACTTACTAACATAGTAAACTGTTACTTGATTAATATCTTCAAAGCTATTAATATCATAACTTTTATTTATGCCAAAAGATCGATTTAATGTACTGGGTAATGTTACTTGAGTCTTAGGTAATCTACTTAGTATATCTCCTTCAACATAAATAATAATTTTGTCAACACTAGGTATTCCAGTTAATGTGTAAACAATTGCTTCAATCATTTTTTCTTCTAATTCTTTACTTATATCTAATAATTCTTTACTAAAATTTATTTTTAACAATCCTTCTTCAAATTTAGTACTAAGCACTTTAGTATCACAAGGTAAAATTGATCTAAATCCATTTGGTATTTGGCTCTCACCAGCTCCATCAGTAATTAGTATCTCCATCAACTCTTTAGCTCTTCTTTCAACATCTGTATTACTACTAGTTACTATGACATTTGTTTTTCCCAAATAATCATTACTGTCCATTAAAAATATTGTGCCAGTAATAATATCATCATTGATATATTCTAATTTTTGATTATATTTAATATCATTATTTTCTTTCGGTACTAGATAAATTAAAAATAAAGCACACAAAGCTAGCGTAGAAACTAATATTTTTTTAATAGTCATTCTTTTTAACATAAGTCACCTCACTAATAATATGAAAAAAACCGCAAGATAATGCGGTTTTTATATTGAAAGTTCTCCAAGTTTTAAAAGTTCTACTACAGCGCCAGCACGCCCTTTAACACCTAATTTTTGCATAGCATTAGAGATATGATTTCGCACTGTTTTTTCACTTATACCCAAAGCAGTAGCTATTTCAATAGTTGATTTATTTAATATAAGTAATTCGAATACTTCTTTTTCCCTTTTAGTTAATATACTGTTAGACATATTTCCCTCACTTCCTAAGTTGGGTGGTTTATATTTACTCATATTATTTTATGATGAATTAATATTTAAGTGAGCGAAATTGCCTATAACAAATAAAGAATAATTCTTATTTTTGAATTATTCTTGAAACTTCACAGATATATACATCTTATTTTCATAATTTTCTTGAATACTACGCATTATTTTATTTGCCAAAGAAGCATCATGTTCTTTACTAGCTACGACGACTCTTATTTGGTCCCCTTCTATTTTAATAAAAGATTTTAATTTAAAATTATCTTCTATTTTAGATTCTAAGTTTTCTTCTTCGCCTCTAATAATATTTAAAGCTTTCATCTTTTCAAAAGCATTATTTTTCTCATCAACTGTCGAATCAACATTAGTTAAAATACCCGTTAAGTTAGTTATTTCCTTTAACATTTCTTCATCAGCTTCAACTCTTAACGCCACTAATATATCACTTTCTTTTACTTCGCTATTAACTTCATCTTTTTCGCCAACATTCGTATTTGTTAGTAGTAATTCTGTAGGCATTGTAACATAATATATACTTAAAACTAATATAAGACTAAACAATGTTAAAAACCATAAACTTCTTTTATTAATCATATTATTCCTCCAACTCTTAGTAAAATATATTATTTTTTTTAATTATTATTACAAAAACATATTTATTTTAAGGAATAAATTAATAATCACATATCAGAATGAAAAAGGTAATTGCACTTTTGACAATCAAAATAATATTGAGTTAATTTCTTTTTACTATTTGTTACCCAAAATAATTTACCTTTCATTATTGGAGTTTCCATAACAGCAACTGTTTTTATATAATATTCTTCACTATTTAATTTGTCAACTAAATCATTTTTAGTTTTATCTAATAAGTACTTGCTATTAGCTAATATACTTAGCACACCTAACATTAATACTAAAAATAATATTAGAGTTGCATATAATATGCCTGATATAACTAACCCCTTATTATTAATTTTTAAAATCGATAATATAAAGTTTTTCATATAATTTCACCTATTTATATTTTTCCACTTTATATTTTTATTATCCGATAAAAAAAACTACTTATTTTTAAATAAGTTAATATTTTTTTACTATTAGTTTGCAAAAAAACCTAGAAATTCTAGGTTATTTTTGATTTATTTCTCTTTTTAATAATTCTAAGAATTGATCTTTAGAAACAGTATTTGTTTCTTCACTTCCATATTTACGATAACTTACTAAGCTGTCATTTACTTCTTTATCACCAATAATTACAGTATATGGAATCTTTTTCATTTGACTTTCTCTCATCTTATAACCAACTTTTTCATCACGATTATCTAATTCTACTCTAATTTTGTTATTAAATAATGATTCTTTTAAAGAAGTTGCATAATTTTCATGAGCTGCATTATTTACAGTCAATATATTAACTTGAATAGGAGATAACCAAAGTGGAAAGGCTCCTGCATAATGTTCAATTAATATGCCAATGAAACGTTCGATTGATCCATATATAACTCTGTGTAACATAATTGGTCTTTTTTTAGATCCATCTGAATCAACATAAGTTATTTCAAAACGTTCTGGTAAATTGAAGTCTAATTGAATAGTTCCACATTGCCATACTCTACCGATTGAATCTTTAACATGGAAATCTAATTTAGGTCCATAGAAAGCTCCATCACCAGGATTAATTTTACAACTCTTACCTGCTTTTTTGCAAGCTTCTTCTAATATTGCTTCAGCTTTATCCCAAACTTCAATTGCTCCAATATACTTTTCAGTTGGTCTTGTTGATAACTCTATTGAATAATCTAAATTAAATACTTTATACATACGATCAATGAAATCAATTAAACGAATAATTTCTGATTCAATTTGATTTTCTGCCATATAGATATGAGCATCATCTTGCGTAAAAGTTCTAACTCTAAATAGACCATTTAATGCCCCAGATGCTTCATGACGGTGAACTAATCCTAATTCACCAACTCTAAGTGGAAGGTCTTTATAAGAATGTAAACTGTTTTTATAAACTAGTAATCCTCCTGGGCAGTTCATTGGTTTAATAGCATATTTAATATCATCAATACTTGATGTATACATATTGCCACCATAATTATTCCAATGACCTGATATTTCCCATAATTCTTGATTTAACATAATTGGTGTTTTAATAAATTCGTATCCTTCTTTACGATGTTCATCGTACCAGAAATTTTCTAATTCATTTCTTAAAACCATTCCATTTGGTAACCAGAATGGAAATCCTGGACCAAATTCACTAAACATAAATAGTTCTAATTCTTTTCCTAATTTACGATGGTCTCTTTTCTTAGCTTCTTCAAGAAAATTTAAGTGTGCATTTAAATCTTCTTCATTTTCAAAGCAAATACCATATATTCTTTGTAACATCTTATTTTTTGAGTCACCTTTGTAATAAGCGCCACTTACTTTTAATAATTTAAAATTCTTAAGTAATTTAGTACTTTCAACATGTGGCCCACGACATAAATCAACAAACTCATCTTGTTTATAAGCAGTGATTACTTCATTTGCATCCATATTTTCGATTAAATCAATCTTATATGGATCACCTTTAAACATGTCTAATGCTTCTTCTTTACTTAGTTCCATTCTCTTGATTAGCTTATTGTCTTTTACTATTTTTTTCATTTCTTTAGCAATTGCTTCTAAATCTTCTTCAGTAATTACTTTATCTCCTAAATCCATATCATAGTAAAAACCTTCAGTAATAACTGGTCCTACCCAAAACAAAGCATTAGGATATAACTTCTTTATAGCATGTGCTAAAAGATGTGCACAACTATGATTAAGTACATTCAATTCCTTATTTTCTTTAATATCTATCATAAATTTCCCTCTTTCTATTATGTGGTACCTATAAATAAATTATCTGAAACTGTTACTTCTTAAATAAAACTTTTTAATTTTTGGACAATCACGTTTTTTACAATGTTCTATCATTCTAAAATATGGTTCAGAAAGTACATATTTAAATGCACGATCAATAGCTCCAAACGTATTAGTTCCTGAGAATTGATCTCTTAATTCAATCAATTCAGATAAGGATTTGTCCTCTAAATTAATATATTTCATACTACTCGCCCCCTAGTAATAAAAAAGCGCCCCTTAAATAATATTTAAGGAGCGTTATACGCGGTACCATCCTAATTTTGGCTTAATTTTATAACGGTTTGACCCGGAGATTTCTTTCGAACTCTGCTCATAGATAGTAATTATTAAAGTTATTTATTAGGCTTACACCATCCCTAATTCGCTTCAAACACTTTTTAATAATCATGTTCTAATCTTCGCATTTATGTACCAATTTTATCACAAGAAAATAATTTGTCAATATCTTTTATTAGTTTTCTTTAGTATTTTATAATATTCTGTTTGATAATCTTCATTTGATTCACATCTTTTATTTATGTAATCACATATCATATTAAGATTATCATAATAGGCTGTTAGTTCAGCATCACTATAAGCTTTTTGATCAATCATAAAGTCAACTACTGCTCTTTGAGTAACTATTGAAGCATAATTTCGAACAGGTATTGTCGTATGACAATAAGCACTTAAATTTAATCCATGATGTCCAATATTATTGACGGAATAACTTGAAGGTTCATAAATCTCTCCAATACATTTTATGATTTCATCTACCTTACAGTTACTTTCTTTTTTTCTACGTAATTCATCAATTATCTTATCATTACATTTAAATTTATTAACACGATAGATAAAAGGTACTCTTCTTTGCTCATCAAAATAATTAGCTACAAAATGATTAGTTAAAATCATAAATTCACTTACGATTGTTCCACTAATACCATTATCAAAATTATCTCCATATCCCCTATTATCTAATTGTCTTTTTATTTTCTTTACAGCATAATATTTTTGCTTATAAATATTATTGCTTTTTAGTTGTTCTGCAAACTCATGCATACCTTTTATTAAATTGGATACATCTCCACTTTTTTCATATATTTTATTAATTTCATCATAACGAAGATTTCTCTTAACATTAATAATAGCTCGTTCAGCAATGAAATTAATACATTCCAAATTAGGAGTAAATTCAAAAAAGTATGCAATTGCTCTTCTATCCTCTCCTGCTTTTAATGATAATCTATTAAAAGCTAAATCTTCGGGCAACATAGTTAATACATTTTGCGGAACATAAAGTGTTTCAGTTCTTATAAATGCTTCTTTATCAACAAGGCAGTTATAAGGAATTAAATCAGCAACATCGCTAATATATACACCAAGTAAATGATTACCATTTTTTAATTTTTGATAAGAAAAAGCATCATCAAAGGAAGAGGTTCCATAACAGTCTATGGTAATAATATTTTTACGAGTTAAATCAAACCATTTTTCTCCCCTATAATTAACTAATCCATTCGCTTCTTCTAAAACACTTTCACTAAAAGTAGAATTAATATCATATTTAAAATTAATATTACTAATACTATCATCAATATTTAGATTATCTTTTACTTTAAAAATATTTAATAATTCATTAATAAAAAATTTTATTTTTTCTTCTTCTTTTTTCTTAAATTTTTCCCGTTTAAGATTATCAATTTCTTGGTATAAATAATTGATAATATGTCTTTGATATTCTTTATCTTCATTTATAGCTGAGGAAACAATAATTAACTTTATAACTTTTTCTAGATAAATAACATCATAATTATGACATTGACTCTTGCAAACTTCAATATACTTTTCAAATATTTCAACGATAATTCTTTTACTAATCTCATCTTCTATTACTATTAAATGAGGAAAGGTTTTAAATATTTCTGCTAAATAATTATAATTTCTGACATCATATATTAAGTAACTTAAAAAATTATAAACTTGTTCTTTTTCATCCAATTCACGTGTTTGTTTTTTCCAAAAACTTAATCCCAAGATTGATTCTTGAACATTATCTTTAATCTTATCATGAAATAATTTGTCATCGTAAAAATCATCAACATTTTGATTTTCAATTCTTTCTACTACTAACTTTCTTATTTTTTTCAAGTAATTAATAGCATACTGAAAATCGTCAGATGATAGTCTTGAATAATTCAATTCAAAATACCTAAACACTTTGAATAAGTACTCATAAT
>JBLNAG010000004.1:0-81238 GCA_050259235.1 Ignavibacteriales bacterium
AGCAATACATAATGGAACTTATTGTGCAAAAAAAGGATATTATGATAGTGAAGTAACTTTAACCGAAGAAGCAATAGGTAATTGTAATGTTCCTTTGTTTGCAGATGCAAGTGGAGCATCAGTACCAGAGTTAACAACAGGAATGATACCAGTAAAATGGGATGGAACTAATTGGGTAAAAGCAAATGTAATAGATAAGTGGTATGATTATAATGATAAAATGTGGGCAAATGCCGTAACAGTAACAAGTACAAATCGTACAACTCTTTTAAATGCAACAGCAGGAACAGTAATACCAATGAGTGATATTAATACGATGTGGGTATGGGTACCAAGATATAAGTATGCTATACCAGCAGGTACAGGAGCAAGAATTATAAATATAGTATTTGAATCAAAAACAACATCAAAATCAGCAGGCAATGCAATTGATTCAAGTTATCTAACCCATCCAGCATTTACCTTTGGAACTACTGAAGTATCAGGAATATGGGTAGGAAAATTTGAAACAACAGGTACAATAGCGTCACCTACAATATTACCAAATACAACGTCATTAAGAAGTAATACAATAAAAGCGATGTATGATGCATCAAGAACAATGCAAAATAATGCAATATATGGGACAAGTACAGATGGAAATATCCATATGGCGAAAGATAGTGAATGGGGGGCAATAGCCTACCTATCACATAGTCAATATGGAATAAATAACGAAATATATAAAAATAATAGTAGTGGTTTTTTCACTGGAAGAAGTGGAGGAAATGTTGGGGGAAGTCAAGTTAAAGTAGGTGCAAATGAATATATTGATACAGGTTTCTATACTTATGATGGAAAATGTGCAACAACTACAACATTAGCACCAGGAATATCAACTGAATGTTCAGTAGTAGATAATAATTTGACTGACAAAACCTTGGCTTATAAAGCATCAACCACCGGAAATATTTACGGAGTATATGACATGATTGGAGGAGCTGGGGAATATGCAATGAGTATGTATCGACCAACAGATGCAACATCAGTAACAGATAGTAGTGGATTTGGCGCAACAACAACAAATGGGACATTACCAACAAGTGAATGTTGGAATAGATATACAACCACAGCAACGACAACAGCTTGTAGTGGAGGAATATGCTATGGTAATGCCTTATCAGAAACAAGTGGCTGGCACAGTGATAACGTCTACTTTGTGAGCGTTACTCTCCCTTGGTCGGTCCGTGGGGGCAGCTATAACAACGCCACGAATGCGGGTGCTTTCTTCTTCGGCAGCTACACTGGTGGTGCGAGCAGCAACAACTCGTTCCGTCTCGTTCAGATGAAACCGTAGGTTTCTCACACTAAAACACAAATTAATGCTAAGATTATGGCAATAATCTTAGCATTTTTTTTGAAAAATTTAAACGAAGAAATATGATAAAAAACAATATAAGAGATAATTAATTGTCCTTGGGCGATTTATAGCGGCTTACTCTTTAAGGGTAAGCCGCTTGCTTTTTTGAGGTTTTTATCGTTTTTATAGACCGAATACTAATATTATATTTTTGTTGAATAACTTTATAAATGGTCTCATCAAGTGATTCTTGTATATTAGTTAATCCTAATAAGTACTCAAATGATGTGTGATAAAAGAGTACTAGTTTTTCAATGGTTTCTACAGTTAACAAAACTACGTTATTTTCAATATTTCGATAACTAGATCTCGATATAATTAAATAATATGCAAGTTGAGTTTGATTTAAATTATTATACAGCACTATTAATTGTAGTGCATTTCTTTATGCGGAGATGGTTTCAGGAATAAATTGTATAATTATGCTATTCCAAAAAACCAAACCAGTTTTAGGTTTGATTGTAGAGCCATTAATTGAATATATTTCTATTATTAACCAATTTATTTCTCATATAACATATTTTATCTTTTTTGATAAAAATATTTCCTTTTTAATTAAAATATGATAGAATTATTACAGTATAGTGTGACACATTGTCAATATTAGGAGGAATACATATGGGATTTAGTTTAAAAAAATGGATAAATGGTGATGATGAAGAAGTAGTAAGTAAAGATCATACCGAAAATGAATATTATAAATTAGCTACTGAAGAAGCTTTAAAGACTAATGATGGTAATAATAAAATGATTTTATTGGAACCAAGAGCTTATTCTGAAGCACAACAAATAGTAGATTATTTAAAGACTAGAAGTGCAGTTGTTGTTAATTTAAAAAGAGTAACTGGTGATCAAGCTAAGAGAATAGTAGACTTTTTAAGCGGAACAATTTATGCTATCGGTGGAGAAATCCAAAAAATTGGTGGAGGAATCTTTCTATGCACACCTAATAATGTATGTGTTGAAGGTAAAATAACTGATGAAAAAGAAGGAAAAGATATCCACGATAATGATGATATAAAAATTGAATGGTAAAAAATGTTGATATAAAGAATAGATTGTGCTACAATATGTTGTAGCGCCAGAGGTGAGGGTATGGAAAAGTTTAGTCGTACACTTCGTGGCTATGATCCCGAAGAAGTAAATGCTTTTTTAGATCAAATAATTAACCAAGTTGAAAAAATGGTTACTGAGATCAAAGAAAAAGATGTGAAGATTAATGAACTAAATGCTTTAGTGAATGAAAATACACATTTAAAAGAAAAAATTGAACAATATGAACGTGTAGAAGGAACTCTAAATAGAGCTATTTTCATGGCCCAAAAAACTTCTGATCAAATAAAATTAACGGCTAGACAAGAAAGTGAAATAATTATTGAAGATGCTAAAACTAATGCTAATCGTATTGTTAATGAAGCATTACTTAGAGCAGAAAAAGTTGAAATGGAATCAACTTTATTAAAGAGAAATATTAATATTTTCAAGAGAAAATTACGTTCTATCATAGAACAACAATTAGAAATGGTTGAAGATATTGAAAAGGTAGATTTTTAAAATAAAAGATAGAGACGATATTTTAAATTAATTTAAGCGAGTAGGGTTTGGTGAGAGCCTATAATGATTTTAAAATATACATCACTCTTGATATGTTTTTCTGATATGTAAGAAAAATCGCTAATGCGTTATCAAAAATTAAGTGCACATTTTTTGTGAATTAAGGTGGTACCACGGTCATTCGTCCTTATATATAGTAGTATATATAAGGACTTTTATTATATAAAGGAGAGGATTTTATGAAAAAATTAAATGCTAATTATAACTTTAATGAAAGTGAAAAAGAAATTTTAAAATATTGGGAAGATAATAATTCGTTCAAAAAGTTATTAGAAAAGAATGCAAAGGGACCAAAATATCGCTTTTTCGATGGGCCAATAACGGCTAATAACTCAATGAAGGTTCACCATATGTGGGGACGTACATTAAAAGATGTCTTTTTAAGATATAAAGCAATGAACGGATATACATCTCACTATCGTAATGGTTTTGATGGTCAAGGGTTATGGGTTGAAGTAGAAGTTGAAAAGGAATTAGGCTTTAAAACTAAGAAAGATATTGAAGCATTTGGACTAGACAAATTTACTGATGCATGTGTTAGTCGTGTTAGAAAATTTGCTAGTGTAATAACTGAACAATCTAAAATATTAGGTCAATGGATGGATTGGGATAATTCTTACTATACTTTAACAGATGAAAACATAACAAGTATTTGGGCATTTTTAAAAAAATGTCATGAAAAGAATATGATTATTGAAACATTTAAACCAATGCCATGGTGTGCTAGATGTGGTACTAGCTTAAGTGAACATGAAATGAGTGGTAGTTACCACGATGTAGAACACGAAGCTGTTTTCTTTAAGTTACCTTTAATTGGTAAGGATACAGATATCTTAGTTTGGACAACAACTCCTTGGACTTTATCATCAAATGTTGCTCTTGCAGTTAATCCAAATTTTGAATATGTTAAGGTTAAATTTGCTAAAGATGATAAACCAATTATCATGTGTTTAGATGTTTTAAACAATCGTTTTAAGAAAGATGAAAAGACAATTCTAGAAACATTTAAAGGTTCAACTTTAGAAGGATTAGAATATGAAACATGTTTCCCAGAACTACCTGAACAAAGTAAAATAGTTCATAAGGTTGTTTTATGGGATGAAGTATCAAAAGAAGATGGATCTGGTATTGTTCATATTGCCCCAGGATGTGGTGCAGAAGACTTTGAATTAGGTCAATCTTTAGGTTTAGATATTATTGTTCCAATTGATGAAAATGGTATTATTTTAGAGAACTTTGGTTTCTTATCAGGGAAAAAAGCTAAAGAAGTAAATGAAATTGTTTTTGAAGAATTAAAGAAACAAAATAAATTATACTTTACTCACAAAATAACTCATAGTTATCCATATTGTTGGAGATGTAAAGAAGATATTTTATTTAGATTAGGAAGAGAATGGGCAATTGATGTTGATGTTGTAAGAGAACAATTAATTGATAATGCTAATAAAGTAAAATGGTATCCAGAGTATCAAGGTAAGAGAATGCTTGATTGGCTTCAAAACATGTCTAATTGGAATATATCAAGAAGAAGATTCTATGGATTACCTTTACCTTTCTATAAGTGTGAATGTGGTCATTTGGAAGTTGTAGGAAATAAGGAAGAATTAAGAAATCTTGCGACTGATAAAGAATTAGTTGATAATATTAAAGAATTACATCGTCCATGGATAGATGAAATTAAAATTAAATGTCCAGTTTGTGGAAAAGAAGTGTCAAGAGTTGAACAAGTAGGAGATGTATGGCTAGATGCTGGTATTGTTCCTTTCTCAACATTGAAATACTTTGAAAATAAAGATTATTGGAAAGAATACTTCCCAGCTGAATATGTAGTTGAAATGCATGAACAAGTACGTTTATGGTTCTATTCAATGTTATTTATGAGTACGGTTTTAGAAGGAGTACCTCCTTATGAAGCAGTAGGAACTCATGGTATGATTACCTCAGAAGATGGCACAAGATTCTCTAAGACTGGTTATAATATTAGTTTTGAAGAAGCTACTGAAAAAATTGGAGTTGATGCTTCAAGATATTTATTTGCATCAGCTAATCCAGTTAATGATGTAAGATTTGGTTTCGGATTAGGTGAAGAAGCTAAGAGAAAATTATTATCATTCTGGAATATGATTGTCTTCTTTAATACATACGCTGAAATTGATAAAGTCGATTTAACTGATTATAATCCATCAAGTGATGACTTTGATATTACTGATAAATGGTTAATTAAGATAACGGATAATTTTATTAATACTTCTAAAAAACATATGGATAATTACAGTACAAAAGATGTCTGTGCATTATTTGAAAAATATATTGATGATGTGTCTAACTTCTATATTAGAACTAATCGTCGAAGATTCTGGAAATCAGAAGATTCAGTTGATAAGAAGATAGCTTATTATACTTTATTTAATGCTATTAAAGTAACTACTCAAATTATGGCACCAATTATTCCTTTTATGAGTGAATATATTTGGCAAAATGTTATAAGAGCATTTGATAAAAATAGTGAAGAATCAGTTCATTTAAGTAACTATCCAACTTCTAGTTCTTATAAACTAGAAGATAGTATCTTAACTGGTATTGATAAATGCCGTAATATTGTAGCATCTGTTCTAAAAATTCGTAATGAAAAACAAATTAAAGTTCGTCAACCACTTAAAACTTTATACATAAAGAGTAATACTAACTTAGATGAAGTTAAAGATATTATTCTTAATGAATTAAATATTAAGGAATTAGTTAATATTGAAGATATGTCTTCATTAAAAGATGAATATTTAAGTTTAAACTTTAGAACAGCAGGATCTATTTTAAAAGGTAATGTTAATTTAGTTAAAGATTTAATTAATAATCTAGATGAAAAGGATATGCCTAAATATGTAGATCAAGTAAAAAATGGTTCAAGTATTAAAGTTAATGGTTATGATGAAGAATTAGAAAGTAGTTTATTTGTTATTGAAAATAAACCAAAAGCTAATATTGAAGTAACGACTGTTGATAATATGGAAATAGCTGTTGATACATTTATTGATGAAAGTTTATACAAAGAAGGACTATTAAGAGATATTATTAGACAATGTCAAGTATTTAGAAAAGAAGCAGGTTTTGATGTAGAAAACCGTATTATGTTAGTTTTAAATTCTGATAATGAATTAATTAAAGAAGTAATTGAAACTAATAAGGATTTAATTCAAAGTGAAGTACTTGCAACATTAGTTGATTCTATTGATAATCCTAAGTTTAAAGGTAAACTAGAAGAAGATAATTATCAAATTGAAGTTGCAATGAAGAAAAAAGACTTATAATAATAAGTCTTTTTTATGCACAAAAAAACAAGTAAACACTTGTTATTCTGCTTTAACTTCTATATCTTTAGCTTGACTATTCTTTTTTAAAGTTCTTAATTCTCTTGCACTCATAATAATTGTTTCGCCATTATCTAATTTTACTTTTTGATAATTTGGTTTTTGAGCATGTCTTGTAGCATTAAGAGCATGAGATCTTCTATTTCCAAATAATGGAGTCTTACTTGTTACTTTTTGAGCCATTTTTATTCCTCCTCGTACTTATATTTCCTCGCTTTATAACTTTACCATATAATATGAAATAAGTCAAATAATTTCATTAAAAAACTTCCAAAACTCATTAATTTATAGTAAAATTACAGTAGGAGGTGAACTCATGTATACACCACTATATATTAAAACTAATAATTCATTACTATCTAGTATGATTAAAATAGAGGAATTAATTTCTTTTGCCCTAAAAAATGGTTTAAAAGCATTAACAATTACAGATAATAATATGTATGGAGTAATGGATTTTTATAAACAATGTATTAAGAATAATATTAAACCAATTATTGGTTTAGAAGTAAATGTGGAATTCAATATTGTTTTATATGCTAAAGATTATAATGGATATAAAAATTTAATAAAATTATCAACAATTCAATCAGAAAAGAAGTTAACTTTTAATGAATTAAATACTTATAGTAAAGACCTCATTTGTATTGTTCCTTCTAGTAGTATAAGTTTGTATGAAGATTTAAAAAAAATATATAAAGATATCTTTGTTGGATATAGTAATGCAAATGAAAGATTAAAGTTAAAAGATACTAATAATGTTTATATAAAAGAAATTCTTTGCATCAATAAACAAGATGATGAGTATTTAAAATACTTATATGGTATAAGAGATGGAGTAACTGTTAATCAAGTTGTTACTGAAAGTAATAATAATTATTTGGATTTAGCAGTATTTGAAAAATATCCTCAAGATATTCAAAATAATATTAATATTGAAAAAATGTGTAATGTGACTATAGAAAAGCAAGAAAACTTATTACCAGTATATGATTGCCCTAATAATATGGATAGTTATACTTATTTAAAGAGTCTTTGCAAAGAAGGATTAAAAAAAATCTTTGGTGACCGAGTAAGTAAAGTATATATTGATAGATTAAAATATGAATTAGAAATAATTAATCAAATGGGATTTTGCAATTACTTTCTAGTAGTATGGGACTTTGTTAAATATGCCAAAGATAATCATATGTTAGTTGGTCCTGGAAGGGGTAGTGCAGCAGGTTCACTAGTTTCATATGTTTTAAATATTACCACAATAGATCCAATTAAATATAATCTATTATTTGAAAGATTTTTAAATCCTGAAAGAATATCAATGCCTGATATTGATATTGATTTTCAAGATACAAAAAGAGATGAAATAATTAATTATTGTATAAAAAAATATGGTATTAAAAGAGTAGTTCCGATTATTGCTTTTGGTACATTAGGTTCAAAACAAGCCGTTAGAGATGTTGGTAGAGTGCTTGATGTAGATTTAAAAACCATTGATTATGTATGTAGATTATTAGATTCTAGAAAATCATTAATAGATAATTATAATCAAAATAAGAAGTTACAAGATTATATTAATAATTTTGAAGAATTAAAATTATTATACAAAATAGCAACTAAGTTTGAAGGATTAAAAAGACATACAACTATTCATGCAGCTGGAATAGTAATGTCAAATATTGATATTGATGAAGTGATACCATTAGATAAGAATCATGATAATTTTTATACGACGGCTTATTCAATGGATTATCTAGAAGATTTAGGATTGCTGAAGATGGATTTTTTAGCTATTCGTAATTTAACAATCATAGATAATATATTAAAAGATATAAATAATGGTTTAACATTTGATAATATTCCAGAGAATGATAATAAAACACTTAATCTTTTTACTACTGTTAATACTTTAGGAATATTCCAATTTGAATCTGTAGGAATGATGAATTTCTTAAGAAAATTGAAACCTAATACTTTTGAAGATATATTTGCAGCTATTGCACTATTTAGACCTGGTCCTATGAAAAATATTGATTCATATATTAAGAGGAAAAATGGACTGGAAAAAATTGACTACTTGGATAAGGAATTAGAAGATATTTTACGTCCAACTTATGGTATAATAGTCTACCAAGAACAAATTATGCAGATTGCCAATGTAATGGCTTCTTATTCATTAGGAGAAGCAGACGTTCTTAGAAAAGCCATGAGTAAGAAAAAAGAAGATATATTATTAAAGGAAAAAAGTAAATTTATTTCTAATAGTATCAAGAATGGTTATAGTGAAGAATTAGCTCTAAAGGTATATAGTTTAATTTTAAGATTTGCGGAATACGGGTTTAATCGTTCTCATTCAGTGGCTTATGCAAATGTAGCTTATAAAATGGCTTATTTAAAAGCAAATTATCCACAGGTATTTATGAAGAACTTATTAACAATGTTTATGAATAGTGAAGATAAAATTAAAGAATATATTTATGAGTGTAAAATAAATAATATAAGTATTTTAAAGCCTGATATTAATTATAGTGGGGAAGAATATATTATTGAAAATGGTAATATTAGATATCCATTAACGGGTATAAAAAATATTGGTATTAGTGCTGTAAGAAATATTGTTGATGAACGAAATAAAAAAATATTTAAAGATATATATGATTTTATGGCTAGATGTTATAGATTTATAAACATTAAAAGTTTTGAAAACTTAATTTTATCTGGATGTTTTGAAAGTTTGGGATATAACGAAAAAACATTGATAAAAAATATTGATATTTTGATTAATTATAGTGAATTAGCTAGTTATTTAGATGAAGAATATGCTTTAAAGCCAGAACTTACTACTTTTGAAGAATATAGTAGTAAAGAGATAATGCAAAATGAGTTAGAAATATTTGGTTTCTATTTGAGTAATCATCCTGTAACTGAATATAAGCAAAAACATAAAAATATTGTATCCATTAATGACATACCTAATCATTTTGATAAGATAATAAATACTATTATATATGTGGATAAAATGAAAAAAATAGATACTAAAAACAGTAATAAAATGTGCTTTATTACAGGAAGTGATGAAATAAATATGCTTGATTTTGTAATGTTCCCTAATGTGTATGAATTATACAGTGATATAAAAGTAGGAGATATATTATTAGTAAATGGTCGAGTTGAAAAAAGGTTTGACAAAATACAAGTAATTATAAATGAATTGAAGAAGTTCTAAGTATAGGAGGAGAAAAGTGTTAGAATATAAGGATATACTAGAATGTATTGATGGATATATCATTGTTGTAGATCAAAATGATAAAATTATTTATACTAATGATCCTGATGCAGTTACGCTATATAAAAAATTTGGCAGTGCTACTGCAAGTAAGGTTTTAAGTTTCAATGAAAAGTATTTTTCTACCCGATCAAAAACAATAGATAAAGGTAATG
This sequence comes from Ignavibacteriales bacterium, assembly GCA_050259235.1. GTDB lineage: Bacteria > Bacillota_I > Bacilli_A > RF39 > UBA660 > UBA5364. The sequence continues at coordinate 9,817 of JBLNAG010000004.1, forward strand.
GTGAACATTATCAATACATTTACTATCAAGATGTAACTGTTGTTCATGAATATGAACAATCATTAATCAAAAAAGCGATGACTGATTCTCTTACAAGAATTTGTAATCGACATGGAATTGAAAAAGCTATTGAAAATTATCGAACTGCTCTAACTTCTTCATGTGTTGTATATGCTGATATTGATCACTTTAAAAAGATAAACGATACATATTCACATGATGCAGGTGACTTCATTTTAAGTGAAGTTGCTAAAATTCTAAGTAGTAATATAAGAGAAGATGATTTAGTTGGGCGTATGGGTGGAGAAGAATTTTTAATCATTTTAAATTCTACTAATACTGAAAGAGCTAGACCTAAATTAGAAAAAATAAGAGAAACTATTAAAGAACATGATTTTATTTGGAAAGATAATAACATAAAATTAACTATGTCTTTTGGTGCTTCAGAATTTAAACCTGATAAAGATAGTGATTTTGAAAGAACAATTACAGAAGCAGATACAGCATTAAAATATTCTAAGGAAAATGGAAGAGATCAAATAACTTACTTTAAAAAAATGGAATATATGGTTAATGATTCTACTAAATCAATAGGACCAAGAAAGTAGTAATACTTTCTTTTTTAATTTAAAAATCACTTGAATTTTATATTAGTATATAATATAATTATAGTGTGGAAGGATGGATTTATGGAAGATATTTTGATGGAAGTGGAATTGCAAATGGAAACAGCAATTGAAAATATGGAAAAGAGATTTGTTAATATTAGAGCTGGACGTGCTAATCCAGCAATATTAGATGGTGTGCATGTATCATACTATGGAACAGATACTCCTTTAAAACAATTAGCTAATATATCAATTCCAGAGGCTCGTCAACTATGTATAAAACCATTTGATAAAAGTTGTATCGCAGCAATTGAAAAGGCTATATATGAAGCTAAAATTGGATTAACACCTAATAATAATGGAGAAATAGTTATCTTAAATATTCCTGCATTAACAGAAGATACAAGAAGAGAATTTGTTAAACAAGTTAAAGTTATTGCTGAGGAATGTCGTATTGCTTTAAGAAATATTCGTCAAGATGCGAACAATGATATTAAAAAGACTGAATTACCAGAAGATGAAAAGAAAAGTGGTAATGAAGAAGTTCAAGAATTAATCAATAAATACAATCATATAGTTGATGAAAAACTAAAAGATAAAGAAAAAGAATTAATGTCAGTTTAACATTGATTCTTTTTTTGTAAGATTGTCTAATTAATGTTAATACTATGTAATATAAGAAGTTAAATTGTTTACAACGATTTTTAGAGATGTTATAATAAAATAGAGGTGTTATAATGGTTGATAAGAAGAAAAATAGCAATTTAGATGTAACTAAATTAAATGACATATTGGGTCTTTCTAAAAGAATATTAAAAATAGTATATATATTGTTTTTTATATTATCAATATATGTTATTTTAATGTTGGCTAAGGAGTTACATTTCTTAGAATTTATATTAACAATTTTACAAATAGTATCACCACTTTTTATAGGTTTAATAATTGCGTGGTTATTTGATCCAATTGTTAAATGGTTAAATAAAAAAGGTATTAAAAGATTCTGGGGAACCTTTATAACATATTTTGTATTACTTGGTACAATTTATATAATTATCGCTGCTATCATACCGTTATTATCAGAACAAATAAGTGATTTTGCAGGTACAGTTCCTCAAATATTTGATGCTATTGAAAGATGGATAGACGGAATATTTAATCAATTAAAGGGTATAAAGAACTTTAATCCAGAAACAGTAAAAGTAGATTTATTTCAACAAATAGAAACTATTGGAGTAAATTTAACTAATTCGTTACCAACTATTATTGTTGATGTTGTTAAATCAATATTCTCTGGATTAGGAATTATTATTGTAGGATTAGTAATTGGTTTCTATTTATTAATTAGTTTTGATGGTACAGGTGGTATCATTGCATTCTTACCTAAGAAAATGCAAAAAACAACAATGGAATTAATTGAAGAAGTAGATAACTCATTAAGATCTTTTGTTCAAGGAGCACTCTTTGACTGTACATTTATATTTATAATTACATCTATTGGATTATGGCTAGTAGGTTTAAAAGGCCCACTATTATTTGGATTATTTTGTGGATTAACAAATGTTATTCCATATGCAGGTCCGTATATTGGAGGAATTCCAGCTGTTATAGTTGGTTTCTCACAAGACCCAATGATAGGTTTCTTAACACTAATGGTTATTGTAGTTATACAATTCTTAGAAGGAAATTTCATTCAACCTGTAATTATGAGTAGATCAACTAAGTTACATCCAGTAACAATTATGTTAGGACTGTTGCTTTTTGGATATTTCTGGGGTATAATAGGAATGCTTATTGCTACTCCGGTTATTGCCGCAGGTAAAGCAATCATCATGTTCTATGATGAAAAATACGATATATTACATTTTAATTAAATCGATGATAAAGAAAAGTAAATTAGTAAATTTTGTAGAGACTTAATGGTTGGTGAAAATTAAGATATTTATTAATTGAATGCTACTTTGGAGTACAGATAAATTCTGTCGGGTAAAACCGTTATTATAACTAAGTATAAATTAGGATGGTACCACGGTTTTTCGTTCCTAGAAAAACTGTGGTTTTATTGTATATAGAAGGAGAAGTAAATATGGAGTTTAAAAATAAAAACCCTAAAATTTATATCTTGAGTGGTAAAGCTGGTAATGGAAAAAATAAAATTGCTAGTTATGTTAATGAAATTTATGAAAAAGTAAATAAAAGAACAATAAATTTATCATATGCTTCTTACTTAAAGGAATATTCTAAAAATATTCTTAATTGGGATGGTAATGAAGAAAATAAACCCAGAGAGTTTTTGCAACAAATAGGTATTGAACTTATTAAAAATACGATTGATAATAAAATGCTTATTAGAAGAATAGTTGAAGATATAAAAATTTATTCATACTTTTATGACGTAATAACAATATCAGATGCCCGATTTAAAGAGGAAATAGAAACTATCAAGAATATATTTGATAATGTAGTAGTAATTCATGTTTTTGGTTTAGAAGATAAAAATAATCTAACAGTTAATCAAAAAAAACATATAAGTGAAACAGCTTTAGATGATTATCGTGATTATGATTATGAACTAGATAATACAGGAACTCTAAATGAATTAAAAGAAAAGGTAGAAAGTATTGTAAAGGAGAATATCAATGAATAAAATAGTAGCAATCGTTGGAATGTGTGGTAGTGGAAAAACAATTGCCTCAGAATATTATGAAAGTTTAGGTTGGCCAAAAGTTTATTTTGGTGGCGTTACAATAGACGCAGTGAAAGAAGAAGGATTAGAAATCAATCCAGTAAATGAAAAAATGATTCGTGAAAGACTTCGTAAAGATTATGGTATGGGAGTGTGCGCCACATTATTACTGCCTAAAATAGAAGAATATGCCATTAAGGGTAATGTTGTTCTTGATGGATTATATTCATGGGATGAACTTAAAATATTAAAAGAAAGATTTGGTGAACAAATAATAGTTATAGCTATTATTGCTGATAAAAAAAATCGTTATAATCGCTTAGAAACAAGAGAAATTAGACCTCTTACTAATGAGGAAGCTGAAACAAGAGATATAGCGGAAATAGAAAATCTAGCTAAAGGTGGTCCAATTGTTTTTGCGGACTACTATATACTAAATAATGATGATTTAAATACTTATAAAGAAAAAATAGAAGAAATAACAAAACAAATATTAAAGGAGGAATAAGATGAATATTAAAGACTTATATATTAAATTTTTCTTAGAAAAAAATCATAAATTAATTAATTCTGCATCAATTATACCAGAGAATGACCCAACATCATTATTTAATACAGCTGGGATGCAACCGTTAGTACCATATTTAATGGGTGAAATTCATCCATTAGGAGTTAGATTAGTTAACTATCAAAAGTGTTTTAGAACTAATGATTTAGATTCTATTGGTGATAAAACACATCATACCTTTTTTGAAATGTTAGGAAACTGGAGTTTAGGAGATTATTTTAAAAAGGAAAGTATTAGTTGGAGTTTTGAATTTTTAACTGAAAGATTAAATATTCCGGTTAATAAATTAGCAGTAACGGTTTTTAGAGGAAATGATTTAGTTAAAGCAGATGATGAAAGTGCTAATATATGGATGAGTTTGGGTATTCCAAAAGACCGAATTGCTTATTTAGCTGAAGAAGATAATTGGTGGGGGCCTGCTGGTGAAAGCGGACCTTGTGGACCAGACACTGAAATATTTTATTGGGTAGGAAAAGAAGATGCTCCTTCTAAATTTGACACAGAAGATAAACGTTGGGTTGAAATTTGGAATAATGTCTTTATGGAATATAATAAATTAAAAACTGGTGAATTTATTCCTTTATCAAAAAAAAATGTTGATACTGGTATGGGAGTAGAAAGAGTTACGGCTGTTTTAGAAGGTGTTGATGACAATTATCAAACATCTATTTGGAAAGATGTAATTGAAGAATTAAAGAATATTACTAATTTACCTTATGATGAAAAAAATAATAAGGCTATGCGTATTATTGCAGATCATATTAGAGCGGTAGTTATTGTTAGTGGTGATGATGCTAATATTGTTCCTTCTAATGTTGATCAAGGTTATATTTTAAGAAGATTAATTAGAAGATTAATTAGATATGCTAAAACATTGAATATTGATATAAATAGTGATTTTGATATTAAATTAGCTAATATTATCATTGATAAATACAAGAAATATTATCCTGAATTAGAAAAAAATAAAGATAAAATAATGAATGTTTTAACTTCTGAAAAAATAAAATTTGCTAGAACCTTAGAAAAAGGTCTAAAAGAATTTGAAAAGATTATTAAGACTTTAGAAGGAAATACTATATCTGATACATTAGCATTTAAACTATATGATACTTATGGATTTCCTATTGAACTTACTAGTGAATTAGCAAGTGAACATAACTTAAAAGTTGATATTGATGGTTTCTATAAAAAATTTAAGGAACATCAAGAAAAATCTCGTTTAGGTTCAGAACAAAAATTTAAAGGTGGACTTTCTAGTAATAGTGAAATGGATACTAAATATCATACAGCAACGCATTTATTAAATGCTGCTTTAAAAGAAGTATTGGGTAATCATGTTCATCAAAAAGGAAGTAATATTACTCCAGAAAGAATGCGTTTTGACTTTAGTCATGATGCTAAAATGACTGAAGAAGAAGTCGAAAAAACAGAAGATTTAGTAAATAAATATATTGAAAATAAAATGGATGTTGTAAGATGTGAAATGTCTAAAGAAGAAGCCCTTAAATTAGGGGCAGAAGCAATGTTTATTGAAAAATATGGAGATATAGTTACAGTATATACTATTGGTAACGTTTCAAAAGAATTATGTGGGGGGCCACATGTTAGTAATACTAGTGAATTAGGCCACTTCAAAATAATTAAAGAAGAAGCTAGTAGTGCTGGTGTAAGAAGAATAAAAGCTGTATTAGAATAATACGGCTTTTTAATTAAAAAAGATTGTAAAAAAAAAGGATAAATGGTAAAATATTATTGTATTATTAAAAGAGGGTGGAGATATGAAGAAAACAAAAGTTTATGACACCGAGAAATTTCAAGATGCTCTAATTGAACAAACAATTAGAGAAGTAGTTGAGATATTAGAAGATAGGGGATATAATCCTATCAATCAAATTGTTGGTTATCTAATGAGTGGTGATCCTGGTTATATTTCTAGTCACAAAGAAGCAAGAAATAAATTAACGAAATTTGATAGAACTAAAATATTAGAAGTTTTAGTTAGCAAATTTATTGATAATTAATGCGTTATTTAGGGCTTGATTTAGGGACCAAAACCCTAGGTTTATCAATTAGTGATGAAACTGGAACCATAGCGAGTTCATTCAAAACAATTGTTTTTGCAAATGAAGATTATGATTCTTTATTACCAATCTTAAAACAAATAATAGAAGAATATAAAATTAAAGAATTAGTTTTAGGATTACCCAAAAATATGAATAATACAATCGGAGAAAGAGCAAATATAACGCTTGAATTCCAAAAAAAAGTAGAAAGCTTTTTAAGTATGCCTGTAATTATGATGGATGAAAGATTATCATCAGTATCTGCTAATAACTATTTGTTAGAAGCAAATATGTCTAGAAAAAAAAGAAAAAAGACAGTTGATAAGATTGCGGCTAATATAATTTTACAAACATATTTAGATAAAAGAAAAGGAGAAAATAAAAATGAACGATGAAAAAATGACTTTTAAAGTTACTACTGATGAAGGTAAGGAAATAGAATGTGAAGTTTTATTTACATTTGAATCAGATGAAACAAAGAAAAATTATATAGTTTATACTGATAATACTACTGATGAAACAGGAAATACTAAGGTATATGCTTCAATTTACGATCCTGAAGATCCTGAAACTAGATTAATTCCAATCGAAGATGAAAAAGAATGGAAAATAATTGAAACAATATTAGAGGAATTACAAAACGAAGCAAAAGAAACAATAGGAAACAGCGAGCAAGAATAAGCTCGTTTTTGCTGATATGAGAATATTTAGCTCAGCTGCCTTTTTTCTAGTCGTATTTTGTGCGACAGTAATTACTCTAGGATGTTTATCTTATAACTACGGAATTGGAGCTGTAAGTGATAAGACAGAAAATGTTGAATTTAGTATTGAATCAGGAAGTACTTATCTATCAATTGCTCCTTTATTAAAAGAAAAAAATCTTATTAGATCAGAAGTTTTTTATAAAATATATGTTAAAATATTTGAACCAACTAATTTACAAGCAGGTACCTATTTACTAAATGAATCAATGGGTGTTAAACAAATAATTGAAGCTTTAGAAAAAGGGAATAGTGGTAATCCGGATGCTATTAATGTAACATTCAAAGAGGGTTTAAATATGCGAGGAGTAGCTAAAGTTATTAGTGAAAAAACTAATAATACCTATGAGTCAGTATTTGAATTGTTAAAAGATTCTAACTATATTGATAGACTAATTAATAATTATTGGTTCTTAACTGCTGATATTAAAAATAAGGACATCTATTATCCTTTAGAAGGATATTTATTCCCTAATACATATAATATAGACAAAGATGATAGTGTTGAAGATATCTTCAAAATAATGCTTGATGAAACTAAAAAGCAATTAGAACCATTTAGAACTAAAATAGAAAGTAGTAAATATACTATTCATGAATTAATTACTTTAGCTTCAATAATAGAATTAGAAGCAGGTAATGCTAATGACCGTAATGGTGTAGCAGGTGTTTTCTTTAATCGTTTAGATGGTGGTTGGACTTTAGGTAGTGATGTCACAACCTATTATGCCGAAAAAAAGGAACTTTGGGTTGAAGATTTAACGACTGCAGAAATAGAAGATTGTAATGCATATAATACGAGAGGTACTTGTTTTAGTGGACTACCAGTAGGACCTATTGCTAATCCTGGTATTGAGTCAATATCTGCAGTATTTAATCCAACTTCTCACAATTATTATTACTTTGTGGCTGATAAAAATGGTAAAACTTATTTTAATGTTAATAGTACTGGTCATTATAATACTATAGCTAAACTTAAGAGTGAGGGTTTATGGTTCGAATATCAGAACTAGAAAAATACGCTAAAGATAATAATATTCCTATTATGGAAAAAGAAGGAATAGAGTATCTTACTAAATATATTGCTGATAATAATATTCATTCTATTCTTGAAATAGGTTCAGCAATTGGTTATTCAGCTATTAGAATGTCTTTAGTAAATGAAAATATATGTATTACTACTATTGAAAGAGATAAGAATAGATATAATGAAGCTGTTAAGAATATAAATAAATTTAATTTAAGTAATCAAATTGAAATTATTAATGATGATGCTTTTAATGTTTCAATTGATAAGAAATATGATTTAATTTTTATTGATGCTGCTAAGAGTCAATACATTAAGTTCTTTGATAAATACAAAGGCAACTTGAATGATGATGGTGTTATTTTCTCTGACAATTTAAATTTTCATGGGCTAGTAAATAGTAATGAAAAAATAGAAAGTCGTAATGTACGAGGAATAGTTAGAAAACTAAATAACTATATTGATTTTCTAAAACATAATAATGAATTTGTAACAGAATTTATTAATATAGGTGATGGAATCTCAATTAGTAAAAAGAAGTAGTAAATCTCTTCTTTTTTTGATATAATGTTAAATTGATATTGGAAGTGATAAAAATGAGTAAAATTATAATAATTCCTAGTGATAATAATCTTAACAATGATTGTGATGGATATATTATTGGAGTAAAAAGTTTAAGTGTTAATATGCCTATTTATTTTGAATTAAATGAATTAATAGATTTTATTAATAAAATAAAAGGTAATAAGCAAGAAGTTTTTATTTCATTAAATAAGAATATGCATAATGGAGATCTAAAATATTTAGAAGAAGTAATGCAATCATTAAATGGATTAGGTATTAATGGGGTTTTATATTATGATATTAGTGTTGTAAATATATGGAAGAGATTAAATGTAGATTATGAATTAGTATGGGCACAAGAACACCTAACTACTAATTATTTAACGTGCAATTATTGGTATGACAAAGGTGTTAGATATACTTATTTATCAAGTGAAATAACAACTAATGAAATACAAGAAATAAGAAAAAATACTAAGATGAAGTTAATGGTTCCGATTTTTGGATATTTACCTATGTTTGTATCTAAAAGACATGTGGTAAAGAATTATTTAAATTATTTTGATTTAAAAGATAATTCAGATATCAATTATATTGCTAAAGAATCAAAAGTATATCCAATTGTGGATAATGAAAATGGTACAACAGTATATTCTTGTAGTATATTAAATGGTATTGGGGAAACATTAAAGTTAACCGATATTGAATATTTAGTATTAAATGGTTTTAATATTGGTAATAATTTTAATAAAGTTGTAAAAATGTTTAAAAATGTTGATGAAAATAATATTGAAGAGTATATAAATGAGCTAGACCAATTATTTAATAGCAATAGAGGATTTCTCCATAGTAGAACAATATATAAGGTGAAGAATAATGAGTAAAAATTTGAATATAATGAAAAAACCAGAGTTATTAGCTCCGGCTGGTGATCTTGAAAGATTAAAAGTGGCTTTATTATATGGAGCTGATGCTGTTTATATTGGTGGACCAATGTTTGGATTAAGAGCTAATGCTATTAATTTCACTGTTGATCAAATCAAGGAAGGTGTTGATTTTGCTCATAATCTAGGAAAAAAAATATATGTGACTGTTAATATTATTTTACATAATGAAGAAATTAATTTATTAGTAGATTATTTAAAAGAGTTAGATAAAATAGGGGTTGATGCTATTATTGTTAGTGATCCAACTGTTATTAGTCTAGCTAAGGAAAATACTAATTTAGAAGTTCATCTTTCAACCCAACAATCAACGCTTAATTATGAAGCTATTAAGTTTTGGAAAGAAGAAGGCGTTACTAGAATTGTAATGGGTAGAGAAGTAACTAGGGAAGAAATAATTGATATTAAAAAGAACGTTGATATTGAAATAGAGTGTTTCATTCATGGGGCAATGTGTGCTTCATATAGTGGTAGATGTGTACTAAGTAATTTTTTAACTGGAAGAGATTCTAATCGTGGTGGATGTAGTCAAATCTGTAGATGGGACTTTAATTTACTAGATGAATCAAAAGAACCTTTACAAGGAGAAAAGAATTTTACTTTTTGTACAAAAGATTTATCAATGTTAAAATATATACCTGATATGGTTGATATTGGGGTAGTATCCCTTAAAATAGAAGGTAGAATGAGATCTGTTTATTATATTGCAACGGTTGTCGATATTTATCGTCATGCTATTGATGAATATTGTAACAATCCCGAAGGTTATGAATATAATGAAGAATATGAAAAAATATTAAGAAGATGTGCTAATAGAGATTCTGTTCCGCAATTTTTTAATAATATTTATGATAGTAGTTGTCAATATTATAATGGTAGAGAAGAAGTATCTAATCAAGACTTTTTAGGAATTATATTAGATTATGACCTTAAAACTAAAATGGCAACGATTGAACAAAGAAATTATTTTAAAGTTGGAGATGAAATAGAAATATTTGGCCCTAATATTAATATTATTTCAATGAAAGTAGAACAGATATTGGATGAAGACAATAATGAAATTGATATTGTTAGACATCCAAAACAAATAGTAAAACTTAAGATAAATGATTTAGTTTATCCCAATAATTTAATGAGGATTAAGAACTAAAAAAAAATAAGTTGACAAGATAATAAAACTATAGTATTATTATCTAGTAATTTTTTGATAAATGACGAGGTGAAAAAGAATGTCAAATATAAAGGAGTTTTATTTAACAGAAGAAGGTTTAAATGAAATCAAGGAAGAATTAGACCATCTAAAGTTGGAACTTAGACCTGCAGTAATAAATAGTTTAAAAGAAGCTAGAGCTTTAGGCGACCTAAGCGAAAATGCGGAATATGATGCTGCACGTAATGAACAAGCAGTAGTTGAAAATAGAATTCAAGAATTGGAAGCAATGATTGAAAAAGCTGTTCTTATTAAAGACGTCAAAACTGACCGTGTTGCTATTGGAACTAAGGTTAAAATTGAGTATGTTGCAGATAAAGATACTGAAGTATATTCAATTGTTGGTAGTAAAGAAGCAGATCCATTTAGTAATAAAATTTCTAACGAGTCACCAATTGCTAGAGCTATTATGGGATTAAAAGTTGGAAGTATTGTAACTGTTGAAAGCCCTAATGGCAAATATGATGTAAAAATCGTTGAAATATTTTAAGAAATAGGTATCTATTTCTTTTTTACTTGTAAAAAAATATTAAATATTATATACTATATTAGTACGAATGGAGGAAATTATGAAAAATACAAAAGAAGTTAAAATCAATATAGAAGGTCAAGAATGGCAAGATGCTTTAGATAAAGCTTTTAATAAAGCTAATCAAAAAGCTAAAATAGATGGTTTTAGACCAGGTAAAGCGCCTAAAGATGTATTCTTAAAAAAATATGGACAAGAAGCATTATATATGGAAGCTGCAGACATCTGCTTAGAAGTTGCATATGCAAAAATGATTAAAGACAATGAAGGTTTAGAAATAGTAAGTCAACCACAAGTTGAATTAGTCTCAGTTAATGATTCTGGATTAGAATTTAAATTTACTTTAACATTAAAACCAGAAGTTAAATTAGGTAAATATAAAGATTTAAAAGCTAAGAAAGAAAAAGTAGAAGTAACAAAAGAAGAAATAGATCACGCTATTGATGAAATGCGTAATCGTTTTGCTGAAAATGTTGTTAAAGAAGGCAAAATTGCTGATGGTGATGTAGCTGTTATCAATTTTGAAGGATTCAAAGACGGTGTTGCTTTTGAAGGTGGTAAAGGTGAAAATTACTCATTAAAGATTGGAAGTAAAACTTTTATTCCAGGATTTGAAGAACAATTAATTGGTATGGAAAATAATGAAGAAAAAGAAATTGAAGTAACATTCCCAGAAGATTATCACAGTGAAGAATTAAAAGGTGCTTTAGTAACGTTTAAAGTAAAAGTAAATGAAATTAAAGCAATACAAATTCCAGAATTAAGCAAAGATTTCTTTGAAGATTTAAATATGGAAGGCGTTAATGATCTTAAATCATTAGAAGAACAAGTTAAAGAAACTATTAAAGCTAGAAAAGAAATGAATGCTGATAATAAATATATTGATGATTTATTAGAAGAAGCTGCTAAGGATACTACAATAGATATTCCTGAAGCTATGGTTAATGAAGAATTAGATAGAATGTTAAGACAATATGAAGAAAATTTAAAGATGCAAGGTATTACTTTAGATTTATTCTATCAATATACTAATTCAAATGAAGAAGCTTTAAAAGAACAAATGAAAGAAGAAGCATCTAAACGTGTTACTTACCGTTTAATGTTAGAACAAATAGCTAAAGAAGAAAATATCGATATAACTGATAAAGAAGCAGAAAAAGAAGCAGAATCATTAGCTAAGAAATATGAAATGGATAAAGATGAATTCTTAGAATCATTTGGTGGTCTTGATATGATCAAATATGATTTAACAATGCGTCAAACATTAGATATATTAAGAGGTAATAAATAATTACCTTTTTTTATGATATAATTAGTATGAAGTAGGTGAATTATGGTAATAGAAGTTTTAGTTGAATTAAAGGCTAAGAGAATTGATAAGACTTATACTTATTTTGTGCCTCTAAACTTACAAGAAAAAATTAAAGTAGGTATTAGAGTATTAGTTCCTTTTGGTAATCAAAAACTTGAAGGCTTTGTTTTAAAAATTACTAATAATAATTCACATGAATATGAATTAAAAGAAATAATAGATGTTATTGATGAAGAGCCAGTTATTAATGAAGAAATGTTAGAATTAGGTAAATATATAAGTAAAAAAACATTATCTAATTTAATAAGTGCTTATCAGTCAATGTTACCTAGTGCTTTAAAAGCTAAAAAGGATTTTAAAGTTAATAAAAAATATGTTAGCTATATTAAAAAAATAGATAATACTTATTTACCAAAGAATAATAGTCAAAAAGAATTGTTAGAATTAATTGGAGATAATGAAGTATTAAAAGGTTCTATTAATTCTAATAGTTTAAAAACATTATTAGATAAAAAAGTTTTAGTTGAAATAAAATATGAAACATACCGCTTAAATAAAGATTATCAATGTGAAGAATGTAATATTACCTTAAATGAAGAGCAACAAACAGTTGTTAATACTGTTTTAAGTAACATGAATAATTTTAAACCTTTTCTTTTATATGGAGTAACAGGCTCTGGTAAAACTGAAGTATATATGCATATTATGAAAGAAGTATTAAAACAAAAAAAAGAAATTATAGTACTAGTCCCAGAAATTAGTTTAACTCCTCAAATGGTTGATATTTTTAGAAAAAGATTTGGTAATCAAGTAGCTATTTTACATAGTCGTTTAAATAACGGCGAAAAATATGATGAATGGCGTAAGATTGAAAAGAAGGAAGTTTCGATTGTTATTGGTGCTAGAAGTGCTATATTCGCACCATTTACTAATTTGGGATTAATTGTTATTGATGAAGAACATACGCCTAGTTATAAACAAGAAAACAATCCTAAATATAGTGCTATTGATGTTTCTTTATACCGTGCTAAGAAATATAATTGTCCAGTTATCTTAGGTAGTGCTACTCCTTCTATTGAAAGTTATACTAGAGCTAAAACAGGAGTATATGAATTACTAACTATAAAGAAACGCGTTAATAATAATTTACCTAAAGTAGAATTAATTGATATGAAAGATGAAATAAAGAAGGGCAACCGTATTATTAGTGGTAAACTAAAAGAAGAAATTAATAAATGTATAAATAATAATGAACAAGTTATCATTTTATTAAATAGAAGAGGCTATTCAACAGTAATTACATGTCATGCTTGTGGTCATACTGATAAGTGTCCAAATTGTGATATACCATTAACCTATCACCATAAAGATAATAAAATGAAATGCCATTATTGTAATTATGAAAGAACAAAATTAAATATGTGTCCAGAATGTAATTCCAAAGATATTAATCAATATGGAATGGGTACTGAAAAATTAGAACAAGAAATTAATAGAATATTTCCAAATGCTAAAACAATTAGAATGGATATGGATACAACTGGTACTAAAGGTGCTCACGAGAGAATTATTAATGATTTTAGAGAAGAAAAATATAATGTCTTAATTGGTACACAAATGGTATCAAAAGGTTTAGATTTTCCTAAAGTTACTTTGGTTGGAGTTATCAATGGTGATGCTTCTTTAAATATCCCAGACTTTAGAAGTGCCGAAAGAACCTTCCAACTATTAAATCAAGTAGCGGGAAGGGCAGGGCGTGCTGATAAAAAGGGATTAGTTATTATTCAAGGATTTAATATTAGTCACTATAGTATTATTTACTCAATGAATCATGACTACACTAGTTTCTACGATGAAGAAATGCATATTAGATCTTTACTTAAATACCCACCATTTTATAACTTAACTTTAATTAAAATAACGAGCTCTGATTATGATAATGGAATGTTAGAAAGTAATAAAATAGTTAACTACTTAAAAAATAAATTAAAAGATGTAATTATTTTAGGGCCGTCAATGGCTAATATATCTAAGATAAATAATGTTTATCAAATTCAAATTCTTTTAAAATATAAAAACAGTAAAGAAATCATTAATGAATTAATTAATATCAATGAAAAATATCGTGCTAATAATAAAGTTAATGTTGACATAGATATTAATCCTATCAAATTATAATTGTTTTTTATTTTAATATGTGGTATTTTTATAGAGAGGTGTGTAATGAAAAAGAAAATAGGATTATGTTTGACTTTAATATTAATGTTAGTAGTAAGTGGTTGTGGTAAGACAAAACTTACTTGTACCAAGACAGAAAATTGGATTCATACTCTTGATTTTAATCAAGAAGTAGTATTCAAAAAAGAAAAAATAGACTCAGTTACTCAAACAGTAAAAATTACTTCTGAAGAACAATTAGATAATGAATATGAAACATATAAGAAAAAAGAAAAAGAATATGCATCAAAGGAAGGAATTACCTTTGAAGTAAGTAAGATAGAAGAAGGATTATTTGTTTCTTTGGAAATTGATACAGAAAAAGCTGCTAAAACAGATTTAGAGGAATTTGGTTTTCCTAAAGATGTACTCAATTTAACAGTAGAACAAGTTAAGAAAAAAATGGAAGATGAAGGTTATACTTGCAAGTAAACTTTCATTTTTTCTTTGATATTTATTTATAGATATGATAAAATGATGTTAGGGTGATAATATGGACTACAGTAGTATTAAAGTAGATAAAAAACTTAAGATAGTATACATGGGAACCCCTGAATTTAGTGAAGTTGTTTTGAGGGGCTTATTGGAAAAATATCCAGTCAGAGCAATTGTTACTCAACCAGATAAAGCAAGAGATAGGGATGGGGAAGTATTATTTTCTCATGTTAAAAAAGTTGGAATAGAAAAAACTATTCTGGTTTTACAACCTGAAAATATTAAAAAACAATATCATGAAGTATTGGCATTAGAACCAGATATTATTATTACTTGTGCTTATGGGCAAATTATACCTAATGAATTAATTGATTATCCTAAGTATGGGTGCATAAATGTTCATGCTTCATTATTGCCTAAACTTAGAGGTGGAGCACCAATTCATCGTGCTATTATAAATGGTTATAAAGAAACGGGTATTACCATCATGTATATGAATTCAAGTATGGATGCAGGTGATATCATTAGTCAAAATAAGATTGAAATAACTGATCAAGATACTGCTGAATCATTACACGATAAATTAGCAGTTTTAGGTAGAGATCTTTTATTAGAGACATTACCTAGTATTTTAGAAGGAACTAATCAAAGAATTAAGCAAGATCAAAGCGAAGTTACATTTGGTTTAACTATTAAAAGGGAAGATGAAAAAATAGATTTTGAAAAAACTAAAAAACAAATATACAATCAAGTTAGAGGGTTGTTTTCATGGCCAGGAGCTTATTGTTTATATGAAGGTAAGATATTAAAGGTATGGAAATGTTATTATACTGATGAGGTATATTCAAATTTATTTGATGGTCAAATATCTCGTATATATCCTGATGGTATAGGTGTTAAAGTTAATAATGGTGAAGTAGTATTCACTGAAGTACAATTAGAAGGTAAGCAAAGAATGTCTGCGATTGATTTTTTAAATGGTATTCAAAATAAAGAAAATATTATTGGTAAGATATTAGATTAGGTGATTTATGAATTTTAAGATGTATATAAATAAATTTAAGGAATTATGGGCTGTTCCTAGATATAGATCAATGCTTAAACTTGGTCTATGGATAATATTTTTTATTCTTGTATCTCTAGGGGTTAGTTCATATGAATATGTTGGTAAAGATAATCATAGCAACGATAACAATGATGAAGAAATTATAGAAGAAAAAGAAGCTATTGAGAAATTTAAAGACATGGATAATTATAGTTTTACCATAAATTATATAGGTAAAGAAAATACTGTTATAATTGGAAAGAACTATAATAATAAATCTATAATTATGTTTAATGATAAAATGTATTACCGTGAGGGTGATATTGTTTACAATATTGAAGGAGAATATCGTTCTTCCGAAGAAATAGATAGTCCTTTCCCTTCAAGTGATTTTTCTTTACAACCAAGTGATTTATACACTTTGATTAAAAGAGGAACATTAGATGAAGAAACTAAAAAAATTCAAGATAATACAATAATTAAAAAATATATTATTATTGATCAACTTGTTCTTTTAAAATATCAAATACCTGAAGGTGAAAAGAATAAGGCTAGTATTATTATAACTACTTATGAAAAAGATGGACAAATAAATAAAGTTGATGTTGATTTAACTAATATCAAAAAAATTGAAGAAGCATATGATGGAAATGAATATATTATTACTATTGATTATAGTGATATAGATAAAGTTCTAGAATTTGTTTATAAAGAAAAAATAGAAAATGCAGAATAGAAGGGGAATGTTATATGGATATAGTTATTTTAATGGCGTTAATAGGTTTCGTAGTATTTTTCTTTAAAAGATTTGTTAACGTTATATATTTAATCCCGATTGTTGATATATTTTTAAGAATTCTTGCAGTAATAAAGGAATATATTACTGATCCACAATTCTATGCTTTTATAGATAAATGGTTCCCGGCTAATATTCCAAGTATTATTGGAAAATATACTAGTGGGTTTATCTATGATGTATTCTTTTGGATATATATTGCAGTTTACATTATATTTGAATATTACATCATTAGAGAATTCTTTAGTGGTAAAAAATAAACATCATATTTGATGTTTTTTTATTTACTCAAACATTTGTTTGTGATATAATAATAATAGGTGATAAGATGTACGCATATATTAAAGGTATTGTAACTAGTATTGAAAGTCAATATATAATTCTTGAAAATAATGGTATAGGTTATTTAATTTATACGCCTAATCCTTATAGTTTTCAGGAAAATAATGAATATACTGTTCATGTTCATCAACATGTTCGTGAAGATTCAATTAATTTATATGGGTTTAAATTAATTGAGGAAAAAGAGTTGTTTTTGAAGTTAATCGAGGTAAATGGATTAGGATGTAAAACTGCTTTACCAATGTTAGCTACTGGATCAATTAATGGCATTATGGATGCCATTAATAGGGAAAATATCTTATATTTAAAAAAATTTCCTAAAATAGGAGAAAAAGTAGCTCGTCAAATAATTTTAGATTTAAAAGGTAAGTTAGTACCAAATACTGATAATAAAAATAATAGTTATCAATTTGATGAATTGGTTGAAGTATTAAAAGGACTTGGATACAAGAATAATGATATTAATAAGATTTTACCTAATGTAGATGCTAAGAAGAGTATTGAAGAGCAAATTAAAGATGCATTAAAACAAATGTTAAAATAAAAAGGAGGAACTATGGAGGAAAGAATTTTTACTGGTATTGAGACAGGTGAAGATCAGTTTGAAAGAAATATTCGTCCACAATATTTAACTGAATATATTGGTCAAACAGAAGTAAAACAAAATTTAAGTGTTTTTATTAAAGCAGCTAAAATGAGAGAAGAACCATTAGATCATGTTTTGTTATATGGGCCTCCAGGATTAGGAAAAACTACTTTAGCTTGTATTATTGCTAATGAACTTGGAAGTGATATTAAAACTTGTAGTGGGCCATCGATTGAAAAAAGTGGTGATTTAGCAGCTGTTTTATCTGCTTTAGAACCAGGCGATGTATTATTTATTGATGAAATACATCGTATTCCAAGATTTATTGAAGAAATATTATATTCAGCGATGGAAGATTTTACTTTGGATATAATAGTTGGTAGTGATTCTAATAGTCGTAATATTAAAATAGATTTACCACCTTTTACTTTAATAGGAGCAACTACTAGAGCTGGTGATCTTACTGGTCCACTTAGGGATAGATTTGGAATTGTATCTAGATTAAATTATTATACGATTGATGAATTAACGGATATTGTTAAAAGAACAAGTAGAGTATTAGAAAGTCCAATTGATGAAGAAGCAGCTTTAGAATTAGCAAAAAGAAGTAGGGGTACTCCTAGAATTGCTAATAGATTATTTAAAAGGGTAAGAGATTATGCTTTAGTTATTGGTGATGGAGTCATTGATATTGAAATAACAAAGATGGCTTTAGATAAGTTAAAAGTTGATGGGTTAGGATTAGATGAAACTGACCATAATTTATTAAAGGCTATTATTGAAAAGTTTAATGGTGGTCCAGTTGGTATTGAAGCTATTGCTTCTAGTATTGGTGAGGAACAGACTACTATTGAAGATGTTTATGAACCATATTTATTACAAAATGGTTTCTTAAAGAGAACTAATAGGGGACGTATTGTTACTAAGAAAACATATGAACACTTAAAGATTGAATATCAAGAAAAAATATTTTAAAAAAGATTTTATATCTTTTTTTTATGATATAATAATGAATAAACGAGGTTGATTATGAAAACAGAAGATTTTAATTTTGAATTACCAGAAAATCTTATTGCTCAAACACCATTATTAAATAGAGAAGCTTCTAGATTATTAGTGCTTGATAAAAAAAGTGGTGAAATTGAACATAAGCATTTTAATAATATAATTGATTATTTAGAAGAAGGAGATACTTTAGTATTAAATGATACAAAAGTAATCCCAGCTAGATTATATGGAGTAAAAGAAGATACAAAAGCTGTTATTGAAATACTTATGCTTAAAGATGAAGCGGATGATAATTGGGAATGTTTAGTTAAACCTGCTAAGAGAGTAAAAGTAGGAACTATTATTGACTTTAGTGATATTTTAAAAGCTGAATGTGTAGAAGTAAAGGATGAAGGAATTCGTGTTTTTAAACTTAAATACAAAGGTATTTTATATGAAATATTAGATACTTTAGGGGAAATGCCTTTACCACCATATATTCATGAAAAATTAAAAGATCAAAATAGATATCAAACAGTATATGCTAAGAATGTTGGTAGTGCAGCTGCACCAACCGCAGGATTACATTTTACTACTTCTTTATTAGAAAAAATAAAAGAGAAAAAAATAAATATTGCATATATAACTTTACATGTTGGATTAGGTACTTTTAGACCCGTTAATGTTGAAGATATTAGTAATCATAAAATGCATTCGGAGTTTTATATTATGGATAAGAATACTGCTGATATACTTAATAAAACAAAAGAATCAGGAAAAAAAATATATAGTGTAGGAACAACTTCTACTAGAACTTTAGAGACAATATATGGTAAGTATAATTCCTTTAAGGAATGTAGTGGATGGACAGATATATTTATATTTCCCGGATATCAATTTAAAGCAATTGATGCTTTAATTACTAACTTTCATTTACCAAAATCCACACTAATTATGTTAGTTAGTGCATTTGCTAATCGTGAAATAGTCTTAAATGCTTATAAAGAAGCAATTAAAGAAGAATACCGTTTCTTTTCATTTGGAGACAGTATGTTAATAAAATAAAGGTGATGTTATGAATAAAGTTATTGTTATTGTAGGTCCTACAGGAGTAGGAAAAACAAAATTAAGCACTATTTTAGCTAAAAAACTAGATGGTGAAATTATTAATGCTGATAGTACTCAAGTATATAAAGGTTTAGATATAGCTACTGCAAAAGTAACAAAAAAAGAACAAGAAAATATTCCTCACCATTTATTTGATATTAAAAATGTAGAAGAAGATTATACTGTTTATGATTATCAAAAGGATTCTAGATCCAAGATAGAAGAAATATTAGCTAAAAATAAAACTCCTATTATGGTAGGAGGTACTGGTTTATATATCAAAGCTAGTCTATATAATTATGACTTTAATGAAGAACAAATAAAATATAATTATGATAGTTTTTCTAATGATGAGTTATATGAAAAATTATTAGTTATTGATCCTAATACTACTATTCATAAGAATAATCGTAAAAGAGTAGAAAGAGCTTTAAATTATTATGAAATTAATCATCAAGTATTAAGTTCTAAAAATAAAAGTGAAAGATTATTATATGATGCAATTATTATTGGTTTAACATTAGATCGTAATATATTATATACAAGAATTAATGAGCGAGTAGATCAAATGGTTAATAATGGCTTAATCGAAGAAGCTAAACATTTATATCAAAGTAATATTCGAACTAAAGCAGTTTTGACACCCATTGGATATAAAGAATTATTTGAATATTTTGATGGTCAAAAAGAATTAAGTGAGTGTATTGAACTAATTAAACAAAAGAGTAGGAAGTATGCTAAAAGACAATATACTTGGTTTAATAATCAAATGAATGTTAAATGGTTTAATGTTAATTTAGAAAACTTTGATGATACGGTTAATGAAATATTAGAATATATTAAAAGATATTAAGCAGGAAGCTTAATATCTTTTTTTACATTCATAATTACTGGTAGGATAATTGGTTTTCTACCGGTTTTATCATATATATATGGTGTTAAAGATAAAATAATTTCATTTTTAACATCAGCATAATTTATAGGTGTCTTAAGTTTTGATGTAATAGCTTTCTTACTGATATCTTCTAATTGTTTTAATAATTCAGTGTTATCATTTACTAATACGAATCCTCTTGTTGTAATATTAACTTTACCTAATAATTCGTTAGTAGTAGCATCTAAATTAGCAATAACAATAACAATTCCATCACTAGCCATTACTTTTCTATCCTTCATAACAGCATTACTTACATCACCTATGCGATTACCATCGACATAAACATCTCCAGCTTGAATGAAACCTGATCTTTTTACATTACCCTTATATAATGATAATACTTCACCATTACCTAAAACAAAAGTGTTTTCTTTTGGAATACCACATTCAATGGCTATATCAGCATGTTTTTTTAACATACGATATTCACCATGAAATGGCATAACATATTTAGGCATGATTAGTCTAATCATTAATTTTAGTTCTTCAGTACTACCATGTCCACTAGTATGAATATCACTTAAAGATGTATTAGTATATACTTCTACACCTTGTAGATATAATTTATTAATAGTTCTTGAAATACTTAAAGCATTTCCTGGTATTGCTGAAGAAGAGAATATTACAAGATCATCTGGTTGTAATTTAATTTGACGGTGATTACCATTAGCAATTCTGCTTAGGGCAGCTAAAGGTTCTCCTTGGCTACCTGTACAAAGTAAACATACTTTATCTGGTGCCATTTTGACAGCTTCTTCAGGAGTAACAAATACATCTTTATTTGTAATATATCCTCCTTGAATAGAAATATCAAGATTTTGTTCCATACTTCTACCAAAAGTAGCCACCTTACGACCATTTCGTTTACAAGTATCGATAATATGTTTTAAACGATAAATATTAGAAGCAAAAGTAGCAATTATTATTCTACCTTTATGTCTAGTAAAAATATCAGATAAAGCTTCGTCAACTTTAGTTTCACTCATTGAAAAACCTTCATTTAAAGCATTAGTACTATCACTTAATAATAGTGATACACCTTTCTTACCAATTTCGGCCATTTTATGTAAATTAGCCATCGGACCAATTGGTGTTAAGTCAAATTTAAAGTCACCTGTTGCTACAATAGTACCATTTGGTGTATGCACACAAATTCCATGTGAATCTGGTATTGAGTGAGTAGTTCTAAAAAACTCAACCTCAATATTTTTAAATTTAACTTTTAAATCTTCTGTTAAAACTTGAATATTTTTAAACTGAATATTTCTTTCCTCTAATTTCTTCTTAATCAAACCAATTGCTTGATTAGGTGCATAAATTATTGGAATATTAACCGATTGTAATAAAAAAGGTATTCCTCCGATATGATCTTCATGACCATGGGTAATAAATAATGCTTTTATTTTAGCTTCGTTTTTCTTTAAAAAAGTAAAATCAGGAATAACATAATCGATTCCCATTAATTCCCCCGCAGGGAAAGTCACACCCGCATCCATAATAATTATTTCATTATTATGCATTACACAATACATATTTTTTCCTACTTCACCAAGCCCACCTAAAGCAAATACTTTAGTATCTCCGCCTTCGAAAAATTTCATATAAACTCCTTTCTATATAAATTCATAAAAATTTAACTATACCATTATATCTTTTTTTTTATCCTTTGTCTAGTAATGAGACATAAATAAATAATAACAAATTTATTTTTATACTAGTATTTTAATAATAAGTAGTGTAAAATGTATATTGTAATAGTGGGTGAAAAGTATGGGGTTATTTGATAAATTCAAGAAAATTTTCAATATTGATAATAACAAAGATATCCATGTTTATGAAAAAGGATTAGAAAAAACTAGAAATGACTTTGTTTCAAAGTTAAATCTTCTAAATAGTAAATATAAAAAGGTTAATAATGAATACTTTGAAGAACTAGAAGAAATATTAATTATGGCTGATATTGGGGTAAATACAGTCATGGAATTTATCGATCGTTTAAAGAAAAGAGTTAAGAGTGAAAATATTACTTCCTCAGAAGATTTAAAAGAAGTAATTGTCGATGAAATGTTTATTATATATATTAACAATGAAGTTCTTGTAAATAAAATTAATTATAGTGAATCTGGACCTACAGTAATATTATTTGTAGGAGTAAATGGAGTAGGCAAAACAACTACTATTGGTAAGATAGCTCATAAGTTAATTAATGAAAATAAAAAAGTAATGATGATTGCTGGTGATACTTTTAGAGCAGGTGCTACTGAACAATTAGCTGTTTGGGGGGACCGAGTTAATTGTAAGGTTATTACTAAAGAAACAAGTGATGCTGCTAGTGTTATCTATGATGGATTAAAAGAAGCTAAAGAAGAAAATTATGATGTAGTTCTAATAGATACAGCAGGTAGACTTCAAAATAAAGTTAATTTAATGAATGAATTAGAAAAAATTAATAAAGTAATAGGTAATTTAATACCTAATGCTCCACATGAAACTTTATTAGTTATTGATGCTACTACTGGACAAAATGGTATTAGTCAAGCAAAAAGTTTTAAAGAAATTACTAATATTACAGGAATTGTTTTAACTAAGTTAGATGGTACAGCTAAAGGTGGTATTGTTCTAGCTATTAAAGAGAGTGTTGGTATTCCAGTAAAATTTGTTGGCTTAGGTGAAAAAAAAGAAGATTTACAGGTTTTTGATATTGAAAAATACATCTATGGATTATTCAAAGATTTAGTAGGTGAAAAAAATGAGTAGTAAAAAAACATTTGCCATTAATGAAATATCTATTTTTATTCAAATATGTTTAGGATTATTTGCTATTATATGGGCAGTTATATCATTATTTGAAAATAAATTTTTATCAATTGCAGAAATATGCTTAAGTTTGTCATTATTTTTTATGGCATATAATAATCATAAAATATATCGTAAGAAGAATGCTACATTCATTTATATTTTATTGGGAGTAGGGTTACTTTTAGTAGCAATTGGTATATTGATATGATAGAAAATAAGTTTTATATTATTGATTTATATGATTATTATAGAGAACTTCTAACAGATAAACAAAGAAACTATTTTGAAGATTACTACTTTAATAATCTAACACTTAGTGAAATTGCGGAAAATAATAGTATTAGTAGAAATGCTATTCATAAACAATTAAAAGAAGTAGTTAATAAAATACTTCTTTATGAAGAAAAATTATGTTTATATAATAAAAAAATTAAAATTGAAAAGATAATTAAAAATTTAGATAAAGAAATAAAAGAAAAAATAGAAGAATTAATATAAAAAGGGTGATTTTATGTTTGGAAAAATAGTCTATATTAGTAATAATGTTGCGCATGTTAAAATAGGTGATAAAGATTTATTATCAACCAATTTAATGAATTTTCACGTTGTTTTTGAAAATGAAGGAAAAAGAATATTAGGAGAAATTGAAGATATTGGTGAAGATGTCATCAAAATTAGTTTTTTAGGTGAGTTTATTGATAATCACTTTGTAGGTGGTATTCTTCATAAGCCATCTCTTTCATCAATGGTTAGAGTTATAAATAAAGATGAAATTAAACTGATTGTAGGAGAAAAATCACCTGGCAGTATGGAATTAGGAATAAGTCCACTATATGATGATTGTTCAATTATGTTAGATATAAATAATTTCTTTAGTAACCACTTTGCTATATTTGGTAATACTGGTAGTGGTAAATCATGTGGTGTGGCTAGACTTGTTCAAAATTTATTTGGAAATTCTAGTTTAATGCCATATCGAGCTAATATATTTATATTTGATGCTTATAGTGAATATCATAGTGCATTTAAAGAAATTGATAAAATAAATCCTAATTATAAGTTTAAATTTTTTTCTACAGGGGAAGAAACAGATGAAGAACATAAACTTAGAATTCCTTTATGGTTATTAGATGTTGATGATATAGCATTACTATTAAATGCTAATGATCATGCTCAATTACCAATCATAGAAAGAATGTTAAAACTTGCTAATATTTTTGCTGGTTCAAGTGAAGATGCTTTAAAATATAAGAACCATTTAATTGCTAGTGCAATTATGGCTATTCTTTATACTAATCAAACTTCACCCGCTAAGAGAAATGATGTATTTTCTATTTTAGCTAGTTGTTCAACAGCACAATTTAATTTAGAAGCTCCTGTTCAAGGAATAGGATATACTAGATCATTTAGAGATTGCTTTATAATTGATACATCTGGACAATTTCCTGAAAGTAACTTAATGACACAATATGTATCATCATTTATTGATGAAAAATTAAACGATTTTGATCCAACAGGTATTAATTTTTATACTTTGGAAGATTTAGAAAAAGCCCTTAACTTTACATTAATTTCAGAAGGGTTACTTAGAAATGAAAAATCATTTAATGCAGCTATTACTTTAAAGGTTAGACTTCATTCATTAGCAATTAGTAAAGAAGCACAATTCTTTAGATATCCTCGTTTTATAACAGCACAAAATTTTATTGCTTCTTTAGTTAGTGATGATGGTAAAAAAGCTCAAATTGTTAACTTTAGTTTGGAAGATATTGATGATGCTTTAGGTAAAGTTATAACTAAGATATTTACTAAAATGTTATTTGTATTTACTAAAGCTTTAGGTTCAAGAGCATCTATACCATTTCATATTTTTCTAGAAGAATCACACAGGTATGTTCAAAATGATGGAGATAGGTTCTTAATTGGATATAATATTTTTGAAAGAGTCGCAAAAGAAGGAAGAAAATATGGGTTAATGCTTAACTTGATTTCACAAAGACCTGTTGAATTATCTGATACTGTTATTTCACAATGTAGTAACTTCTTAATTTTTAGAATGAATCACCCACGTGATATTGAATATATTCGTAAGATGTTACCAAATATTAGTTCTGAAATTGTAGAAAAACAAAAGAGTCTTCAACCTGGTACTTGTGTAGCGTTTGGTAAAGCATTTAAGGTTCCGATGATTGTTAAAATGGAAATGCCTAATCCTGAACCATATAGTGCTAACTGTGATGTTGTTCAAACATGGGCAGTAAGAAATGGAGTACAATAGTACTCTTTTTTTGTTTTAAATACAATATAAATAGTGTATAATTATAAGTGGTGATTATATATGTTTGAAAATTTAGGTAATAGATTACAAAATGCTATTAATAAGATAAAAGGTTATGGAAAAATAACTGAAGAAAATATTGGTGAAGTAACACGTGAGATTAGATTAGCTTTATTGGAAGCTGATGTTAACTACGTAGTTGTTAAAGAATTTATCAATAATGTAAAAGAAAAATCTTTAGGTGAAGAAGTAAGTAAAAGTTTAAAACCCGGTGAGTTATTCGTTAAAATTGTAAAAGATGAATTAGTAAATTTATTGGGTGGTGAAAAAAAAGAACTACACACTAGTGGTAATCCTAGCATATTAATGTTAGTAGGACTACAGGGGTCTGGTAAAACAACTACTATTGGTAAGTTAGGATTATTACTTCGAAAAAAATATAATAAAAAGCCATTATTAGTGGCTTGTGATGTTTATAGACCTGCTGCTATTGATCAATTAAAACAAATAGGTAAACAATTAAATATTGATGTATATGAAGAAGGGGCTGGGAATCCAGTCGAAATAGCTAAAAATGCTATTAAGTATGCTAAAGAAAATAATTATAACTATGTTTTAATCGATACAGCAGGTAGACTTCATATTGATGAACTACTAATGGAAGAATTACAAAATATTAATAGAGAAGTAAATGCTAATGAAATCCTACTAGTAGTTGATAGTATGACTGGACAAGATGCCATTAACGTTATTATAGGATTTAATGATAAATTAAATCTTACTGGTGCTATTCTTACTAAATTAGATGGTGATACTAGAGGGGGAGCAGCTTTATCAATTAGACATTTAACTAATGTTCCAATTAAATTTATTGGAGTTAGTGAAAAAATGGATGGGCTTGAAGAATTCTATCCAGATCGTATGGCAACTCGTATTTTAGGTATGGGCGACCTAATGAGTATGATAGAAAAAGCCGAAGAGGTTATCGATCAAGAAGAAGCTTTAGCTACTTCTAAAAAGATGCAAAAAGGTAAATTTGATTTAGAAGATTTCTTAAGTAGTTTAAGACAAATAAAAAAATTAGGACCTTTAGAAAACCTAATTAAGATGTTACCAGGAGCTTCAAAACTTGGTGATATAAAAATAGATCCTAAGGAATTAGCTCATATTGAAGCCATTATTTATTCAATGACTCCTTATGAAAGAAGACATCCTGAAATATTAAAAGCTACAAGAAAAATTCGTATAGCTAAGGGATCAGGTCAATCAGTAGAACAAGTTAATCAGTTATTAAAGAGATTTGAACAAATGAAAGTAATGATGAAACAATTTCAAAATGGTAATTTAAAGCTACCATTTTAAGGTAAATAAAATATATTCTATAAATTAATTATTTAAAACTCTAAATAATGTGTTTATTTATTTTTATTAAAAAGTGATTTATAATTACAAGTGAAAGGTTGTGAAATATATGAAAAAGATATTTATGTTTATTATAAGTATAATTACTATAGGGATGGTACTAGTTCCAAGTACAGTTAATGCTGAAGAAAAGGTAACAAATTTTGAGGAAACAATAAATGAGGAAATTACAACATTCCAAGGTCAAAATGGTTATGAAGAGTATGTTGATAAATTAAAAAAAGCAGATTTATCTAATTATAAAGAAAGTGATGATAAGATTAATGTATACATTTTTAGAGGTAATACATGTAGTTATTGTTTAAAAGCAATTGTATATTTTGCTAGTATTGCACCGGAATACGGTAAATATTTTAATTTAGTAACATATGAAGTTTGGAATAATAGTGATAATGCCAATTTATTTAAAGAAACAGCTGCTTTTTTAAATGGAAGTGCAGATGGGGTTCCTTATATAATTATAGGAGAGAAAACGTTCAATGGTTATAGTGAATCAATGAACGCTGAAATTGAAGCTCAAATAAAAAAAGAGTATGAAAGCAGTAATAGATATGATGTTTTAAAGGAATTAAAAAATAATGGTGGTAAAGAAACAAATAGTAATAATAATATTTTAGGTCAATTTGCTATTACTTTAGAAATCGTTATTGCTGTTGGATTAATTATGTATATTAATTTTAAAAATAATAAACTAAGAGAAGAACTTGAAAACATCAAAAAAAATAAAAAGCATTAGAATTTACTAATGATAATATGTAATATATTATAAAATGGTACATATTGATGCTAAACGGAATAATCCGTTTTTTTATGGGTAAAAAAATATTGATATTTTTTTTTCATATACAAGAAGTAATGATGAAACAACTTCAAAATGGTAATTTTAAACTACCTTTTTAAGGCAAATAACATATTCAACATTTTACCTCTATCATATTATAGAATAGATAAGGGGGATAAAAATGTTTAATAGAAAATGTTTTTGCAATCGTCAAATGGGTTATATGAATACTATGCCTATGCCTCAAATGTGGGGTGGAATGAATAATACTCCTCATATGATGGAAGAAATGGAAGAAGCATCAGAAATGGGATGCGGATGTCCAGTTGTAGAACCTGCTGTTACAAAATGTGTACAAAGAGATTTTTGTCATCAAGTACCACATGTTTGCCCAGTTCATACACATGTAGTAAATCGTCATATCTACAATCATACCTATACACCACAATATTCATGCTCCGAAGAAAACCAATGTATAAATGTTGGAAATACTGGGTGCTGTGGTTTTTAAAAACAGACTCTAAGTCTGTTTTTTTATGTACTCTTCTAGAGTTAAATCATTATTATAAATTTCGGTAGCAGGTTTAATTCCGACATAACGATAATGCCAAGGTTCATATTTATATCCTGTTATTTCTATTTTATCTTTAGGGTATCTCAAAATATAACCATATTTATGAGCATTATCTTTCATCCAATTAAACTCAATGCTATCTTCAAATAAATCATAATCGTTATTTGATCCCATTACATCAATTGCTAAACCAGTTTGATGTTCTGAATATCCGGGTTTGGCAGAACAAAGTAGGGCATATTCTATTCCTTTGTTCTTAACATATTCATTATGTAATTCATATTGATATTTATAATCACGATATGCAGACACTACAACAATTTTATATCCTAAAGCTAAAGCATCACTACTAAGTTTTTCATATTGTTGTTTAGCTTCATTTTTTAAATACTTATTTTCATTTGAAAACTTTATATCTATATGTTCTAAATCACTAGGAACATAATCACTAGGTAAACCGTTTTCTTTATTAACCAATATTAAATTATCATTGATAAAACCATCCTCCTTTATATACAATATAAATAAGATAATAATGACAATATAAATGAACCCACGGATATTCATAATATCACCATTACATTATATGTAATAAATAAAAAAATAGGATTTATCCTATTTTTTATCTATAAAGTATGCATAATATTCTTCGTATGTAATATCCAATTCATATATCTTTGTAGCCACTTCAACACCAACATAACGATAGTGCCAAGGTTCATAATTATATCCCGTTAAATATTCTTTTCCTTCAGGATATCTTAGAATAAAACCATATTTATGAGCATTATCTTTCATCCAAGTAAATTCATCAGTATACTCAAAGGCTCCTAAATCGTTTTCACCACTAGCACCAACATCTAATGATAAACCAGTTTGATGTTCTGAATATCCAGGTCTTGCTGAATAACTATCTGCCCAAGCTAATCCATTAGTACTTTTATAATTAGTATAAATAGAATTTTGGGTATCAAAGCTACGATATGCTGATTTATTTTTTACTATTAAACCTTCTTTTGCAGCATCATTAGCTAATTTAACAAAGGCATCATAGGCTGTTTTATCTAACTCAGCAGAAGAGAAGGTGTATTTAGAATCCATTGGAACTAAATTACTACTTTTATAAGTGCTAGTTAATTTATTAAATTTATTTACTAATAGTAAATTACCTTTACTAAGATCTACATCTTTAACATTAGTATAAAAATCATAATCTAAATTACTATTAACGTTAGCAACTATATCTTTACCACTTTTAGTTGTATATTTATCACTATAATTTAAATAACGATCTAAACGATTAATTAAGAAATATTTATCTTTAATAATATTTACTAATGAATTACTATATGGTTCATCTATATTGTTGTTTACGATTAAGATAATACTTTCAGCATCAGCCTTTTTATTATCTTCAGAATATTTAACATAATCATTTATTTTTTCTACTTTGAATTGATCATTATTTATAAGTTCACTTAATGTCTTATTATATGGTAAATCAATATTGTTATTCATTAAGTATATAACATCATTAGTAGTAGCGTCTTTATATTCATTATAGTAGAATACATATTCATCCATATTATCTCTAGTATAATTAGAATTATTAATTAATTCTATATAATATTTATCATAATTTTCCTTAGTTAATACTTTTATATCACTCTTAGATGTCTTATTAAATATAAGGCTTATATCAGCTTCATTATAACCAAGTTTTTTTAACTTACTTCTATTATTATTAATAAAACTAAATGTGAAATAACCAATTAATATTAATAGTACTATAAATAAAAATAATACAAATTTTCTTTTAAGTCTTTTTTTTCTTTTAGTTGCCATAAACATCACCAAACCCATTATACTATAAAAAAAATAGAATTTCTTCTATTTTAAATAAAATGCATAATATTCGTCAAACGTAATGTCAAGTTCATTTATCTTTTCTGCGACTTCAGTACCAACATAACGATAATGCCAAGGTTCATATGCATATCCTGTTAGATATTCTTTTCCTTCAGGGTATCTTAAGATAAAACCAAATTTATAAGCATTATCTTTCATCCATTTAAATTCATCAGTTGTTTCAAAACCTTCTAAACCGCCTTTTAAAGTACTTACATCAAGAGCTAAACCAGTTTCATGTTCTGAATGACCTGGACGCGCAGCTAAACTATCAGCTTTTTCTTTTCCTTGTCTATTTTTAATACTATCATATACACTTGTTTGATATGCATTATCACGATAAGCAGAATTGGCAACAATAGTTAAACCTTCTTGTTTAGCAACATTAACCATTTCTTTAAAACTATCATATACTTCTTGTCTAATACTCTTATCATTAAAAGCATATTGTAGATTCATTTTTACTAGATCTTTAATTTCATAGTCAGCAGGTAAAAAATTAAATTTATTAACTAATATTAATGTATCTTTAGATAAATTTGTTTGAATAGGGTCAGTATAAAATTCTTCATCAGCTCTAACATTAATAAGCGCAACTATATCACTATAATCTTTATCTTTATTTACTTCTTTATAATTTAAATATTTTTTTAGATTATCCATCATAAAATATTTTTCTTTATAGAACTTTAAAATTTCAGGATTATAATTGTTATTAAAGATATAGTTTTTATATTCTTGATTTAATTTTAATATTTCCGTTATTTGATCTTGAGTATAACCCTTTTTATGAAGTTTATATTCTATACTATTAAAGTACTTATAACCTATAAATCCTCCAACACCAACAGCAATAACAACAGTCACAATAGCAATCCATTTAATAACATTCTTATTGATATGTTTCATATTATCACCCTAATTTTATTATACTATAATTATGAGTAAAAGCAATAAAAATGATTAAACAATATAATAAACTTTAATAAAATAGTTTTATTTTCATATTTTGTATTAGAGGTGAATTATGAAAAAAATTTTACTGTGTTTATTATTGTTAATAGTGCCACTCACTATTCACGCGGAAGATTTAACGCTTGCTCCAAATAGTAAAAGTACCATTATGCTTGAAGCTAGTACTGGTGAAATAATATATGAAAAAAATAGTCATGAAAGATTTTCGCCAGCATCTATGACTAAGATGATGACAATGTTAATTATCATTGAAAATATTGAAAAAGGCGTTATTAAATGGGATGATATAGTCACTATATCAGCTAATGCATCAGGAATGGGTGGAAGTCAAATCTTACTTGAAACTAATGAAAAAATGAGTGTCCAAGACTTATTTAAAGGGATTGCTGTAGCGTCTGGAAATGATGCTTCAGTTGCTATGGCTGAAAAAATCGCAGGTACAGAAGCAAATTTTGTTAGTATGATGAATAATAGGGCAAAGGAGTTAGGATTAAAAGATACTAACTTTAAAAACTGTCATGGATTAGATGCTGCTAATCATTATTCAAGTGCTTATGATATGTCTATGATTGCTAAAGAATTAGTTAAACATGAAAAGGTATTAGAGTTTAGTAAGATTTATGATACTTATTTAAGAGAAAATACTGAGAATAAAGTTTGGTTAGTCAATACTAATAAATTAGTACGTTTCTATGATGGCGTTGATGGATTAAAGACTGGTTATACTGATGGGGCAGGTTATTGTTTAACAGCAACTGCTAAAAGAGATGGTATGCGTATTATCGCGGTTGTTATGGGAGAACCAGATAGTGTTACTAGAAATAAAGAAGTAAGTGAAATGTTAGATTATTCATTTGCGCAATATGAAATAGAAACCTTATTATCAACTAAAAGTATTATAGGTAGAAAGAATGTTGAAAAGGGAATAGAAAAATATGTTGAATTAGTCCCTGTTGAAAATGTTACTGTATTACATAAAAAAATGGATAAGAAAAAGATTGCTACTTATGAACTTGATTTATATGATTTAAAAGCTCCTTTAAAAAAGGGTGATGTAGTTGGTACATTAACCATCATTGAAGATAGTAAAGAAACTAGAAGTATCAATATTACTGTTAATAAAGAAATTAAAAAAGCTAATTTATTTCAATTATATTGGCGATATATAAAAGATATTATTAGTGGTGATATAAAATAACAAGTAGAAATACTTGTTTTTTTGTTAAAATTTTACTATTGACAATATACCCCCCAGAGGTATATTATGTTGTTGAGGTGATATTATGGAACATGTAAATTGTTGTCATGAAAAAGATAGATTTAAACATAGAACGG
Organism: Ignavibacteriales bacterium; assembly: GCA_050259235.1. Taxonomy (GTDB): domain Bacteria; phylum Bacillota_I; class Bacilli_A; order RF39; family UBA660; genus UBA5364. The sequence continues at coordinate 42,616 of JBLNAG010000004.1, forward strand.
AGGAAACTAAAAATAGTTTAACAAAAAGATTAAATATTATAGAGGGACAAGTTAGAGGAATAAAACAAATGATAGCAGATGATAGATATTGTAGTGATGTTTTAATTCAATTAGCTGCTATTAATAAGTCTATTCAAAGTATTGGAAATAGTATGTTAAAAGATCATATTGAATCCTGTGTAATTGATGAAATAAAAGCTGGGAATAATAATATTGTGGATGAAGTAATGGATTTGTTTTATCGATTACAATAGGAGGATATATGAAAAAAGAAAAATTAGATATAATTGGTATGACTTGTGCATCTTGTGCAATGGCAATTGAAAAGTCTGTTTCTAAAGTAGAAGGTGTAGAAGAAGTCAATGTTAATCTAGCAACAGAAAAGATGTTTGTTAGTTATAATTCTAAAACCGATATTGATAAAATCAAAGAAGCAGTTATTAAAGCTGGATATGAAGCAAAAGATGACATTAATATTGATGAAGATAAAAAAAGAAAAGATTATGAAGAAAAGGTTCTTAAATTAAAAGTTATTATTGGGGCTATTTTTTCAATACCACTTTTTTATATTGCAATGGGACCAATGATAGGATTACCTATATTTCAAATAATTAATCCTATGGATTATCCATTGAGATATGCTTTAATTGAACTAATACTTGTTATTCCTGTTATTACAGTTGGACATAAATTTTATAGTATTGGTTTTAAAGCATTATTTAATCGAAGCCCTAATATGGATTCATTAATTGCTATAGGGACAACTGCTGCTTCTATATTTAGTATTTATTCAGTTATTAAAATAATAAATGGTGATATTAGTTCAGTTGAATCTTTATATTTTGAAACTACTGCTGTTATTATAACGTTAGTTTTATTAGGAAAATATTTAGAGGCTAAGTCTAAAGGTAAAACTAGTGAGGCAATAAAGAAACTTATGGGTTTAGCTCCCAAGACAGCTCTAGTTATACGTGATGAAAAAGAAGTAAATATTTCAATTGATGACGTTATAGTAAATGATATAGTTATTGTTAAACCTGGAGAAAAAGTACCAGTTGATGGTGTTATTATTGAAGGTAATACTTCTATTGATGAATCAGTAATTACTGGTGAAAGTATGCCAATTGAAAAGAATATTGGTGATAAGGTAATTGGTGCTAGTATTAATAAAACAGGTTATTTTAAATTTAAAGTTACTAATGTTGGTGGATCTACTGTTTTATCACAAATTATAAAATTAGTAGAAGATGCTCAAGGATCAAAAGCACCAATAGCAAAACTAGCTGATATTGTATCTAGTTATTTTGTACCAATTGTTTTTATAATAGCTTTATTATCATCGTTAATTTGGTTTATTAGTGGACAAAGTTTTGAATTTAGTTTAACTATTTTTATATCTGTATTAGTTATTGCTTGTCCATGTGCATTAGGACTTGCTACTCCAACTGCTATTATGGTTGGAACAGGTAAAGGAGCAGAACATGGAATTTTATTTAAGAATGCTGAAGCTTTAGAGATAACTCATAAGATTAATACAGTTGTTTTTGATAAAACAGGAACTATTACGGAAGGTAAACCTGAAGTAACGGATATTATAACTAATAATATAGATGAAAATTATCTTTTACAAGTTGCTGCATCTGCAGAAAAAGGATCTGAACATCCTTTAGGAGAAGCAATTATAAGAAGATTTGAAGAATTGAAAATAGATTATTTAAAGATTTCTAAATTTAAGGCTTTGCCAGGTTTAGGAATTGAAATTGAATTAGACAATAAAAAAGTTATTTTAGGTAACCTAAAACTTATGGCAGAAAAAAAAGTACCATTATTAACTTTTAAAGAATATAGTGAAAGATTATCAGAAGAGGGTAAAACACCAATGTATATTGCAATAGATAAAGAACTAGTTGGTATTATTGCGGTAGCAGATGTTATTAAGGAAACAAGTAAAAAGGCTATTAAGGAGCTTAACAAATTAGGTATAAATACGATTATGCTAACAGGAGATAATACTAAAACAGCAGAAGCGATTGCTAAAGAAGTTGGTATTAAAGAAGTTATAGCAGAAGTATTACCAGAGGATAAAACAAGTGTTATAAGTAAGTTACAAGAAAATGGAAACATTGTTTCAATGGTAGGTGATGGTATCAATGATGCTCCAGCTTTAGCAAAATCGAATGTAGGAATTGCTATAGGAAATGGAACGGATATTGCTATGGAATCAGCTAGTATTGTTTTGATGCATAATGATTTAACGGGAGTTTCAACTGCTATTAAATTAAGTAAAGCAACAATTAGAAATGTCAAACAAAATTTATTTTGGGCATTTGCTTATAATAGTTTAGGTATTCCGGTTGCGGCAGGTTTATTATATGTTTTTAATGGACCATTATTAAATCCTATTTTAGCAGCCCTAGCTATGTCACTTAGTTCAGTTTCGGTAGTTACTAATGCCTTACGCTTAAATCGCTTTAAGGATAGGGGGTAAATATGAAAAAATATATAATTGTAAGTGTTTTAACTTTATTAATGATAGTAATTTTAGGAATTCTATTTGTAAATAACAGATTTGATATTATTAAAGAAGAAGCAATAAAATCATTTGATAAATTGCTAACTAGTAAGAATTTAAATGTTGTAAGGAATAATTCTTCATTGCTTATTAGAATGCCAGATAATACTACAAAAGTAATATTTGATACTAATTCTAATACTAATGTATCTATATATTTAGATGCTAAACCATTTTTAGATAATGGATTAGAAATTACTAAGTTACCATCATATATATTTTATGAACAAGATACTAATGAACTAATTTTATCAGTTAATTATGGTGATCGTACCAATCTATCATTTGAAGATATTATTGAAACATATCGTGATAAATTAGATTATCATAATAAGTTAGGACATTTTGGACTAGCTATAAAAGATGGAAATGGTTTTGAATATGCTAAAAATATGGTTACTAATGATAAAGATGTTGTAATTGTCTTAAATCCTGAAGTATTTATAAAAGCTGGTGTTGATGTTAATAATTTAGATGATTATAAGTATATTGATGTTGAAATGGATAATGGTCAAAAGGTAAAAAAACTTGTTAAAGTTTTTGATTTGGAGGAATAATTAATGAGTAATAATAAAAAGATATTAATTGGATTAATAGCTGTAATTGCTTTAATCTTAATATCTACTTTGGTAAATAATAATCAAGTAAATACGACAAATAGAAATAGTACTACTGCTAGTAGTACACCAAGTTGTCATTAGAAGGAGGAAAAAGTATGTTTAAGAGAAAATGGATAACCTTAATTATAATAGGAATTACTTTCTTTATAACTGGATGTTCCCAAACTGCAAAAGATGATGTAATAAAAGAAGCAGTAAGAGAAAAAACAAGTGTTGATCAATTAGTTATTAAGAAAAGTGATATTACAGAAGTAGCAAAATTCTACCCAGTTGAAGTAGATGGTGTTACCATGGAAGTAATAGCTGTTAAAGCAAGTGATGGAAGTATTAGAACAGCTTTTAATGCTTGTCAAGTATGTGCTGATTCAGGACGTGGATATTATATTCAAGTTGGACGTAAATTTGTCTGCCAAAATTGTGGTAATGAATTTGATGTTGATGAATTAGAACAAGCAAGATATGGATGTAATCCGGCTCCAATAACTAAAAGTGATAAAACAGAAGATAGTGAATACATAAATATTCCTAAAGAAACCTTTATTGCAAATAAAAGCTTATATTTATAATAATTGAAAGGAGGCAATAATATGAAAACAGAAATATTTAAAATTGATGGTATGACATGTTCTGCTTGTGAAAAGACAATTGAAAAGTCTGTTACTAAACTTGAAGGTGTATCAAAAGTAAAAGCAAGTTTAAAAAATAGAAATGTTACTATCAAGTATGATTCTAAGCTAGTAAAGAAAAAAGATATTATAGATAGTATCCAAGCATCTGGATATCTAGTAGTAACAGAAGCCAACAATAAACCTGTTATTATTGCCTTTATTGTATTGTTTGGCTTATATCTAATTTTTAGAAATACTAATCTATTTAATTTTATACCAGAAGTGAAAGATAATATTGGTTATGGACTATTATTTATAGTTGGTATTCTTACTTCTATTCATTGTGTAGCAATGTGTGGTGGTATTAATATTAGTGTTAGTATGAATAGCTGTAGTAATAAATATCAACCAGGTTTATTATATAATCTTGGCAGATTAACTTCGTACACTATTATTGGTGGTATTGTTGGGGGAATAGGAAGTGTTATTGCTTTTTCTAATACTACAAAAGATTTAATATCTATAGGTGCGGGAATATTTATGATTATTTTAGGTATAAATATGACCGGATTATTTAAGAATATTAATATCTTGCATATTCATTTACCTAAAAAATTAAATATGTTTATATTTAGACAAAAGAAAAATACTAAATCACCATTTATAATTGGATTATTAAATGGATTAATGCCATGTGGACCATTACAAACAATGCAATTATATGCACTTGGTACTGGTTCAATAATCCAAGGATCATTATCAATGTTTTTCTTTGCTTTAGGAACATTCCCATTAATGTTTGGACTAAGTAGTTTAAGTGGCATTATGTCTAATAAGATGGGTGTACAATTAAAAAAGATAAGTGGGGTATTAGTAGTATTATTAGGCTTTGTTATGTTTAATAGAGGTTTTGATTATACTATTATAACTAATTTAACTAAGCCATCAATTAATTTAGATAATGTTACAGTTGCAGTTATGAAAGATGGATATCAAGAAGTAACAACAAGATTTGAAAATGGTCAATATAAAGAAATTGTCGTTCAAAAAGGAGTCCCAGTAAAATGGACAATAATTATGGAAAGAGAAGATATAAATGGATGCAATAAGGAAATTCTTTTACCATTTGATGATATTGATAAGAATTTATATTTAGGGGATAATTTAGTAGAATTTACACCTGAAAAAGTAGGTTCATTTAAATATACTTGTTGGATGAATATGCTATCAAGTTATATACATGTTGTAGAAGATATTACAGATATAAAGTAGGTGAAATATGAATAAAATAATTAAAGTACAAGGAATGTCATGTGAACATTGTGTCAAAAGAATTACTAATGTCATTAATGAAATAGAAGGAGCTGAATGTATTAATATTTCTTTAGAAAATGAGACTGTTGAAGTTGAATATTTAAATGAAGAAGTTTTAAAACAAATAGAAGATGCCATCATTGATTTAGGATATGAGATTGTATAAATGATGTAAATAATAATATAATTGATTGTAAAACATAGTATTTATTGATATAATTTATTTAATAAATATGAAAGGAAGTATTATTTTGAAAAAAGTTTTTGGTTTTATGGTAATTATAACAGGAATTTTACTATTATTTGATAATCTTAATATTGTCTCATTTGATAATTTATTTGGTCTAGTAATTTCAATAGGAGCTATTATTGTAGGAATAACAGGTTTAATTGAAAAGAAACGTTTTGATTTCATTATGACTATGTTTATTGTTTTTGGAGGTTTATACTTCTTATCTAATGTAGGAATATTGGAAGAAGGGGTTGTTGATGATATTTTTTGGCCAATAGTTATTATTGGTATTGGATTATCATTATTATTTAGTGTTACTACAAGAGTTAGTAATAAATCTATTACTCCTTACTTAGCTATATTTTCAGGAGTAGAAGAAAAGAATGAAAGTACTGAATATATTAGTAGTGATATAACTGCAATCTTTGGTGGGGCAGAAGTTAACTATCGAAAGATTAAAATCAAAGATAATGTAGGATATATTAATGTTACAGCAATATTCGGTGCAGCTACTATAATGGTACCTGAAGATGTTAAGATAACAGTTAAAGGTTTACCAATCTTTGGTGGGGCTGAAAATAAAGCAGTTTCATTAGATAAGGCAAGAAAAGAATTAGTTATAAACTATACTGCTATTTTTGGTGGAGTAGAAATAAAAAATTAAATATTAAAATAAAAAAAGTTCTTATGAACTTTTTTCTTTGTATATATATAATTTATCTAGTGTTCTAGTAAAGGCAACATACCTTTCAATATCATTTAAATCATAATCAATTACAATTACTTTAGAAAACTCTAATCCTTTAGCAGTTCTAACATTATATACTTCATATTCATTCTGTAATAGTTCTTTAATTATCTTGTCATCATTAGTTATAATAACAATTGATTTATTATCAAAATTGTTTTTAATATCAGTAACAATTTCTTTATATGAAATATTTATCTCAATAACTTCATCACTACTAATTCCCATTGGAACCATTTTCTTATTAATGAATTTATTACAGTAATCAGTTATTTGTCTAGTATTACGATAATTTTCGTTTAATTCATAATAGAGAACTCTTTCTGTTTTTAAATTATCTTTTAATAATGTAATAAGTTCATCAATTGTTTTAGCATTGATAAAATTATTAATATTTTGATGAATATCACCATATAGATTTAAATATGGTTTTTTTTCAATATTGATAATATTTATTATTTCATTATTAGCATAATCTTGCATTTCATCAATAAACATATATTTAAATTGATTTACAGTATTAAAACCATATTTATCATAAATATATATTAGAATAAAAGCATTATATTTATATATTGTTTTATTATTTATCCAATTTGGTTTAGTATTAAATTCTAATTTTAAGTTTTGATAAATTCGATCCTTTATTTTTTTAACACTTTCGCGTTTTAATAATTCTCTTGTTTCATTTAATAAATATTGATAATTATCTCTTTCTTCAAAAGTATTCCAACCATCATTATCAAGTGTTTTTTTAATTTTGGTACTTATTTGAAGAAGACTGTTATAGATATTTGATATATCAAATGAAATATTTAATTTCTTAAGTTTTAAAATATATTCTATAAAGTAATTATTTATTTCTTTATCTATAGTCTTTTTAAATTCATCACTATATACTTTTGATAGTAAAGCAGATTGTTTAGAATCATCTTTAATAATGCTTGTTACTTTTATACCAGGTAATAATGTTTTAATTTTAAGTAAGTAATATTGTTCCATTGATATCATTAGAATATCAGTTAAAGAAAGACTTCTATTTATCGAAGCCAGTTTAGTTTTAAATATTTCGGATGGTGTAATAAAAATAATTTTTTTAGGGTCAATATTAGGATTATTATAGAGTAGGTAGGATATCTTGTGAAGTAATACAACTGTTTTTCCACTACCCGCAACCCCTTGGACAATAGCATTACTGGTAAAATCATCTCTAATAATACTATTTTGATTACTTTGAATAGTTCTAATGATATCGGAAAATTCATCCCGATTTTTCTTTTGTTCCAAAACTTTGAGTAAAAAAGTATCGGTAACGTTAATATCGTTACCGGTTTTATATTGGTCATAACAATCAATTAGTTTTGAATCTTTAATTTCAATTTGTCTTTTTAAGTTTAGTTCGTAAGATGTTTCATTAAATTTGTAATTAGTTTGATTAGCCATATAATAGAGGTTTGCTACTGGACTACGCCAATCATATACTAGTGTTTTTTGATCAGTACTAGTGATTCCTTTTTCTCCAATATACATAATCAAGTTTTCTACTTTACTGTTTTCTTGAAGTTCTAAATCCATTCTTCCAAAGTGAGTGCTTCTTCTTAAATCAACAAGTTTAAGTTTCTTATCAATACTATCATAGTATTCTCTCACATATCTTCCATATATTCCTTTGTCTTCCTTATCAGGTATTCCAATGTCATCAATTTGTTTTTTAGCAAACGCTTTGTTGTTTTCAACTTCCTTTATTTTGGCATCAATATTTCCTAATACCTTATCTAGATATATCTGTTCTTCTTGAAGAATGTCTTTTTTATTCATAAAACACCTCAAATCACCAATAAATTATATCATACATAATAATCAATATAAAGATTTTTTTTTATTTATTTTAATTTAGTTTCAAAACCAATAAATACAAAGAAAAAACAATTGATAATCGCATATATATATGATAGAATAATACTGTAACAGGAGGAATAAATATGGAAAAGTATGTTCCTGATATGTATCAAAAAAGTATATATTCAATAGACTATCAAAATATAATTGACTGTGGTATTAAATGTCTATTATTTGACTTAGATAATACCATTGCTCCAATTGGAATACATGAACCAACTAAAAAGACTAAGGACTTATTTAAAAAGTTAAAAGAAAAAGGTTTTAAATTAGTAATATTTTCTAATAGTGGTAAAAAAAGATTAAAACCATTTAAAGAAATATTAGATGTAGATTGTTGTGCATCAGCTATGAAACCATTTAGTGGTAATTTTTTAAAGGTATTAAAAGAATATGATTTAGATGTTAGTGAAGTAGCGATTATTGGTGACCAAATATTAACCGATATTGTTGGAGGAAATACTGTTGGAATTACAACTATTTTAATTAACCCAGTTAGTACTAATGATCAATTATTTACTAAGTTTAATCGTATCCTTGAAAGACGTATTATTAATAGATTAAGTAAGAGAAATTTGTTCTTTAAGGGAAAATACTATGAATAAGAAGTGTTTAGGTTGTGGGGCAATTCTACAAGAAGAAGATACATCATTAGAAGGATATGTTATTGGTGACCATGATATTTGTGAAAGATGTCATCGCATAAGAAATTATGGTGAATATAAAAGTAGTATTAAAAATAATGATACTTTTATTAGTATATTAGATAATATTAATAACTCTAAATCATTGGTGATTTTGGTTGTAGATGTATTTGATTTAAAGGAAAATTATAATATTTTTAAAAGTCATTTAAAAAATCCTCTTTTATTAGTACTTACTAAGAGAGACCTTTTACCTAGATCTTACAATGATGAAAAATTATTAAATTATTTAGATATTGAATGTGTGGATAAAATTGTAGTAAGTAGTATAAAAAATTATAATTTTGATGAATTAATTAATAAAATAAGAAGAAATCAAACTGATAAAAATGTCTATGTAGTAGGATATACTAATGATGGTAAGTCAACTTTAATAAATAAATTAATATATAATTATTCTGATAATTTACCAAGTATTACAACTAGTAATTTTCCTTCAACTACTTTAAATAGTATTGAAATAAAATTTGATGAAAATTTAACTATTATAGATACACCTGGTTTATTAGATGAAGGAAATATGGAAAATTATTTTGATTTAATTAAGACTATTGTTCCTAAGAAAGAAATAAAACCACTTACATACACCATTAATATTGATCAAACATTCTTAATTAATGATTTTGCTAGAATTGATATTAAAAAGGGTAATACAATAACTATGTATATATCTAATACTTTAAAAATCGATCGTATTTATAAAAATAATGATTATTTAAGTAATTTAGAGAAACATATTATAGATGTTGATAGCAATAATGATGTAGTAATTAGTGGTTTAGGCTTTATTAGAATAAAAAATAAAACTAGATTAACGATATATACTTTAAAGGGAGTAAATGTTTTTATGCGAAAAGCATTAATTTCATAGATTACTCTTTTTTTTTGTCTTAAAATTTTGTATAATAATAATTAAGATAGAGGTGGCATATGTTAGGGACAATTGTTGGTACTGAAGAGAATCAAGTTTTAATTAAGCTTAATGTTAATTTGGATCAATTACCAAATCTAGTCAACTTTCATGTTATTATGGAGGATACTGAAAAGAAGATTGTTGGTGAAATTACTGATATCAAAGATGGTATAGCGTATACTAATCTACTGGGAGAAATCATTGATAATCGTTTTGTTTTTGGGGTTATTAGAAAACCTTCTTTTGCATCTAGTGTAAAACTTATCTCTAAAGAAAAAATGCCTTTAATTATTGGCATTGAAAATTATCGCGATGATCTTCATTTATACATAGGTGAAAGTCCAATATATGAAGGGATTAAATTAGGAGTAAATATTAATGACTTCTTTAGTAATCATTTTGCTATTTTTGGTTCTACTGGATCTGGTAAATCAAGTAGTGTAGCAAGAATTTTTCAAAATCTATTTGAAAAAAATCAAAGTGTTCCTTACAAGGCAAGCATTTTTATCTTTGATGCTTATGGTGAATATCATCAAGCATTTAAAGATTTAAATAAAAAAGTTCCAGAAATTAGTATGAAAGCATATACAACTAATACGTATTTTAATGATACTGATTTATTAAAAATACCATTATGGTTATTAGGAGTTGATGATTTTGCCCTTCTTTTGGGAGCGGAAAAACCGTCACAATTACCAATTGTTGAAAAAACTTTAAAATTAGTTACTATTTTTGCAAGACAAGAAGAATTAGTTATTAAACATAAAAATGATATTATTGCTAGAGCTGTCTTAGATATTTTATCTAGTGGTAGACCACCTGCTCAAATAAGAGACCAAGTATTTTCTGTTTTGTCTTACTATAAAACTAGTGAATTAAATCTTGAAACTCCTGTTTTTCAACCAGGGTATACAAGACCTCTAAAACAATGTTTATTAATAGATGCTTCTGGTAAGATTAGAGAAATGGAATTACTAACTAATTTTATTGAATCATTCTTAGTTGATAATTTAGAGTTATCATTACCTGATGGTACTTTTACATATACTTTGAAAGATGTAAAGGATGCCATGGATTTTGCTTTAATTTCTGAAGGAGTATTAAAGAGTGAAAAAGTATATGATGATGTTAATGTCTTAAAAGTAAGATTACATAGTTTAGTTAATAGTGATTATCATGTATATTTTGATTATCCTGAGTATATTTCAAAGGAACAATTTATCAAGCGTTTAATGACTTCAGTGGATGGTAAAAAAGCCCAAATTATAAACTTTAATATCAATTATGTTGATGATAGATTTGCTAAAGTTATTACTAAAATATATTCTAAATTATTATTTGATTATACGAAAGACTTATCTAAGAGAGCTACTTTCCCAATTCATATAATTTTAGAAGAAGCTCACCGTTATGTTCAAAATGATAATGATATTAATTTATTGGGGTATAATATTTTTGAAAGAATAACTAAGGAAGGTAGAAAGTATGGTATTATTTTAGGCCTTATTTCGCAAAGACCTTCTGAATTATCAGAAACTGCTATATCACAATGTAGTAATTTCTTAATCTTTAAGATGCTTCATCCTAAGGATATTGATTACATTAAGGAAATGACTCCAAACATTACCAATGAAACTATAAAAAAATTGAAGGTGTTACAACCTGGTACTTGTGTGGCATTTGGGCAAGCTTTTAAAATTCCAGTAATTATTAAGTTATCTATGCCTGATCCAGCCCCAGCAAGTAATAGTTCAGATATAAGTGCTAATTGGTTTATCAATAGAACTTAACTTGTGTTAGAGAGCTAAAAGTGCTATAATTATTTCTGGTTTGAGGTGATATATTGAAAGAAATAATCAATAGATATATATTAAACGCTAAAAAATATGTAGGAACAAGTATCTTGTTCTTTACATTTTTAATAACAACTTTATTTAATGGCTGGCTATTAAGGTTTTTTACAGTTAAAAATTCTTTTGACATAAAACCATTATTAGCTGATCTAGTTATTATATTAATTGTTGGAGCATTAGGATATTTTATTAAACCCAAAAATCAGTTTAAATACTATTTTGGATTTTCTATTTTATTCACGGCTATATGTGTAATAAATTCTGTTTATTATACAAATTATTTATCATTTGCATCATTTTCTTTAATTGCTACTTCACTACAACTTGTTGATGTAGCGGATGCAGTTATAGGACAAGTGCTAGAAAAAAAGGATTTTATTTATATCTTTGCACCAATACTATTATTTGTTATTAATATGTATTTGAGAAAAAGAAAATATTTTGACTATGTAGAAAAAGTTGAAAAGGGAAAACTAAGAGCTTTAAACACTTTGATTGTTGCTTTAGTTACTTTAGGTTTCTATATGTCAATGGTGACTGGTGTAGATCTTAGTAGATTAGGTAAACAATGGAATAGAGAGTTTGTCGTAATGCAATTTGGTGTATATGTATATCAAATTAATGATTTAGTTGCGAGTATAAAACCACAAATAAGTCCATTATTTGGTTATGATAAAGCTGCTAAAACATTTAGAGAATATTATGACAATAATACCACTGAACATACTCCAAATGAATATACTGATATTTTTAAAGGTAAAAATATTATTATGATTCATGCTGAAAGTATTCAACAATTTTTATTAAATACATCATTTAATAATATTCCAGTTACTCCTAATTTAAATAGATTAGCGAGTGAAGGATTATATTTCTCTAATTTCTATGCCCAAGAAAGTGTAGGAACTAGTAGTGATAGTGAGTTTACAATAAATACTTCACTTATGCCAGCTACTAGTGGAACTGTATTTGTAAGTTATTGGGATAGAAAATATGTCGCTACACCACAAATATTAAGTAATATGGGTTATTATACCTTTAGTATGCATGGTAATAAAGCCGCATTCTGGAATAGAAGTGTAGTCCATCCATTACTTGGGTATCAACATTTCTATGCTTATGATGAAGCATATAAGTTAGATGAAATGATTGGATTAGGATTAAGTGATAAATCATTCTTTAGACAAAGTGTACCAATTATAAAAGAAATAAGTGAAACAAAACAAAATTTCTTTGCAACATTAATAATGTTATCAAATCATACACCATTTACTGATGTTGAAAAAACAAGTGATTATGAAGTGGATTATAAGTATGAACAAGTTAATCCAATAACTGGAGCAAAAGAAATAGTTAGTGCACCATATCTAGAAGGTACTAAACTTGGTAGTTATATTAAATCAGTTCATTATGCTGATGATGCAATTGGACAATTTATGAATGATTTAGATGCTGCTGGTATTTTAGATAATACTGTTGTTATCATTTATGGTGATCATGATGCTAAGTTAAGAAAATCAGAATTTGTTAAATATTATAATTATGATCCATATACGGATACTATTTTAGATAAGGATGATGAAAAATATAAACCAGTTGATTTTTATTCTTATGAGTTAAATCGTAAAGTACCATTTATTATCTGGTCAAAAAATAAAAAATTTGCTACAGAAGTAACTAAAGTAATGGGAATGTATGATGTGGCTCCAACTATAGGAAACATGTTTGGATTCTCTAATCCTTATGCATTAGGACATGATATATTTAGTATTAATGAAAATGTAGTAGTGTTTCCTGATGGGAATTGGTTGACAAATAAAATGTATTATAACAACCAAAAAGAAGAAGGATTATTACTTCAAGCAGATGAACCAGTAAGTGTTGATTACATTGAAAAATATACGAAATATGCTGAAGAAGTAATTGATGTATCAGATGCTATCATTGTTCACGATTTGATTAGAAAAAAAGAAGAATCTGAAAAGATGTTAAAAGAATATAAATAATATATAAAAACTTCTATTTGATATAGAAGTTTTTTTATTAAGTAGCTTGAATATAATCAATTGTTACATCAAAATTAACATCTTGGGGTTTGGCAGTTACTGAATTAGCATTCCACGTTACAACGATAGAGCCTGCTGTTGTACCCCCAACAGCTAATGTTGTTCCTTCAATATTGGCTAAATTATTAATAGTGATAGTAAAGTCTTGAGTGCTGTTTTCATTAATAACTAAATGATCTACTGTTGCAGCTAAACTACCAGTATTTTTAATAGTAAAATTAATAGTTACTGTATCACCTGGATAACTAAGATCAGAACTAATTGCTAATGAAGTATTATCTTGACTTAAAGTGGCTGTTGCTCTTGTTGGATCTGATATTGAAAAGTCAGAAAACTCTATTTTAAAATCCCCAGCCCCAGTAGCAGTACCAGTTATATTTAAATTAGCGGCTAACAAGGCATATACTCCAGTTAAAACAAAAGTAAAAATAATTAAACCAATTACAAAAAATCTAACTCTTTTATTACGCATATTTTCAACTCCTTACGTTACATTTATATTATGTCTATAAATTAGAGATAAAATTCATGTATTTGTAAAAATGTATAGTCATATATAGATGGGATATAATAAAAAGGAATAATAAATATCAATAGTTTAGGGGTAAAAATATGAGAAGAAGATATAAAAAAAAAAAATATTATTAAAATTTTCTCTTTTCTTTATCCTTTTTTCAACTATTATTGGAGTTAGTTATTCTTTACTACAACAAAGTCTTAATATTAGTGGAAATGTAAAAGGTAACTATATTAGTGAAAATTATACAATTACGCCAGATAGTAATCCTAGTTTGGAAATCACTAGTTTTTCTACTAACAGATGGAAGGAATCTGGTTTAGAACAAACACAATATCGTTTTATTGTCACAAATAAAGGTAATAAAAGGATAACTAATTTTAGAATGGTAATTGATTTTAATAATAATATAAATAGTGTTACTATTTTAAATTATGATTATACATTATCTTCTAATATATTAACCATAATTAATAATAATTATGTATTACAACCAGGTGGGCAACAAGAAGTTACTTTTACTGTTGCTACAAGTTTTCAAAATCTAAGAATAAGAACAATAAGATTTGTTGTAAATGAAATTCCTACAGAAACAGATCCAACTCAATTCACCGTTCTTTTTACTAAAACTAGTGAATCAGGAACATATAATTATCAATATACAGGAACAGTTACAAACAAGACAGGAAATAGAGTTGATTATTGGCAATTAGATATTATTCTTCCCGTAGGTACTACTTTTGTAGATGGTTCAAATGCAACGTTTCAAGCGAGTGGCAATACTCTTTTAGTTATATGTTTAGGTGCTAATTGTAGAGTAACTAACAATAAGAGTACTTCATTTACTTTACAATTAAAAACTGACATTATTAATTTCATTCCAAGTAATATAAAGGTGACCGTGAGGTAGTATATGAAAAAATTTATTTTTATATTAATGTTAATAATAATATTTATGTATATATTTTCCTATAAAATATTTTTTATATTTGGTGATGAAGCAATAAAATATATTATTAATCCTGTTATATGGATAGTTTTAGCTTTAATTAGTTTTTTATTATATAAAAAGAATAATACCATTGCTAAATATCAGAAAGATATAATTTATATAATTATAGGAAGTTCACTATTATATATAATTATCTTTTTCACTTTAGGTTTATTTATTGGATATACAAAGAATCCATATTCATTTACTATAAGTGGTATTATTATTAATTTATTTAGTATTTTATTAGTTGTGTTAATTAAAGAATATATTAGATATCTCTTATTAATGGAATCAAAAAAATATGGTATTTTATATTTAATTGTAATATTTTTTATATTTGTATTATCAGATATAAATATTATTTCATTAGTTAAGTCCTTAGCCAATTTTTCTAATAGTTTTGATGTTATAGGTGAATTAATAGTTCCGGTTTTATCTATTAATATTTGGATGACTTATCTTTGTTATAGAAGTAACTTTGTTCCCGCAGCAATATATAGAAGTATTGTTCTATTACCAACTTTAATTATTCCTATTTTGCCAAAATATGAATGGATAATTCCAACTTTATTTGATATTTTATTTCCCTTATTTACTTACTTAATAATTGAATATACCATTAATAAACAAAATAAAATGGTTCCGCATGAAGTGATAGAGCAATCTAATCCTCGTAATTGGATTGTGACCTTTATAGTAACTATTCTAATTATAATGTTTGGATTAGGTACTTTTGATATAAAACCTTCAGTAATAATTACTGCTAGTATGAAGCCTGATATTAATCCTGGAGATGTAGTCATTATTGAAAAAATTGATATTAAGAGTATAAAAGCTGGGGATATTATTCAATATAAAATGAGTGATTATAGTATTGTACATAGGGTTGTAAATATACTTAATGATGGTAATAATATTTATTTAATAACTAAAGGTGATAATAACAAGTCAGCAGATAGAAATCCTGTTAAGGAAGATCAAATAATGGGACGGGTTAAATATCATATACCATTACTAGGTTATCCATCATATCTACTACAAAAACTTATTAATAAAAAGGATGTGGAAGTGGAAACGGGAAAATAGGTGATTAATATGACTATCAATAAAAAAGATAAAATTATTATTGGTATTACTATAGTTATTATTACTGTTTTATCAGTTATATTAATATTTAATGTTATCCATGTATTAAAGTATAGGGGAGGGAATCCCAAAGATATTATATATACTACTAATATTAAAGATAGTAATAATTTTCAAGTTTTTTTGAAACCAAATTCATTCATTAACAACATAGAATCAAATAATGATTTATCTTATATTACTTCATTAATAGAATATATAAGTACTAGTTTTAAATATGAATATCAAGGTAGTGAAAAGGTTAGGACAGACTATGATTATTATGTAAAAGCAAATATTATAAGTGAATATAGTGAAGAGACTAAGAGAGTAACTCTCTATCCTATATGGAATAAAGAATTTATTCTTATTGATCATAAAAAAGGATATTCTAATGATTCAAAATTTACTATTTTTGAAGATATGAAAATAGGTTTAGATTACTATAATAATTTAGTGAATCAATTTAGAACTACTTTAAATGTTCCCATTGATTCAACTTTAGAAATAAAATTTATTATTAATACTACATCAAGATTAAAAGATGATTTTGAAATAAAAAAGGAACACTATATGCTTATGAGTATTCCTTTGGATGTAAAGGCTTTTGATATAACAACATCGAAAAACTTTGTAGAGGAAGAAGTTACTTATAGTAAGGCACAACCAAAAACTGAAATTAGTTATTTAATAGCTATAATATATATAGTAATAATTATTATTGTTTGTTATATTGGAATATACATAATTAACTATATTTTAGATAGAAAAAAGAGTAAGTATATTCTTGAAAGAAATAAGATATTAAAAGATTATGAAAATAGAATTGTAACAGTTACTAATTTAATAAATTATTCTGAATTTGAAATATTTGATGTTTCTGAATTTGAAGAATTAATAGATTTTGCTAATGAAGCTTATGAACCAATTATCTATTGGGAAAGAAAAGATAGAAGAAGTAGGGAAGCATGGTTTGTAATTATTAGGGATAAGATTTTATATCGTTATGTAATATATAGAAATGATAAAAAGCCAAATAAGTAAGGCTTTTTTATTATTTAGAATTGACTTATATAATAAAATATTATAAAATACTTATATGTCAGTGACATATAATATACTATGGGGCCATAGCCAAGCGGTAAGGCAAGGGACTGCAACTCCCTGAGCGTTGGTTCAAATCCGACTGGCCCCTCCAATATGAAAATCAACTTACGAATAATTCGTAAGTTTTTTTATTAAATTGTTTTTATAATGATGAAAGTTATAAAAATATTAGTGTTATAATATAAATGAATGATAAGTAGTGATTTGAAAGTAGGGTATATTATGAAAAAAATATTTATATTAATGTGTACTTTTGTTATTGTTATATCTTTAACAGCTTGTAAAAGTGAAGATAAATTAGAAAGTAATTACGATAGTATTAGAGAGAAAATAGAAAGAAATATGGAAAAAATTCTGAGTGAATCTGATGGATTCAGTTCTATTCCTTCCACATATATTGAAAATGAATATTATTCAAATATAGTTAAACTTGGAGATGAAGCAGTCCCAGTTTTAATAGATCTTTATAAAGAAGTTTACCATGCTAGTTTAATGGGATACATATCTGCGCTTGCAGTTCAAGATATTACTGACTGTGATTTAAAGGAAAAATATAATTTAAGTTGGTCCAATGCAAGTGAATTTTTTAAATTGTGGGAAGATCATAATTGTTCGTTTAATAACTAAGTTATAAAAATATTAGTGTTATAATATAAATGAATGATAAGTAGTGATTTATAGGAGGAGAATATGAATAAGGCACAACAATTATTGCGTGATGCTAATATAAGACCAACTGCTGAAATTATTGCAGATGGTCTAGGTAGAGCGAATAATACGTATATAAAATTCGTTGATGGACTAAAGAAAGATGATATTTTGCTTATGGATTGGCGATACTACAAAGATGGAAAAGCGTGGCTTTCAAAGGGTGAATATAAATGGACAACAGCACGAGGAACAAACAAAGTAAAACCTATATTTTGGCTGTCTATATGGGATGGTTTCTTTAAAATATCGTTTTTCTTTTCTACTGGTGTAAGAGATGAATTGCTAACTTTACCGATTAGTCAAGAAGCAAAGAAGATAATAAAGAACGCAGTCCCAATGGGTAAAACAATGAGATTTATACCAATTGTTTTTGATGTTAATGCTGATAAACAACTTGAAGATTTATTTGTATTGGCACAATTTCGAAAAGAGAATTTGTAATCTCACAAATTACAATTTACCCATTAGAGGAAATTGTAGATTATATACATTGTTTATGATATTATAATAACTAAATGAAGGAGGGTTTGTAATGGAACTAAAACAATTTAAAGATTATACACCTAGTGAAAAAAAGGAAATATTATTACATTGGTGGCATTATTTTGGTAAAGTAATTTATACATTTGAAGAAATGCAAAAATTTAGTGAAATGATAGATTCAAATAGTGATGAAGTTATGATGATGGCAGTGATAGGATATGTTAATAAGGTTACCAATCAACCTATTATTATGGCAATGCGAGAAAATAAATTAGATCAGTTAAGGGAATCACTACCAACGTTAGAAAAGCAGAATGATGAATTTAGAGCATCTTATTATCAAATAGAACAACGATTGATTGAACAATTGGTTAAAACTTATAATAATCCTGAACCAGCTGTTCCGATGGATATTGTAATAAGCGTATCAAATGGTGAAAAGGATGGAAATATTACAAAAATAAAGAAAAAACATAAAAAGCAAAATAAAGGTTTATAAGCACTTTTATTTTCTTTCCAATAAATAAAGAGAATTCTTTGATTAGAATTCTCTTTTATAATATATAAAATAAAAAATACATATCTTAATTTAAAAGAATTGATTGACCTTTTTATTTAAGTTGCATATAATATAGATATAAGTCTATATAGATAAATATCAATGTTAGGAGGATAGTATGAAAAAGAATGTTGAAAAAGAAATAATGATATTTAAAGCATTATCAGATAATAATAGACTACAAATAATTGATATGTTATCATGTGGTGAGTTGTGTGCTTGTGAAATGTTGAAAAAACTTAATATAACACAACCAACACTTTCACATCATATGAAGACTTTAATTGATTCTAATTTAGTGACAGCAAGAAAAGAAGCAAACTGGATGTATTATAAATTGAATAAAGATATAATTGATGAATTGACAAGATATATAAAATACATCTCTAGTGACAAAGATGACTGTATTTGTAAAAAACAGTTAAATATATAGACTAATATTTTTTAAATAAGGAGAGATTAAATATGAGAAAAATGAAAATATTTGAACCAGCTATGTGCTGTTCTACAGGTTTGTGTGGAGTAGGTGTTGACCCTGAATTAATAAGAATATCGACTATAATAAATAATCTAAGTAAAATGGGGGTCATAGTAGAGAGATATAATTTATCTAGTTCACCTCAAGCATTCGTTAATAATAAGGCAGTAAATGAATTTATAAACAAAAATGGAGTAGACAGACTTCCAATAATTGTGGTTGATGAAAAGATTGTTATTGAAGGAAGATATCCTTCTAATGAAGAAATATCAAATTTATTAGGAGTATCATTTAATGTGACTAGTTCAATATTGCCTGAAAAAAATAAAGGATGTTGTGGTGGCGGAGGCTGCTGTTAATGAATAAATTATTTAATCCTAATAATATAAGGCTTACAAAATATATATTTTATACTGGTAAAGGTGGTGTAGGGAAAACTTCTACTGCCTGTGCAACTGCTGTAAGTCTTGCCGATAGTGGTAAAAAAGTTTTATTAATAAGCACTGACCCCGCCTCTAATTTACAAGATGTATTTGAAATGGGATTAAGCAATAAAAAAACTCAAATAAAGGGTGTACCCAATTTGACAGTTATTAATCTTGACCCTTTAAGGTCAGCAGAAGAATATAGAGAAAGTGTGATTGCACCATATAGAGGTAAATTACCTGAAGTAGTAATTAAAAATATGGAAGAGCAATTATCAGGCTCATGTACAGTAGAAATTGCTGCTTTCAATGAGTTTTCTAATTTTATTGCTGATGAGAATATAGAAAAAGAATATGATTATGTTATTTTTGATACAGCTCCAACTGGACACACCTTAAGAATGCTACAATTACCATCAGCGTGGAGTAATTTTATTAGTGAAAGCACTCATGGAGCTTCTTGTCTTGGACAATTATCTGGACTAGAAGAAAGAAAAGAAATATATAAGAAAGCTGTAAATACATTAGCAGATAAAGAAAAGACAACATTGATTATTGTTTCAAAACCTGATTCAACTCCTCTCATTGAAGCAGAGAGAGCATCAAAAGAGCTTTCTGATTTAGGCATAAATAATCAAATTATGATTATAAATGGAGTATTACAAGGATTTGATGACACTATTTCAGAAGGATTATATCGTAAACAACAGAAATCTCTTGCTAATATGCCTAGTGGACTAAAAAATAAGGAAATATATGAGGTTCCATTAAGAGCCTATAATATTACCGGAATAAATAATGTAAGAGCGTTTCTTACACACGACATATTAGATGGTAGTATTGAGACATTACAAGCTAAAAATATACTTGGCTTGCACGATGTAATAAATAATATATATAACTCTCATAAGAAGGTTATATTTACGATGGGTAAAGGTGGAGTAGGAAAGACTACTATAGCCTGTGCTATTGCTTTAGGATTAGCTAATAAAGGTCAGAAAGTACATCTTACTACAACTGATCCAGCTAATCATTTAAATTTGCTTATGAAAAATTATAGTTTAATTACTATAAGTCATATTGATGAACAAGAAGAACTAAAAAAATATAAAGAAGAAGTTCTATCAAAAGCGAGAGAAACAATGTCACCAGAGGATATAGCTTATGTAGAAGAAGATTTAAGATCACCATGTACACAAGAGATAGCTGTATTTAGAAGGTTTGCCGAACTTGTTGAGAAAGCTGATGAAGAAATAGTAGTCATAGATACAGCGCCTACAGGGCATACTTTATTACTTCTTGATTCAACCCAAAGTTATCATAAAGAAATACAAAGATCTCATGGGGATATACCAGAATCAGTAAAAAAACTGCTTCCACGATTAAGAAATGCAGATGAAACTGAAGTAATAATTGTAACATTAGCTGAGACAACTCCTGTCTTTGAAGCAATGAGACTTGAAGAAGACTTAAAAAGAGCAGGAATATTAAGCAAATGGTGGATTATCAATTCTTCGTTGTATAAAACAGGTACTACGAATAAGATATTAAAAGCAAAGGCAAGTAATGAAATTGAATGGATAAATAAAGTAAATTTTCATTCGAAAGGAAATTTTGCAGTAATTAGTTGGAATTCAAAAGAAATAAGTGAAGATAATCTAATGGATTTGTAATATAAAAACTAAGCAAAATAAAAGTTTGGGAATTCCTTTTGTTTTCCCCTAATAATTAAATAAAGAGAATTCTAATTAAAGAATTCTCTTTTATAATATTCAAATAAGTACTTTATATTTAAGATTCTTTTTTCTTTTTCTTACTCTTTATTTCTTTAAAGATATTATTATCATTTTTTGTTTGTATATTTGTATTAAAATCATCTATGTCAGACATTGCATTAATAAAGTTATCTTTAGTTAGAGGTGCCTTACTATCTTTTATTTTATAACCTAATTCACCACTAGGTTCAATAGTTGCGTATTCTATATCTCCAATTTTACTTATTCCTGCTTGGCGTAATTTAATTTCTAGAATATCTATAGACATTCGTAGTTTTGATAAATTTTTAATATTAATGTTACCATTTTCAATAACAATAATTGCTTTTCCAACAAATAATGATTCTATAAAATTAAACTTCATTTCAAGATATTCTGTAATTATCATTAAAATTACAAGGGTAAGAGCTACAACAGAAGTAGTTAAAATATCTTTACTATGTAATGGCTGAACTAATAATATATCCATTCCAATTAAAACTGTCATTTGAGTAGTAGTCATTTGTGCTATTGATCTTCGTCCACTTAATCTTAAAAGAAATTTTCCAATAATAAATATTAAAACAGTTTTCCATATATAATTTAAATCCATTATTATCACCTATAATATATGATTATTCAGTCAATTTTGTATCGTCGTATAAGTTTTCACAACTGACATTAGTTGCTTCATCTTGGAAGATTAATTCACGATTTTTATATAATGCTATAGTTAGTGTAGAAGTTAAGCTTTCTTCTATTTCACGGCGCATATTACCCCCTTTTGTAGGAGCAACAATTAATTGCCCAGGAGTATGATCAATAGTTATTTTAAGGGATATATCATTTTTTTTAATAACAACATCAACTGTATTGTTATTATTCAAGTATTTTGCATTAAATCCATTATAAGAGGCGAAACGAAATTCTTCTCCACCAATGTTTAAGATACAAAAGAAGGGTTCAAAACACATTACATTAGCTTTAGCAAACACAAGTGAAGCATTATAATTTTTAAAAGTATTAGTTTCAAACCATAACCATTTTTTTGGAAAACAAATACCATAATTTTTTTCCATATAACCACTACCATTAATGGTGGTATCAATATTACTTGTTTTAATTGAACCTTCAATTTTTGAATTCATAAATATTACTTCATGATATGCAGGCAATGGTAAATATTTAAAAGGTCCCATTACAGATTTCATACAAAAAATTTCATTTAAATTTGTGGTTGGGGTAATCTTAAGATCTATTTCAAAATCATCAATTGATAGTTTGAGTTTGTGCACGCTTAAAATATTATCTTTTATTCTGACAACATCTTTATTATAGTAAAAATCTTCTACATTGAATCTAAAATAACGAGACTTACTATCATCACTATCCATTATTTGAATAAAAGAATGAGGATCACTTTCGTATAAAGATATACCAAAAATACATGCTAAAACATGGTTATCATTGACTACTTTTAAATACCATCCTTCAAAATAATTTTTTGTTTTGTTATGACCAGCATAATTAAAAAGATTCATTTTATCACCTTGTTATATTATGTACATAATCATTAAAATTATTTCTTTTAGATTATAGATAGTGATATAATTAATTAAGAGGTGAATAGAATGCTAAAAATTGTTAATTTTTCTAAAACTTATGGCAATAGTTCTAAAAAAGCTGTTGATAATCTAAGTCTTCATATAAAAAAGGGAGAAATATTTGGGTTTATTGGTCATAATGGTGCTGGTAAAACAACAACTATTAAAGCAATTGTAGGAATAACAGATTTTGATGAAGGGGATATTTTAATTGATGGTTTATCAATTAAAGATCATGCTATTGAATGTAAAAGTAAGATAGCTTATATTCCAGATAATCCTGATATTTATACATCCCTTACTGGTATTGGCTATCTAAATTTTATTGCGGATGTTTATGGAATTGATAAAAACGAAAGAGAAGAAACAATAAAAAAATATGCTACTTTATTTGAAATTTTATCTAATTTAGGTGATTTAATTTCAACATATTCTCATGGTATGAAACAAAAACTTATTATTATTTCAGCTTTAATTCATAATCCAAAATTATTAGTTATGGATGAACCATTTGTTGGACTTGATCCTAAAGCAGCTTTTGATTTAAAACAAGTTATGAAAAAATTATGTGATAATGGGGTATCTATTTTCTTTTCATCACATGTTCTTGAAGTTGTAGAAAAATTATGTGATAGAGTAGGTATCATTAAAGATGGTAAACTTGTTAAATGTGGTAAAGTTAGTGATATTAAGGGTGATGAAAGTCTTGAATTTGTTTTCTTGGAGTTGAATGATAAATGAGAAATTTATTTTTGCTTTTAAAGACAAGATTTGCAAGTACTTATAATATAAACAAGTTACTTAAAATGAATAAAAAGAAATTAGTATTATTTAGTTTACTATTTATTTATCTTTTTGTAACATTATTTATAGCATTCTTTGGTATGGCAAATATTTGTGCCGATACATTAGAAAAAGCTAATGTTTTACCATTTATGTTGACTCTTTTCTTTGTTCTTTCATCATTTACAACTCTTATGTTTACTATTATGAATGCTAAGGGGTCAATGTTTAATTCTAATGATAATAATTTATTGTTATCAATGCCTATTAAATCATCGGTTATTTTAGGGGCTAGATTACTATATATTTATATATGGAATTTATTGTCATCACTATTGATTGTTTTACCAGCTATTGTTGTATATGCTATGCATGTTGATGTAACAATTTCTTATCTTTTAACAACTGCTATTATCTTTTTATTATTACCAGTTGTTCCAACTGTTATTGCGTGTATTATCGGTTATATAATTGCTTATGCTACATCAAAGAGCAATATGAAAAACTGGATTGAAATGATTATATCCATAGCTATTTTTATGTTACCATATTTTATAATGATAAAGAGCGCTGATATCATGAACTATATTGCTACTCATGTATCTAATATAGAAGATATCTTAAAATGGTGTTTTTATCCTATATATCTAGCTAATGATGTATTAATGTACAACCATTACTTATCATTAATTATATATGTTATATTAAATATTGTTTTATTTATTTTATTTAGTCATATTCTAAGTCTTAACTTTAAAAATATTATATCTAAGTTACAAGAAAATAGAACAAGATCTAATTATGTTATGAAAAGTCTTAGAACATCATCAATTAGTAAGACTTTATTAACAAAAGAAATTAAACGATATTTATCATCACCAATATATGTTCTTAATACATCTTTTGGATCATTAATGTTATTAGTTTTAGGTATTGGAAGTTTATTTTATGATACTGAAATGATTATTCAAATGTTACAAATGAGTGATGTAAATGTAGGGCTTTTCCCTATGCTTACAGTAATGTTTATTTTTGTTATTTTCTTATCTAATACTGCATCATCTTCAATATCAATTGAAGGCTCTAACTTATGGATACTTAAAACCATACCAGTAGATCCTATCAGAATATTAAATAGCAAAATAAAACTTAATTTATTAGTCATTTTACCGGTTAGTATCATATCCTCAATTTTAATTTATATAAGTGGTAATATCAAGATTCTAGAGATGTTAGTTCTTATATGTATTTCCATTATTTCATCCATTACAGCAGCTCGTTTAGGTATCCTTATAAATCTTAAATTTCCTAAATTAAATGCTGTTAATGATACGCAGGTTGTTAAACAAAGTACAAGTGTTATGATATCAACATTAGTTCCATTGACTATTATCTTTATATTTGCAGGTTTATATGGAACTTTAGAAGATATTATTGATGTTAATTTATATATCTTTATAATTGCTGTATTGTTAGTTATTATAATGGTCATAGAAAAAACAATAATAAAATATTGGGGTGTAAGAAGATTTAAAGAAATTAATTAAATTGTAATTTTTACATAATAAAAAGACCATGGATATATGATAAACCATGGTTTTATTTTGTTAAAATATTTGAATATATTGACACATAAATGAGTGAAGCATATAATACATATAGATAGTTATCTATATGATTTTTGTCTAATAGGAGAAGTGAAATTTTGAAATATTTTTTATTTTTAGACTAATAATTAAAAATCAACGTAGTAGTTGATTTTTTTGTGAAAAAGTAAAACTATGTAAAAAGTAATGAAATTGGGCACAATAATTTATATAGGAGGTGGTATTATGATGAATTTTAATGGTAATGATTATGGAATGATGGGATATGGCTTTGGATGGATTATGATGTTAGGACTTTTAGTTTTAGTGATTTTAGGTATTATGGCACTTATAAAATATTTAAGACAAAAATAAATTAGGTTTAATTATAAACTTATAATGATACTTTTATATACTTAGTATATTAATTTATAAAATTGATAATAATAAGTATGAATTGAGAAAGGAGAGTATTTAATTGGAAAATCATAGTAATGAAACAAATACGAATCAATCATGTATGGATGTATGTAAAGAATGTGCTGAAATGTGTGATAAGTGTGCTAGTGAATGTGAAAAAATGGAAGATAATGAAGAATTCAAAGAATGTGCACAAAAGTGTCGTGAATGTGCTGAAACGTGTAGAAAAATGAGTAATATGTAATAAATTCATTTACCTTTTAAAAATAACTTAGATAAACATTTTAATATAAAATAAACTCGGAAGAAATCCGAGTTTTTCTAATGCTACAATGGGATTTGATTTTTCTCCAGTTTTTGTTAAAAAAGATGAATTATTAATTATGAGCCATATTTTTAATAAAAGAATATCATATCTCTGAAGGGAATGATAAAATCTAATGATTATAACAGTCATATTATTAAGTTTATCTATGTGTCTTGATAATTTAGTTATTGGAATAGCATATGGTATAAAGAAAATTAAAATTAATACTATAGACAATATTATTATTGCTTCTATAACTACTTTAGGAACTTTAATAGTGATGATTTTAGGTATGTATTTGAAGCTTATTTTGCCTACTTTGATAACGAAATTATTGGGTACCATTATCATTATTGCTTTAGGATTAATTTTTATTATTCAAAATATTATAGAAATTATAAAAAATCATAATGGAAATATAAATAAAATTATTGATTATGCTGAAAAAACAGATTTGAATAAATCTGGAGATATAGATAAAAAAGAAGCTATTTTAATAGCTTTAGGATTAATGATAAATAATTTAGGGATAGGAGTAGTAGCGAGTGTAGCAGGTATTAGTATATATTTAACAGTTGTTTTTACCTTTATTGTAAGTATAATTACTGTTAAGGTTGGTGTTTTAATGGGAAGTTATTTTTTTGGTAATTTTTTTGGTAAATATGCCACTTTAATAGGAGGTATATTATTAGTAATACTAGGATTATTAAATATTATTAAAATATAAAAATAATTAATTTATTCTCCCTTATTAATATGTAATTGACCATTATCTTGTATTTGTGCATAAAAAACATTTTTATAATCTTTTATTCCTTGTTTGTTTAATTGTTCAATAACCCAATTTTCTTTGATATTTAATTCTTTTAAATTTTCTTTAATTAAATTACCTTCAATAATTATTGAAGTAGATATATAAGGATTATACGTAATATTTGCATTAATATCTTTTTTTGTTACTTGTTTAGCAGATTCTTTTTTTAGTAATGATAATTTTCCATTTGGTTCAAATATTACATAGTATACTTCATCTATATTGAAAACATTTTTATTTCTTAATAACATTAATAAATCATTCATAGTAAGTTTTAATGCTTGTAACTCCTTCTTTTGAATTATTCCTCTTTTATGACAATTGTTGGTTTACCTTCAAATGTAACTTGTAGGGATGAAGATTTTAGAGATATTATTGCTATTATAATTGTAAAGATTCCCCAACAAATTAAAGAAATATAATTATCATATACTGCAGTACTTCTAATATTTACTCCATTAGCAGCAATGCCTTATGAATTAGCTCCAACGTATGTTTATTTAGCAAGTAAAGATTCAAGTTATGTAACAAGTCAAGTATTTCATGTAAATGGGGGAGAGTATTTAGGGTAAGGAACATTAAAATAATGTACATTTTATGTAAAAAAATTAACAAAAAAGATCACTATTTGTGATCTTTTATTTATCTTCTTTTTAACATAAATAGGTAAGTTCCAATTGATCCTAATGATACACCTAAAATGGAAGAAATAACAATTATTAATGAATCATTATTTTTATTATCTTCTTCTTTATTAGCAAGTAATTTAGCATCTTCTTGAACACCTGTTGCATAAATTTCATCTCGACCATTTCCATTAGATGGATCTATAACTTGATCGTCACTACTAACAGCTTTATCTTCTGGTGTTACAGTGTCAGTGCTACTACTGTTTCCATCTAGTTCTCCAGTATTTGGTTCCATCAAAATAGTGTATTCACCATCTTTTGGTACGTTAGGAATAACATTGCCATTTTCATCAACTTGTATCATGGCATATGCATTACTTGGTAATAATGCAAAAAGGCATATTAAGGTAAATGTAACTAAATATTTTTTCATATTCTCCTCTTTCTTTCTTTCTTTTTTGTCATATTATTTTTCTACTTTAAAGACTAAAATTTCTTGATCGTTTACAATGGCTATTTGCAATTCTTTATCTATGTTTTTGATGCTATAAATTGATACATTATTTTGAATACTTGATTCCATATTTGATTCTCTATTAGCGTTACCTATTTTTTCTTCTAACATATTTTCATCAATAACTATACTACTATCAAGTATATATTTTATATTGTTGTAAATTATGTAATCATTTTCTTCAAGTGAAGTATCCACAGC
This sequence comes from Ignavibacteriales bacterium, assembly GCA_050259235.1. GTDB lineage: Bacteria > Bacillota_I > Bacilli_A > RF39 > UBA660 > UBA5364. The sequence continues at coordinate 71,156 of JBLNAG010000004.1, forward strand.
ATTAAAGGTATTTACTTTAGGTTCATCATCTAAATTACTATCTTTACTACCATTAATACTATATATAAATATACATATTATTATGCTTGTCATAGCTAATGATAAATGAAAAAAATTAATTTTTCTAGAACTATTTAGTTTATTGTTTTCAATAATTTTTTTATAAGTTTCTTCCTTTAATTTATCATCTACTTTAATGTTGTCGAAAGCATTATAAATTTTATTCATCAAAAACACCCCCCATCATAATTTTTAGACTTTCTCTTGCTCTTTTAAGCCAAGTCCGAATTGTAGATTCTCTCTTATTTAATATCTTAGATATTTCTTTTGTTGAATAGCCTTCATAATAGTATAAATATATGACATTACGATAATTTAAGGGTAGAGTAAAGATAATATTTAAAATGTCATTATTTTTTGGAGTTTCGCATGGGGTAATGATATTTTCGTCAAAGTTTATTGTTTGATAGTAAGTTTTTTTCTTTAATATGTTTTTACAATGATTGATAGTTACTGTAATGATCCATGCTTTACGATGGTTTTCATTTACGAAATTTGGTGATTTCTCAATTATTTTTATAAATACTTCTTGATAAGCATCTTCTGAATCTAATTGATTTTTCAAATACATTAGGCATATTCGATAAACCATATTGCTATAATTATCAATTGTTTCTTTGATATATTCATTCTGACATTTAAGCATTATTTTTACCTCCCTACATTAATAAAACAATTATATAATAAAAAATGTTTCAAATAAATGATATTTTTATTATTTTAATATAACTAAGAATATTTTTAAATAAATGTAATACAATAATTTAACGATAATCGTAAAAAATATATTGACATTTAATAAAAAGAATAATAATATTATTATGAGGTGTATTTATGAAAAAAAGTAGAATAGCTCAATTTGTTTCAATTATTTTAAAGTTAATGTTAGTTCTTGGAGTAGCCAGTTTATTTTTTCTTCCAACTCTTTATGATACATTTTCTGGTATTCAAGAAACAACATTTAATGAGCAAACAATTTATTATCGAGTAGCTTTTTATATGTGTGCTATTGGTGGTTTAACAATTGTATATTGTCTTATAAAGGTATTCAAGAATGTTTATAATGGAAGTCCATTTAAAAAGGAAACTGTTATTAACTTAAAAGCAATTGCAATATTATTTATGATTTTATCGATTATTATTGCTATTAAAATAATATTCATTCCATCAATTATTTCTATTTCCGTTTTATTAGTAACATTTATGGCTAGTTTAAGTTTTTATGTACTAAGTCAAGTATTTAAAGTGGCTATAGAATATAAAGATGAAATAGATCAAACAGTGTAGGTGGTTAGTATGATTATTGTAAATTTAGATGTTATTATGGCTAAAAGAAAAATGTCATTAAATGAATTAAGTGAAAAAACGGAAATAACAACCACCAATTTATCTATTCTAAAGACCAATAAAGCTAAAGCAATTCGTTTTTCAACTTTAGAAGCTATTTGTGAAGCTTTGAATTGCCAACCAAGTGATATATTAGAATATAAGGAGAAGTAAAATGAATAAAGATGAAGAATTTAGTGTTAATGATTATGCGGATAATTTTAAGATTAAAGATAAAAATTTAAAGTCAATAATTATGACATGTTTATTAATGGCAATTACTATTACATTGATACACAATATTGATATTAATATATATATAAGAGATATTATTATTCCTTTTGGAATAATGGTAGGAGGATATATATTTCTTGTAAAAAAACAAAGATTAGAAAAAAATAAAAAAGCATATATTATGCTTTTACCAATAATACTTATTTTATTAAGTGATATTGTTGCGGGAATTGATGTAAGTAATAAAGTATTAAATGTTTTTATATTACCAATTTTAATAGCAGTTTTCTTTTTTCAACTAACTAATAAAAATTATAAAATTACTAAGGAATCAATAAAATGGATATTTAAATTATTTCCTAGTAGTATTTTATATAATCAAAAATATATAAAGAGAATATTTGACTCTATTAATAATAAAACAACTAAGATGGTTTTAAATATATTAATAGGTTCTATAATTGGTATACCAATTGCTATAATTATATTATTTTTATTAGCTAATGCTGATAAATATTTTAATGAATTTATAGGATTTATTTTAAAATTTTTATCTGAAATCCCTAGTATTGATGTAATAATTTCCAATATATTAATATTAGTAGTGTCTTTTGTAATATTCCATAGTATATTTATAAATTTATTAAAGAATAAAGATTTGAAATTAAAACCTGTAAGTTATAGAGAAATAAACCATGTTATTGCATCAACGATATTAATAATAATTAATACTATATTTGTACTATTTTTAATATCTGAAATATCAAGGTTGACTGTTAATTTCTTACATTTGCCTATTGAGTATACATATGCTGAGTATGCAAGAGAAGGGTTCTTTCAATTATTATTAGTTACAACTATTAATTTTGCTATAATTTTGTATTATATATATTATTTAAATATAGTTAATAAAAATTCTTTTGTTAAAAAACTAATACTATTACTTATTGCTTTTTCTATTATTCTTATATTTAATTCATATTATAGAATGTTTTTATATATTGGAGCATATGGATTTACTGTTTTAAGGTTACAAGTAATATTATTCTTAACAATGGAATTAATAATGTTTGCAACTCTTATTAAGAAGATTATAAGTAAGTTAAAATATAATGATGCAATAATTTTTATAATAATTATGTTATCGTTTTATATAATAAATATATTTTATTGTACAGATGCTTTTGCTAGATTATTAAGTAGTTTTTAAATACAAATGAATCATATTAATATGGTTCATTTTTTTAAGTATAATATTTATATTATTTGTAAATACATGTATATTCTTGTCATATATTATTGTAAATAGTATATTAGTATGCTATCCTAAAATAGGAGGATTTTAAATGAAAAAATTAGTGACTAGTCTTTTTATAATCATGTGTGTATTTTTGGTTAGTGCTTGTACAAAACCTAGTGAGAAAACACTAAAATGTTCACTATATAATAAAGACGTTATCTCTAACTATGAATTGGATTCTACTTATGAAGTAACTTATAAAGGAAATATTGTATCTAAGGTAAAATCAACTGAAACAGTTATATCAAATGATTCAGAAATATTAGATTATTTTAATGAATATTTAAATAGTTCTTATACAACAATGAATGAAAATTATGGTGGATATGATTTTACTGTTAAAAAACAAGATGAAAAAGTAATAGCTACTACAATAATAGATTATAATAAACTTGATCTTAATAAATTAGCAAAAGATCAACCAACTTTCAAAAGTTCATTAGATAGTAAAGGAAATTTAACACTAACTGGTATTAAACAATTATATTCTGAACTAGGAGCTAATTGTGAGTAAAAAACCTTATAATAATAAGGTTTTTCTTTTATATTATTGGTAATTTATTATTAATAAAAGTTATATGAAGTAAAACAAATACCTAACCAATGTATTTGTGAAAATCTTAATGTAGAAGATATTGAATTATTTTGATAGAAGTAATTTTGCTATTTTAACAATAAATGGTATAATTAAGATGTATATCTTTTTCAAATAAAATCTATTGAAATAAATATACTTTAATGGAAGAAACGAAAATCTTCATATTTATGGTTAGAAGTTTCAGGGAGGAAATATGAAAACTTATAGTGTAATTGAATTTGATGACATAAAGGATATGTTAGAAGTTAGGGCAGTTTCTCATAAGGATAATATTGCTTTTTATCAAAAAGGTAAAAATAAACAATTTAATACTATTACTTATGGAGAACTTAAAAGAGATGTGGATGCCTTAGGAACAGCTCTTTTAGATATGGGATTAAAAGGTAAAAAAATAGCTATTATTGGTAAAAACCGTTATGAATGGGCTATTTCATATTTAGCTACTATTTGTGGTGTGGGAGTTGTTGTTCCACTTGATAAACAACTTGCAGATAATGAAATAAAAAATTGCCTTGATAGAGTAGATGTTGATGCAATAATTTATTCGGATGAATTTGATGAAAGATTAAAAGAACTTTCAAGTAAAATTAATGTTAAAAATTACATAAGCATGGATGAAGGTAATTTAACAGTTAGTGGATTAATTGCTAGAGGTAAAAAATTAATTGAAGAAGGTAATACTGATTACATTAATGCACCTATAGATAACAATGCACTTGCTAGTTTATTGTTTACTTCAGGTACTACATCAGCTTCTAAAATTGTAATGCTGTCACATAAGAACATTATGGCCAATATAAAAGCTGGTCAAATGATGGTACATGTAGATGAAAAGGATACTTTCTTTTCAGTCTTACCTCTTAATCACACTTTAGAATGTACTTGCGTTCTTATATTTCCATTAGCTTCAGGTGCAGCAATTGCTTATAATGATAATATAATGAATTTACAAAGAGATTTGAAAGTAATAAAACCTACAACAATGATGGTTGTACCTAGAATTGCAGAAACTTTATATGATAAAATTGTCACAGGAATTGAAAAGAAAAATAAAGTTAGTAAAGTTAAATTAGCTGTTAAACTAACTAATATGTTAGGTAAATATAAAATGTCTGTTAAAAGAAAAGTATTTAAAGAAATACATGACGAATTTGGTGGTAACTTAAAATTAATAATGATGGGTGGAGCACCAATTAATCCTAATATATCAGCGTATTTTAGAGATTTAGGGATTTTAGCTATCCAAGGTTATGGATTAACTGAATGTGCCCCATTAGTTACTTTAAATAGTGATACTCTATATAAAGATGATTCAGCAGGTTTATCAATGCCTGGTAGTGAAGTGCTTATTAGTAATCCTGATGAAGAAGGAATTGGGGAAATAATTGTCAAAGGTCCTCAAGTAATGTTAGGATATTATGGTGATGAACAAGCAACTAATGAAGCTATTAAGGATGGATATTTACATACAGGAGATCTTGGTAAATTTGATGATGAAGGTTTCTTAAGGATAATGGGAAGAAGTAAAAATGTTATTATATCTTCTAGTGGTAAAAATATTTATCCAGAAGAAATTGAATCTTTAATAAATGAACATGATAAGATAAAAGGTTCAATGGTGTATGAAGAAGAAAATAAACACCACGGACATCTTATCGCTGAAGTTGTACTTATTGATGAAATAAGAGAAAAAATTAAAGCACATCCAGAGTATGAAAGTGAAATCAAAAAAACATTAACTGATTATTTAGCATTAGTTAATGATAGATTATCAGAATATAAACGTGTTCACAATTTAGTTATTAGAGAAAATGATTTTGATATGACTTCAACTTTAAAAATAAAAAGATTTTTAACGAGACCACAAGTTCAAAAACAATAAAACAACCAATTGGTTGTTTTTAAATATTTATATAACTTTTAATGATATAATAGATTAGGTGATAAGATGGATGTAATTGAATCAGAAATATAGGTGTTCAAATCTATAAAATTAAAGTGTAATACTATTTCATATGATAAAAATACCGATATTTGAATTAATAAAGAAAAATATTGATTGAAGTAATTAGATTATAGTAATATATTATAAGGAGTGATATTTTGACAAAGATAATAAAAGTAAAAAATTTAAATAAGAGTTATGGTAAACTTCAAGCCTTAGATAATTTATCATTTGATGTTGAAGAAGGGGAAATATTAGGACTTTTAGGACCAAATGGAAGTGGTAAAACAACAACAATTAATTGTATTTTATCATTATTAAAATTTGATAGTGGTAGTATTAAAATAATGGGTGAAGAAATGACGCCTGAATCATATGGTGTAAAATCTAAAATTGGTGTTGTTTTTCAAGATGTTGCAGTTTTTGATGAATTAACAGTATATGAAAATATCAATTATTTTTGTGGACTATATATTGAAGATAAAACTGTAAGAAAACAATATGTAGATGAAGCAATTGATTTGGTTGGAATAAATGAATTTAGAAAATTCTATCCTAAACAATTAAGTGGAGGGTTACTTAGAAGACTTAATATTGCTTGCGGAATAGCTCATAAACCATCACTAATATTTTTAGATGAACCTACAGTAGCAGTTGATCCACAAAGTAGAAATAACATTTTAGATGGAATTAGAAAATTAAATAAAATGGGTGCTACTATCGTTTATACGACTCATTATATGGAAGAAGTAGAACAACTTTGTAATAGAATTATAATTATTGATAAAGGATCTATTATTGCTAGCGGAACTAAAGAAGAATTAAAGGAATTAATTAGTATTGAAGAAAAAGTTACTATTGAATTAGACAATCTTGATAATAAATGTTTAGAAGAAATAAAAGCTTTTAAAAATATTGAAGATGTTAATTATGATGGTAAAAATTTAAGTATTACTTATAAAAAAGGCAAACATAATTTAAGTGATTTAATTGATTATTTACAAGATAAAAAGATAAAATATAATAAGATGTTTTCTGAATTACCAACATTAAATGATGTCTTCTTAGAATTAACTGGGAAAGAATTAAGGGATTAATATGTTGGGACATATATTTATTAATAGGTTGAAAATACTCTTAAAGAATAGAGCAATGATTTTTTGGACTTTAGTGTTCCCATTAGTTTTAGGGACATTTTTCAATATGGCATTCTCTAATATTAATAATAAGACAGAGTTTGAACCTGTAAAATTAGCGATTGTAAATGATGAAAAATTTAATAAATTAGAAGACTTTAAAGTAGTGATTGAATCATTATCTAAAGATGATAATAAGATTTTTGATACTAAGTATGTTGATGAAGATGAAGCTAAACAATTACTTAATGATAATAAAGTATCAGGATATTTAATTGTAAATGATAAAATTGATATTGTAGTTAAATCTAATGGTATTAATGAATCAACTATTAAGTATGTAGTTGATAATTACTATCAAGTAACAAGTGTAATAGGAAATATTGCTAAATATAATCCGGAAGCATTAAAAAGTGATATCTTAAGTAATTTTGAAAATAATAATTTCAAGAATACTAATAATGATAATGTTGATTCAACCGTTGTATATTTTTATACTTTATTAGGCATGGTTTGTTTATATGGTGGATTTTTTGGAGTTAATGCCGTAAATGAGACAGAAGCAAATTTAAGTAAAAAAGGGGCAAGGGTATGTATTTCTCCTGTCCATAAGTTAAAGGTACTAATTACTTCATTATTAGTTGGACTATTAGTTCAATATATGGAAGTATTAATTTTACTTGGATATTTAATGTTTGTTTTAAATATAGATTTTGGTAATCAGATTTTACCAATCTTAATATTAACATTCCTTGGAAGCATTGCAGGTATGTCATTAGGTATGCTTATAGGTGTAAGTAATAAAGGTAATGAAGAAGCTAAAATGGGCATTTTAGTTTCAGTCACAATGACTTGTTCTTTTTTAGCAGGTATGATGTTTTTACAAATGAAATATATAATTGCAGAAAATGTTCCGTTTCTAGCTAAAATTAATCCTGTAAATATGATTACTGATGGATTGTATGCTTTATATTACTATGATACTTTAGATAGATATTTATATAATGTCATTAGCTTAATAATATTTTCAATTATTATGATATCTTTATCTTATATTTTTATAAGGAGGAAAAAGTATGATAGTATTTAAGAATTACTTCAAAGTAATGAAAAAATATAAATATGTGATTATTATGTATACAGTAATATTTACGATGTTTGCTGTTATGGCAACAAATTTTTCTTCAGATATTGGTAGTTTTTCTTCTACTAAGCCTAAAGTTGCAATAGTTAATCATGATGCTGATACGGTTTTAATTGATAGTTTTTATGATTATTTAGATGAAAATACTAAAATTGTAAAATTAGATGAAGATGAAGATTCCCTTAAAGATGCAGTATTTTTTAGTGAAGTAGAGTATATATTAATAATTCCTAAGAATTTTACTGAAGACTTTTTAAGTGGTAAAAATCCTAAAATAAATACTATGAGTTATCCATTAGGTTATGGAAATGTATATACCGAAATGTTATTAAATAGATTTTTAAATATTTCACAAGTATATGTTCAAAGTGGAATGAATCAAGAAATGATTGCAAATAACATAAAGAATGATTTAAAAGAAACAGCTACTGTTACACTAAATAGTAAAACTAATTTTGCTAGTATTTCTTCTGTTAATTATTACTATAATTTTATGAATTATACTTTAATTGCTATATGTGTTCATATTATTGGAATGATACTAAATTCATTTAATATGACTAACATAAAGAGAAGAAATATTGTAAGTAATTATTCATATAAGAAGATTAATAGACAGTTATTTTTAGGGAATTTATGTTTAATGGTAGGTATATGGTTATTATATGTTGGCATAAGCTTTATCTTATACCTTGACTCTATGATGACTTATTACGGCTTACTAATGATTATAAATTCATTTGTTTTCTGTATAACAATTCTTTCAATGGGATTCTTAATTGGTAGTGTCATTCGAAATAGGCAAGCCACTGATGGTATTGTTAATGTATTAGCTTTAGGATCTAGTTTCTTATGTGGTGCTTTTGTTCCACAAGAATTTTTAGGAGACTTTGTTGTTTCTATAAGTAAAGTTTTACCATCATATTGGTTTATTAAAAATAATAATGATATTGCTAAATTATCATCATTTGATTTTAGTTCATTACAACCAATATTTATTAATATGTTAATTGTTTTAATATTTGGGATATTATTATTTATTATAACTAATATTATTAGTAAATTAAGAATCAAGAATAGTTAATAATAAAAAGACATACTTATGTATGTTTTTTTATTATTAATTACTATTATTTTATTTTTTTATAATAATTATTTATCTATACTTTTTTAAATCATTCGTAAATGCCAATTACTGCCAAAACCGTTACCTTGATTGACTATATATAAATTAAATGGTTATAATAATTAGTAACATTATAGAAGGTGGAATTGAAATATGCATATGGAAAAAACAAAAGGGTTTACATTAATAGAACTTATAGCAACAATCATTGTTGTGACTGTTATTGCAATTATATCAGTCCCAATAATTACAAATATAATAGGAAATTTAAGAAATGAAGCTTGGAAAAAACAAGTTACAACTATAAAAGAAGCCGCAGTATTATACTTATCACGAAGAAGCATAGATAAACCGGAATATCCCGTATATAATGATGAATATGGAGATTATATTTATTTAACAAATTTATACAATGTGGATCTAATTGAAGAAAAAATGGTAGATCCAAGAACTAGAGATAATGTACCAGATAATTTAAGAATAGATATTGTAAATAACGGTGAAGAAATATATATTGATGATCCTCGAACAAAGCCAACATTAACAGTTGACCCTTTGTTTGATGAACATCTATACGGATTAACTTATGATATATATAAGGGGGTTATCTTAACTGACCCTTTGGGAGAAATTCTAAATAATAATTTATTGACAGTAACATGTACTTATGAAGGTGTAGAAAGTGATTGCGAATCAATTGGCTCTGAGCTTGGGGCACATACAATAACATATAAATATAACAAAACAAAACTAACAAGAGATGTTGACGTCATATATGAGGTTTTAAATGAACCTGAAATATCAATAACTCCAACTACTGCAACCGGGGGGCCAGTAACTGTAACAATTGATTATCAAGAGTCACAACAAGCTAAAAATTACTATAAGATAGACACTGGCAGTTGGATAGAATATACTGAGCCATTTCAAGTAAGTAATAACTGTATGTTATATGCAAAAATCGAAATTGTAGGGCAATCGTATAAAACATCACAATATAGAGTAAGCAATATAGTTCCAACTGGATGGACTGCAATAATAACACCACAAGATTTAAATAATATGAGGAACAACTTAGCCGGTAAATATATATTAATGAACAATATAGCATTAAGTGGAAGTTGGAATCCAATAATGGATTTTGCAGGAAGTTTAGATGGAAATGGATTTAAGATAACTGGATTATATGTAAATAATACAGGACTAAATAATGT
>JBLNAG010000005.1:0-282155 GCA_050259235.1 Ignavibacteriales bacterium
GCAAAAAGGGCATAATTCAACCTTAGAAATAAGGAAATGAATGATCTTTGAAAACTGAGCAAAATGTCAATTTCAATTTAAGTTGGGATACAAAGCAATTCAAAAACTAAATTAGAAATAATTTTATTTTTTTTTGGAGAGTTTGATCCTGGCTCAGGATGAACGCTGGCGGCATGCCTAAGACATGCAAGTCGAACGAAGTGGGCTGATGAAGATGGAGTGCTTGCACAAAGTCAGATTCAGATTCCACTTAGTGGCAGACGGGTGAGTAACACGTGGGTAATCTACCCCAAAGACTGGGACAACAGTTAGAAATGACTGCTAATACCGGATAATTCATATTTAGATAACTAGATATGCTAAAAGGAGCCTTTAAAGCTTCACTTTGGGATGAGCTTGCGGCGCATTAGTTAGTTGGTGGGGTAATGGCCTACCAAGACTACGATGCGTATCCGAGCTGAGAGGCTGAACGGACACATTGGGACTGAGACACGGCCCAAACTCCTACGGGAGACAGCAGTTAGGAATATTCGTCAATGGGGGAAACCCTGAACGAGCAATGCCGCGTGAGTGATGACAGTCTTATAGATTGTAAAACTCTGTTATAGAGGAAGAACCCCCATTATAGGTAATGATAATGGGCTGACGGTACTCTATCAGAAAGCCCCGGCTAACTACGTGCCAGCAGCCGCGGTAATACGTAGGGGGCGAGCGTTATCCGGATTTATTGGGCGTAAAGCGTGTGTAGGCGGTTTATTAAGTTTAAGATTAAAGCCCGAGGCTTAACCTCGGTTCGTCTTAAAAACTGATAGACTTGAGTATGGTAGAGGCAAATGGAATTTCTAGTGTAGCGGTTAAATGCGTAGATATTAGAAGGAACATCAGTGGCGAAGGCGATTTGCTGGGCCATTACTGACGCTGAGACACGAAAGCGTGGGGAGCAAATAGGATTAGATACCCTAGTAGTCCACGCTGTAAACGATGAGTACTAAGTGTCGGGAAACCGGTGCTGAAGCTAACGCATTAAGTACTCCGCCTGAGTAGTACGGTCGCAAGACTGAAACTCAAAGGAATTGACGGGCACCCGCACAAGCGGTGGAGCATGCTGTTTAATTCGAAGCTACGCGAAGAACCTTACCTAGACTTGACATCCCTGGCAAAGCTATAGAAATATAGCGGAGGTTACCCAGGTGACAGGTGGTGCATGGTTGTCGTCAGCTCGTGTCGTGAGATGTTCGGTTAAGTCCGATAACGAGCGCAACCCTTATTATTAGTTGCTAACATTAAGTTGAGTTCTCTAATAAAACTGCTGGTGATAAACCGGAGGAAGGTGGGGATGACGTCAAATCATCATGCCCCTTACGTCTAGGGCTACAGGCGTGCTACAATGGCCATTACAATGAGACGCAATATCGTAAGATGGAGCAAATCTTTAAAAATGGTCCCAGTTCGGATTGAGGTCTGCAACTCGACCTCATGAAGTTGGAATCGCTAGTAATCCTGAATCAGAATGTCAGGGTGAATACGTTCCCGGGTGTTGTACACACCGCCCGTCACGCTATGAGAGTTTATAATACCCGAAGTTGGTAGCCTAACCTTTTAGGAGGGGGCCAACGAAGGTAGGATAGATGATTGGAGTGAAGTCGTAACAAGGTATCCCTACCGGAAGGTGGGGATGGATCACCTCCTTTCTATGGAGAGAGATTTATTTATACTTTAGAGTTTCTAATTAGTAACAGAACATTTTGCTTAGTTTTGAGAGATTATTCTCTCAGTGCAGAAAATCTTTTTTTTCTGCGAATAGTTCTTTGAAAACTTGATAATGTGGTAAGTTTCATATTCCTGTCGAATATGAAACATTAAAATTATCTCATCAAATTAGGAAAAATCAAACAATAACAAAAAATGGTGATTAAATTGCTAAGGGCGCATGGTGAATGCCTTGGCACTAGAAGCTTATGAAGGACGCGACAAACAGCGATATGCTTCGGGGAGCAGTAAGTATGCTTTGATCCGGAGATTTCCGAATGAGGGAACTCACCTAGGGTAATGCCTAGGTATCATATAATGAATTCATAGTTATATGAAAGCAACCCAGTGAACTGAAACATCTTAGTAGCTGGTGGAAAAGAAAGAAAACAATCGATTTCCTTAGTAGTGGCGAGCGAAAAGGAAAGAGCCCAAACCAATCTTCGGATTGGGGTTGTAGGACCTTACGTTAAAGAGTGATAAATTCATAATATAGTTGAATTACTTGGGAAAGTAAACCATAGTAGGTGACAGTCCTGTAAACGAAATATTGTGAACTCTGTAGGGTATCCTGAGTACGGCGAGACACGTGTAATCTTGTCGGAATCCGCGGGGCCCATCCCGCAAGGCTAAATACTCTCTAGTGACCGATAGTGAACAAGTACCGTGAGGGAAAGGTGAAAAGAACCCCGGGAGGGGAGTGAAATAGAATCTGAAACCATGTGCTTACAAAAAGTCAGAGCCCGTTAATGGGTAATGGCGTGCCTTTTGCAGAATGAACCGGCGAGTTATTGTATCATGCAAGGTTAAGTTGAAGAAACGGAGCCGAAGCGAAAGCGAGTCTGAATAGGGCGATTTAGTATGGTGCAATAGACCCGAAACCGAGTGATCTAGCCTTGAGCAGGTTGAAATTTGGGTGAAACCAAATGGAGGACCGAACCGACGTACCCGGAAACGTGCGCGGATGACTTGAGGCTAGGGGTGAAATTCCAATCGAACTCGGAGATAGCTGGTTCTCCCCGAAATAGGTTTAGGCCTAGCGTTGAATGAATCCCTTTGGAGGTAGAGCACTGAATACATGATGGCGACATCTCGTCGTACTGAGTGTAATCAAACTCCGAATGCCAAAGCAAGTATGTTCAGCAGTCAGTGTATGGGTGATAACGTCCATACGCAAAAGGAAAAGAATCCAGATCGCCAACTAAGGTCCCAAAATATATACTAAGTGGGAAAGGATGTGGAGTTGTCAAAACAGCTAGGAGGTTGGCTTAGAAGCAGCCATCCTTTAAAGAGTGCGTAATAGCTCACTAGTCGAATGACACTGCGCCGAAGATGTACCGGGGCTAAGTATATTACCGAAGTTGCGAATTTGTACTTATGTACAAGTGGTAGGGGAGCGTTCTAATCAGCGGTGAAGGCAGATCGTGAGGACTGTTGGAGCGATTAGAAGTGAGAATGCCGGTATGAGTAGCGCAAGCTGGGTGAGAATCCCAGCCACCGTTTGCCTAAGGTTTCCTGGGGAAGGTTCGTCCTCCCAGGGTAAGTCAGGTCCTAAGTCGAGGCTGAAAAGCGTAGTCGATGGACAACAGGTTTATATTCCTGTACCACCTATATAACAGATGGAATGACGAAGAAGGCTAGGAAGAGCCAATTATTGGATTTTGGTCCAAGCACAAAGACTTGTATACAGGGAAATCCGTATACTTACAAGTTGAAGTGTGATAGTGAAGGTAGTAGTGATACTATCGAAATCTTCTGACGCCATGCTTCCAAGAAAAGTTTCTATGGTTAATTATATAGGTGCCTGTACCGAGAACCGACACAGGTGGGCAAGGAGAGTATCCTAAGGTGAGCGAGAGAACTATGGTTAAGGAACTCGGCAAAATGACCCCGTAACTTCGGGAGAAGGGGTGATCAAGCAATTGATCCGCAGTGAATAGGCCCAAGCGACTGTTTACCAAAAACACAGGTCTCTGCTAAGTCGAAAGACGATGTATAGGGGCTGACGCCTGCCCAGTGCTGGAAGGTTAAGAGGAGAGCTCAACTTTGACGTAAGTCGATAATGTGAAGGCTTGAATTGAAGCCCCAGTGAACGGCGGCCGTAACTATAACGGTCCTAAGGTAGCGAAATTCCTTGTCAGGTAAGTTCTGACCCGCACGAAAGGCGTAACGATTTGGGCACTGTCTCAACCATAGACTCGGTGAAATTTTAATACCTGTGAAAATGCAGGTTACCCGCGACAGGACGGAAAGACCCCGTGGAGCTTTACTATAGCTTGATATTGGGATTCGGTTTATTATGTAGAGAATAGGTGGGAGACTTTGAAACTAGGACGCTAGTCTTAGTGGAGTCAACTTTGGAATACCACCCTTAATAAATTGGATTTCTAACCTGGTACCGTGAATCCGGTATAGGGACAGTGTCTGGTGGGTAGTTTGACTGGGGCGGTCGCCTCCTAAAAAGTAACGGAGGCGCTCAAAGATTCCCTCAAAATGGTTGGAAATCATTTGTAGAGTGTAAAGGCATAAGGGAATTTGACTGCGAGACTTACAAGTCAAGCAGGTGCGAAAGCAGGACTTAGTGATCAGGCGATTCAGTATGGAATGGTCGTCGCTTAACGGATAAAAGTTACCCCGGGGATAACAGGCTGATACCACCCAATAGTTCACATAGACGGTGGTGTTTGGCACCTCGATGTCGGCTCGTCGTATCCTGGAGGTGTAGTCGCTTCCAAGGGTTGGGCTGTTCGCCCATTAAAACGGCACGCGAGCTGGGTTCAGAACGTCGTGAGACAGTTCGGTCCCTATCCGTCGTGGGCGTAGGAAAATTGAGGAGAGCTGTTCCTAGTACGAGAGGACCGGAACGGACATACCTCTGGTGTATCTGCTGTCACGCCAGTGGCAGCGCAGAGTAGCTATGTATGGAATGGATAAACGCTGAAAGCATATAAGCGTGAAACCAACTTCAAGATGAATTTTCCCATTTATTTAATAAAGTAAGTTCCCTTGTAGACTACAAGGTTGATAGGTCAGAGGTGGAAGCATGGCAACATGTTGAGCTGACTGATACTAATAGAACGAGGATTTAATCCCATTAAATCCTAATATTGATGAATTTTAAGACCACATTATCATGTTTTCAGAGAATTATTTCTCTATATTAAATTGGTAACGATAGCAAAGTGGATACACCTGTTCCCATTTCGAACACAGAAGTTAAGCACTTTCACGCCGAAAATAGTGTAAGCGAAAATAGGTAGTTGCCAATTTTTTTTGTTTATAAAAACACTAACAAGTGTTTTTTTTATTGCAATAAATTATTTGTTTGACTTTTAATTTTATAAAATTATAAATAAAGTAGAAAAAAATTATATGAACATATGAATTATTTTGTTTATTTATAAATGTAAATCAAATTTAAAAAAGGTTGTCATAAATCTTTTTTTTTTGATATAATAATAATGGTGATAGATATGGAATACAAAATAACAACACGTAGTGAAGAAGATACAATTGAATTAGCACAAAATTTTGAATCAGAGAAATTTCCAAATATGGTCATTTGTCTTAATGGTGAATTGGGTAGTGGAAAAACTGTTTTTACTAAGGGCATTGCTAATGCTTTGGGTGTAAAAGAGGTTGTTACTTCTCCTACATTTACAATTATTAAGGAATATCGTGGTGAACTTTCTTTATATCATATGGATGTATACCGCTTAAATGGTAATGTTGATGGTATTGGTATAGAAGAATATTTTAATAAAAATGGAATTGTTATTATTGAATGGGCAGATACAATAAAAGATATCTTGCCTAAAGAAAGAATAGATATAAAATTCATCATTTTAGATGAAAATAAAAGAGTATTAGTATTACAACCATATGGCAAGAAGTATGAAGAATTATGTGAGGCGGTACTATGAATTATCTATTCATAGATACTTCTTCTTCTAACGTTGTGGTTGCTATTATAAAAGATACCAACATAGTATCTTGTTTTAATAAAAAAGTTGATATGGATTTATCTGTAAATATATTTCCAATCATAACTGAAGTGTTTAATGAGAGTAAAATGGTACCTAATGATATTGATACCATTTTTGTTGTGACTGGACCTGGATCATTTACTGGTGTGAGAATTGGTGTAACGATTGCTAAGACTTATGCTTGGTCATTAAAGAAGAAAATCATTCCAATATCTAGTCTAGAATTTATCGCAACTACCCCATTTGATGGTGAATATATTGTACCTTTAATAGATGCTAGAAGAGATTATGTCTATGCTGGAATATATGATTCTAAATTAGATATTAAAAATAAAGATGAATATATAAGTTTAAGTGAATTAATTAATAAAGTACCAAAGGATAGTGTTTATGTATCGTATGATATCATTAATATAGATCATATCAAACCTAATATTGATATTATTAAGATAATTCAAAAACATAAAAATGATGAGGATGTAAACCCGCATAGTTTAAATCCTGATTATTTAAAGAGAGTAGAAGCAGAAGAAAATTTATGTAAGGAAAGTATATGATAAGAGAAGTTAATGATATTAATCAATTAGATAATATCGTAAGGGAATATAAAGTAACTAAAAATCCTTATAATAAATTAATGGTATATGAACTTGATAATAAAGTAGTTGGGTTTATTGATTATTCTATTATATATGATAAGGTAGAATTAAATTATATTATTGTACTTCCAAATTATCGTAATCAAGGAATTGCTTCAAAATTGATGGATTTTTTATTAAATGATGCAGAAAAAAATGAAAGCATTAATATTACATTAGAAGCAAATATTAATAATGAATGTGCTATTAATTTATATAAAAAATATGGATTTAATGAAGTTACAATTCGAAAAAATTATTATAATGGTGAAGATGCAATAATGATGATGAGGATGATGTAAAGTGTTAGATAAATATATATTAGCTATTGAATCTAGTTGTGATGAAACAAGTGTATCAATTATTAAAAATGGAACAACTGAAATTGCTACTGTAATATTATCACAAATGGATATCCACGCTAATTATGGTGGAGTAGTACCTGAAATAGCTAGTCGTAATCATATTCAAAATATTACACTAGTAATTGAAGAAGTACTTAATAAAGCACAAATTAATATAGATGAAATAGATGCTATTGCTGTTACTTATGGTCCGGGTCTTATAGGATCATTGCTAATTGGATTAATGGCTGCTAAGACATTATCTTTTATATATAACAAACCATTAGTACCTGTTCATCATATAGCAGGACATATATATGCTAATAATTTAGTTAAACCAATGAATTTTCCACTTATTGCATTAGTTGTAAGTGGTGGTCATACCGATTTAATATATATGAAAGAAGATTATAGTTTTGAAAGAATTGGTGGAACTTTAGATGATGCTGTAGGGGAAGCCTATGATAAAGTTGCAAGAGTAATGGGACTTAATTATCCAGGAGGGCCACTTGTTGATAAATTAGCTATGACTGGTATTGATAGTTATCAATTACCAACACCACTTGATGATAATAGTTATAATTTCAGTTTTAGTGGGATAAAAAGTGCTGTTATCAATTTAACTCATAATATAGAACAAAGACATGAAGTATTAAATGTTGAAAATTTAGCTACTTCATTCCAAAATAGAGTGGTTGATATTTTAGTAAAAAAGACTATGATGGCTTTAGAAGAATACCAAGTTAAAAATTTAGTGGTGGCTGGTGGAGTTGCTGCCAATAATGGACTACGTAGTAAATTAACAAAAATATGCCAAGAAAGAAATATAAATTTAAGTATTCCACCTATTAAATATTGTACCGATAATGCTGCCATGATAGGTGCAGCCGGTTATTATGCCTATAAATTAGGACGTATTGCTGATTTAAATATAAACGCAAAAGCAACAATAGAGTTGCAGTAAGGAGTGAGGAATATGCGTTACACAGGGACTATTGCTAGAGGTATTAGAACACCTATTCTAAAAGAAGGAGATAATTTAGTTGCTATTGTTGTTGATTCAGTTATGAAAGCAGCAGAAGGAGATAACTTTGAATTAAGAGATAAGGATGTTGTAGCTGTTACAGAAGCTGTAGTTGGAATTGTTCAAGGTAACTATGTTAGTGTTGATGATATTGCTACAGATATCAAGAATAAATTTCCAAATGGTCATATTGGAGTTGTTTTCCCTATTTTAAGTAGGAATCGCTTTGCTATGTGCTTAAAAGGTTTTGCTCGTGGTGCAAAAAAGATAACAATGTTATTAAGTTATCCAGCTGATGAAGTGGGAAATCCTATTTTACAAGAAGAAAGATTAGAAAAGTATGGGATCAATCCTTATAGCGATACTATAAGCGAAGATAAATATGGGGAATTATTTGGTGATTTCGTTCATGTTTTTACAGGGATTAATATGGTAGATTTTTATCGTGATGTTGCTGAAAAAGAAGGTTGCGAAATAGAATTTGTTCTAAGTAATAATCCTAAAACAGTTTTAGATTATACTAAAGATGTTCTATATTGTGATATTCATACTAGAGAAAAAACCAAAAAAACGCTTACTGAAAACGGAGCTGAAACTGTTTATGGTATGAGTGATATTATGTCAGAAAGTATCAATGGTAGTGGTTGTAATAAAGAATATGGTTTATTAGGATCAAATCGTTCTACTGAAGAAAAATTAAAATTATTTCCAACTAATGCTCAAAGTTTAGTTGATGCTATTCAAAATAAATTTAAAGAATTAACAAATAAGACTATTGAAGTAATGATTTATGGTGATGGTGCTTTCAAAGATCCTATTGGTGGTATTTGGGAATTAGCTGATCCTGTTGTTTCTCCTTTCTATACATCTGGATTAGTGGGTACTCCTAACGAAATTAAATTAAAATATGTATCTGATAATAAATTTGCAGATTTAAGAGGCGATGAATTAAATAATGCTATCAGAGAAGAAATTAAACATAAAGATAAAAACTTAGTTGGAAAAATAGAAACTCAAGGAACAACTCCAAGAAGAATTATTGACTTAGTTGGATCATTATGCGATTTAACAAGTGGTTCAGGAGATAAGGGTACACCTGTTGTATTAGTTCAAGGATATTTTGATAATTACGCAGATATGTAAAAGTAAGTATGATGATAACTAATATTAAATATAATTAATAATAGAGGTGATAATAATTTGAATGTTAATGTTGGTGACTTAGTTACAAGAGAATCACATAATAATGATATTGTCTTTAAAGTAACTGATATTAAGGATTCTGTTGCTACTCTAAAAGGAGTTGTCATTAGATTAATTGCAGACAGTCCAATAAGTGATTTAAATAAATATGAAAAAGATAAAAGTGAAGAATCACATATTGAAGAAATAAACGCAAAGATACTTAAAAAAAGAAGATTTTAATTATAAAAAAAGATTAATTTTTAGTTAATCTTTTTTCTATATATAAAACTAAATAATACATGAGTGCTGCTATTATACATAAAATAAATATTCCAGATACAACTAAGTCTAGGTTAAATACTTGTGAACCATACATTATTAAATAACCAATACCTTCTTTAGATACTAGAAATTCTCCCATAATAACACCTATTAATGACATACTAACATTTATTTTTAGTGTACTTATTATTTTAGGAAAACTACTTGGTAATAATAATTTGAAATATATTTGTCTTCTATTAGCATTAAATGATTTCATTAGTTTGATCTTTGTAGGATTAGTTTCTTTAAAACCTTGATACACATCAATAATTGTAATAATAACAGATATAAATAAGGCCATTACAATAATTGATTTCATTGATGCTCCTGCCCAAATAATAATAATAGGACCAAGAGCTATTTTAGGTAAACTGTTTAAAATAGTTAAATATGGATCTAATACTTTAGCAATAAATTCATTCCACCATAGAATAGTTGCAGTAATGACACCAATAATGGTACCTAGTAAAAAGCTAATTAGTGTCTCAAATACAGTAATTAAAATATGATTATATAAATTATGACTATTATGAAGACTAATAATGGTTTCAATAACATCTTTTGGACTAGAAGTAATAAAGGTATTAATAATTTTGAAGTCAGCAAGTAATTGCCATAGTAAGAAAAACAAAACAACAATCGCAATTTGAGTTACTCTAACAAGAAGGTTATTTCTTCTTATTTTTTTTAGATATATTTTATGTTCATCACTATACATGATAATCAATTTCTTTCCATATTAATTCATAGTAATAAGCAAATTCTTTAGCCTTACGATTGTTTATAGGTGTTGATTTATCCGTTAACTCAACATCATATATTTTTTTTATTATTGCTGGTCTTTTAGATAAAATAATAATACGATCAGCCATACTAATAGCTTCGGCAATAAGTTTAATTCGTATGATTTATTAAAGTTAATATTTATACGGGTTTGATGATTAAGGACAGTAACTGTGTTATTATTAACTTTTATTAGCAATTTTTTTATGAAGAATAATAATTATTTTAATATCTTTATGATATAATGTTATTGGTGGTGAACTTTATGAAAAAATATTTATCAATAGTAATAATTATTTTAGGCCTATTGACAGGATGTTCAAAAGATACCGAAACTAAAAATATAAATAAAATTACACCTTTAACTAATTCTAATAGTGCTGAAGCAGCGGAGTTAGTCAAAAATAACATTGTTAAAATTATTAATAAAACTAGTAATGGAGAAATAATTGGGACTGGATTTTTTCATCAATCTGGATATTTAGTTACGAATAGCCATATTGTAGATATAAAGGGAGTAATTAATATTACATATCCAAATGGAGATGTTAAAGAAGCATCTTTAATATCAAACGATATACAAAGTGATGTAGCAATTTTACATGTTAATAAACCTGAAGTTAAGGCAATGTCTTTTGCTGAAACTTTAGATCTACGAGTTACTAATCCTATGTATGCAATTGGATATGCATATAATTTGGAAGGTAGTGCTACAGTAACAACAGGAACTTTGTCAGCAAAAAGGAGTGCAGCGGGAATAGAATATTTACAAAGTGATGCACAAGTAAATCCCGGTTGTTCAGGCGGCCCAGTAATTAATGCAAATGGCGAATTGTTAGGAATGTCTAGCTTGGCATCTTCTAATGCATCTATTGGAATGTCTATATCCTCAGAATCTTTATCAAATATAATTGAAAAACTAATTAAAAACAAAAAAGTTACTTATATGACTAGTAAGAGACCAGAAAATGCTCTTAGTTCAGTTTTAAATGAAATTGGATATGAATTTAATGAAATTTATGAAAGTGATTCACTAATTGATGATGAACAAAAAGAAAATATTCAGGAAACTGATAGTAATACGAATACCACAAATATCCAAACGGAAAATGATGATAAACCATTAAAGTCATTAACTATTAACAAAATAGCGTTAACAGAAGATCAAATTTACGGACAATATCATCCTACTCTTCCGGCAGGAACAACTTCGGTAGATGTTCAGGCAATTCCTACTAATCCAAAAAATAGTGTTGAAATATATGGTAACTCATCACTTAAAGAAGGTCAAAATTACATAAATTTAATAGTAAAGGATGGCACGGGGAAAATAATTTTCAATCGAAATTATACAATTATTGTTGAATATACCCCCATAATAATAACCTCATATCCAGTGCCAATTTCTAAAATAATTGGCGGAGGACATGTAGCTTATGATAATTCTATAAAAGCCTCAGTTTTAAGTTTTAACTTCGGAACGATTTCAAAAGATGGGGCTCCAGTGTCAATCAATGATTTTATAGATCAAAGTAAATTATCCTATACTTTTATAGATTTATATGAAAGTATTACGTTAAAAGTATATACTGATTCTAGAGCACGTGAAGAGGCATATAGATTAGTTTATACTAAAACAATCTCAGGAGAAGAGCTTAAAATAAAAGCCTCAGATAATCCTAAGTATCCATATATTTTATTAAGTGATATTAGAAGTACTTTTATCCCAGAAGATTTAGATCCAATTAACCAACAATATATACTGCGTTCAGTGATTGAAGTCACATTTAATGATAATAAAGGAACATTTAGTTCATTAGATTATGCGTATTTGGATCCCCAATAAAAGCAAAATAGTATCAATTATAATTGATACTATTTTTATACATCTTAATGTAAAAAACAGCTGAATTTAAAAGAGATACTTTTTGTGATATAATTAGATAATTGAGGTGCGTTATGAATAAATTTAAAAAAGTTATTGAAATATTATTGGTGTTGGTATTATTAAGTTTTACTGTTTATTGTCTTTATACTAAGGAATGGATTGGTTGTTTAGTTTGTATTATTGCACTAATAATAATTATTAAGTTTGAAGACATTCAAGAAATATCCGCTTTTAATAAATTTAATATTAAGACTAAAGAAGTAATAAGTCAATTATATGCAACAAAAGAAGAAATGGAAGAAACAAAAAAGAAAATGGATGAAAGTTTGGCCGAGATAAATAAATTAGCAATTGATTTAAAAGACACTACTTTAGTTTCACTTAATTCAATTGCTCTTATACTTACTTATTCCGGTAGAATTGGTAATGATAGACATGCAGAAGATTTACTTGCAAATCAAATTGAAAGAATCGCTCATAAATTTCCGAGAGAAAATGAAGTCAGTATAACTAGTAAATTGACTATTAGAAGACAGTATATTAAATGGGACTATTTTCAAGATTTTATTGGATCAATACGAGATGATAACAAACAAATTATAAAAGGTGTAAAAATTCAATCAGAAAACGAAAATGCAGAGAAAGCAATCCGGGAATTTGAGAGTATGATTACTTATAATTCTGCTTCTTTTCCAACTAAAGATAAGATAGATAAAGTTTTAACAGATTACGGGATTACTTTAAATCATATATCACAAAGCATTTTGAAATTATATTTGGAATACGATTTCAAAAAAAGTAAATGACTAAATAGAAAGTAGAGTCTTTCTATTTTTTGTTAATTTGATTATAAGATATTTGTTTAAATTGGTTTGCTTCATTTAAATTGCATCCAGATATTTTCATTTATGGTTAATACTAGATTATTGTAAAATTGGGCTCAAATTGTTTTATAATTTGGATTTGTAAAGATTAAGTATTTTTTAATAATTTTAGATATAATATGCTGCTTTTTCAAAATATTAATGATATAATTAGAACGAGAGGATCGAGGTGATCAAAAATGAAAAAGTATAAAATGGCGAGCTTGTTTGCTGGTATTGGTGGAATTGATTTAGGCTTTGAAAATGCTGGTATAAAAACAGTTTGGGCAAATGAAATTGATACTTTTTCTGCTAGTACCTATAGTGCTAATCATCCCGATGTTAAGCTAGTTATAGATGATATAAAAAATGTTGATGGTAAAGATATTCCTAAAGTGGACATATTGGCAGGTGGATTTCCATGTCAAGCATTTTCAGTAGCGGGTCACCGCAAGGGATTTAAAGACGAACGTGGTAATCTGTTTTTTGAAATAATTAGATTAATAGAAGAAATGGCCAATAATAATAACAAGCCAAAAATAATATTTTTAGAAAATGTTAAAAACTTATATAATCACGATAGTGGTAGAACATACAAAATTATAGTAAAAATGTTAAAGGATGTATTAGGCTATACTGTATTAACTAAGATACTTAATTCATGTGAATATGGTAATATTCCACAAAATCGTGAAAGAATATATATAGTGGCTTTTCTCGATAAAGAAGTAGCAAATAGATTTGTTTGGCCATTACCAATCCCCTTAAATAATACAATAGAAACAGTTGTGGATTGGAATATGACTGTTGACAAGAAGTATTATTATACTGAAAATATGAAGTGTCATTCCTTAGTAAAAGAAGGTGTCACTGACTCATATAAGATATATCAATATAGAAGAGTATATGTTCGTGAAAATAAATCTAATTTATGTCCTACACTTACTGCCAATATGGGAACAGGTGGACATAATGTTCCACTAATTATTGATAATAAGAAAAGAATTAGAAAACTAACACCACGAGAATGTCTGAATTTACAGGGATTTCCAAATGAATTCATTATTCCAGAAAACTTAACAGACACAAAGATTTACAAACAAGCAGGTAATTCAGTGTCAGTTCCTGTTATACAAAGGATAGCAGAAGAAATAGTTGAGGCCATTACCAATGAAGATAATTAATTATGCAACGGAACAGTTTAATGAATACTGTAAGAACCTAAAATTGGTTTCCTCTATCTCAAAACTGTTTTCTAGTAATGATGTTCCCATGATTTATTATAGAGCAACTGAATTTATATATTGTAAAAGTTTTGGTGCGGAAGATTTGTCTAGGTCTGATGTGTCAGCAGATGCGAGATTAGGAAATATTGGTATAGGTATAAAAACATTCTTAGAAGGTAATAAAAAGACATTTCAAAAAGTAGCAGAGTTTAACAAGCAATCAGAAATGTACACCGGTTTAAGTGTTGAAGACAAAATAAAGAAAATTGCATTGTTACGAAATGAAAGAATTATAGTAACCCAAAAGATGTATAATTTAGATACTATGATATATCATTGTATAGTAAGAAATGCCAGAGGTTTAAATATATATGAAGAATCAATGGACTTAATAGATATTGATAAAATAAATATATCATCAGCCGATAAAAATACAATTAAGTTTAGTGATGGTAAGCATAATTATAGTTTTAGTAATACAAAAAGTACGTTGTATAAACAATTTGTCATTGATGATTATTTTGAAACTATAGATATTGTTATATTGGAAGATCCATTATTGTTGTTACATAGTGATAGTGGCCTTGTGGATGCATATTCAGCACAGGAATATGAGTTTGTAGTACTACCGTTATATTCCCAAAAAAAGGGTACAAACTTTGTTTTTGAAAAGAGTGGCTTAAATCAATGGAATGCTGATGGCCGAAAAAGAAATGAAGACGAAGTGTATATTCCTTTTCCGTCTGAAGTACGTGAAAAGTATAGGGATTTTTTTCCAAGCAGAAATGTATCATTTAATGCGATTTTACCTAATGGTGAAAGAATAAAAATGAAAATATGCCAAGAAAATGATAAAGCTATTATGTCTAACCCTAATAAAGTCTTAGGTAAATGGTTACTAAGAGATGTATTGCGCGTACCTAGCAATACATTAGTTACATACGAACAATTATTAACAGTAGGAATTGATTCTGTCCTATTTGAAAAGAGAGATGGAGAATATTACTTGAACTTTAAAGAAATTGGTAGTTATGAAGAATTTTTAAATAGTTTCATTTAATTAGTTATGAAATTTCTTTATTAAATAAAAGCACATTATTTATAATAATGTGCTTTTTCTGTGCTTAAACTAACTATTTTGTTATTAATTGTTAAATCTCTTAAATACTGGTTGTAATTAAATTACACTTTGTTTAAATAGTACTTAGCCAAGTGTTGGGAGGTAAATTATGGCTTATGGAAATAAAATTGATGTCTTACTCGTGCAACCTGATGAAATACCTAAGGTTATTAAAATTTCTAATACATTGAAAGCAAAACAAAACCTAGTTAATGGTCGAATTCAGGTTTGCTATTTATTGAAAGATAATGAAGTATGTCTAATATGTAACGATGAGAGTAAAATAGATGACTCACTGCCTAATCGTATTATAGGGCATGATATTATTTATGGCAATTTTTTTATTGTTGGTGACGATTATGTAAATGCAGATTTTAAGTCACTGACTAATAAACAAATAAAGAAATATCAAGAACTATTTGGTGAAGAAAGTATAAGGAAAACCAGTAGAATACTTAATGCACGTAAGTTGGTATATGATATTGTTCACAAAAAATATTAAGAATGAATTGTAAAATAAAATTGAAAGAAATATGAGGTAAAGTATATGGAAAATAAGGATAAAGGATTCAAGAGATTTGACAGAAAAAAAGAGGAAAAGTCAGTATCATCAGTTAATTTATTAGACAAAAAACGAATAATGTATCTGGATGGTGAGATAGACGATAATAGTGCTAAAGAAATTATAGAAACTTTATTAAAACTTGATACAATCAACAATAAGGATATTACTATGTATATCAATTCAGGTGGTGGCTCTGTTAGTGCAGGTTTAGCAATATATGATGTTATGAATATGATTAAGAGTGATGTAAAAACTATATGTATTGGTAGATGTGCAAGCATGGCGAGTATACTCTTGATTAATGGTGCTAGAGGTAAAAGATACATACTTGAAAATGCTGAAATAATGATACATGAAGTTTCTTCAGGAACATTTGGAAAAGTTACTGAAATGCAAGAAAAATTAGATCACTCTAAAATATTAAATAATAAATTACATAAAATTATTGCACAAAAAACAAAAAAATCACTTAAAGAAGTAAAAAGAGATACTCTAAATAAAGATAGTTGGATGAACTCCTCTCAAGCATTACGTTGGGGATTTGTTGATGAAATAGTAGGTAGAAAAGAACATGAAAGATTATCATAAATATCAATATCAAGAAACCAATAAGTCTTATTTGCTTACCATCACATTTTCACTTGATAAAATTAATGTGGGAAATCAAGACAATATATTTAATGAAGTTATAACGCATATTATAAAACTTGAAACATTAATAACTTTATCAAATGATGATATAATTAATATTAATAAGTTTATCAGGCTGGCAAGACATAGTAGACAACTTGATATAAGAAAGTTTTTAAAATAATATATAAATAAGGTCATTGCAGGGGGCACAGTTGTTCTAAAGTTATATTGTGGTGTGTTGGCTTGGTACCTAACCACCGAAAGTGTTAGCTTTGTTCAAATCGTGGTTAAACAAGTTTTAAACTCGCAGGCGACATACATTTTCTTAATTATTTGAAATAATGATTATAGAAAGTGTAGTGAATAAATCTATGAGAAGAAATTATGATAAGAAAGCTTTATCGTTATTGGTTCGCAGTAACATCAGAAAGTATCGTTTGATGAGAAATCATACTATGCAGGAATTGGCCGATAAAGCAGATTTTACGCATCAATATGTTAGAGATTTAGAATCACTTGGAGTAGATAAAACTCCTACTTTAGAAGCACTTGGTAAGTTTGCAATGGCATTAGAAATAGATATACGACAATTATTTGATGATATAACTACAGAGGACAAATAAAAATATTTGTTCTTTTATTATATCTATGTCGCCTGACAGTTGTATTTATTCTCACAATGTGTTAACATATAAGTGATAAATGTTTACTAGGAGGTATGTAAAATAATGAGAAAAGTGATAAATAATTCCATTGCTAAATTGGCAAAACAAAAAAAAATAATGTTAATTATTTTTGTTGCTGTGGTTATTGTTATAGGTATATCCATTGCAAGTATATATGTTAACAAAAATAAAATTGATAATCGTTTTTATGGTTACTATGCAAGTGATAGTATTGTTGTTGAGATATTACCAAACGGAATATGTTCTGTTAGTGCCATAATAGATAAGTCCATATCTGACAATTCTACTTGTAGTTGGACTTATAATGGATTATTTGATGAAGACTTCAATTTAAATGAAAATGGCATTTTCGCCTCTTCATTAATTATAATCAATCAAGATAATAAGACTATGGAGTTAAATGCAACTTTTACAGAAGATTATTCATCGTTTCTTGATACAACAAATGATAGAATGACTCAATATAAGAAAATACAGAAATATGAGAAAGTTGACACAAAAAAACTTAAACATATAAATGGTTCGGCAACAGCATATTTTGAAAAAGAAATTGAAGATCATGCTTATATGGAAATGTTTCATACATTTCACTTTTACGATGATATGACTTGTGAGATAGAAAATTCTAAGCAAGTTGATAGCACTAATAATAGTAACTGGCCACCCTCTGACCCAAACACAAAATGGAGATTTTTATATGAAATCAATTTTGGTGAATGTCACTATGAAATAAGTAATTCCCCATATTATCAGTTAACTGTTTATACTTCTGAAATAAATGAATCAGGAGAAAGTAAACTTATTTTTCCATTTTTTATCAAGTTCGGTAAAAATTCAGAAGTTGTAAGTTTAAACCTTATGCTTCAGGATGATACCGAAAGAGAATATTTGTTTATTCACAGAGATGGCAAAAATTTTGGTGCTGATGAAAAAGAGCAACGAGTATTAAAAAGAGAAAAAGAAGAAAAAATTAAAAAGCAGTATATTGGTACTTGGTCAAATACTTATACTGAATTAGTTATTAAAGAAGATGGGACTTGTTATATAAATGATGCTACAAGTTGCATTTGGGTGCCTATTGCCAGTAATGGTTACGTAAAAATAACATATAGTACAAAATATGATGATACCAATGAGAAATATTATTCAATAAATGATAATTTATCTCAAATAAATCTTGTTAATGGTCCAACTGTCCTAAATAGAAATTAAAAAGAAGTAAAAAATTGAAAACATATTGATTAGCATAATATGTATAAATTGTCTTTTCATTAATCTTGTTCATATCGTTTAAGTTGTTTTGAGTGTATGGTTCATGGTTGTACGCATTTTAGAATCGTTACACTCGTTTTAAACGTCTTGAGCGTGGTAATATTGTAATGAATTTGCATTAACTTTTTCACATCTCTTGTTAATAATTGTTATATGTGGTAAATCAAATTAAAAGGAGGTGTATTATGCTAAACCAAACGGTAATAGTAGGTAGAATCGTTAAAGAGCCAGAATTAATTGAAAATGAAACAGGTAAAAAAGTTTCTAATTTAACAATTGCAGTTCCAAGAAGTTATAAAAATAAAGATGGAAAATATGATACGGATTTTATTGATTGTACTTTATGGAGTGGACTTGCTGAAAATACAGTGGAATACTGTAAAAAAGGTGATTTAGTCGGCGTGAAAGGAAGAATAGAAACGGACTTTTATGAAAGAGAAGATGGCTCTACTGTTAAGAATACTAAAGTAGTTGCTGAAAAAGTAACTTTTCTATCAAGCAAAAAATAAGAAGATTAAATTAAGTAGTAAAATGATATTTAGAAGTTATTTATAAACTTCTTTTTATTTGAAATTATGTGTCAAAGAAATCATTTCATTATGTTTATAGTAACAACAGCATTACAATGGGTTTATTATAAAGAAATATCTTCTATAATTGTTAATGATAATACAACAGGGATTTCTTTTATATTTTGGGAAGGTGGTAATTATATGGTATGGGGCTATGCAAGGTGTTCAACTAATGAACTAAAACAAGATATTCAAAGACAAGTAAGAGAGCTAAAAGCAATGGGTGCAACAGAAAATACAATATTTTTGGAATATGAAAGTGGAATGAAAGAGGATAGAAAAGAACTTGAAAAATTATTAACAGCAGTAAAAAGAGGAGATACTATTGCAGCAACTGAAGTAAGCCGTATCACAAGAAGTACAAAACAGTTATGTGAAATATTAGATACGGTGCAAAAGGTTGGGCTAAAATTGATGTTGGGAACTTTTGTTGTCGATGTCACTAATGGAGATTGTGATCCAATGACAGAAGGTATGCTCATGATGATGGGAGTATTCTCACAACTGGAAAGGAAAATGATTTGTCAGAGGGTTAAGAGTGGAATGGAAAACGCAAAATCTAAAGGGATTATATTAGGAAGGCCTAAAACAACT
Source organism: Ignavibacteriales bacterium (assembly GCA_050259235.1). Lineage (GTDB taxonomy): Bacteria > Bacillota_I > Bacilli_A > RF39 > UBA660 > UBA5364. The sequence continues at coordinate 19,453 of JBLNAG010000005.1, forward strand.
TATGAAGATATACCTGAATCTTTCTTTAGATATTTACCCAAATATCAAAACAAAGAGATTAACAAGAGCGAATTTTCAAGGTTAAGTGAATTATCATATCCAAGTATTTATAAGTATCTTGAAATAGTAAACACTGGTAATTAGGGGATTTAGAAATTGTTAAAAAATAACAATGAAAAAAAGTGATAAAATATGTTGATAAAACAATTTTTATATCATATAATATTTATGAGGTTGAGTTATATTAACATTAATAATTAAATAAATTATACTCTTCTTCATATATAGGAATGACACAGATTTAGAAATGCTTTACAAAGCAGATTTTGTGCTATTTTCATGTATATGAAGGAGAGTTTTTATATACTCTAAATACTTTTATTTAATGAAATAGACAAAATAATATTTAAAGAAAGGAGGCAAATGTATGGATGAACCTAGTTTATATGATAGTATGCACGAACTATTTGGTGTATTAGATAAAGAAACATATTCTAAGACTGAAGTTCTAAAAATAATTTGCGATTGCGATTATATAATGACAAACCGAATAGTAAAACACCAACAAATAATAATTGAGAAAGATAAGAAAATATTAGCATTAGTAGAAGAAAAAATGAGACTAGAAGACATGATGTAATGGAGGTTATTAATGTCAAAACAATCAAAAGAAGGTATGGGTTTAGCAGATATTGCTAAGTCCATACCCAATCTTAAAACAGAAATTATATCAACTAATATATTTGTTTCAGATTTCATATTAAAAGGTGGATTGGAATTGGGATCATCAATTCAATTGGTTGGGGAAAGCGGTGTAGGTAAAAGTACCATTTCTTTACAACTAGCAAAACAAATATGTAATCAGGGTAAAAATGTAGTTTATGTTGATAGTGAAGGCTCTGTAACTAACGAACTTCTTAAAACAATTGGTTTAGAAGATTTTATGAATAATAGATTCTTTCTTATAAAAGAACCAACATTCAAGAAGGTTGATGATTATTTATGTAAGTTTATAGCAACAGGAGAAATATCGATGATTATAATCGACTCATTGGCTGGACTTGTTCATGAGGGCTTTACTAACTTGAAAGATAGTATTTCGTCGACAACTAACAATACATCATATAATTCAAAGAATCTTACTCAATTCATTAGTAAGTTCAAGTCTTTAGCAACATTAAACAAGTTCTGTCTTGTTATGATTAATCAATACCGTTATTCCGTAAATATGATGGTAGGTAGTCAAAAGAAAGAATATGGTTCAAAAGTAGTTCGATATAGCAGCGATATTATCATAAAGATTAGTAATATTAAAAAACACGTAGATTTCAAAGGCATGGCCAAAGCATTTAATGGAATTGAATTAGAACTAGAAGTAATTAAATCAAATAAATCAGCTCCAGAAGAGAGTATTCCATTTGCATTGCATTATGGTAAAGGCATCTCCAATTTAATTAATAAGATTTATGCTTTAATCAAGTTGAAGATTATAGAACAAAAAGGTTCGTATTATCAATTTAAATATAATGATAAAGCAGTATACGAACAAGGACTTGCGAACTTCTACAATAAATTAATAGAACTAGATGTTGATTTGAGTGAGCATGACGATAAGATTAATGAATATTACAAAATTATTAATGAAATAAAGTAAAAGTGCTAGACCTTTCGGTTAACTGATTAGGCAGTTCTCGTAGCCATTAAATCCTATTATAATATCAATACTACTAATAAGAATATCAATAGCAACAATATGACTAATAGTATTAGAACTAAAATTAGAAGAAATAAAAGAAAGATTAAAATAATATATATAATAAAAAATAATTAACTAGTAAGAGGAGAAAGAAAAGTGAATTTTATAGTTAATCAACAAAATAGCATTACTGAAATGAATTTGCAAGAACAAAAGTTAGAAAAGCAACTAAACGATTTAAGACTTGAAAGAGAAAAACAAAAAAGATATTCTAATGGAGAGATAATTAATGATATGAAAAGATATATTGCTTTACTCAATCAGCAGTCAAAATCATTAAAAGAAGAACTTGCAAGTAAAAAGCGGATTGTTGATGAGTTCAGTGTAAGTAATGAATTACTGTCTAAAAGTTGGATAAATATTGCTTGTATGAGTGAGGCATTAAATAAATATCTTAATCAATTAGAAAGAGTATTTACAATAAATGATTAATGTAAGTAAAGATGTTTATCTTTTACAGAATGAAATTACATTAAAAGAAAAAGAAATTCAAGATTTACAGAAATATATTAAAAGTGAAGATAATAAACTTATAGAGTTATATTATTGGACTGAAGATATGCTTAATAGTTTAGAGCAACAATTTCAAGTAATGACTAAGAAACTTCAAGAAATTGAGGAATTAAAGGGAAATATCTAGTAAATTATGGTTAGCCCCTCTAATAAAATCTAAAAGTTTGTTTAGAGGGGTTGGCTTAATGTTTATTAGGTTGTACACTCTTAATTAGCTTAGGAGTTTATACAAGAGTGTAATAAACTTCATTAGCAAAATATATTTAATTAGACATATTCATAAATGGTACAAACATTATAAAACGTTAATTACATATATTTAACTAGGAGGTATATTATAATGAATAATAGGAAAATTATACTATCTAAAAGTATTCAAGAAAAAATGATTGAGTTCTTCTTAAGAACCTCTATACCTAGAATGATACAATCATAGTGATGCATTAGAGGTATATATGGTAGATAATAAATTAAGAAACGCTGGTCTATATATAAGAGTTTCTACTGAAAAGCAAGCCCAAGAGGGTTATTCGGTAGCAGCCCAAAAAGAAAATTTAACAAGCTTTGCAAAACAGCAGGGTTGGAATATTTTTGAAATATATTCTGATGAGGGTATAAGTGGTAAGAATATTCAAGATAGACCTGATGTAAAAAGATTAATCAATGATATAAAAAATAAAAAGATAGATGTAGTTGTATTATATAAGTTTGATAGATTGACAAGAGATATGTTAGATACAGAAAGTATTATCAAACTTATCCAAGAGTGTGGCATTGAAGTTTATACTATTTCAGGTGGAACAGTTGATGTATCTACTGCAACAGGTAGATTTTTAATTCGTATGACAGGTGCAGTCGCTCAACTAGAAAGAGAGCAAACTGTTGAAAGAGTAAAAGTAGCATTTGTTCAAAAAGTAAAAGAAGGCAAATCCTTATGTAGTTCTACTCCCTCATATGGGTATGATAGACCAAAATATCAAGAAATACAGACAATTAATAATGATGAAGCAATCATTGTAAAAAGAATATTCAAAATGTACACAGAAGGGAAAACATTTACTGAAATTGCTGATCTTTTGAATGCTGAGGGTATTCCTACTAAGAAGAAAGGAAAAGTACAAAAAAGAAGATTTAAAGAAGAAACATACACTATAAATAGTGTATGGCAACCTAAAACAATAAGATTAATATTATCTAATATTACTTATATTGGTGGGGTTAGATATGGTATTAATTCTTCTAACGGATTTGAAGAACTTAATGGTTTACATAAACCTATCGTATCTAAGAAATTGTGGGATAAAACTCAAGAGAGATTGGGTAAAATTAAGAAAGTATCTAGAACTAATCACCCTAAAGATGATGTTTATTATTGTGGAACTTTAGTGTGTGGAATATGTGGACAAAGATTAACTACTCAAAGAACAATTAAAAATAAAAAAGATGGTACAAAATTAATTCATTATGGTTATAGATGTATTAATAGAGAAAAAGGTCACTGTACTGCTCTAGGTATGAGTCATAAAAAAGTTGAAGAAATCTTTTTAAATTACATTGAAAATATAGAGGAATTATCTGAAATTGAAAATGTTGATGGAATAGAACAGGATGAAGAAGACTTTAGTAATATAGGGCATTTAAAGAAAAGGTTATCTGAAATTGATAACAAGAAAAAAGAAGTTATGAACTTATTTATGACAAATGATATAGACTATAATCAAATGAAATATATGACAACTGAATTAGATAACCAATTAATTATATTAAGTGATGAATTAAAGGCATTGGAAAAACAACATAAACCATCTACACAAATTGATAAAAGTTTAATTGCTAATACTATCAAAGAACATTGGAAATATTTAAGTAACAAAGAAAGATTAGACTTTCTTACACAATTTGTAGAAGAAATAGTTATTGTCAATAGGGATACTGATAAATTAAAAGGGCAGCCTGAAATAATAGAGGTTAAATTTTATGAAAATTAGAGAGCAAAGCTTTCTTTTTTTTATTTAAATAAGTATAGGAATAGATAAAACTTCGTATTTATGATATAATATCTGTAGAAATTTGCCATAATTTGTCAATTAGAATCTGTGTATATCATAAAGGGAGGTTTAAAATGCAGTACAATAAATTTATTATAAAAAATTATAGGGCAATAAAGGGTCCACTGGAAATAGACCTAAAAAACAAAATAATTCCGTTAGTTGGAATAAATGAGTGTGGGAAAACTACAATTTTACAAGCTATATTTGCTTTTGATAGAGGTAACGATTATTTAAATAGTGGTAAACAAGTAAATGATATAAGTAATCTATACGCTTTAGAAGATGAACCATGTGAAATTAAGGCAGTAATAGATTTAAAAAAAGCTGAATTAATTGCATTAATTAGTGGATTAATTAAAATTGATGAAGATAATAAATTAAAAAATGATGGTAGAAAACAAGAACTTGAAGAAGATAGCGTTGAATGGAAAAAGATAGATAAACAAAATCAAATTATTGAAAGAGAAATTGATATATATAGGGATACTATTGAAAAAGTAGAAGCAAAAATACCAGAAGAAGACATTCAATTAGAACTAATTAGACTTTTATCTGATAATGAAGATGATACATATGTGATAAATCATAAAGTACTAAACAAAATAGAAGATTATGAGCTTATAGAAGAAAGAATTACTAATCAACTTATAAACTTCTTACCACCAATATTATATAGTGATGACTTTAATGATAGACCGGCTGGTTCTGTTGTATTGACAGAAAAAGGTGATTCTACAGAATGGGAAAGAATTTATTCAAGGGTATTCAATAATGCACTTAGAAAATCAGATTTTAGTATATATTCACTATATGATGAAGATAATAGACGAAGAAAATCTATACTATCAGATGTAAGTAAATATTTAAGTGACAATTTAACTGATGCATGGTCTAGATTTTCAAATGAAAAAAAGAAAATAACTATTTCGTTTGATTTAGAAGAACAAAAAGAAAATAACAAAGTTCAAAGATTACTTCAAATAAATATAGTTGAAGATGTGAATGGTCAGGAAAGAATTTTTGGTATTTCTGATAGAAGTAAAGGGTTTATTTGGTATTATAATTTTATTATGAAGATACAATTTAATCCAAAACAAAACAGCAAGGATAACACAATATTTTTGTTAGATGAGCCAGGATCATATCTGCACGAAACAGCGCAGAATGAATTGTGCAAAAAACTAGTTGAAATTTCAAAAGGAGAAGGTGTGGTCATATATTGTACTCATTCCCCACAATTGTTAAATCCAGCATATATACCACTAAATACCATAAACATTGTTTCTAAAAACAAATCTAAAGTTGCTTGTTCTTCTATATCAGAAACAAAAACAATTTCTACGAAAACTACGGCATTTCAACCAATATATGAAGCACTTCAAATTCCTGAATTCAAATTTATTGATAAAGACAAGAAAATTGTAGCTGTTGAAGGAATATATGATAAGTATGCTTTAGAGTTATTTTCAGAAGCAAAAAGTAATGTAATTTTCTTTGCTAGTGCGAATGCTAAGTCTATTAGAGATAATATTCAGTACTTCATTGCATTCAATATAGATTATATGGCAATATGGGATAATGATGGTGCTGGAGATACGCATTTAAATACTGCAAAGAAAGAGTTTGGAGAATTTGAGAGTAAAAACTTTTTTAAACTGCCAGATCTACACAATAAAGGGATAGTTAGAATGGAAGAAATGTTTGAGCAAAGTGATATGGAGTTAATAAACGCTACTTTGGGTCTTGATAAAAATACTTCTTACACTATAACTATGGGAACACTTTATTATTCTAGTAGTAGAGAAAAACAGTTAAAAGAAATTAAATCAAAATTATCCAAGAACTCTAGCAATAGTTTTTCAAGATTAAATGCTATGATAAAGGAACATTTCAATAATTAAAATAGAAAGCAAGGTCTTTCTATTTTTCTTTCTATTTAGTATAATCAAATATAATAAAAACTACTTACAAAGTAGTTATGTTAATTCAGTTAATAGCCTCTGCTAAATCATGAGTTACCATAATAACACTTTTTCCTTCACTCTTTATAATACGGTAAACATCATCTGATACAGCAAGCCTAGTCTGATAGTCTAATGCTGAAAATGGTTCATCAAGTAAAAGAAGATTTGGATTATTAGCTAGTGTTCTAATCAAAGCTACTCTTTGCCTCATACCACCTGATAAATTAGGAGGATAACTATTGATGAAATCTTTTAATCCGTATGTATTTAATAAATTCAAAACATATTCTTTAGTTTCTTTAGTTAAATTATGATTTATTTCTAAACCGAGTAAACAATTGTCTAAGACTGTGCGCCAATCAAAAAGGCAATCTTGTTGGAGCATATAACCGATTTTAGTATTATTCCTAAACTGAATATTACCATTGGTTTTCTCTTCTAAACCACATAATATAGATAGTATTGTACTTTTACCACAACCACTTGGACCAACTATTGCTACAAACTCTCCATCTGACATAGTAAAAGAAAAATTATCAACAGCTAAAGTTTCATCTCTTTTTGTGTGATAAATTTTTCTTAAATTGTTTATTTTTAATATTTCATTCATTTATTTGAATAAGTATTATTAATTAATTTATCGTATGGAGCACTTTTTGTTAGTTCTTTAGCTGACTTCATAATTGTTTGAACGTGTTCAAAATCTTTTTCTTCAATATATGTTGTTTCAAACCATGAATCTATCTTTTGATAACGATCAACAATTTTTATTAAATCATTCATTGATGTGTCAGGGAAATAATCAATGATTGCTTGTGCCACTGTTTTGGCATCATTATTATGGACATAGTCTAATCCTTTTTGAATAGCTTTAGTAAAGCCTTCAATAACATCTGAATTACTTTCAATATAGCTCTTTTTAGCATTATATGCTGTGTATGGGACAACTCCTCCTAATTCACCTATAGATGCTACTACATAACCATAGCCACCTTGTTCCATCTTTAAAGCATTAGGTTCAAATAGGGTTACAAAATCACCAACTCCGCTAATAAATGCCCCTCCCATTGCTGCAAAAGCAATGCTAGTATCAATATTTACATCCTTCACTGGATCAATGCCATTTTCTCGCAATGCCCATTCAAAGGTCATTTCTGGCATACCACCATATCGGCATCAAAACTTATAATGTAAAAAAACGTTATAAATAAAGGAAAGGTAAAACGCATTAACAAAAATTTTTGTAAAAATGGTGGTATTATGACAAGAAAAAAGTTAGGAATAAGTCAAATTGAAATAAATAAAAAATTTGCGAGTAGAGAAGAAGCATTTAAATATGCGAAGAGTTTAAGAGAATTTATTAGATACACTTGTAAGAAAAAGGCAAAAAATAATTGGCAAGCACAAGCAATGATAATAGTTAGTAATATAGAGGGGAGTACCTCATATGCTTATTACGAATTAAATGGACAAGTAGGTAAACCAAGGAAGAAAAGAGAATTGTTTAATAATAAAGAAATATATACAGATTGGCATATACATATTTTATTGGTGTCAAAACCAAGTTATGCATTTAGAGAGGAAATAAAAAAATATATTGATAAAAATTGGATTGAATTAGAAAGTTTATTTAATAAAGATGATTTTTTATATGCTAAATTAAAGTATAAGAAAAAGGTTTATAAAAAGAATACAAATATAAATTTTGCAGAGTATATGATAAATCAAAATGTAGATATATTATTTTGTAATTATAATTATACTAGTGAAAAAATAATACCTGATGGATATAGTATGAAGGATTTATATAAAGGCTATATGAAGAGCAGAACAGCATATAGATATTGTGGTAAGTATATAAAAAATAATAATTGGGACGAAAAAGAAAAGATCGATAATAATTATTATAGAATAAAAGAATTTTACTATAACATAACTAAAGAACAAGATAAGAAGGAAATAGATTCATTTATGAAAAAAGTAAGAATAAGTAAAATAGTAGAAAATAAGGAAAGGAGAAGTAATAAAATACAGAATATTGATTGAATAACTTAGAAGAAGATACATTGTTTTAAAGACAAACAAAAATATGATAATCATAAAAGACTATCATATAATATACACGATAATATATAAAACAAACATAGAAAGAAACATATAGAGAAACGTATAAAGAAATATAGAAATCAATGTTATAAAAGATATAAAATTGATATGAGTATCGTATAAAAAAACTTAAAAGTCTTTATATATGTCTCTACGTATGTTTCTTATAAATAAAGGAAAAAATCAAAATTTACATTGAGAAACGTATATACCCTTATAGAGAAAAGTTAATAATCTTAATAAAAAAAGAAAATTTACTTTTCTTTTGATTCTATCTTAATTAATTCATTAGGAGTACAATTTAAGAATTTACAAAATTCTTCTAAATACTTAAAAGAAATAGAAGAAGTCTCTCCTCTGATAATTCGATTAATGTTTCGAGAGGTAATACCCATATTCTGGCACAACCAATATTTGCTTTTATTATTCTTTTTTAAAAGTTCTTCAATATTTAATAATATCATTTACATCACCATAACAATTGTACGAAATATAATAAATATAAATAAGATACTTGCATTACCCATACACTTATATTATAATAATATTGTATACGGAGGAATGAAGTTATGATTATAATTGATATATTATTTTATTTATTTGTGATGGTGATGTTTATATTGCCTATATATCTGATAGTTAAAAAGGTAAAAAAAAGAAATTCGGCAAATGGAAATGAGATTTCTAAAGAGATAATAAAGATAGAAAAAGAAAAAACTTATGATAAATTAGATATGACACATATTGCTGGGATAGATAATATTCAAAAAACACAAGATTGTAAAATTATTTTATACTCAGATAAGATAAATATATTTTTTAATAAAAACATGGAGTTTAATATAAAAAGTGAAAACATTAAAGGTATGAGTATTATATTAGCGAAAGATTTATTGGAAAAGAAAAAAAGTCCAGTTCTTCGTGGAGTGGTTGGAAATATGATTGCTGGATCTGGCGGTTTAATATTAGGTGGAATGTCAGGGTTAAATAAAGGTAAAAAAAGCGAATGGGTATTAATTATTAATTATGTTTCAAAAAATTCAGAAGAAAAGTCTTTAGTATTTGGAATAAAATATAATAAATTATTAGCAGAAAATTTTATTAAAAAGTTTGAAAAATTAAATGGTCAAAGTATGAAAATTAATACAGAATTATAAGCCTAATAAAATTATTAGGCTTTTATATGTATATGAGCGCCTATTTGCTATAAATGAAGCGCATTTTAAGGAGTTATTATATCTTGCGATAAAATATATACGTTCATATATTTGACTGTTTAAAGGACGGATATGAAAGGTTTAAAAGAGTGGAAAGCAAAATTTGATTTTTTTAAGATTTCGATCTTTACTATAAAGATAAAATATAGTATAATAATATTATGGAAAGTATTCGAGGTGATATTATGAAAAAGACAGTAGTTGAATTGTTTGCTGGTGTTGGTGGTTTTAGGTGTGGTTTAAATAATGTGCAAATGATTAATGAAAAAGTCGAAGAAAATAGCACTTGGGATTTTGTATGGACAAATCAATGGGAACCTGCAACAAAGAGTCAACATGCTTTTGAATGTTATACAAAAAGATTTGGTGATTCTCCTAATCATAGTAACGAAGATATAACAAAGGTTAATAAAAATGATATTCCAAATCATACTTTATTAGTAGGTGGATTTCCTTGTCAAGATTATTCTGTAGCTCATGGTCTTTCAAAGGAAAAAGGAATAGAAGGTAAAAAAGGAGTATTATGGTGGGAAATAGCTGAAATATTAAAAGTAAAAAAACCTCCATTTGTTTTATTGGAAAATGTAGATAGGCTTTTACTATCTCCTTCAAAACAGAAAGGGAGAGACTTTGCTATTATGCTTAGAACTTTTGCTGACAATGGATATGCTGTTGAATGGAGAGTTATTAATGCAAGTGAATATGGATTTGTTCAAAAGAGAAAAAGAACTTTTATATTTGCATATCATAAATCAACGAAATATTATAAAAAAATGTTAAAAAACACATCAGAAAATATAGTGTTTAAAAAAGGGCTTTTTACAAAGCAATTCCCTATTACTTCTGAAAAAATCAATAATATCAAATATGATATTTCTGAAGAAAAGTATAAAGATTTAGTAGAAGTGTCCGATCAATTTAAAGGTCAATTTTACAATTCTGGTTATATGTTGAATTACCAAATAACTTCATATAAAGTTGTAAGTGAAAAATTTCCTATATTAACTTTGAGAACTATAATTGATAATGGAAACATTGAAAGCAAGTATTTTATAGATGAAAAATATGAAGAAAAATTAAAATATTTAAAAGGTTCAAAAAAAGTTCAAAGATATAAACCTAATGGAGAACCATATTTTTACACTGAAGGAAATATGGATTTCCCTGATTCATTAGATAAACCAGCAAGAACAATGCTAACTAGTGAAAGTACTATTAATAGAAGTAGTCATATATTAAAAGATTTAAATACTGGTAAGTTGAGAATAATAACGCCAATTGAAGCAGAAAGAATAAACGGTTTTCCTGACAATTGGACAAGAACTGGAATGCCCGATAAAAGAAGATATTTTATGATGGGTAATGCTTTAGTTGTTGGTATAATAAAAAAACTTGGTAAAGAAATAGAAAATATAATTGAAAATGAAAAATAGAGGAATTAACCTCTATTTTTATTTATCTATCATTTCAACATGGCCTATAGTTGTATTACCTATTTTTTCATGTCTAATTGTAAAACTATCTGGTGCTTCTAATCCAATAATAAGCATTGGTGTTGTTAATAAATTATTTAATGGTTTTAAATACTCAACATATTTTTCATAAGTACCAATTGCATTATCGAATCCACCAGCATGTTTCATACTATCTGTTGCAGTTATTAATATCCCAGCTTGGGTTTGTATTGCTTTTTCTACATGATTTAATTCACTTGATAATATTGGCTTTATTAAATTCCAAGATACATTACCACCATGGTTAAATGCTACTTCTATTGCTATATTATCTTTTGCAAAGTCTAAACGCCAAGTACCTTTATTATCTGAATAATCAGGGTCTGCGAATATTTCACTTTGTGGATTCCAACCTTTAGCTACTAATCTTTCATCAATTAATTTATTAATTGCTTCTGATATACTTTTTGCTCTTCTTTTTCCATCGTTGAATTGTTGAATTAAATCTTCATCAGTAATGCTACTTAGGACCTCCTGCACTTCATTCCATAAATAAGTGAAGTCATCATCAACTAAAAATATTTCTTCTGCATGTCTAAAGGAATATTTTATATATTTCATACAAAGTTCACCTCGAGACAATTATATCATTTTTTATTGCAAAATGATATGTTATAATAGTATTAAATAATATAAGTTTTTAAATAATTTAAAACCGAAAGGAGGCTTTATTTTGGAAGCAAAACAAATATACGATGACTTTTTAAGCCATAAGTTTATTAATTCTAAAGTCGACAAAATTGATTTGAGTTTTTCAAGTAATTGTACAATTGATGAATTTGAACTTGAATATGAAAAATTTATTAATTTTACTGGAGCATTTTTTATTCATAAGGAAATATTAGTGACTGCAATTAATAGTTATTGTTATGAATTAAAAGATGATTATTTAAACTATATACACGAATTATATACAAAGGCAAAAGAAAGTGCAAACAATATATATATTCAATTTATATCTGAATATATATTTACATATTATAAAGCCTTACATTCAAATGAATATAAAAATAATATTCCAGACATTGAGTTGGCTAAATCAAATTTTAAAAGTGTTTTCCATGATAGATTATTTCAATATAATGGTGATATTTTCAAAAGTTGTATACTTTTTTATAGGAGAGTTTTAAAATATGGAGTTGATAAAAAAATAACCCTTTTGCCAAATGTTATCGAAAGAATAGTGCCAAAGTTTTTTCCAAGACATAAAGATACCAGCGATTATAAATATTTATTTAATAAATGCTTATTTCAAATGAAATATTTAGACTATCTAATAGAATATGACTATGACATTAGCAGCCATTTAAGTAGTTATAATAAATATATAATTGAGAATATTAATTTTTCATATAGTGGCGAACGAGCTATTGATATACTGAAAAAATTAAGCGATAAGAATTTATTGGAAAAAGAAATTTTAAAAACCTTTTTAAATGGTTATGTTGAAATAGTAAATGATGTATGTGATAATGCGAAAAATAAGAATGGCGACATAATTACTAATATTGCAAATATAGAAAGCTTACTTAAAAATTTAAGTGAAATAAAAAGCATTAATTATAGCAATTTTCCTTCAAGTTATAAACAAAAGATTGCTGATTGTATAATTCAAGTATTATTTTATAAAAGACAAATGTTGAAAGATGAAAGTTATACAAAAAAAAGTATGAAAGAGTTTGGATTTGAATTTACAATTCCAAAACAAGAGAAGAGTATAGTTGATTATTTAAAAGAAAACATTTATAATTTATATCCTTTTGTGAAGATAAATTTTGATTCTATGCTAGAAGAGTCAATAAAGTCGTATGCTGAGCATCCCTTGCTACATCTGGTATCGACATATACAATCGATAATGCTAACAATTTATATATTTCCCATAATGAAAATGTAAATACAGATTTAAAAAGCTATTATGATTTAAATGGTAGAGAATATATAAATAAAAATCATGATAAGCTACTAAATTGTTTAGATAAAGATTACTATGAGGTAATGTTAAGACATATAGGTACTTCTTATAACCTGTCAATAGAAATTGCTCTTATACAATTGGGTGATTATTATAATGAATTATTAGAAAAATATAAGGAAAGCTTCGGCTATAATGATAAGATTTTCAACAATATGTATGTGGTATTATGTAATTCGATAATAAAAACAGAATCATATTTGTTAGAAATAGCAAAAAATAAAGGCTTAGAAATTAATGGTAATATATCAGATGTTATAAATCAACTATTTAATATGTATATTGAAAATGCTGAATATAGGAACGGAATTATGTTCATAAATTATATTTTATATGATAATTTGGGTCTTAGGTTAAGAAATCGATTAATGCATGGCGAATATATAAACCATAAAAATTATAATAGAGAATTTATTGCAATTGCATCCTGTTTAGTATTTACAAGTTATTTTATTAACAAGGAATTATGCAATGATTAAAAACAAAAAAGAAATTCTTGAAATTGAAAATAATGTTGAAGAAATGCCTAAAAATATAATAATAAATTATAATTCAAATGAATTATATAATAATTTTAAAACTCAGCTAAATGGATGGATAGAATCTCTTGACTGTGCGTTAAATTCAATCAATAATAAAAGTATATTGATTTACCAAACAATGGTAATAATAGAAATATTAATTAAAACAAGAATAATAAAAATGTTTAACATTACAAGTTATAACGATAGAAGAAATGACATTGATTTTAGAATTACTTTAGGAGAAAGTTATTTTTGTTTAAATCAAATAAAGCACAATGTTAAAATTGTATTAGAAAAATTACTAGATGAAAATACAAACATATCAAGACTAGATAAAATATATTTTTCGAAAATCAATGATTACTGTGAGCAAATATTTTTTGATATTAGTACATTAGATATAAATAATTATCCTGATCTTAGATATAATCATAATAAAGATAGAATTATATTAGTGGATAATAATGTTAGCAAGGGATTAAAAGATTTAATTAAGGAGGTAATTAATTATGCCAGATTATAAAGAAATGTTAAATATGTATCTTACTGAAGAAGTAAAACAAAACATAGGTAATGTAGATACAGAAATGTTTTATAATGATAAGGTAGATATATTATATTATTTTTTCCCTTTAATAGAAAAACTTGTTTTGGAAATTCTTAAAATATATAACTATACTGATATAGAATGCTATGAACAAGGAAAATATAGAACTTTATATGCAATTATACAAAAAGACCAAAACAGAGTGGTTTTTCCAGCAGAAGTAATAGATGGTTTAGAACATTATTATAAAGATGATGGCTTAAGGAATTTGATGATGCACTATAGTGAAAATTTACCGGATTTAAAAATCAAAGTTAGTGAGCTTATAAAAGCTAAAAATCTATTTTGTTATTTATTGATAATATATAAAACAGCATTAGAACAAGTAGAAAATCAATCAAATACTAAAATCGAATATTTGACTGATTAATATATATTTAAAAGGTTTAATAAAAAATAAAAAATTAATAAAGTTAATAACTTTATTTTTTTTATATTTATAGTATAATATAAAGTAAATATTTGGAGGGTTATATGGTTGAATTATTTAAGAAATATTATAGAAAGAACGAAGCTCTGGTAATTTTTATAGTTCCATTGTTTTTCAGTTTAGTATTTTTAATCGCCAAGTTTATTACATTTATAATTAACAGAGGATATTTTGATTATTATAGTATCGATATAGCTTTTTATCAAAGTAATTTTAATATTGAAATATCAAATTTAATAATAAATAGTGTTATGAGTATTATATTTTTGCTATCAGTAATATTCTTTTATAAAAGTTTAAAAATTGAACAAATAAAAAAAGACAAGATATGGGATACTATAATATTATTTACAATATTGTTTTTAATAAATATTATAATTTTATTCTTGTTCTTTAAAACTTGGAATTCACTAGGGACCATATTTATAGGGTTCATATATACTGCATATCAATTTACTATCGCATTTTTATTTTATAAAGATAGAAAAAAAGAAAAAACACGTGTGGCAAATGGAAATATTAGGACTTTAGCAGTAAGCCAAAATTATATATTTATCAGAATATTTTTGGTTATTGTTGCAGTTTCTATAGCAATTGGAGCATTTTATAAAATGGGTGCATATAAGGCTGAGATAAAAAAATATTTTTATACAAGTAATAACGAAGTTATATTATATATGAATAATGATTATGCAATTGTTAGTAAATATGATACTGATGATAATGGTGAAATAATAATTTATACATACAAACAAAAGAAAATAGATATTAATAATGTGGAATTAACATACATAAAATATAAAAAAGTAATAATTTCGTCAAACAATGAGTAATTTAAAACATTGCGTAAATTAAATAAAAATGGTAAAATTAATTTGTCGAAACCATTTTTGGTCTAGTGGACTTGACTCCCCACTACTGATGATGACAGGTTTAATAATTTTATTTTTTAATCTTATTGTCTTTATAAACAAAAGTAAAGGGGGGATTATTATGAAAGAAGAATTATCGATTGATTCATTAACGATAATTTATTCAATAATAGTAAATATTATCAGTATGGAACAAGTTCAGTTTTCTAGGATAACCTACTGATGAGTTCATGCAATTTGGACGAAAAAACTGCACATTAAAAAAGTGTACTATTACAAAGACTTAGAATTGATATAATTTTAGGTCTTTTTTGTATTTGTAAAAGTTATCAAAGGATTTTTCAAATATTTGAAAAGTATTTAAACTTTTTCAAAGAATAGGGGTGAAAAATAGAGTAAAAGTTTATATCATATTTATATAAGGAGGTACAACAATGAATAGTAAAGTATTTGGATATGCTAGGGTTAGCAGTAAAGAACAGAATGAGGAAAGGCAGGTAATTGCATTTAAAGAATTAGATATTAATGAAAGAGATATTTATATTGATAAACAAAGTGGTAAGGATTTTAATAGAGAGCAATACCATTTAATTAAAAATATTTTAAGAGAAAATGATTTACTGGTTATTAAGAGTATTGATAGGTTGGGTAGAAATTATGAAATGATAGTAAATGAGTGGAAAGATATAACTAAAAACATTAAAGCAGATATTATGGTAATTGATATGCCATTATTAGATACTAGGAATAACAAAGATTTATTAGGAACATTTATTAGTGATTTAATATTACAAATATTGTCTTATGTAGCAGAGCAAGAAAGAACATTTATTAAACAACGACAAAAAGAAGGAATAAGTAATGCTAAAAATAATGGTGTTAAATTCGGAAGACCAAAAATAAAAAAACCACAAAATTTTGAAATTGTGGTCAATAGATTAAAAAATAAAGAGATTATGAGTAAGGAAGCAATGAACCTATTAGGATTAAAACCTAATACATTTTATAATATGTTAAAACAAATTAATTGAAGTGATATTTATTTTTAATATTTATTATAAAATCATGTAAGATACTTAAATCTCTTTTTTTAATACACTCTTCTATTATTTCATCTCGTTTCTTTAAGTATTCAATATATTTATCATAATTAATTTTATCTTGGATTGAAATTTGAAGTTTTCTATCTTCTTTTATAAATTTTTGATATTCATTAGTTTTTTTCATATTACTTCTTATTTGTCCGCATTGAATAAGATTCCCTTTAATTAAATTTGTTCGTTTACAATATTCTATATTTGGCTTATTTACTATATAATATTTTTCACAATATTTACATTTCATAATATAGTAAGTTGTTTTTGAATTAAATAAACATTCTAAAAATATATAAAGTAATTCTCTTTCATTATTATAAGTTGCTTCTTTATGGACGGTTAATCTAAAAGATGATGAACCATTTTTTGCCATGCTTTCAAATAAATTAAGTGGTTTTGTTTTTAGAAAGTCCTCATTATTAAATGATAAAGCTTTAAGCTTTTTATTTTTAAAATAATTAACTTTAATACCATTTCCATCTTCATTATGCTTATCTATCATTTTTGTATATCTTGAACTTATTGGCTGAATAAATATGGAATGTGATATTTCGTATTTTAACCATATTTCTTCATTTATATATTGCCTATTAGAATAATTGAATATATTGTTTAATTCATTTAGTCCATCGTTAGACAATCTATCTAAAAAAGAAATAAAATTAAATTCAGTGGTGGGGCAATTTTCAAAACCTAAATAAATTTGTGGTTCATTATTTTTATTATTTGTAAAGTATTCACTATATTTAAAATGCATATAATAATCTCCTTTATTGTTTCGGCAGTGTTTTGACGTTTTGGTCGCCGACAATGTAATTTATCTTATCATTTTTATGTGATAATATCAATATGTAAGCAGAATTATTTAAATTTTTAAGTTGCGACTAATAATTTTGCTTAAAAGAAAGGAGATGAAAATATAAAAATGAAAGAAAAACAAAAAAAAGTATTAATCTATACTTTATATGATGAATGTTTTATTGATTATAGTATTTCAAAAGAAGAAGCGCTAAAAAAATATTGTAATGACAAGGGGTATAAAGTAGTAAAAATTATTAGAGAGGGAAAACATTTCTCATTTAGGGAAGCAATTGATAGTTTATTAGAAATTATTAACCATTCAACTGAAACCTATCATATTGTAGCATATGAAATTGGGGAAATGACAGATTGTAATGAACATATAGTTACATATGGCACTATCTTAAAGGAATCTGGTTTTGAATTTGAAACAATTATGCAGGGTAAATTTGAAAAAAACTATTTGTTTACTGGTTCTGTAATTGAAGATGTAAATAATGATAATAAAGAATTGAAAAAATATATTGTATCAGAAGATTCGCCTTTTTAATGAATTACAGAAATAATCAATGCATATTTTTAATTAGGTGAATATTTATGAAGATAGTAAATATATTCGATGAAAATAGTAAAACACTCCAACAAATAATAGAACAATTTTTAGTAGATTATTGTTTAGAGCTTGGAACTTCGATGAATTGATAATATAATATATTTGTTAATGTGTTTTACCAAGAAAGGAGTGAAATTTTGAAAGGTAAGACATATAAAGTTGCTCTTTATATAAGACTTTCAAGAGAAGATGGCGACAACTTAGAAAGTGAAAGTATTACAAATCAAAGAGATATTTTGCAAATATTTTTAAAAAGAACAACTGAAAATTTATGCTATATAGATGAATATATAGATGATGGATTTACTGGTTCAAATTTTGATAGACCTTCTTGGCAAAGACTTTTATCGGATATTAAAAATAAAAAAATCGATACAATTATAACAAAGGACCTTTCTCGAATGGGTAGAGATTACATTACTATGGGGGAATATGTTGAAAGAATATTCCCCGAGAAAGGTATTAGATATATTGCAATTAATGATGATATCGATACATTATATGAAACTCCAGGATTAGAGTTTTTACAATTTAAATTAGTTTTTAATGATTTTTATTTAAAAGACACGTCAAAGAAAATAAGAAAAGTATTAAGGGCAAAAAAGGAACAAGGTAAGTTCTTAGGATGGAAAGCAGTTTATGGTTATATAAAAAATCCTAAAGATAAACATAAGTTATTAGTCGATGAAAATGTAAGGCCAATAATTCAAAGAATGTTTAATATGGCTTCAAATGGTAAAAGTCCTAGACAAATAGCAAATACTTTTTCCACTGAAAAAATACCTAATCCAAGTGTTTATGCTAATTTAAATCGAGGTTTAAAATCAACAGCCTTTCCATTATGGTGTCCTAGAACTATTGAAGAAATGTTATCTAATCAAACTTACATAGGTAATTTAACTCAAGGGAGAAGAAAAAAACTGAATTATAAATCAAAAAAAGAAAAAAGAACTACAAAAGAAGATTGGATAATTGTTGAAAATACGCATGAACCGATAATTGATAAAGAAACATTCGATACAGTCCAACAAATGATTAAGAAAGGCAAAAATAAGCCTAATGGGAAGAATGTAAAGTTATTATCTGGCTTTATGTATTGTAAAGAATGCGGTCATGCTATTGGAGTAAATAGAAGTAGTGATGGTAAAAGAAGTTATTGTTGTTGCTCTTATTATACTTCATATAGTAAATTTGGTGTATGCACTCCACATAGTAATAACTATGATAAATTGGAAAGAATGGTTTTAGATAATATTAGAGATATGTGTAAAAAGTATGTTGACACATCTAATTTTGAGAATATAGTTGAAGAAGCATTAAAAAAGAATGATATCAAAACAAAATTAGTTTCTATTATTAATGCATTAGATAATAAAATTAAAATCAATTTTAATTTTATAGATAAAATATATGAAGACAAATTAAAGGGTAATATAGACATTGAGATGTTTAATAGGTCTTCAACAAAATATAAAGAAGAAATATCAAAATTAAAAAACGAAAAAGAAAATTTAAATAAAGAATTATCAAACATTGATAGTGACCAAAGTAAAAAAGAAAAAAAAGATGTTTCAAATAAGATAAAGGAATATTTATCTTTTGAAAATCCTAATAGAAATTTGTTGGTGAATTTAATTGATAAAATATATATTAGTGAAGATAAGACAGTGGAAATTTACTATAAATTCAAAATAAATTAATTAATAAAATATGCTATAATATTATTAAATGAACTATAGAAAGAATGATGAAACAAATGGATAAGAGAAATATTACTAATAAGAGTTTTGAATTTGAAAAAATTGTTGCAAGAATATTTAAATATTGCGGATATATTCAAATCAATCAAAATTATTCTGTACAAAATTATTCTGTATTTGACGATGTAGATATAAGGGCAGAATATAATGGAAAAAAATATGCTATTGAAGTAAAATATTCATTAACAAGAGAAGCAAATATTTCTATGATAAGAAAAGCAATGGAAAGACTTGGAAATACTATAGGTTTTAATGAAGAAGCAATTTTGGTAGTTGCAAATATTGTTGATGATTCAAGTAAAATAAACTCTAATATTCAGGTTGTAGATATTAGAAATCTTTTATACATGGTGAATGATAATGAAGAATTGTATAATGCACTTCTAGGATTGATTGAATTTTCGATAGAAGGATTAGACAAAAAGCAACCGACAATACCACTTTTACCTAATAACAAAAAAAAGATTATAGATAGTAGGGAAAAAGAATTTCAAGATAAACTAAAAAAAGTTACTGCTGGCAAAAAGCATGCTCTTGAATATGAAAAATTATGTGTTGAAATTTTAAAATATCTTTTTTTACCGAACCTTAGTGGATTTGATGAACAAAAAAAGTCCAATAATGATTTATATAGATTTGATCTTATTTGCAAAATAAAAAATGATGTAATAGATGATTTTTTTGATACAATAAAAACATATTTTAATACAAAATATATTCTTTTTGAATTTAAAAATTATAAGGAAAAAATTACACAAAAAGAAATTTATACTACAGAAAAATATCTTTATTCGAAAGCATTAAGGAATGTAGCTGTTATTATATCAAGACATGGTACTGATGAAAATGCAGGTTGGGCTATAAAAGGAAGTTTAAGAGAACAGGGAAAATTAATAATATCTTTAAAAGATAAAGATTTATTAGAGATGATTGCTTTAAAGGAAGATAATCGAAATCCATCTGAACACTTATCCGACATACTAGATAGTTTATTAATTGATTTGGAAAAATAAAAGAACATTATAAGTTTAACAGCCGACCTCCTTTACGGCCACCAATTATATCTTTTCCTTTAATATCCGTTAATTTAAAATTATCATATTTTGTACGTGATACTAAGAAACTACCATCTCTTTTTGTTAAACCAGAAAAGGTAACTAAATAATCTTTTTCACCTTGTTGATAAACATAAATTGTAGCTTCAGTACCACACAATCCTATGTTGACATCTCCAGATAATACTGCAGCTGTTACTTTGTCTGCACCAGGAACTAATATTAATTCAACATCCAATCCTTCATCTTCAAAGTAACCTAAACTATGGGCTACATATTGTGGAGCATAAAAAACACTGTGAGTAACTTCAGCAACTTTAACATCCGTTAGTTCATTATCTTCTTTTTCATTAAAAAATAGGAAATAACCACCAACTAGTATAATTGCTAAAATGAAGATAAAATATACAAATGATTTCAAAAAACACTCTCCTTTCATCAATTTATTATATTCGAGCTTATATGTATGGTGAGAGTGAAAATAAACTAATGTACCAATAAATTGTGGTATAATAGCAATAGGTGGTGATATCATGGCCGATGAAAAAATAGAAAAGGTAATTTCAGCAGCAGCAGCAAATATAGATTTAGAATATGTTGATTCATTGTCAAAAGATGAATTAAATATTTTAAAAGATGCACTAAAAACACAAAAACATCCTGATAGTTTATTGTATCAACTAGTGAAGATATACGAAGAAAAGAAAAATAAATCAAAAGGAAAGGATGTTAAAGGTGCAAAGAAGTAATTTTGAAGATGCATTTAGTGATCAATCTATATATTGTTATCCGGATAGTGATATTTTAATAAATAAAAAGAATATCAAGGATCCTAATGTTTTAGCAAGTGTTGAAAGAATGATATCTACTTATAACTTATCACGTCTACATGTTGAGCCAATTAAAGGTAACTTTGATGTTGAGCATTATTTAATGGTACATCAAGTTTTATTTGGTGAGTTATATCCTTTTGCAGGAAAAATAAGATTAGAAAATATGACAAAAGGTGCTACACCTTTCTGTCGTCCAGAATATATTCATTATTATTTAGATTCAATTTTGAAGAAGATGAATTTAAATATTGAAAAAGTCAAAAACGAAGATGAATTACTAGATTTATTAGCCTATTGCTTTAGTGAAATAAATGTTATACATCCATTTAGAGAAGGAAATGGACGTACTCAAAGAGAATTTTTTAGGGAGTTTGTTAATGCTAAGGTAAAATTTGCTGATTATGATTTGGATTACAGTTTATTAGATGGAAGAGGTAAACAAAGTTTAATGAATGGTAGTATAATTTCTGCTGCTACTGGTGATATTTGTTTATTGAGAGAATTTTTAAAACAAAGTTTAGTCTGTAAAGAAAAAGAACATATACATAGAAGATAATAGAAAAGCACTTATAATTTGAGTGCTTTTATGTTATTATTATATAGGTGATAGTATGAACTTGGAAACATTAAACAACAGTCAATTAGAAGCGGTTAAGGTATTAGATGGACCACTGCTTATTTTAGCAGGAGCGGGTAGTGGAAAGACTCGTGTTTTAACTACTCGTGTTTCTTATTTAATTGATCAAGGTGTAGATCCAAATTCTATTTTGGCTATTACTTTTACTAATAAAGCTGCTAAAGAAATGAAAGAAAGAGTACTGAAAATATTAGGTCCAATGGCCTATCAAATTCAAATATCTACTTTCCACTCATTTGGATTAACAATTGTTAAAGAAAATTGTGAATTATTAGGATATAAGAAAAATTTTACCATCTTAGATAGTGATGATTCCCTAACGGTAATTAAAAAAATATTAAAGGATTTTGATTTAGATCCTAAAATATATAATCCTAAGGGAATAAAATCACAAATAAGTGGTGCAAAAAATGAATTATTAAATCCTGAAGAATATTCTAATTATGCTAGTAGTGAATATGAAAAAATAGTTTTAAAAATATATAAAGCATATCAAACTAAATTAGCTATTAATAATTCATTAGACTTTGATGATTTATTAATGTTACCAATTGTGTTATTTAGACAGAATCCAGATGTATTAAAGAAATATCAAGAAAAATATAAATATATTTTAATAGATGAGTACCAAGATACTAATGAGGCACAATATACTTTGACTAAAATGATATCAGCTAAATATAAAAATATCTGTGTGGTAGGAGATCCAGATCAAAGTATTTATGCTTTTAGAGGTTCAAATTATCGTAATATTCTCAATTTTGAAAACGATTATAAAAACGCTAAAACAATTATGCTCGAAAAGAATTATCGTTCTACTAAGAATATTCTTACAGTTGCAAATGATGTAATAAAGAATAATACTGCTAGAAAAGATAAGAGCCTTTGGACTGATAATGAAGATGGTGAAAAAGTTTATTATCATCGTTCTGAAAATGAAAAAGATGAAGCTTTTTATGTTATGACACAAATAAAGGATTTAATGAAAAGTTCACCATTAAAAGAAATTGCTATCCTTTATCGTACTAATGCACAATCAAGAAACATGGAAGAAGCGCTGTTAAGGGAAAATATTCCATATAAAGTTGTAGGTAGTTTTTACTTCTATAAAAGAAAAGAAATTAAAGATTTAATTGCTTACTTAAATGTTATTTATAATCAAGATGATGATATTAATTTGCTTAGAATAATTAATGTTCCTAAACGAGGAATTGGCCTTAAGACAATTGAAAACTTAATTAGTAAAGCTAACGATGAAGGTAAGAGTGTTTACGACATAATTTCTAGTGGTAAAGAAATGGAATTCAAAAAAATAATTAATGAATTAATTGAATTAAAAGAAAGTAGTTCATTAACTGAATTAGTTGATTATGTACTAGAAAAAACAGGCATGAAAATGGAGTTAATTGCTGAAAACACTCTTGATTCAGAAGTGAGATTAGAGAACTTAGAAGAATTTAAATCAATTACTAAAAACTTTGAAGAAAGAAATGGTATAATATCATTAGAAGAGTTTTTAACAGAAATAAGTTTAGTTTCTGATATTGAAGAACATAAAAATAATAATGAAGTAGTCACTTTAATGACTGTACATTCAGCAAAAGGGTTAGAATTTGATAATGTTTTCATTATTGGATTAGAAGAAGGTATTTTTCCACATGTAAATTCTTTCCAAGAAATAGCTAGTTTAGAGGAAGAACGAAGACTATGTTATGTAGCTATTACTAGAGCTAGAAAAAAACTATGGTTGATAAATGCTAAAAGAAGAATGTTATATGGGTTAGAAAGTGCAAATCCAGAAAGTCGATTTATTAAAGAAATAAATGAGGAAAATTTAAATAAAGATATTTCAAATAAAGAAATGAAAATATTTAAACCAAAAATGATAGATGAATCAATTGACTATTTAATTGGGGATAAAGTTATACACGATAAATATGGTATTGGTGTTATTGTTAATATTGAAAACAAAATATTAACAATAGCATTTAGTCATCCACATGGCATTAAGATGATTATTAAAGGTCATAAGAGTATTAGAAAGGTGTAAGGTATATGAAAGAAGCTATTAACAAATTACAAGAATGGTTTG
The DNA here is from genome assembly GCA_050259235.1 of Ignavibacteriales bacterium. Taxonomy (GTDB): domain Bacteria; phylum Bacillota_I; class Bacilli_A; order RF39; family UBA660; genus UBA5364. The sequence goes on from JBLNAG010000005.1 coordinate 43,868, forward strand.
AGCCTATTCAAGAGTACATAATTGCACACTATGAATATATAAAATATGGATTTTGGGGGATTATTGCCTTCTTAATCCTATATAGCATTGTCAAAGATATGTTGGGAAGGGCTAAATAATGAAAAAAATTAGAAAAGCTGTTATTTTAGTCGCAGGGATGGGTACAAGATTTTTACCTATTACTAAATCAATCCCAAAAGAAATGTTACCAATAGTTGATAGACCTACATTAGATTATATTATTGATGAAGCTGTTCAAAGTGGAATTGAAGAGATATTATTAATTACTAGTCCTTATAAAAAGACAATTGAGGATTATTATGATGAACATTATGAACTTGAAAGTAGATTAGAAAAATCAGGTAAACTAGAACAATTAGAATTAGTAAAAGGATTATCTAAGAAGGCAAATATATTTTATAAAAGACAAGGTGCTCCTTTAGGAACCGGCCATGCAGTATCTTTGGCAAAATCTTTTGTAGGTGATGAGCCATTTGCTGTTTTATATCCTGATGATTTAATTAGTGCTGAAGTACCAGTTTTAAAACAATTGATTGATGTATACAATCAATATGATTGTAATGTTGTTGGTGTTCAACAAGTAGATATCAATGAAGTTAACAAGTATGGTATTCTTGTTTATGAAGATATAGAAAAAGGGAAAATTAAAGGTATAGCTGAAAAACCAAGTATTGATAATACTCCTAGTACTAGTGCTGCATTAGGAAGATATATTTTCAAACCAGAAATATTTGCTGAGTTAGCTAAAATTAATAAAGTTAATGGAGAATATTTGATAACTGATGCGATGATTAATTTAATGCAAAAACAAGATTTCTATGATTGTAAATTTAAGGGAGATCATTATGATATTGGTAATCCCTTAGGATACTTAAAAGCTAATATAGAATTCGGATTAAAACGAGATGATTTAAGGGTGGGTTTAAGACAGTATATTGCTAGTAAGAATAAGTAAAAACTTATTCTTTTTTTACCTTTTTATATATAAAAAATGGTATAATAATACTAGGTGATAACATGATACAAAGTAGAATGGAAGAATTAATAAATTTAATAAATAAAGCAAATTATGAATATTATACTCTTGATAAACCGAGTATCAGTGATCAAGAATATGATCGTTATGTTCAAGAGTTAATTAAATTAGAAAAAGAATATCCAGAATTAATTATGGATAATTCACCTATATCTAGAGTAGGTGGAGAGGTAGTTAGTGAGTTTAAAAAAGTAACACATGAAATACCGATGTTAAGTTTAGGAAATGTGTTCAATGAAGAGGATATTATTAACTTTGATGAAAGAATAAAAAAAGAAGTAACTAATCCTACTTATGTATGCGAACTTAAGATAGATGGTTTATCAGTTTCGCTTCTATATAAGAATGGTGAATTAGTAAGAGGTGCAACTCGTGGTGATGGAGTTGTTGGTGAAGATATTACTCATAATGTTAAGACAATCAAAAGTGTTCCTTTAGTATTAAAAGAAAAAATAGATATTGAAGTTCGTGGCGAAATTTATATGAGTAAGAAATCATTTAATGAGCTAAATAAAATACGTGAAAAAGAAGGAATTGAATTATTAGCTAATCCTCGAAATGCAGCAGCTGGTTCAGTAAGACAACTTGATCCTAAAATTGCAGCTACTCGCAAATTAGATTGTTTTATTTATCATTTACCTAATAGTTTAGACTATAATCTTCATACTCATCATGAAAGCTTAGAGTATATGAAAAAATTAGGTTTAACAGTTAATCCTAATACTAAAAAGGTAAATAATATTGAAGAATTATTAGATTATATAAAAGAATGGACTGAAAAAAGAGATACTCTTCCATATGAAATAGATGGTATTGTCATTAAATTAGATAATATTGATAATCAAATTAAATTAGGGTATACAGCTAAATATCCTAAATGGGCTACTGCATACAAATTTCCGGCTCCTTTAGTCTTAACTAAATTAAAAGATATTAAATTTACAGTAGGAAGAACAGGTCAGGTAACACCTAATGCCGTTTTAGAACCAGTTAGATTAATGGGATCTGTTATAGCACGTGCAACTTTACACAATGAAGGATATGTTAAATCAAAAGATATTAGAATTGGTGATATTGTTTCTATAAAAAAGGCTGGGGATGTTATTCCACGTGTTGAAGAAGCAATAGTTGAAAGAAGAGATGGTACTGAAAAACCATTTGAAATGATTGATAAGTGTCCAATATGTGGTAGTAAATTAATAAAAAATGATGAAGAAGCAGATTATTTTTGTAGTAATGAATTCTGTGATGCAAGAAAAATAGAAGAATTGATTCACTTTGCTAGTCGTGATGCTATGAACATTGAAGGCTTAGGTGAAAAAATAATTGAAGATTTTTATAATCTAAAATATTTAACTAAAATTACAGATATTTACCATTTAGATAAATATAAAGACGAACTAACAGAATTAGAAGGATTTGGCGATAAAAGTGTTACTAATTTATTAGAATCAATAGAAAGTAGCAAAAATAATTCTTTAGAAAAATTATTGTATGGTTTAGGAATCAAACAAGTAGGGAGTAAAACTGCAAAGGTATTGGCAAAACAATATTTAAATCTTGATAATTTAATGAATACTTCTATTGAGGAATTAGAAAAAATTCCAGATATTGGTCCAGTCATAGCATACAATATAATCTTATATATTAAAGATAATGTTGATATGATTAATGAAATAAAAAATTTAGGAATAAACACTACTTATTTAGGAAACATAGATAATAATATTAATGCAAACATTTCAAATAAAACTTTTGTTTTAACTGGGACTCTTGAGACATTCAAAAGAGAAGAATTAATGGAATTATTAGAGTCATTAGGTGGAATAGTCACAGAAAGTGTTAGTAAGAAGACAGATGTTGTTATTGTTGGTGATAAGCCTGGAAGTAAATATGACAAAGCTGTTCAACTAGGAATTACTATTTGGAATGAACAAGAATTAAATGATAATATTAAAAAAAGCAACTAAGTTGCTTTTTTATTTGTTACTCATTCTATAAAAATTAAATGATGGCTTATTGAATAATCTTAATTTTAATAAAGAAGTTCCTAAACCACTAGATATATATAAATCAGTATCTTTCAATTTATAATGTTCGTTATAGTATTGTTTTGATCCATATGGAGTATATATTGCTCCAATAAATGGAAGTCGCACTTGGCCATTATGAGAATGACCAGCTAATACTAGATCAAAATTACTATATTTAATATCATCAACAAAATCAGGTTCATGAAGTAGTAATATATTATAAGTTGCTTTGTTTTCTTCACTTTGTAAGTAGTTCATAATTGGTTCTATTTTATCATTAATACCTAATTTTCCATATGAATTAGTACTTATACCAGCTATAAACATAGCTTCATTATTTTTATTATAGATAACATCATATGTATCATTTAAATTTATAAAGCCACTTTTTTCTATTATTTGTTCAAATTCCTCTTCATGATCATAGTCATGATTACCATTAATAGCGTATTTACCAATTTTTGCTTCAATTTTACTTAATTCATTTGTTAGTTCTTTAATATATTTATCATTAATTAAGTCATCTGTAAAAAGGTCACCAGTAAATAAAACTATATCAGGTTTTAATATATTTACCTTTTTTACTATTTCATCTAATTCATCTTTAAAAATGGTACTACCATAATGAATATCAGATATATGAACAATTTTTAAACCAGTATAAGTACTGGTTATTTTTTTATTAGTAATCTTATATTCTTTTACAACTAAACCAGTGGTAGCAACATATCTACTATATAATAATCCACCAGTTAGTATTAGTATTAATATAAGAAAATATAGAATTATTTTACCTTTTGTCATACTATCACCATACTAATTCTATCATAAATAATATATATATCCAATATTATTAACTGAAAATAAGTAGAAACACTTGTAAAGACATAAGAAGTCCATTATGGATAAAGTGTAGTCCAATTGGGACAAAAATGTTTTTACATTTAGTTAAAACATAAGCAAATACTAAACCAGGTGCAGAATAAGGAATAATGTATAATAAATCCATTGGTGTTTCATATGTCCCAATAATATGCATTGATCCAAATGTTACACCAGACAATATAATAAATAACCAATCGATTTTTATTACATATCTAAATGATAACCTAAATACTAGTTCTTCAATAAAAGGTGCTAGAAAAACAGCACTTATAAAAGTATATATAGGAGCAGCTTTAAACATATCTTGTACCGCTTCTTCATTTCCAGGAGCAGATCCTGGATTAATTAATAGAATAATTAAGTTACTAATCATCATAATACCAAGAGCTATAAACCAATACTTGATATACTTTTTAAAATATTCTTTGTGATGTTTTTTTAAATCAAACCAATCTGCTTTTAAAACTTTATTAAATATTAAAGCAATTGAAGAAAGCAATACGATTGAGTATATCAACGAATAAGTAGTTAAAAAAGTAGTTGATAATTCCTTTAAATCAAAACCCACCAATATTAGTGGTACAGCCTGTAACTCAGTCAATACAAAATATAAAGTAAGACAGCCTAATCCAATGAGTAATCTTTTAATATCCTCGTTTAAATTTAGTTTTGTCAATTTTATCATCTCCTTTATCATTATATCAAAAAAACGATAAAACATTTAAAAAAAGTGTAAAAAAAATATTATTTATGATATAATACCTTTACAGGTTGAGAAGAGTGGGAGTGCCCACTCTTTAAATTATTTAGGAGGATAAAATGAAAATAGAAGATCAAGTAAAAAATTTAATTCAACAAGATATTGAACAAAATAATTATAAACTTGATAGTGTTACTTATAACAAAGAAGGTAATATTTACTATTTAACAGTTATTATCGATAAAGAAGGATATGTTGATGTTGAAGACTGTGTTGCAGTTAGTAAAATAATTAATCCTATACTTGATAATGTTGATTTAATTAGTGATAGTTATATATTGGATGTATGTTCTAAAGAGAAGAGGTGTGAATAGATGGATAATAAAGAATTTTTAAATGCAGTACAACTTTTAGAGAAAGAAAAAGGTATTAATAGAGAAGTTATTTTTGAAGCAATGGAACTAGCTCTTACTAGTGCTTATAAAAAGCATTTTAATTCATTATCAAATGTTAGAGTTGCCATTAACAAAGAAACTGGCGATATTAAAGTTTACTCATTTAAAACAGTTGTTAAAGATGTTGAAGATGAACGTATCGAATTAACTTTAAAAGAAGCTAAAAAAATTGTTCCTAATATTGAAATAGGTGAAACAATTGATGAAGAAGTAACTACTAGTGATTTTGGTAGAGTTGCAGCAGCAACTGCTAAACAAGTTGTTATTCAAAAAATTAGAGAAGCTGAAAGAAATAATATTATTAGTGAATATGAAGACAAACAAGAAGAAATGGTCTCAGGTTCTGTTTCTATGGAAGATGTTAGAAATTATTATATTGATTTAGGTAAGACTCAAGGTATATTACCTAAGACAGAAATCATACCTGGTGAAAACATTAAAATGGGATCTAATATTAAAGTTTATATTTCTAAAGTGGAAAACAATTCTAAAGGTCCATTAATTTTATTATCAAGAAGTCACTATGGATTTGTTAAGAGATTATTTGAATTAGAAATTCCAGAAATAAATGATGGAACAATTCTTGTTTATAGTGTAGCTAGAGAAGCTGGGACTAGAACTAAGATTGCTGTATTCTCAGAAAATTCATCAGTTGATGCGGTTGGATCTTGTATTGGTGAAAAAGGAATGCGTATTAACCAAATCCTTAAAGAATTAGGAAATGAAAAGGTAGATGTTATTGCATACAATAATGATTCTGCTAAATTTATCGAAAATGCTTTAAGTCCTGCTAAAAACTTAAGAGTATTTATTACTGACGAAAAGAAAAGAGAAGCAATTGTTATTGTAGATAATGAAAACTTATCTTTAGCAATTGGTAAAAAAGGATTAAATGTTAGATTAGCCGCAAGACTTACTCATTTTAAGATTGATGTTAAAACTTATGAACAAGCTAAAGAAGAAGGCATTAATATTATTGAATAGAGGTGTTATATGAAAACTAAAAAAATACCTGTTAGAAGTTGTGTTGTATCACGAGAAAGATTACCTAAGCAAGAATTAATTAGAATAGTTAGGACACCAGATAATACAATAATTATTGATCAATCTGGTAAGGCTAATGGTCGTGGTGCATACTTAAAGAAAGATATCGAAATAATAGAAAAAGCTAAAAAGAATAAAATATTAGATAAGCATCTAGAATGCGTTGTTCCTGATAAAGTTTTTGAGGATTTAAAAGAACTTATAAAATAGAGAAAAGAGGTGTATATTTATGATGAGTGTACGTGAATATGCTGACGATATAAATAAAACTGTAGGGGAAATAATAAAAAAGTGTAATGAACTAGATATTCGTGTATTTGGCGAAAATGATATGTTAAGTGAAGATAATATTGTTGAGTTAGATAATATTTTTGCTAATGATGATGAAATGGAAGAAGAAATAGAAATTGTCCTTGATAGTAAGAAGATTAGTAATGATAATGTTATTATTAAGGAAAAATTAAAAAAGAAACCAGATGTTATAAGTAATAAAGAAAAAAATGAACTAGCTGATCGTAAGAAAGCTATGTATAAGAATAAACAAAAACTAGTATCAAATACCCCAAATAACAATGAAAATATTATTTTGTATAAAGAAAATATGACTATTGGAGAACTTGCTGATAATTTAGGAGTACCAGGAGCAGAATTAATTAAAAAATTATTTGCTTTAGGGGTAATGGCAACTATTAACAACAGCATTAGTTTTGAAAATGCTGAAATATTAATGGTTGATTATAATAAAGAACTAAAAAAAGAAGAAACAGCGGATGTAACTAATTTTGAAGAATTTGAAATAATTGATAATGAAAAAGATTTAATTAGTAGACCTCCAGTTGTTACTATTATGGGACACGTTGATCATGGTAAAACAACTTTACTTGATACAATTAGAAAAACTAATGTAGTAGATAGTGAAGCAGGTGGAATTACTCAAGCAATTAGTGCATATCAAGTGAAGTTCAAAGATAGACCAATTACTTTTATAGATACTCCTGGTCATGCTGCTTTCACTGAAATGCGTGCTAGAGGAGCTAATATAACTGATATAGTTATTATCATTGTAGCTGCTGATGATGGGGTAATGCCTCAAACTAGAGAAGCAATTGATCATGCAAAAGTTGCAGGTGTACCTATTATTGTAGCAATTAACAAAATTGATAAACCGGGTGCTAATGTAGAAAGAATTATGACTGAACTTACTGAAAATGGTCTTACTCCAGATAGTTGGGGTGGAGATACTTTATATAATCAAATATCTGCTAAGAATGGTATTGGTATAGATGAACTATTAGAAAATATTTTATTAGTTGCTGATATGCAAAATTACCGTGCTAATCCAAGCAGATATGCTATAGGTACTGTAATAGAATCAAGATTAGATAAACATGTAGGACCTATTGTAACAGTCTTAGTTCAAAATGGAACCTTAAGAATGGGTGATCCAATTGTTGTTGGGACTGCCTATGGCAAAGTAAGAACACTTAAGAATGATCGTAATGAAGAAATTATGATTGCTCTCCCTTCAACACCTGTTGAAATAACTGGCTTGAATGAAACTCCAGCTTCTGGAGATAAATTTATGACTTTTGAAAGTGAAAAACAAGCTAGAAGTATTGGAGAACAACGAAAGGTACAATCTAAATTGAAAGATGTAGTGCCATCTCAAGCTGTTACCCTTGATGAATTATTTGCTAAGATTCAAGAAGGAGCAAAAGAAATAAATATTATAATTAAAGCTGATGTTAACGGAAGTGCTGAAGCTGTAAAAAATTCTTTAGAAAAGATTGAAGTAGAAGGCGTTAAAGTAAAAGTAGTAAGAAGCAGTGTTGGGACAATAACTGAAAGTGATATTGTTCTAGCTAAAGCATCAAATGCTATATTGATAGGTTTTAATGTTAGACCTACTAATACAATCAAAGATTATGCTAAAGAAAATGGTGTAGAAATTAGACTTTATAATATTATTTATAAAGTTGTTGAAGAAATTGAAGCTGCTATGAAAGGTATGTTAGATCCTGTCTTTGAAGAAAAAATCCTTGGTACAGCAGAAATTAGACAACTATTTAAATTTTCTAAGGTTGGTACAATTGCTGGTTCATACGTTACTGATGGCATTGTTAAGAGAGATGCCAAAACTAGAGTAATAAGAGACGGAATTGTTATTTACGATGGAAGTATTGATACCATTCAAAGAGAAAAAGATAGTGTCAAAGAAGTTAAAAAAGGCTTAGAATGTGGTATTACTATTAAAAATTATAACGATATAAAAGTTGGGGATATCATTGAAGCTTATGAAATGGTTGAAATAAAAAGATAAAAACTGGTAACAGTTTTTTCTTTTAATATATATAAAAAAATGGTACAATATAGTTATAAAGAGGTGAATTATGAGTATAAAAATAGATAGAATAGCAGGTAATATTGTAAAAGAAGTAAGTTATATTCTAGCAAATGAAATAAAGGATAGTGATATAAAATTTGTCACAGTTACTGATTGTAAGGTAACAAATGATCTAAGTTTTGCTAAAATATATGTAACAGTACTAAATGAAGAAAGTAAAAACGAAACATTAAAAGCATTAAATAATGCTAGTGGATTTATTAGAAGAGAATTAGCGGACCGTATTGATGTTAGACATATTCCAAAGCTAATCTTTGTATTTGATGAATCAATTGGTAATGCTCAAAAAATTGAAAATATTATTGAACAAATTCATAAAGAAGAAGATAATATTTAAAACTATTGTCATATTTGATAATATGTGCTATTATTTAAATAAGTTGGTGATATTATGATAAGAATAACAAGCATATCTGGCCAAGTATTTTTTCAACCTGAAAAAAAGGCACATTTAAAAGTTGAAAAAGTTCAACCGGTAGAAGGTCCTGTTTTTCAAAAAAGAAATTATTCCAATCCAGATCAAGGAGAAAAAAAACAAAATAAAAATGAGTCAAATGACACATTTGAAAGTATTTTAGGAAGAGAAATAGATAAAAGAATTTGATAACGATAAATAATCAGTAGTAATTTAATTGGTAATCAGAAAACTAATGGTGATGAAAATTAGTCAAGATTAAATAACGAAATACATATTTTGAATCAAAGCGTTACTTGCGTTAAAAGAAGAGTGCATAAGTTATTATGAAATAGGGTGGTACCGCGATATTCGTCCCTATATTTGTAATAACTTTTATTTTAGGAGGATATTATGAATAGTTATATTGACCATACAAATTTAAAAATGGATGCTACTTTAAGAGATATTGAGAAATTATGTGATGAAGCAGCAAAAAATAATTTTGCAAGTGTTTGTGTCCATCCATATTATGTTTCTTTAGCTAGTGAATTATTAAAAGATACTAATGTAGCGGTATGTACGGTAGTAGGATTTCCCTTAGGAATGAATACAACAGCTACTAAAGTATATGAAGCTATAGGAGCCGTTGAAAATGGCGCTGATGAAATTGATATGGTAATTAATGTTGGAGCATTAAAAAATAAAGACTTCGAATATGTTAAAGAAGAAATTGAAGAAGTTAGAGATGCAATAGATGGCAAGATACTTAAGGTGATTATTGAAACATGTTACCTAACTAAAGAAGAAATTGTGAAAATGATTGAAATGTGTAATGAAACATTTGTTAATTTCATTAAAACATCTACTGGTTTTGGTATTAATGGAGCTACTGTAGAAGAAGTAGAATTAATTAATAAGCATAAGAGTGATGTTTTAGAAATTAAAGCAAGTGGTGGAATTAAAGATTATGAAACAGCTTTAAAGATGATAGAAGCTGGAGCTACTAGATTAGGTACTAGTAGTGGATTAAAGACTATGGAGTGTGTTAAAGATGAAATTGTTTGATGAATTAAAATGGCGTGGTATTATTGAAAGTACATCAAGTCCAGATTTAGAAGAAAAACTTAATAATGGTGGGATGACATTTTATATTGGAACCGATCCTACTGGAGAAAGCTTACATATTGGTCACTATTCATCATTTTTGGTAGCTAAAAGATTAAAAGATGCTGGACATCATCCAATTCTTTTGGTTGGGGGAGCCACAGGCCTTATAGGAGATCCTAAACCAAATGCGGAAAGACCAATGATTACTAAAGAAGAATTAGATGTTAATTATAAGAAACTTCGTAAGCAAGTAGAAGATATATTTGGTTTTGAAGTAGTTAATAATTATGATTGGTCTAAGGATATTAATTTTATTGATTACTTAAGAGATTATGGTAAATATTTTAGTTTAAATTATATGTTAGCCAAAGAAACTGTTAAAAGTAGATTAGACATTGGGATAACCTATACAGAGTTCTCTTATATGATTTTACAAGCCTTAGATTTCTTATATTTATATGAAAATAAAAATTGTACACTACAAATAGGTGGTCAAGATCAATGGGGAAACATCACTGCTGGTGTAGAACTAATTCGTAAGAAAACTGGTAAAGAAGCTTATGCTTTTACAATGCCGTTAATTACAAAAGCAGATGGAACTAAATTTGGTAAAAGTGAAGGCAATGCTGTATGGTTAGATAAATCTAAGACAACCCCTTATGAATTTTACCAATTCTTAATTAATACTGAAGATTCAAAAGTAATTGAATATCTAAAGAAATTAACATTCTTATCAAAAGAAGAAATAGAGTTATTAGAGACTTCATTAGAAAATGAACCTCATCTTAGATTACCTCACAAAAAATTAGCAGAAGAAGTAATTACATTCTTACATGGTAAAAAGGAATTTGATAATGCTGTTAAAATAAGTGAAGCTTTATTTAATGGTAATATTAAAGAAATAAATTCTAAAGATCTTGTTGCAGCTCTAAAATATGTTCCAGGATTTAATCTTGAAGGTGAACAACCTATTATTGATGTTCTTGTTAATAATGAAATATGTTCAAGTCGTAGAGAAGTAAGAGAATTTATTGATAGTGGTTCAATTACTGTTAATGATGAGAAAATAACTGATGAAAATTTATTAGTTGCGAAAAAAATGGCTATTGAAAATGAACTTATCATTATTAAAAGAGGTAAGAAAAAATATTATATAGGAAAATTTAAAAAATAATTAAAAAGGACACTAATTAATAAGTGTCTTTTTTATATAAATATTGTCGATTATTGACCGGTTTATATTTATATGATATTATTAATACAATAGTAGGTGGTAAAGATGGAACGAAAAAAAGGGTTTACTTTAGTAGAATTATTAACAGTAATTATGATACTAGGATTAATTGGTTTAATTGCTGTTCCAACTGTCACTAAAGTACTAAAAAATTCTAAACAAAAATTATATAATACTCAAGTTGCAATGATAAAACAAAGTGGTAAAAAATGGGGAATTGACAATATAAATAGATTGTCAGAAACAAAAAAAATATATGTGACCATCAATGATTTGGTTGTAGGAGGTTATATTGAACAAAATTCCCTTATAGACCCAAGGAATACTAAAAAGGAAATGAATGGTTGTATAGTTATTGAATATAACGACGCATATAACAAATATGAATATAGTTATGTTGATGAATCATGTAGAACGATAAATACTAATTATGAATTAACATCTTCAGATCCTGAATATGCATGTTATAGCTTTAACGCAACTACAGGAAAAATTGTAAGCTATGATGTGGATAATCCCGCATGTTCAAAAGATGTAATGGTACCAAATAAAATAGATGGAGTATCTGTTGTATCTATAGGCCCTGTAGCGTTTGTTCAAGGGGCAAGAAAAATGTGTAATATTAATAGTGTTTATACAGAAGTAGACCTAGAATATAATTGTACTACTGGTTACCGTTATGAATGGAATGAACAAACAGAGTTTATTGAAAGTGTAGAATTTCCAGAGAGTTTAAGAACAATAGGACAATCTGCTTTCAGCGGTAATATGATATCTAGTGTAAATTTTGATGGCTTAATAAATCTTGAATATATTGATGATTGGGCTTTTGAAGAAAATCAAATAGAAACAGTTTCTTTTAATAATCTTCCTAATTTGGATTATATATATGATGGAGTTTTTTATGGAAATTATATTAGTTCTGTTAAATTAAAAGATCTTCCTCTTTTAAAAGATATAGGATATGAAGCCTTTGAAGAAAATAATATAACTTCTGTAATCCTACAAAATCTTGATAGTTTACAGTACATAGATGATGATGCATTTAGTTATAATCAAATAAGCAATTTAATTATAAATAATCTTCCTGCTTTAGAAGATATATATTATGAAGCTTTTGCTTATAACAATCTTACTTCACTAAACTTAACTGGTGCACCAAACTTAGCATATATCGATGAGTCTGCTTTCTATAATAATAATATTAGTTCATTAAATTTATCAGGTCTTAATAATCTTGAATATATTGGTGAAAGTGCATTCGAAGATAATCAATTAACAAGCATAACGATTCCAACATCCCTACCAGGAATATCAGCATATGCTTTTGCAGATAATCAAATAAAAAGTGTAACAATTCCAGCAACTATAACTGGAATCGGTGGATATGCTTTTGCAGGAAATCCAATAGAAAGCGTAACGATACAAGGTACCGATATATATAGATTTAATAGTGTGTGGACGCTTATTGGTTTTCCAGCTGAATTAATGACAAGTGTTGAACTTACTGTATTACCAGTTACATTATCAACAGTAAGTCCAAATAATTTCTCATATGCTAATTATTCATATTATAAGTTAACTGTACCGACAACAGGTAGTTATAAACTAGAAGTATGGGGAGCTGAAGGTGGCGGAAGTAGATTAAGTGGTAATGAATCATCAGGTTTTGGTGGTGCAGGTGGATACGCAACTGGTACAGTTTCGTTAACTGCTGGAGATATATTATATGTATATGTTGGTGGTTATGGTAGTTCATCATTAATGGGATTTGCATCTGGTGGATGGAATGGCGGTGGAAGTGGACATGCTTCATATGCTAATGAACCTGGTAACGGTGGAGGAGGAGCCACAGATATTCGTTTAGTTTCTGGAAAATGGTCTGATGCTGCTAGTCTTAATAGTAGAATTATCGTCGCTGGTGGCGGCGGTGGTGGTGGTGAAGATAGTGGAGATGTATTCGGCCATGGTGGTGGTACTGATGGAGTTGGAACATCTACATATAACGCAACCCAAAATTCAGCTGGATCAGGAGGCAGCTTTGGTATAGGTGGAAGTACTAATATGGGTGACGGCGGCGGCGGTGGCGGCGGCTGGTACGGTGGTGGAACACTTTCATCAAGTAGTGTCGGATCCGATACCCAAGGTGGTGGCGGTGGCTCAGGATATGTTTTTACCGCTTCATCATTTAAGCCAGCAGGATATGCTCCAGATGTAAGATTTTATATGACTGGAGAACAATTAATAGCTGGTAATGCTACAATGCCAGATCTAACAGGTGGAACCATGACAGGAAAAACCGGTGATGGTTATGCAAGAATTACTTATTTAGGGGCTTAAAATGCATCTTGATTTAAAAATGGATATTATTAATAAGATGTGGGGTGAATTAGTATAAAAAAAGGTTTTACTTTAGTAGAGTTATTGACGGTTATTATAATACTAGGATTAGTAGGTTTAATTGCTATACCTTCTATTACTAGATTGCTAGGAGATTCAAAAGAAAGGTTATACAATAAACAAGTTGAAACAATTGTTAGTGTTACTAGAGAATGGGGAATTGAAAATGTTGATCGAATTTCAACAACTAACAAAACATATATAAGAATTAAAGATTTGATTACTGAAGGATATATTGAACAAAATTCTCTTATAGATCCAAGAAATACCAAAACAAATTTAAATGGTTGTGTAGTAATTGAATATAATGAACCATATGATAAATATGAATATAGTTATGTTGATGAACCATGTAGGTCAATAAATACTAGTTATGATTTAACATCTTCAGATCCTGAATATGTATGTTATAGCTTTGATGCAAGTACTGGGACAATTTTGAATTATGATAAAGAAAATCCTATTTGTTCAATGGATGTATTTATCCCCAGTAAAATAGATGGTGTAGATGTTGAATACATAGGAAACGCAGCATTTATTACAGGTGCAACTAAGTGGTGTTATAATGGGACAACCTATGCAGAAGTAGATTTACAATATGATTGTAGTAATGGTTATTATTATGATTGGGATTATCAAAGTAAATATATTGAAAGTGTAGAATTTCCGGAAGGGTTAGTAGAAATCAAAGAATGGGCTTTTGCTGATAATTCAATATTTGATTTAGATTTAAGTGATTTGACTAGTCTAGAAAACATAAGAAGTGGGGCCTTTAATGGTAATGAAATATCAAATATAGATTTATCAGGGCTTACTAATCTATATTATATAGGTAGTGAAACATTTGAAAATAATATGATAAGTTCTTTAATAATAAAAGATCTACCAAATTTAGATGAAATAGGATGGGATGCATTTAGTTATAATCAAATAAGTACACTAATTTTAGATAACCTTCCTAGTTTAGAATATATTGGTGATGATGCGTTTGCATACAATTTGATAAAAAGTTTAAATTTAGATACTTTACCTACATTAAGTTATATTGATGCAGGAGCTTTTGAAGAAAATCAATTAACAAAGATAACAATTCCGGCAAGTGTTGAAGTAATAGATAGTTATGCTTTTGCTGGAAATTCATTTGTAAGTGTAACAATAAAAGGCACCGATATATACAGATTTAATAGTGTGTGGATCCTTGTTGGTTTTCCACCGAATTTAATGCCCGTTCGTGAAATTGTTGCTCAACCAGTAGCATTATCAACTACGAATCCAAACAATTTTGCTTTTGTAAATTATACATATTATGAGGTTACTGTTCCAACAACAGGCAATTACCAATTAGAATTATGGGGTGGCCAAGGTGGAGGAACAACTGGTGGTAATGGTGGATATTCGGTTGGTAATATATCACTAACAGCTGGACAAAAAATCTACGTATATGTAGGTGGTCAAGGTGATAGCACTACTATGACTTCGTTTGGAGGATTCAATGGTGGTGGTATGAGTGGTGACAGTTCCGACAGTGCTACAGCTGGTGGAGGCGGTGGGGCTACCGATGTAAGAATTGGTGGCAGATTGTTAGCTAACAGAATTATCGTAGCCGGTGGCGGCGGAGGCAGCACTTCAGAAGAAAGTACATTAGGTGGTGTCGGTGGTGGAACATCTGGTGGAGTTGGAAATGCAAGCTATGGTGGACTTGCCGGCACACAAATTGCTGGTGGCTTAGGTGGTGGTTCTGGTACCAGAGCAGGTACTGTTGGAACTTTAGGCCAAGGCGGTAATGGAGGCAATGCGACTGGTGATACTGATGACTCTGGTGGAGCTGGTGGTGGTGGTGGCTACTACGGCGGCGGCGGCGGAAGAGGCTGTGATGACTCTGCTACTATGGGTAGTGGCGGCGGTGGCTCTGGTTATATTGGTGGAGTTACTTCAGGACAAACAATTGCTGGCAATGCTACAATGCCAAATCCAAGTGGTGGAACTATGACAGGAAGAGCCGGAAATGGTTATGCAAGAATTACTTATTTAGGAGCATAAAAAAATAATAAAATTAGGAGGTAAAAATGAAAAAAGTATTTAGTTTATTAATGATATGCTTATTATTAGTGGGGTGTGGTGTAGACAAGGATATTAAAAAGTCTTATAAAAACACTGATGTTAGTGATAAGATGAATGGATATCAATTAGACTTAAGAATCAAAGGCAATTATAATGGAAAACAAGTAAATGAAATAGTTCGTATAACTAATTATATGGACAAACAAATAAAAATCAAGAATAGTGCTTCTAGTAGTTCTTCAAAACAAGAAGCAGGAACAGAAGAATATATATTAGTTCTTGATAATAAAACATATAAGGTTACTGATAACAAGTATGAAGAAATCAAGGATGAAGTAGCATACAGTGAACCTAGTTTATATCTAGATATTCTAGATAATTTAACAAAAGGTGAAGAAAAAAGAGTAGATAAAATAGGTGATATATCATATAAGGTATATGATGTATCAGTAAAACAATCTGCAATGAAAGAAGCATTAAAAGGTACTAAAATTGAAGATATTGCATTTAAGACTGATATTAGAGGTGAAGTATGGATTAATCCAGAAGGATATATCTATAAAGCTATTTACTATTTAAATGAAGCAATTGATAGTACAGATATGTTACAATTAACGACTTTATTTTTCTCATATAATGCAGTGAAAGAAATGAGTTTACCAAAAGAACAAGCTACTGATGAAGAAACGACACCTAAGGAAACTGAAACTAGTAGTGGAACAGGGACTGAAACTAACACTGGGCCTGGAAGTCATAACGGCGGTGGACAAGGCGCAAATCGTCAATAATAAATAAGATTTTTTGGAAATAATATAATAAAAAGAAAGAATTTGTTCTATCTTTTTTTAACACAAAAAAAAGAATATTTTTAATATTCTTTTTAATATTACTTATTATAGAATTCAACAATAAGTGATTCATTAATATCAGCGTTTAATTCGCCTCTTTCAGGATATCTTACATAAGTTCCTGTCATCTTAGCTTCATCAAAGGTTATAAATTCAGCACGTTTGCTTAGAGCTTCTAGAGCTGATTTAATAACAACCATTTCTTTAGCATTTTCTTTAACACCAATTACATCTCCTGGTTTTACTCTATAAGATGGGATATCAACTTTTATACCATTGACAGTAATATGTCCGTGGTTAACTAATTGTCTAGCACCATTTCTAGTAGTAGCAAATCCAATACGATAAACTAAGTTATCCAAACGGCTTTCAAGAAGCTTTAAGAAATCTTCACCATGAACTCCTTTTAACTTACCAGCATCTTCAAAAGTTTTTCTGAATTGCTTTTCAGTTAAACCATACATGAATTTAACTTTTTGTTTTTCTTGTAATTGAATTCCATAGTTAGATAATTTCTTACCATGTTTCTTACCGTGTTGCCCTGGAATATATGGCTTTCTTGCTATATCTTTACCAGTTTCAGTAATTGAAAATCCATAACGACGGCTTTTACGAAATGTTGGTCCTGTGTATCTTGACATTCTTTTTCCTCCATTCTACTTGCGAATAAATGAGGTTACTCAGTCAGACTATAGGGTGTATTATATTAATATCTTCGCTTTGCAGCACAAGTTACAAATAACCCCTAAAGGGAATAAACACGTTATAATCTTCTGAATAACGCTGCTTGATACATCGCATTTATAATTATATTATGTTTTATATGGATAGTCAACAAAAAATATTACTTTTGTTGACTTTTTTCTTGTTTATGTCTAGCATATTCTTTAGTTTTTTGAATTCCGTTTATCATAATGCCCTTGATAGGTTGTATAGTACTACTTTTTAAATTCATTTGTTTAATATATGCTTTTATTAAAGATTGTAGTGAAGATAGTTGATCTATACTTATGTGATCAACATTAAAATTATGTTTATTCATATAAACTAATAAACTATTTGGTAATTCATTAATTTGACTAATCAACAATTCTCTATTAATATCTATAGTTCCATCTGTAAGTGTATAGAAGTCTTTATTAACTTCAGAATAAATCTCATGTAATTCATCAAAACTGCCTTTAGCAATATTACTTACTTTATTTGGATTTTCCATTCTAAAGTACATTCTAATATCACCAAAATATGATAATGAACATAATTGAAAATATAAATCATTTAGATTATTTTTTTCTTCCGGTAGTAATAATAACGCTACTCTTAATGCATTTTCACGATTTTTTCTAATTGCTTCATCCAATTTTGGATCAGATTCAACAATTTCAATAGCCTTTTGTAATCTACCAGCTAAATATCCACTTTTCCATGTTGTTAAATCTTCTACCAATTTATCGTATTCGACGATTCCTAATTTGAAACAGTTGTTTTCATATGGTAAATAGGTAAGAAAATTAACGGGTGTTCCCAAATTAAAAAACTTAGGGTGATTTTGCATAAACTCAAAACCCTTTTGAGAATAGTCTTCAGGATTAATCATATGATTATATTGGTGCCAAAATGCTTGGTCTTCAACACCTACGATTAAATCAATTTGTTTTTCGCCACCATCATCATTAGCTTGCTTTTTGATAGCTGAACCGTATCCTATAATACTCTTTACATCTGGTTTCATGACCATGTAATCTGTAATTAACTTTGTGAATTTACTTTTTTCCATTTTTTATAATTCCCCCATAAAAGTACATGAGATATTATAATTAATTTTAAAAGATAAGTCAAATTGGAATTGATAAAAACTTTTAAAAAATTGTGCAAAAAAAGTCGAATGTGTGATAAAATTATAATAGTGAGGTGAATACAATGAATGAAACTATATTAGCAGCTATATCCTTGTTTTTTATTACAGTTATATTAGTAGTAATTGTACTCAACATAATTCAGAACACCAAAAACAAAAACATTAGAAAACGAATAGACGAACTTGATGTGGAAAAAAATCTAATTGATGGTGCACCCATTATGCCTGAACTTGCTAAAATAGAATCATTTTTAAAAAATGAAAAATTAGAAGTAATGTATAATGAGTGGAAAAATCGTTTGCATGCCATTAAAGGTACACAAATACCTAAGTTGACAGAAATGATTTTAGAAGCTGAATATTCACTTTCACAAATGGATTATAAAGGAACTATATATAAAATTGCCAAATTGGAAATGGAAATATATAAGGTCCGAACTAATTCAGAATTTTTAATGGATGAAATTAAAGAAATAACAAATAGTGAAGAAAAGAATAGAACTATCATTACTAAGTTAAAAACAACTTATCGTGAATTATTTCAAAAATTTAGTGATACAAGAGGAGAATATGGAGAAATTGCCAAATCAATTTCCTTACAATTTGAAAATATTGCTAGAAGATTTGAAGATTTTGAAAGAGTAATGGAAAATAATGAATATACGGAAGTTACTAAAATAATTAAAGCTATTGATGAAATGCTAAAACATATGGCTGTAGTTATTGAAGAAGTTCCTGCTATTGTTTTAATGGCAACTAACATTATTCCTAAAAAAATAAAAGAAGCTGAGGCTATATATCAAAAAATGATTAATACAGGATATCCACTTGATTATTTAAATATTGAATATAATATTTCTGAAGCTAATAAAAAAATAGAAGATGTAATGGTTCGTAGTCGAGTATTAAACTTAGAGGATAGTTTATTCGAACTAAGGGTTTTATTAGATTACTTTGATTCAATATTTAATGATTTTGAAAAAGAAAAAATAAATCGTCAAAATTATGAAGAAATTAATGATTCGTTTATTAAAAAATTAAAAAAAATAAATGGTTTAATTGCGGATATATTTAACCAAATAGAAGATATAAAAGCTTTATACAATTTATCTAATGAAGATATGGAATTATTAATTAGTATTAGAGAAGAATTAAAAGGTTTAAATGCTGACCATAAAGTATTAGTTGATCATACTGGCAATAGTACATTTGCTTATTCTAAATTAACTAAAGAAATAGAATTATTATCTTTAAAACTTTCAGCTATTGAAGATCGTTTAGATAATTCATTAGATGCGATTAGTAGTATGAAAGAAGATGAAGTTCGTGCAAGACAACAATTAGAAGAAGTTAAGTTATTATTAAAAGATTCTAAATCAAAAATTAGAGAGTATAATTTACCAGTTATTCCTAAAACTTATTTTGTTGAATTAAATGAAGCTCAAAGTGCAATTAGAGAAATTGTAAAAGAATTAGATAAAAAACCTATTACAATAGGTGTTCTAAATACTAGAGTTGATACGGCGAGAGATTTAGTTTTAAAATTATTTAAGAAAACAAAGGAAATTATGAAAACAGCAATGTTTGCGGAAATGGCTATTATATATGGTAACCGTTATCGTTCAGCAATTGAAGATTTAGATCAATATTTAACTAATGCTGAAATACTTTTCTTTAAGGGTGAATATCAAAAATCCTTAGAATTAACAATTAATACCTTAAATAAAGTAGAACCAGGAATTTATAATAAACTACTTAGTTTATATGGAAATGAAAGAGAGATTTAGTTTTTACTAAATCTTTTTTAATTTTGTGATATAATTACTTGGGTGATAGTATGGATAAATTAATATTAATAAAATATGGAGAATTAACAACTAAAAAGGCCAATCGTGGTACTTTTATAAAGTTATTAGAAAAAAATATTTTTAGTTTATTAAAAAATTATGATATAAAAATAGAAAAAGATCGTGTAAGAATGTATATAGAAGTTAATGATAATGATATAGAAAAAGTTGTTTCATCGTTAACTAAAATATTTGGTATTCATGGTATAGTAATATGTGAAAGAGTGAATACTAATATTGAAGAAATAGAAGAAAAAGTGTTGGAAATTGTAAAAAAGGAAAATTTTAAAACTTTTAAAATTGATACAAAAAGAAGCTTAAAAACTTTTCCTATTCATACAATGGATTTTAATAGTCATATTGGAGGATTAGTTTTAAAAAATATTGATTGTAAGGTTGATGTACACAATCCTGATCTTTTAGTACATATTGAAATAAGAGAAGAAGGTACTTTTATTTATACTAATGAAATAAAAGGAAGTGGCGGATATCCAGTAGGTGTTCAAGGTAAAGGAATGTTAATGCTTAGTGGTGGTATTGATAGTCCAGTAGCAGGGTATTTGGCTTTAAAACGTGGAGTTGATATTGAATGTCTATATTTCGAATCTCCTCCTCATACAAGTGAAAATGCCAAAAATAAGGTTATAACTTTAGCAAATATTATCAACGAGTATTCTGGAAATATAAAAGTACATGTTGTGCCTTTTACAAAATTACAAGAAACTATATATAAGAATGTTCCTTCTAATTATATGATAACCATTATGAGAAGAATGATGTATCGTATTTGTGAAAAGTTTGCTGTAAAAAGAAATGCTAAAGTCATTATTAATGGAGAAAGTATCGGACAAGTAGCTAGTCAAACAATAACTAGTATGAGTGTTATTAATAACGTAACTAATATGCCAGTTATTAGACCAGTAGCATGTATGGATAAATTAGAAATAATCGATATAGCTAAAAAAATTGGAACTTATGAAACTAGTATTTTACCTTATGAAGATTGTTGTACAATTTTTTTACCAAAGCATCCGGTTATTCATCCTGAATTAGATAAATGTATTGAATATGAAAAAACATTTGATTTTGAGTCTTTAGTGGATGAATGTGTGAGCAATATTGAAACGCTAAAAAACAATAGTTTAAATGATTGTAATGATATTTTGTAAACCATAAATTACCACTTATAAAAACACCAAATGTACACATTATATTAGTGTACAGGAGGTGAGAAAAAATGAATAATAGTAATAATAACAGTGGATCAAAAAATAAATTAACAGTACCTGGAGCAAGACAAGCAATTGATAAAATGAAATGGGAAATAGCAAACGAACTAGGTGTTAATATGGGTCCTGATGCTACCTCACGAGCTAATGGTTCAGTTGGGGGAGAAATTACTAAGAGATTAGTTCAATCAGGAATGCAACAATTAGGAAGTACTGCAAGTTACCAATCAAAATAATAATAAAATGGACAGATAATACACTGTCTTTTTTAATAAAAAAAGGGAATAAAAAATAATTCCCTTTTTGACTTGTTAAAAAAATATATAAAATTTTATTTTATTCATTAAATCATGAATCTTTTAATTTCAATTTCAGCGTTTTCAACAGAATCTGAACCGTGGATTAAGTTATCTTGAGTTGAGAAAGCAAAATCCCCTCTAATGGTACCTGGAAGAGCTTCAAACCATTTTGTTGGTCCAATTAATCTTCTCATCCCATCAACAACTCCATCACCTTCAACAACCATTCCAATTACTTGGCCTGATGTCATATATTTAACTATTTCTCCGAAAAATGGTTTGTCTGCAAGATGTGCATAATGTTCCTTCAATAATTCCTCTGTTAATTCAAACATTTTCATAGCCGTAATATTGAAACCTTTTTTTTCTATTCTATTAATTATTTCACCCGCTAAATGTCTTTTTATTGCATCTGGTTTAAGCATAATATAAGTTTTCTCCATGATATCCTCCTTTGATTAAATAATTATAATATATTTTGATTATTAAATCAATTGTATTTTATGTAAAAAAGATAGTATTATGAAATACTATAAAATCATTTTCTTATAATATATCATCAACTAATCCATATTCTAATGCTTCTTTGGAACTTAAAAAATAGTCTCTTTCTGTATCTTGTTCAACCACTTTTAAATCTTTACCAGTATTTTTTGATAATAATACATTCAACTTTTCTTTTAATTTTAAAATTCTTTCAGCAGCAATTTTGATTTCAGTTGCTTGGCCTTGAACACCACCTAAAGGTTGATGAATCATTATTTCACTGTTTGGTAAACAAAATCTTTTACCTTTTGCTCCGCTTGAAAGAAGAAATGCTGACATACTTGCAGCAATCCCAACACAGATAGTTGAAACATCACTTTTAATAAAATTCATTGTATCATATATAGCCATCCCTGAAGTAACACTTCCACCAGGCGAATTAATATATAAGCTAATATCATCGTTGTTTAGAGAGTCTAAATATAATAATTCTGCCACAATAATATTAGCACTAGCATCATCGATTTCACCTGTTAGCATAACAATTCTATCCTTTAATAACCTAGAATATAAATCGTACACTCTTTCATTATTATTGGTCTTTTCAATCACTGTTGGAATTAACATTATCCTTCACCTCCTTATTATAATAAGTCACTAAATAAAAAAATATGTATCAAAATATGTGACAAAATGCATATTTTTTGATAAAATGTATGTATAGAATAGAGAGGGAATAATATGGAGAAAATGGTTAAGATTAACTTTAGAGACATTATTACAAAAGAATATCCCATTGGGACAACCTTAAAGGAAATAAGTAGAGACTTTAAAAAATATTTTAATTATCCTATATTGGTTGCTAAAATGGATAACAATTTATCAAGTTTAAATCGTACCATTCATAAGCGACATGATATTGATTTCTATGATCGTAGTAGTATAACTGGTAATAGTGTTTATGCAAGTAGTCTCCAATTATTATTGGTTGTAGCAGTAAAAAAAGTATTTGGTAAAGATACTGAAGTTGTAATTGAACACTCGATTGATAAAGGTGTTTACTGTGAATTAATAGATGCAGATTTGGATAGAAATACTATTAAACTTATTGAAGAAAAGATGTATGAATTAGTAAAAGAAAATTTGTTATTTAATAAAGTTAGTGTTTCTAGATTAGATGCAATTAAGTATTTCACTAATAAAAAACAAGTTGATAAAGTTAACGTTTTAAAATATATTAGCAATAGTTATGTTAATTTATATCGTTTAGATGATATATATGACTATTTTTTTGGTGAGTTAGCAAATAGTACTAAAGACATTGATGATTTTAAATTAACTTATATAAAAGATAATGGTTTTGTATTATCTAGTCCGACAATATACAACCCTGAGTGTACATTAGATTATGTTCATCATAAAAAAGTATTTGAAAATTTCTTAGAATATACCAAATGGGGAAGAATGGTAGGAATAGTTACAGCCGCTGATTTAAATTCAATAGTATCTGAAGGTAGATATAATGAAGTCATAAGATTATCAGAAGTTTATTATGAAAATCAATTATCAGAAGTTAGTGATATCGTGTACAAAAATAAAAACAATGTTAAATTTGTTTTACTCGCAGGTCCTTCATCTAGTGGTAAAACGACTACTTCTAAAAAATTAGCAATCTATTTAACAGCCCGTGGTTTTAGGACACATAGTATATCTATTGATGATTATTTTTTAGAAAGAAAAGATTGTCCTAGAGATACCGATGGTGAATATGATTTTGAATCAGTACGAGCTATTGATATTGATTTATTTAATAAACATTTAGCTAAATTACTAGATGGTGAAAAAATTTTAATGCCAAGGTTTAATTTTGTTACTGGTAAGAAGGAATTTAAAGATAACTATTTACAAATTGGCGAAAAAGATATTGTTATTATTGAAGGACTACATGCTCTTAATGATGATCTTACAATGTCTATTGAGAGAAAAAATAAATTTAAAATTTATGTATGTCCATTAACACAGTTAAATATTGACTATCATAATCGTGTTCATACAAGTGATACAAGAATATTAAGAAGAATTATTCGTGATAATAAGTTCCGCGGTTATGGTGCCAAAGATACTTTAACAATGTGGAAAAAAATTAGGGAAGGGGAAGAAAAATATATATTCCCTTATCAAGATGATTGTGACATTGTTATTAATACGGCAATGTTATATGAAATTGGTGTACTAAAAGTGTATGCAGAACCATTATTATTCTGTGTGCCAGAAGATGATGAAACATATCCAGAAGCAATTAGGTTAATTAATTTCTTAAGAAATTTTTTACCTATTCCAAGTGATGATGTGCCAAAGGAATCTCTATTAAGAGAATTTATTGGTGGAGGTTGTTTTAATGATTAGAAAGGAAGATATAAAATGATTAAAGTAGCAATCAATGGTTTTGGAAGAATAGGAAGATTAGTTTTTAGAATTATGGAGGAAGATCCTAATTTTGAAGTAGTAGCAATTAACGATTTAACTGACTCAGAACAATTAGCATACTTATTAAAATATGATACTAATCATCGTAACTATCGTGTTAATGAAATTAGTTTTGATGATAAACATATTATTATAGGTAATAGAAAAGTTAATGTATATGCTGAAAAAGATCCAAGTAATTTACCTTGGAAAGAATTAGGAATCGATGAAGTATTTGAATGTACTGGAAGATTTACAAGTAAAGAAGACTGTGTTAGTCATATTAAGGCAGGAGCTAAACATGTTATTATTTCTGCACCTGCAAAAGGTGATGTAAAAACAGTTGTATTCAATGTTAATGAAAATATTTTAGATGGTAGTGAAGAAGTAATTAGTACAGCTAGTTGTACAACTAACTGCTTAGCACCTGTAGTATATGCTATTAATAATGCTTTTGGTATTGTTAAAGGATATATGACTACAGTTCACTCTTATACTAATGACCAAGTAATATTGGATGTTGCTCATCCAAAAGGGATTAAAGCTCGTCGTGGACGTGCAGGAGCAGCTAATATCATTCCTTCATCAACAGGAGCAGCTAGTGCTATTGGATTAGTTATTCCTGAATTAAAAGGGAGATTAGATGGTAGCGCATTAAGAGTACCTACAAGTACTGGTTCAGTAGTAGATTTAACTCTTGAATTATCACAAAATGTTACTGTTGAAGAAATTAATGATGTATTAAAGAAAAATGTCAGTGAAACAATGGGATTTACAATGGATCCAGTTGTATCTAGTGATATTATAGGTTCTACCCTAGGATCACTTGTTGATGGTTTATTAACTGATGTACTAGAAGTAGAAGGAAAACAACTAGTTAAGATAATGGCATGGTACGATAACGAAATGGGTTATAGTGCTCAAATGGTTAGAACTGCTAAATATTTAGGAGAATTAACAAGAAAGTAAGGAAACTTACTTTTTTTATGAAATAATAAAAAAATGTGATAAAATAATAGTAGGTGATTGTGGTATCATGAAAAACAAAAAAGGTTTTACATTAGTTGAGTTAATAGGTGTTATTCTAATTTTATCTATATTATTATTAATTACAGTACCAGCTATTATTGAATTGTTAGATAATTCTAAAACAAAAAAGAGTGAAGAATTATCTCAAAGTCTTGAGCTTGCAGCTGAAACATATGTTGAACAAAATAGAGACTTGTTTCCCGAGTTAGATAATATTGGTGCTAAAGCATTTATTCGTGTAGGTACGTTAATAGATGCTGAATTAGTTAAAGATAATATAAAGGGAGTAAATGAAGAAGATATTGATAATTTTACTATTATAGCTACTACAGGTAATGATAATATTATTACTTATAAATATGTAAATATGGATAGTGATCTAAGTGGTTATGTAAAAAATAATTTAATTTTACATTACGATGGATATCATCAACCCGAAGGAAATATATGGGAAGATTTAAGTGGTAATGGTAATAATGGTACACTAGTAAATTTTACTTTTCCACTTAGTTATGACAATGGTGTTAACTTTGATGGAATCAATGATTATATCAATAGTGGAAATAGTTCAATGTTAAATATTACAGATGCTCTTACTTTAAGTGTGACTTTTAAAATGACTTCTGCTACTTTCAGTGGAGGACTTATTATTAAAGGACTAAATGGTGGATGGGCATCAAATGCATATTTATTAAGAAATAGTGGATTGGCAGGCAATGTACTTTTTAATATTGCTGATGGGACTACCAATAATCGTGTAACCTGCACGAATATAAAACAAAATCAATGGATTAATATTACAGCCGTAACATCAAAAGCTAGCGGAAAGCTTATTGGCTATATTAATGGTAAAAGTATAGGTGAAGTTACTAGAACAATTAATGATATAATAGTTGTGGCTGATCCTTTAATCCTAGGAGTAGGATATGGGTATACCACTTTCTTTCAAGGTAAAATAGGAAGTGCTATGATATATAATCGAGCATTGACTCCTGAAGAAGTAAAAGCAAATTTTGAAGTAGATAAAAATCGTTTTGATATATAGGAGGAAGAATGAAAAAAACAATTAGAGATTTCAAATTAAAAGATAAGAAAGTAATTATTAGGGTTGATTTTAATGTACCAATTAAAGACAATATAATTACTGATGATAATCGTATTATTGAAAGTTTAGAAACAATTAATTATGCAATAAATGAAGGAGCTAAAGTGATATTAATGTCACATTTAGGTCGTATCAAATCAGAAAGTGATAAACCAGAAAACACTTTAAAGCCAGTAAGTGTTAGATTAAGTGAATTATTAAAGAAAGAAGTTATATTTGTTCCTTATACTAGAGGGAAAGAATTGGAAGAAGCTATTAAAAATATGCATAGTGGGGATGTATTACTAATGGAAAATACCCGTTATGAAGATTTAGATGGTGAAAAAGAAAGTAAAAACGATAAAAAATTAGCTAAATACTGGGCTAAATTAGGTGATATATATATTAATGATGCTTTTGGTACAAGTCATCGTAGTCATGCATCTAATGTTGGAATTGCATCAATATTACCAAATGGTATTGGTTTCTTAATTGAAAAGGAACTTAATATGCTAGGAAGTGCAATAAAAGAGCCTGTACGTCCTTTTGCGGTCGTTCTAGGGGGAGCTAAAGTAAGCGACAAAATAGGAGTCATTGAAAATTTAGCTAAAGTTGCGGATTATATCTTAATTGGTGGAGGAATGTCTTATACTTTTTTAAAGGCTAATGGTTTACAAATAGGAAAATCATTACTTGATGAAGATAGTCTTGACTTTTGTAAGAAGATATTAACTGAAAATCCAGACAAGATTATTTTACCAATTGATGTTGTATGTACTAAAGAAATTTCAGAAGATGCACCGTATCATGAATGCTTTATCGGTGATATCGAAAGTGATGAAATGGGCGTAGATATTGGAAATAAAACAATAGGAATATTTAAACAATATTTGAGTGAATGTAAGACTGTTATTTGGAATGGACCAGTTGGCATTTTTGAAATAGAAAACTTTGCTAAGGGAACTAAAAAAGTACTTGAAATATTAAAAGATTTAGATGCTACTGTTATTATCGGTGGTGGTGATACAGCTTCAGCTGCAATCAACTTTGGATATAAAGAAGCTTTTACTCACATTTCAACTGGTGGGGGAGCTTCACTAGAAATGCTTGAAGGTAAGGTTCTCAGTGGAATTGCTGTTATTGATGATAAATAAAACGAAGGAGAATGAATATGCGTATCGGAATGTTTACTGATATTTATTATCCCTATCTGAGTGGAGTTGTAACTAGTGTTGATTCACTACGTAAGACTTTAGAAAAAGAAGGGCATGAAGTATACATTATAACTAGCAACTTGGAAAATCAAAAATACATATACGATAAAAATGAAAAAATTATCAGAATCCCAGGAATACCAACTCCCATACCAGGGACTAAATTGGTTTATCCATATTCAATTAGAACAACAAGAACAATCAAAAAATGGAAATTGGATGTAATTCATTCTCATACTGAATTTGGAATTGGGACTTATGCTAGAATAATTGCTAAGCAATTAAATATACCAATTGTCCATACTTATCATACAACTTATGAAGATTGTGTTTATTTTGTAACTAAAGGATATTTTGATAGTCTAAGTAAAAAAATAGTTGAATATTTAACTAAGTTTTATTGTGATAAAACAGTTCAAGAATTAATTGTTCCGACTGCTAAAGTAAGGGAAAAATTCTTAAAGAAGTATCATGTTGATCGCAATATTCATATTGTACCTAATATCATTGAAATTGATAAGTATTATAAAGAAAGTGTTTCAAAAAATGTTTTAAATGGATACAAAAAGGAATTTGGTATTAAAGATACTGATTTTGGTATTATGTATTTAGGTAGAGTTTCGGAAGAAAAAAACATTGTCTTCTTAGTAAATGCAATGCCTAAATTAATAAAATATAATTCTAATATTAAGTTGATAATTTGTGGTTCAGGGAATGCTTTAGAAAATCTTAAAAAGCTTGTTCATAAAAAGAAATTGGAAGATAATGTTGTTTTCACAGGGCTTTATCCTTTTGAGGAATCACCTTATTATTATCAATTAGGACAAGTTTTTGTAATGGCATCTAAAGCTGAGACTCAAGGTATAACAGTTATCGAAGCATTATCATCATCAAAACCAGTTGTTTGTATTGAAGATGATAGTTATGACACTGTTATTAATGGATATAATGGATTTTTATTTAAGAATGAAAAAGAATATATACAATATGTTCAAGAACTTTTTGAAGATAGAAAAAAATTAGCTAAAATGAGCGAAAATGCTAGGGAAAGTGTTAAGAAATATTCTCCTTCTGTTTTTGCTAATAACATTTTAAATGTTTATAAGATTGCTATTGAAAAAAATAAAACGAGTTTTCTATCGAAACTTAAGAAATTATTTAGGAGGAAACATTTGTGGGAAAAGGCAGAATAGTTGTTGGAAACTTAAAAATGAATATGATGTATGATGAAACCAAATCATATGTAGAGGCTTTAAAAAAGGAAGTGTCTGGTGAAAATGTTGTAGTATGTCCTACAAGTATATATATTCCATACTTTTTAGGTAATAATTTTTCTTTAGGTGTACAAAACACTTCTTTTGCAAGTGAAGGGGCTTATACTGGGGAATTAAGCCCTAAACAAGCATATAGTATGGGTGTAAAATACTCTATAATCGGTCATAGTGAAAGAAGAATTCATTTTAAAGAAGATGATAACTTAATCAATAAAAAGGTTATTGAGGCTATTAAGAACAAACTTACTGTTATCTTATGTATTGGCGAAAGTCAATCCGAAAGAGAAATGCATAAGACTGAACAAATTATTAAAAGACAAATTATTAATGATTTACAAGGATTTGAAGCAGATATGTTTGATAATGTTATTATTGCTTATGAACCAATATGGGCAATTGGCAGTAATATAACACCTACGGTTCAAGATATTATAGGTACTACTAAATATATAAAGGGAGCAGTTGAAAGTTTGTTTAAACATTCTAATATTCGTGTTTTATATGGTGGTAGTGTCAATGAAAAAAATATTAAAGAATTAAATACAATAGAAGAAATAGACGGCTTTTTAGTCGGTGGTGCTTCCTTAGATATAAACAAATTTACCAAGATAATCGATGCCGTTACAAGTTAACGACATTTTTTATTTTATTTCGACAAAATTCGACAAAACTAGATATATTTTACTCTAGAAAATAGTCGTTAGATAGCATATAATATA
The DNA here is from genome assembly GCA_050259235.1 of Ignavibacteriales bacterium. Classification (GTDB taxonomy): domain Bacteria; phylum Bacillota_I; class Bacilli_A; order RF39; family UBA660; genus UBA5364. The sequence goes on from JBLNAG010000005.1 coordinate 73,998, forward strand.
TATTGTTTGTAAATAGAGGGAGAGACATATGGAAAAAATCCGAGTTTTGATGATTGATGATAATACTAATTTAATAGAAATGGTAAAAGAATATTTTAAAGATCGTGAAAATATTGATTTAGTATTAAGCGCTAAGGATGGTTTGGAAGGTATCGAAGTAGTTGAAAAAGAAATGGATAACTATGACATTGTTATATTAGATTTAATAATGCCAAATAAAGATGGTATCTATGTACTAGAAGAAATGAAAAAACGAAAAATTAAAAAACCAGTTATAGTTTCAACTAGTTATAATGCTAGTGAAGTCATAAGAGAAGTTGCAGAATATGGAGTAAATTATTATATTCTTAAACCTTTTGATATTCATGATTTAGAAAAAAGAATCTTGGAATGTTTTAAGATTGTAGAAACTAAAGGAATCGATTTTCACCATAACAATTTACAAATATCTATTACAAAAATACTCCATGAATTAGGAATTCCATCACATATTAAAGGATACCAATATATAAGAGATGGAATAGAAATAATTTATATGAAACCAGAAACAATAGGAGGTATTACTAAAGAGTTATATCCTGAACTTGCTAGTAGATATAACACTACTGTTTCAAGAGTAGAAAGAGCTATTAGACATGCTATCGAAGTAAGCTGGAATAGAGGCGATTGGACACTAATGGAAGAAATATTTGGACATAGTGTTGATATTGATAAAGCAAAGCCAACCAATTCAGAATTTATTGTTACGATAGCAGATAAGTTAAAATTAGAATTTAATAAGATAGGCATATAGCCTTTTTTATTGACAAAATATCTTAACGGGGTATAATAATTTTTACAGGGGGATTTATGAAAAGAGTATTTATTGTTAATCCAGTTGCAGGTAAAGGTTATGCCTTAAAAATTGGAGAAATTATTAAAAATATTTGTAATGAACAAAGAATTGATTATAAAATTCATTATACTAGTAAACCTAAGGAAGCTACAGAATTAACTAAATTATATGCTTATGGTTTAGAAAAAACGATAATATATAGTGTTGGTGGTGACGGTACTTTATGTGAAGTAGTAAACGGAATTGTTAATAGCAATGCAATGTTAGGTATTGTCGGTGCTGGTAGTGGAAATGATTTTATTAAGGCAGTACCAATATTAGAAGAAGGAATACATAGTGTTGATGTTGGTAGAGTAAATAATCAATATTTTATTAATATAGCTTCTATTGGTATTGATGCAGAAGTAGCGGATAATATATCCCTTATGAAAGAAAAGGGTGTGCCACGTTCTTGGCTATATAATGCTAGTATTTTATATACTTTAAGTAAATTTAAAAGTCAGACTGTTACTTATAATATTGGTGAGAGTTTTACTAAAAATATTACTTTAATGGCAATATGTAATGGCAGATATTATGGTGGGGGATTCGGAATAGCTCCTAACGCTTTAATTGATGATGGACAATTCGATATATATTTAGTAGATGCTATGCCTAAAATTTATATACCAGGATTAATATTAAAATTAAAAAATCAAACTCATGAATCTTCGCCACGGGTTCATAAGTATACTAGTGATCATATTAGTATTGATTCAGAAGAGAAAATCGTATGTAATGTTGATGGTGAAATAATCAAAGATAAACATTTTGATTTTGGAATACAAAAAAATGGAGTAATACTTTACAATGTTGACGATTTAAAAATTAAAAAATTACTCAGAAGGTGATATATATCACTTTTTTTGTTGAACGATATAAAATCTATGATAAAATAAAATATGGAGATGATAAGATGAAGCCAGTTGTTTTGTGTATACTAGACGGTATGGGTGTAAGAAGTGAAGAAAATGGAAATGCTATTAAACTAGCTAATACTCCGAACTTAAAATATCTATGGAACAAATATTCTCATAGTCTTTTAGAAGCATCAAGCGAATATGTCGGGCTTCTTCACGGACAAATGGGAAACAGTGAAGTAGGACACTTAAATATAGGAGCGGGAAGGATTGTTTATCAACCATCACAATTAATAAACGAATGTATTAAAAATAAAACTTTTTTTGAAAACAAAGAATTATTAGATGTTATAAAACATGTTAATACTAATAATAGTAAATTGCATATTATGGGTTTAGTAAGTGATAGTGGAGTTCACTCACTTATGGGACATTTCAAGGCTCTAATTCAAATGGCTAAAGATAATAATGTAAAAAAATTATATTTCCATGCTTTTAGTGATGGCAGAGATACTTTACCTAAAGAAGCTAATTTTTATATAACACAATTAGAAAACTATTTAAAAGAAATAGGTTTAGGAAAAATTGCAACTGTTTCAGGAAGATATTATGCAATGGATAGAGATAATAACTGGGAGAGAATTAAGAAAGCTTATGATGTTATCGTTAATGGATTAGGAGAAAAATTTAATAGTCCAGAAGAAATAATTAATTATAATTATGATAAAAATATTACTGATGAATTTGTAGAACCGGCCATTATTGATGAAGATGGTACTATCGGTGATAATGACGGTATCATATGGGGAAATTATAGAGGTGATAGAGCTAGAGAAATTCTTACTGCTATTACTAATTCTGAATTTAAGGAATTTAAAGCAAGAAAATTTAATAATATTAAATTAGTTACTATGATGCCAGTAGCAAATACTGTTATAAATACTCATGCCTATCAATTAGATGAAATAAAAAATACTTTAGGTGACTATATTTCAAGTTTAAATTTAAAACAACTTAGGATTGCTGAAACAGAAAAATATGCGCATGTTACATATTTCTTTGATGGCGGTCTAGATAAGGAAATCAAAGGCTGCGACCGTATATTAATTCATAGTCCAAAAGTAGCTACTTACGATATGAAACCAGAAATGAGTTGTGAAGAAATTACAAATAATTTACTTAGCGTTATTGAAAAGTATGATGTTATTATTTTGAATTATGCTAATGGGGATATGGTAGGACATACAGGGAATTTAGAAGCTGCTATAAAGGCGGTAGAGGTTGTTGATTATAATTTAGGTAGATTATACACAAAGTGCAAAGAGTTAGGAATAATTATGTTTATTACTGCAGATCATGGTAATTGTGAAGAAATGATAGATGAAAATGGAAATATATTAACTTCACATACTACTAATAAAGTACCATTTATGATTACAGATGAGAAATATACTGTTAAAGATGGTAAATTAGGTGATATTGCACCTACAATTTTGAAAGTAATGAATATTGATATACCGAAAGAAATGACGGGGGATATATTAATAGTAGATTGAGGTAAATAAATGAAATGGCGAAAATTATCTAGAAGAAATAAAGTCTGTATAACGTTTATAATTGTAAATGTAGCAGTTTTATTACTTATAACGTGTTATTATGGTGCACGCTTAGTACATTATTATCGTTTAGAAAATCCTAAAGTAAAGAAACAAGAAGCACTAGTTAATGTCGTTTCTTTAGAAAAAAACTTAGTTATAGTAGGTAACGGTTTATACGAAAAAAATGGTGTTTTCTATTATAAGGGTAAAGATGTTAATAATTATGTGTCATATTCTGGACGTTTATGGCAAATAATAAGTGTGAACGATGATAACACGGTTAAAATGATTACAGTAGATAATCAGACATCAATAGTATGGGGAATGGATAACGACTATAAGAATTCTTATGTTAGAGAATGGTTAAATCCTAGCAATGAAGAATATAGTGGTATTTTTTATGACACATTATATAATCCGGATGTATATATAGCAGATAGTACATGGTGTATTGATGTTGTAGATAAAAACCCTAATATTTGCGAGAAAACAGTTAAGGATAAAGTAGGATTACTTTCAATTAGTGAATATAATCGTGCCCTTGGAAGTGCAAGTTATTTAAATATTGATACTTATTGGTGGACGATCAATGGTGCTTTAGATGATAGTGTATGGTATGTATATCCTGAAGGTAAAGTAAATAATGAATCAAATTTAAATCATTCATATTATAGTTATGGTGTGCGACCTGTTATTAATTTAAAAAAAGATGTTAAAGTATATGGTGGAGATGGTAGTAAAACTAATCCATATGTGATTGAACCAGCTAGTAATAATGTTTTGAATCAAAAAAAAGTAGGAGAATATATTAAATATTCTGATTATATATGGAGAATAGCTGATATTACTAATAACTATATTAAAGTATATATGGATGGATTTATTCAAGAAGATGGAAAAAATATGGATAGTAGATTTTCTATTCTTGATAATATCTACTCAAGAGATAAAAGTATGGGTAAATACTTAAATACTGATTTTTATAATACCCTAACTAATACTGACTATCTTGTTGAATCAAAATGGTATACTGGTAATTATGATTATAGTGTTGACTATGATTATAAAAATATTTATAATAGTTCAACCACAGGAAAAGTAGGAATGCTTCATGTGGGAAGTTTATTTATGGAAGATTATAAGGATTATTTTTTAATGACAAGACAAGATGATGCTAAAGATACTATTTATAAAGTAGTAGAACACGGAAAGATTTTTGCTGATTATATTGATAGCTATTCACATGTTAGAGCTGCTGTTAATTTAAAACCAAATATTGTAGTTAAATCTGGTAGTGGAAAGAAAGAAGATCCTTATATAATAGAGTAGGTGAAATATGAAAAAAGCAATAATAACATTAATTGTATTAGATTTCTTAGCTTTAATTGGCTTTTTCATAACATATGGGCCATGGAGTTATTTTCGTGATCTTTTAGTTACGACAGCCATGAGCACTATGACTCATTCATATCTAGCTAGAATATTTTATAGTGATGAAATGATAAAAGAAGTAATGAATAAGAATTATATAGTTGAAGTTAATGAAGAAACAAAGACTGATGAAATTGAAGTGGGCAAGATATCAGAAAATGATAATTATTCATCAATATATGAAAAGCAAATATTAGAAAGAGATAAGGATGATTTATATAAATTAATTGAATTTAAATATAATGGATATAATGTATTCTTAACAGCTATATATGATCCTTCGAGAGTTGAATTAGCATCTGCACGAAATTTAGGTGTTGTTGGTGAAAATGTAACGGATATTGCTAAAAATAACAAAGCTAAAGTAGCGATAAACGCAGGTGGATTCTATGATAGTGGTTATGATGGTAATGGTGGTACTCCAACTGGTGTAGTTATAGAAGATGGGAAAATTGTTTGGAATGGATCACATATATCTGGCAATATTGTTGGATTTAACGAAGATGATGTTTTAATTCTATCAAAGGGTACTGTTCAAGAAGCACTGAATGCTGGGATTAGAGATGCAATGCAATTTGGACCATTCTTAATAGTTAATGGTAAACCATCAGAAGTCGGAGGCAATGGTGGTGGAGGTAAAAATCCTCGTACAGTTATTGCTCAAAGAAAAGATGGAATTGTTTTATTCCTAGTTATTGATGGTAATGGAGAAAAATATAATTTTGATCTTCGTGGAGGAGCTTCCTTCAGTGATTTAATTACTATATTACAAAGATATGGAGCATATAATGCCGCTAATATGGATGGTGGAGCTTCAAGTGTTTTAGCAATCGAAGGAAAACTAAAAAATAAACCATGTGGTCAAAATACTATTGACGGTCAAAGAAGACTACCAAATGCATGGATAGTGAAGTGATAATATTATCACTTTTTTATTTAAAATGATATAATTAAGAAGAGGTGATACTATGCCTGAATTGCCAGAAGTAGAAACCGTAAAAGAATCGTTAAAAAAGCAACTATTAAATAAAAAAATAGTAGATGTTAATATCTACTACTCTAATATAGTTGAATATCCTACTACAGATGAATTTAAAATTAGAATTATTGATCAAATGATAAACAACATTGAAAGAAGAGGAAAATGGTTAATGTTTGAGCTTAATGATTATTATTTATTAAGTCATTTAAGAATGGAAGGAAAATATAATTTAACTTCTCCAAGTACTTCAATCAACAAACATGAGCATATTTCTTTCTTACTAGATGATAACACAGAATTAAGATATCAAGATACTAGAAAATTTGGTCGGATGCATCTAATTAAAAAGGAAGATATTTTTAATACTAAACCATTAAATGAACTAGGTTTAGAACCATGGGATAAAAATTTAACTATCGATTATTTAAAATTAAAATACAAAAATAAAAAATTACCTATTAAAACAGTAATTTTAGATCAAAGTATTATTGTTGGCATAGGGAATATATATGCTGATGAAATATTATTTTTAAGTAAGATTAACCCATTAAAAAAAAGTAATGAATTAAGTAATAAAGAATTACAAAGTATTATTGATAATACTAAAAAGGTGCTAACTAAAGCAATCGAAGCAGGGGGAACTACTATTCGAACATATACTGCTCCAGGTGGTATTCATGGTAGATTTCAACAAGAATTACTAGTTCATAATCAAGAAGGTAAACCATGTACTGTTTGCAATAATAAGATAGTTAAAATTAAAGTTAATGGTAGAGGTACATATTATTGTCCTATATGTCAAAAATAAAAAATAGTAAGTGATTACTATTTTTTTATAATTGGTTTAGATTTATATTCTAATTCAATAAGATTGATATTATTAGAAATAGTTGCGTAAACACTATTTACTCTAAACTCTAAATCAAGCATTTTATTTTTGATATCTGAATATTTAGTTATAATAGGTATAGTTACATCCTTTTTAATGTTATTTAAATATGTTTGTCCAATACTATTGAAACCCAATACTTTGATATATTCAATGTTATTAAAATTATTAGCTTCTTCTTTAGTAAAATTACAAAGAATATGAGTAAACATTCTATTTAATTTATTATAAGTATAACGTTTAGTTTTAATATTCATTATTAATTCATCTAAATTATTACTAATAAAAATGTATTTTTTAATTCTATTTTCTAATCCTTCATCGACTGTTTGATAAATAGATAAATTGTCAATACTACTTACTATTTTATATTTTAGATAATCATAATATTTATCGACTGTTACTATGTTGTTAGTTAAATATTGAAATGTTAAATCTGGAACATAAGATTTTATATCTTTATTTTCTTTCAATGCTTTCCTTATACTTGTTGCACTACTTATTTGATTATCTAATTCTAACGAGTGATAATCATTAGTCCTTTTTATACAAAAAGGTTTAATATTACTATTTTGTTTTCTTATTTCTTTAATATAACTAATCCCTAATAAGTCATTAGGTTGCTTAATATTATATTCTGTTAAATCATGTAAGGCTTTAGATAAAGCAGTTGGATAATTAATACCCTCATCTAAATATTTCTTAACTGTTCTTTCATAATCTTTATTATTAAGTTGGCAATCTACTAATTTATTTAATAATTGAACATCGCCTTTTTCACTACCAAATACTAAATTATCTACTTTTAAATTATTAAGTATTTGAATAGCCCCTTTAGCAAATATATCCGCACTTTGACTTGCAAATGGGAAAGGTAGTTCAATAACTAAGTCAGCCCCATAGTTTAAAGCAATTTCGGTTTTATCCCATTTATTTAAAATACTACAATTTCCTCTTTGAAGAAATGCCCCCCCTAATACTACTATAATAACATGATTAGGGTATAATTCTTTTGTTTTATTTAAATGATATAAATGTCCATTGTGAAAGGGATTATATTCACAAATTATGCCAACGCTTTTCATAACATCACCTCCTTCATTTTAACACAAAAACTTAAAAAAGATTGCTTTTTTCCTATAATTTGTTATAATATTTATGCTGGTGATGAAAATGGAAATAGAAATTATTAGACTCATGAGTGGTTTAGATGAATATATTGATATTGATGAGCATTATACCTTTGATGAATCATATTTATCTAAAACAGACATATTAAAATTGGATAATGTACATGTAAAGGGATCTATTACTAAAGATAGTTTAGATAACTTGATTCTTAGTTTGAAAATTGATGGTGTGATGGTTTTACCTTGCTCTGTTACTTTAGAACCGGTTGATTATCCTTTTACAGTAGAAATAGAAGATAATTTAGAAGATTTATTAGAAGAAATAGATGAAAATCCTCAAAAATTAGAAAAAACTATTGATATTTTGCCAATAATATGGGAGAATGTATTAATGGAAATGCCAATGAAGGTTACAAGCCCTAAAGCAAAAGATATGAAATTATCTGGTAATGGTTGGGAATTAGTAACTGAGGAAAAAACGGAAGTTAATCCGGAATTACAAAAACTAAAGGATTTATTATAGAATAGAGGTGTTATGATGAAATTAAATATTCAATTATTTGCAGTTCCTTTCAGAAAGATTAGTAAGACTAGAGGTAGAATGAGAAGAACTCATTATAAATTAACTGAAAATGATACAACTAAATGTCCAAAATGTGGTGCTGATATTAGACCACACAGAGTATGTGCTAAGTGTGGTACATATAAAGGAAAAGAAGTAGTTAAGCAAGAAGAAACAACTAAATAAGGTTGTTTTTTTTTGCTATAATTGTTATAATTACAATAAGGATAGGTGTAATATGAAGAAGAAAAAAGGTTTTACCTTGGTTGAATTATTAGGAGTAATTGCAATACTTGCTCTTATTGTCGCAGTAGCGGCTCCTCCAATTGTTAATCAAATAAAAAAATCAAGGAGTACTTTTGATAAAGCTACTTTAAGTTTAATCTATACTGCTGCTGACTCATATGTTGATAATAAGCAAAATGACTATCCAAATATTAATGAAAATACTTATTGTGTAACATTAGATACTTTAATAAAAAGTGGAGAATTAAAAGAATCAATTATTAATATCGATAAAGAGAGTGAAATAGCGGTAAATCAAATCGTTAAAATTGCTGTTAATAATGATTTATATAATTATAGTTTAGTTGAAGCAAATAAATGCACAGAGTATAGCAAACCAACAGCTCCTGAATTATCTAATGGTATGATACCAATTGTATATAATGGTACTAATTGGATTAAAGCTGATATAAATAATGAGTGGTATGATTATAATTCTCAGGAATGGGCTAATGCAGTATTAGTAACAGCAGCAACAAGAGTAGCATATCAAAATGCTTTAGCAGGTACTACTATTAATGAAGCTGATGTATTAGCTTATTTAGTATGGATACCTAGATATAGATATAAATTGTTTAATGTTGGAGCAACATTGGTAACTTCTCAAACAATAGAAATAATGTTTGAGGATAAATGGCATAGTAAATCTAATGGTAGTATTAATGGTTCTTGGCTAACCCATCCAGCTTTTACATTTGGTAATTCTGAAGCTAATGGAATATGGGTAGGAAAATTTGAAACAACTGGAGATGCTACAACTCCTACTATAAAACCAAATATTGGTTCATTAACTGGTCAAAATACTAATGCTCAGTTTACGACATCACAAAAATTTAGTAATACTACGGCATATGGTCTCAGTGCAATCAATGATTCACATATGATGAAAAATATTGAATGGGGAGCTGTGGCTTATTTATCGCAAAGTGATTATGGCAAATATGGAAATCCAACATATACTGGTGGAACAGGCTTGGAAAAGGAAATATATATAAATAATATAAATACTAATTTGACAACTGGTTTTTTAGGAACGATAACAGGATGTGCAGGAAATACAGTTAGTGCTGATATGGTTAGAAGTAGTAGCTGTCCTGTTGGAAACCAATATCAAACAACACAAGGAGTAAAAGCAAGTACTACAGGTAACATCTATGGAATATATGATATGAGTGGCGGATCATGGGAACAAACTATGGGAGTAATGTATAATTCAGATAATTTGACTTTAATGACATTATCATCTGGGATTTCTCAAGCAACTTTAGACAGTACAACTATGAACAGATATCTTGATAAATATATATATGGAACAACATATAATAATCAATTAGATTACGATAGAAGACATTTGGGAGATGCAACCGGTGAAGTTCGAAGTTGGAATAGTGACTATGATGCCTTTGTTGAAGCTACAAGTTCTTGGTTCATACGAGGCGGTGCCTATAATAATACTACTGATGCAGGAGTTTTTAATTTTAATAGACTTATGGGTGGCGGTGCAGGGGAGTTTGCCTTCCGTGTTGTTATTTTAGGAGAATAGGAGTAACTTATGAAAAGAGGATTTACTTTAGTTGAATTAATGGCTGTTATTATAATATTATCTTTATTAGTTATTTTAGCGGCTCCGCCAATTCTTGAAAAATTAAAAAAGACTGAAAAAGATGTTGATGCAGCTAGTTTAGCTTTGATTGAATCAGCTATTGATTTATATATTGATGATAATGATGATACATATCCAAATATTAATGGTAGTACTTATTGTATAACTTTTCAACAATTAGTAAATGATGGTAAATTAAAACCACCAGTCTTAAATGCCAAAACTGGTGAGGAAATCGATTTAAATACTTTAATTGAAGTAAAAATAATTAATAATAATTTAAATGTAAGTATTAATAATGATTGTATTTTATATGTAAATGCTGATTTAAGTGGAGCAGCAATACCAGAACTATCTGATGGAATGATACCAATAAAATGGGATGGAACAAACTGGGTAAAAGCAGATCTTTATCAAAAATGGTATGATTATGCAGCAAAAGAATGGGCAAATATAGTCTTAGTAACGGAAGCAACAAGAAATACATATAAAAGTGCTTCAGCAGGTACAATAATAAATGAAGCAGATGTATTAGCATACCTAGTATGGATACCAAGATATAGATATAAGTTGTTTAATGTAGAAGCATTATCAGTATCTCCACAAGCAATAGAAATAGTATTTGAAGATAAAAATATTACTAAATCAAATGGAAGTACCAATGGAACATGGTTAACACATCCAGCATTTACCTTTGGAACAAGTGAAGTAAATGGAATATGGGTAGGTAAATTTGAAACAACAGGAGATGCAACAACACCTACTGTAAAACCAAATGTAGCGTCATTAACAAGTCAGAATGTGAGTACTCAATTTACAACTTCACAAAAATTTAATACTGAAACAACATATGGTACAACAAGTGATTTTAATTCACATATGATGAAGAGTATGGAATGGGGTTCAGTAATATACTTATCACATAGTCAATACGGAAAAAATAGTGAAATATTTATTAATCCAAGTAACAGTCATATAACAGGAAGAGGGGGAAATACAGTATCACAGTCAGGTACAACAGACTCTTCAGGGAGTGCATCAAGTACATTATATAGTTATGATGGAAAACAATGTAATACCAAGACAGGATATGTATGTACTGGTACATCACAATCAATATATGGAATGGCATCCTCAACAACAGGGAATATATACGGAATATATGATATGAGTGGGGGATCGTTGGAATATGTAATGGGAGCACAATATAATAGTGATAATACAACCATTAACGTTTCTTCTTCTGGTTTTGTACAAACTACAATAGATAGTGTAGATATGGCAAAATATATAAATAAATATACTTATGGAACTACTCAGAATGATCAAACTGCATACAATAGAAGACAATTAGGGGATGCCACTGGAGAAACAAGGGGCTGGTATGATGATTACGCCGGCTTTGTTTACTTCACTGTCCCTTGGTCAGTCTTTGGAGGCTTCTATAACAGCACCACGCTCGCAGGAGGATTCGCCTTCTACAACCACCTTGGTGGTGCTTTCAGCAACTACTCGTTCCGCGTTGTCCAGCTGAAACAGTAGGTTTCTCATACTAAATTACAAAGTATTCTAAGATTATGGCAATAATCTTAGAATTTTTTTGAAAAACTCAAACGAAGAGATATGATACACAGAAATACAAAAAATAATTAATCGTCTTTAGGTGATTAATTATCTTTTTAATTAGTATACCGTAAACTAGCATTTGATATATTAAATACTATTCCTACCATAATCATATAACTTAATAATGATGATCCGCCATAACTTATAAATGGTAATGTAATTCCGGTTATTGGCATTAATCCAAATGTCATACCAATATTTTGAAGTTGCTGATATATGAGCATTCCGACAATTCCACCCATTATGTATTTATTGATGTTATTATTACTTTTAATAGCCGTTATTATTAATCTAATATCAAAATAAGCTAAAAGACTAACTAATATAATAGAACCTACAAAACCAAAATTACTTGCATATACGGCAAAGATAAAATCTGTTTGAGCTTCCGGAAAATAAATGGGAGTATTGCCAAATCCATGACCAGTTAAACCAGCTGAGCCTATTGCCGAAAGACCATTTTCTAATTGAAAACCACTTTTACTACTCCAATCAAGAAGACGATCTATTCTAAGAAAAAAATCCGTTCCGAATAACTTGATGAATAAATCAGTATTGGTAAAATATATAATTAAAATGGTCCCAACTGAAACAACAAGAACTCCTAATAACAATAAGAACCAACGATACCTAATACCTGATAGAAATAACATAACTATAGTAATTAATAAGTAGATAATTACCACACCAGTATCTGGTTGTAAGAAAGTTAAAATGCTTGGTATAAATACTACTAGACATATTTTAAGTAAGAAAATAAATTCTTCCTTTATTGTAGGATTATTATATTCTTCGTTAAAATTATGAATCATACTACCGAGAACTATTATTAAAATGATCTTCATAAATTCACTAGGCTGTATTGTCCCTATACCAGGTATACTAAACCAGCATTTAGCGTTATTAATTGGATCAGCAAATATTAATAATGCTACTAATAATCCACAACCTATAATATATAGTATCCAAGCATTTTTATATATAAATTCATTTCCTAAAAACATAATAAAATAAGCAATACCAAAACCAATTGCATACCAAATAATTTGTTTAACAAATAAATTGTCTAGATAATCTGGTAAGATACTACTTGCACTATTAAGGGTAATAAGTGAAATAATAGCCATTACAAGTAATGGAATTATTATTGATTTTTCCACTTTATATTTAGAAATATTTTTCATTTTATCACCCATTATTATCTTACACTAAATATAATGATTATACAATTATATAGCAAAAAAGTTTTCAAAAGGTAAAAATTATAGTATAATGTTAGTGGTGATAGAATGGAATATATACAATATATTATTATTATTGCAATATTATTAGTAATTGCGCTAGCTATTACTAAATCTAAAAGAAAAGATTTTAAAATTGAAGTTAATAAATTAATTGATTGTTTGGGTGGAAGACAAAATATTATTACTTATGAAGTTAATAAATCAAGATTCACAGTTACCCTTCATGATGTATCAGTAGTAAATAAAGAAGCAATTCAAAAAATGGGTGCTCAAGGTATGGTTGAAATTGATAATCAATTAAAAATAATTTTAGGTAATAATGCTAAAAAACTGAAGAAACAGATAGATGATTTAAAGTGATAAAATTTGTCACTTTTTTTCATCTTTCGACATAAAATGACACACCTTTAGTCTTATAATATATCTGAGGTGAAAAGAATGAATTTGTCGGAAATTGTTTTGCTTACAACTATTCTTATTTTCTTTCCTTTAGCTATTTATTTATTTTATATTGCACACAATCGCAATATCAGCAAAGAAGAAAATAATATGTTTTTTGGTTTAGCTTTATTTACCTCATTATATTTGATTACAAAATTTGGTTTCGAAATTTTTGCTAAGATACCAGTTTTATCAATTGATATTCCTATCTTTTTAGCTTACTGTCGAAATAGAAAAGTGGAAGGAATTATTTTATCTATATTTGTGATAATATGTTACCATACTTTCCTTAATCTTGATATTTTTACACTATGCATGGAATATTTATTATTTTATATTATATTTTTAGCGAAAAATAAATATCGTTGGAATGATTACATATTTATCATTATTACTATGGCTATAAAGGGATTATTCTTCTACATAGCAATATATTTAAATAAATCTTATAACATTTTATTTATTGATGAAATCCATTTGTTGATCTTATTTATTTCTTCATTAGTATCTACTCTTATCATAATATTCTGTTTAAAAATAGGTGATGATATATTAAAATATCATATGAATATAAAGGAGTTAGAACAAGAAAAACAAATAAGATCTTCATTGTTTAAAATAACACATGAAATAAAAAATCCTTTAGCTGTCTGCAAAGGTTATCTTGATATGTTTGATGTTAATAATATTGAACATAGTAAGAAGTATATTCCAATTATGAAGAAGGAAATTAATTTTACTTTAATACTTTTACAGGATTTTCTATCAATGACTAAGATTAATGTTGAAAAAGAAATTATTGATATTAATCTCTTACTTGAAGAAGTAACTAATAGTTTAAGACCTCTGTTAAATGAAAAAAATATCGAGTTTATTGCTAAAATAGGTGACAACGAATTGTTTGTATTTGGTGATTATAATCGTTTAAATCAAGTAATAATTAATGTTGTGAAGAATAGTATTGAAGCTATTCCTGATGAAAAACAGGGAAGAATAAAGATGTCTACCAGATTAAATAGCAATAATATTCTGATTTACATTGAGGATAATGGTAGTGGTATAAGCAAAGAGAATTTAAAAAAAATCATGGAACCTTTCTTCACTACTAAATGTAATGGTACAGGATTAGGTTTATCTCTATCGAGTGAGATAATTAAGGCTCATAAAGGAGAATTGTCTATTTCTTCTGAATTAAATAAGGGAACTAAAGTTACAATTTGTTTACCAATAAAAAAGACTATTTAAAATAGTCAATTTGCTTCAACATATAAATTTTTTGGATAGTTGTGTTTTATGGCATCTAAGGATTCTAGTTGGTTAGAACTAATTAAGAAAAAGACATGAATTATTTCTTCTTTGGCTGCTCCAGTATCATCCCATGTTAAGTCTAAGTGATACCAATCATTATCAATATAAACTAAATTCCAAATATGATCATCAGTTGATACTTTTATATTTGGGACATTGATTTTACTTAAAAATATTGCCATAGTATCAGTATAGCCGCCACAAATGGCGGTTTTATTTAGCAATAATCCAGTAGCTTTATGTGACATACTAGTTGGATCATCAATATTATTTTTTATTTGATTAGCTCTAATACTATCATAAGTGGTATATTTTATAATATAGTCATGAAAGGCTTGAATCTTTTCACGGGTAGTCATTCCATCTATTATAACTAATTTTGATATTTGATCAATCGCACCATTAATATATTCAATTTCTTCATCAGTATATAATTTTTCAATTCTTACAGTTACTCTTCCTAAGTCGTTAAAACTAATATTTAGATTATTATAACTATTATATGGATGAACATAATTATTTAAAACAGATGACATATTAGTATCATCAATCAAATTTTCAACATCATTAATACAATTTTCGTAACTAGTAGGGCAATAAAAAACAAACTCATCTACACCTGAATCAATAATGGTATAGAGGATATTTAAAATATCTTGCTTATTATCTGGTAGAAAGTCATCAGTTATTTCAACAAAATTATATTCACCATTACTAGCATATTGATTAGGATTACTGATTTTTAAATTCCGATTATTTACATATTGAGTATAAAAATAATTTGAAAGATCTCTTCTATAAACATATATACCTGTTAATATTAAAACAATCATTAACCATAGTATTAATTTTTTCATAAATCACCTTCTAATTTATTATACCATAATACAAAAAAAATGAAGTAGTTCTTACTCCATATTATTTACTTTTTTAGTTACATTAGATTTATGACGTGCGCTTGTATTTCCTGATATTACACCAGCTTTAGCAGCTTTATCAATTCTTTTAATAGCATTTTTTAAATTTTCTGTAGCTTTATTTTTGTCTTTACCATTAACAGATTTTTCAACACTTTTAATAGCAGTTCTCATACTAGATTCGTATCCATTGTTAACTTCTTTTTGTTTAGCAACTACTCTAATACGTTTTTTAGCATTTTTCATATTTGGCATAAAATTCACCTCCAAGTCATTCGATAAACTAATTTTAACAAATATAATTAAAAAAAGCAATAAAAACTAAGTTTTTTGGCAAAATATATATAGGTGATATAATGAAACACGAAATAAATTTAGAACAATACCATATTAGGACTGATTTAGCTATTGATACTATTAATTCTAAAACAAAAGGAATAGTTGTGGAATCTGATGTTATAGATGATGTAAAAATAACTAATGTAAAGGTCGAAGAAGAAGGAAGTAAAGCAATAAATAAAAAAGTGGGTAATTATATTACAATTGAGTTTAAAGATGTAACTGATTCTATGAATAGAGAGAAAGTAAAAAGTATTTTTGGTAAAGAACTAAAAAAGATGTTAGATAAAATTAATATAAAAGATGATGATAGTTGCTTAATTATCGGGTTAGGTAATTCAAAATCAACCCCTGATGCTTTAGGTCCATTTACAATCAAGGATATCTTAGTAACTAACCATCTATTTGAATATGGAGATGTTAGTGATGGATATCGTAGAACTTATGCTATAACTCCTGGTGTAATGGGAGAAACAGGAATTGAAACTAGTGATTTAATTATGAGTGTAATTAAAAGTGTTAAACCAAATTTTATAATTGCAGTAGATGCTTTAGCTAGTCAGTCAATTGAAAGAGTTAATAAAACGATACAAATGACAGACACTGGGATTCATCCTGGCAGTGGTGTAGGAAACAGCCGTAAAGAAATTAGTTATGAAACATTAGGCTTGCCAGTTATTGCTATTGGTATACCAACAGTAGTTGATGCTGTCACAATTGTAAGTGATACCATTAATTATATGTTCAAACATTTTTCGTATACTAAGCAAAATATTGGCAATCCAATTAATAGACTTAAAACAAATATAAATTATTTAGATAAGGATGTAATTATACATAGTGAAGACAAAAAAAATCTAATGGGTATGATTGGTGACCTTAGTGATGATGAAATAAAACAATTAATATTTGAAGTGTTAACACCAATTGGTTATAACTTAATGGTTACACCCAAAGAAATAGATTTTGTAATTGAAAAATTAAGTAGTGTTATAAGTAATGGAATTAACATTGCTTTACACAAAAACATTGTCAAATGATGTCAAACGAATGTGAAAATACTATATTTTTTGTCGAATACTTGATATTATTATAATAGGTGGTGTCCATATGGAAAATGTCGTTCAAAGTACAGGGAGAATAGAATCTCTGTATCAAAATCAAATGATAAAAAACATGCTTGAGAGAATTTCTATTAAAAACAAGGATTTATTGTCTATAGAGGAATTGGATGAGATTAATACAAAATTTTTAGATCAAAATAGAGAGTATAGTCAAAAACTTGATGAACTTACTATGCTTTATTCGTATAGTGATGAACAAATGCAAAATTATGTAGCTAGTAACTCTACACCTACTTTTGACGAGCCAGTAATAGAATCAGAGCAGTCATCCCTAGAAAGACCAAAAATATTAATAAAAACTCCACCAAAACCGTTTAATTTTCAATAAAAATATAAAAATATAAATAATAAATATCAAAACATTGAGTTTTGGTATTTTTTTGACATTATATTCACTCATATAAATATATAATATGAATAATTTAAATTGGGGTGAAATATGAAAAGAAAATTTAAGTTTAAAAAAAGAATTTTTAAATATATTATTTACGCTATATTAATAACATTTTGTTACCAAGTGTCATATGGCGTTTTAATGAGCATAAAATTATTTTCATCAAATGAGCAATTTCTTAAAGCACTTATAGAGAACTCCAACTATTATTTAAAGTACGAAAAAAATGACAACATAGTTAAAACAATCACTAATTTCTTAATTGATATTGATATCAATGATCCTAAAACAATAATAGATAAAGTATTTAATGGGGAGACTAATAGTGATATAAAAGTAGAACCTGTATCTCAGCACATTAGTGATCCTAATCCAGAAATAAAAGTTGATCCCATTGTTTATATATATAACTCACATCAATTAGAAGATTATGATGGTTCAGATTATGAAATATATAATATTACACCTAATGTTATGATGGCCTCATATATATTAAAAGAAAGACTTAGTGAATTAGGTATTTCTTCAATAGTAGAAGAGGGAAATATAAGTGAGTTTTTAAAAGCAAATAATTGGAGTTATGACTATTCTTATGATGCAAGTAGATATTTTATTAATCAAGCAATTAGTGATTATCCAACATTAAAATACTTTATTGATATTCATAGAGACTCATTAAGTAAGAATGAAGCAACAACAGTAATGAATAATAAAAATTACGCTAAAATTTTGTTTGTTGTTGGCTTAGCTCATCAAAATTATCAAGCAAACTTAGATTTGGCAAATAACTTGAATAAGAGTATTGCTTCACAATATCCAAATCTATGTCGGGGAGTTTTAACTAAAAAGGGAGTTGGTGTTAATGGGATATACAACCAAGACATCAGTTCTAATTCTATACTAATAGAAATTGGAGGATATCAAAATACTATTGACGAAGTAATGAATACAGTTAATATAATAGCACCTATATTAAAGGAGAATATAGCAAATGAAATATGAAACAGGGATAAAAATAATAAAATATGTATTTTTTATATTGTTTATTTGTTTTATTATTGTTTATTGTACTTCCATGGCTGGTTATTATGATTATCAACAACGTCAGAGAGTCGTTTTAACAGAGGAGAAAATTAAGGAATTTGAAGAAGACATCAAAAATGGTAGGAGTATCGACATTGATAAATATGTAGAAGAACAGAACAAATTTGATCATGTATCCAAACGATTAGGATCAAAATTGTCGGAAGTTATTAGCAAATATACTCGAAAAGGCATTGAAAATACCTTCAGAATGTTAAATAATTTTGTTGAAAGTTAAATATATATATGTTATAATTAATTCAATAAGAAGGGAGCGGTTACTGTGGAAGGAAAAGAAATGATAAAAATTACTGATGTAGATGGAGTTCAAAAAGATGTAGAGGTTATTGCTCATTTTACTCTTGCTATGAACGGTAATGATTATTTAATCTATACAGAAAACAAAACTGATGCTAATGGTAATGTTGAAATATATACATCTCAAGTTACAGAAAAAGAAGATGGCAGTATTGAATTATCAGGTGTTGAAGATGAAAATGTATGGACAGAAATTAAAAAAGTTATGGTTGAAATGGCCAAAGGGGAGTAGGTTTTTATGGATAAAGAAACAAGAGAAATATACAAAACTGTTGTTAAGGATCTAAGTGGAAGAGCTGTTGTAAAGGTAACCCCAGCTAGGGTATCTTTTGCTGTGGCTAATTTATTTAAAGGAATTCGTGAGACACATCATCGAAATGTGGAAAGAATTAAGAATTTGGGAATTAACATAGCAGCAAAAGCTGGAAATATGGCTGATTCAATTAACGCTGGTTTCCAAAATCTTGTTCAAAATAACGAAAGTAAAAGAGAATTTGTTAACAGTTTTGGTGAAACCGATAAGGTTCAAGAAGCAATCGATGCTAAAGTTGATGCTGAATATGCTGAAGATGTTCAAAGAAAAGAAGACCTTCTTGCATCTATACAACGTGATAATAGACTTGTAAATGCAGGAGCAGGATTCATAATTGATGCATATCAAGCTGATGTTCAAAACTTAAAGAATCGTGTTGTTACTGAAAAATCTAAGCCACATCGTCTTTTAGTTAATAAAATGTTCTTAAATCAATTCAAAGATGCTGCTGCAGCAAAAAGAATTAGATTAAGAGAAAGAAAGAAATTAAAGATTGCTGTTGCTAGAGAAGTAAGAAAATTTGATAATGCATGTCGTGAAATCAGAAAAAGATATGCTGATAATCCAGCTATGGTATTAGAAAAGATCGAAGAAGAAAGAATGAAATTAAGTGAAACAGCACTTGACTTTGTAACTTTAAGAGAAGGACTTGGACATGGTGTTTCTGATAAAGAAGTATGGGGAGCATATTTCATAGGAATTGATGAAATGGAAGTAGGAATTCCCGTTTCAGAATTTGAACCAAGTGAACCAGTAGTAGAACAAGCAGCTCCAGAAGTACAACCAGTTGTTGCTGAACAACTAATTGTAACTCCAGAATTAGAACCAGTTGTTGCTGAACAACAAATTGTAACTCCAGAATTACAACCAGTTGAACAAACTGTTGTTACTCCAGATCAAAATGAACTATACGGAAGATTAGCTAATGCTATAAATGTTAGAGCAGAATCACTTGAACAAGCAGCTCCAGAATTGCAACCAGTTGTTACTGAACAACAAATTGTAACTCCAGAATTACAACCAGCTGCTGTTGAACAACAAATTGTAACTCCAGAATTACAACCAGCTGCTGCTGAGCAACAAATTGTAACTCCAGAATTACAACCGGCTGCTAAACAACCTATTGAAACTGATGTTTTATTAGGTGGCATTGATACTTTACGTGCGGGTTATAGAGATGAATTAAATGATGGATATAATTATACTGATACTCAAAAGAAAGAATGGGAAGATGCTAGACTTGCTGAAGATATATCATTAAAAAATAATAACTTATCTTATGATGAACAAGAAGCTACTGTTTTATCTTATGAACAAGGTTTAAAAGAACAAAGAGATGCCATCGTTGAAATGGAAAAACAACTTTCTATAATTAAAGCAGCAGAACAAAAAATTGCAGAATTATCAAAAACAATAAACCCTGATTTGTTGAAACAAGTAAAAAGTGAAGCTGCACCACAACCAGCTACTCCAGAAGTTATAACTGAAGGATTTAGCCGATAAAAAGTAATTAAAAAGGATATAAAAATATCCTTTTTTTTGGTATAATTAAGGCTAAGGAGAATGATGTATGAATGATATAATTCTTGGTTCACATGTTTCATTCACAAAGGATGAACAACTATTAGGAAGTGTTAAGGAAGCTTTGAGTTATAATGCTAACACTTTTATGATATATACGGGGGCCCCTCAAAATACCAATCGTATTGGTATCAATAGTGACATGACTAGGAAGGCATACTTTTTGATGGAAGAAAATAATATTGATATTAATAACGTTGTTGTTCATGCACCTTATATTATTAATCCTGCCAATACTGCAAATATAGATTTTGCTATTAGTTTTTTAAAACAGGAAATTGATAGAGTAGAAGAGCTGGGTTTAACAGGTATTATTTTACATCCAGGTAGTCATGTTGGTGCTGGATTAGAAAAAGGCATTGATAGTATTATTTTTGTTTTAAATAAAGTTCTTGATAATGATAAGAATGTCAATATATATATTGAAACAATGGCTGGTAAAGGAACAGAAATTGGTAGTAATTTTAATGAAATAAAGACAATTATTGATGGAATAAAATTTAAAAATAAGATAGGTGTTTGCTTAGATACTTGTCATATTAATGATGCTGGATATGATATAAAAAACTTCGATAAGGTTTTAGATGATTTTGATAAAATTATTGGTTTAAAATACTTAAAGTGTATTCATGTAAATGATAGTAAAAATGTTATGGATTCACATAAGGATCGTCATGAAAATTTAGGATTTGGTACTTTAGGATTTGATAATTTAATTAATATTATTTATCATTCAAAATTAAAAGATGTTCCTAAAATATTAGAGACACCTTATGTTAGTATTGATAATAGTAGTAAGGAAAGGATGTTTCCACCTTATAAATTTGAAATAGAAATGATTAAGAGAAAAGAATTCAATCATAATTTAATTGATAATATTAGGACATACTATAAATAACTGCTATACATGTTTTTAAAATGAATAAAAAGCTCTTCAACTTTTTTATAATTAATTGAGTTCATTTTTTCTTTCATCTCATTTAAAATTGGAATTGGATTTCCGTATAAAATGGTACGCCATTTACTTTTAATTGTTTTTAGAATTAAATCTAATTCGGCTGCTTTTAAGATTATGCCGTTTTTCTTGGCAAAATCATCTATATCTTTGGTAGTTATTCTGTTTATATATTCTATTATTAATTTATCTTTCATATTTCACCTCGTTATAATATATGTATATGATTGATAAATTATTTAGTAAGGGGGTAACATGAAAAAGAAAAAAACTAAAAAAAATTATAATACTAAATATAGTTACTATAAAAAATATAAAGATATAAAAGAAGTAATTGAAAAAAGATATAATATAGTAATTAGTATTATTATAATAATTATGTTAATACTTTTAGGTAATTTGTTTTATGTTCAAATTATTAATAAGAACTTTTATATTACGAAATTAATTGAACTTAAACAAAATATTACATACGGAACAACTGCCCCTAGAGGAAGAATATATGATAGAAATGGTAGATTAATTGTTGATAATGAAGCTACAAAGGTTATATATTATAAGAAAGAGAATAATGTTAAAGCTAAAGAGGAAGTGGATTTAGCTTATAAATTAGCTAATATGATTGACCTTGATTTTTCTAAATTAAATGAACTTAACTTAAAAGAATTTTGGTTAATTAATAATGATAAATTAGGTAATGCTAAAATAACTGATATGGAATGGCAAAAATATGAGGAACGAAAGTTAAATAGTGATGACATTAGAAATTTAAAATTAGAAAGAATAACAGACCTAGAATTAAATGAATATAATGATTTAGATAAAGAAGCAGCTTATATCTATACATTAATGAATAAAGGTTATTCTTATGACGAAAAGATCATAAAGAAGAATAACATAAGTGACGAAGAATATGCAAAAGTTTCGGAAAATATAGGAATTTTGAAAGGTTTTAATACTAGATTAGATTGGCAAAGAAGATATCTATATGGTGATGTCTTTAAATCAATATTAGGAAGTGTTTCTACTACTGAGACTGGAATTCCTTATGAATTAAAAGAATATTATTTATCTAAGGGATATAGTTTAGATGATCAAGTAGGTATTAGTTATTTAGAATATCAATATGACGATTACTTAAAAGGAATAAAAAATAAGTATGAAGTATTAAATGATGGAACATATAAATTATTAGAAGAAGGTACTAGGGGAAATGATATTGTTTTAACTATTGATATTGAATTACAAAAAGCTATTGAAGATATTATTATAAATCAATTAATCGCAGCAAAAAAAGAATTAAATACCGAATATTATAATCGTTCATTTGTTATTGTTGGTAATCCCAAAACAGGAGAAATTTTAGCCATGGCTGGAAAACAAATAATAATGACTGGTAATGGTTATGAAATTTATGATTATACACCTGGAATTACTACTTCACCGGTAGCGGCTGGTTCGGTAGTTAAAGGAGCTTCACATATTGTTGGGTATAATACTGGTGCTTTAACAATTGGAGAAGCAAGAGATGATGCATGTATTAAAATAGCTAATACACCTATAAAGTGTTCGTGGATGTACTTGGGAAGTATTAATGATATAACGGCTTTAACGCACTCTTCCAATACATATCAATTTAATACAGCAATTAGAGTAGGCAAAGGATATTACCAATATAATCAACCATTAACTCTTGATGCTGAAGCATTTGATATTTACCGAAAAGTATTTGCCGAATTTGGACTAGGAGTAAAAACTGGTATTGATTTACCAGTAGAAAGTTTAGGTTATAAAGGTAGTAATACACTACCGGGATATTTATTAGACTTTTCCATTGGTCAATATGATACATATACGCCTATTCAATTATCACAATATATCGGCACAATTGCAAATGATGGGTATCGTATGCAACCATATTTATTGAAAGCTGCTTATAAACCAAGTGAGGAACCATTAACTAGTCTTATTTACGAGAGAATTCCAACTGTTTTAAATAAGGTTACTACTGAAGATAGATTTCTTGATAGGGTTCAATTGGGATTTAAAACGGTACTAGAACCTTATGGAACTGGTTATTATTACATTAATCCTATGTATAAGCCGGCTGGAAAGACAGGCACTAGTCAAAGTTTTATTGATACTAATAATGATGATAAAATTGATACTGAGACTATTACCAATAATTTTGTAGCCTATGCTCCATATGATAATCCAATGGTAACATTCACTATTGTCTCACCTGATATATCTCATAATAATGGCGGAATTACATATCAATCAGGGGTTAATAGTCGCCTTGCTAATCAAGTTTCAGAAAAATACTTTCAATTTTATAAATAATTTGCTATAATATGTTCGTATGTATTGAGAAGGAGGGAATTATATGGCAAAAAAAGGTGAAAATAGAGAAAGAATCGATTTACAATGCACAGTTTGTAAAGAAATAAATTATCGTACTGAAAAAAACAAAAAGAATACTACAGAACGTCTAGAATTAAATAAGTTTTGTAAAAAATGTAAAAAAGCTACAGCTCACAAGGAAAAGAAATAAAAATAAGGAAGTAAGCCTTATTTTTTGGTGGAAGGAGGAATATAATGATAAATGTTAATGATATTAAGAATGGTATGACAATTACTTTTGATGGTAATATATATTCTATAATTGAATTCTTGCATGTTAAACCAGGGAAAGGTCCAGCTTTCGTAAGAACTAAATTAAGAAATTTAAGAACGGGAGCAACTATTGACCATACTTTTAACTCTGGTATTAAACTTGAAAAAGCTACTATTAGTAAAGTATCAATGCAATATTTATATATTAGTGGGGAAACATATTACTTTATGAATATGGATAACTATGAACAACTTGAACTTTCAAAGGAACAAATAGGTGAAGATGCTAAGTTCTTAAAAGAAGGAATTAATGTTGATTTAACTTTTTATGAAGGTGAATTGTTAGGAATTCTATTACCTGAAAAGATTGAATATACTGTAACTAGTACAGAACCTGCTGTTAAAGGAAATACAGCTAATAATGCTACGAAAGAAGCAGTATTAGAAAATGGTCTAGTAGTAAAAGTCCCACTATTTATTAATAATGATGATGTGGTTATAGTATCAACTAGTACTGGTAAATACGATTCAAGAGCATAATTATACAATTTGTGTTGACAAATGCGTAATTAATGTTATAATATTATAGAAATTAAAAAAAAGGAAAGAAGAAGTATCCACTTCTCACCCGATTACTTTAGGTTTTGGGTAAATGCCGATATTTATATCGTTTTTAGAGTGGATACTTTGTATGCACTTTTTTTATGGAGGTGTCAGTTATCGCTAATAAAGAGAGAGATTTGTACATAAATGAACAAATCAGAGCGAAAGAAGTATTTGTTGTAGGACCTAATGGGGAACAATTAGGAATTAAGGGGATCAATG
This sequence comes from Ignavibacteriales bacterium, assembly GCA_050259235.1. Taxonomy (GTDB): domain Bacteria; phylum Bacillota_I; class Bacilli_A; order RF39; family UBA660; genus UBA5364. The sequence continues at coordinate 99,296 of JBLNAG010000005.1, forward strand.
ATGCACTTACTTTAGCTAAGTATGCTGGATTTGATTTGGTTTTAATCAGTCCCACAGCTAATCCACAAGTTTGTAAAATTATGGATTACAGTAAGTTCAAATACGAAACAAAGAAAAAGCAAAAGGAAAATGTAAAGAAACAACGTGAATCTAATTTAGAGATGAAAGAATATCGTTTATCAGTTACTATTGATAAACATGATTTCGATACTCGTATTAATAATTCGAGTAAATATTTGGAAAAAGGTCATCGCATTAAAGTGTCAATTCGCTTTAAAGGAAGAGAAATGGCTCATCCAGAACTTGGGAAAAATGTATTGCTTCGTTTTGCTGAAACTTTGGATAGTATTGCTGCAATTGAACAAAAACCTATGTTAGATGGTCGAAACATGACAATGATACTAATGCCTAAAAAAGAAAAATAGAGGAGGGTATTTTATGCCAAAATTAAAAACTCATAAAGGAACTAAAAAAGTTCTTAATGTACGTCCAGGTGGTACTATTAGTTCAAAGAAACCAGGATCAAATCATAAAACAGGAAAGAAAGGCTCAAGTTTCACTCGTAATGGAAGAAATGATATTAAATTAAACAAGAGCGATTTAAAAAGAATTAAAGAATTAATATAGAATTAAAGGAGGATTAAATCATGACAAGAGTTAAAGGTGGTACGATTAATCGTGCTCGTCACAAAAAAGTAATGAAACAAACCGAAGGGTATTTTGGAAGTAAACATAGATTATATAGAACTGCAAATGAACAATTAATGCATTCTTTAAAATATGCTTATCGTGATCGTAGACAAAAGAAGAGAGAATTTAGAAAATTATGGATTACTAGAATTAATGCTGCATGTAGAGAAAATGAAATTAGTTATTCTAAATTCATTAATGGTTTATTAAAAGCAGGAGTAACTGTTAATAGAAAAATGTTAAGTGAAATTGCTATTGATAATCCAAAAAGTTTTGCTGAATTAGTAAGTATTGCTAAAGATGCTTTAGCTGGTAAAGATTATAAACCAACTACTGTTAAAGCAGAAAAGAAAGTTGCTAAAGAAGAAAAAACTGAAAAAGCGGAAAAAGAAACTAAAAAAGAAAAAGTTGATTACTCTGCTATGACTGTTGCTGAACTTCGTGAATTAGCAAAAGGTAAGGAAATTGCTGGATATTCAACTATGAAAAAAGCTGAATTAATTGACGCATTAAAATAATCATTTATTGATTATTTTTTTTGTGTTATAATCATTATAGTGGTGAGTTGTATGAAGAATTTATATATTGATTTTGACGGTGTAATATTAGATACCATTAAAGTTACTTATGAACTGTTAAAAAAAGAAGGAATAGATAAAAAAGATGAACCTAATGTAATAAAGTTTTATTCTAGATTAGATTGGAAAGATTTATTACTAACTACTCCAATTATTAATGATGCACATATAACAATTCAAAAAGTAATTGATTCAGGGCGATTTAATGTAACTATTTTGACACATGTAGTTTCTTTAGATGAAGCAGTTGAAAAAGTAAAATATATTCGCAAATATTTTAAAGATATTACTGTTATACCTGTACCTAAAGCAATATCAAAAACTAAAATGGTACATACTAAGGATGCTATTTTAATTGATGATTATGCAAAAAATTTAGTTGAATGGGAAGAAGAGGGCGGAATAGGCATATTATTTTCAACAGAACTAGAAGAAAAAGGATATCCGGTTATTAATTATTTAGATCAAATTCTAGATATGAATTTATAAGAATAAAATTATGGGAGGGATTATATGGTTAAATTTAATTATGAACTAGCTTTTTTAATTGAGGAAGAACTAAAAAGCAAAAGACAAGGACGATATATACCTAATTATAAACCTGAATTTTGTGAATTTTCTAATCAAGAATTGCAAGAAATCACAAGTCTAAAATTAATTAATTTTAGTAGTATAAATGATATTGAAAAGTTACCTAACTTACGAAAGTTATCTATCAATAGTGTTAATTATGCTAACATTGTAAATAATGATCCGTTAGCAAGTAACCCATATATCAATCATATTACCGATTTTACTCCCCTTGGTAATTTAGTTGGTTTAGAGTCGTTAAAGATAAATAATGATATAAATATTGAAGAACTAGATTTAACAAGATTAAAACGTTTACGTGAATTAATTTTAACAAATAATCCTAATTTAAGAAAAGTATATGGATTAGATACTTTAACTGGATTAGAAAAAGTAATAATTTATGGCAGTGATTTAGACATAAACTTAAATGTAGATTCTTATATAAAAAATACACTACAAGCTGAGACTAATGTTTTAGATATTAGTTTATATCCGAAAATAGTTGGTACAAATTCTAATATAAGTAAATTTATTACTGATAGTTCAGTACTAGGTTATACACATTTAAAGTTTGCTGAACAAGTTGCTTTTGTTGACTGTGCTATTCTTGATGTTAATTCAATGAAAATACTGTATGAGAATTGTCTACAATTATTAAAAAGAAATAGAGTAAAAGAGATGTCAGAAATTGAACAAATTGCCTTCGCATATAAATATGTAGTAAGAAATGTTAAGTTTGATGATGAAGGTTTATATCAAAGAATGATCGAATTTTATAAAATGAAAGAACAATATAATGATATTCCTCCATTTATTAAAAAGAAATTTGCGATGCTACATAGTAGTTTTATGGCTATGATGTATCATAAATCTAATTGTGAGGGATACGTCAATTTAATGAAGTTTATGCTTAGTATTTTGGGTATAAAAAGTTATGATGTACATTGTGTGGATCCTAGTAATGGAGAAATTGATAGATGTAATCATGCTGTTATGAGAGTACCTTATAATGGTATGTGGTATTATTGCGACCCAACAATGGAAAATATAACGGGGAATAATTATTTTATGATGACAAAAGATCAAATATCTAAAACCCTTATTTTGAATACCTATGATCGAGAGTTAAGTGAGGAGTATAGAAATGCGCAGTATAATGGAGCAAATATTAAACGAAGAAAATGAACACAATTATACTAGTTTGCCTGATTTAAAATATTATATTGATTTACTTGGTGATAAAAAAGAAGCTTTTTTAGAAGTAATTAGAAGTATTCAAAGAGATAAGGTGTATAAAAGCCCTATTCATGGAATATATCATAGTGAAAAAGTGTTCTTATTTACTTTTTTGCTTGCAGAATTAGAAGGGTTAGACGATATAGATAAACAAATCTTAACAGATGCAGCAATATATCACGATATGGCTAGATATGATGACTGTGAAGAAACTTTTCATGGATATGCTAGTGCCATAAGAATAGAAAAAGTTCTTAGTAGTCCCATATATAAAAATCCCAATAATTTACTTATCTTGAAGGCAATTGTCGAAGGACATTCAATGTCAGAATCTAGAAAGTATTCTTCATCATTCTTTTTTGAATTAGAAGAAAATATGACTCAAGAAGACAAAGAAAGATATGAAAGATTATATAATGTATTGAAAGATGCAGATGCTTTAGATCGATTACGCTTTCATGAACGTAGTTTAGCAACACTCGATGCTAGTTTCTTAAGGTTAGATAATTCAATTAAAATGATTCAGTGTGCCAAACAAATTAATTATTTATACTATAGGATCATTAAATTCAATCAAACAAATATCACTATTAATTGTGATGAACATAAAACGTGCTACCATGGAATAGGGTTCGACTTTTTCAAACTGCCTTCTATACTGAAGAATGGTATTCTTAGTAAAGATGAAATGCAAGCTAGAAATTTAAATGTTCCTACCAATTTTGATGGCGGTAATATTGATCGTTGGATTTCGGTAGTTGATGGTGAATTAATTTGCCAAAAACTCAGTGCCTATCGTAATTTTATAATGCATGGAGTGAGTTTTGAATGTACAGTACCTAAAATGCATCAAGCTTTGCCCATTTCTCAAAAATCTTATGCATTACTAATGGGATTACCTTTTGATAAAAGTGAACACAAAGATGAAAAATATGTTTATAAAGAAATTCCAGTCTCAAATATTGAAAGAATCCATATTCCTAATAATTATCTTAACGCAAATATAAGAGATTTATCGTATATTTTCAATTCGTTATCATTTGATGCGTTTTACGAAAAAATAAAATATTATGTTAGATTAGTAGAAGCAAAAGGAATAGAAATAGATCAAGTAGAATTAGAGGAAAGTTTAATTCCATACAAAAAAATACTGAATGATTATAGTCACTTTGACATATCTCAAAAGGAAGATATTGTTGATTCTATGCCATTTATTTTAGAAAAGGAAAGAGCTAAAGTAAATGCTGTTATTCAAAAATGGATTTATAATTATTATAAATTAGAATTAAACCAAGATGAAATTACAGTGTGTGATGTTGTTAGACATGAACTTAAAAAAGCTGGTTTTGGGTATGAGATAAGTCGTGATACTGATAGTGTTTGTTTCACACTGCAAAAAATGCAAGAAATTGAAGAAAAGAAAAAATAGCACTCCCTATTGACGAGTGCTATTTTTTGTGTTATACTTTTCGTGAAAGATGAGGGTGATTAAAATGAATGGACAAAATCCATATCAAGAAAATCTTGAAAATGTGCTTGAAAAATATGGTCGTGATATTGTAAAGAGTGTTAAAGATGGTAAGATTGATCCTGTTATTGGTAGGGATGAAGAAATTCGTAGTATTACTCGTATTATATCAAGGAAAACCAAAAATAACCCTGTTCTTATAGGAGAACCAGGTGTTGGTAAAACCGCTATTGTAGAGGGATTAGCCTTACGTATTGTCAAAGGTGATGTACCAAATAGTTTAAAAGATAAAACCATTTGGGAATTAGATTTAGGTGCTTTAATCGCAGGAGCAAAATATCGTGGGGAATTTGAAGAAAGATTAAAAGCTGTTCTAAAGGAAGTGAAAGAATCTAATGGACAAATAATTATGTTTATTGATGAAATTCATATGATTGTTGGGGCTGGCGCCCTAGAAGGAGCAATGGATGCTGGCAATATGTTAAAACCAATGTTAGCTCGTGGAGAAATTCATTGTATTGGTGCTACGACATTAAATGAATATCGTAAATATATTGAAAAAGATGGAGCTTTAGAAAGAAGATTTCAAAAGGTTTTAGTTCAAGAACCTACAGTAATGGATACCGTTACTATTTTAAGAGGATTAAAACAAAGATTTGAAGTATACCATGGTGTTAATATTAAAGATACTGCTTTAATTGCCGCAGCTACTTTATCTAATCGTTATATAACTGATCGTTTCTTACCTGATAAGGCAATTGACTTATTAGATGAGGCTTGTGCAACTATAAAAGTGCAAATGGATTCTATTCCTGTGCCACTTGATAAATTGAATCGTGATATTATGCAACTAGAAATAGAAAGGGAAGCTTTAAAGAAAGATACTGATGAGATCTCTAAGAAGAGAGTAATTGAAATAAATGACAAAATTGATCTTCTAAAGAAAAAAGAAATAGAATTACGTACTTCATGGGAAGAAGAAAAAAGTATTAACGAAAGGATAAATAAGAAAAAAGAAGAAATAGAAAATTCTAACTTTCAACTAGAACAAGCAGAAAATCGATATGATTTAGAAACAGCCGCTAAGTTAAGACATGGTGTTATACCTAAATTAACTAAAGAATTAGAGGAATTACGTTTAAGCGATAAATCTAAAATACTTAGTGATACAATTGATGATGAATCAATCGCTGCTATTATCTCAAAATGGACTAATATTCCTGTTTATAAATTAGTAGGTAGTGAAAAAGATAAATTATTAGGTCTTGAAAGTAATATGAAGAAGCGTGTTAGAGGTCAAGATAAGGCTTTAAAATTAGTAAGTGATGCTATTATTAGAGCTCGTGCTGGAATAAAGAATCCTAATCAACCAATTGGTTCATTTATTTTCTTAGGGCCAACTGGAGTGGGAAAAACTGAAGTTGCACGTACTTTAGCTCATGAACTATTTGATGATGAAAAACATATGATTAGAATTGACATGAGTGAATATATGGAAAGTTTCTCTGTTTCTCGATTAATAGGGGCTCCTCCAGGATATGTTGGTTATGATGAAGGAGGACAATTAACAGAAGCCGTTCGCCGTAATCCATATAGTATTGTTTTATTTGATGAAATAGAAAAAGCTCATCGTGATGTATTTAATATTCTTCTTCAAATATTAGATGATGGAAGAATTACCGATAGTCAAGGAAGAACTGTTGACTTTAAAAATACAATTATCATTATGACATCCAATTTAGGTGGCGAATATATTCTAGATAATAACAATAATAGTGAAGAATTAGTAATGCGAGAATTAAAAAGTACCTTTAGACCGGAATTTATTAATCGTATAGATGAAATAGTTATATTTAATACTTTATCTAAGGAAGTTGTATATGATATTATTGATAGATTAATTGAAGAAATTGAAAAACGTTTAGATGATAAAAAAATAAAACTTATTCTAACTGATAAAGCTAAAAGATATGTTGTTGATAATGCTTATGATGATAAGTTTGGTGCACGTCCAATTAAAAGATTTATAAGTCACAATATTGAAACAATAATTGCTAATGAAATAATTAATGACCATATAAAATATAATAGTACAGTAACTATTGATATTGAAGATAATAAAATAGTTGTAAAATAAACACACAAAAGTGTGTTTTTTCTTGTTTTCATATATAAATTATAGTAAAATTAAACTATTAGAAGGTGATTTATGATAAACATAAAAAGTGATTCGAGAAAAGTAAAAAAGGGTGATACGTTTATTGCTCTTCGTGGTATAAGTAGTGATGGTCACGATTACATAGAAAAAGCTATTAGTAATGGTGCTAGTAAAATAGTTGCAGAATTTGGTGAATATTCTGTTGATACTGAAATAGTTCAAGATACTAGAGCATACTTAAATAAATACTTAGTAGAAAACTATAATAAGTATTTAGAGGAAATGACTATTATTGGAATTACCGGAACTAATGGTAAAACAACTAGTGCATATCTTATATATGATGCGTTAAATAAATTAGGAAAAAAATGTGCTTATATAGGAACAGTTGGTTTTTATATGGAAGGAAAAGTAAGTAGCTTAGAAAATACTAGTCCTGATGTTTGTGAAATGTATGATTTAATAATTCAAGCTTATGATAAAGGTTATCGTTACATTGTATTAGAAGCAAGCAGTCAAGGTTTAGATCGTGGAAGATTAGATGGTATTATATTTGATTATGCAGTATTTACTAATTTAACTCAAGATCATCTTGACCATCATAAAACAATGGAAAATTATGCTATTGCAAAACAATTATTATTTAAAAAATTAAAACCTAATGGTGTTAGTATTATTAATTATGATGATAGTTATAAGAAATATTATATAACTGATAATACTATATATTATGGTATTGATGGTGGAGACTACAAAGTAGTAGATTATCAAATGACTAATCAACTTACTAAATTTAAATATCGTTATTTAGATAACGAATATGAAGTATTATCACCTTTATTAGGTAGTTATAATATATATAACATGTTAGTATGTATTATTGTTTTAAGTAGAGTAGGAATATCTCAATCAGATATTAAAAATATTGTACCAAAACTAAATGCTCCAGCTGGTAGAATGGATACTATCATGTATAAAAATAATAGTATTATTATTGATTATGCTCATACACCTGATGCCATTGAAAAGATAATTAGTGTAGTTAAAAAAGTTACTAATGGTGATATATATACGGTGTTTGGATGTACTGGAGACAGAGATAGAACTAAAAGACCAATTATGACCAAAATAGTTACGGATTTATGTAAATGGGCTATCATTACTAATGATGATCCACATTATGAAGATCCAAATCAAATAGTTGATGACATGACTAAAGGATTAGAAAATACTAATTATGAAATATGTATTGATCGTAAGGAAGCTATTATAAAAGGAATAAAAATGTTGAAAAGCGATGATATTTTACTAATATTAGGTAAAGGCCATGAAGAAGCTATGATTATTAAAAATGAAAAGATACCTTTTAATGATAAGAAAATAGCGTTGGAATATCTAGATAGTTTAAAATAGTTAAATGAACACTTTGATATATTTGAATAAAATATATTGAGGTGTTTTTATGAATATAAAAGTTGATTCTAGGAAGGTAGTAAAAGGCGATACTTTTATAGCTTTAAGAAGTGTCAATGATGGGCATCAGTATATACCAGATGCTATTAAAAATGGTGCTGAGATGATAATATGTGAAGAGGGAATATATGATGTTCCTACATTAATTGTCCCAGATACAAGGCAATATTTAATTGAATATTTAAAATTAAATTATTATTCTAAGATTGAAAATTTGAAGTTAATAGGAGTGACTGGTACTAATGGCAAAACAACCAGTTGTTTTTTGCTTTATCAAGCATTAAATAAATTAGGAATTAAATGTGCTTATATAGGTACTATTGGTTTTTATATTGATGATAAAGTTTCGGACTTAAATAATACAACTCCTGATATTTTAGAGATATATGAAATGCTCTTAAAATGTATTGATGAGGGAGTAAAATATGTGGCTATGGAAGTGAGTAGTCATGCTCTAGACATGCATAGAGTTGATGGGTTAGAGTTTGATTTTGCAATATTTACTAATCTAACACAAGATCATTTAAACTATCATAAAACTATGAAAAATTATGCCATGGCAAAACAAAAATTATTTAAAATGTTAAGAAAAAATGGTAAATCAATTGTAAATATGGATGATAGATATCGAAGATATTTTATTGATGATGATTCGATTACTTATGGATTTAAACCAAGTAAATATAGAATATCTAAATATAATATTGTAAATAATGAATCAGTATTTACTGTCAATAATGACCCTTACAAAATAAAATTACTAGGTAAACACAATGTACATAATATGTTGAATGTAATAATTGTTTTAACTGAATTAAAAATAAGTAAAAGTAAGATAAAAGATATAGTCTCCGAGTTAGTTGCACCACCAGGTAGAATGGATATAATTCATTTTAATGACAATGCTATTATTGTTGACTATGCCCATACACCTGATGCTGTTGAAAAAATAATTAAAGCAGTTAGAGAATTTGCTAAGAATAATATTTATACAATCATTGGATGTGGAGGAAATCGTGATAGAACAAAAAGACCAATCATGGCTAAAATAGCTACTGACTTATCTAATTATGTTATTTTTACTAGTGATAATCCAAGAAGTGAAGATCCCAATGAGATCATAAAAGATATGGTTGACACACTTGACAATACTAATTATGAAATTGAAGTAAATCGCGAAAAAGCAATTAAAAAAGGTATACAAAAACTTACTAATAATGATATACTATTATTGCTTGGAAAGGGACATGAAACCTACCAAATTATTGGAGATAAAAAAATAGATTTTGATGATAAAAAAGTAGTATTAGACAATTTATAGGAGATGAGATCGTGTTAATTTTAGCAAAAGCAATGTTAGCAATGATGTTAGGATTTGTTACATCAGTTATATTTGGCCTTATTTTAATACCGTTATTAAAAAGATTTAATGTAAGACAAAAAGTAAGTGTATTTCTAGAAAAAAAACACAATAAAAAAGACGGTACCCCAACAATGGGAGGATTAATATTTATTATTCCTAGCTTAGTGGTTGTTACCTTCTTACTTATAACAAACAGAATGGAATTTTCAGAAAATTTATTTATTGTATTATTTGTATTTTTAGCTTATGCTGTATTAGGATTTGCAGATGATTATCTTATAATAAAGAAAAAGCATAATGAAGGATTGACGGAAATTCAAAAATTATTTTGGCAATTAGCAATAGCATTAATATTCTTTTACATATTTATGCGTAGTGGAAATGATCCAGTTTTAAATATTTATACATTAGGAATAAATATCGATATGGGTTGGTTCTATGGGATATTCCTATTATTTGTATTAGTTGCTAGTAGTAATGCTGTTAATATTACTGATGGACTTGATGGTTTAGCAGGTGGTTTATCAGCTATTGCTTTCTTGGCGTTTGGTTTAATTTGTTGGAATGCAACATGGGTTGTTGGTTACCAAGATATAGCTATATTCTGCTTTATACTGGTTGGGTCATTGTTAGGATTTTTAGTTTTTAACACTCATCCAGCACGGGTATTTATGGGAGATAATGGTTCATTATCCCTAGGAGCAACGTTAGCATCTATTGCTCTAATTACTAGTCATGAAGTTACTTTAGTAATAGTTGCGGGAGTATTTGTTGTAGAAACATTAGTATCAATAATTCAAATGGTTGGCATTATGGTCTTTAAAAGAAAAATATTTATTATGGCTCCTTTACATCATCATTTTGAAAGAAAAGGGTATGCTGAAAATGATATTGTTAAAGGATTTTGGATTGTTGGTTTGATATTAGGAATGACTGCTGTTGCTTTTGGAGTTTGGATTTAAAAAAAACGTTCTATGAACGTTTTTTTATTTATGATAACCACCTAAAATAGGTCTAGCAACTTCTGATACTATCATAGCTTCTTTATCTATTGCTTTAATAATGTCAACAACATAATGTCTTTTTTTTCTAACAACAACAATCATTAGAACATTTCTATCTTTATCCATTCCTTTACCATCTAGTACTGTAACAGCAAATCCTTCACTTCTAATTTTACTGGCAATATTACTTCCTAAAGTATTATCTACGATAGCAGTTACCATATTACTTCCTAATGCCATTTTTTGTTCAATAATACTGCCTAGATAAGAACCAACAGCTGATCCTACAGCAAAGGCTATAATCTTAAAAGGGTCCTTAGTAATATCAATAACGACTACACCGGTAGTTATTACCCACACTAAACCAATAGCTCCTTGGAGGATAGCTCCCAATTCTTTTTTACCATTTGATACAACAATTAATCTTAACGTACCAAGAGCATTTTCGAAAACCTTCGATAAAAAAATCAATATATATATTGCAACATTCATATCATTCACCTTATTCAATTATACCAAAGAAAGAGCATATTCAAACAAAAAAATAAAAAAAACAAAAATTAGCACTCATATATTGACAATGCTAGAGTATAATAGTATAATGAAGTAGCATTCATACAGTGGGAGTGCTAAAGATGAGGTGATTTGATGCTTAATCAAAGACAATCAGAACTTTTAAAATTAATCGTTGAGGATTATATTAAAACGGCAAGACCAGTTAGTTCAAAATCGTTATGTAAAATAATGAAATGTTCTAGTGCTACTATCCGTAATGAAATGGGTTTCTTAGAACAAAATGAGTTAATTGAAAAAACTCATACTTCTTCTGGTAGAATACCAAGTGAGAAGGGATATCGTTATTATGTTGATAAGATAATGCAACCTAAAGAACTTACGGGAGATGACATGCTAAAACTTCAAACAATCTTCTATAATAAGTCATTAATGATTGATGATACGATTATAAGAAGTATGGAGATAATTTCTGATATTACTAATTATACAGCGGTAGTATTAGGAAATTCATCAAAACAAAATAGAATTAGCAAAGTAGAAGCTGTGCCTATTGATGAAAACAATTTAATTGCGATTGTTATAACTGATAAGGGATATTTGCAACACCGTAATATAACAATTCAAGAAAAAGTTTCATTAGATGAAATTAAGAAAACAGTTGATTTAATTAATAAGTTAATTGTGGGTACACCAATTGATGAAGTAAGTAGTAAATTAGAATTTGAAGTTAAACCTATCATTGGAAAATATGTTAAGCAACACGAAGTATTATATAATGCTTTTTGTACAGCATTTAGCGATTTTACGACAAATTCGAATGTTACAATGAAAGGAACAAGTCATATTCTAATGCAACCAGAATTTGATGATGCTGATAAAATAAGAGAAATTATTAGTAAGTTTGAAGATAAAGAAATTGTTAATAATATAAAAGAAGAAGATAATGGGATAAACATTTATATAGGTAGTGAAAATGAATTTGATGATAATGTAACCATTATTAAAACTAGATATGAAGTTAATGGTAATGAAGGAACGATTGCTTTAATAGGACCAAAACGTATGGAATATAATCGAGTAATTGCATTACTTGACTATATCAAAAGAAATATAGAGAGGTGACAAATGGAAAAATGTAATCATGAACATTGCACATGTGAACATGAATTAGAAGAAGAAAATTGCACTTGCGATGATGAATGCAGTTGTGAACATGAAAATTGCACTTGCAATGATGAATGTAGTTGTGAACATGAAGAACAAGAAATAAAGAAAGAAGATAAACATACAAATAAATTAAATGAAGCTTATAATAAAATAAGCGAATTAGAAGATGCTTTATTAAGATCAAAAGCAGAATTTATTAATTATCGTAAAAGATTAGAAGATGAACAAAGTCGTCTATTAAAGTTCTGCAATGAAGATATAATTAAAGAAATTTTACCAATTATTGATAACTTTGAAAGAGCAATCAGTATGGATGATGATAATTTAAATGATGAAGTATCAAAATTTTTATCAGGTTTTAAATTAATATATGGTAATTTGATAAGTATATTAAACGCTTATGAAGTAGTTGAAATAAAGAGTTTAAATGAACCTTTTGATCCTACTTATCATCAAGCGGTATTAACCGAAGAAAAAGAAGGAACAGAACCTGGTATTGTACTTGAAGTACTTCAAAAAGGATATTTATTAAAAGGTAAAGTTATGCGACCAGCAATGGTTAAAGTAAGTAAATAAGAAAGGTGAGAAAAATGGGTAAAACAATAGGAATCGATTTAGGTACAACAAATAGTTGTGTCGCTATATTTGAAGGGGGAGAAGCAAAAGTTATTGCTAACCCTGAAGGAGAAAGAACTACTCCATCAGTAGTTGCTTTCAAAAAAGGAGAAATTATTGTTGGGGGAGCAGCTAAAAGACAAATGGTTACTAACCCAGATACAATTAGTTCAATCAAGAGATTAATGGGAACAAGTAAAAAAGTAAAAGCTAATGATAAAGAATATACACCAGAAGAAATTAGTGCTATGATTTTAAGTGATTTAAAGAAAACTGCTGAATCATATTTAGGTGAAAAAGTTAGTAAAGCTGTTATTACAGTCCCAGCATATTTCAACGATGCCGAAAGACAAGCAACAAAAAATGCTGGTAAGATTGCAGGTTTAGAAGTTGAAAGAATTATTAATGAACCTACAGCAGCAGCTTTAGCTTATGGACTTGATAAACAAGAAAAGTTACAAACTGTTCTAGTTTATGACTTAGGTGGAGGAACATTTGACGTTTCTATTCTAGAATTAGGGGATGGAGTATTTGAAGTTAAATCTACTAGTGGTAATAACCGTTTAGGTGGAGATGACTTTGATCAAAGAATTATTGATTATTTAGTTCAAGAATTTAAAAAAGAAAATGGTGTTGATTTAACTAAAGATAAAATGGCAATGCAAAGATTAAAAGATGCTTCTGAAAAAGCTAAGAAGGATTTGAGCGGTGTTATTAGTACTCAAATATCATTACCATTCTTATCTCAAGGTGAAGATGGACCAATACATATGGAAATGACTTTAACAAGAGCTAAATTTGAAGATTTAATAGCTGATTTATTAGAAAGTACTATTGAACCAGTTAGAAAAGCTTTAAAAGATGCTAAGTTAGATAAGAAAGATATAGATAAAGTTTTATTAGTTGGTGGTTCTACAAGAATACCTCGTGTTCAAGAATTAGTTAAAAATGAATTAGGTAAAGAACCAAGTAAGGGAGTTAACCCTGATGAAGTTGTTGCTATGGGAGCAGCTATTCAAGGCGGTATCTTAACTGGTGAAGTAAATGATATCGTGTTATTAGATGTTACACCACTATCATTAGGTCTTGAAACATTAGGAGGAGTAATGACCGTATTAATACCAAGAAATACTACTATTCCAACTAGTAAGTCACAAGTATTCAGTACTGCCGCTGATAATCAACCAGCTGTTGATATTCACGTATTACAAGGTGAAAGAAGTATGGCTAATGATAATAAGACCCTTGGTAACTTCCAATTATCAAATATACCGCCTGCACCAAGAGGAATTCCTCAAATTGAAGTAACATTCGATATTGATGCTAATGGAATTGTTAATGTTAAAGCTAAGGATTTAGGTACTAATAAAGAACAATCTATTACTATTACCTCAAGTACTAATTTATCAGATGATCAAATTGATAAGATGGTTAAAGAAGCTGAAGCTAATAAAGAAGCTGATGAAAAGAAGAAGATTGAAGCTGAGCTTCGAAATGAAGCTGAACAAACTATTTTTGCTACTGAAAAAGCCATTAAAGATTTAGGTGAAAAAGTAGATAGTAAAGATAAAGAAAAAGCAGAAAAAGAAATTGAAGAATTAAAGAAAGCATTAGAAAAAGATGATTTAGATGCTATTAAAGAAAAGAAAGAAAAGTTAAACGAAACAGCTATGGCTTTTGCAACAAAAGTATATGAAGAAATGGCTAAAAAATCACAAGAAGAAAAGAAAGATGAAGCAACATCTGAAACTAAAAATGATGATGTAATAGATGCAGAATACGAAGAAAAATAAAATGAAGTTCTAGGTTAACTAGAACTTTCTTATAAGGAGAAAAAATGGCTATATTAGAACAAAGACGTGACCAAATTAATGACAAGTATAAGTGGGATTTATCTTTGATTTATAGTGATGAAGATAATTGGAAGAAGGATTACTCATTAGTAGAATCCATGATTTTAAAATTCAATAACTATAAAGGACGAATTATGATTAGTTCAGATACTTTATATGAAGTAGTGAATTTAAGTAGTGATGTTAGTCGTAAACTAGAAAAATTATATATGTATGCTCATTTAAACTATGATTCCGATACAAGTGTTAATAAGTATCAAACAATGGTTGGAAAAATCCAAAATTTATATAAAAAGTATGAAGAAGAAACAACTTTTATAGGACCTGAAATATTAAAAAGTAGTTATAGTAAAATAAAAGATTATTATAATGAAATAGAAGATTTGAAAAAATATGATAATTATTTTAAGGAAATATTTAGATATAAAAAACACACTTTAACAATAAAGGAAGAAAAAATATTATCTAGTATGAGTAATATATTTAATGTTCCTTCTAAAACATATGATTTTTTAACAGATACTGATATGAAATTAGGATTTATTAAAGATGAAGAAGGTAATGAAATAGAACTTACCGATAGTAACTATAGTAAATATATTAGTTCTAAGGATAGGGAAGTAAGAAAAGAAGCTTTTAATAAAATGCATGAAGGATATAAACAATTCATTAATACTATGGCTTCAACACTCTATGGAGAAGTTGATGGTAATGTAACTGTTTCAAAACTTAGACATTATGATAGTGCTATTGGAATGACTTTATATGGTGATAATGTTAATGTATCAGTATATGATAATTTAATTGATACTGTATCTAAAAATTTAGATAAGTTATTTAAATATTATAGCTTAAGAAAAAATGTTTTAAAGTTAGATGAAATACATTTATATGACTTGTATAATAATCTAATTAATAATAGTGATAAAGATTATTCTTTTGATGAAGCAAAAGAAATGGTTATTAATTCATTAAATGTTTTAGGTGATGATTACATTAATAATTTGAAGAAAGCCTTTGATGATAAATGGATTGATATATATAGTAATGCTGGCAAAAGAAGTGGAGCATATTCTAGTGGCGGCTATGATACTAATCCATATATATTATTAAATTATCAAGGAAAATTAAAAGATGTTTCGACACTTGCTCACGAATTAGGTCACTCTTTACATTCTTATTATTCAGTTAAAAATAATAATTATCAAGATTATCATTATGCTATTTTTGTAGCCGAAGTAGCTTCGACTGTTAATGAGTTATTGTTATGTAAATATATGTTAAAAAAATCAGTAGATAAAGATGAAAAATTAACAATTTTAAATAAACTATTAGAATTATTTAAGGGAACTATTTATCGTCAAACAATGTTTGCTGAATATGAAAAGATAATATATGAAAAATGTGAAAACGGTGAGATCTTAACACAAGAATTATTATCAGAACTCTATTATGATATTAATAAGAAATATTTTGGTAATGATTTTGTCGTTGATGAGCCAATAAGATATGAATGGGCCAGAATACCACATTTTTATTACTTCTTCTACGTATACAAATATGCAACAGGATTAGCTGCAGCTTGTTATATTGTAAATAATATTTTAAATGGTGAAGAAGGATATACAGAAAAGTATTTAGAGTTTTTAAAATCTGGTTCACAAAATTATCCAATTGAGCTATTAAGAATAGCTGATGTAGATATGAATGATCCGAAAGTTGTTGAATCAGCAATTCAAATGTTTGATGAAACAATAGATGAATTTGTAAGAATATACAATAGTTAGGTGGTAAAGCAGTATGAATAAAAGAGACTATTATGAAATATTGGGTATTGATAGATCCGCTAGTCAAGATGAGATTAAAAGTGCCTTTCGTAAATTGGCTAAGAAATATCATCCAGATGTTTCTAAAGAGGATGATGCTGCTGAAAAGTTTAAAGAGGCCCAAGAAGCATATGCTGTATTATCTGATGAACAAAAAAGAAGACAATATGATCAATATGGGCATTCAGCATTCAATAATAATGGTGCTAGTGGTTTTGACTTTTCAGGTTTTGATTTCTCAGATATTTTTGGTGATATTTTTGGTGGCGGTGGATTTGGTTTCAATTTTGGTGGCGGTAATGGGTCATCAAGCCGTCCACGCAAAGGTCAAGATATCTTAATGAAAATGGATTTAACCTTTGAAGAAGCAATTAATGGCGTTAAAGAAACTATTAATGTTACTGTTATGGATAAGTGTGATAAATGTTCTGGTAAAGGTGGCCATGGAGAAAAAACATGTCCAACATGTCATGGAAGTGGTCAAGTATCTACCGAACAAAGAACAATGTTTGGAACATTTATGAGTAGAGCAACTTGTTCAACATGTAGTGGTAAAGGTATTACCTACTCTGAAACCTGTAGTAAATGTAGTGGGGTAGGGAAAGTAAAAGTTAATAAAGATATTGAAATAAAGATTCCGGCAGGTATTGATAATGGTAATCAATTAAGAGTTGCTGGAAAAGGGGAAGCCGGAAGTAACGGTGGACCTAATGGTGATATTTATATTGAATTTAGAGTTAAAAGTCATCCTCTCTTTGTTAGAGGTGATAGTGATATTTACCTAGATTTGCCTATTACCATAACGGAAGCTGTATTAGGATGTAAAAAAGATATTCCAACTTTATCTGGTAAAGTTAAATTAACGATTCCGGCAGGAAGTACAACTGGTGAAAAACATCGATTAAAGGGCAAAGGTGTTCAAAATGTTGATGGATATGGTAAAGGAGATATGTATGTTGTTATTAACGTTATAACTCCTACTAAGTTAACTAAAGAACAAAAGAAACTATTTGAACAATTAGATAAAACAGATTTAGAAGATAGTCCTGAATTTGCTAAGATAAGAAAATATTTATAAAGGAAAAAGGATTTATGTCCTTTTTTGTTTGTAAACAATGGAAAAATATGATATTATATTAACAAGAAGGTAGGGTACAAATGAAGAAAATAATTATATTTGGGGTAGTAGCCTTAACTTTAGTAGGGTGCTCAAATAAAAAATATTTAAAATTAGAAGATGAATTAACAAAAAAAGCAACTAAGTATTATCACGATTATGTTGAAGTGGCTAATCAAAGTTTTGGTATTAATGAACATAAGGTTACTTTGGAAGCTTTAGCAATCGCAGGTATTGATATTAAGAATTTTGATAAAGAAGAATGTGATAAAGGTTCTTATGCATTAATTAAAATAGAACTTAATGAAGATGGAAACCCAGTAGGTGATTTTAAGGTTGAAAATCATTTAAATTGTGGAGATTATAAAACAAAAAAGGACTAAAGTCCTTTTTTTATTGAATTTATAATAGTTGTTTTTTGATTATCATCACTATTATTCCACAATATTTCAAAAAATACCCCTAATCCTGGCAAAGTAATTTCATCATTTTCGCTTATACTTGATACAATTGAGTCCTTTATTTCTTCTATATTGGTGTTCTTAAAGTTATTTATTATGTTTTGTCTAATATCTATTTTCATATATTCTCCTCTCGTAATTAGGATGTTAAAAAAAAATCAAATTATGCAAAAAAGGTATATTTTTTACAAAAAATAATATATAATATAATTAAAATGAAGGAGGAATAAAATGGAAGGATTTGTAACAGCTTTAATTATAGTTGGTATAATAGTAGTTTTATTAGTGCTATTTGTAATTGGAGCGTATAATGCGTTAGTTAGACTAAGAAATATTGTAAAGGATCAATGGTCACAAATTGATGTGTTATTAAAGAGAAGAGCAGACCTGATTCCTAATTTAGTGGAAACAGTAAAAGGTTATGCGAAACATGAAAAGGAAACTTTGGATGCAGTTATTACTGCTAGAAATAAGACAGTGAGTGCTACTACTCCAAAAGATGAAATGGCTGCTAATGGAGAACTTACACAAGCATTAAGTAGATTATTTGCTTTAACAGAAAGTTATCCAGATTTAAAAGCTAATACTAATTTCATGAATCTTCAACAAAACTTATCAGAAACAGAAGATAAAATTTCATTTGCAAGACAATTTTACAATGATGCGGTTTTAAAATATAAAAACAAGTTGGAAATGTTTCCATCAAACATAGTTGCTTCTATGTTCAAATTTAAACCAGAAGAATTTTTTGAAGCAACAGAAGCAGAAAAAGAAGTTCCAAAAGTTCAATTTTAGACTTACTCATGTAAGTCTTTTTTAGAGGTGAGTATGAAAAAGATATTATTGGTTTTTTTATTTTTATTATTTCCTGGAAGTGTGTTGGCACATGGGGAAATAACTAATTACTATATTGATGCTACTGTATTAAATGATGGGGACGTAAGTGTTAAAGAGCTGATTGTTGTTGAAGGTGGTAGTGATACTTTTAAATACCTATTGAATAGTCATAATACATTTAATTACATCTATGATGATAGTGTAGATTCATATATTGAAAGTGATATTTATAATAGTATTAATGTTGTTTTGAGAAGAGTCAAAACTATAGACATTGATGATAATGTTAATTTTAATTATATATATCATGATGGTAAAAATTTAAATCATGTAATTGATGAAACTAATGATAATAAAAAAAATGGTGAATATACAACCAATAGAGTAAAAGATGGGATTAATGTAACTATATATAATTCAAAGGATAAAAAGGCAAAAGGATATTATTTTGAATATACAATAGAAAAAATTGCAGTATTACATAATGATATTGCCGAAATTAATTTTGATATATTAGGATCTAGTCATTCAAAAATTTCTAATCTTGAAATAGCTATCCATGTACCTAATAATTTAGAAACATTAAAAAAATGGGTTCATGCACCTTCGACTGGACATATTGTATTGACTGATGATGATGAAGTAAGAATTTTTACTGATGAACTTAATAGAAAACAAGATATGCGAGTTCGACTTGTTTTTGATAAAGATGTGATAAGTAATTCCACAAAGATAACTAATAAAGATGCTTTGGACAAGATTATTGAAGCAGAATCAAAACTTGAAGATGCTGAAAGAGAAGCTATTAGAATGGATAATTTAAGAGATCAAATATTTAAATTAGGCCTTGAATCATTGGGAGCAATTTGGTTACTTGGAATGATATTTTCGTTTTTGAAGGTATACTTTAAGCATGATCGTGAGTATGCAAGTAAGTTTAATGGTAAATATTATGAAAAATTACCTGATGATTATTCTCCTGCAATGGTAGGTTATTTACTTAATATGAATATAACAGATGATGATTTAGCTTCATCTATGCTATTTTTAATAAATAATGGAACTATTAAATTGAAAAAAAATGATGATGATTTAATCTTATCATTAAATAAAGGTAAGGGAATAAGCGAAACTGATCATAAATTAATTGAATTAATTTTTAGTGGGGAACAAGATGTAAATTTATCTCATATTAAGGTTAGAGCTTCAGCAGAAAATACTAAGTTCTTAAAGAAATATAATAATTGGTATGTATTTTCCATTCTTGAAGCTGAAAAACAAAAATTATTTGAAAGTACTAATACAATAAAAATAAAAATGATTATTTATTCATGTATAGGTTTATTGTTAGCTTTAATTTCATTATTCTTTAATGTAGATATGTTTATTCTCTATACTTTATTAATTACTTCTTTAATAGGTATTATATACTTTAAAACATTTAGAAAAAGAACAAAGAAAGGTAATAATAAATACTCTAAATGGGTGGCGTTTAAACGATATTTAGAAGACTATGAAAAATTTGTTAATAAAGAAGATATTAGTTTATTGGAACAATATTTAATATACGCTACAACCTTCGGTTGTAATAAAAAGATATATGAAATAATGAAAAAGACAGCCAATAAGGAAGAATTAGATAAACTTAAAATATATGATAATATAATTGATGAGATTAAAAGTGCAATTTTAAATGCACATTCTAATCAAGCTTAAAAAAAGAAATGGGTTACCATTTCTTTTAAACCATATAATAGTTAGAATCACTATAATTTGGAGTAGTACTTCCACTAATGTTTGATTGAGATTCTAATCTGGATACACGATTTTCAAGATTATTGATTCTACTGTTCATACTAGATAATTGATTTTCAAGATTATTTACACCTTGACCAAAGTTTGGCATTTGAGATCCTGGCATAGGTTGAGCCATACCACCTGGCATAGGTTGAGGCATACCCCCTTGCATTTGAATTTGCGTTGAAGTTACCCCAGGCATTGGAATACTTCCTGACATAGGAAATGGGGTAGGCATAGGCATAGGCATAGGCATTGGTGTAGGGGTTGGTACTGGTGTAGGTATTGGGGTTGTCATCGGCATTGGTACTGGCATTGGTGTAGGTATTCCTGTATATACTGGATAGGTAGGGATACCACAATTACGATCTTTTTTCATTTGTTCACGCTCCTTTATTGTTCTAATTAATTATATGCTTTTATTTATATTTGGTGCTATATATGGTAAAATATAGGAGGTGATAGTATGAGACTGAAAAATGTTAGGGGAGCAAGAGAAAGTATTGAAAAATCGGAATACGTAATTAAGACTCCTATTAAAGACAAATATAATGAATTATTTGGTAATAATAATCCTATTCGAATTGAAATAGGGATGGGTAAAGGGAATTTTTTAATTGAAAATGCTCAAAAATATCGAGATATTAATTTTATTGGTATTGAAAAATTTGATAGTGTTATGGTAAGAGCTATAGAAAAATTAGAAAATTTAGATTTGAAAAATATAAAACTAATTAGAATAGATGCTTTGAATATAGATGAATTATTTAATCATGAGATAGATACATTATATTTGAACTTTTCAGATCCTTGGCCTAAAAAAAGGCATCAAAATAGACGTTTAACAAGTCCTGTTTTCTTAGGAAAGTATGATAATATATTTAAAAATAACAAGAATATTGTAATGAAAACAGATAATCGTAAATTATTTGAATATTCATTAATGTCTTTTGTTCAAGATGGATATAAAATAAATGATATATCATTAGATTTGTACAATGACGATATTAGTAATAATATACCGACAGAATATGAGATTAAATTTTCACAAAAAGGTGCTATAATATATATGGTAGATGTTATGAAAGATTAATAGACATGACTTGACATACAAAAAATGGAAAATCTATTATTTTTTTCAAAAGTTTGATATAATAAGTTAGAGGGTGTTTTATGAAAAAACTAATAGTACTTACCTTAGCAATATTCCTCTTAACTGGTTGTACTGTCGTTAGAATAAAGACTGATAATATTGATAATATTATTAATGTTATCTTATCAAAGGACAACAAGTTATATAATCGTGTTGGTAAGGGATACAAGTATTATAATCCAAGAGGTGTTAATTATATTGACACTAGAGAATATAATGAAAAATTATACTCTGATGGTAATTATTATTACCTATATGTAGATGTAATAAGTTATTATTATAAAAAAGAATTTAGTTATAAAGAAAACGAAAAGGCTTATTACTCAAGATTAATTGATATTAATAATAAAAAAGGATATCTTGAAATTAATGAAGTGGACGGGCAGTATTTAATAGAATATGTCTATAATTATTCAAAAATTGAGGCCTTAGTTAATAAAGAAGATATCAATAAGGTTATTTTAGATGCTACTTATATTTTATCAACGATTAAATTTAATAGTAATGTCATTAAAATAATGCTTAATGATGACATATTTACTAACAAAGAAGAAAGATATGATATTTTTACTCCTAAAACTAAAACAGACAATTTTATAGAATACATAGAAGAGTGAGGTGGAATGAATGAAATTATTTGACAAGATTAAAAATCTATTTATTGAAGAAGTTGAAGATGAAAAACCAATAAAAAAGGAAGTTATCAAAGTAGAAATACCATCTCCTGAAGAACAAAAATTAAAGGAAATTGAAAAAGTGGGAGAAGAAATTCTTCCTGATAGTTTAGGAGTATTAAAAAAAGAAGAAAAATATAATACTGTTGTATTTTTCGATGATAAAGATTTTGATACTTTAACTGGTTCTCAAGATTTTAAGAATAAACCTGTCCCAAAAAGGGAAGTATATATTAATAAGGAAGCAAAAGAAGAAAAGAAACTTTTCAAAGCTACACCTATTATTTCTCCTATATATGGTATTTTAGATAAAAATTATCATAGGGAGGATATTACTCCAAAGAAAAAGAATCGTTCTTCAATATATGAAGTAGATGATATAACAGTAGAAGATGTCCGTAATAAAGCTTATGGAACGCTTGAAGAAGAATTAGAAACAACATTATTTAGTAAACCATCAATTATTGTTAACAAAGAAGAAGTCGTGGAAAAGGAAAAGGTTACTGACATGTTTGAAGAATTAGAACAAGAAGCGAATTACACTAATAACGAAATAGATAGTATTGATGATACTATTGAAATGGATCTATTAAATGAATTACAAGCACAATCTCATGAAATAAGTTTAGCTGAAGAAGCTATGGATAAAGAAGGAGAAAATATTGAAGAAAGTGATTTATTTAATTTAATTGATTCAATGTATGACAAGAGGGAGGAAGAATAATGGAATGTTTTAATGCAGTATTTCCTGTCATAATATATATATTATTAACTATACTGATAATAGTATTAATTATACTAGGAATTAGGTTAATTAAGACATTAGGTAAAGTTGACAAGGTAGTAGACGATGTTAATCGTAAGGTAAATAAATTAGATGGTTTATTTAATATAGTCGATGCTACTGCAGATACTTTATCAGCATTTAGCGACAAGATTGTTAATGCTATTGTTTCAGGAATAACAGGTTTATTCGGAAAGAGAAAAAAGAAAGAGGAGGATACAGATGAGTAAAAATAAAGGTGGTTTTGGGAAACTATTATTAGGTGCTGGCATTGGTGCTGGTTTAGGCTTACTATTTGCTCCTAAAGCTGGAAAAGAAACAAGAAAAGAACTTAAAGCTAAATTGGATGAAATGCTTAATAAAATTCAAGATGTTGATATTGAAGAAGTAAAAGCTACTATTGAACTAAAGATATATGAAATTAAGAATGAATTAGCTGAATTAGATAAAGAAAAAATGATAAAGATAGCTAAGAAGAAAGCTAAAGATATCCAAGATAAAGCTGAAGAATTAGTAAGTTATGCAGTTGAAAAAGGAACACCAGTTTTAGAAAAAACAGCTGATGCTATCCGTGAAAAAGCAATTGAAGTAACTAAAGATGTACTTAATAAATTAGAAAGTAAAAACAATAAAAAAGAAGAAGAGTAATCTTCTTCTTTTTGTCAACAAATGTCAAGTTTTTGTTTTATTATGATTTGCTGAATATAATATGATATAATGATAATATCTATTGAATTTAAATAATTTTTTGACAAAATTATTTGTTAATGATATAATTAAACGGCTTTTAAATTTAAGCAAAGGTGATGAAATGAAAATTAGCAGTGTAAATATGACGATAAGTGCGGTAAGACGGAGTCAATATCCAACTGATGAAAAACCAGAATTTTTATTAGTAGGTAGATCTAATGTTGGAAAGAGCAGTTTTATTAATACTCTTATTAATAGAAAAAATTATGCACGTACATCCGCTACTCCAGGTAAAACACAAACTATTAACTTTTATCTAGTAAATGAAGGCTTTTACTTAGTAGATGCCCCAGGTTATGGATATGCTAATATAAGTAAAAAAGTGCAAAAGAAGTTTGGTTTAATGATGGAAGATTATCTAACTAGTAGAAGGAACTTAAAACAAGTCTTTATGCTAATAGATTTTAGACATAAACCAAGTAATGATGATATTATGATGTATAATTTTTTAAAGCACTATAAGATTCCAGTAACAATAGTTGCGACTAAAGCTGATAAAGTAGGCATGACATTACATCAAAAGCAACGTACGCTTATTTTAGATGAATTAGAATTAGTAGTAGGGGATGATTTTATTTTATTCTCTAATATTACTAAATTAGGTAAAGAGGAAGTTTACGAAAAAATAGAAAGAACGATTTAAGAAGTTCCTTTCTAATATAATTTTCATAAAATAACTTAGGTGGTTAATATGAAAGTTGATATCAAGAATGAAAACGATTTAATCGTTTTTTTAAATAATAAATATATAGAAAACATTAATTTTAATGATCGAAATAATCTTGAGACTTATTTTAGAAGTTTATTTTTAAAGTTAAAAAATATATATGGTATAAATATTACGGGCTATTACAATATAAATGTATATATCAATGAATATTTTGGGGTTGTATTAGAAATGCTAAAAGAACCATTAGAATGTTTGGATTATTACAATAGTGTTGATATGCAAGTGAATATAATAAAAGATTGTGAGTTTTTATATCAGGTTAATGATTTCTATGATAAATACAGAATGTATTTCTATAAGAATAAGTTATATTTAAGAATATCTAAGGATATAAGTTTTATTGAATTGGGAAAATTATTAGAGAACAGTGTTTTAGTGTATGGAGACATTGTTGATGAAATATTGAAATATGGCAAAATAAAACTAGTTAATAGTGTTGTTAAGTAATAATTAATATGTTATAATTAATTGGAATTTGGGTGATAATATGAAAAAACCTGTTGTTGCATTAGTGGGAAGACCTAATGTTGGTAAATCAACAATTTTTAATAAGTTAGTAGGAAAGAAAATAGCTATTATCGAAGATAATCCTGGGATTACTAGAGATCGTCTTTATGGTACTGTTTCTTTTAATGATTATCAATTTCATTTAATTGATACAGGTGGAATTGAGATAGGCAATGAAAACTTTAATGATGAAATAAAGATGCAAGCTGAAATAGCAATTGAAGAAGCTGATGTAGTCCTTTTTGTTGTCGATGGTAAAGAAGGCCTAACAGCTAATGATTATCTTGTAAGAGATATGTTAATTAAATCAGGGAAAGATGTTATCGTTGTAATAAATAAAGTAGATAGTAAATTAGCAAAAGATAATATTTACGACTTTTATGTATTAGGTTTTGAAAAGTATATAAATGTTAGTGGAGAACAAAACATTGGCATTTATGATTTATTAGAAGAAATCACAAAAGATTTTAAGATTATTCCTGAAGAACAAGATGATAATATTATTAAATTTTCTGTTATTGGTAGACCTAATGTTGGTAAGAGTAGTTTAGTTAATGCAATACTAAATGAAGAAAGAGTAATTGTCTCTCCACAAGCTGGTACTACTAGAGATGCTATTGATACAACTTTTACATATCATGGAGAAGAATATGTTGTTATTGATACTGCGGGAATGCGTAAACAAGGACGTATTTATGAAGCAGTAGAAAAATATAGTTTATTAAGAGCATTAAAAGCAATTGATAGATCAAATGTGTGCTTAGTAGTTATTGATGCTGAAGAAGGTATTATTGAACACGATAAACATATTGCTGGTTATGCATTAGAAGCTGGTAAAGCAGTAATATTGGTTGTTAATAAATGGGATACAATTGAAGATAAAGATACTGCTATGAAAAATTTTACTAAAGAATTAAGAAGTAACTTTCAATTTATGCCTTATGCTCCAATAGTATTTTTATCAGCTAAAACTAAAAAGAGAATACATACATTAATGCCAGAAATCTTAAAAGTATATCAAAATAGTAAAAAGGAAATTAAAACTAGTTTACTTAATGATGTAATTCAAGATGCATATAATCTTAATTTACCTCCAACTTATAAAACAAAAAGACTTAAAATATATTTTTGTGTACAAGTTAGTACAGCTCCTCCAACTTTTAACATTCAAGTTAATAGTAAAGGTTTAGTGCATTTCTCATATGAAAGATATTTAGAAAATAAAATAAGAGAATCATTTGACTTTGAAGGAACACCAATTGTATTACAATTCAAAAATAAAGGAGAACAATAACGTTTATTTCCCTCTTACATATATTAAAGGTAGGAGGGATTTTTTTTATGAATTTCACAGATAGTTTCTTCAAAAAAGTGGAAAAGAAAACAAATGTTGGTAAGCAAACTATTTTAGATTTAGCTACTAAACTTCAACAATCTGATATTAAAAATGAAAAGACTTTAAGGGAAGTAATTCAAGAATTAAGTAAAATGACAGGAAAAGAAGTAAGTAAAGAAAAAGAAGATAAAATAATTAACGCTGTCATAAATGATAATGTTCCCAAAGATATAGATAAAATGATATAAAAATAAAAAAATCTATTGTTATAGATTTTTTATTTTAGACAAAAAAAGAAGAAAAGAACATCTTTTGGTACAGAACTTAGTTCAATACAGGACATACTTTTCTTCATATGTAGTCTACAATTATTAAATAATCTAACTTAATAATTTGTCAATATGTAACTACTCTAAGGCTTTAAATCCTTAACACCACAAACATATTATTTTAACTGATGATGCAGAAATACGAGAATTAAGTGTTTAGCTTAAACAATATTTCTAAAATAGCAGTTTGACTACAATTACATCATACCACTATTTAGATATTTGTCAATACTTTTTTGTAAAAAAAAGTATTTTTTTGTAAAAAATAGTATAAAAATGTCTTTTTAGCATTAATTTATAAGGGATAATAAATTGTAAATAATTTTTAAAAAATATTAAAATAATTAAAATATTTATAAATTATCATATATTTTTATCTATTCTCATATATTTTAATGAAAATGAAAGTAGGGATTATATGGAAAAAATAGATATTATTAAAAGTATAACTGAGAGAACAGGCGGAGATATTTACTTAGGGGTAGTAGGAGCGGTTAGAACTGGTAAATCAACTTTTATAAAAAGAGTTATTGAAAATTTAGTTGTGCCCAATATTGAAGATGAATATGAACGAAAAAGAGCTTTAGATGAAATGCCACAAAGTGCTCAAGGCAAGACAATTATGACTACTGAACCTAAATTTGTGCCAAGTAATGCTGCTAAAATTAAAATTGATGATTTTCATGCTAACATAAGATTAGTAGATTGTGTGGGTTATGTAATACCTAGTGCTAAAGGATATGAGGATGAAAATGGACCTAGATTAGTAAAAACTCCATGGTATGATGAATCGATTCCTTTTATTGAAGCTGCAGAAGTCGGAACAGAAAAAGTAATTAGGGATCACTCAACAATTGGTATTGTAGTTACTACTGATGGATCAATAGGTGAAATACCCCGTAATGATTATATTGAAGCAGAAGAAAGAGTTATTGGTGAATTAAAAGAAATTGGTAAACCATTTATTGTTATTCTAAATTCAACTCATCCGATGCTACCAGAAACAGAAAGAATGGCAGAAGATTTAAATAGTGCATATAAAGTTCCGGTTATACCGATAAGTGTTGAAAATATGACCGAAAGAGATATTTACTCTATTTTAAGAGAAGCATTATATGAATTTCCTATTCTTGAAGTTAAAGTTGATATGCCAGAATGGATTGCTTACTTATCACCAACTAATTGGTTAAAGAAACTTTACATTGATAAGGTTAGAGAAAGTGTTATTGAAGTTGATAAATTACGCGATATTGAAACCATTACAACTCACTTTACTAACTGTGAATATATTAAAAAAGCATTCTTATCGGATGTCAATACAGCTACAGGAGAGGTTACAATTACTTTACAAGCACCAGACAATTTATATAATCAAATATTAAAAGAATTAATTGGTATTGATGTCACTAGTAGAAAACAATTATTATCAATATTCCAAGATTATAATGAATCTAAAATGGAATATGATCAAATTAAAATTGCTCTTAAAATGGTTAAACAAACTGGTTATGGAATAGCTTCACCAACTATAGCTGATATGAAATTAGATCGACCTGAAATAATAAAACAAGGTGGAAGATATGGTGTTAAATTAAAAGCAGTCGCACCTTCTATTCACATGATTAGAGTAGATGTAGAAAGTACTTTTGAGCCAATAATTGGTTCCGAATTACAAAGTAAAGAATTAATTAATTATTTAATGAAAGATGATGCAACTAATAATATCTGGAAGAGTGAAATCTTTGGTAGAAGTTTAGATGTTATTGTTAAAGAAGGTATTCAAGCTAAATTATCATTAATGCCAGAAAATGCTAGATTTAAACTTCAAAAAACAATAACTAAATTGGTTAATAAAGGTAATGGTAATTTAATAGCTATTGTAATATAAAAATAATCTTCGGATTATTTTTTTGTGTACGATTTTTTTACATGTAAATGACAATATTGATTTGACTTTTATTATATATAAAGTATAATTAAATAAAGCAAGAGATGTATTGGAGGAACCAAAATGAAGTGTAGTAAATGTGGAAGTCCATTAATACCTGGTTCAGATTTTTGTAAAATTTGTGGTGCCAAATTAGAATCACAAAATGAACCTGATGTAGAAATAATCGATTTTGAAAGTGTGAGATTAGAAGTAGAAACAACAAATGATGATCAAACGGTTACAGAAATATCATATGAAGAAGTATCAATTCATTCATTAGAAGAAAATAATGAACCTATTGCTCCTGAACAACCAGAAATTGCTATCGAACCTGTAGTGGAGGAAAAAGAAAAACCACTTGAAGAAGCAATAGAAGAATATTTAGATGAAATGATTCCTGAAACTAAAACTAAAATCAATATATTTCCAATTGTTTTATTGATTTTGTTGTTGTTATCAATAGGAATAAATATATATTTATATGTAAGTAATTTGAACAAACCAGTAAATAATGAATATAATGAAAAAGAAAAAGTAGTAACTAAAGATATATTATATAATTATTATCAATTTACTGTTCTAAATGATTGGAAATATGAAATAGATACTGTTAATAATTTACTTTTCCTTTATGATAATAGCGAAGATTTTGGAGTATCAGTTCAAGTTGTTAATGAAACTAATTATGATCTTTTAGTAGAAGATGAATTAGCTACATACATGAAAGAATATAATCTTCAATTTACAAGTAGTTACGCAAAGAATGTTAATGGTAAAAAAATGTATTTATATAAAGGTAAATATGGAGAATATAATACTTACTTAATTTTTACTAGAATATCATATGATATTATGGGAATAACTAAAATAATGTTTGATGCAGAAGTAGATGATGTTGTTCTTAATAACGTACTAGAAATGAATAGTAGTATTACTAAGCATGAACCAACTACGTTTACTAATGATAAGTTTACATTTACAGATCTAAGTCAACCAATTATAGCAAGAAGTAATGAATTAAAAGAAAGTGATGAATAATCACTTTCTTAAATTACAAAAAAAGCATTGACAATGCTGAAAAAATCATTTATAATTATCGACATAAGCCGTGATGGAGACGAGTAATAATAAAGACTAATTAGAGCGAGTTAGGTATGGTGGAAGCTAACAATTAAGATTATTATGAATAACACTTCGGAGCTATTTTTCCGAACATATATAGTAGGGGAAATCGGTTGTAATCCGTTACCATATTACTAGATTTAAAAAATCGAAGAGTGATTATATAGAAATATGTAATAATATGGGTGGTACCGCGGATACACAGTAATTCGTCCCTTTAGTGGATTTAGAGTACTGTTTTTTTATGCAAATATGCCCAATTAGCTCAGCTGGTAGAGTATCTGACTGTTAATCAGAGTGTCGCAGGTCCGAGTCCTGCATTGGGCGCCATATTTTTTGCCTAATTAGCTCAGTTGGTAGAGTATCTGACTGTTAATCAGAGTGTCGCAGGTCCGAGTCCTGCATTAGGCGCCATATTTTTTGCCCAATTAGCTCAGTTGGTAGAGTATCTGACTGTTAATCAGAGTGTCGCAGGTCCGAGTCCTGCATTGGGCGCCATATTATTGGTCATGCATAAGTTTTCTGGATTCTATTCAGAGACTTATTTTAATAAGGAGGTATATATGATTACTAAAGAAAAATTAAAAGATTATGCTGGAAAGTTAATGTTTGATATGAACGATGAAGAATATGACACATTAATTAAAGAATTTGATATTATTTTAAAACAAATGGATTTAATAGGTAAAATTAAAGATATTGATTCAGTAGAGCCTATGACTTTTCCTTATGATATATACACTAATAGACTAAGAGAAGATGTAGCTAAAGATTCTTTAACAAAAGAAGAAGTATTCTCAAACGTTAAAGAAGCTAAATATGATCAAGTTAAAGTGCCAAAGGTGGTTGGATAATATGAAGTATTTACATTTAACAATCGATGAACTTAGAATGTTATTAGATAATGGAAAAGTAACTAGTGAAGATTTAATTAAAGAATCATTAGATAAAGCTCATGAGTATCAAGATGAATATAATCCTTTTGTTACTATTTTAGATGATGCTAAACATAGTAATAAAGGAAATAGTGTATTAGACGGTATCCCTTTTGTTTTAAAAGATAATTACTCTACAAAGGGTATTTTAACGACAGCATCTTCAAATATATTAAAAGATTATATACCAGTATATGACGCTACTATTGTTACAAAATTAAAAGATAGTGGTGCTATATGTATAGGAAAATCAGTATTAGATGAATTAGCCATGGGTGGTACTGGAACTACTGGTCATACAGGAATAGTTAGAAATCCATGGGATAAAGAAAGACTAATCGGTGGTTCTTCAGCAGGTAGTGCTGCTAGTGTAGCTTTGGGTATTGTTCCTTTTTCAATTGGCAGCGATACTGGGGACTCTATTAGAAAACCTGCTGCTTATGGTGGTGTAGTAGGATTTAAGCCTACTTATGGAAGAATTAGTAGATATGGACTATTTGCTTTTTCATCTTCATTAGATCATGTAGGATGTTTTACTAGATCAGTAAAAGATGCTGCTTATATAACTGATATATTAAAAGGCAAAGATGAAAGAGATATGACATCTTTACCCGATGATAATGAAGTATATGCTGATATGCTAGAAAATGATATTAAAGGTAAAAAATTATTCTATATAAAGGAAGCATGTAAAATAGAAAATGATAGTGATCAAGAATTAAAAGATACATTAAATAATTTCTATGATGTTGTAGAAAAATGTAGAAGTTTAGGATTTATCGTTGAAGAGGTATCTATTAATAAGGATTTATTAAATGCTTTATATCCTACTTATATGTCTATTTCTTGTGCTGAAGCAACAAGTAATAATGCTAATCTAACAGGAATTCTTTTTGGCCCAAGAGGTAAAGGTAGTAGCATTGATGAATTGATGTTCGATGCTCGTACTAAAGGATTCTCAGAATTAATTAAAAGAAGATTTATTATGGGAAGTTTTATTCTTCAAAAAGAAAACCAAGAAAAATTATTCTTGAATGCTCAAAGAGTTAGAAGAATGATAGTTGATAAAATAAATGAATTATTTAAGGAATATGATGGGATGATTATGCCAACAAGTGAAGGAATAGCTCCTATTATTGGAAGAAGAACAGATAAATTATCAGATCGTTATTTAATTTTAGGTAACCATTTAGTAATTGGTAACTTTGGAGGTTTCCCAAGTATTAGTATTCCTAGTGGTTTTGTAAATGGTTTACCTGTTAGTGTCAATATAACTGGCCGTCAATTTGAAGATGGTTTGACTTTAAATATGGCTCATAAGATAGAAGAAGTTTTAGGTTATAAAGGACAAGTAGCAAAGGGGGATAAATAATGTATAAAGTAGTAATTGGACTTGAAGTACATTGTGAATTAAAAACTAATTCAAAAAATTTCTCTTTTGCTAAAAATGATTATTCGGAAAACCCTAATACTTTTATTGACACAGTTGATTTAGGATTACCTGGTATTTTACCAGTTGCTAATTTAGAAGCTTCTAAGAAGGCTTTAATGATAGCAATGGCATTAAATTGTGAAACACCAGAAGAAATAACTTTTGATCGTAAGAATTATTTTTATCCTGACCTACCAAAAGGATATCAAATAACTCAATCTCATTATCCAATGGGAATTAATGGTTATTTAATGGTTAATATGGATGATCAAGAATTTAAAGTTGATATCCATGATTTACATTTAGAAGAAGATACAGCAAGCCTAGAACATTTTAGTGATTACTCACTAATTGACTATAATCGTAGTGGTGTTCCATTAATGGAAATTGTTACTGAGCCTTGCTTGCATTCATCTAAAGAAGCAATTGCTTTTCTAGAAACTTTACGTTCAGTTATTCTATATTGTGGCGTTTCGGATGCTAGAAGTGATTTAGGTCAAATGCGATGTGATGCAAATATTTCTTTAATGAAAGAAGATGCAACAGAACTAGGGACTAAAGTAGAAATAAAAAATATTAATGCTTTCACTAAAGTAAAAGAAGCATTAGAATATGAAATTACTAGACAAACTGAAATATTAAACAGTGGTGGAACTGTTATTATGGAAACTAGAAGGTTTGATGATGAAGACATGAAGACATATAGTATGCGTACTAAGGTAGAAGCAGTTGACTATAAATACTTTGTTGAACCAAATATTCCACCAGTAAAAATAACTAAAGAATTTTTAGATGATATTAGAGCTAAAATACCAATGCTACAATATGAAAGAATTAATTTATATATTGATAAATATGGTTTATCTAGATATGATGCTACAACTTTAGTTAAAGAAAAGAATGTTTCTGATTATTTTGAAGAAACTATTAAAGAAGGTGCTAATCCAAAATTATCTTCAAATTGGATTACTAGTATTATTTTAGGGCATTTAAATAAATATGAAGTTAGTGTTAATAACATATTCTTAACGCCTACAATGTTGGTTTCTTTAATGAAGATGGTTGATGATGGTAAAATATCATCTAAACAAGGAAAAGAAGTTCTTTATAAAGTTTTACAAGATGAAAAAGAACCGGAAGTTATTGTTGAAGAATTAGGTATTAAACAACTTGATAATGATGAAGAAATTAGAGTGATGGTTGTTGAAATACTAGAAGCAAACTTACACTTAATTGAAGAATATCGTAAAGGAAGAAATGTATTTGATTTCTTTGTTGGCCAAGTAATGAAAAGAACTAGGGGTCAAGCAAATCCATCTCTTACTGCTAAAATAATTAAGGAAGAAATAGAGAAGAGGTAATATATGAGACAAAATAAATATCGTACTCATTATTGCGGTGAATTAACTAAAGATGATATTAATAAACAGGTTAAAATATCAGGTTGGGTTGAAAATATCCGTGATCATGGAGGAATAATATTCTTAGATATTAGAGATCAATATGGAACTATTCAAATAGTAGGTAATGATAATCATGTTTTTGATGATATAACCAGAGAATCAACTGTTTGTGTTACTGGTAAAGTAATAAAAAGAGATGAAGATATGGTTAATACTAGACTTAAAACAGGTGATATTGAAATACTAGTTGATAATATTGAAGTATTGAGTGCGTCTTCAAATGAATTACCTTTTGAAATAATAACATCTAAAGATGTACATGAAGATATTAGATTAAAATATCGTTTCTTAGACTTACGTAATAAAAAAGTTCATGATAATATAATTTTTAGATCAGAAGTAATAAAATTCTTAAGAGAAAAAATGAATTCATTAAGATTTACTGAAATTCAAACGCCAATTCTTACTGCTTCTTCACCAGAAGGAGCAAGGGATTTTATTGTCCCATCAAGAAAATATCATGGTAAGTTTTATGCTTTACCACAAGCACCTCAAATATTTAAACAATTATTGATGGTTAGTGGTTTTGATAGATATTTTCAAATTGCACCTTGTTTTAGAGATGAAGATGCAAGAGCAGATCGCTCACCAGGAGAATTCTATCAATTAGACTTTGAAATGGCTTTTGCAGAAGCTGAAGATGTTTATAATGTAACTGAAGAAGTATTACACGAAACATTTACTAAATTTGGTGATAAGAAAGTATCGCCTCTACCTTTTCGTAGAATACCTTTTGCAGAAGCAATGCTAAAGTATGGTAGTGATAAACCTGATTTAAGAAATCCATTAGAAATAATTGATTTAACTGATATTTGTAAGGATACTGCTTTCAAACCTTTTAATGGGGTTCAAGTAAGAGGAATAAATGTTAAGAATATTGCTAGTAAATCAAATTCATGGTTTAATGAATTAGGAGATTATGCTACTAGTAATGGTTTAGCAGGTCTAGGATATCTAAAAATAAATGATGATATGTCATTTGTTGGACCTATTGATAAATTTTTAAATGATGAAGATAGAAAAAATTTAATTGAAAGATGTAGTTTAAGTAGTGGGGATGTATTATTCTTTATTGCTGACTCAAGAAAGGCTAATGAACTTGCTG
Organism: Ignavibacteriales bacterium; assembly: GCA_050259235.1. Classification (GTDB taxonomy): domain Bacteria; phylum Bacillota_I; class Bacilli_A; order RF39; family UBA660; genus UBA5364. Next base: position 134,278 of record JBLNAG010000005.1, read on the forward strand.
GTATTATTAGAATGGAATTAGGCCGTAGATTAGATTTGATTGATAATAACAAGTTTGAATTTTGTTTTATTGTTGATTTTCCAATGTACGAATATAGTGAAGAAGAAGAAAAATATGTCTTCACTCATAATCCATTTAGTATGCCACAAGGTGGAATGGATAGCTTAATAAATAAGAAACCTGAAGAAGTATTAGCATATCAATATGATATAGTATGTAATGGTGTGGAACTTTCTAGTGGTGCTGTTCGTAATCATGATATTAATATTATGAAAAAGGCCTTTGAAATAGCTGGATATAACGAAGAAGTGTTACAAACTAAATTTAAATCATTATATAATGCTTTCCATTATGGAGCACCACCACATGCTGGTATGGCCCCAGGAATAGATCGTATGATTATGTTATTAAAAGATGAATCAAATATTAGGGAAGTAATTGCTTTTCCAATGAACAGTGCTGCTCAAGATTTATTGATGGGCTCACCATCAGAAGTAACTGAGAAACAATTAAGGGATGTACATATAAAGATAAGATAAAACTTATCTTTTTTTATGTAAGTACTATTGCAATGTTAAGTTATGTTTATATGTTGCCTTTTTGGAAAAATATGGTAGAATTAATATAGTAGGAGTGTATATTGTGAAAAAAGGATTTACATTAATAGAATTATTGGCAGTAATAGTTATTTTGGCAATTATAGCATTAATAGCATCACCAATTATTATAGGATTAATAGATGACGCTAGGAAAGAATCATTCAAAGATAGTGCATATGGAATTGTAAATTCAGGAGAATTATTATATTCTCAAGATTTATTAAGTGGAGTAATAGAAGAAGTAACATTCACCTATATTGATGGAGTAGAGTCATCAAGCATAGGAGGTAAAAAATTAAATTATAATGGTAGTAAACCTAAAATAGGACAAGTTAAAGTAAACAATAGAGGTCAAGTAGCTATTGCTATTCATAATGGAAATTACTGTGCTGAAAAAGGATATAATGATAGCGAAGTAATATTAAGTGAAAAAATAGAAGAAGAATGTGTATTATCAATACCATCAGTACCTGAATTAACAACAGGAATGATACCAGTTAAATGGGACGGTACTAATTGGGTTAAAGCGGATACAGATGATAAGTGGTATGATTATAATGACAAAACGTGGGCAAATGCCGTAACAGTAACAAGTACCAATAGAAGTACATATCAAGGTGCGGCAGCTGGAACAGTAATACCAATGAGTGATATTAATACAATGTGGGTATGGATACCAAGATATAAATATGCAATACCAGCAGGTACAGGAGCAAGAAGCATCAATATTGTATTTGAATCAAAAACAACAGTTAAATCAACTGGTAATGCAGTGGGTACAAATTATAAAACTCACCCGGCATTCACTTTGGGAAGTGCTGAAGTGAATGGTATGTGGGTTGGAAAGTTTGAAACAACCGGAACAATAGCATCACCAACCATATTACCAAATGTAACATCATTAAGAAGCCAAACAATAAAGGCAATGTATGATAGTTCAAGAGCAATGCAAAATAATGTAACATATGGATTTAACACAGATGGAAACATTCATATGGCAAAAGATAATGAATGGGGAGCAGTAGCCTACTTATCACATAGTAAATATGGAATAAATAATGAAATATATAAAAATAATAGTAGTAATTATATTACTGGACGAAGTGGAGGAAATGCTGGCGGAAGTCAAGTACAAGTAGGTAGTAATGAATATATAAGTACAGGATTCTATACTTATGATGGAAAGTGTGCCACAACAACTACTTTAGCCCCAGGTATAGCTAATGAATGTACGGCTGTAGATAATCAGTTAAATGATAAAACATTGGCATATAATGCTTCAACGACAGGAAACATCTATGGAATATATGACATGAGTGGCGGAGCATGGGAGTATACAATGAGTATGTATCGTCCAACTGATGCAACATCAGTTACAGATTCTAGTGGATTTGGAGCAGCAACTACAATTGGGACATTACCAGTAAGTGAGTATTGGAATAGATATACCACATTAACAGCATCAACTGCATGCAGTGGAGGAATATGTTACGGGAGTGCTTTATCAGAAACAAGTGGTTGGCACAGTGACGACTTCAACTTTATGATTGTTTCTTACCCTTGGTCAGTCCGTGGGGGTCACTATAGCGATCCTTCGGAGACTGGAATTTTCAGTTACAGCTATAGTATTGGTAGCGCTAGTGGTAACAGCTCGTTCCGTCTTGTCCAATTAAAATCGTAGATTTCTCACTCATAAATTAATATATGAAAATAATGATAAAAAATGGATACTGGTTGGTAATTATACATCACAATATTTTGCCAACATATATTAAACATAGCAATAGTTATACTTTGCTATGTAAGATTGTGAATATGTTAGATGAATAAAGATAAGATAATACTTATCTTTTTTTTTGTAATATGCTATAATTATAATAGGAGGAGTAGAGTTATGGGTTATTATGTATTTTTTATTATATTATTTATTGTTCTTATTTCAATAAGACAAATCAATCAATATGAAAGGGGAGTTAAATTTACCCTTGGTAAGTTTACTAAGATGATGCAACCAGGATTAAATTTAGTAATACCTATTATTCAAAGTTATAGAAGGGTAGATATTAGAACAAAAGTAGTTGACGTTCCAGATCAAGAAGCTATTACTAAGGATAATATATCAGTTAAAATTAATGCAGTTGTATATTATAAGATTGCTGACGCTTCTAAAGTTATTTTAGAGGTTGAAAATTACTTTTATGCAACTAGTCAACTTGCTCAAACAACCATGCGTAATATTGTAGGTACTGTTTCATTAGATGATTTGCTTACTAAACGTGATCAAATATCAGCTAGTATTCAAACAATTGTTGATCAAGCAACAGATGAATGGGGTATTATCGTTGAAAATGTAGAAATCAAGGATATTTCATTACCTGAAGAAATGAAGAGAGTAATCGCAAGAGTTGCAGAAGCAGAAAGAGAAAAAATGGCTGTTATTACTAAAGCTTCTGGGGAAGCTGAAGCTGCTATTAATCTAGCAAAAGCTGCGGAAATTTTGTCAAATACACCTGGCGGATTACACTTAAGAACTTTAGAAACAATTAATGATGTAAGTTCTGATCAATCAAATACTATTTTCTTTGCAATGCCTATAGAAGTATTAAAAGCTTTCGAAGGTATAGCTAGTATGAAAAACAATCAAAAATAACACAAATAATCATTTTTTTAAGATAAAATTTTAAAAAATGTCATAAGATGTATAAATTATGTGATAAATAGTCGTTTTTGCCTTAGAAAATATGAAAAAAGTGGAAAAAATAATAAAAAAATATTGATTTTATAATAAAATAATGGTATTCTTTAATTGTAAGCATAGTAGCTTATAAAAAATAGGAGGTAGAAAAGAATGTCAAAGACAGATTTAGTAAATTATATTGCAGAAGAAACTGGTTTAACAAAAGCTGATTCAGCTCGTGCTTTAGAAGCAGTAATTGGTGGAGTTACAAACGGATTAAAAAAAGAAGGTAAAGTTACACTAACTGGTTTTGCAACTTTCGAAGCTAAGAAAAAAGCTGCAACAACTGGCCGTAATCCAAGAACAGGTGCTGCTGTTAAGATTGCTGCTAGAACTGCTGTTAAAATTAAAGCTGGTTCTAAGTTAAAAGACGCTTTAAACTAAAAAGGCTGTTAGCCTTTTTTTCTTGTCAAAGGTTGGTGGAAAATGTATAATACGTCCATAAAAATATTGAATAGAATAATAGATAAAGGATACAGAGCTTATATAGTAGGGGGTTATCCAAGGGATCTATATTTAAATCGTAAAAGTGTAGATATAGATATTTGTACTAACGCATCACCAAAAGAGTTAAAAGAGATATTTAATGATATTATTTTACCAAATGATGCTTATGGTTCAGTTTCGCTTGTCTATAATAATATAAGGTTTGAGATAACTACTTTTCGTAAAGAAATTAAGTATGAAAATAATCGTTTACCAGTTAAAATAAAATATATTAATAATTTACTTGATGATTTAAAAAGAAGAGATTTTACTATTAACACTTTATGTATGGATAATAGTGGTAATGTTATTGATTTGTTAAATGGTAGAGCAGATATAGATAATAAGATTATACGAATAGTTGGAAATTCACGATATAAACTTAAAGAGGATTGCTTAAGAATTTTAAGAGCAATTAGATTTGCAACTATCCTTGATTTTGAATTAGATGATAATCTTATCAAAGCAATTAAAAGAAATGGTTATTTACTTAAGAAATTATCTTATTTTCGTAAAAAAGAAGAATTAGACAAAATATTTTCTAGCTCAAATGTTAGAAAGGGTATAAATCTAATTAAAGAATTAGGTCTGGATAAGCCTTTACAGTTATCCAACTTAGATAATATAGTAATTACTACTTCTATCATTGGAATTTGGGCTCAATTAAATGTTTTAGATATCTATAGTTTTACAAACAATGAAAGAGAATTAATACTTAAGATAAATGAATTATTAAATAGTGATATATTAGATAATTATAATTTATATAAGTATGGACTATATTTAAGTAGTATAGCTGGGGAAATAAAAGAAATTAATAAGAAAACAATTATTAATAAATATAATGAGTTACCAATTCATAATAATTCAGAAATAAATATTAGTGTTAAAAAAATATGTGAATTATTAAACAAAGAACCTGGTGGATTCTTGAAAGAGATATTAAGTGATATCGAAATGAAAATAGTTGAAGGACAACTAAATAATGAATTGGAAGACATTAAAAACTATATTTTAACTAAATATACTACTTAAAAGGTGGTATATTTTTTATAAATAATATATAATGAAGATGGTGATTTATATGATCGAAAAAATTATTAACATTCTAAAAGATAATCCTTTGATTACTCCTAAGATATTATTTACTAATTATAAAAAAATAGGTATTAATGAAAAAGAATTAGTATTATTGATATTATTAATAAATAATATAAGTAATACTTTTAATGCTAAGAAAATAGGTGAGGATCTTGGCTGGAATGTTAGAGATGTTTTAGAAGTTATTAGTTCTTTAAGTGATAAGGATTTAATTAAGTTAGAAGTAAATAAAATAAATCATAATGAATATATATCATTAGATAATTTATATAATAAATTAAGTTTTGTAGTTATTAATGATAACAAAAAGAATGATAATGATACCAATCTCTATAGTGTATTTGAAAAAGAGTTTGGTAGAACTTTATCACCAATGGAATATGAAATTATTAATGCATGGGTTGAAAATGATTTTAGTGAGGAATTGATTTTATTGGCCTTAAAAGAAGCTGCTTATAATGGTGTATCTAATTTAAGATATATTGATAAGATACTTCATGAATGGAAGAAAAAAGGTATAAAAAATAAAGAAGACATTGATAAGGCGAAGACTACTTTTAGAAAGAAAGATATTGATGGTAAATTATTTGATTATGATTGGTTAAATAACAAAGATGAATGAAATAATTAATTACTTGGATGAAATAATATCTAATCCTCGTTGTGAGCTTAATTATACTAAGGACTATGAATTGTTATTAGCAGTTATGTTAAGCGCTCAGACAACGGATAAAAGGGTAAATACAGTGACTAATATATTATTTGATAAATATCCTTCTTTAGAAGCTTTAAGAGATGCTAATATAGAGGATATAAAGAATATAATTAGACCTATTGGTAATTTTAATAAGAAAGCAGAAAATATAAAATTAATAGCTAGTAAGTTATTAGCTGAAAGTAATGGTATAGTTCCTAATAATCGAGACTTTTTAGAAAGTTTAAGTGGTGTAGGTAGAAAAACAGCAAATGTAGTTTTAAGTAATTTATATAATGTTCCTTGTATTGCTGTTGATACCCACATTCAAAGAGTAAGTATTAGATTAGGATTAGCTAAGAAAAGTGATAGCATTTTAAAAATTGAAGAAAAACTAACTAAGAAGATACCAGAAGATCAAAGGTTAAAAATGCATCATCAATTACTTTTATTTGGAAGATATTATTGTAAAGCAAGAAATCCAGAGTGCAATAGTTGTAAATTAATAAATATATGCAAAGAAAAACAAAAGTAAAACTTTTGTTTTTTTATTGCGTAATATGAATTGTTCTTACATGACTCTTAGTATAATCACCAAATGTTATACGATAGGTAATAGTATAATTACCTGGATTATTATAATTAATATTTCCAACATTTTGATTAGTATCAATATTATGGTATGTTTTAGATATTGTAGCTTGATTAGTTACTTCTAAAGCATTATCATATACTGAAACTCCTGGATCATTGTAAATAGTATTAACTTTTATATTAACAGTATCTTCACCATTTAATTCTGAATAAGTGATCGAATTTGCACCACTAAAGTTCATTGTAAACGATGTACCACTACTAGCATTAGCTTTAAATATTGTATAAGCACTCTTTACAATATAAGTAATTGGTTGGCTAGTAGAAAATATTTGAATGTTGATAGTATTATTTTCAGTTGAACCAATAAATTGTGATGTTCCATCAGTTCTTAATACATATACATCATATCCAACTTTTCCAACAAATGAATTATTATATGCAACTCTAGCATTTAAATTAGCTGTTTGATAAGCAGGTTTATAGAACATATTCTTAAATAAATTTGTTAAGAAATCATTATTTATTGCATCTGGTGTTTCAATTGGATCCCATGATAGTGTAACAGTGTTACCACTGAAATTTCCATCTAAATTTGTAACATTATTTAATTGTGAGAATCTCTTTGATACTACTGTAGGTTCAGTACCTTTTTTGAATAATTCAGTAGTAATTAAATCGGCAGGTGTATATTTACTTGGTAGATAAGCATCCATCCAACCTTTTTCAACTTGAGAAGAAACAACGTCAGCAGGTTTATCTATTTTAGTACTTCTACTAAATACTTCTTTAGCAACTGCTTGGAAAATAGCAGAATGATAAGCATTACCAAAGTGAGTTATATAATTAGAATCAATTTTTTCATATCCATACCATACACCAATTGTATATTCATCGGTCATACCAACAACCCATAGATCGTTGACAGCATCCATTGATAATCCAAATTTTTGTTTAGTTTCATCATCAAAATTAGTAGTACCGGTTTTGGCAGCAAAGGTATAACCATTAACATTACCATATTGGAATAATGCATATTTAGCAGTTGAAATAAGCATGTCATTAACCATATATGCAGTTTCTTCGCTCATAGCTTTATTTTCTTTATATTTTTCTTCAAATACTTTATCATTTTCACGATATACTATTTTAGTAAAACTATATGGTTGAATGTAATATCCTTCATTAGCAAATGCAGCATAAGCAGCACTCATAGATAGAGGACTTTCACCATTATAACCACCAATTGAATGAGCTTCATGAATAAATGTACCATCTACTTCAGGATGTAATCCTAAAGAAGTAACAAACTTATAAATATTAGCATTTGCAATCTTTTGGAATGCTTTTAAGGCAGGAATATTTCGTGAATAGGTTAGTGCATCTCTGGAAGTCATCCAACCATTATATCCACCATCCCAGTTAAATACTTCAGTTTTATCTTTGTCGCTATAATTATATGGTTCATCAGCCCATGGGGTAAATGTTGACCAATTGTTATATTCGATTCCTGGACCATAGTCATAAAGTGGTTTAGCACTAGAACCAATTTGTCTTTTAATCATTGTAGCGTTATTAAACTTACCTTCACCAGTACGATGACGGCCGGCTCCAACCGCAACGACGGCTCCAGTTTGAGTATCAATTACTGATATTCCAGCATCAACAACTTCGTTTTCCCAAGTGAATGTTTCTCCACTCATAATTTTATTAACATGATCTTGTTTTTCACGATCCATTGTTGTATATATTTCCATTGGAACAGTATAAGGATTATTACCTGTCTTTTCTTTTACTTCTTCAACAACTGTATCAATAAAATCTTGATATTTTTTACTAGTAGTATTATTAGTATTTAATAAACTTTTAATTGATATAGCGGCTGCTATTTCTCTTTCTTTTTTATTAATATATCCATGTCTTTCCATTAAAGTTAAAACAATATTTCTTCTTTTATTAGCAGCTTCAATATCGTTATATGGACTATAAGCACTAGGTGATTGGAATAAACCAGCAATCAATGAAGCTTCTGCTAGATTCAAATCTTTAGCTGATTTTCCAAAATAAGTTAATGAAGCTTGTTCAACACCATAAGCGCCACTACCTAAGTAATAAGAGTTAGCGTAAAATTCTAATATTTCTTCCTTAGTATAAGATTTTTCTACTTTAAATATTGCCATGTAAATATCGGTAAACTTTCTAACAATACCAGCCCAGCCAGTATCAATAGGGGAAGTAAATGAGTTTTTTACAACTTGCATTGTAATAGTAGAAGCTCCACCAGCATCACTATTACCAGATATTTGACCAAATGTTGCTTTTAAGAAACGAGGTAGGTCAAATCCATTATGTTGAAAAAATCTTGAATCTTCAGTTGCAATAATTGCATCAATTAATACTTCAGGCATTTCATCATAACTAATCTTTTCTCTTCTTTCAACACCTAATTTAGCAAATACTTGACCATCTTTATCATACATAACTGTTGATTCTTGTTTGTATAATTTATCCGGATCAAAATCAGGTGAGTTTTTAGCAATCATAAAGAAGAATAGGAACATACCTAATAAACCAACAATACCCATTCCAAAAATGATAATTAAAATAATTTTAAATACTTTTTTCTTTTTAGGTTTTGTAGATTTAGTACTTGTTGTTTTACTACTTTTTTTAGTAGTTTTATTAGTAACTTTTCCTTTTTTTCTTTTATCTAATATTACTGGTAAACCAAATAATAGAAAATCGATAAAACCAACTACTATAAATGATTTTATCCATCCAATTGCAAATATTCCAGTAATAAAAGCAACCAAACTAATTAATACTAGTATAAGGTTTACTCGATTCTTTTTAATTATTTTTACTATTTTCTTCATATAAATCTCCTCTAAAATATATTTCTTCAATTACTTTCAAATAATCTAATCTTGGACAATAATTTAATTTTATTAAGTATCCTTCTTCTTTAAAATATTGAATAGGAATAGATTTTCTGTTTTCATTATCTATAAAATCTAACAATTTACTAGTTTCTAAAAGATATGTTTCATCTAGTTTAGTAAATCTTACGATTATAAAGCCAATACCATTCATCTCAGTTATACATTTTAAATGTTTTATTTGATGAGCATGAATATTTTTTAATGGGAAATTATCTGATTTAGTTTCTTTTGCTTCAAAATCAATATACTTTCCTTTATATATTCCATTATAATCAGTGGTTGATGGAGTTTCAAAATAAGCTCTTTTAATTACAGCTTCATTTCTTGATGGATAATCCACTTCTACTAATTTGATAGGGGTAGGTTTTTTATGGATTACAGCAATGTTATTACATAAGTAATAATCATTAGTTTTATTGATGTCTGATTCTAAATCCATACCTCTATTAACATGACTAATAGGCTTATGATATTGTTTTTTTATTCCTGTTGGATACCTCATATCATCACCACTACAATTATACTATACTTTAAATATTTTTTCTACAAAAAAAACAAAATGCCAAAAAATGTCGGAATGTAAAAAAAACATTCTATTTTTAACTAGTATTGTCGAAAGCGAAGAATATTTTTTTGATATGTGTTAGAGTATGAATGAGGTGATCTATGAATATACACCATATACAAAAGGTGTTTGATGAAATGATGGAAAATGTAAGTTATATAAAGAGATCTACTTACTTCAAAAAGTAGATTTTTTTATGTTATAATTAATAAGGTGGGTAGTATGAAGAAAGTTGTATTTGTATTATTAATTATTTTATTAAGTGGATGTGAACACAATATAGAAAAAGGAAAAGAAATGGAACTAGATTATGATAATGAATATTATACAGTATACACTCCATATAAAGATGGTGTAGGTAACAACTATGTTGTTGGTAATAGTATTAATAGTTATGATATTGAAGAAATAGAATCTTCACTTATGTCCTTATCAATGAAATATTTTAAAACTAATAATTCTTATTATCAAGAAGGACAATATTTAAATGAAAAAACGATAAAAACTTTACTTGATAAGGAACATTTTAATAAAGCAGAAAATATTAAAATAGATAACATTACTATAACTCCTACTTATGTAACGGCAATTTATGAACAAAATTATTTAGCTAGTAATGGTATTGTAAAGGGCATATCTCTTGGAATAATAATGAACCCTTACCAAAAATATCAAAATAGTTATGGTAGTTATCAATATAAAAAAATTGATGATAATAGCTTAATTCAAATTGCTAATAGTAAAGCTAAAGAATTAGTAAGGGATATGCGTTCAAACTATGATTTAAGAGATGTTAGAATATTAATAGCTATATATTTTCAACCAAATCCAAATGATATTATGCCTGGTAAATATGAATATTTTGATATTACGGCAGATTCAGATATTTCATTACAAAAAACCAATTATGGGTATCAATTATTAGATAGTTCATATGTTAGTACCAATGATATAAGTAGTTATGATGCTTTTATAAACTTAAAAAAAGAATTAAATAATGAAATACCAAACCTCTATATTACAGGAATTGGTTTATATGATGATAATTTATTATCAAGTGTTAATATAATTATTAATGGTACTTCTTTAAATAGAAACAAAATATTATATATTAGTCAATTATTAAGTAAAAAGTTGGTTAATAGCTTTAGTAATGCTAACATAAAAGTATATATAAAAATGGATAATCAAGTTAAAACAACAATTACAAAAAGGCAAAATGATATAGGTTTTGATGTCCATATTTTAGATTAAAAAAGTTTGCTATAGATAAAAAAATATAGTATAATTAAGATTATTGAGGTGAATATATGAAATTTCTAAAAAAGCCTAAGTATAAAATAATAATTTTAGTTGTTTTCATTATTATTATGATTTTAGCATTCCTCGGTATTAAAGAATTGATATATCCTAATTCAAGCATTGATCTATATGGTAATCGTTTAGATGGGATTGAAGAATTTCCAATAAAGGCAGATACTGTTAGTAACATAAAGGATTTAATAACGGAGACTGATAAAACTAATAGTGTGGACTATTATTTAACTGGTAGAATAATAAAATTTATTATTGATGTTAAAAAAGATACTGATTTAGTAGATGCAAAATCAATGACAGATAGTATTGTAGAAAAGCTGTCAGATAAGCAACAATCATTTTATGATATTGAGGTTTTTATAACTAGTAAGGAGTCTAAGGATAGTGAAGTATATCCAATAATTGGCTCTAAGCATAGAGATAGTTTGACATTCGTTTGGACAAAATAATAGTAAGGTGGTAAAAAATGAAAAATAGAAAATGGCTAATTGTTGGTATAGTGGCTGTCTTAATTATAATCTCGGGTATAGTCATTTACATATTAAACCGTGAAGATTCTGATACAACATTAACTATCTTAGAAAAGAAATGGATTGAAAGTAATAAAAACACCGTAATTGATTTAGAAATATTAAATAATATTTCTCTTTTAAACTATGAAGGAGAAGGAATATTTTTTGATTTTTTAGAAAGTTTAGAAACTGATACTGATTTAGCATTCAATAAAGTATCTTATAACAAAATTTCAGATACTGAGTCAGATTATGCTTTTAAAATTGTTAATAAAGTAGGTAAAAAGGATATTTTAATATATAGTGATAATTATGCAGTAATCACTAAAGAAAAAATTAAGTATAGCAATTTAAGTGAGTTAAAAGATTTAAAAATAGGTGTTTTAAATAATAATTTAGATGATGCCAATAAGTATCTAGGAGGAAATCTATCTCTCCAAACATTTGATAGTCCTGAGGCAATGGTCGCAGAAATATCTAAGGAAGATACAACAATAGATGCTATTGTGTTACCTAAGCTAGAATTCTTGAAAGAATATAATTCGGATTTATACATTACTTACAACATTACAGAAATGCAAAATAATTATGTTTTATCTTTAGGTAATATTGATAAACTAAATAATATTTTAGTTAAATATTATCAAAAATGGTACAATGAAAATTATGAAGATTCGTATAATCTTCATTTGAGTAATTCTTATTTTATTGCTAATGAGGTTGATGAACAAACAAAAGTAAAATTTAGAAGTAAGAGATATGTTTATGGTTATATTAATAATTTACCATATGATGCAACTATAGATGGAGAAAATATTGGACTTAATCAAGCTATTGTTGATAAGTTTGCTGAAATTGCCAATATTGAAATAATTTATAAAGAATATGATACAGTTACAAAATTATTAGATGAATTTAATGCTAATAATATCGATTTTTTCTTTAGTAATTATAGAAATAACAAATATGCCATGGATACTTATACAACTGTTTCACCTTATGAAGAAAAAGCTGTTATTGTATCTAGTTTGAAAAAGGATTTGGTTGTTAATTCGGTTAACTCATTAAAAGGGGAAACAGTATTAGTGTTAAAATCAAGTCAAATTGGAAAATATTTAAATGATAAAGGTATTCAAGTTAAAGAATTTTCTAATATAAAGGATATGCTAGAAAAAAAGGATAGCACAAGTATTTTGGCTATTACTCCTGAGATTTATAACTATTATAGTATTAAAGATTTAGTTGGTTATAAAGTAGATTATAGTTTTGATTTAAATACAAATTATGGATATATTGTTAGAGATATAAAAAATAATGAATTATTTCAAAATTATCTTAATTTTTATTTAGGATTTACTATTGAAAAGGACATAATAAATAATAGTTATAGACAATTGTTTAATGCTACATCTGAAAATACAGTATTTAAAACACTTTTACTTACAGTTGCGGCTATAGTTAATTTATTTATTATTGGATATGCTATATATAAATTTAATCCAACTAAGAAGAAAAAGAAGAAGATTTCTTTAACTAAAGAAGATAAATTAAAATATGTTGATATGCTTACATCTTTAAAAAATCGTAATTATTTAAATGACAATGTTGAAAAATGGGATGATAGTGAAGTATATCCACAAACAATTATTATTATTGATTTAAATAATGTTGCCTATATTAATGACAACTATGGACATAAAGAAGGGGATAATGTCATTAAAGAAGCAGCTAATATACTTATTACTAATCAAGTTCCAAATAGTGATATAATTAGAACAAATGGTAATGAGTTCTTAGTTTATATGGTTGAATATGATGAAAAACAAGTTATAGCTTATATGCGTAAATTATCGAAAGAGTTTAAAAATTTAGCTCATGGATTTGGAGCAGCTATTGGATATAGTATCATAACTGATCAAATTAAAACGATTGATGATGCAATAAATGAAGCTACACTTGATATGCGAAATAATAAAGAGGAACTTAATAATTAAGCAAAGGTTACCTTTGCTTTTTTTAAGAGGTGTATATGAGAGAAATAAAAAGACTTTTAAAGAGATTAATAAGAACAATTAAAAAACCAGAGATGAGAATATTACCTGGGCAACTTGCTTTCTTCTTAGTTTTATCAATTATTCCAATTATTACAATGCTAGCTTTTACTGGAAAATTATTTTCAATATCTTTGAATGATGTTACACCATTATTAGAAGAAACAATACCATCAGGAGTACTTGATTTATTGTTGCCTTTCTTAACATCACAAGGATTAAATATTAAAACTTGGTTCTCAATGATAGTTGGATTTTTAGTTGCTTCAAATGGTGCTCATTCTATTATTGTAACTTCAAATATCTTATATAAAATAGATTCAGAGGATTATTTAAAAAGAAGAATTAAAGCATTATTCTTAACAATTGTATTACTTATGCTATTTGTCTTCATATTATTTGGTTTAGCTTTTGGAAATGCTATTTTAAAGACTATTTTAGATATGGTTTTATCGCAATCATTAGCTGAGAAAATATATGTATTCTTTGTATTCTTTAAATGGCCAGTTGCATTAATCGTAATATTCTTGATGATTAAAATGCTTTATACATTAGCGCCTGACTCAAGAATACCAAGTAAATATGTTAATATGGGAGCAAGTTTTTCATCTTTAGGATTAATCTTAGTTACATTTATTTATTCGTTTTATGCTAATAATGTAGCTAATTATAATATTTTCTATGGTAATCTAGCTAATATCATTATTTTAATGATTTGGGTATATGCAATATCTTATGTAATAGTTATTGGTATTGCTTTAAATACTGAATATTATCATTTGGAAAATAATAACAATAATATAATTTAGATACATGTGAATAATAGTAAAGAATACATATATATTACCTGTATGTATTTGATATAGACTACATTGGTAATATATACTATTTATATAGTAAAACGGTGATGAACCGTTTTTTTGTATATTTTTTCATATAATGCACATTACATTCGTAGGAGGTATATATGAAAAAAGCTTTTACTTTAGTAGAATTATTAGCAGTCATTGTAATACTCGGAATAATAGGTACTATTGCTATACCTACTATAACTGATACAATAAAAAGTTCAAAACAAAAGTTATATGAGACTCAAGTAGAGGAAATAGAAGATACTGCTCGCAAATGGGGGATTGAACACATTAATGCATTATCAGAAACAGAAAAAGTATATTTAAGCGTCCAAGATTTAATTAATAATGGAATGCTTCAGCAAAGATCGTTAAAAGATCCTAGAACTAAAGAAGATATGAATGGTTGCATAGTTATTGAATATAACCAAGTCTATTCAGCGTATGAATATAACTATAATGATCTTACCTGTAGTGAATTACTTTCCTAAATTCGGATCGAAAATTTTCTTTTTTTAGGACTCAAAATATATAGACTTTTCAGGCTGTTTGTAATATAATAAAAATCAATTTTATTAGGAGGTGTTAACTTGATCAAGACGAACTTACCAGTAATACTACTAAGGGGTATAGTACTACTACCTAATAATGATATTAGATTAGAATTTGATAATGAATCAAATAAAAATATTATAGATGTTGCTGAATTATTTCATGATAACAATATTCTTGTTGTCAGTGGAAAAGATCCTTTTGAAGAAGATCCAGACCTAACAGATTTGCCAAAGATAGGGGTTTTATCTAAAATTAAACATAAGATGGAATTACCTAATGGTAAAACAAGAATTATAATTAGTGGTGTATCTCGTGTAAGCGTATGTGAATATTTAAATTTAAATCGTACTTCTGATGTTTTAGAAGCTATTATTGCAACAATAGCAAAAGAAGAAATTGATAAAAATGAACAAGTAGCACTAACAAGAAAAATATTTAGAGAACTTGAAAGTTATGTTAAAGCAGTTCCGTACATAAGTAATAGTGTTTTATCTTTAGTAATTAATAGTAATGATTTATCTAAAGTAACAGATATAGTTGTTCCACATCTTCCAATTACACTAGAAAGATTACACGAATATTTAAATGAAATAAATACTATCGAACGTTCTAGAATGATATTAGAAGATATTTATAAAGAAAAAGAATTGTTTAATATTGAAAAGAAATTAGATTTAGAAGTTAAACAAGAAATAGATAATAATCAAAAAGATTATATATTAAGAGAAAAAATAAAAAAGATAAAAGAAGAATTAGGGGATACTTCTTTAAAAGAAGATGAAATTGAAAATCTAAGAGATAAAATTAATGAAATTAATGCCCCAGAAAAAATTAAGAATCGTCTAGAAAACGAATTAAGACGTTATGAGAGTTTATCTCAAATGTCCCCAGAAATAAATATTGTTAGAAATTATATTGAATGGCTACTAGATTTACCTTGGAATGTATTTACAGAAGACAATGAAGATTTAACTGAAGTAAGGAAAAAATTAGATGAATCTCATTATGGTATTGAGAAAGTAAAAACAAGAATCATTGAATTTCTTGCTGTAAAACAAATGTCAAAAAATTTACGTAGTCCAATTATATGTTTAGTTGGCCCACCAGGGGTAGGAAAAACTTCTTTAGCATTTAGTATTGCTGAAGCAATAAATAGAAATTTTGTTAAAATATCAGTTGGTGGCGTTAATGATGAATCTGAAATAGTGGGCCACCGTCGTACCTATTTAGGAGCTAATCCAGGGCGAATTATTCAATCAATGAAGAAAGCTAAAAGTAGTAATCCTTTATTCTTAATTGATGAAATTGATAAGATGACAAAAGATTATAAGGGTGATCCTGCTAGTACATTACTAGAAGTATTAGATCCTGAACAAAATAAATACTTTAGTGATAACTATATTGAAGAAGAATTTGACTTATCAAGTGTTATGTTTGTAGCTACGGCAAATAATATTGAAGATATACCAGATCCATTAAGAGATAGACTGGAAATAATTGAATTAACTGGTTATACAGAATACGAAAAATTAGATATAGCTAAAAGACATTTGATAACTAAGATTTGTAAAGAACACGGACTAGACCGTAGTTATATAAAATTTGACGATAAAGCTATTTTAGATATAATTAGACACTATACTAAAGAATCCGGTGTCAGAGAATTAGAAAGACAATTATCTAATGTTATTAGAAAAATAGTTACTTCAATTGTCATTAATAAGATGTCAGTATCAAATGTAAATATAAATTCCAAGAATTTAGAACAATATTTAGGTAAGAAAAAATATCATTTTCATAAATTAGAACAAAAATATCAAATAGGAGTTGTTAATGGTTTAGCATACACTTATTTTGGAGGAGATACTTTACCTATAGAAGTAAACTTCTATAAAGGACATGGAAATTTAACATTAACTGGTTCTCTTGGTGATGTTATGAAAGAAAGTGCTAATATTGCACTAAGTTATTTAAAATCTAACTATAAAGATTATAACATTGATTATAAAGAATTAATTGAAAATGATATTCATATTCATGTACCAGAAGGGGCTATTCCTAAAGAAGGACCTAGTGCTGGTATTGCCTTAACGACAGCACTCGTTAGTGCTTTTAGTAGAATGAAAGTTGATAAGAGTATAGCTTTAACTGGTGAAATGACTTTAAGAGGTAATGTTTTACCAATTGGAGGATTAAAAGAAAAGAGTATAGGGGCACATCGAAGCGGTATTAAGAAGATAATTATTCCATATGATAATATTAAAGATCTGGATGAAGTCCCAGATGAAATTAGATCAGCTATTACCTATATACCAGTAAAAAATTATAAAGAAGTATTGAAAATAATTGAGGCGGGTGTGAAGTAGTGAACAGTATTATTCAAGCACAAGTTAATGAGTATGTATATTCAAAAATGATTCAATCAATGATTTTTAGAAAAAAAATTGAGGACCTCTTAGAACATGAGAGATGGCAAGGTGATATTACATCAGTAGAATTTCTTAAAGCTTTAAAGAATATTATTGTTGCGAACGAACATCAAGAAATTATCGAACCAATGATTAAGAATAATTTATACAGAATTATTGATCATTTAAGATTTAATAAACTATATCAATCTGCAAGTGAAAAACAAGAAAATTATGAGACTTATAATTTTCTAATTAGTTTATTAAATAATAGTAAAGATACTAATAAATATAAATTTTATGCTCGTGAAATATGTAAAAGATATAATCATATTGGATTTTCTGGTATGGTAATTTCATTAGTATATACACCATTTGTTATTGAAAAGGATAAACAATATTTATTTGATTCAATATCTAATGACTTTGGTGTTATTGCTAATCAATCTGATTTGGTTGATGATTATCATTTTAGACAAGAAGTTATGCCAGAATATACAAACAATCATTATTATATTGACAGTATTAATGCTATTTTATATGAGGAGCCATATTTACTTTCAGATTTTACTTTCTTAGATAGAACATCTGATGTTTTAGAAAAGAATAGAGAAGATGAAAAAAAATATGATAAATATCTTATAAAAAGGAATAATCAAACATTAAAAAGAATAAATAGTTATATGTAGAATTATTTATTCTTTTTTTACATCTTTTTACATCTCTATTTTAAGTCTTTATTGTAATGTTGTATAACATAATATATAATTGAGAAAGTGGTGATAGTATGAGTGAAATTAAAAAACATAGTAAAGAATTAATCATCCACGAATACTCCACACAGATTGAAGTGTCTAGTGATGAAGAAGCATTCGTGTACTATGATTTGGCAAAGGAATGCTTAAATAACAATAATCACCAAGGTTATGACTATTACATACAATTAGCTAAAAAAGTGTTATCATCAAGTACTAATGAAGAAATAAAAGAAGAATCAAAAAGATAATCATATTTATCTTTTTTTTTAATATAATTTATTGAGAAAGGATGGTAAAAATGAATAAAATAGTTCCTTTTAAAAAGAATATAATTTTTAAAAGTAATTTGTCCGAAATAACAAGCATTTCGCTCGAGCACACACTTCATTGTGAAGAAGAAAAAATTGTTGGAGAGTTTATAATAAGTGGTGAATATAAAATGGTAGATACTAGTGTTAATACTGAAAGTTTTTCGTTTAATTTGCCATTTGAAACAACATTAGATGACTATAAATTAGAAAATGCCAAGATAGATATTGATGATTTTTATTATGAAATAATCAATAATAATATCCTTAGAGTCAACATAGATATCTTGGTTGACCAAATAGAGGAAATTATACATATTGTTGAGGAAGTAGAACCGGAACCTGAAGTGATTGAAGAAACGGTAGGAGTAGAAAGGACTGATCTTATCCAAGAAAATGATATTAAAACAATATTTGATAGTGTTGAAGGCGGCGAAGTATATGCTACATACAAGGTGTGCATTGTTAGAGAAGAAGATACTTTAGAAAGTATAATTGAAAAATATAATACAAATAGAGATGAATTAGAACTTTATAATAACTTAGAAGACATAAAGTTAGGGGATAAAATAATTATTCCTAATGCAAAAGATTAATAGTATACTTAAAAAGTATTCTTTAAGGCCACGTCGTTATGAAAGTAATGGCAAAGTTACATATATTGATACTGATGAAGGACGCTTTGTTGTAAAAAACAAAAAAACTAATAATGCAATTTATCAGTATTTAAATTCCCGTAGTTTTGATTATTATCCCCCAATAATTAGTGACTTAAATGATGATTATGAGATAAGTGAATATATTGAGGAAATGGATATACCAAATGAACAAAAGGTAATTGACTTGATAGATTTAACGGCATTACTCCATAATAAAACAACTCACTATAAAGAGATAGATATTGCAGATTATAAACAAATATATGAAGATATAAATAACAATATCGCTTATTTAGAGAGTTACTATAGTGATATGATAACCTTGATTGAAACCAAAGTATATATGTCTCCAAGTGAATATCTTCTAGCTAGAAATATATCTAAAGTATTCGCAGCTTTAAGTTTTGCAAAGAAAGAAACAGAAAATTGGTATCAGTTAATTAAAGACAAAAAAAAGAGCCGTTTTGTGGTTCTTCATAATAATTTAAAATTAGATCACTTTTTAGAAAACAGAAATTCATATCTAATTAATTGGGATAAATCAAAAATAGACATTCCTATTTTTGATTTATATAAATTATATAAGAATCATTGTTTAGATTTTGATTTTGATGAGATATTTAAAAGATATGAACTTAATTATCCTTTAATGGAGGATGAAAGAAAATTATTTTTTATTCTTATTTCCTTACCAGACATTATAGAATTTAAAGATACAGAGTATAATGTTACTAAAGAAATGAGTAAAAAAATAGATGCAATATATAAAACGGAAATATTTTTATCACCATATTGTTTTAAAGACGAACCACAAGATTAAAAGCCAAAATATAAAACATAAAAACAAATTAAATCTTGTTATTATAAAAAAAGTAACAATTATTTGATAAAAGAAAATTACCGAAAAGGCAAAGAACAATATTAACCATTTTGTTCGTCCGTACCACCATCTATTATTAAACATATAATCACCTATACTAATTTATTCAAGATAAATATAAAGGTAAATTATAAACCACTATTTTGTGGTTTTTTGTTGTATTTTTTGGTACAATAATAATGGTGATAATATGAATAAAAAACTAGTAATAGAAATAATATCTGCAGTATTATGGTTAGTTGTAGTTATCATCTTTTTATTTATATATTTTAAGAAAGACAAAGATATAATTATGAGTGATTTATCTAATTTCACGATAGATGAGATAAAAGAATATGCTAAAGAATATGGATTAAGATTAACCATAAATGAAGAATATAGTGATTTAGATAAGAATTCATTAATTAGTCAAAGTATTAAACCTGGTGAAGTAATAAAAACTAAGACTTTAATTATTACTATTTCTAATGGTATTAGTTATAAAGAAATATATGCATCTTTAAATGTAAATGAATTAGGAATGGTACCAGTTATGATGTATCACGGCATTCATAATGTTAAGAGTGATGACACAGCTTATATTGGAGGCAATGTGGACGCTGAAGGATATCAAAGGACAGTTGAAGCTTTTAGAAAAGATCTGGACTTTTATTATGGGTCTGGATATAGAATGATTAGATTAGAAGATTATGTTAATGGAATTATTGATGTTAGTATGGGAAAAAGTCCAATTGTATTAACTTTTGATGATGGACTTAAAAATAATATTAATGTTACTGGGCTAGATAAAGAGGGCAATATTATTATTGATCCTAATAGTGCTGTAGGTATATTAGAGGAGTATAAAGAAAAATATCCTGATTTTAATGTTACAGCAACCTTCCTTCTTAATGGTGGCCTTTTTCAGCAAGTTGAATACAATGATAAAATAATTAAATGGTTAATAGAGCACGGATATGATATTGGCAATCATACTTATAATCACTATAGTATAAAAACTATTGATGGATCTACAACTCAAAAGGAAATAGCAACTCTATATCAAAAATTAGATTCAATTATTCCAAATAAATATGTAAATATTGTTGCTTTACCATTTGGTTCACCTTTTTCAGAAACACATCCTAATTTTAAATATGTTTTAGACGGAGCTTATCAAGGCTATACATATCATTCTATTGCTGCTTTAAAAGTAGGAGCCACAAGTAATTACTCTCCATTTGATAAAAATTATAATCCTAAATTTATTAATCGGATTAGAGCATATGATAATAATGGATTAAATTATGATATAGAAATGAATTTTAAATCATTAGAAAAAAATAAATATATTTCTGATGGTAATAAAGATACAGTAGTAATTCCAGAGGCTTCTAGACCTAATTTAAATGAATCAGTAATAAATGTACTGGTATATTAATTATTGTTTTTTGAACTTATTTATTATATAATAATCATAGAATAAGAGGTGGGATTTAATGTTAAGACTAAACAACAAAGGTTTTGCTATATCGGGAATATTATATGCAACTTTGATATTGTTTTTAATATTAATGCTCGGTACTCTTAGTATTTTAGCAAGTGATAAATTCCTATTAGATAAAACTAAAAATGATCTAGTTAATGAATTAAATAATGAAGAATATATAGAAATAGTTTTTGATTATCTAGAAATGAAAGTTGATCAACACTATTCTGGTGCTCTCAATCTTTTGGATGGTGTTAGAGCATATGACAAAAATGGTGAGGAATTACCATCAATAAATATTAGTTATGAAACCAATCTAGATATTACTAAAAATGGTACTTATCAAATAGAATATATTGCATCTAATGGAAAATGGAGTGCTAGTGCCATTAGAACTATAGTTGTTAAATATGCTGAATCAGCATTAAATGGTGCCAATCCAGAATTAACAACGGGAATGATACCAGTTACATATAATGGTACAAATTGGGTAAAAGCAGATGTCAACCAAAGTTGGTATAACTATACTAATAAGCAATGGGCAAATGCCGTAACAGTAACAAGTACTAATCGTACAACTCTTTCAAATGCAGCCCCAGGAACGATAATACCAATGAGTGATATTAATACGATGTGGGTATGGGTGCCAAGATATAAATATGCCATACCAACAGGAACCGGAGCAAGAAGTATAAGTATTGTATTTGAATCAAAAACAGTAGCTAAGTCAACAGGTACTGCAACAGGAACAAGTTATCGAACTCATCCTGCATTTACCTTTGGAACTACTGAAGTAAACGGTATATGGATAGGTAAGTTTGAAACAACAGGAGCAATTAGCTCACCAACAATACTACCAGATGTAGCATCACTTCGAAGTCAAACAGTAAAAGCAATGTATGATGCATCAAGAGCAATGCAAAATAATGCAACTTATGGATTTAGTACTGACGGAAATATTCATATGGCAAAAGACAGTGAATGGGGAGCAGTAGCATACCTATCCAATAGTATATATGGAATAAATAGTGAAATATTTATTAATCCAAGTTCTACTTATATAACGGGAAGAGGAGGAAATACAGTATCACAATCATATACAACAGATACTTCAGGAACAGCTTCGGCTACATTATATGGTTATGACGGAAAACAATGCAGTACAAAGACGGGGTATGTATGTACTGGAACAGCACAATCAGTATATGGAATGTCATCATCAACAACCGGAAATATCTATGGAGTATATGACATGAGTGGAGGGGCATGGGAATCAGTAATGGGAATGCATCGTCCAACTAGTGCAACTTCAGTCACAGATAGTAGTGGATTTGGAGCAACCACAACCATAGGAACATTGCCAACAAGTGAATACTGGGATAGATATACAACCACAACTTCAACAACGGCATGTAGTGGAGGAATATGCTATGGTAGTGCTTTCTCTGAAACAAGTAATTGGTATAGTGATATAGCTTACTTTGTGTCCGCTACTAACCCGTGGTCAATCCGTGGAGGCCTCAATAGTAGCGTCGGGAGTGCGGGAGCCTTTAGCTCTAACTACAACAATGGTGCTTCCAGCAGCCAACTTTCGTTCCGTTTAACTCAGATGAAACAGTAAATAATAAATTATAAAAATAATTGTTAAATTTTTAATATAATGTTATAATAAGTAAAAAACTTTGAACAAGAGGAGTAAATATAATAAATTTATAGAGAGTTAGTGGTTGGTGTAAACTAATAAGGAATTATATTGAAGGTTGCTTGGGAGTTGAATATCTAATATTCCGTAGAAATGCGTTAAATTTTTGAGAGTATAACAAAAGTTATAAATTAAGGTGGTACCGCGGTTTTTCGTCCTTAAATTATAACTTTTTTTTGGAGGTAAAAATGGAAGAAGCATTTAAAAAATATGTTTTAAATTTTGATATGAATATTCCTGAAATCAATTATAAATATTATCATTCATTACGGGTGAGAGATTTATGTAAAGAGATTGCAGAATATCTAAAACTTACTGAAGAGGAAACTATTTTAGTGAAACAAATAGGATTACTTCATGATATAGGTCGTTTTGAACAATGGAAAAGATTTAAATCATATCATGATCCGGATAGTATTGACCATGGTGATTTAGGAGTAGATATATTATTTAATAATAATTTTATTAATGAATTTAATATTAATGATAATTTGGATATTATATATAAAGCTATAAAATATCATAATAAATATGAATTACCTAAACTAGATTCTTATACTGAGTTATTTTGTAATATTGTAAGAGATTCGGATAAAATAGATATTTTATTTCTAATATCCAATAACGATTATAATATACTTAATAATACCAATGATGAAGTAACAAATATAAATCGCGAAGATTTTTATAGTGGAAAATCTATAAGTAATGAAAATGTAAAAAATGCTAATGATCATATTTTATGTGTATTAGCATTTATGAATCATTTTAATTTTAATATATCAAAAGAATATGTACTTAAAAATAAATATTTAGAAAAAATATATGAAAATTCAAAATATAAAGAACCATTAAAAGAATATTTTGAAAAATTAGGAGTGATAAAATGTTAGAAAAAAAGTATAATCATTTAGAAGTAGAAAATAATAAATATAATACTTGGCTAGAAAAAAATTATTTTAGTTCTGGCGATTTAAGTAAAGAACCGTTTTGCATAGTTATACCACCACCAAATGTAACAGGAAAATTACATTTAGGCCATGCTTGGGATACTACTTTACAAGATTTAATTATTCGCTATAAAAGAATGGATGGCTATGATGCTTTATGGGTTCCTGGTATGGACCATGCTGGAATTGCAACACAAGCTAAAGTCGATGCTAAATTAAAAAGTATGGGAATTAAACCTAGAGAAATGGACCGTGAAGAATGGCTTAAAGTTGCCTGGGATTGGAAAGAAGAATATGCTAAAAACATTAAAGAACAATGGGCTAAATTAGGTTTAAGTTTAGATTATAATCATGAAAGATTCACGATGGATGAAGGTTTAAGTGAAGCAGTTAAGCATGTCTTTGTAACACTATATAATAAAGGTTATATCTATCGTGGTGAAAGAATAATAAATTGGGATCCTGAAGCTATGACAGCTTTATCTAATGAAGAAGTTATTTACAAGGATGTAGAAGGAGCTTTCTATCATTTAAAATATAAAATAGAAGATAGTGAGGAATACCTGGAAGTTGCTACAACTCGTCCTGAAACTTTATTTGGTGATACAGCAATTGCGGTTAATCCAAAAGATAAGAGATATGAACATTTAATAGGTAAAAATGTAATTTTACCAATAGTAAATAAAAAAATACCTATTATTGCTGATGAACATGCTGATATGGAATTTGGAACAGGAGTAGTTAAGATTACACCTGCTCATGATCCAAATGACTTTGAAGTAGGAAATCGTCATAATTTGGAAAGAATTGTAGTAATGAATCCAGATGCTACAATGAACAAAAATGCTTTTAAATATGAAGGCATGACTCGCGAAGAATGCCGTAAAAATTTATTAAAAGATTTAGAACAAGAAGGTTTATTACTTGGTATTGAAAAAATGAAACATGCTGTTGGACATTCTGAAAGAACAGATGTAGTGGTTGAACCATATTTATCAAAACAATGGTTTGTTAAAATGGATGTACTTGCTAATCAAGTATTAGAAAATCAAAAAACAGAAGACAAAGTTAATTTTGTTCCAAAACGATTTGAAAAAATATTGATTAGATGGATGGAAAATTGTCATGATTGGTGTATATCTAGACAATTATGGTGGGGACATCGTATTCCGGCTTGGTACAAAGATGAAGAAGTATATGTTGGCTATGAAGCACCAGATGGTGAAGGCTGGACACAAGACATTGATGTATTAGATACTTGGTTTTCATCAGCACTATGGCCATTTAGTACTTTAGATTGGCCTAATAATTTAAATAATCGATACTTTCCTAATGATGTATTAGTTACTGGATATGATATTATTTTCTTTTGGGTAGCTAGAATGGTATTCCAATCATTAGAATTTACTAAACAAAGACCATTTAAAGAAGTTTTGATTCATGGTTTAATTAGAGATAAAAATGGTCGTAAGATGAGTAAATCATTAGGTAATGGTGTAGATCCTATGGAAGTAATTGAAAAATATGGAGCAGATTCTTTAAGATTTTTCATAACTACTTCAACAGCCCCAGGTATGGACTTAAGATATGATGAAGAAAAAGTTATATCAACTTGGAACTTTATCAACAAATTATGGAATGCCTCAAGATTTGTTCAAATGAATCTAGAAGAATTTGATATTAAAAATTATAAAATGGATAATTTAAATATATGTGATGAATGGATACTTACTAAGTTAAATAAAACCATTAAAACAGTAAGAAAATATATGGATAAATATGAATTTAATACTGTAGGATCTGAAATATACCGTTTTGTATGGGATGATTTCTGTGACTGGTATATTGAATTATCTAAAATTAATATGAATGATAATACTAGATCAGTATTAATCTATGTATTAAGTAATATAGTTAAATTGTTGCACCCATTTATGCCTTATGTAACTGAAGAAATATATGGTATACTTCCAACTTCAAAAACTTCAATAATGATAAGTGAATATCCAAAATATAATAAAAAGGAAGTATTTGAAGATAATAGATTAGATGAAATAATTGAATTAATTAAAAAAATTCGTAAAATTAAATTAGAAAATAATATTGGAAAAGAATATACTTTAGTTATTAATAATAATGAATTATTAAATAATAATTTAGATTTAATAAAAAAATCTTTAAAACAAGATAATATTATTAATGAAATAGAGGAAACTAATTTAACTAAAATTGAAATAAATTTTGATAATATGATTATAAGTTTATATTATGATGGGCAAATAACAGAAGAAGATTTAAAAAAATTAAAAGAAGAAAAAGAAAGATTAATTAATTCTATTAGTCGCCGCAAACAATTATTAAGTAATGAAAATTATGTATCTAAAGCACCTAAGAATATTGTTGATAGTGAAAAAAATAGTTTGTTGAAAGAAGAAAAAGAATTAGAGATTATTGATATAAAACTTCAATAGTCTTTTTTAGTATAAAATGTCCTTTTAAGTAAATAATATTAGAGAAATCAAAAATTAATTTAAGTTGACCTTAAAATTAATTGAAAAAATAAGGTGGTGATGAAATGAAGAATAGCAAAGGTTTTACATTAATTGAATTATTGGCAGTTATCGTTATTTTAGCAATAATCGCATTAATTGCTACTCCTATCATTATAGGGTTGATTGATGATGCTAGAAGAGAAGCAGCAGCTAATTCAGCATACGGTGTATATCATGCCGCTGAAAATGTATTTGCTAAAGTATTGTTAGCTAATGCTGGTGGATTGCCAGGTCAAATTGTATACACCTTTAATACCGATGGGACTACTACTATAGGTTATGGTGATGCTGCAACTGCTACTCCTCCAGCTGGATGGAATATTACAGCAGCAGATGCTACATTAGATTTTAATGGGACTAGACCAACAGCAGGTACAATGACTTTAAATGTAGATGGGTCAGTTACAGTTGATACTGCGTTAACAATTAATAATTTCACTTGTGCCAAGGGAACTGGCGATACATTTACTTGTAGCTAAAATTATATTAATTGCAAAATAGAGATTATTGAAGATACTTCAATAATTTTTTTGTTGTATTATGTAAATAAAAGTCGGCAAATGTAAAATAACATTGACTATATTTTAGATAATATGTTATAATTTTACTATAAATAGGATTACAAGGTGGTGAAAAATGAAAATTAATAAAGGTTTTACATTAATTGAATTATTAGCAGTAATCGTTATTTTAGCAATAATTGCCTTAATAGCATCACCAATCATAATAGGATTAATCGAAGATGCTAGAAAAGAAGCAGCAGCTAATTCAGCATACGGAGTATTTCATTCAGTTGAAAATGTATATGCAAAAGTATTGTTGACAAACGGAAATGGATTACCTGATTACATAGTATATAATTTTCAATCAAATGGTACTATAGAAACATTATATGGAGCTAGCGCGGTAATAACTGTTCCTGCAGGTTGGGGAATAGTAAATGCTGATGCAGCTTTAACCTTTAACGGAACTAAACCAACTGGTGGTTCAATAAGGCTAAATAAAGATGGTTCAGTAACTGTCGTTACAGCTCTACAAGTTAATGGTTTTACTTGTGCTAAATCTGGAGATGAATTTACATGCAGTTAATTAATATAGGAGTGAAAAAATGAAAAGTAATAAAGGTTTTACCCTAATTGAACTATTAGCAGTAATTGTTATTTTAGCAATAATAGCCTTGATAGCATCACCTATCATTATTGGATTAATTGATGATGCTAGAAAGAGTGCTGCTGCTAATTCAGCGTATGGTGTATATCAAGCAGCTGAAAATATATACTCACAGGTACTATTAGCTAGTAGGAGTGGTTTACCAGATAAGTTGATTTATACATTTCAAACTGATGGTACAGCTGTCATAAGTTATGGAACACTTGCTGTTACAACAAAGCCAGCAGGCTGGGATATGGATGTTTCAGATGTAACATTAAATTTTAATGGAACTAAACCAACAGGTGGAGTTTTAACTCTTAATAAGAATGGCTCAGTGACTGTTGATTCAGCTTTAATTATTAGCGGTTTCACCTGTACTCAAACTAATGGTGAGTTTGTATGTGGATAATAGAAAAAAATAAGTTTTAAGGAGTGAAGAAAATGAGAAATAATAAAGGTTTTACATTAATTGAATTATTAGCAGTAATCGTTATTTTAGCAATTATAGCATTAATTGCATCACCAATTATTATTGGATTAATCGATGACGCAAGAAAAGAAGCGGCTGCAAGTTCAGGTCATGGTGTTTATGGGGCAGCACAAAATGTGTTTGCAAAAGTCTTGATTAAAAATCAAGATGGATTAAAGAAACAACTAAAATATACATTTGGAACTGGAGGTTCAGTAACTATTACATCTTCTACTGATGGTACTACATGGGCTGCAGTAGATGCAACTGAATTAACTAATCTTGATGTAGATGCAGCTACCATTGCATTAGATTTTAATGGAACTAAACCAACAGGTGGATCAATAACTATTGGTACTACTGGACAAGTTACAGTAGTAACTGACTTAACAATCAATGGATACACTTGTGTTTATAGCAATCAAGAATTCGATTGTAACTAAAAACTGATTATTCAGTTTTTTTTATTATATGTATATATATTTAATAAAAAATGTTATAATATAAAACAGGTGAATTATATGAAACAGAACAACATAAGAAATTTTTCAATTATTGCTCATATCGATCATGGTAAAAGTACTTTAGCTGACCGTATTTTGGATGTTACTGGTGCTGTCGATAAAAGAGAACAAAAGGAACAACTATTAGATAGTATGGATCTTGAAAGAGAAAGAGGAATTACTATCAAATTAAATGCTGTTCAATTAAAATATAATTATAAAAATGAAGATTATATATTACATTTGATAGATACTCCTGGCCATGTAGATTTTTCGTATGAAGTAAGTCGTTCTTTAGCAGCTTGTGAAGGTGCTATTTTAATCGTTGATGCTGCACAAGGAATTCAAGCTCAAACACTTGCTAACTTGTATTTGGCAATGGAACATGATTTAACAATTATTCCAGTAATAAATAAAATAGATTTACCTAATGCTGATATAGAAAAAGTAAAGAAAGAATTAAAGGATACACTTGGATTTAGAGAAGATGAAATTATCTTAACTAGCGCTAAGAGTGGTATTGGTATTACGGAATTAGTAGAAGCTATTATAGAAAGAGTTCCGGCTCCTAAAGGTAACAAAAGTGACAAGTTGCAAGCCCTAATTTTTGATAGTTATTATGATTCATATCGTGGTGTAGTCGCGCTTGTTAGAATGGTAAATGGTAAATTAAAAATAGGCGATAAGATTAGAATGATGTCTAGTAATGCTATTTATGATGTAGTTGAATTAAGCGTTAATAATCCTAAATCAGTTAAAAAAGAAGAATTAGTGGCTGGTGAAGTTGGAGTAGTATGTGCTGGTGTTAAAAACATAAACGATGTTAAAGTAGGAGATACTATAACTTTAGATGATGATCCTGCTAATGATTTGCTACCTGGTTATAAACCTATGAAATCAATGGTTTTCTGTGGTTTATACCCATTAGAATCATCAGAATATCCAGCACTTAGAGAAGCTCTAGAAAAATTAAAACTTAATGATGCTTCATTGGAATTTACACCTGAAACTTCTAAAGCTTTAGGGTTTGGATTTAGATGTGGTTTCTTAGGACTATTACACATGGAAATAATTGAAGAAAGAATTGAAAGAGAATTCAATCTTAATATTATTGCTACTAGCCCATCAGTTATTTATGAAATAACTCTTACTGATGGTACTGTTATAAATATTGACAGTCCTGTTAAGATGCCTGATAAAGTAAGAATAGAAGATATCAAGGAACCTTATATTAGAACTAACATATTTGTATCTAGTGAATATATAGGCCCTATTATGGAATTATGCCA
This sequence comes from Ignavibacteriales bacterium, assembly GCA_050259235.1. GTDB lineage: Bacteria > Bacillota_I > Bacilli_A > RF39 > UBA660 > UBA5364. The sequence continues at coordinate 164,380 of JBLNAG010000005.1, forward strand.
AAATAAAAGAGGAATATATAATTCAATTGAATACTTAGATAGTACAAGGGTTAGTATTCATTATGAAATTCCTCTATCAGAAATAGTTTATGATTTTTTTGAAAAATTAAAATCTTATACTAAAGGATATGCTTCATTTGATTATGATTTTATTGGTTATAAGAGTAGCGATTTAGTAAAATTAGATATTTTATTAAATGGCGAAGTAGTAGATGCTTTAAGTATCATTGTACATAAAGATTTCGCTTATAATCGTGGTAAAAACATTGTTGAAAACTTAAAAAATTTAATACCTAGACAACAATTTGAAGTTCCAATCCAAGCAAGTATTGGTAATAAAGTTATTGCTAGAGCAGATATTAAAGCTGTCCGTAAGAATGTTTTAGCTAAGTGTTATGGTGGCGATGTTTCGCGTAAAAGAAAACTCTTAGAAAAACAAAAAGAAGGTAAAAAGAGAATGAAAGTAGTAGGTAGCGTAGAAATACCTCAAGAAGCTTTCTTATCTGTATTAAGTATGAATGATGAAGAATAAAGTTTCATAATGAAACTTTTTTTGATATAATTAAATTGTATAAAGGTGGGATTTTATGGATGAACAATATCTAATAGAACTAGCTGAGATGTACATTCAAGAAATTGAAAAAAAGAATTGGCCTGATTTAACACTTGATGAGATTGAATTAATTAGGGATAAGGAGAAAATGGCAGATTTTCGTAAAAAGTTTTTCTATTGCTTCAAACATGTTATTAACCCGCTATATAATAACTTACCTAAAAGGGGAAAGTTTTCTTTTTCACAATCTGATAAACATCTTACTAGTAGAAACATGGTAGATGAATTAAAGGCTCATTATTATAAATACGGCTATAGTAGAGATGATTTAGTGGATATAATCACTAAAGGAAATAGAAGATGATAAAATCAGTATATATCCATATTCCCTTCTGTAAAACAATATGTTCTTATTGTGATTTTTGTAAAATGCACTATTATGATAAATGGGTTTTAGAATATTTAAATGGTTTAGAAAAAGAAATAAGAAATAATTATAAAAATGAAATAATTGATACTATTTATATAGGTGGAGGAACACCTACCTGTTTGACACTTGAAGAATTAGAAAAGTTATTTAACATACTTAAAATATTTAAAACTAGTAATAAACTAGAATATACAATTGAAGGTAATATTGAATCAATTGATGAAACAAAATTAAGATTGTTTAAGAGTATTGGAATTAACCGTTTAAGCATTGGTATTGAAACATTCAATGAAAATTATTTAAAGGTTTTAAATCGTAATCATAGTATAAAAGAAGTCAAAGAAAAGATAAAATTAATGAAAGAAATAGGTTTTACTAATATTAACATTGACTTGATATATGCTTTACCTAATCAATCATTAGAAGATGTAAAAGAAGATATAAATGAATTTCTAAAATTAGATATTCCTCATATATCTACATACTCACTTATAATTGAAGAACATACAAAATTATATATCGATAAAATTAAGAATATTGATGAAGATTTAGATTTATTAATGTATCAAGAAATTAATAAGACTTTAACTAATAATGGATATCATCATTATGAAATAAGTAATTATGCAAAAGAGGGGTTTGAATCCAAACACAATTTAACATATTGGAATAATGATGAATATTATGGATTTGGTTTAGGAGCAGGCGGATATGTTAGTAATGTCAGATATACTAATACTAGAAGTTTTAGTAACTATATAAGTGGTAAATACATAGTAGAAGAAAATGTATTAAATGAAAAAGAAATAATGGAAAATGCTTTAATTTTAGGTTTTAGAAAAACAAAAGGTATTAATATTGATGACTTTAATAAAAAATATAATACTAATATTTTAAATAATAATATTATCAAAGAATTAATTGAAAAAAGGAATTTAATTAATGACGGTAGTAATATATATATTAATCCAGATAAACTATATACATCTAATGATATATTAATTAATTTTATTGATTAGAAAGTGTGAATTATGAAAAGTGAAGTATTTAAAAGAGAATTAAATTATATTAGTGATATAAAAATAAGAGAAGAAGGCTTTAGAATATTAGATTTATTACCAGATTATTTTTATGTTATTCCAGCTAGTAGTAGTGGTAAATATCATCCAAATTATGCTTTAGGAGATGGTGGATTAGTTAGACATACTAAGGCTGCTGTAAGAATAGCTTGGGAATTACTACAAAATAACTCTATAGGAGAAACTTTCAATGATAAGGAAAAAGATTTGATATTACTTTCTTTACTATTACACGATGGTTTAAAAAGTGGATTAGTTAAAGAACAATATACTGTTTTTGAACATTCTTTACTAATGGCGGATTTTGTTAAAAAAAATTCATTATTAAGTAATGAAGATATAGATTTAGTTACATCTATGATAGCTAGTCATAATGGAAAGGGTGGCCATGGTGAACAATGGAATACTAGTAAATATAGTAGAATTGTTTTGCCATCACCAGTTAATAAATATCAAAAATTTGTTCATATGTGTGACTATTTAGCAAGCCGTAAATTTATCGAAATAAAATTCGAAAACAACAATATAATTGATTGACACAAACTTTTGTTCTGAAGTATAATTAACTTGGAGGTATTTTATGAAACGAGCAGTAACACGTGGTAAACTAATAGTAGTTGAAGGAACAGATTGTTCGGGTAAAGAAACACAAACGAATTTATTAATTGAAAAATTAAGAACAATGGGAATCCCTGTGGAAAAATTTAGTTTTCCAAATTATGAATCACCTACAGGTAAAATAGTAGGAGGCCCATATTTAGGAAAAGAATACATCTGTGACGGTTGGTTTGAAGAAGGAGCTAGTAATGTTGATCCTAAGGTAGCGTCCTTATATTATGCTGCTGACCGTAAATACAATATTCCTATTATTAATGAATTATTAAATAGTGGAAAAAATATTATTTTAGATCGTTATGTATTTTCTAATATGGCTCATCAAGGTGGAAAAATTCATGATACAGCTGAAAGAAGTAAATTATATAAATGGATTGAAAAATTAGAATTTGACTTATTAGAATTACCTAAACCTGATATCGCAGTATTTTTACATATGCCTTATGAAGGAGCTTGTATCCTTAAAAAAGACCGAAAAGAGGGTGCTGATCAACATGAAGCTAGTGAATCTCATTTAAGAAATGCAGAATTATCTTATGTTGAAATAGCAAATAAATATAACTTTGAAACAATTGAATGTATGGAAGGTAATACTATAAAAACAATTGAAGCTATAGGTGAAGAAGTATATACCTATGTAAGTAGTAAAATAAATTAAAAACATCTTAAAGTATTAATTAAAAATAATAAATAGACATATCATTGATATGTTTTTTTATTAAAAATAATCTATATAAAGGTGGTAAAAATTGTCAAGTAATAAAAGTGTAATTATATTGATAGAAAAATATATCCATGATAAAATCGCATAATACAACAATAAAATGGAAAGATAAATATAGGTGATATAATGCGACTTTATCATAAGGGTTTTACATTAATAGAATTAATAGCAGTAATAATTATTTTGGGTATAATATCTTTAATTACAGTTCCTACTATTATTAATCTTATTGATTCTTCAAGAATGAAAGCAGCAGAATTAAGTGCTGATGGAATTATAAAATCAGGACAGCAATATTATTACATAAGTAAGTATAACGGAACGAAAATAACCAATATAATAGATTTAAAAACTGAGGATATATTAAAATATAGTGGAGGAAGACCGGAAGGAGGTACTTTAATAATTGATAATTATGGGAATATTAGTTCAGTTATGAAATTTCAAAATTATTGTTCAATAAAAAGATTTGTGGATACTGAGGTAACTACATTTAAAATAGATGAAACTAATTCTTGTGAGATGCTAGCTAGTGAATTAGCACTTGCTAATACTTATAAAGATATTAATTTAAATTGGGCAGATCCACAATTAGAGAGCAATATGATTCCAGTTATATATGATGAAAGTAAATGGGTAAAAGCTGATATAACTGAGGAATGGTATAATTATGATAAAAAATATTGGGCTAATGCTGTTACTGTGACTGAATCATCGAGGAGTTCATATCAAAGTGCTGTTGCAGGAACAGAAATATTAGAAAGTGATATTTTAACTTATTTAGTGTGGATACCAAGATATAGATATAGAATATGGAATGATAATCTTTCTATAAATACAACAGGAGTAAATAATAATAAAATACATACTATTGAAGTTGAATTTGAACATAGTAAGATAGATAAATCAAACGGAAATACAAATGAAACATGGTTAACTCATCCAGCATTTACTTTTGGTGATAAGGAATTAAATGGTTTTTGGGTAAGTAAATTTGAAATTAGTTCTGATGAAACAAGTTTATGTTATACTGCAGAATCAGTAGATAATTGTAATGTTACTAATATATATCCTAAGGTAAAACCTAATAGGACATCATGGCGAAGCATTCAATTAGCTAATGCTTTTCAAGTAGTTAGAAATATGGAGTCAATTAACAATATCTATGGATTTACTGCAGAATCAGTAGATACTCATGTAACTAAAAATATGGAATGGGGAGCAGTTGCTTATTTATCACATTCAAAGTTTGGAATAAATAAAGAAATAAGAATGAATAATAGTAAACTAGCTATTACTGGTTGTGCTGCAACTAATGTTCCTACTGCAGCATATCCAGATTATTCTAATTATTATGAAGGATGTCAAAATCAATATAATACAAGTGCTGGATTTTTAGCTAGTACTACAGGTAATATAACGGGTATTTATGATATATCTGGCGGTTCGGTTGAATTTGTTATGGGTATATTGGAAGATAGTCCAAATAGTAACAAACCAATGTCAGGATATAATGCTACTACTCATTCAGGATTTAATGGAATGCTTTCTAATGGAGGCTCAGTAGTTAATGGAATAGATTTTCCTGATTCTAAATATTATGATATATATAATTATGGTACAACCGCTGGTGATGTTAATGCATATTCAAGAGGAAAATTAGGAGATGCTACTATGGAAATGGGACCATTTGGTACATATTCAGGGTCTGATAGTATTCCAAGATATATTAATTCTTGGTATGGTGATTTAGCTAACTTTGTCCATAATAATGGCCCATGGTTTGTAAGAGGTAGTAGTTGGGCAGATGGTTCTATAACTGGGGCTTTTGGCTATAGTAATTTCTTTGGTAGTGCAGATGGCCGTAGATCATTTAGAGCAATTGTTAGTGTGGAATAATTAAAAAAGGCATATTCAAAACATGTCTTTTTATTTTTTTGATAAAATGGTCTTTAAAAATCATTTTAGTGTGGTATAATTATTATGGTGATAATATGAATAAGACTAAAATAATTGCAACTATAGGACCAGCTAGTAGTAGTAAAGAAACGCTTAGAAAGTTAATGCAAAGAGGTATGGATGTAGCTCGCATTAATTTAAGTCATGCTAGCTATAATCAATGTATTGATATTGTCGAAAAAATTAATGAATTAAACATTGAATTAAAAACTAATGTGGCTATTATGTTTGATACAAAAGGGCCAGATATTAGAGTAGGTAGATTTAGTGGGGGGGAAGCTTACCTTACTGAAGGAGATAAAATAAGAGTTTATATGGATGAATTATTAGGTGATAGCACTAAATTTAGTGTTAGTTATCCTAATTTAATTAATGATGTAAAATATGATACTATCATTAAACTAGATAGTGGATTAATTGAATTACAAGTATTAGATAAAGGTAAAGATTATCTTTTATGTGAAGTATTGTCGGGCGGAACAATAAGGGATCATCGTAGTTTAAATGTTCCAAATATTCATTTAAATAGAGCTTTTTTAAGTAAAAAAGATATTGAAGATATTAAGTTTGCTCATAAGATGGGTGGAGACTTTTTAGCATTATCATTTGTTGAAACAGCTGAGAATATTTTGGAAGTAAATGATTTACTAATTGAACTTGAAGATGATCATATGAGTATAATTGCTAAAGTAGAAAATGAAACAGCAGTCGATGAAATAGACGGTATTATGGCTGTATGTGATGGTATTATGGTAGCAAGAGGAGACTTGGGTGTTGAAATACCGTTGGAAAGAATTCCTGGTATTCAAAAAATGATTATTAGTAAATGTATTATGGCAGGTAAGATTAGCATTGTTGCTACTGAACTTATGGCTTCAATGGAAAATCAAATTAGACCTACAAGAGCTGAAGTTAGTGATGTTGCTAACGCTGTATTAGATGGTACTGATGCGGTAATGTTAAGTGGTGAAACAACGATTGGTAAATATCCAATTGAAACTTTATCAACAATGGAAAAAATTATTGCTTCAGCAGAATTAGATATTGATTATATGGATTTATTAGATCGAGCAGTTAGAACTGAAAAACAAGACATAACAGGAATTCTTGCTTATAATGTTGCGGAAAGTGCTAATAGATTAAAATGTAAAGCTATTATTACTCCAACAGTTAGTGGTTATACTGCCCGCAAGATAAGTCGTTTTAGACCAAGTTGTCCAATTATAGCTGCCAGTCCTAACATTCTGACAGTTAAATCGCTTGCATTATGTTTTGGTGTTACTCCTGTTGTTATTGATGAATTAAAGACTTTTGATAAAATTATTGATAAGGCTAGAGAAATAACAATGGAATTAATAGAAACAAAAGAAAATGATCGAATTATTATTACTGGTGGTTATCCTTTTAAAGGAGTTAAGCATACTAATTTTATGAAGATAGAAGAATTATAAATCTAAAAGGGGTTGAATCTCTGTGTATAATTTAGGCAGCCAATTTGTATTTGATTATGAAAAAGCTCAACCTAATCCTAAAGCTATTATCAAGGGTAAAAGGTTTCGTATTACTGTTTTAACAGAACGATTAATTAGACTTGAATATAGTGAAAATGGAGTGTTTGAGGACCGACCTACCGAATTAATTTGGTATCGTAATTTTAGTGTACCTAAATTTACTTTAAAAGAGGATGAAAAGTATATTGAATTAACTACTAAATACTTCACTTTGCATTATGCTAAAGAAAAGAAATTTTATGGTGGTAAGTTAAATCCTACTGCTCATTTAAAAGTAGATGTTTTAAATTCAGACCGTTATTGGTATTATAATCATCCTGAAATAAGAAATTATGGTGCCCCTTCAACTTTACTTTCTAATAAAAAAGGTAAAATTACGTTTAAAAAAGGATTATATTCAATTGATGGTTTTGCTAGTATTGATGATAGTAATAGTAAAATAATGGAACCAACTGGAACTGTTATTGATAGAGATAATAAAGTAATAGATATATACTTATTTGTATATTTAAAAGATTTTGATTTATGTTTAAAAGATTATTTTAATGTTACTGGTTATCCACCACTATTACCAAGATATGCTTTGGGTAATTGGTGGAGTCGTAATAATCCTTATAATGATAATGATTTAAAAGAATTAATAACTAACTTTGATCGTAAGAATATTCCAATTTCAGTCTTATTACTCGATAAAGATTGGCACGTAAGAACTTATGAAAAAGATGTTCATTTAAAAACTGGTTTTTCATGGAATAAAGATTTCTTTAAAGCTCCTTATGAAATGATTTCATATATTCATTCTAAGGGAATAAGAATTGGTTTAAATATTAATCCTACTGAAGGATTAAGAGCAATTGACGAGTATTATGAAAAAGCTCGTGCTTACTTAGAGGCAGATCAAAATGGTGTTATTCCATTTAATATTTTAAATCCACGTTTTGTTGATACATATTTGAAATTGTTTATTCATCCATTAGATAATCTAGATGTTGATTTCTTCTGGATTGATTACTTTGAAAAAAATAAATTAAATGATTTATGGTTATTAAAACACTATCATTTTTATGATATGATGCGTAACTATAAACGACGCCCAATGGTATTAGGATATAATGCTATGGTTGCGCCTCATCGTTATCCAGTATTATATTCTGGTAAGACAATTGTTGGATGGGATGCTTTAAAATTAATTCCTGCTCATAACTCTAATGCTGCTAACAATGGTGTTAGTTGGTGGAGTCATGATATAGGGGGATATTTTAAAGGGATTGAAGATAATGAATTATATATTAGATATGTTCAATTAGGAACATTTAGTCCTATCTTAAAATTTGGGGCTGATAATGGTAAGTATTATAAGAGAGAACCTTGGAGATGGAGTATTAAAACCTATACTATTACTCAAGATTATATGATTTTAAGACATCGCTTAATTCCTTATTTATACACAGAAGCATATCGTTATCATAAAGAAGGAATTCCATTAATTCAACCAATATATTATAAATATCCTGAAATGTATGATGATGTAATATATAAAAATGAGTATTACTTAGGTAGTCAATTATTTGTGGCTCCGATTGTTAAATCAAAAGACTTTGTTATGGATAGAGCAATTCATAAATTCTATATGCCTGATGGTGTATGGTATGACTTTGTTACTGGCAAAAAATTTGTTGGTGATAAAAATTATGTATCATTCTTTAAAGATCAAGATTATCCAGTTTTCGCAAGAACAGGTTCAATTATACCTTTAGGTGAAAATGAAAATCTTAATGATACAACACCACCTAAGAATATGGAAATACATATTTTCCCAGGCAAGAGTAATTTATATCGTCTTTATGAAGATGATGGAATTAGTGATTTACACAAAAAAGGGTATTATTTAATTTCATCTATTGAATATAATTATTTACCTAATAACTATACCGTCATTATTAGAGCATTAGAAGGTAAGAGTGGAATTGCTCCTGATAATAGAAATTATAAAATTAGATTTAGAAATACTAAGTCAGCAGAAGATGTAATTGCATACTTTAATAATGATCAGATAAAATATGAAGCATATGCCGATGGTACTGACTTTGTAGTTGAGTTAAAAGAAGTCCCAACTATTGGACAATTAACTTTAAACTGCAAGGGTAAAGATATTGAAATAGATGCTATTCGTTTTATTAAAGATGATATTGAAGGAATCATTAGTGACTTACAAATTGAAACTTTAATGAAGGAAAAAATAGATGCTATTTTATTTGGTGAATTACCATACCGTAAGAAGAGAATTGCTATAAGACGTTTATCAGGTAAAGGTCTTGAAAGGAAATTTATTAAATTATTCTTAAAATTACTTGAATATATGGAAGACATATAGTATAATGAGGTTAATTTTGAATGACTTAGAAAAAGACTAGTAATAATCAATTTATTTATAGAGAGTTAGTGGTTGGTGCAAACTAATATTAAATGATTATGAACTCACTTTGGAGTTGTATATATGAAAGTATATACCGCAGTGATGCGTTAAAATATTAAGTGCATAAATTATTATGAAATAGGGTGGTACCGCGATATTCGTCCCTATATTTGTAATAATTTTTTTGTTTAGGAGGAAGTATGGAAGATTTTATATTTACAATTGTTGTGTTCGTTATTATTTATTTAGCTTATTTATTCACCGTTATTTTAAGGAAGGATAAACTAAGAAAATTTATAAATGCTAAGGAAGTCACACTCCTTAAAAATAGACATCATTTAAATCTTGATAAAATAAATGTTAAGAGTTTAGCTAATACTATAGCTATTAGTAATTCATTTATTATCTCTTTTGCTATATATATAGCATTATTAGTAGATAATATGATTTTACAGTTATTAATTGGTTTTTTGGTAATGATACCTTTAATTCTCATCATTTATCATATTATTGGTAGACATTATAAAAAGAAAGAAGTTGATAAGAATGTATAATTTTAGTGAAATAGAAAAAAAATGGCAAAAATATTGGGAAGATTCTAATACTTTTGTAACATCAAATAATACAACTAAACCAAAGTATTATTATTTAATAGAGTTCCCTTATCCATCTGGGGTAGGATTACATGTTGGTCATGTTAGAAGTTATACAGCGTTAGATGCAATGGCTAGAAAAAAAAGAATGGAAGGCTTCAATGTATTATTTCCAATTGGCTGGGATTCTTTTGGTGCGCCTGCTGAACAATATGCTATTTTAAATAAAATTCATCCTAAGAATGCAGTTGCTCCTGCCATCAAGACTTTTAAACAACAAATAAAAGATATGGGTATTGGTTTTGATTGGTCTAGAGAATTTGCAACCACTGATGAAGATTATTATAAATGGACTCAATGGCAATTCTTGAAATTCTTTGAACATGATATGGCATATAAGGCTAAGAAGAATATTAATTGGTGTCCAAAGTGTAAATCAGGATTATCTAATGAAGATTCATCTGGTGGAGTATGTGAAAGATGTGGGACTAAAGTAGTTCAAAAAGAAAAAGAACAATGGATGTTAAAAATGCGTGATTATGCAGACAAATTAATTGAAGGATTAGAATTAACTGATTTCCAAGAAAGAACTAAAATTGCCCAAATAAATTGGATTGGAAAATCAGAAGGAGCAGAAGTTGATTTTGAAATAGATAATACTAATGAGAAATTAACAGTATATACAACAAGACCAGATACTCTATATGGAGTAACATTCATGGTAGTTGCCCCAGAACATCCAATAATTGAAAAACTAAAAAGTAAAATAACTAACTATAAGGAAGTAATTGATTATAAAGTTAAATCAAATGAAAAGTCTGAGTTTGAAAGAACAGAATTAACAAAAGAAAAAACAGGGGTTAGAATTGAAGGAATAAAAGTAATTAATCCTTTAACTAAAAAAGCGGTAGAAATTTGGACTTCTGATTATGTAATGATGAACTATGGAACTGGTGCTATTATGGCTGTTCCTGCTCATGATGAACGTGATTATGAATTTGCCAAGAAATTTGGAATTGAAATAATTGAAGTAATAAAAGGTGGAGACATTTCTAAAGGGTCTTATACTGGTGATGGAGAAATGGTCAATTCTGGAATTTTAAACGGAATGACTAATAAAAAGGATTCAATCACAAAAGTTATAGATTTCTTAGAAGCAAATAAATTAGGAAAAAGAAAAACTAATTATAAGTTACAAGATTGGATATTTTCAAGACAAAGATTCTGGGGAGAACCAATACCATTAATTCATTGTGATGATTGTGGATGGGTTGCAGTCCCAGAAAAAGATTTACCAGTTACTTTACCAGATGTTGTTCAATATGAACCAACAGAAGATGGTGAAAGCCCTTTAGCAAACATTACTGAATGGGTAAATACTACTTGTCCAAAATGTGGAAAATCTGCTAAAAGGGAAACTGATACAATGCCTAACTGGGCAGGATCATCATGGTACTGGTTAAGATATATGGATCCTCGTAATGATAATGAATTTGTTAGTAGGGAAGCATTAAATTATTGGGGAATGGTAGACTACTACAATGGTGGAATGGAACATGCTACAAGACATTTATTATATGCAAGATTCTGGCATAGATTCTTATATGATATAGGGTTAGTACCAACTAAAGAACCATTTAAAAAACGTGTTTCTCACGGTATGATATTAGGTGAGAATGGCGAAAAAATGTCTAAATCTAAAGGCAATGTTGTTAATCCAGATGATATGGTAAAAGACTATGGCGCAGATGCATTAAGATGCTATGAGATGTTTATAGGCGACTATTCTATGGATGCTGCATGGAGTGAAAATGGTTTAAAAGGATGTAAAAAATTCCTAGATAGAATTTATCGTATAAAAGATAAATTAAATGATAGTGAAGAATATACTAAAGACTTAGAAATAACAATAAATCAAATAATTAAAAAAGTTACGGAAGATTTAGAAAACATGAAATATAATACAGCTGTTTCTTCTTTAATGATTTTATTAAATGAATATGAAAAATTAGAAACTATTTCTAAAAGAGATTATCGTACATTATTAATTTTATTAAATCCTATAGCTCCACATATAACTGAAGAATTAAATCAAATAGCTAATTTAGGAAGTCCAATATGTGAAAGTGAATGGGTAAAATATGATTCAAATAAATTAGAAAATAATACATTTGAGATGGTTGTTCAAGTCAATGGAAAAGTAAGAGGAAAAACTTTAGTTTCGGCTAATGCTTCTAAAGAAGAAATGGAAAGTCTTGCTAAAGAAATTGACAATGTTAAAAAATCTATTGAAGGAAAAGAAATTGTTAAAATAATTACTATTCCTAAGAAAATGGTTAATATCGTTATAAAATAAGGAAGTGTGTTATGGAGAATTTAAATAAGATTAATTGTAAATTAATAACTACATCAATAATAATTTTAGTAGTTATTGGTTTATATATTTTATTTATCTCTATTTCTAATAAAAAATTAATTATGAGTATATCTAATATTTCAACAGTATGCATTACTAATAAAGTTTTAATATATTCTAATTTGGAATATGAAGTATATAGTACTATAGGCGATAAGCTTAAATATAGTGGTAAAATAAAATATAAAGGGAATTTAAATTCATTAGTTAATACTGTAAAGACTTATAAACCAGACAATGAAACTTTAGTTAATTATAGGATAGTTTTAAATAATGGAGAAGAAATAGTTGCTTCTATTGAGAAAGCTAAAGAACTTAATGATTTTCTTTCTTTGATTAATATAGATGACTTGTTCTGGTGTAATTAAAATAAACCTTAGGGTTTATTTTTTTTGCTTTTTTTGCTATAATTATGATGAGGTAAAGATATGGATCTATATAAGTATGAAAAAGAATTATATGACCAAGGAATAAAATATATTGGAGGAGTAGATGAAGTAGGTAGAGGTCCTTTAATTGGCCCTGTAGTTGCGTCATGTGTTGTTCTTCCAGATAATTTTGTTTTAGAAGGTCTAAATGATTCTAAGAAATTAAGTGAAAAAAAACGTGACTTATTTTATGAATATATTATTAATAACTGTGTAGCCTATGGAATAGGAATAGTAAGTGAAAAAGAGATAGATGAAATAAACATCTATCAAGCATCTAAAAAAGCCATGATGATAGCTATTAAAGAAGTGCAAAGTAAAATTAAATTAGAGCATATATTAATAGATGCTATGCCATTAGAATTAGATATTGGAAGTACTTCTATTATAAAAGGTGATGCTAAAAGTATAAGTATTGCTGCTGCATCCGTAATAGCTAAAGTTACACGTGATAAAATGATGTATGAAATAAGTGAAAAATATCCAATGTATGGTTTTGATAAACATAAAGGTTATCCAACTAAAAAACATATAGAAGCAATGAAAAAATATGGTTTGATAGAAGGATATCGCTTAAGTTATCAGCCAGTAAAAGAAATGATAGAAAGGTGATGAAATATGGGATTTAATCAATTTAACTCGAATCAACAGCCACAAATGCCAGTTACTAAACCATTTAATAATAGTAGTTTTAGTAATAATAACTTTAATAATAATTCACTTGGAGGAAGAAGAAGTATTGATGATATTAAACAAGAAATGTTAGATACAACAAAGCCAGAACTTAGAAAGTCATATATTTCTAAGTATCATCGTGATGATAGTAATAGTGATAGTCTACCAGTTTCTAATGATCAAGATAGTACTACTATGCAAAGAAATGCAATCGAAAATATGCGTAATCTAAGTAGAGGATTATAATGAATGTTAAAAAGGTAGTAGTTGGACTGATACTTACTAATTGTTATCTTTTAATAAAAGGTAATGATTGTTTAGTAGTTGATCCAGGTGATGATCCTCAAGCTATAATTGATAGTATTGGTAATTTAAATGTTATTGGTATTTTAGTAACACATAGTCATTTTGATCATATAGGTGCTTTAGAAGAAATAAAAAATAAATATAAAGCTAAAGTATATAGTAAAGATAATCTTGAAGAAAAAGAATATAAGATAGGTAATTTTGTATTTGAAGTTATTTATACCTTTGGTCATACTAATGATTCTATTACTTACTATTTTAAAGAAGATAAAATGATGTTTGTAGGAGACTTCATCTTTAAAGAAAGTATTGGTAGATATGATTTACCGACTGCTAGCTATGAAGAGATGAGGAATAGTCTAAAAAGAATTAAAAATTATCCTGATAATATAACTATCTATCCAGGACATGATGAAGAAACAAACTTAGGATATGAGAAAAAATATAATAGTTATTTACAATCGTGAGATTGTTTTTTTTTAATAAAAAAGGTATAATTAGAATGATAGGAGCTGATGTTATGTCAGGTGTAAGATTACCTAAGCATAAAAAATTATCGATAGGGAAAAGTATATACATTTATAACAAGCCAAAATTAGTTTATATACCTTTAATAAGTAGTCATGATCAAAACATAACAGTCCTAGTTAAAAAGGATGATTATGTTTTTAAAGGTAGTATTATAGGTAGAAGAAAAGGTAATTCTAAAATGCCTATTCATTCTAGTGTAAGTGGAAGAGTAGTTGCTTTTGAAGAACATACATATTTAAATGGAGAAAAGGTTAAATGTGTTGTTATAGAAAATGACTTCAAAGAAAAGATGGAAGTAAGAAGAACTCCTAATGCTACAATTAATAATTATAGTAAAGAAGAATTTATTGATATTTTAATAAATAGAGGAATTGTAGGTCTTGGAGGAGCGGGTTTTCCTACTTATATTAAATATGATGTAGAACATAAGATAAATACTTTAATAGTTAATGCTGTTGAATGTGAGCCTTATATAACCGCAGACTTTATGTTATTTAAAGAAAAAACAGAAGAAATATTGGAAGCAATTGATGCTATTCTAGAGATAAATAATATTGATGAAGCTATAATTGCTACTAAGAAAAGTAATACTGTTTTAAATAAATTATTAGCTAATTTCTTAGGAACTTATTTAAAAATAAAATTAGTAAATGTACCTAATATTTATCCAATGGGATGGGAAAGAGATTTAGTAAAAGAAGTAAAAGGCATTACTTATCACAGGTATCCTATTGAAAAAGGTATTGTCGTATCTAATGTTTCAACTATCTATTCAATCTATGAAGCATTAAAATTAGAAAAACCGGTTATTGAAAGAGTTATCACTTTTACTGGTGAAATGTTAAAAGAACCACAAAATGTTTTGGTTAAAATAGGTACGCCAGTAAGTGAAGTTATTGAAGCAATTGGCGGATATAAAAGAAATAAAGAACTTGTTTTTGTAGCTGGTGGACCAATGATGGGGGTAGCTTTACCAAGTGATGATTTAGTTGTAAGTGCTGATTTAAATTGTGTTTTAGTTTTACATAAAATTAAACCATCAACTCTTACTGAATGTATGAGATGTGGTAAATGTGTTAAAGTTTGTCCAGCTAAAATATGTCCAGTTCTTATTAAAGATAGTATAAATAATATCAATGATTTAGAAGACTATCGTGCTGATCAATGTATAGAATGTGGACTTTGTTCATATATATGTCCAGCTAAAATAAATGTAAGACAATTTGTTAAGATAGGTAAGAAAAAACTAAGTGAAAGGAAGTAATTATGAAAGAGTATAATAATCAAATGGGCCCATTTTTAAAACATAATAATTCAACAACTAAGATGATGATTAATTTATTAATTGCCTTATTACCAATCATATTATTTTCTTTTTATAAAAATGGTATTATTCCATATATGAATGGAAATACCGATTTTATTGGTTTATTTCATCCTTTAATATTTATTGGTGTAGCGACTGTTACTACTTTCTTAGTAGAAACGCTTTATGCTAAATTATTCTTAAAAAATAGATATGATAATATTATGTCTTTCATAAAAACATCATATAGTTATCTTCCGGGAATGTTTTTAGGTTTAATATTACCTATAAATACTCCTTTATCAATAGTAATATTTGGAGCAATAATTGCTTCAATAATTGGTAAAATGTTATTTGGTGGATTTGGAAATAATATTTTTAATCCCGCTTTAATTGGAGCATTATTTATTACTGCAGCTTATTCATTAGTAATAGCTAATAATGGTGGATATTTTAATAGTTTTGAATTAGATACCATTAGTGGGGCAACCCCTCTTAGTAATGCTAAAGTAATAACTGATATAGGTAGTTATGATACATTAGTAAAACCTTATGGTACCTTAAATGATTTCTTTATTGGTACTATACCAGGAGCAGTAGGAGAAACTAGTGCCTTATTATGTTTAATTGGTTTTCTTTATCTAGCATTTACTAGAACTATTAAATGGGTTATACCAGTTGTTTATGTTTTAACAGTATTTATAATAACTTCTTTAATAGGTAATTTAAATGGTTTAGGAACTTGGTTCCCATTATTTCATATCCTTAGTGGAGGATTAATGTTTGGGGCCGTCTTTATGGCAACTGACCCCGTAACTAGTCCAACAACACCAGTAGGACAAGTAATCTATGCCTTATTTTTAGGTATTCTAACCGTAGCATTTAGATTCTTAACTCCTTATCCAGAAGGAGTACTAACAAGTATTCTTACAATGAATATGTTAGTATTTATTATTGATAAGATAGGTGCAAAATCTAGACTTAGATTCTATCATGCTGTAGTCCCATTTTTAGCCGCTTGGGTAATTATTATAGCAATGGGATTTACAATTGGTAATAAATATAAGAATGTTAATGAAGCAGTTGATCCAAATTATCATATTATCAGTAGTGATAAAAATGGTAGTACTACTACTTATGTCGTCACTGAAGGTGGATATCATGGTGATATCAAAGCTGAAATTATTATTAAAAATAATAAAGTAATAAGTTTTAATATTATAGATGTAGTAGATAGCTTTTATTCTAAAGTAGAAAATGCTAATTATGTTGATAAATTACTTGAAGGACAAGATAATTTAGAAAATGTTGATACCGTTAGTGGAGCTACCATTACTTCAACTAGTATTAAAAAAATGTTAATAAATACTCTAGAAGATTATAATAAAAACAAGTAGGAGGTCACATGAATACAATATTAAATGGAATTATTAAAGAAAATCCTGTTTTTGTTTTAATATTAGGTCTATGTCCCGCTTTAGCAATTACAACTAAATTTGAAAATGCTTACATAATGGGAATATGTTTGATGATTGTATTATTATTTTCTAATTTTGTTATATCACTTATTAAAAAGATAATACCTGATAATTTAAGAATGCCTATTTATCTTTTGGTAATAGGAATATTTGTAACAATAGTTGAATTTATATTAGGAAATTATGCTCCAGATATTAAAGATATTTTAGGTATTTATTTACCTTTAATAGTAGTTAATTGTATTATCTTAGGAAGAGTAATGGATGTTGCTAGTAAAAAGAATGTTGGCAAAAGTATATTGGATGCTATTGAAATAGGAATAGGTTACACACTAGCCCTTATCTTAATTGCCTTCATTAGAGAAACAATTGGTTTAGGTACTATTACCTTAATGGATAGTGTATCATCTTTAACTGGATATCGTCTTATAATTGAATTACCAACAACAACTTTATTTCCAATAAATATAATGGCAGGTCCAGCTGGTGCTTATATAACATTAGCTTTCCTTGTTGCTTTATTTACTAAGTTAAGAGGAGGTAAAGCTCATGAGTCTAATTAATTTATTTCTAACAAGTATTCTCTCTCAAAATATTATCTTAACTAAATTTTTAGGTATATGTCCATTTATTGGAGCTTCAAATAAAGAAAAGAATGCTATTCATATGGGAGTAGTAGTTACCTTAGTAATGATTCTATCTAGTATTATTACATATTCAATTTATCACTATATACTAGAACCAACTAATACAATATTCCTAAGAACAATTATGTTTATTTTAGTAATAGCTATTATGGTTCAAATAATGGAATTAATATTAAAAAAACATATGCCAACTATTTATAAAACATTAGGCTTATATTTGCCTTTCATTATAACTAATTGCGCTGTATTAGGAGTAACACTCCTAGTTATTAGTAATTCTTATACTTTTACCGAAACAATAATCTTTAGTTTAGGAAGTAGTATAGGGTTTACACTAGTAGTTTATATTTTCTCTACAATAAGAGAAAGATTAGAAACTAGTGATTTATCTCCTTCATTTAAAGGAGTGCCAATAGCTCTTTTAACAGCTGCTATTATGTCACTAGTATTTGGAAGATATCTATAATGGCATATATATTATTAATAGTTTTAATAGTTCTAACAATTATTCTATATAAGAAGAATGATAATTGTTCAGAATGTGCTAATTGTGATAGATGTAGAAAAAGGATTGATTAATCCTTTTTTATTGCACATAAATAACTCTTGTGTTAAAATAGCATCGTTGGTGATTTATGAAAAAGCAAACAAGTCCAAAAGTATATATTCCTTTACAATTAATGGGAAATAGAAAATTATATATTAATAGTGATCGTTTTCAAATATTAAGAGAAGATTTGGAAAAATTTTTAGATGGCGAAAAGTATATGAATAGTAAAGCTTTTGCGCAAAATGTTTTGTTATCACATGAAATACAATCTAATAATGTTGTTGAAGGATATAAGGATGACGTTGAAACAGTTAAAGAAGTAATTAATGATACATTAGAAGTAAAAGATCCTAAAAAAAGACAAAGAATTTTAAATCTTTATCGTGGATATAAATATGTTCTTAAGGGTAAAGAAATAAATAAAGAAACATTAAAAGAATTATATAGTATATTATCTGAAGATTTATTAAAAAGAGAAGATCTTGCTAACATGGGAGAATATTATCGTAATGATGATGTATTTATCTATTTCTCGGATAGATTAGAAGATACACCTATGGGTTCTATACTTGATGGATTAGGTAAGAAATATGATATGGGGTTACAACCAGATAAAATAGATGAATATATGAATCAATTCTTTGAATATATTAATTCATATAATATTGGTACTCCAACTGATCATTATATTAAATCTCAAATAATGCATTTTTATGGAGTATATATTCATCCATATTATGATATTAATGGAAGAACTAGTAGAACCATGAGTATGTGGCATTTATTAAACAATAAAGTATATCCTTATGTAATATTTAATCGTGGTATCCAATTACAAAAAAATAAATATTATTTAGTTATTAGAGATGTTAAGAAGTTTTGCAATGTAAGTTTCTTTATTAACTATATGATGGAAACAGTCAAAACGGAATTAGAAAAAGAATATATAATGCATAGTATAGCTTCTAGTACTTCATCTAAATTAACTAGTTTAGATTATCAAACTCTTCACTATATTTTATCAATGAATGGATTAAAAACTGTAAGTGATTTTGCTTCATTCTATAATCATAGTAATGAAAGAAAAAGACAAAGAGAAATATATGAAAGAATGATTATACCATTAATGGATAAAGGAATAATTATACCTGTTAGAAAGACAGATAGTAATATTTATGGTGATACTTCAAACTTCGTATTTGAATTTAACCCAAGTAGAATTGATAATAATCCTGAGAAGATTAAAAGATTAAAATTATAATATTCACCTTAGAATATTATTTTTTTTATATTTTTAAAAAATGACATAAAAAAGACAAGAATTAAAAATATAATTAAATTGTAGGAAGGAGATGAAAATAAAAAATTAGAAATAGATCTTACAATTTTTACAAACAAACAATGATATAGATGTGATTAAAAACTACTCAAAATACTTTATATATGTATAAAAATATAATATTAATATGCGGGACATGCTTATTATATAAAACTGATAAAAATAAATAAGAAAGGAGGAACGAAAAAACAGAGTTCTTACTGAGTAACAACTCTAAAAAATTCGAAATACACATTCCTATTATAAAAATCAAATAAAAAATTAACCAAAATACTCTAATATAGGTAATAAACCACCTTAATGGTGGATGCTCCTTATTATATAAAAAGTAATAGTCTAACTATTACTTTTTTCATATTTTTTAAAAATGACATAAATTTGTCAAGAACTAAAAATATAATTGAATTATAGAAAGGAGAAAAAATATATTTTATTAAAAGAGGATGGCTTTATGAATCAGCCAAATGAAGTAAAATCATCTAATATAGATAAGAATTTAAATGGTAAAATATATACTATTATTGAACTAGATGTTTAATTGAAAGTGATATAATAGAAATATTCAGAGATCTTGCACATAATAAAAAAGCTGATGTTAATATTAAATTAAAAGACGGCTTATTTGTAGTATAAAGGAGGTATAATGTGTCTATTTCAATATTAATAGTTGATGATAATAAAGACATCATTGATTTACTAAAACCCCATTTTGAGAAGGAACATTTTGATGTTACAGTTGCTCATGATGGTTTGGAAGCTTATAATTTATTTAATGAACATAAACATAATTTAATATTGTTAGACATTATGATGCCTAAAATGGATGGTATTACATTATGTAAAAAGATAAGAGAAACTTCTAATGTTCCTATTATAATGATTACAGCAAAGAGTGAAGATGAAGATTTTATCATGGGCATTGAAGTAGGAGCAGATGATTACATTGTAAAACCATTTAGTCCTCGACAAGTTATTGCTAAAGTAAAAGCTTTAATAAGAAGGTTAGAGATTGTTAATAATAATGATAAAATATTAACAATTGATAATTTAACAATCAATATGGATGAGTATACATTAAGTATTGATGAGAATTTAATTCCGCTTACTAAAAAAGAAATAGAAATCGTATACCTTATGGCGAAACATCCATCACGTATATATTCAAGGGAAACATTACTTGATACTTTATGGGGAGACGACTATTTTGGAGATATTAGAACAGTCGATACTCACATCAAGAGAATTAGAGGAAAACTAAATTTAAATAATAATAAATATAATTGGGATATAAAAACAGTATGGGGAGTAGGTTATAAGTTTGAAAGAGAAGTTAAATAAATTTAAAAATAAAATATTTGATCTAACTTTTAGATCAAATAAAGTAGCGACACAATTAACAATTGGTATCTCTTTAATTGTGTTCGTATCTACCCTTATGATTGGTCTTATATTCTTATCTCAATATCGTCAATTATCTTTAAGACAAACAGAGAACGAACTAACAAGTAAATCAAATGAATTAGCTGAATTAGGAAGTATGATGCTTCTATCACAAATGACAGGATCTAGAGATCGTATATTTGGTTCTATTAAAGGACTAACTGATTCTGATTTCTGGATTATCTCAAGTTATGGTGAAGTCATGATATCAACTACAGACACTAGTACCTTATCGGAAGTCACTGAATTAAATAAAGAATTTTTAAGTAAAATTCGCAATAAAGAAAACATCATTACTTACGAATATTCCGATTATTTTGATACAAAGACTTTGACGGTAATCACACCAATTATCGAACAAAACTATATAATTGGGGCAGTTATTCTTCATAAAGATGTTAATATAATATACCGTGATAATACATTTTTCGCATTTCTAGTATTCACTAGTTTATTAATATCATTAATTTTAAGTATTATTTTAAGTAATGTCTACTCACGTCATTTTACAAAACCATTAAAAAGAGTTACTGAGGTTGCTAACGAAATAGCTAAACAAAATTATGATATTAAAACAGGCGTTGAAAGAGAAGATGAGTTAGGTGAACTTGCTCGTACTATTGATTATATGAGCAGTGAAATAAATAAAAATATTAATGAGATAAAGAGTCTCGAAGGTAGAGCAAAAGAATTAGTAGCTAACGTCTCACATGAATTTAAAACACCATTAACCTTAATTAGAGGTTATGTTGAAAACTTATTTGATAAGACAACTAAACCTAGTAAAGAAGTTTATGAAAAAATAATTAATAATACAATTACACTAGAAAAACTAGTTAATGAACTTTTAGATTTAAGTAAATTTCAAGCAGGAACAGTCGTATTAAATAAAGAACAACTAGAACTTAAACAATTAATAAATGATGTAGTTATCGATATGAGAAATATAGCTAAAGATAAAAAGATAAAATTAAAGATTGTTGAAATATTTAAGAGTAGTCAAATTATTGAAGCAGACTATATAAAAATAAAACAACTACTAACAATATTTATTGATAATGCTATAAAATATTCCAATGAAGGCAGTTTAGTTACTATTAATATCTTAGAAGGGGAAATAGTAATAACAGATAATGGTATTGGTATTGAACAAAGTAAATTAGAACAACTATTTGAAAGATATTACCAAGTAGACCATAATCAAAAAGGATATGGGTTAGGATTATGTATCGCCAAATATATAGCTGATGCTCATGATTTCTCCTTAGTAATAGATAGTACTCCAAATAATGGTACTAGTGTGCATATCAAATTAAAAAAATAATAGCTTAGCTATTATTTTTATTTTTAATAAATTCTCTTAACATCTTAGTTAAAGCTCTTTTTTCAATCCTTGAAACATAACTTCTAGAAATACCTAACTCTTGAGCAATTTTCTTTTGAGTAACTTCATTTTCATTATTTAAACCATATCTTTTAGATATTATTTCTTTTTCTCTAGGATTTAATACTTTAAAATATTCCTTTAACAAATCAATATTATTTTGATTATGAATATCTAGTGCAAAATCAGGTTTAGGAGTTTTAAGAATATCTAAAAAGCTTATTTCATTACCATCTTTATCAAACCCAATTGATTCATTAAGACTAATATTTTTATTATTCTTTTTATCACTACGATAATACATTAGTATTTCATTTTCAATACATCTAGCACAATAAGTAGTAATCCTTGTACCTCGTTTAAAACTATAACTATCAATTCCTTTAATAAGCCCAATAACACCTATACTTATTAAATCATCAATTTCTTCTTTTCTATGATCATATTTTTTTACAATATGCGCAACTAATCTAAGATTATGTTCAATAAGTTTATTACGAGCTTCCTTATCCCCTAAAAGAGTCTTTTTAATGCATTCTTCTTCTTCCTCTTTAGTTAGTGGATCAGGGAAGACATTATTACTATAAGCTGCAGTAAATAAATAAAAATCCTTAAACAAAAACCGAATAAATTTTAAAAACATATTTCACATCCCAATTAAGTATATGAAATATTTGTAGTATTTTGTATATAAAAAAGAGTTAACCTCTTTTTCTTTTCTTCATGTTTTGTTTTTCTGAATTTGCTCTTATTGGAATTACTCTTCTTTGAAAATTTAAAGCATTATAAATCTCAAGTAATCGCATTTTAGTAATAAAACCAGTTATTTGTTCTTTGTCAGTTAATAAACCAGAGTAGGTGATATCTTGTTCATTAATAATATAATTTTTATTAAGATTAATAGAATTGTATTTATCTGAAGGATTATCTGAGTCTAATTTCATTCCTAATTCAGTAAATATTTCTTTATATATTCTCGAACAAAATGGTTTTTTTGTTTGTCCTTCAAATATAAATGTTTCTATACTTTCATTACAACTTAGATCTTTAGAAGAAACTGATGTAACATTACCAGTAATTAAATCATTAATATTGTATTTATCTTTCATTATAATTCACCCCATCTATATTATAGCATATACAGTTCTTATTAAAGATATTTATAATAAATTTTATATATGATATAATATAGGCAATATAGGGAGGATTTGGCTATGTCAGAAGTAAAAGATGATAATATTAAAAGGTTATCAAAAATATTAGATGTTGGCGAAAACATGTTGAAAAAATGCATTGAAGGGCAACAAATAAATGTGGAAGAATTACTTGATACATTAGAAAAAAGTGGTTTTACCAATGAGGAGTTACAAGAATTATTTAGTATTGATAGTACTAATTCCTTTAATCCATTTATTATGTTAATGACTGAGTTAAAGTCATCAACTACTAATATGAATAAGATAACTAAATATTTTGATGATTATAATTTACGAAAACAAGTTTTAATTACTTATTTTGGTGTTGCTAATTTAATTCATCAAGATAAAAAAATGTTAATGCCTATTTTAGGACCACTATTAGAAAAATTTGATAAGAGTATAATTAGTTACATTGAAAAATCTAATCAAGGTAAATCAGAGCATATTATTAATTATAGTAAAAAAATGGTTAATATTTTAAAGTTCAGTGCTGATAAAACACTTGAAACTGAATATTCTTGTAGCATCGATTATAATAGAAAAGTAATCAATAATTGTTACATGAGAATATTCTTAGATATTGTAAAGCCTAGTAAAGAAGATTATGATTTATTAAAATATTCAGAATTACAATTAGTTCATCCTACTGAAAAAGAAGATAAAAAATTATTCTTTGAAGAATTAGAATTATTTCAAAAAGTAATTTTCGATAAAATTATTGAATTAGTCTTAACTAATTTTGAAGCTAATAGTCTTGAAGTATTTGAATTACTTGATTATTTTATTTTTGAATGGGATGATGGTTTATTGGTAGATGAAGAATCTATCCAAACAAAAATTGATGCTAAAAAAGCACCAAAAGAAAGTAAAAAGACTGAAGTTAAAGAAAATATCACAATATCTTATCTTAATTTAGAAAAGATGCTAAAAGATAAAATTATTGGACAAGATATAGTTATAGAAAATATTATTCAAAGATTAAAGATTGCTGATTTTGGAGTATCTAAAGAAGCGGGAGCAAAAGCAGTATTCCTACTTGTTGGACCAACAGGAGTTGGTAAAACAGAAGTTGTCAAAATGATTAGTAAAATTATCGGCAATAATGAAGACAATTTAATTAGAATTGACATGAGTGAATATAAAGAAGAGCACACAGTTAGTAAATTAATTGGAGCTCCTCCTGGTTATGTAGGATATGATGATACTGGTAAAACAACCGTTTTTGATAAGATCATTGATAAACCTAAAGCTGTTATTCTATTAGATGAAATAGAAAAAGCTCACCATGAGGTATTAGATATATTTCTTCATGTTTTTGATGAAGGAAAAGCCAAAACTAATAAACAAAAAGATGTAGATTTTTCTAATAATTTAATCTTTATGACTAGTAATATTGGAACCTCAGAAGTAAATAAAACACCTATTGGGTTTGAAGCAAATAAAAATAATCAAAATAGTAAAATATATAAAAAAGCACTTGAAGGATATTTACGTCCCGAATTTATTAATCGCATTGATGAAATAATTGTTTTTAATAGTTTGAGTAAAGAAATGATTATAACAATAATAAATAATCAAATAAAAAATATTGAAAATAAAATAAATCAAACTAAGAATATTAATATCAATATTGTTTTATCTGATAATGCTATCGAATTTTTAATTAATAAAATGGAATATACTAGATATGGTGCTAGGGAAGTTAGAAGAACAATTGAAAGATATATTTTAAATGAAATAATTAATTTATCAATTAATAGAACAATGAATAATGGAGTATTACAAATAGACGCTATAGAAAATAAATTAAATTATTCTTATGAAGAAGTAAAAGTTTTAAAAATGTCTAATAAACAAGGATCACATTAATGAAATGCACCCATATAGTAGACATATATAAAAAAGAGGTTAATGGTTAACCTCTTTTTCTAACTTTTTGTTTTGGGGTTGCTACCCTAGGAATTATCATTTCTCTATTAAAATTCAAAGTATTATAAATTTCGAGTAGGCGTACTTTGGTAATAAGACCAGTTTCTTCTTCTTTATAAGTTAATAAGTTAGAGCAGGTGAAATCTTGTTCATTAACAATATAAGATTGGTCAAAATTCGCAGAGTATGAATTATCTGAATAATTATCTGAATCTAATTTTAACGCTAATTCAGTAAATATTTCTTTATATATTTTTGGACCAAATAGTCTTTTCGTTTGCCTTTCAAATATAAATGTTTCTTTACTTTCATTACACATTAAATTATTAGAAGAGACTGATAATACATTACCAGTAATTAAATTATTAATATTATATATACCTTTCATAAATTTGTTCCTCCTTGCAGGTATTATACCATATTATTATCATAAAACTTAATAAATACAATATAATTTACTAATAAAAATAAATTAGTACTTGACAATACCAAGTAGTTGATATAAAATTGTAGTGAGGTGGTTTATGAATACACAATTTAAAAAGGGTGTTCTTGAATTAATCGTTCTATTTTCAGTTGAAAAAAGAGATATGTATGGATATGAACTGATTATGGAAGTATCAAAAGTAGTAGATATAAATGAAGGAACAATATATCCATTACTTAAAAGATTAACCAATGAAAAGTATACAGAAACTTACTTAGTTGAATCAAATGAAGGACCACCTAGAAAGTATTATAAAATTACTAGTCTAGGTAGGAAGAGATTGAAAGAATTAAATGATACATGGTCAAAATTTACTGATTCAGTAAATAAATATATAAAGGAGTGTAAGAACAATGAATAAGAAAGAGTTTATTAAGGAGTTAACTAAAAAACTACAGGTATTAGAAGAAAATGAAATCAAAGATATTATTGATGAGTATAGTGGTATTATTGATGAAAAAGTAAAACATGGTAAAAAAGAAGAAGAAGCAGTTAAAGACTTTGGAGATATTTCAGAATTAGCAGAAGAAATATTAAGTGCTTATAAGATTAATCCTAACTATAAGAATGATTCAGTTAAGAATATTGTTAATGATTGTGAAGTATTAATTAAAAAAGGTGCTTCTAAATTAACTGACTTTAGTAAAAAAGTTGCGGAAGATCTACAAAAAGATGATAGTAAGTTTAATATTGAAACAATGTTTGAAATCATAATTAAAGTATTTATTTTATTACTTATTTTTGCTTTAATTAGAATACCATTTGATGTAATATTTCATCTTGGAAGTGGATTATTAGGAATAGCCTTTTATCCATTAGATGTAGTTTTAATTGCTGTATGGCAAGTAATAATTATTATTGCTAATTTATTATGTTGTGTTTTAATATTTATTGCTATGTTTAAAAGATATTTTTATAGTTCAGAAAAGAGTGAAAAAGTAGTAAGAAGACATACAACAACTAAAACAACAGTAAAAAAAAAGATAAAGAATGAAACTGGGAAAGAAGAATATAAAGAAGAAAAAAATAGTAATTATGAAGGTTCTATAACTAGAGTAGTTATGGCAATACTTAAAGTATTTGTTGTTATATGCTTTATAATACCACTTGTATTTACTAATATTGGTATTTATATAGCTTTATCAGTAGTAATATTTGCTGTTATTAAAGGAATAGAAATTATTGGATTAGCTATATTATTAGCAGGACTTGCAGTAATAGTATCTCATATTTTAAGTATAATTTATGATTCAGTATTTAATCATAGAAAAATATATTCTTTTCCATTTATCATAGGAACAGTCTTAATGGTAATAGGGGGATTAGTATTCTTTGAAGAAGCATTAAACTTTAATTATAATAATAGTGCCCCAGAAACAAAATTTGCTAAGAAAACAGTAACTTATGAAGAAAGAATTAATAAAGATACTGATATAAATGTTAATTTTGGTTCTAAGAGTTATATTGAAGATAATGATTTAGAAGATAATCAAATAGTTATAGAAGTAACTTACTTTAAAGATCTTATTGATGCAGAAAAAGTTAGTTATAATGATGGTAGAAAAATAGTAATTGATATAGATCATAAGAACTATAATTATCACTTCAAAATGAATAGAGAAATGTATAAATTAGTTATTAGTAATTTAAAAGATAATGAAATATATAATTATTCTAAATTATTTCAAACAAATGTAAAAATATATGCTAATAGTAAAACAATGGATTTAATAAAATAAAGGAGAATATAATGGCTACTTTTGATGATTTTATGAAACTAGATATTAGAGTAGGAAGAATAAAAGAAGTAGAATTCTTTGAAAAAGCTAAAAGAAAAGCTTATAAACTAGTAATAGATTTTGGAGAAGAAATAGGTATAAAAAAATCTAGTGCTCAAATAACAGATTGTTATCAAGAACAAGATCTTGTTGGTAAACAAATTCTAGGAGTAGTTAATTTTCCACAAAAACAAATAGCTGACTTTATTTCTGAAGTATTAGTACTAGGAGTATATACTGATAAGGGTGTAGTATTAATTACACCAGATCAATCAGTTAAAGAAGGAAGTAAGTTGGGGTAAATAAAAAGATTGTGAGGGATCACAGTCTTTTTAATACAAAATATTTCATTTTAGAAAATAATTTTGTGGTATAATTTAATATAAGGAGTAAAGGAATTATGAGTAAAAAAAATAGCATAGTATATATAGTATTTATTTTATTGATGTTAATTTCTAGTCAAATAATAATATTATCTGATTTAGAACATCTAGGAGATACCTCAACTGGTGGTGGATTTATACCATACGGATTTGGCATTAAATTAAATATTTTTATAACAGCAACATTATTGTTAATAGCTTTTGTTATATTTAAGAAACTTTCTAAAAGTGAATTTAAAATATGGAAAATACTTTTGTCCATATTATTAACGGCAATCATTACATATAATATTAATTTATTTATTTTTAATAATGTTATTGATATTAATGATTGGGATGGTGATGGATTAAGTAATACTTATGAGGAAAGAGTTGGAACAAATAAATTTATTAAAAATAATGAAGATTTAACATTTGAAGCAGATAAAATAGAATTTAATAATACAAATTTAGTAGTAAAAGATATTGTTGTAAAAGTTATTGGAAAAGAAGATTATTCTAATGTAATGATAAGAGATACATCTACATTGTACTATGGAGAGATGAGTAATATATTACAAATAGATATAGGAAATTTTGGTACTGAAACAGAATTTAAATATATACAAGTGGAAATATATCTAAATGAATCACAAGATACAAATGATTATTATCCAGCAACATATAAGAAAGTAACTATAGAACACCCTGGGATTGAGAATTATTATTATGATGATGGAGAAATAGAACCGTTAAATTATACAGTAGATGAAAAAGCTAATTCATATATAGTAAAAATACCATATGAATTCTATACTAGATCAGATTTATTTACAAATGGTAACTCAATATATGTTGGACTTTGCTTAAAGTATTAAATATAAAAGAGGTGGTAAAATTATGAACAATATAATTAATGAAAGAATTACAATATTTGAGGCTCTTGAAAATATAGAAAAAGGGAAATATGTAATGCCCGCATTTCAAAGACAATATGTTTGGAGTATGGAACAAATTGAAAAATTATGGGATTCAATTTTGCTTGGTTATCCTATTTCAACTTTCTTATTTTGGCACGTTGATTCTTCGAATGTTACTAACGATACATATTTTTGTAGTTTTTTAAAAAATGTAACATTTGATTGTAGAAAAGTAGCAGATAGTGTTAATTATGATTTGACAGGAATTGACTTCAATTATACGGATACTGCAATATTAGATGGCCAGCAACGTTTAACTTCATTATTTTTATCATTGTATGGGCAAGCTAATATACGACAAAAACATGCAAGAAGAAACAGTGGAGCTTCTATTCGTGCGGAACTTCTTATTGAATTAAACGAAAGTAGGCTTACTAATGATGAGGAAGAATACAATAGTAAAAAATTTGATATTGTATTCAGTGATAAAATAGGTAGAATTAGTCCAACTCAATTTAAAGTTCGAGATATTTTAAAGGCTGAATTTCGTAACGATAATACCAGAGAAAATGCTATCGAGGAAGTTATAAAAAATGTACCACAAGCCAGCAAAGAATATGCGCGTGATATTTTAAATAAATTATATAGTAGAATATTTGAAGAAAAATTGGTTGGATATACAGAAATAAAAAATATGGGCGTTGATGATGCACTAGAAATGTTTGTTCGTTTTAATAGTGGTGGTAAAGCACTTAAAAAATCAGAAATTACTATGTCGATATTAGAAGCATACTGGCCAAGCGCCAGAACTGTTTTTGGTAATGTATTAGTTAATTCTTATCAAGAATTTGATACAGATTTCATTATTAGATCAGCGTTGATGCTTTATGGTGATGTTGTAAAGTCAAATATTAACAAATTAATTGCCGACAATCTAAAAAATAATTGGAATGAATTTGTAAATACATTAAACAAATTGGATGAATTGTTGAGAAAATTAAAAATTGATGTTAATCGTTTTTCTACTGGATGGAATGTACTATTACCTATAATGTATTACATTCATTATAACGATAGATATGTAGATAACGAAAGTGCTATAAAATCATACCTTATGAGAGCAAGTCTATTTACTTATTTCCAATCTGGAACTACTAGCAAATTGCAACAAATGAAAAGTTATATTAATAATTATGATTATGAAATAACAATTGATATGCTTGAACAAATCAATGATTTAAGAGTTTCAGAAGCTAAAATAGAAGATATTCTTAATGAAAATAAAGGAAGTAGAGTCGCAGGTGAGGTCTTATACTATTTAGGGACTGAATGGATAAATAAGAATTATCGTTATGAGCAGGACCATCTTCATCCTTTTGCTAGATTTGATTCAACAAAACCAGTATCAATTACTAATGAAGATTGGATTAGATGGCGTGGAATGAGAAACAAATTACCTAACTTGCATCTCCTAGAAGGTCGTACAAATGGAAGTAAAAATGATATGCGATTAGTTGATTATTGTAATGATATGAACGATGAACAAAAAAGAAGCTTTTATGAAGAGGCTATTATTCCTGAAAACGTATCATTAGAGTTTGAAAACTTTAAAGTATTCTATGATGAACGTAAAAAATTGCTTGCTGAAAAAATAAAAAATTTACTTGGATAATCTTGAACTTATTTTAAAATGCATATAAATATAAACTTATTAATTTAAATAACTTAATTATGTGCTAGTAAAAGCGCCACCATTTCGCCGCCATTTTTTAAAATAAAGGGCAATTTTGCAAAATAAATAAAAATAACAAGATAACAACAACCCCAATAAATACAATGGAATGCGACGTTTTAAGATAAACCACAATACCAACTATGGAGCACTCTTAATCAGTGGGTCGGGAGTTTAAGTACACCTCGGGTGACACAAATGAAATCAAAGATTGTGAGGAATCATGATCTTTTTTTGTTATTGAAATAAAAAAGTGTTATAATTATGATAATTAATGGTGCTTATACCATCAAGTTCTAATGAAAAAATTTGGGAGTGATTAGTATTAAAGCAGTAAAAGAAAAAAGAAAACCATATAACGGTTATGAAGAATTTTATTTAAATGGCCAACAAATTAGAGACTATTTTAAAAATAGTTATGAACTTTTTGGGAGACATCACTCTCAAGTTTCAAGTTATAAGATAAATTTTAAAAAATTTTATCCCCTGGTAAAAGACGATACATTATATAGAATTTTTATTAGTAAAAATTTTTGTATTATATTAGATAATTTAACAGATGATAAAATATATTTTTTTGGATATACAAATGATAAACCAAAATGGGCTAAAGATTAACGGAAAGAGGAAATTTATTCCTCTTTTTTAGTGGTACATTCCAATACTTTATTATTAGGATTTGAGATGGAAATAATTTTAATTAAATAATTATTTAAAAAAATGAATTAATTCTTTATTCTTCACACAAAAAAGAACAGCCCCCTGAGACTGTTCCATAAAAGAATAAAAAGGGGTTGGCTAGTGTGACACTAGCTCCAATTCGCCTAATCCGAATTGGCAATGTCTATACTAATCCAAAAATAGTGTTTTGTCAATACTATTTTTTTTATTTATTATAAAAAATAAGTATTTCTTATTGAAAACCAAACAATTGTTTGTTATAATTAAACTAGGTGATTTATGAAAACAATAGAAACCTTAAAAGGAATAGGGCCTAAGACATTAAGTTTATTAAATAAAATAGGTATTCAAGATAGTGAAGATTTAATTACATATTATCCTTTTAGATATGATGTTTTACAAAGAAGTAATATTTCAGAATTAAAACAAGATGATAAAATAATAATAGATGGAATAGTAGAAAATGTTCCTTCTTTATATCGTTTTAAATCAAGAATGGATAAAATGACTTTTAGATTTAATACTGGGGATATGCTACTAACAATTGTTATTTATAATAGAGGATTTTTAAAAGGAAAGATTGTTCCTGGTACTAAGTTAATTATAATAGGTAAATATGATAAGTTACATAATACAATAGTAGCTAATGATTTAAGATTTGGTTTATTAAATGATGTACCTAAAATAGAACCTGTTTATCATACAACTTATGGTTTATCTACTAAACAAATAAGTAGTTATATTAATCAAGTAATAGTAGATGATTTTGAAGTTATGTCATATGTACCATTATATTTAAGTGAAAAATATAATTTTATTTCTAAGGAAAATAGTATTAAAATAGTTCATAATCCTAGTGATCAAGTTACTTTAAATAAATCATTAAATTATTTAAAGTATGAAGAATTATTTATGTTTATGCTTAAAATGAATTATTTAAAGAATAATAAAAATATTAAACAAGGATTAGCAAGAACAGTAGATTATAAGTTAGTTGAAGAATTTATAAGTAAATTACCATTTAAATTAACAGAAGATCAAGAAAAGAGTGTAAATGAAATATCTAAAGATTTAATTAGTAGTAATCGTATGAATAGGTTATTACAAGGAGATGTTGGTTCAGGTAAAACAATTGTAGCTATGATAGGTATGTATATTAATTACTTAAGTGGTTATCAAACAGCTTTAATGGTACCAACTGAAATATTAGCTAGTCAACACTTTGAAAGTGCTTTAAAGTTATTTAAAGATTATGATATTAAAATAGAATTATTAAAAGGTAAAATAAAAGCTAAAGATAAGAAAAATATATATGAAGGTTTATCTAATGGTAGTATTGATATTATTATTGGTACTCATGCTTTAATTCAAGAAGAAGTAAAATATCATAATTTAGGGTTAGTTATAACTGATGAGCAACACCGTTTTGGAGTAAATCAAAGAGGTAACTTAAAAAATAAAGGAGTAACACCTGATGTTTTATATATGAGTGCTACACCAATACCTCGTACTTACGCATTAAGTTTATATGGTGATATGGATATATCTAATATTAAGACAATGCCTAAAGGAAGAAAAGACATTATTACTTATTTAAAAAATACTAATGAAATAACTGATGTATTAAGTTTAATGTATCAAGAATTAAAACAAAATCATCAAATATATGTAATAGCTCCTTTAATTGAAGAAAGTGAAAAAATAGATTTAGAAAATGTTTATGAACTAGAAGCTAAGATGCAAAAAGCTTTTGGCAAATTATATAATATTGGTGTATTACATGGTAAGCTAGATAATGCATCTAAAAATAAAATAATGGATGATTATAAAAATAATAACATTCAAATATTAATTAGTACTACTGTAATTGAAGTAGGAATAGATGTACCTAACGCTACTATGATAGTTATATTTGATAGTTATAGATTTGGATTATCAGCATTACATCAATTAAGAGGAAGAGTAGGAAGAAGTGAATTACAATCGTATTGTGTTTTAATTAGTGAATATGAAAAAGAAAGATTGAATATTCTTACTAAGACTAATGATGGATTTAAAGTAAGTGAAGAAGACTTTAGATTAAGAGGTAGTGGGGATCTATTTGGAATTAAACAAAGTGGAGATATGTGTTTCATGCTTGCGGACATAAAAAAAGACTTCAATATATTACTTAAAGCTAAAGAAGATAGTGAAGAATTCTTAAATAGTAAAGACTATGTTAATCCTATATATTCATTTATTAAAGATAGAATAGAAAGGGTAAATAATTTAGATTAATTTGTTTGGATTTATTATTGACTTTTAAATCTATTATCTTTATAATTATGATAGCGTGATAAATAAATCACGCGGGTATCCCTATGATTATAAACAGTTGTAGGGGTACTCAACCAAAACCCCCTGAAGGAGCCGAGAGGCTCCGTTTTTTTGCATATATAAATAATCATTGACATAAAAATGTAAAAAAATGCTATTTTTGTTTAAAAACAATAAAAAAAGATGTATAATATGTAATCAATTAGTTGGGGGTGTTTTGATGAAGAGTAGTAATAACAAAAAAGCGCTAGAATTTTTTCAAAAAAATTATACTTGGCTTATTGCTGTTGCAACTGTAGTAGGAATTATTATTTCAAATATATTTAAATTTGTTGAATATATAACTGCAAATGTATATTTTTCATATTATGGTTTGAACATTAATTTATATAAGTATGATGATAGAAACTTTTTCTACGGGTTATGCTTATCTTTATTGTTTATGCTTGCTTCATATTCTTTAATATATTGTATTAGGCAATTATACTTAGACTGTAAAAACAAAATTTTCAAATTCAATAGATTTATTAGTAATTTTTTAGTTATCGCAATGTCAAATATTTATATAATTTCTATATCTAATATAGAGTTAACGATATCAAATTTGTCTATTAATTTTTTAGTATTAGTATTATTTGAATTTATACTTTCTATAATAATTTTCAAAGTAATACCTAACGAAAATATAAAAAATGATTCAAAGTATTATATAATTACTTATTTTAAGTTGCTTCCTTTTTTAATAATAATATTTTTAGTTCTTGTTTCAATAAGAGCCAATATTTTGTTATTTTATAATAAGAATTACAGGATTATTGACAACAATAAAGTAATTGTTTATTCAAATAATGACTATTATTTAACACTTGATTGCAAAATTAAAAAATCGAGCATTGTTATTTATAAAGGTACTCAAAATAAAATAAGTAATGAAAATGTTTATAGCATATTAATGAATTATGAAAAAGTTCAAATTAAATAGAAAATTCTATCAGTAGGTGAATTTTGGTCATAAATTAAAAAATAGGTTAGAGAGTAGACTCTAATCTTTTATTTTTATTTAATATGATATATAATGTATTTAGGCGATGAATAACGGTTAGAAATTTCAGACTGATTTTCAGTTTATTTACTTCTAACTATATATAAATTACACGGGATAAATAAAAGCTTAGATTTTTTGAGAAAATATTTTGAATATTAATTTTATCTTAGAAAAGAAGATAATTGAAATAAATTAATATGAAGAAGAAAACCAAAATTTATAAAAATAGTGTAATAGAATGATGGCACAAGAGGAGATAGTATATACAGATATTTACTGTTATAGCATCACAAACGGAGGTAAAATGAAAACAAAAAACAAATTAGAATTAAAATGGATTGGCAAAGACGAGAAAAAGAAAATAGAACCGCGGATTTTAGTTGAAGATATAGAAAAATCTTATGGAGACGTT
The DNA here is from genome assembly GCA_050259235.1 of Ignavibacteriales bacterium. GTDB lineage: Bacteria > Bacillota_I > Bacilli_A > RF39 > UBA660 > UBA5364. Next base: position 199,621 of record JBLNAG010000005.1, read on the forward strand.
AATTCGGGTAACTTATTAATACACGGAGATAACCTTTTAGCTTTAAAATCACTAGAACAAGACTATTTTGGGAAGATTAAATGTATATATATAGATCCTCCCTTTAATACAGGTGCGGCTTTTGAACTTTATAATGACAATATTGAACATAGTATATGGATTAATTTGATGTATTATAGAATTAAAATTTTACATAATTTGTTATCAAATGATGGTGTGTTGCTTATTGAATTAGATGACAATGAGGCACCTTATTTAAGAATAGTATTAGATGAGATTTTTGGTAGAAATAAATTTGTTGCAAATATATGTGTTAAATCTAACAATATCTCTGGAGCAAAGACTGCAAATAAAGAAAAAACTATTTTAAGAAATAAGGATAATATTATTGTCTATAAAAAGAGTGATACCTTAACTGTTAATCCACAGTATGTTGAAAGAACGAAATGGGACACACATTATAACACATATATTAATTTTGAAGGCGATAAGGTAAAAGAAAGTTTAAAATTAAAAGACGTTTTAATTAATAAAGGAATAATCAAATCAGATCAAACAATTAAGGAAGATATTATAAATGATAAAAATTTTTATAAATTTATAATAGAAAACCAAGGTAATATATGCCGTCTTGTTAATTCTATTCCTGCTGAAATGAAAGAGGAAAGTTTAAAATATCCTGATGAAATAATTACATATATTGATAACAATAATAAAAAACATTATGCATATAATGGAAATCGAATATCATTTTTAAAATCATCTATTACGAAAATAGATGGCGAAGAAAAATTTTCGCAATTATTAGGAGATTTATGGATTGATATAGATTTTCAAAATACGCAAAATGAAGGTGGAGTATCCTTTCCGGCAAGTAAAAAACCAGAATATTTGATTAGAAGAATTTTAAATTTATTTACTAATAGAGGAGATTATGTTTTAGATTCGTTTCTTGGTAGCGGTACAACTTGTGCTGTAGCACAAAAAATGGGACGAAAATGGATAGGGATAGAAATGGGAAATCATATTTATTCTCATTGTATTCCAAGGTTAAATAGTATTATTGATGGAAAAGACAACTCAGGGATTAGTAAGTATGTTGATTTCAAAAAAGGGGGAGGATATAAATTTTATGAATTGGCGCCATCCTTATTAAATAAAGATAAATATGGTAATTGGATTATTTCAACTGAATATGATGCGGATATGTTGGCTGAAGCTATGTGCATTCATAATGGCTTTAAATATATTAAAGATCAGGATACGTTTTATAAGCAAGGATTTTCTACAGAAAGGGATTATATATTTACAACTACTAATTATGTGACTGTACATTATCTGGACATGATTAATGAGTGTATGAATAGTAAGGAAAGTCTATTAATATGTTGCAAATCTTTTGATGAAGAGTGTTTAACAAGATATAAAAATATTTCCATTCAAAAAATACCTCAATCAATATTGAAAAAATATGAATTTGGTGATGTTGACTACACACTAAATATTAATGATTTAGAAGAAGAGGTGGATGATGATGAACAATCCTTCTATTGATTATATAATTAATAGATTAAGTTTACGAAAACCACAAATAGAAAGTTTAAATATTCTAGATGATGTTATAGATTCTATACTGTCGAATGATAATATTTCTGAAAAACTAAGAAAAATAAAAACAAAATATAAATCTGTTATAGACTTTGATAGGGAATTTCCATCTCTATGTTTTGCATTGGCAACAGGAGTTGGTAAGACTAGATTAATGGGGGCTTTTATTGCATATTTATATATTGTTAAAAATATAAAAAATTTTATGATTATTGCACCAAATATTACAATATATAATAAATTAAAAACAGATTTTTCAGATGAAGGAAATGACAAGTATGTTTTTAAAGGTTTGAAGGAATTTGTGCAATGCACTCCAAAAATTGTCACAGGAGAAAATTATAAAGAACAGGGAAAGGAATCATTATTAGAATATGATATTACTATAAATATTTTTAATATTGACAAAATAAATAAAGAGGAGCAATCAATTAAATCATTATCAGAATATTTGGGAGAATCTTACTATGATTATTTAATTAATCAAGAAGATTTAGTAATATTAATGGATGAGTCACATCATTACAGAGCTGATAGGGGGATGAAAGTTCTTAATGAATTAAAGCCTATTTTTGGTCTAGAGTTAACTGCTACTCCTCAAATCGAAAAAAATGGTAGAACTACAAAATTTAATAATATCATTTATGATTATCCATTATCAAAAGCGATGATAGATGGGTATGTTAAAGAACCATCCGTTGCGACTAAAAAAAATTTTAATCCAGATAATTTTAATGACGAACAAATTGATTTTATTAAATTAAATGATGGATTAGCTATTCATGAAAACACAAGAATAGCATTAGCAGAGTATTCAAAAACAAATCAGGTTAAACTAGTAAAACCATTTACAATGGTTGTGTGTAAAAGTATTGAACATGCCAATGTCATTATAAATTATATAAAATCAGATAAATTTTATAATGGTAAATACAAAGAAAAAGTTATGATGATTACATCGAAAGATAGTGGTGTTGAAAAAGATGAAAATGTCCAAAGATTGCTATTACTTGAAAACCCTCTGAATCCATTTGAAATAGTTGTTCATGTCAATATGCTAAAAGAAGGATGGGATGTTAATAATTTATATACTATAATTCCATTACGAAGATCGGCTTCTCAGACATTAACAGAGCAAACAATTGGGAGAGGATTAAGACTACCATATGGGAAAAGAACTGGTAATGAAGCAATTGATAGATTAACAATTGTTTCACATGATAAATATCAAGCAATAATAGATGAAGCTAATAAGGAAAATTCAATTTTAAAAATTTCAAATATAGATTACGTTGAAGATATGGATTTAAAACCTAAAGTGATTTTGACAGCTCCTCAAGCCTGGGAAAATGATTATGATGAAAAAATACTTAAGGAAAATAACAATGAAAAAAAATTGGAATTAAAATTGGAAAAAGAAATGAAAAAAATAGCTTCAGCAAGCGACATTTCTAATATAAACTTTGAAAATGTAGAAATTAAAGAACAAATAATAGCAACTATAGGTAATGTTAATAAAAAGACTGAAAAAGAAGTAAGTAAAATATATGATAATCTAGCTAGTAATTGCTACAATCAAATAATTACTTCCGAGATGAAATTTAGAATAAATATTCCTTCAATATCTGTAAATAAACAGACAATTATTGAACAAGTATATAATGATTTTGAACTAAAGTTTGACAAAATTAATTTCAAGCCATTAGACAATGATATTTTGATAAAGCATTTAGGTGATGGTGACAGTTTTGAAATAAAAGTTGGTAGTAACATATCTCAATATAATAATGTAAAAGAAATTTTATTTGAACATATTAATAATATTTCATATTTAGATTATGAAAAATGTTCTGATATTGTAAATGAAAAAATTGATGACTATATATCATTTTTGAAATCAAAATTTAATAACAATGAAATTTTAAATATTATATATAACTATAGCTCATACATTGCTAAAGATATAGGGAAACAAATATTATCTAATATGATAACATCATCAAATATTATAGATGAACCAATAATAAATGAATATAGTAAAATAGTAAATCCTTCATATACGAAATATATTGATGATGATATATTGAATTATAATGTAGCAATAGAAAAATCATCAATTAAGAAATTAATATTTCAAGGTTTTAAAAAGTCTTGTCACAGTATGTATAAATTTGATTCATCATCTGAAAAAGACTTTGTATCTATACTTGAAAATTCTAATATAGTTATTAAATGGTTAAGGCCGGCTGAAAATCAATTTAACTTATATTGGAACAAAATTAATAAATATGAACCAGACTTTATAGTTGAAACCCAAGCTGCTATTTATATGATTGAAATAAAAGCATCAAATCAGATTGACAATGAGGAGGTTAAAGCAAAAAAAGAATCTGGTGAACAATATTGTAATTTATTAAATGAATATGGAAAGACTCATGATATAAAAGAATGGAAATATATTATTATATCTGATGAAGATGTTAAAACTAATTATGATTTTGCTAGATATATATAAAATTTTATTAATAATATCAGATGGATTTGTTATTATAAATATAATTAAACAAGCAGTAAATTAATCATTGCTACCTAGAGCAAATTATTTTAGTGCATCTGTTGGTGGTAAAAATAGATTTGCCACCTTTTTAATTGAATTGTATATGAAAGAAGAAGAGTAATGTCTGATAGTGATAAAGAAAAACAATATGATGATACTCAACCTACATATGAAAATGTTCATGAAACCTTTGTTAAGTTGATAGGATATATTACATATATTTTAAAGTTTGATTCTTATAAAGAATCTTATATTGAATATAGTGATATATTATCCAAAATATCTATGTGGGCAGTAAATTATGAAAAAAGCCATGATTTATCTTTTATAAATCCTAATGAATTAAATGAAATATATGAAAGAGTAGATAATCTTCAAACAAAATACATTTGTAATGATAATATGGGAAGTGAAAGTGAATTTTCTGATTATGTAGTTAACTGGATGTGGCATTTAATTTTATTTAATAAAAAAATAGTTCATGACAAATATGTTGAGGATATAAGAATAAAAAAAAAGAAAGAATCAAATTATAAATTGATTTACATTGATATTTATCAAATTATTTGTTATTATAAATATAATTAAATAAGCAGTAAATTAATCATTGCTACCTGAGCAAATTATTTTAGTGCATTATTGGTGGTAAAAATATTTTTGCCACCTTTTTTAATTCTTATATGGAAAGGAGAAAAGTAATGTTTGATAATTATGAAAAAAAACAACATGACAATAATGACCATAAGTCAATACACACACATATTAACAATGATGGCACTTATAAAACAGATAAGGAAGAAGTTGAAAAGTCATCTGGTAGTTGTTATTTAACTACAGCCTGCATAAAACATTTTCAAGAATCATTTGATGACAACTATGAAGAACTCACCATTCTTAGATGGTTTAGAGATAATTTTGTACCTAAAGAAGATATTGAACATTATTATCAAGTAGTGCCTATTATTATAGAAGCTATAGATAATGATCCAAATAGTGAGATAGTTTATAATTACATATATGAAAAAGTTATTTGTATATGTGTAGAAGCAATTAAAAATGGTGATTATGATTCTGCATATAGTAGATATAAAAATAGTATATTAACATTTGAAGAAACATTCGCTAGAAAAGAACTTCAAAATAGATTAGTAAAAGCACTTAAAAAAGCAGTTAAGCCTTTTTATTCATATAGATTTATAAGAAAATAACAGATTTATAACTGTTATTTTTTATTATTATTCTATATAATTTGACAGTTAAATAAAAAAGTGTTAATATACTGCCACCTATAGAGAAGGTAGTGGGTGTATGAATAATAGGTTAGAAACTAATAATGCAATTATTACTTTGAAAGCACTTAAGGATTATACTATGGAAATAATTGAGAAAGAGAATTTAAAGGATACATGTATTGATGTAAAAGGCGATGAATCATGTGATGAAGTAATGATTTTTAACTTTTATGAAAGAAACATTAAAATAAATTATAGTAGGTGCCTTAGAATTATTAGAGAGACATATATGGATATGAATTATTGTTGTGATTCTTTTTTATCTAAAATTGATTTTGCTAATAAGTGGAATTCACTAGAATATAGAACAAATATTACTAATTTATTTTTAATGTGTTATATTAATCATGAAATACAACATATTAGACAATTTAATGCAATGAAAAATATGACAACCGATAATATGAATCAATTATTATTACTTTCTTATGCTTTACACAGACTTGATTTAGATCAAAATGATGGTGAATATTATCAACAATGTCATGATAAATTCTTATTTGAATATCAAGCAAATGCAGTTTCTGGTTATAATACTATTCAGCAATTTACAAATAATCATCAAAATATTGTTGGAGATAAAGAACTTGAATTATTTAATATGTTTGTGGCTGCTAAATTATTGGATGGTTATACAGGAATAAATAATGACTTAAATGATAGAACATTTCCTATTCAATTTTTAAAAGATTTATCTACACTATTAAATTATTATAGAGATCCATTGATTGAAGTATTAAAAGCAAAAGAAGTTCCGACTGATAATATTGATGATTTATTAAATGGTAGAAAAATATCTGATGATATGTTAAATGAAATATCTGATATTGCTTTTGGGAAAGTAAAGACGCTTAATCTTTATGATAGTTTATATTCAATAAGAAAGAATAAATAAAAAAGAAACTTAATTGTTTCTTTTTTTTATTTAATTAATGTTTAATTTTATATAATACTTCCATAATAGTATTGGAGGGTGAAAATATGGAAGAAAATAAAAATGCATTAGATGAATTAAATAAGGGTTGTACTATGGGGATTGAAGCTATTAATAGTTTAATTGATAAGGTTGATAGTGATGATTTTAAGAAAGTTTTAGAAAAACAATTAAAAGATTATGATAAAATAGAAGATAGAATTAATGATATATATGATGATTATAGTGGAGAAGAACCTCATGAAATAAGTGAGTTTGCAAAAGCTATGGCTGACTATATGACTAATATGAAAACTATGATGGATCATACTGATTCTAAAATTGCCGAAATACTATTACAAGGAACTAATATGGGTATTATTGAAGGTAAAAGAATCCTTAATAATAAAAAGGTAGATAAAAAAGTAGAAAAATTAATTGAAGATTTTGTTAATGATCAAGAAAAGATAGTAGAAGATATAAAGAAATATTTATAAAAAAAAACTAAATTATATTTAGTTTTTTTAATTTAAATAATAAATCATATAGTTTAAATATGCCGCAAGTATTATCCATAATAGATAAGGTATATTTAAATAGGCAGAAGTTTTATTAATTTTATAAAATTTATAAATCATTATAGAAACTAATATTATTAATAATAATATCCAAGCAAAGCTAAATAAATATAATTCAAATCCAAAGAAAAATAATGTCCAAAGAGAATTTACAATTAACTGAATGAAATATATTAATAAAGCATTTATTTTACTTAGAACATTACTTTCGCTTATTATGTATGCTGATATGGCCATTAATAAATATAATATAGTCCATACTACTATAAAAACAATACTTGGAATATCAATAGGCTTATTTAAAGTGTCATACAAATAAGTATCATTAAAGAATGAAAAGAAACTACCAATTATAAATGTTATTAAAATAAATATAATTAATTTCTTATAATTAATTCTCATATTATCACCAATAAATATTATGAATTAAAATAATATTTATGCTAATTTATAATCCTTGTAGCATTTTATTAACAGCCGTATATATATAAGAAATTCTATACCATGTTGTAATATCAACTATTCCCGTTACAGGAAGTCCAAATACTTCTTGGAAGGTTTGAACACTTACTTTAGTATTATCTTGATATTGTCCAGTAACAGGAAGAATTTTTGGTATTTTAGGATAGTTATTACTTATAGTATTAAGCATTATTTGTAATTGGAGAGTAGGTTCACCACATAGTCCAAGTCTTAAATCAAACCCTGGAAAAGAAGTAGGCAGTCCTACAGTATCTTCAGCACTTTGTAGTGTTAAAGTACTAGGATAATAATATCTTAATATTTGTAAAGCATTATATCCTTGATCAGCTAAAGATTTAGAACCCCATTGACTTAACCAACCGGGATTATTAGTTTTTATACCATCATCATATTGGGCAAAAAAAGGAAAATTTTTATCAGGTAATTGTATATAATAATTAAATATTTGATCAACTGTGTCAGATATTGTTTTAAATATTGTTCTATTATTAACATATGTATGATCACTACTAGGTAATGAAGTAATAGTGAAATTATATCCTTGTGATCTATACCATTCAGTATATATACGATTCATTGTAAAAGATATAATGGCATATATATTAGCTTTAATTGCTTCTATTGGCCATGTACTATATATTTCACTAGAAGCAACATTTTTAATATAATCTGTAAATAAAACATAGTAATTAGTTGCAGTAGTATCACTTGGAGCGCCATCATGTACTATTACATATTCAGGGACTAATACATCAGGATAAACTCTAAAATCATCTGTTTTTATATTTCTTGTTGTAGTTGTTTGAGCTTCTTCCCATAATGAATGTGGTGGTAGATTAATGACATTAGTTGGAGTAGTTGGAGTTTCAACTGCCATTACTGAAAAGGCTGATGTTTGAGCAGCTTGAGCAATAGGTAAAAAAACATTTTGCAATGATGTTTCCTGAGGTAAAATTTCTACTCCATTGATAATAGTTGTTTCATAACCGGGTTTTCTTACTTCTACTTGATAGATAGAATATGGTCTAACTTGACTTTGTGGAGTTAAAGAATATTCTTTTAACGGAGCATTAAGTTCTATTGTTGGTGTTTTCCCAACATTATTAGTAGTAAAAGTTTGCTCATAATTATCTCCTCTTACTATTACTGTGGCATCACTAACGGGTTTATTAACGTTTTTAGCATATACACTTACAATTAAGTATCCTTTATCCATATATTACACCTCATTACAATATATTCTTGTGTAGTTAAAATGTCACCAACCTTAATGCTTAAAATATAATACATATAGAAGAGGGGATGTATTATGAATAATCAATATAGACAAGATAATGATGTTAGTTTATTAGCTATTGTTCCGGTATTAAATAGGCCAACATTAAGGTTAGGAGATCAAGGTAACTATGTTAATTTGCTACAAGACATGTTAAAAGAATTAATGTTTTATAATGGAGTTATAAATGGTATTTTTGATAATAGTACACTAACAAGTGTTAAATCTTTTCAATCTAATAATAAATTAACAGCTGATGGAGTTGTAGGAAAAGATACTTGGAGTGCATTAATATATTTATATACCCAATTAGCTATTTGTGAAGCAAGTTTTCATATTGTCCAACCGGGAGATACTTTATATTCTATAGCAAAAAAATATAATACCATAGTAGAAGAACTTATTAGAGTAAATAATCTTACTAGTACTACTCTTACCATTGGTCAAAAATTAGTTATTCCAGGTACAGAAGCAACAATTCCATCCGAAAATACTATCACCTATACAGTTCAAAGTGGGGATACATTATGGTCAATTGCTAATAGATATAAGACAACAGTAAGTGATATAAAAGATTATAACAATTTAACAAGCAATACGCTTACTATAGGTCAAAAATTAAAGATACCCGTTACTAGTACAACACCACCGGCTTATGTTTCCTATACAGTCCAAAAAGGGGATACATTATGGTCAATTGCTAGTGAATATAATATGACTGTTGATGCATTAAAATTACTAAATAATCTAACAAGTAATATAATTAGTATTGGGCAAGTGTTGAAGGTACCAAATGTATAGGTATTACTAAACTAAGGTGTCAACTAAAAAAGTCTTAATTAGACTCTTTTTTTTGATATATAAAGAATAGAGTTTTGATACGTTGGATAAACTAAATAGGTATATATTAAGATTTTTTATTTAAATCATAATTATAGGCTCTTATTGCAACTGCAAGTGTTACTGAAGCACCTAATATCCAAAAGATTGAACCAAGTATACGCATTCTATCCATTTCTAAAACTTCATTATTTTCCAAATTTATCCCTCCTATATGTTGTCATACTGTACAAAGTGTTTTATATTAGTTAAATATTTGGGTATATATTTATACGCATTCTAATATTTCTTCTTTAAGAGCCAAAAGGCTCCTTTTTATATATTATATTGATATAAAAGAAAACAATAGATTTTATTAATCTATTTTTTAATCTAATTTTTATCTTATAAGAGTTTATTATATGAATAAGAATAAATAATTTATTTAAATTAAAATGTTTAATACACATTCGGGCATCAATTTCCGGAATATATTATTGTAGAAAACACGTAAAAGGGGGGATTGAGGATGCCTTATGGATATTGTTGTTATCCGTGCTATGGCTATTATGGTGGTATCGGAATTATTTGGATTGCAATAGTAATATTTATTCTTTTTGCGATATTTCGCCCGCATCGTGACATAATATAAAATAAAATTGTACATTTTATCACCAATAAGTTATGCCTCTGGGGATTCTTGAGACTCTTCAGAGGTTTTTTTATTAATTTTAATGTATTAACAACCACAAGTGGTCAAATACAACTAACAGTTTCATATTTCTCATTGTTTACATCTCTTTTTTAACATATAATTATTGTTAGAAAGGAAGAGAGAATATGCTAAATACAAATATAATAGGAAATAAAATTGTGGAAGCTAGAAAAAAGAAAAATTTATCTCAAGCAGAATTAGCTAGAAAGATATCTATTAGTTCTCAAGCAGTAGGCAAATGGGAAAGAGGAGAATCAATTCCTGATCTTATAACTTTTAATGAAATAGCTAAGGTATTAGATGTTGATTTAAATTATTTTTCTGATGATTTTGAATCTAAAGAAATAAAGGAACAAAATAATAATGAAAAAATAACTTTTAATATGTCATGTGGTGATTGGAAGGATGCAGATTTTTCAGGTTTAAAGAATTTAAATGATAAGTTTAGTTCTTCTAATATTCAAAGTTGTAAATTTGATGATGCTGATCTAGGTAAAATAGTATTTAAATCAAACAATATTGATAATAATAGTTTTGTTTCATCAAATTTTACTGATAGTAATTTTTCTAGTTCAAATATTATAAAAAATAATTTTATGGAAAGTAATCTTACTAATTCAAACTTTAAATCAAGTAACTTAAGTAATAATGATTTTTCAAAAGCTATTTTAAAGAATGTTGAATTTAATACTAGTGCATTTTCTAAAAATATAGTTATTGATACTATATGGGATAGTACTAAGTTTAAATATTGTGGTTTTGCTGATATGACATTTGAAGGTAAAATAACTAATTGTAGTTTTGAAGATTGTAAGTTTTCAAAAACAATATTTAAAGATGTAATATTCACAAATACGTTCTTCAAGAATAATCGTAATTTTAAAAAAATAAGATTTGAAAATTGTAAGGCTGATAATATAACTTATGCATTCTTAAAGAATAATAAGGTATCTTTAGAAGGAATAGAACTTTTATAAAAAGACACTAAGTGTCTTTTTTAATATTATTATCATCTCTAATAGAATGAAACACTAAGCCAAATTCTTTTCTTTTAACTTCTATATAATAATTTATATTTATAACAATACTGCCTAAGAAAGCTACTAATAAATCAAACATAGTATCATCTATACCAGTTTCCTTCCATCTTTGATGATCAGTATTAAATAGTTTATCAGTAGTAAATTCTACAAACTCCCAACAGACTGCAATTAGTAATGTAAAACCACTTATAAAAAGGATATTGAATAATATTTTTTTCTTTAAATCTTTATTATTATATTTTATAAATAATACTGCTACTAAAGCCATCATAAAACCAAAATAAAAATGAACGATTTTATCATACCAAAGATTATCATCAAATAGGTTCATTATATTTCCAAATAATACTGCAGCTATAATATAAATATAATATAAAAACTTAAATAATTCACTTAAATTTATTTTTAATATTTTCCTGGTTAAAAAGGGAATTAATAAAGCTAAAAATAGCACGCCATTATTTATTAGTTCCATATATTTTTCGTCTATAAAACTTTTCCCTATAAAGAAAATATTAACAACAATTATACTAATTAAGATTAAGGTATTTATAATTTTCAATGTTTTCATAATAATCGTTTTTATTATGAACAATATTTAAATTTAAATACCATTTTATTATGGAATATTTGTTATAATAAATTATAAAGAGGTGCATGTTTATGAAATATTCTTATAGTTATGACACTTTACTTGGAAGTATTACGATTGTTACTGAGGATGAATGTTTAATAGAAATAATCTATGGAAGAAAGAATATTGGAGTATTAAAAGAAACTACTCTAATAAAAGAAATAAAAAAACAAATAGATGAGTATTTAAGTGGTAATAGAAAAGAATTTAATGTACCAATTAAAATGATAGGAACAGACTTTCAAATTAAAGTATGGAATGAATTAATTAAAATAAAATATGGTGAAAGTATATGTTATCAAGAATTAGCTGAAAGAGTTAAAAATAAAAATTATGCAAGAGCAGTTGGTCTAGCTAATAATAAGAATCCTATTCCTATTATAGTTCCTTGCCATAGAGTAATTGGTAAAAGGGGTAATTTAGTAGGCTATGCTGGAGGTCTAGATATTAAAGATAAGTTATTGGCAATAGAAAACAAAGAATAATAAAATCAAAGTTAAAATAATTAATCTTTACGATAGTATATACTCAAAATAAAAATATAAATTTACAGATTATTATTTTTTAATTGTGTTATAATATGTAAAGATATAAGGAAGTGATTTATGAATATAATTAGAAATTATGCTAAAGTAACAATAACTGATAAAGGAAAAAAACATTTAGATACTGGCCATCCTTGGGTTTTTGAAGGAGAAGTATTAAATATTGATGGTACTTATATTAATGGTGATTTAGTAGATGTTATTAGTTTAAAGAATAAATATTTGGGAACGGGATTTATTAATGATAATTCTAAAATAAGAGTACGAATTATTAGTAAAAATGCTAATGATAAATTTGATGAAAAATTTTGGGAAAGAAGATTGAAATATGCTTGGGAATACCGTAAAACAGTAATGGGTGATGATATAACTAATTGTCGAATAATATTTGGAGAAGCTGATCAATTACCAGGATTAACAATTGATCGATTTAACGATATTCTAGTAGCACAATGTTTATCACTAGGAATGGATAAAATAAAAGATATAATCTACAATACTATCTATAAGATAATGAAAGAAGATAATCAAAATATTGTTGGTTTATATGAAAGAAATGATGTATCTATAAGGAAATTAGAAGGATTAGAAGAACATAAAGGATACTATAAATTAAAAAATATTAATATACCAAATTATGTTATTACTACGATTATTGAAAATGGAATAAAATATAAAGTTGATGTTGAAAACGGTCAAAAAACAGGCTTTTTCTTAGATCAAAAATATAATAGATTAGCAATATCGAAAATTGCCAAAGGTAAAAAAGTTTTAGATTGTTTTACTCATACTGGTTCATTTGCTATGAATGCAGCTATGGGTGGATCGCTTTCAGTCCATGCTGTTGACATATCCGCTAAAGCTATTGAACTAGCTAAAGAAAATGCTGAACTAAATAATTTTAGTAATATAACATTTGAAGTAGCCGATGTTTTTGATTTATTATCAAATATTCAAAATGGAGAATATGATTTTATAATATTAGATCCACCAGCATTTACCAAGTCAAGTAAAACAGTAGAAAATGCTACTCGTGGATATAGAGAAATAAATTACCGTGCTATTAAAATATTATCTAGGGGAGGCTATTTAGCAACTTGTTCTTGCTCTCATTTTATGGATGATGAAAGATTTATTCAAATGTTAAAAGAGGTGGCTAAAGATGCAGATGTTAGTTTACGACAAATAGAAGCAAGACAACAAGGTCCTGATCATCCAATATTATGGAATGTTAGAGAAACTGATTATTTAAAATTTTATATATTTCAAATTATATAAATAATCATAATGATATTCAACAAAAAAGGAGCATGCTCCTTTTTTATTAATCTTTAAGTTCATTTAATTGTTTTGGATATTTATTCTTAGTAGAGTATATTCTATCTCTATCAACTAATACTAAAGGCATTTTTTTAAAGTGTTCTGGTAATGTTTCGGGATCAAGACAATCAGCATCTTTATAACTATCTAATATTCGACAGTTATCACCACATTGTCCATTTATTAAAGTATCAGTAGTATAGTAGCCAAGGGATCTTAATTCTTGTAGAAATCTAGAAAAATATTGATCAGGTAGATCTTTAGCAGATCTTTTTAAGTATTTTTGTACTTCTAATCCAGAAATAATTATACCATTATCATTTCTAATTAAAAATTCTTCTAAATTTTTGGCAATTAAATATATATTTGGACATATCTCTTTTTCGTATGACCATTTTGTTCTAACTAACTTTATGACATAGTCACCTATTCTATAACATGAACTGGTACTACCATCTAAAAGATAATCGGTTGTTTTGTCTTCACTTATAGTTAGATATTGATCAATACATCTTTTTAACTCAGTTCCTAAACCATGAAAAAAAATTTTAAATAAAGGAGAAGATATCCAATTATTATAGTTTTGGAACATACGTACATAATATTTAAATTTATCTAAAATATCTTTTGTAACATTATCACTATATCTATTTAAAATTTCAAACTGAGCATTTCTTGAAGTCATAAACAATCGGTCAGCATCGGCCTTAAACTCTTCAATACCCAATTCATTTGTTTTAAATCTAAGTAAACCATTAGATAAAGGAACTTCAATACTAGCTAATAGGTGTTCAGCTAAATCATTTTCTTTATAATTAGAAAGAATAAAATCTTTTAATTTTAGGTAAACTGATTTTTCTAAAGGTGAATTTAAACAAGTAACCGCGATTTTTGATATATCTTCTTCACTCATTAATTTTGGACATAAAGATAATTGTTCATTTTCTTCATAAGTATAATCTGTCATATATGCAGTGATATCACTATATATTTCTAATAACTTATTAGGAAAATTTTTAATAGTATACAATATAAATAAAGCACGCATATGAAGATTATTGTTGGTTGCAAGTTTATTTACTAAATAATTATTATCAATATAATCTTCAAAAGCATACTCACAAATAAATAATATTCTTTCTTCAGCATCGCTTTTTAATATCGTTTCTAAATTATTAGCAATATATTCTTTGCCCCATTTAGTATTAAATAAAATGTTTTTAATTTTTTTTGTGTCAAACTGTAAAAATGAATATTTTTCCATTAATGAATTAGTTTCTTTTTGATATTCATCCATATCGTAAACTATATCAAAACAAAACTTTGGTTTAATATCTTTTAATTTAATAAAGAATGCTTTAACAATGTTATATTTGTTTGAAGAAGTTCTGATTCGATTAGCTAAACTTTCTAAATCATAAGAACTTAGTCCCAAACCTTCAGTAATAAAATTAATGTTTCCTTCTTTTAGACATTGAATTGGATCGTATGCCATAATATCCCTCTTTGTAGTCCACTATTATAACGTATAGATTATTAAAGTCAAATATTTTTTAAGTAAATTCCATTTAATTCACTTAAAAATTTAATTTTTTTTTGTTTTTGAGAAAGAAATACTTAATTTATGATGCTTTAACGAAAGATTCTATAAGATCAATCATGTATAAAGTAGATTTTTTTCCTTTATTTACTTGCATTTTGTACGATCATAATTTAAAAGATGTTGACATTTGGTAAAAAAAGGTATAATATTGTTTTTAATTTCTATTTAAAGGGGTATGATTATGAGTAATTTTGTTAATAAAATAAGAGATATTATATACTGTGTTAGATATATGATTATTAATAAACTAACAAATTTTATTTATGCTTGTATGACTATTTATGGATAAAAACGATAACCTTGGGCAGTTAATGCGAAAAAGTTCTCGTTTTTTTTGTTTAATTAAAAATTAGGGGAGGTTACTATATGAATGATTTAACTATTGAAGAATTTATTACTTACATCAAAAGCTATAATCCTGATGAAGTTGAAATAATAACCAAGGCATATGAATATGCAAAAAAATTACATGCTGGTCAAAAAAGACAAAGTGGGGAAGACTACATTATCCATCCTTTAAATGTTGCTAAAATATTAGCTGAAATGCATGCTGACCGGGACACAGTGTGTGCTGGGCTATTACATGATACCCTTGAAGACACAGACATTTCAAAGGAAGATATTGCTCATGACTTTAATAAAAATATTGCGAATTTGGTTGATGGTGTCACAAAAATAGGTAAACTTAATTTTTCCTCCAAACAAGATGAAGTTATGGCAAATACTAGAAAAGTAATTGTTGGTATTACAGAAGATGTGAGAATAATTATTATAAAATTAGCAGATAGACTTCATAATATGCGAACATTACAATTTAAATCAGATTTTAAACAAAAGGAAAACGCTTTAGAAACAATGGAAATATTTGTTCCTTTAGCATATTACATTGGAGCATATAGAATAAAAAGTGAACTAGAAGACTTATCACTAAGATATTTAAAACCTGATATGTACAAATCAATAGAAGAAAAAAAGGCTAAAATTGAATCTGATAGTCAAAGTTGCTTATATGAAATGTTAACAAAAATTAATCAATTATTAAATGATTGCAATATTCCAAATGAAATAAAAGTAAGAACAAAAAACATCTATGGTATTTATAAACAATTAAATGATGGCCATAAAATATCAGATATACATGATTTACTAGCTTTAAAAATAATAGTAGATAATATTGATAACTGTTATAGAACATTAGGATTAGTTCATCAACAATATCATCCCATAAATTGTAAGTTTAAAGACTATATCTGCAACCCTAAAACTAATATGTATAGATCTCTTCACACAACAGTATTTGGAAGAGATAACCGATTAGTCCAAACCCAAATTAAAACATTTGATATGGATAGTATAGCTTCATTTGGATTGACAGCTTATTGGGACATTAATAAAGGTCAAGCAAGAGTTGTGATGCAAAATGATTTAAAAGAAAAATATCAATTTTTTAAATCGTTAACGGAAATGAATGCAATGTTTGGAGATAATCAACAATTCGTAAGTCAGGTTAAAAGTGAATTATTTTCAGGAAAGGTTTATGTATTTACACCTAAAGGTAGGGTGATTGAATTACCAGTTGGATCTACTCCTATAGATTTTGCATATAAGATTCATACTGATATTGGAAATACTATGGTAGCAGCAATAGTTAATGATGAATATGTACCACTTGACTATACATTGAAGAGTAAAGATAGAGTGAGAATAATAACCGACGATTTGTCATTTGGTCCAAGAGATGATTGGGAGGAATCTGCTCGAACAACCTATGCTAAAAAGAAAATTAAGGAATTTAAATTAAAGAATTAGTTATTTAAAGAATATTAAATTTAATATCCTTTTTATGCTTTAAATATTAATAAAAAAATCAATTGAGAAGACTTAATAAATATAACATAATCAATTTATAAGAAATTAGGTGGTATTGTGAATGAATATAATTTTAAATATCCTTGTACAAAAATTGCCCTAGGAACGTGGCGTATGGGTGGAGATGTAAAACCAAATCCAAATAATGATGATGAAAAAGATATAGAAGCAATTAAGTATGCAATCAGTAGAGGAGTTTTACATATAGATACTTCAGAAAGCTATGCGGGTGGAGAATCCGAAAAGTTAATAGGTAAGGCAATAAATGGTGTTTCTAGAGATAAACTTTTTATTGCAACTAAAGTTCGTGAATATAATCTTTCTTATGACAGTGTTATTAATTCGTGTAAAGAATCATTAAAGAGGCTAAACACTTCATATATTGATTTATATTATATACATAAGCAAAATCCTATGATTCCAATAGAAGAAACAGCAAAGGCATTAAATAAGTTACTGGATATGGGACTTATTAAGCATGTGGGATTGAGTAATGTTGGTATTGATACTATTAAGAAGTATTCTAAACTTCTAAAAAAACCTATATTTGCTGTACAAAATCAATATAATCTGGTTTGCCGTGAATCACAAAGAAAAGGTGTTATAGATTATTGCCAAGAAAATGGAATTCATTTTATTGCGTGGAGACCAATTCTACTTTCTTATCCGGGAGCTAAAGATCCTTATTACCGCACTGGGACATATAAAATTTTAGATGAAATATCACAAAAATATGAAAAA
Source organism: Ignavibacteriales bacterium (assembly GCA_050259235.1). Classification (GTDB taxonomy): domain Bacteria; phylum Bacillota_I; class Bacilli_A; order RF39; family UBA660; genus UBA5364. The sequence goes on from JBLNAG010000005.1 coordinate 217,617, forward strand.
ACTAATATTCAAATTGCAGTTAAGTGGCTATTACAACAAGAGGGTGTCTCCATCGTTTTTAAAAGTTCTAATAAAAAACATATAGATGAAATCTTAGATGTTGAAAATTTTGAACTTTCCAATCAAGATTGGGAAGCTTTGGACAAAGATTTTCCAGTGCAAAAAGAATTAGGCTGTACTGCTGATACTTATTTTGAGTTATCATAAAGTATATGTGTCTCATAGACTTTTTTATTAATTTAAGGTATAATATTTGTATGAAAAATTATGTTGTTGCTTTTGATTTAGATGGTTTAATGATTGATAGTGAGAACTTTTATTTAAAGTTAATTATTAACTATAACAATCAGAATGGCCATCATTTTACAAAAAAGTTTTATATTGAAAATTGTTTGGGGAAAAAAAGAGATCAAATTACTTTGGAACTTTCTAAATTATGGGGTGAATCATTTGATTTTGAAACATATTGGAAAGAATTATTTATTATAAGAAACGAGGCATTAAAGATTAATAAAATCAAAAAGAAAAAAGGATTAATGAAATTATTAAAATATTTGAAATCTAATAATATAAAGACTGCAATAGTTTCATCTTCATCTACTGAAATGATAAAGATGTTATTAAATAATTCAGATATTAGTTTGGATTATTTTGATAAGATAATTGGCTCAGAATTGGTAGCAAATGTAAAACCAAGTCCTGATTTATATACTTTGGCTTGTAAAATGTTTGATATTGATCCAAAAAAAATGTTTGCAATAGAGGACAGTAGGGTAGGAATTGAAGCTGCGTATAACGCAGGAGTAAAACCTATTTTAATTCCAGACCTTATAGTATCATCAACTGAAGTTGAAAAGAGAATCATTGCAAAATTTAATTCACTTGATGAAATTATTCCGTTTTTGCAAAATTTAGAATAAAGGAGTGAGATAGATGAATTTAATTAATCATAAAAAACTCAAAGAACCGTATGAATCTCTATACAAATTGAATATTGGGCAATCTCTTGATGAATTTGAAGCTGAAGAAGCAATGTTAGAGATTTTAAATGAAAAGAATTTAGAAAAGAGAGTTAGTCTTTTAACAATGCTGCTAAATGGAGTTATGATTAAAGGTCCTTCTGTTTCTGAAATAAAAGGATTATTAAATGCTTCATTATCATTGGATAATATATTTAAAAAGGAAAAGCCAAAAATAAAATTGCCAAAAAATGAGTTATTGGTTGGAGTAGCATCAAGTGGTAAAAAAGGTTTTAAAACAATAAATATTACAACCCCTGCAAGTTTTGTTGCAGCTGCTTGTGGTGCATATACTGCAAAAGCATGTTCTCATTCAACATCTTCAAAAACAGGATCTTCTGATTTTTTAGAGATAGTTGGTATTAATATAAATATTCCTTTAAATGAAAAAATTAAAATACTTCAAGAAAAGAAAATTTCATTTTTTTCAATAGAAGATACAACCCCAAATTTTGCTGATGTTTATGGTGGTGTTTTTTATGCTCCACATGCTATGAGTTTTGCCTTGGCTGGATTAAGTTTTCCAGTTAAGATTGATTCTCTAGCTTATGGTTTGTCTCACCCTAATGTAAAACTATCATTAGAAGTGTATAAGGAATACGGTTTTAAAAATGTTTTAGTGTATACTTCGACTGAAGATGGAGTTCATTATTTAGATGAATTGCCAATTGCAGGGCATGTAAATTTAGTCGGTATGAAAAATGGGAAAGTTGGACGACAAATATCAGCTAACATTAAAGAAGGATTTACTCTTAATCCAAGTTATAATCTAAATGAAATCGCTGAAAAAGAAGATCGAATTGAAAATGTTAAAGCCTCTCTAAAAGTACTTCAAGGTACAGGATTAGAAAGTCATACTGATGCAATATGCATTAATGCTGCACTTATTATTCTTTTGGCAAAAAAAGTTAATTCATTAAATGAGGGGTATTTATTAGCAAAAGAAAATATTAAAAATGGAAATGTTTTTAAATTATTTTTAGATGTAGTTGAAATGTATGGTGGAAGTAAAGAAAAGATATATAATCTAATTGATGAAAACTGCAAAATTAAGTCAAATTAATTTGTAAAAAATTATTAATATTTATAAATTTTAATATGTAAGTAAATACAATAATCTTTACTTTAATAATAAACAAAAAAATAACATAAAATGATAAAATTATCAGACATTCTTATAGCTCAATAAAATAGATTAATTTTTATTTTTATGTTATTATATAGTAGTAATAAATAATATATTATAATATGTAGTGATTTGAGGTGTAATAATGAAAGAAAATTTTGATTTATCAGATGATGAATTAAGAGAATTAGCTGAAAAGCAAAATAAATCAATAGAAGAAGTTGCTAATGATTATAAATATGCTTTAAAAGATCTAGAATATACCAATAAAAGAATAAGCGAAATAATTGATAACTTTAAATATACCGAATTTCCTAGTGATGTTCTATTACACGGGTATGGGGAAAATGATGAACTTAATACAAAATATATGTGTTTTGACAATTTAGAAGTTTTTGATAAAATTCCTTCAACGGAGTTGGCGATTGTAACAGGCTTTGGTCCTACAAATTCTCCGACAGCTGGAACTCTTTCTGCCATTTTTAGAGTATTGGAACTTCAAAAACAAACAGGCATATATACTCATATAATTATTTCTGAATTAAGTGCATTAAACTCAAGACAAAAACCATTAAATGAATTAATAACAAATTCTCATCAATTTATATCTTTTATTAAAAAACTAGGATTTGATGAACAAAATGGTGAGATTAGGACACATAATCACCATGATCATTCTAGAGTATTCTCACTTGTTTCTAGTGTATTAAAAGTTAATGATTTTCTTGAAAACAGTGAAGCAACTGATGACATGTATAAGAGATTAAATTTATTGGGTAATGATTTCTCGACAATGGTAAGTCAAACTTTTACAATTACAGATATAATATTACCTATAATACGTGATAAGAAACAAGGTGTGATTGTTCCGGCTGGATTGGAGGAACACCACTATCCATATTTAGCGAGAGTAGCCCTTAATAGAATGAAATTAAAAAATGGTGGAATTGACAGTTTGACTTGTCATAATCCAGAAGTTGGTGCGATATATGGAAAACTTATTAGTGGACTTTTTCCTTATATAAAAATGTCAAAAAGTATTCAAGATTCGTCTATTAATTTAGGGGATAGTAAAGAGGATTTACATAAGAAGATTATTAACTGTGGAAAAAGGAACGAGAAAGTTATTTTACAAATGATGGTACTTGCTTCTAATTGGAGTCCGGAAAAGATAAGTAAAGCAAAAAAAACTTTTGACAATTTAGAAACAAATTATGCTGATTGGGAAAAAATAAAGTATGATTATTTAGATTTTTTTACTGAAATTAAAACTCTTTGGGATAATTCAAAATACGAAGAGGAAATCAATACATACAATGAACTATTTATATAAAAAGGATTGTGAATTATGAAATTAATAGTATGTGATATGAGTGGAATAGTATCTATTAAAGGAGTGAACAATAGTGAACTTTTAGATGTTTTTCCAAATCTTAAAAACTTTCAATATACATTTTGCACAGGTAAAGGATATATGGGTGGTTATGATACGATAAAAGATTATGACATTCCACTTCCTTTGATAGTTGAAAATGGAAGTGTATTAGTATCAAAAGATGGTAAAGTTATACATGCTGAAAGCATTGATAATGATAGTGTGTGTGAACTAATAGATGAAATATTCGAAATGAAATATGAATTTATTGCTTTCGTTAATCTAATAACTCATAAATACAAATTTTTACGCGGTAAAAAGGATTTATCCGAAGAATTGAGTAGACCATATTTTTTTAGTGAAGAAACCTTTTATGATAAAGAACAATATAAGAAGTCAATAAAAGATCATGATATTGTTAGAATAATTACTAGGGGTTTGGAAGTAAAGGATTCTATAAAAAGTGCCAATAAGTTTCATGTAGTTGTTTCTGAACAAGAGTATCATTCTTTTTGTAAACCTGGTAAAAATAAAAAAAGTGGTATAATAAAACTTGTAGAAAAATATGGATTTAATTTAGAAGATGTTATTATTATAGGAAATGATTCAAATGACATTGATATGTTTGGATTGGATTGTGGATTAAAAATTGCTACTGGCAACAATAATACACCAAAAGAGTTATTGGAACTTGCTGATGTATTTGTAAAATTAGATGAGTTACCTAATTTTCTAGTAGAAATTGACAAAAATCCAAACAATATGTTAAAATATAGGGGTTCAAAGGGGGAATTCTAATGAAAGATACAATTTTGACAGGAGATCGTCCAACAGGAAGATTGCATTTAGGACATTATGTTGGATCATTAATGAATCGAGTTAATCTTCAAAACTCAGGGAAGTATGAGGATATTTTCATTATGATTGCTGATTCACAAGCTACAACAGACAATGCTAATAATATTGAAAAAATAAGACAAAATGTTATAGAAGTCGCATTAGATTATTTAGCATGTGGAATAGATCCTAATAAGAGTACAATTTTTCTTCAATCACAAATTCCAGAATTAACAGAATTAACATTTTATTATATGAATTTAGTAACTTTAGCTAGATTACAAAGAAATCCTACTGTGAAAGAAGAAATAAAAACAAAAAACTTTGAAAAAAGTATTCCAGCAGGTTTCTTAACATATCCAGTTAGTCAAGCTGCTGATATAACAGCTTTTGGCGCAAACATTGTTCCAGTTGGTGATGATCAATTACCAATGATCGAACAAACAAGAGAAATTGTTAGAAGTTTTAATTCAACTTATGGAAATACTTTAGTAGAGCCAAAAGAACTATTACCAGAGAATGAAAATTGTAGTAGATTACCTGGTTTAGATGGAAAATCAAAAATGAGTAAATCTTTAGGAAATTGTATTTATCTAGCTGATTCACCTGAAGAAATAAAGACGAAAATAATGGGGATGTTTACTGATCCAAATCATTTAAGAGTGGAAGATCCAGGAAACACAAAAAATAATCCAGTATTTATATACTTAGAGGCTTTTGCAAAAGATAAACATTTTGAAAAGTATCTACCAGAATATAAAAATTTAGATGAACTAAAAGCTCATTATGAACGTGGTGGACTAGGTGATATGAAAGTAAAAAGATTCTTAAATGATGTTGTTCAAGAGTTATTAGCACCAATTCGTGCAAGAAGAGAACAATATCAAAGACATATTCCAGAAGTTTATCAAATATTGTTTGCAGGAAGTCAAAAGGCACGTGGTGTAGCTGCACAAACATTATCAAGAGTTAAAAAAGCTATTGGACTTAATTATTTTGAAGATATTGATTTAATTGCTGAACAGTCAAAAAGATTTGCACAAGCAGCTGATTCAATTGAAACGACTCCAAAAAAAAAATAGAAGATATGGACTCTTAAAAATAAATAATTAAAATTAAAACAAGATTAAATCTTGTTTTTTTTATTTACTATAAATCAATTTTTTGGGTTAAAAGATCAAAGTTATCTTTATAATCAAATCCAGACGATACTGAATAACTCTTTACATTTGTAAATATTTCCATTAATTCTTCTTTTCGTTTGTTTTTATTTAAATTTGTAATATCAGTTAGTCCTTTAAAAAGCATAACAGTAGGGGCAAGACTTAATTCTAAAAATCTCTCAACATTTTCAGTAGGACAGTTTTTTTCAATGGTCATGCCTAAATTATCCTTATCAAGTGATACTTTTAATGAATGAGTTATTTTATTGTTGGTAATATTATTTTTATTTTTACATAGAGAATCAAAATCTATTGACATTTGTTCTTTTTTTCCAAGTTCAAATAATTCTTTTTTATCAACATGTGCCATAGATAAGAATGAATCATTGATAAATCCCAATTTATCAAAAAACTCTTTGAATTCAAGATAAGTGCCAACTCTTATATTGAAATAGTTTCTTATGTTGAAATTAAGTATTTCACCATGTTTGGTGATGTAGGTAGTTTCTTCTGTAATAATTTGCCAACCGTTTGTTAAAAACAACAATGCAAAAGTAGTCTTTCCACCTAAAGAAGAGTTACTAATGAGAATATTGGTTTTCCCATTACTTACTAATCCACCGTGAACTGCATATAAGTCAGCATATAATAAGTAGGGAGTTAATAACAAAATATTAACCATAGTCAATGCTTTTTTTTCATTCTTAATTATCATTAAGCATTGATTAGTTTTTGTATTGTAAATATAATAAAAATACTCATAGCATTTGATAATATAAAATTCATTATCCTTTGTGCATTTGGCGGCAGAAGTATTATGTGTAGCAATATTAAATTCTGCTATTCTATCATTTGATGACCAATCCTCATTATAAAATATAGATTCAATTTTTTGAAAGATATCTTCATTCTCAGAAACATATGCATTAATAATATTACAATCATTGTTCTGCGAAGCATTTAACAATCTATTGAAAGATTTACTAAATTCCTCCAATTTATCAGAGCATAAATTAGAATCACAAGTAATGATTGTTTTTAGATTATCGCTAACTAAATTATGTAATGTATAATTTTTTCCATTCATAATAGTTTCTAAACTATCACAAAAGATTTTATTTATTCTTGTGGTTAAATCCATATTTCTCAAATCCTCTTTTAATTATATTTATTTATGATATCGTAAGAAAAAAGTCTATCAATTAAATTACCGGTGTCTTCCATTTTGTTTTCTGAATTATACTGATCAAAAATTTCTGTCATAATTTTTTCGCCGATATAATTATATTTTTGATAAAGTATGTTTACGTTATCTATTTTCATTATGTCTGGGAAAATTTTAGCTGTATAATTTAGTGCAAAAAACACTTGTTTGTCAAAATTATACTTAATAGAATCTTCAAATATTTTTTCTGGATTAATTGTCTCAAAATATTTTTGAATAAATAAATATAAATCAACAAATTTATATAGATCTAACACTTTTCTTTTTTTAACAATATCCAATAATACTGAATCTTTATAAAGATGAATACATAATTGGATAAATAGATGTTCTTCTTTCAATGAGTAGATTGAAGAATTACTATCGATAGGGACAAGTATTCTTTCGTCTAAAAAGGAAGTTACTATCTCGTTGTTAGCATTTGGATTCCAATCTAATGAAAAATTAACATCTACATCGATAGTTTTAATAGTCACTTTATTTATAACTTTAATAAAAGGAGCTGTTTCACCTCTATCTTTTATACTTTGTGCAATAGTATGATTATCAAATTCTTCAACAGTATCATTTTTATAATTATATTTTCCTTGCACAAAATCAAGTTCATATAAAGCTTTTTTAACTTCTTGGATTGAATCTTTAGATACAAGTATATCTATATCATTAGAAGCTCTAGTGCCTGCTGGGTAAAGTGTACTAGATAAAACTGAACCTTTTAAAAATACATGTTTAATATTACATTCACACAACTTTGAAGAAATATCTTTTATATATTCTTTTTGTAAATCTAATCTTAAACTCTGTGACTGATGAATCATATATATTGAAAAAAACACAGGGAAATCTAATTTCCTTATATTGATTGAGTTTATTCTTTCATAAGCAAGACCAGCTACTCGGTGATAACACAGATATCCTAAAACCTCAATCCAATTTATACTTTTATCATCTAGGATTTCAATTAATTTATCTTTATTATTATCCATTTTTACTATTTCTAGTACAGCAGTGTGTTCCTTTTTCATAAACTTCACCTATCTAAATTTCCATGCTTTGATAGGTACATTATAGTATAAAAGAATAGTTAAGTCAATCTTATTAAACAAATAGGGTTGGTGACAAATTTGTTTGCTATTTAATGATTTGATTAGGAGTAATGAAACAATTAATATCAAAATAAAAGAAAAATATATGATAGAAGTAGTAAAAGGTGTTATATAAAAAATGGTGATGTTTTAATATCCTGTTATATAATAAATATTAATTTTAACAAAAAGATAATTCAATTCATATGATAGTCTTTTTTAAATCCTATACAATAATAATCTAATATGTTAAAATACGTTTAGTAGATGATGTTGGAGGTTATTATGACAGGAATATATGTTGGAAAATTCTTTCCGTTACATAATGGACATATTAATTGTATAAATAGTTTAATTAAGATATGTGATAAAGTATATGTTGTTTTTTATAATAATCCATTAAAAGAAGCTAAATTAAATCAAGAATTAAGTTATAGTATTGATGAAAGAATTATGGATGCTAAAGAAATATTTAAGAATGATAATGTTGAAATAGTAAATTATAATGTTAACCCTAATTTAATATTTCCTAAGGATTATTTAAAAATAAAAGAAGAAATATTAAATGTAGTGGGTATAGAAAAATTTGATATTCAAGTTTTTGGACAAGAGGAAGAAGAAATCTATAAGAATTATATTTATGCGGATAGATATATTGCTGAACCCTTATTACTATTACCAGATAATAAAAGTTTTCATGCTACACTAGTTAGAAATAACTATTTAAAATATCGAAAATATTTACCAGAAATAGTAAGAAATAGATTAGATAAGAAATATGCTAATAAAATAATTATTTGTGTTTCTGGGAAAAGTGGAAGTGGTAAAAGTACTTTATCTAAGTATATATTAGATGAATATGATAATAGTATTCATATTGATATTGATAAGTTAGCGCATCAAGCATTAGAAGATGAATATACCAAGAAAAAAGTAATTGAAATTACTTCAAACTCTATTTTAGATGAATCAAATAAAATAGATCGAAGGAAATTAGGCAATATTGTCTTTAATAATAAACAATTACAAGATAAAGTCTATAATCAAACTTGGATCTATATGAATTCAATAATAAAAAAACATATATCAAATAGAGATAATTTAATAATTATACTAGATTGGTATAATATTGTTAATAAAGAAGAATATTGGAATGAAAGAAATATTAAAATTATAACTAATAGAGAATATAACACAAGAAAAGAATATGTAATTGCTAGGGATAACATTACTGAAGATTATTTTGAATTAAGAGAAAAAAATGCTTTAACTTATGATGAATTAAAGATAGATTTAGTTATAAATATGGAAGATAATAAGAGAAATATAATGGATAAAATTGACAATTTATTTGAAAAAAGTATAAAGAATTGACTAGTTTAGTCAATTCTTTTAAATTATAAAAGTTTGTTATATATTTCTAATATAAAATATGCTATAATTATTTCGAAATATGATTATTTTTAAAGGCGAAGGAGTGAGTTAGTATGAAAGTGATAGTAGCTACAAAAAATCCGGGTAAGGTTGAAGGAGCTAAAAAAGCTTTTTCTAACTATTTTGAAAATTTAGAAGTAATAGGTATCCCTGCGTCTTCTAATGTAAGTGATGAACCAGTTAATGAAGAAATTTATGTAGGAGCTAAAAACAGGGTAAAGAATTTAAAGAAACATTGTTTAGAAAACAATATTGAAGGGGATATGTTTGTCTCTATTGAATCAGGTATTACTAATCAATTAGGTAGATGGATGATTGTTAATATTGCTGTTATTGAAGATAAAGCAAATTTTGAAAGCTATGGTATTAGCCCTGGTTTTCCAGTCCCAGAAAAATATGTTAATGATATTATTAAAGAAGAACTAGGCACAGTAATGGATAGAATATTTTGTGCTGAAGATTTAAGATCTAATCATGGGGGTATTGCGCTCTTAACTCATGATGTTATTTCAAGAATAGATTTAACTGAATCTGCTTTTGTTATGGCATTAACTAAGTATATTAATGGCAATACTTGGAGTGATGTAGAACAAGATAGACAACTTAATTTAATAAAATAATGTAAAGACACTCTTTTTTGAGTGTCTTTATTTTGGAAAGTAGGGATAAAATGAGAAAAGTATTTTTATATTTATATCCAATTAAGGAATATCCATCTGCTCTTACTTTTTCTAATGAATTCTATGAAGAACATGGATGGGATAAACCATTTGATGCCTTAAATGAATGTATTCAGAAAAGATATAGAGGAAAAGGTTATGAAATAATTTTTGTAACTTATCCTGATAAAGCAATATATGGAATAGATATTAAACCTAACGATAAGATTATTACTACAGATGTAACATTTAAAGAAGCTAGTGGATATGATGATAATGGAAAAGAAAAACCAATTGAAGAAGTAAAATATCCAAGTGAAGAAGATATTATGAAGAAAGTTGGACCAGCTGATCAAGTTACAATTGGTGGATATCATTTTGCTGATTGTGTTAAAAGAGTTGCTGAATACTTCCATAATAATGATATTGATACTTTAGTTGATTTAGAATTAACAGATCTTTTCTTTAATTTATATCGCAAAGAATATTTCAATAGAAGTGAATATAGTACTAGTGTTTTTAAGAAGCGTTTACTATCTAGTTTTTCTTCTTTTGGAAGTGAATTTGCTGAGATGCAATTTAATAAAATGTATGGTAGTCCAATCTATCATTTTAATAGTGATACAACATTAGAAGTAACTGATTCTAAGAAAAGATGATAAAAAGGAATTTAAATTATAGTAAGGTATTATAAAATAAAGGTAAAATTTGACAAAAACAAAAATAAGTATATAATACACTACTAATAAAAAGAGGGGGAAGTGTTTATGAACATTATATTTGACGTAGATGGAGTTATATACGACATTGAAGCATTTATGTTTAAACATGCCGTTGACCACTTTAAAACTAATTATAATCTTGATGTAGTAAATGAAAATGGGTATGGAGTAAAAGAAATATTTGATTGTACTGATGAACAAGAAAGTGAATTCTGGATTAAACATGCTATAAAGTATTTCTTAGAATATAAGCCTAGAGCAGACATAGTGGAAGCAATAAATAAATTGCGTTCTGAAGGTCATAATGTTCAATTGTTTACATCTAAAAGATGTTCCGAAACTAAAAGTAAAAGAATTGCTGTTGATGTATTATTCAAAATGGGATTAAAATTACACAATGTAGAAGTTGATGGCATTCATGTTTTTTTCACTGACGAAAAAGATAGTGAAAATAGCTATGATGTTCAGAAATTAGAATACTTACAAAATAATCCTGCTGATGTAGTTATTGAAGACAAAAAAGGTAATGTTATGGAATTTAGTAGAATTCCTGGACTTAAAGTATTATGTATGGCAACAAGAAATAATAGAAGTACTAAAGGAGATAATATTACAACAATATATAATGGTAATGATTTATATACCGAAATTAAGAAAATTGAAGATAAAAAAAATAATACAGCTTCTATTTTCAGTACTTTCGTAAGATTAGGAAAAGAAGAAAAAATGCAACTTTCACCTGCTGAATTAAAAGAGTATTATGAAGAATTAAAAAAATTATGTTTAGGTTTACCATTTGATGCAGATAAAATTAAAAAAGGTGAAATTTATTTACGTTTAATATCTGCAACTTATGGACAAATATTAAAAAGAAAATATAATCCATTAGTAATTGGTAAAGAATTAATACCACAAGAAAAAGGAATTCATATTGTATCTAATCACCGTTGTGATAAAGACTTTAAGTTAATTTTAAGTTCTTTACAAGGTGTTAGTTGGCATCCTTTAATAAAGGTAGAAATTCTAGAACATAAAGCTGGAATATTATTTGAATCAATTAAATCAATTCCAGTAGTTAGAGAAGATCCAATAAGCTGTAAAAATGCGACAATGGAAATGATGAAATATTTATTACATGACTTTAATGTATTAAGCTTCCCTGAAGGAACTTATACAACAAATATAACAAAAGATATATTAGCACCTTTTAAAGGTAATAGTGCAGCTTATTTAGCGCAAGTTCTTGATAGATACCTTGTTCCAATGGCTATCACTGATACCTATGGTGAAGGTGAAAGACCTATTGTAAGAATAGGGGAACCAATGAAGGTTTCAATCGATGAAAATATCGATGATGCTAATAATAGATTATGGAATACAGTACATGATCTAGTAGAACAAAACAATCAATTAGTTAAAACTCTAAAAAGATAAATGAAAAGACGGGGGATAATATGATAATAACTAGAAAAAACTATGATGCCAAAATGGCTACTTTGTCAGCACAAAATATGTCATTAAGTGAACAATTTCTAGAAATGTTAGAGAGATTGGGCGTAAAGAATTTAAATATAGCAAGTGTAGGTAATTCTATATCAGCTGGATATTCAAAGTGTGATAAAATTTTACCATTTTTAATGCGCTCAAACATATATAAATTATCTAGTGATATAAGTTATTTTTCATATGCTAGAATTAGACGTAATGAAGATATAAACATTCTAAGATGGTATAATAGCAATATTTCTCATCAAGATATTAATGCTTTAAATATTGATGATATTGCTGAAAAACAACATGCTTATATTCAAAAACACTGGGATGATCAAACATTAAAAAACTATGAAGAGATCGCTAGTAAAAATAATATTGGTTTTAGAGATTTTAACCTATTAGATGGTAGTATAATAATATATAATGGATTTACTGGAGAATTTACTGATATTATCAGAAAAGGGAATGCTTCAGATAAAATAAGAATACTTTCAGCATTCAAAAGAGATATGGAAAATGCTAAATTAATTTTAACTCAAATGTATTTAGATAATCCAAATACACAAGTATATGTATGTGGATTACCAAATATTCAAGGAACTGGAATAATTAGTTTATTAGATAAATATATCAAAGATATATGTAAACAAATACCAAATACTATTTATTTACCAGGTACAATTAGAAATTCATTATTTTATTTAGAGGGTCAAAAAGAATTTGATATTCACTATAGTCAACCAGAATACTTAGATTTATGGAACAATATAACAAAATCAATGATTGAAAACTATGTTCCTAAAAAGTTTATAATCTCAGTATTAGAAAGAATAAAACAATATAGTGCATCAGTAGAAATGGAAAGTACTGCTTCAAAAGGTAGTGAAGAAGTAGTATCTCAAATAATAAGAGAAGAAGTAGAAAAACACATAGATTTATTCATAAAAAATGGACAAAATATTGAGTCTTGTATAGATGAAATAGCAAGATATTATGATAGAAACTACTTATCAACTTTCCCTTGTACTCCAAGAGAAAAAGTGTTGACAAAAATCCAAGATATTAAAAAAACACCTGTTTCTATACAATCTATAGAAACACCAAGTGTTATTAGACATCATAATTAATTATTAAAGAGATAGATATAATTCTGTCTCTTTTTTATTAATTTACAATTATCGATTTCTTCATAATGACTCAAAAAGTTAAAAAACTATTGTAAAATAAAACAATTCACGTTATAATTAAATAAAATGGTGGCGGTATATTTATGAGCAATTTGTATTTTCAAATATTTGGTATTTTTGTATTAATATTAATATCAATAGTCTACTTTTCTAAAAAGAGAGTAGATTCATTAGAAACAAAAATATATTCAACTCTTTTAATTATCTCATTTTTTGCTTTGTTTTTTGATATTACGATTGTTACCATTACCTATTTAATGGGTACTGCTAAAACACTATTATTACTAGAAATATTAAATAAATTCTATATAACTTCTATTTTATTATGGGTTTATTTATTTACAGTCTATATATTTAATGTATCATTTGATTTAAAAACTAAAAAGCTAAGGATGTACATTTGGTTAAAAAATATGAGTATAATAACTTACTTAATTTTTGTATTGATAATATTTATATTGAAAGTAAATATATTTAATGAAAATAATGTAATGTATTCATTTGGTCCAAGTTTGGACTTTATGACAGCTATTGCATGCTTATATATATTTTTAATAATTACGTTTGTTCTTATTAAAATAAAAGATATTAATAACAAGAAATATAAACCAGTATATGTATTAATTAGTATTATGATATTAAATGTTATTATAAGACAAATTGACCCAGGAATTTTAATAACGACGGCGATTATTTCGTATGTCGATTTAGTAATGTTCTTTACTATTGAAAATCCAGATTTAAAGATGATCAATGAACTTAATATTGCTAGAAATCAAGCAGAAACAGCTAATCATGCTAAGACTAACTTTTTATCAAGTATGTCACATGAAATTAGAACACCATTAAATGCTATTGTAGGGTTTAGTGAATGTATTGCTAATGCTGATGATTTAAATAGTGCTAAAGAAGATGCTAAAGATGTTATTATGGCTTCACAAAACTTACTAGAAATAGTAAATGGTATTCTTGATATATCTAAGATTGAAGCTGATAAGATGGAAATTGTAGAATCAGATTATGAAATAGAAAAGGTTTTATTGGATGTTGCTAAGTTAGTAGCTCCTAGAATTAGTGAAAAGCCTATTGAATTTAAGACTAACTTCGCAGAAGATTTACCTTACTTATTACATGGTGATAGAGGAAAAGTTACGCAAGTAATTACAAATTTACTTACTAATGCAGCAAAATATACTGAAAAAGGTATGATTAGTTTTACTGCTAGTTGTGTAAATGTTAATAATGAATGTAGATTAGTTATATCTGTTGAAGATACTGGTAGAGGAATTAAACCGGAAAAGATAGATAAATTATTCCAAAAATTCGAAAGATTAGATGAAGATAAAAATACGACTTTAGAGGGAACCGGTCTTGGACTGGCTATTACTAAAAAGTTAACTGAAATGATGGGAGGAAAAATCGTTGTTCAAAGTAAATATGAACAAGGATCAAATTTCACAGTTTATTTAAAACAAAATATAGTTAAATTAACAAGAGATATTACAAATGAAGTTTTATCTACAGGTGAAAGAGTAGAAGAACTTGATTATTCTAATAAGAAAATTTTAATAGTTGATGATAATAATTTAAATTTAAAGGTAGCTTCCAGATTATTACAGGCATTTAAAGTTCAAACTGAGACTGTTCTCAGTGGATTTGAATGTCTAGATAAAATTAATAATGGAGAAAAGTTTGATTTAATTTTAATGGATGATATGATGCCAAAAATGAGTGGTGGTGAAACACTTCATAAGTTAAAAGAGATTCAAAATTTTAACATCCCAGTGGTTGCCCTTACTGCCAATGCTATCTCAGGAATGAAAGAGAAGTATTTAGCAGATGGATTTGATGACTACTTAGCTAAACCAATTGAAAGACCAGAATTAAACAAAATTATCAAGAAATTTTTAGATACTAAAAATTTATAATAAAATATTAGAATAGGATGTGTGTATATATGAGAGATATTAATGTATTAGTAAATAATGGTGTGGATGTTCAAAAGAGTCTAGAATTATTTGTAGAAATGGATATTTATAATGAAACTTTAGGTGAATTTTTATTAGGTATTAATAAAAAGGTTGCTGATATTAAAGCTAAGATGGAAGAAGGAGATATGCCTGAGTATGCTATCCTCGTCCATTCTTTAAAGAGCGATTCTAAGTATTTAGGATTTACTAAACTCGCTGAGTTTTCTTATCAACACGAAATGGAAAGTAAAGCTAATAATATTACTTTTGTCTATAATCACTATAATGAATTAATGACAGAAGTAAATAGAATAATTCACGTTGTTGAAGAGTATTTGGGTGAAGATATTGCAAAAGAAGTTGCTCCGCAACCAGCATCTAATACTAAAGAAAAGGCTATTTTAGTCGCAGATGATTCAGATATTATTAGAAATTATGTTTATAAAATTTTTAACGATAGTTATGAAGTTATTTCAGCTCATGATGGTCAAAATGCTATAAACATTATTGAAGCTGATGTTAATAATAAAATAGTAGCGATGTTACTAGATTTAAATATGCCTAATGTTAATGGATTCGAGGTTCTTGAATATTTCAAAGCAAATAGTTTATTTGTTAAAATTCCAGTTTCAATTATAACTGGTGATGACTCTAAAGATACTATTCAAAAAGCCTTTAATTATCCAATTGTTGATGTTATCTCTAAACCGTTTAATGAAAGAGATGTAAAACGAGTAGTTGAACAAACAATTAGTTATAAATAAAAAAGAATAATTTAGTTAATCTAAATTATTCTTTTAACCTCTAACACATAATCCCTGAAGGAACCTTAAATGGTTCTTTTTCTTTGTTTATTTTTGTCGAAATATGGTCAAACTATTATTAGGTGATGCTATGAAAAAGATACTTTTTTTAACCATTATTATTGTATGCTTTTGTATCTTTTTAAGTGATGATGAAAAAGCAATGTTAGTAAGTAATGAAGAAATTGATAATTCCTATCAATTATATTATTTATCATTTGATAATTTAAATACTAATAATTTTAAAAAATACTTTAATGATGACTTTAGAGTAATTGCAATATATCCTAATGTTAATCCCGTTTATAGTGATAAAGTAGATAATAGTATAAAATACTATCGTTTTAATAATTATAGTGATGAGAATAATTTAGAAAATTTTGCAAATTCCTTTATAGATAAAATGACTTATTTAAATGAAAAGGAAAACTATTTAATAAATGGTATACCAATAAAAGTTGTAAAAGTATATGCTTCTACTATTAATGTATATAAGTTATTAAAAAAATATCCGGATGTAAAGTATAGTTATAATCTCAATGGTACTTATAAAAAAATAGGCTAATTAATTGAAATAAAAGGTAAAACGCTGTATAATAAAACACAGGTGATATTATGAATTATATTTGGTTTGGTATTGTTGTATTACTTTCTTTAATAGAAATTATTACGCTTGATCTAGTAGCTTTATGGTTTATTATAAGTGGTATAATTGTAATATTTATTTCATTTTATATAGAATCCTTTTTAATCCAATTTATAATCTTTGTTTTAATCGGATTAATCCCATTTATTTTCTTAAGACCTTATGTTAAACAATTTTTAGTAAGAACAAAAGTAAAGAATAATATAAAATATTTAATTAATAAAACAGGGATTGTTACTAAAGAAGTAAATGATAAAGAAGGAGAAATAGAAATTAGTAAAAATTTTTGGCCTGTAGTTGCTTCTAAAAAGATTACTGTAGGAAGTAAAGTAAAGGTAGATAGTATTAAAAATTTTACTATTTATGTGTCATTAGTAGAAACTAAAAAAGATAATAAAAAGAAAAAGTAGAACTAGTGTATACCTCATAGTTCTTTTTTAATAAATCTTTTTATTTTTAATCAAAGATGGTATAATAATAATGGTGATTACATTGATAAAAAGGATTAATAGTACGGATATAAATTATGTCACCTATGGAAATGAAAAAGGAAAAAACATTGTCCTACTTCATGGATGGGGACAAAATATTAGCATGATGGAACCGATTGGAAAAGCTTTTCAGAATGACTACCGTGTCACAATAATAGATCTACCAGGATATGGGGAAAGTAGTGAACCTACTTATACTTGGCAAGTAGAAGATTATGTTAATGCTATAAAAGAATTATTAGATTATTTAAAAATAGATAATCCTATCTTAATTGGTCATTCTTTTGGTGGTAAGATTAGTTTGTTATATGCAAGTAAATATAATGTAAATAAATTGATCTTATTTGCTAGTCCATTTAAGAAAGGAAAAAGTACTAAAACATTAAAAGTTAAAGTACTAAAAGCACTGAAAAAGGTTCCATTAGTAAATAAATTAGAAGGGTTTGCTAAAAAACATATTGGTTCAGATGATTATCGTAATGCATCAGATACCATGAGAAAAATATTAGTTGATACCGTTAATTTAGATATCAGTGAAAATGTAAAAAGCATTAAATGTCCTACAATTATTATATGGGGAACATTAGATGAAGCTGTTCCAGTAGAAGATGCATATGTATTAGAAAAACTTATTAAAGATGCCGGTCTTATTATTTATGAGGGATGTACTCATTATGCATATTTAGAAAGATTAGGACAAACCATAAGTGTAATAGATTGTTTTATTAGGGAGTGAGTGTATGTTAGGTTATTTTATTTTATCTTTATTACCAGTTACTATCTATTTTATTATTAAATGTAAGAAAGCAATTCATATGCTACAACAAAATTGGTACGATGATGATAATCGTTATTTTAAGTGGATTATAAATAATCCTTATAAAGTATTTTTAGAAATTGATATGTTATTTGTTATTCTCTTTGTAACAATATTTATTCCAGTTAAAATGAGTATGATTATTTTTGGAACTTTATATTTAGCATTTATATATGTTATATATAGATATCGTCAAAAAGCGCAAGTTAAAAAACCATTAGTTATTACTAAAAGAGTAAAAAGATTATTAATTACTACTTTCTTATTATATTTAATTATGTTAAGTGAAATTATCTTCTATTATAATGAAGAAGTAATTGGATATTATTACTTAATTATTAGTGGTATGGTTTATTTCACATATTTCTTAGTAATGGCCGCTAATACCTTTAATAAACCAGTTGAAAAGTATGTCTTCAATTACTATAAGAAACAAGCAATTAAAAAGATTAGAAATATGCCTAAATTAGATGTAATTGGTATAACTGGAAGTTATGGTAAAACAAGTAGCAAAAATATATTAAATGATATTTTAAGTATAAAATTTAATGTGTTACCAACTCCTAAAAACTATAATACTACTAATGGATTAATGCTAAGTATTAATAATTATTTAGATAAATTTACAGAAGTGTTTATTGCAGAAATGGGAGCATTTAAAGTAGGGGAAATAAAAGAACTATGTGATTTAGTTCAACCTAAATATGGTATTTTAACTACTATTGGAACTGCTCATTTAGAAAGTTTTGGTTCAGAAGAAAATATTCAAAAAGGTAAATTTGAACTTATTGAATCATTACCTGCTGATGGCGTAGCAGTACTAAATATGGATGATGAAAAGCAAGTCAGCTACAATATCCAAAGTGATTGTAAAAAATTATGGGTAGGTATTGATAATAAAGACGCTGATGTTTATGCTACTAATATTAAAATGTCATATAATGGAATGACTTTTGATTGTATCTTTAAAGGAGATAAAAATAAATATAGCTTTTCTACTAAATTACTTGGTAGAGCTAATATATATAATATTTTAGCGGGTATTGCATTAGGTAAATATTTAGGAATAAGTGTTGAGCAATTAATTATTGGTGTAAGAAGAGTAAAAGCTATTGAACATAGACTAGAACTTAAAAAATATGGTACAATAAATATTATTGATGATGCATATAATTCTAATCCAGTTGGTTCTAAAATGGCTGTAGATGTGCTTAATTTAATGCCAGGCTATAAGATTATAGTCACACCTGGTATGATTGAGTTAGGCGATAAACAATACGAATTAAATATGAAATTTGGTGAATATATGGCAGATGTTTGTGATGAAGTAATCCTAGTAGGAGAAGAACAAACTAGACCTATATATGATGGATTAATGCATAAGAAATATAATCCAAAACATATTCATATTATTAATGATGTTAAAATAGCCTTTGAATTAATGCAAAAATTAAAACAAAAAGAAACTTATGTATTATTAGAAAATGATTTACCAGATATATTTAATGAGAAGTAGGAGGAAAGATAATGAAAATTAAAGTAGGAGTTTTATTTGGTGGGGTATCAGTTGAACATGAGGTAAGTATTATTTCGGCGGTACAAGCAATGGCAAGTATGGATGAGGAAAAATACGAAATTATTCCTATTTATATGGCAAAAGATCGTACTTGGTATACAGGTAAGATGTTAATGGATATTGATATTTATAAAGACTTTAATGATTTAAAGAGATATGCTACTAAAGTAATTATGTGTAAAAAGGAAGGTGGATTCTATCTTCAATCACTTGGTTTCTTTAAGAAGAATGTATGTGAATTAGATGTGGCTTTCCCAATAGTACATGGAAATAATGTTGAAGATGGTACTATTCAAGGATATCTAGATACTATTGGTATTCCTTATGTAGGTAGTCGTGTTTTAGGTTCAGCATTAGGACAAGATAAAGTAATTATGAAACAAGTTTTTGAAACTGAAGGATTACCAATTGTTCCTTATGTATGGTTCTATGATAATGAATATTTAACTAATGAAGATGAAATTGAAAAGAAAATTAAGAAAATAGGATATCCAGTTATTGTTAAACCAGCATCTTTAGGAAGTAGTGTTGGAATTAGTGTTGTTAAAAAAGAAGAAGATTTAGATGATGCTATTGTGGAAGCAATGACATATGATACTAAAATAGTCGTTGAAAAAATGGTTGAAAATCTAGTTGAAGTAAACTGTAGTGTTTTAGGTAACTATGAATATCAACAAACTTCAGCAATCGAAGAAGTAATGAGTACAGAAGAATTCTTAACTTATAAAGATAAATATATTGGTGGTAATAAAGGTGGAAAATCTAAAGGAATGGCTTCTACCAATAGAGTTATTCCAGCTAGAATTGATGATAAATTATCTGAAGAAGTAAGAGAATTATCTAAGAAAGTATTTAAAGTATTAAATTTAGGTGGTATTTGCCGTATTGACTATTTAATTGATAAAAAGAGAGAAAAGATATATGTTAATGAACCAAATACTATTCCTGGATCATTATCTTTCTACTTATGGGAACCAGCTGGAAAAGCTTATAAAGAATTATTAGATGAAGCTATTTCACTTGCTATTAAAGAATATAAGAATAGAAGTAAGAAAACTTATTCATTTGATACTAATATTTTAAGTAATTTTAATGGCTTAAAAGGTGGAAAAAGATTAAAAGGTAAAATAAAATAACACGTAAGTGTTATTTTTTTGTCTTTACTTTTATATACTAGTTTGGTATAGTATTTATATACAAAAAGAGTGGTTAGCTCAGTTGGTTAGAGCGCTTGCTTGACATGCAAGAGGTCGTAGGTTCAAGTCCTATATCGCTCACCATTATGTAAATAATAATGATTTATCATTATTTTTTTTATGTCTTAAAATAATAACCAATAGGTAAATTACTCATACAATATACTGGTTGGTGATTATATGGATGTAAAAGGTACATATGTTAATTATGTACAATATGGTAATAAAACAGGAAAAGATATCGTTTTATTACATGGTTGGGGACAAAATATTGCAATGATGGATCCAATAGGAAAAGGCATGGAAAATAAATATAGAATAACCATTTTTGATTTTCCGGGATTTGGTAAAAGTCCTGAGCCACCATATGGTTTTAATGTATTTGATTATTATGAAGTATTAGATGAATTACTAGAAAAACTTGATATTAAAAATCCTGTTCTTGTTGGACATTCTTTTGGTGGAAGGATTGCTATGATATATGCTGTAAATAAAAAAGTATCAAAACTTGTATTATTAGGAACTCCCTTTAGAAGAACTAATAAAAAAGCTAATTATAAATTAAAGATATTAAAGATAGTTAGAAAAACACCTATTATTAAGAATTTTGAAGGCTATTTAAGAAGTAAAATTGCATCTACTGATTATTATAATGCTAGTCCTATTATGCGTAAAGTACTAGTGAATGTAATTAATGAGGAGCTTACTGATTTAATTCCTAAAATAAAGTCTTCAACGGTATTAATATGGGGTAGTGATGATAAAGAAGTACCACTTAGTGAAGCTAAATATATAGAAGAAAAGGTAGATGATTGTGGTCTTGTTATATATGAAGGATGTTCCCATTTTGCTTATCTTGAAAGATTAAAGCAAACCATTAATATCTTAGACCACTTTTTAAAGGATGGGTGATTATGATATATTTTGTTTTATCTTTAATAAGTTGGAGTGCTTATCAAGTTTTAAGAACTAAAAAGGCTTTACAAGCTCTTCAACAAAATACTTATGATAAAGGATATCGCTATATAAAATGGATTGTAAGAAATATACCTAAAGTGTTTGAACCATTAGATTTATTACCTTTATTTTTAATAATATTAATCTTTTTTATTAATAACAATTTAGCAGTAACAATCATTTATATATTAATATATAGTTTTTTATACTATGATCTAAATGATAAATTAAAAAGAGAAAAAAATAAATTACCCCTTAAAAATACTTCTAGAATAAAAAGAATTATTACTGTGACAGTATTAATATATATTGGATTAATAATATATATTTATTATAACTATGATATCCAAGTTCTAAACTCATATTTATATATTTTTATTGTCTTAGCATTCCTTCAATATTTTGTGATATGGTTTGTTGCTAGAATAACAATGCCGATTGAAAAATTAGTTTATTTCTATTATTTAATAAAAGCTAAACGTAAATTAAAGCAAGTAAATAGTTTAAAAGTTATTGGTATAACAGGTAGTTATGGTAAAACAAGTACTAAAAATATTTTGAATGATATATTAAGTAATAAATATAATGTATTAGCTAGTCCTAAAAACTTTAATACCCCATATGGACTTTTGATAACTATTAATGAATATATAGATCGATTTACTGAAATATTTATATCTGAAATGGGAGCACGTAAAAATGGAGAAATAAAGGAATTATGTGATATTGTTAAACCTAAATATGGAATATTAACTAAAATAGGAGTAGCGCATTTAGATAGTTTTGGTTCTCAAAAGAATATTCAAGAAACTAAATTTGAACTTATTGAATCATTACCAATTGATGGTATAGCTATATTAAATATTAATGATCCATTACAAGTAAACTATGAATTAAAAAACAAATGTAAAGTTATATGGATAGGAATAGATAATAAAGATGCTGATGTTATGGCAACAGATATAAAAACTAGTGCTTCAGGAACATCCTTTAATGTAATATTTAAAGGAAATAATCAAAAATATCACTTTGAAACAATATTATTAGGTTATATAAATGCATATAATGTACTAGCTTGTATAGCTCTTTGTAAAGAATTAGGAATGAGTATTAGAGATTTACAAAAAGGTGTCAATAAAATAAAGACAATAGAACACCGTTTAGAGCTAAAAAAAGTAGGAGATATAAATATTATAGATGATGCATATAATTCTAATCCTATAGGCTCACAAATGGCCCTAGATATCCTTAATACAATGCCAGGGTATAAGATAATAGTCACACCTGGTATGATTGAATTAGGGGATAAACAATATGAATATAATAGGGAATTTGGAATAAATATGGCTAGTGTTTGTGATGAAGTAATCTTAGTAGGAAAAGAACAGACAAAACCCATTTATGATGGTTTACAAGCCAAAAGATATAATGAAGAACATATTCATATTATCAATGATGTTAAACAAGCATTTGAAATAATAAGAAAATTAAAAGACCAAAATACATATGTATTATTAGAAAATGATTTACCAGATATATTTAATGAATAGGAGTTGAATAGATGAGTATAAGAGTAGGTGTAATATTTGGTGGTAAAACAGTTGAACATGAGGTAAGTATTATATCGGCTGTTCAAGCCATGAAGAGTTTAAATTCTGATAAGTATATAGCAGTACCAATATATATATCTAAGAATAAGGAGATGTATACAGGTAAACTATTAAAAGAAATAGAAAGTTATAAGGATATAAATAAATTAATAAAGCATTCTAAAAATGTAACTCTATATAATGAAAAAGGAAGATATTTTATTCAAACTAAAGGAATATTTAAAAAAATAATAGAGGAAGTAGACATTGTTTTACCTATAGTTCATGGAAATAATGTTGAAGATGGAACTATTCAAGGATTCCTAGAAACAATAGGAGTTCCTTATGTAGGAAGTGGTGTTATTGCCTCAGCAATGGGTCAAGATAAAGTATTTATGAAACAAATATTTAGTGCAAATGACATATCTATAGTTGATTATACTTGGTTTTATGATTTTGAATATAAAGAAAATAAAGATAAAATTATAAATGAAATTCTTAAATTAAACTTTCCAGTAATAGTAAAGCCTGCAACTTTAGGTAGTAGTGTAGGTATAGCTAAAGCTGATAATATGAAAGAGTTAATAGATGCAATAAATGAAGCAATAAAATATGATAACAAAATAGTTGTAGAAAAAGTTATCCAAGATTTAACTGAAGTAAATTGTAGTGTCCTTGGTACTTATGAAGATCAAAAGGTTAGTGAAATAGAAGAAGTAATGAGTACTGATGAATTTTTAACTTACAAAGATAAATATCTAGGTAGTGGTGGTAAATCAAAAGGAATGGCTTCTACTAATAGAATAATACCTGCTAGAATAGATAATAAAACAAGAAAAGAAGTAAAACATATTGCTAGAAAAGTATTTAAAGTACTTAATCTAGCTGGAGTATGTCGAATAGATTTCTTAATTGATAAAAAAGAAAATAAAGTATATATTAATGAACCAAATACTATACCAGGATCATTATCATATTATCTATGGGAACCAATAGGTAAAAAGTATGATATGTTACTAGATGAAATGATTTCTATAGCAATTAGATCATATAAAAAGAAGCAAAATACTATCTATTCATTTGATACAAATATCCTAGAAAACTTTAATGGATTAAAGGGAAATAAAGGTAAATTAAGATAAAAATAATATTTTATCTTTTTTATTTTGATATTTTTCTTAAAAATATTGCTTCAAAGTAACATTTGTGTTATAATCTTTTCGTGCCTTAAAATTGTCTCCTTAGCTCAGTTGGTAGAGCAAAAGACTCTTAATCTTTGGGTCCACGGTTCGAGCCCGTGAGGGGACACCAATGAATATAATGGTTTGTAGAAATACAAACTTTTTTATTTATACAAAAAAGCGGACTTTTAGCGGACTATCGTTAAAAAAAGTGAATTATTTTAATTAATTAGTAATGATTATAAATATGCTTAACCAATACCTCACATTGACAAATAAAGAAAAAAGTATATTATAAATAATATTGATGAATTTTAAATTTAATATTTTTAAAGTGAAACTTTTTTGAAACTATAAGACACTTTAATATTGGAGATGATAAATATGTGTAATCAAGAAATATTCATCTTTTTTAACGATATTTATGACGAAACGAGTAATGATGTTTTAAAATATGTATCAATAAAATGTAATAAAATTGATGATATTCCAGATATTTTGCAAGAAATATATCTAGAAGTTTATAATACGATTGTCAAGAAAGGTAGAAACTATTTTAAAAATAGTAAATCTTTAATTTTTCATATTGCAAAAAGAAAATTAGGAAAATACTATTTAATTAAAAAGAATAAGCAAAAAATGGTCTCGTTATATTCAAACAATAGCGATGATCAAGAATTTGAACTTTTTGAGATTGACTCGAGTGAACCACAAATATTTGATATTGTTATGAATAAAGACACAATAGAGAATATATGGAAAATCCTAAATAAAAAAGGACAAACAGTAACAAAAATATTCTATCTTTATTATTATTTAGATTTAACGATAACTGAAATTTCTAAAGAATTGAAATTAAGTGAGTCAAATGTAAAAAACAAAATATATCGTACACTGGAACATATAAAAAGTGAATTGAAAGGAGATGATAATAATGAATAATAAGAAGAATTTTTCGAAAATATTTGAATCCAAGAAAATAACTAAAGAGAGTATAAAAGATTTAGTTATGGAAAGTATTAAAACTACTCATGAACAAAATATCAAAATAGAAAAAGTTAAACAGAAATCGTTAAAACTATTTTATGGAATCTTAAGTTTATCAGTATTAATTCTATCTTTCGTATTTTTAAATTATTCTAACCTACATAAAAATTTAAATAATGATAGCAACGATAATAGCAATAATAATAACAATAATAATAACAATAATAGCAATGATAACAACTCACAATTAGAAGTAATATATAAAATAACTAAAAGTGCTGATTATGTTGCTACTTCAATTGAGGACTTATATAAAAGTGCTGATTTAGTTTTTATTGGAACTAAAAACAAAGATAATAAAACATTTGTAGGTATTAATGGATTAATAATCACAGAGTCAAATTGTAATGTAAAAGAAATTATTAAAGGAACTTATTATAACAATAATATTAATATAAATTATTATGGTGGAACAATTAGATTGGACGAATATATAAATAGTCTTTCAGAAGAGCAAATACGAAAAAAGGGATTTAATGAATTTGATATTGAAACAAGAAAAACAAAATTAGTTGGATATCCACTTTCAAAGACATCTGTTTTATTTGAAAACAATATAATTGAATACATGATTTTTGTTAATTACGATCAAGAAAGAAATATGTATTTTGTAATGTCTGATGCTTACGGCGTACGAAAAATTAATGAAGTTGGAAAAGTTTATAATTTAGATAAAGAAATGTTTGAAACTATAAAGTTTGACAATTAATTAATGTAGTGATATCATAAAAAGTGATGATTGATATCTTCATTGGCAAGGACTCCTTATTGTGTCAATCTTCAATTTGTAGTTGATTTTGAGTTATCAATGAGATTTGGAGGTGGAATAAAGTATTATAAGGAGGAAACAATGAAATTAAAAAACGTACTTTTTACAGTTATATCTTTTTTTACAATTGGAATTACACAAGTAAATGCAGCTGTTGAACCACCATTACATGTATACAATTTAATTTGGAATATTGAAAGTATATATTATTACGTCGATCCATCGGCAGAGAAATATGCCTCTCCTATTTCACAAGCAGCTTATAATTGGGTTTATACTGGATATGGTTGGAATAATTTATATCCTAATGCGAGAACATACTATATTATAGATAGTGCAATTGATATATATTCTTATAGTTATCCAGACGGTAATAATGGCGGTACAAATTTTATTGCCAGAACTAATGTTTGGAGCGGGGACCCATACCCTGTAGATCCAGACATACAAAATTGGTTATTTGGTGAAATATATTTAAATGATTATTATTTACTATCTAAATCAAGTACACAACAACAAGCGACAATAGCACATGAAATGGGACACGTATTTGGATTAGATGAAAATAATCTAAACCAATATAGTATAATGTGTCAAGCGGGTGCTGGTCGTCAAGTTTATACTGTACAACAAGTAGATAATAATGCATTTAATAGAAAACATCCGTAATTTAAGGAGGATTTTATGAGTAAAAAAAATATTACCATTTTTTGTTCAATTTTATTAGTTATGATAGTAGGTTTAATCTATACTTTTAATGATAATAGTGCCAATTTACTTAATAATAACAATAAGTCATCATATTTAGAAAATGATGAAAAATATGAGTATGAAATAACGAGAAATGCTGATTATGTTGCTACTTCAATTGATGATCTATATAAAACAGTAGATTTAGTTTTTATTGGAACTAAAAACAAAGATAATAAAACATTTGTAGGTATTAATGGATTAATAATCACAGAAGCAAATTACAATGTTAAAACTGTGTTAAAAGGAAATTATAATGATTCAACTATAAATATAAATTATTATGGTGGATCAGTTTCTTTGGAAGAATATATGAAAAATTTATCAAAAGAACAAATACAAAAAAAAGGATTAGATAAATATAATTTAAAGGAAAGACAAACAAAATTAATTGGTTATAAAATTACAGATAAATCAATTTCAAAACAAGTTGATAGTAATGAATACTTGATATTTGTGAATTATGATGAAGAAAAAAATATATATTTTGTTGCGGCCGATGCTTATGGAATGAGACAAATCGATCAAAATAAAAATGTATATAATCTAGATACAAAAACTTTTGAAGAATTTAATTTTTAATTATGAATGAAATTTCTAAATTTCAGAGATAACTCTAGTCAATTATATATTATAGTTTGTATGTTTAAAAAAATTAGATATCAAAAACTAAGAATATTGTATAATTTTAATTTTTAATTATATTGCAAATTAAAAGAGCAATTCCTATTGGAACTGCTCTTTTATTATTTATTAAGATTTTTATCTATGGTAGCAATACTTTTACTGATTACTTTCATCTCATACTATTAAGTGGTGTAACGAATAGGGAGTGAATAAATATAATTCTTCCACGAGTGCTCGGCAACCTATTAGGTTGATAATGTACGCTGAACTATACCGAACAACAATGTATAGATGTAACGGATGAAAAACCATTACAATAACAGATTGTAATCAGTGTGTTCACGGTTCAATTCCGTACGAGGACATCGAATTGAAATCAACTCCATTTTTGGAGTTTTTTTGTGCAATATTATATTAAGTATTGTCAAATTATGGTACAATTTAGTTGCAGTAAAACTTATATAACAGTTAGAAAGGGTATGCGATATTATGACAATTGAAAGAATAGATATTAATAATTCATTTACAAAATTCAACGATAATAAATCAATGGATTTATCAGAAGGCAAAAATTGTATATTTATTTATGGCAGTAATGGAACTGGTAAAAGTTCTTTATCTAAACTTTTTTGTGCAAGTAATCTAAAATTAGATAAAAATGATGAATACAAAGAACAGCTACATCTACTAAAAACTATAAATAGCGAGAGCGATATGTCAGTAATTATTTGGTATAATGATGAGACATTTACTACTTTTAATGGTAGTGATATTATTAATCCGAAAAAAATCCCAGTTTTTAATAAATATTATATAGATAAAAAAATAACATATCAGACAAATTTTAAAAACAACAAGTTCCAAGAACAATCTTTAAATTATGGAATTGAATTAGAGTCAAAAACAAAATATAATCAAAAATTTCAAGAGCTTGAAGAAAACAAGAAAAGAGCCATTGAATTATCTGAAAATGCAGATAAAAAAATAGAAAACGGTATTTTGCAAACAATCAAAGATACTGGAACGACAAAATCAAATCAAAAATATATTAATGAATATAATTTTAGGTACTTCTTTAATTTAGACCCTAAAAATATTCCAAATGATGATTTAGAAGAATTAAGAGATAGTCATAAACAATTTATTTTGAGTTTAAAAGATTTAAACGAAGATGATACTATTAAATTTAATATAAATGAATTTATTAATTTAGAAGAATTGAAAAAGAATGTTATTAATATAAATAAAGTTATTAAATTTAACGAAGATAAATCTAAACTTGATTTTGTCAAACAATATTTAGACAATTTTGAAGTCGATAAAAAGAACTGGAAAATACAAGGAGCATATTTTATTAATGACAGCAAATGCCCATTTTGTGAACAAGATACTAGTAATGTTAATATTGTTAATATGTATAAAAATTATATAGAAAGTAATCTTAAGAAAACAGAAGATTTTATAAATAATCAAATTAAGTATTTTGAAAATGAAAATAAAAACATTGATTTTCAATATAGCATTAATGAAACTAAAGCAAAAAACATTGATAAAATATTTCAAAGCAATGTCAGTAGTGAATTAAAAACATTTGTTGACAAAATTAAAGACTTAAATTCTCAAATCATTGATTTATTAAAGAAAAAATCAGAAGATGAAAATATTTATATTGATTGTACGAATAGTCTGGAAAATATTAATATTGACTTAATAGATGAATTATTAAAAAAATATACTTCACTAACAAAATATATTTCTGAATTAAATACTAAAATTGATAATAGTAAAAAAGAAAAAAATAAAGGAAATGAAGAATATTTAAATACTACTGGAAAATATATAGTTTATAATTTAGTTAGAGATGATTTAAATGAATTTAAAAAAATGCACTTACAATCAAAAAAATTGAATGACGAACTCGCAGTTTTAAAGAAAGAATATCAAGATGAAGTTAAAGAAAAGAATGAATTATTAAAAACTATAAATAATATCTTAAATGATTTCAGTATTACAAATTATAGAGTTAATGAAAACTTTGACTTATTCCTTAATGATTGTGAAGTAAGTTCTAGTGCGGAAAAATTGTTAAGTGATGGAGAAAAAAACATAATAGCTTTTGCTCTGTTTCTATCTGAATTAAAGTTGCTCTACACAAATGATGAAAAAGATGTAATATTTATTGATGACCCTATTACTTCCGTTGATTATCCAAATCTTTATAGTATGTATAATCATATAAAAGATGTAATTTCCGAAAATATAAATTCTCAAATTATTGTAACTTCTCATAACACTATTTTTCTCAATTTATTTAAATTTTATTATAGAAATAATGCTTTATATTTTAAATTTAAAGAAGATAAAAATGAAAAAACTACAATTTACAAAGATACTAATATTTTAGATTCGATATATTTAGAAAAACTTAAAGAAATATATGACATATCTATTTCTAAAGATATTACTCCTAAACAAAAGTTATACATTCATAATTATTGTAGATATGTATTAGAGACAATTTCAAGGTTTGAATTTCCTAATTATAATAGTGACTCAGGTTCTTCACAAAACTATATAAGTGAACTAAAACTAAAATATAAGAATGTAGAAAATAGTCCCATTTCTAAAAATAACTTGGATGTTTTAAGCAATATAGTTAATAAAGGTTCCCATGCAACTTTGGAAATTGTACACGATAATGAACTTTTTGATGATAAGCAATATATAAAATGTTGTAATACAATCATAGCAATAATTAAAGATAAATATAATGGACAGTATAATTTATTAACTAAAGATATCGATTTAGAAGTAAAAATTAAAATTGAAACCAATACTAGTGTTACAGAATAAATGTTTGAATTAGAAAAGATAGCTAATCAATTTAACTGATTTAACTATCTTTTTTTGTGTTAAATAACATATTCATTTTATTTACTACTTCATCATCTAAAGAACTTGATATGTGGCTATAAATCATGTCTGTAGTACTGCTATTTGCGTGTCCTAGTCTCTTGCTAATAGTTTTCATATGAATACCTAAAGCAATCTGTAATGAGGCTGATGAGTGCCTTAAAGAGTGGAAACATATTGTAGCTGGCAAACCGTGTTTATTGATTATTTTTTGTAATATATGATTAGGTGTGCTTGTATGCATATAACCACCTAAATCGGAAGTAAATACTTTTTTGCAATTTAACCACTTGTTGCCTAGTTTATCCTTTAATTGTGCTTGCTCTTCTTTAAATAATTTTAAGGTTGATAGGGTTTCGGCTGTAATCGGTATGTTTCTAATTGAACTATTATTTTTAGGTTTATCTTTTTCTTTAATACCGTCATTATTAGTACTTATAATAGTTTTAGTAATAGAAATAGAGCCAGTCTTAAAATTAATATCTTCCCATTCTAAACCTAGGATTTCCCCAGCTCTAGCACCACTATCAATAGCTAAACGAATAAGGGATTGATATTTTAAACTTTCATTATCAACCTTTTCTAATAATAATCTCACTTGCTCTACATCATAAAACCTAGCTTGCTTTTTAACTAATTTAGGTCTATTAATGCTTTTGTTAGGATTAACATCAGCTAGTTGCCATTTGATAGCTTTGTTAAATATAGCGCTTATAAATACATAATAATGTAATATTGTATTTTCTGATAATTGTTTCTTATCTTCTTCTCTTTTTCTTAAACTATTATAAAATTCTTCTAACATAATAGGTTTAATCTTATTTATTTTGTAAGAACCAATGCTTTTGTTAATTATAAGTATCATTGAATTATAACCTTCAATTGTTTTCTCTTCCAAATTAGTATTAGCATAATTTTTAAACCATATATCAGCTAACTGCTCGAAAGTTAAATTATTATTATCAATAAGAGTTCCTTTTTTTGCTTTTTTCTTAAGTTCCATATCTCTTATTTTGGCTTCTGATTTTTTACCATCAAATGTTTCATAAATTCTGATTTTTTTACCGTCTTTATTATAACCAATAAAAGTTTCTATTTTATACTTTTCATTTCTTTTCATTTCAATTATTGCCATTTTTTAATCTCCTTATTGTTTAATTTATAATATTAATATATAATGGAGATGTACTTAATTTGGTGCGTAGCCGATTTTGTACATCTCATTGACTAAAGCTATTAGTAGTAGCTTTGGTCTTTTTTTATTATTCCTCTTCTTCTTTTGCAAATAATACTTTTTGTTCTGTAGGTGTATAGAAATAATCTTTTGGGTTATTAACAATACTTTGTTGTAATCCATCAATTTGAGCTATTAGTTTTTGTAAATCATCTTCATTATCAATATTTTTAATAACGGCTTGTGATAAACATTTACTAGCATTTTCCTTACAGAAATTATCTATCTTTTTAGATAGTTTAAAACTGTATAAATCATAAGCTGGATATTTAGTAAAATTATTTAATTTCTTTAAAGAATCAGCATAATAATTATCAAAAATTTTTTTGATTAATAATAGATATCCCATGCTATACAAAATACTACAATTCTTTTTAGTTAATAAAATATTTAATGTATCAAGCACTAGTAAGGCTTTTTCATCAAGTCTCTTCTTTTTGTATACTAGATTATTAAGTGCTTTTAAGGTATCAATAGCTGTAGTGTTTAAACCTAATTCATCTAGTGAAGCATACTCAACTTTTCTATTTTCTGTTTTACCTATTAAATAATCGATAGATACATCTAAATTTTCTGCTAGCAATACTAAATCAATCCCACTGGGGTATCTTTGTCTTAACTCGAATTTTTGAATTGATGATGTTGCTAATCCTACTTTTTGAGCCAACTGGGCTTGTGTCCAGTTTTTCTCATCTCTTAATAATGATAAACGATACGAAAATATTTTTGATTGCTCTTTTATAAGTAGTTCTTTTTCATCTTTTGTCATTAAATAAATCTCCTTTCTTGTGTGTACTTAAATTATATCAAACACACAAACGTAAGTCAATAGTTTTTGTGTGTGTTATTTTAAAAAAAATCTTCTGTTTGTGTGCGTGAAAGTAGTTTTCTAAAAATATAAATCCTTTATATTTCATTGTCAGAAAATCTATTGTAATCATATTTTTAATCTGATATTCTTTTATTATCTCGAGATAAACCGTAAAGATTGGAGGGGATAATATGAATATTAAATTAGATGTTTTTGAAACTTCTGACTATCTAAATATTTGTGTATCAATGGTTAGAAAATTAGTAAGTGAAAAACAAATACCATTTTATAAAATTGGTAGAAAAGTTTTATTTGATAAAAATGAAATTGATGATTGGTGGATAACTAACAAAAAGAATTAATATATAAGATATATCATTAATCAGCTTATCCGAATGAGGGAGAGGGAGATGTTGATTAATAGAACTATTTAGTATATATATTAATAGTTAGGCAAAGAAAATTAAGCGTTATATCGGCTTATTTTATTTACTGATAACTCTTAAGTGTTTTAAGTGTTTAATGCTAAAATAATTAAAGGGATATACTTGATTAATTTAAGTAATTAATAATAGAAAAATGAGGTGTACAAATGAAGATAAAAAGAGAAATTAAAGAACTAGCTGTTGATGAAATAACAGTATTAAGAAAAGAAAATCAATTTGAAAAAAGAGGTTATACATTTTGGAAATATAATTATGAAAATTATTATTCTAAAAAGAATTATGATTTTTACGAGTTTTCAAAAATAGATAATTCTAAACAAAACTACAATGAGTTTTACAAAACGAATTTTGAAACAAATTATATGATGTTAGAAAAAAGTTATAGTTTAACCATACCTATTATAATGCAACAAGCATTAGGGAAGGATGAAGCGTTAATGTTAGTTGAATTAAGCAGATTAAGTATCAACTTCCCAGTTAATAAATACGGTTTCTTCCTAACTTCTTCTAGTGTTATTCAAGATGACACTAGTTTAAGTGAATATCAACAAAGGAAAATAGCTAAAAATCTGGAAAATTGGGGATTTATTGAAACAAGATATTTTGAAAATCCTATCAATGTTAAATTTTATAGGTTTAATGACGATTTTACTTGTAGAGAATATCAAAAATGGAAAGGATTAGCTGGAAAGTTTAAATTAGACATCGGCAGACAATACAAAAAAATATAAACAGAAAAGGAAACAATATTGATTAGTTTCCTTTTTTTATCTTTTAACCTTGCAAGGTTAAAAGAAAACAATGTTCCACTGCTACAATTTAACTGTAGGTGGTTAATATGAAATTATCAAAAGCAATATCAAAAAAATTGTTAAAAATATGTGATGAGCAAAATATATCAGTTAATAAATTAGCTAGTATTTGTTGCTTGACACAAAGTACAATTCAAAACATAATTGATGAGAAATCAAAAAATCCTAAAATGTTGACTATTGTTCGTATATGTGATGGACTTAATATTGAATTAAAGGATTTTTTTAATGATGAATTATTTAAAAATATAGATAGAGAAGATTAAGGGAATACAATATTGCGTATTTCTTTTTTTTTATGTATAATTAACGGTGTGAGGTTAATGTTGATGCTATGAAAGTTAATGTTGCAAAATGATTACTTAATTATATAATTAGCTAATATTGTTTAGAAGAGAGGAATAAGTGTATAAAATGTTAAAAGAAGATTTTAAAATGGTTGTAGAAGATATATTTACAATTAGTGGAAGAGGTACAATAGTTACTGGAAAAATTGAAAGCGGAAAAATCACTGTTAATGATGAAGTTGAGATACATAGTTTTAACAGTATAATAACAAAAACAACTGTATGTTCAATTGAAATGTTTGGAAAACTTCCAAACACTGCTCAAACTGGTGATAATGTTGGATTATTACTAAGAGATGTGAAGAAAAGTGAAATTGAAAAGGGAGCCACATTAGTTAATGTTAAAACAGAATCTCTTAAAGAAAAACAGCTTTCTATGTCAGAATCAACAAATGATGTAATATACACAGATGATAATAATGTAAAAAAATTAACAATAAAATTTATAGATGAGCAACCAAAGGAATGGGAAACTGTTTCTAAAGAATGTGAATCTATGAATGTGCAAACCATATCAAATTATATCGACAGATTGCTTAATGATAATGAGTTGTTAATTAAAAACAAACTTATTGTATTTGGTGGCTCGTCAACAGTAGGTTGCATTGGAATAGTTATTGCATCTGTATTTGCAATACTTGGCTTTGCTATTTTTAGTTATATAGGGGGTATTATAGGAATTATACTAGGTGCTAGTATTTCAAAGAGTATGTCATTAGATGACAGTAATAAGTCAGTAGCAGTGATAAAGCCTAAATTGAGTGCTATACAAAATTTGTTTAATAATAGATATAATGAATATATAAGAAAATATAATGCTGATAAAAAAACAAAAACAGCAATAATTATAAGAACAAATCTATTTGATGTGAAAAATAACGCTATACAATATTTTATAAATGAAGATGAGATTAAATTTTTTCCTATTTCAATATACAATATAACTATATATACATCTATAAAAGAAGGTGAGTTAGAAAAACAAAAAAAATGTATAATACCTTATATTAATGAATTAGAAACAATGGAACCTATTATTATAAAAAAATCTGATATTGAAGATTATACAGTTCATGGAAGTAATGTATCTGAGACTAGTTCTGTAGGTGGTGGAATGGATATAGGTGGAGCATTATTAGGTGGATTGTTATTTGGAACAGCTGGTGCTATTCTTGGTGGTGCTGAAAAACAAGAGATTATTAATAAAATAAACGATACTAGAGAAATACAAATAAACCTCAAAAATAAAAAAATGATAATTATTAAGGGTTTTGATTTATATGAGGAACTTCTTTGTTTTATTCCCAAGAAAGAATTGTGCAAGGATAAAGAAATAAACACCAAGTCATCAAAGGAAAGTTTTAAAGAACTTAAAGAAATGTTAGATGAGGGATTTATTACAAAAGATGAATATGATAAAAAGAAAAAAGAATTACTAGATAAAATTTAAGGTTATGAAAACAGCTTACAAAACAAGAAAAAGACAATGTATTTAATTATGTAGTATATGAAAAAAATTGCAGACGGGGGAAATTTTAACTGCACCGTTGCGAATTTATGTAGTGAAAATGACACTTATTTAGTGTTTTTTCTTTTATTTATAAGGGTTTTTGGTAAAATATTAAATTTCTTCCCGTCTTTAAATTTTAGTTAGTAGTTTATGATATAATAATTTATAAAAAAAGAGGTGGTTTTGTATGCGAAAAAAGGATAAAGAAGCAATATTTTCTTTAATTATATTTATGTTATTTGTTTTTTATACGGGTGGACTGAAAGCAGTTTGGGTTTTTATTTGCAATATGGTGCAAGTAGTTTGGCTTTTCTTTATTATGTTAAATAGTGTGGCTATAGAAGCAACAAATGATAGCATAATAACATTATTATTAAAGTCATCTATAACTTTTGGAATTGTTGGAATAATACTTGAGGCTATAAATGCTCCTCGAGGTAAAGTTGGTTCTATATTTGGGAAAGCTTTATTTTGGGTTGTTGGATTTCCTGTTTCAATTATTTTGAATTTCATAGGCTCTTTAATTTTCTGAACATTAATGGTTAAAATTGGAAAAAAATATCATATTTAATCGAAATATGATATAATTATTCTATGAAGAAGTTGGGGTCATAATGATTTTAACTTCTCCTTTTTTTAGGAGGGTTATGTATGGATGATATTAAGGATGCAGAATATGAAGAATTAAATGAAAGAAATAATGAGAAAGAAAATAGTAATGAGACAGAAACAGTAATTATTGAAGCTCCAATAAAAAATATAGAAGATGATAAATTCAATATAGAGCCGTATGTTTTGCAACTAAAACATGCAATTGAAAATGGAGCACGATTTATAGCTATAGATGGAACTTATGGTAGTGGAAAATCAAGCATTTTTGAGATATTAAGGGAAAAACTTGAAATAGAAACCAATAAAAAGGGTAGAAAATTAAATAATATTATACAAATTAATTTTTTAAATATTAATCCTAATGTTAATACAGTAGAGACAGATAATAATGATTCCGATAAAATAACCTTAAACAATGAATCTATAATTATAAATAATTATCATAGGTACTTTGTTAATCAAGTTGCAAATGATATATGTAGAAACCCATATGCCGTGGAAAAATTGTTCTATCATACGTTTTTTAGCTATTCAAATAATAATATAAAAAGAGAGGGAATCAGTAAGAAGATAATAGATGGTTTGCTTTTAGCTATGGTAACATTAATAGGTCTATTTTTAGCTATTTCGCCATTTAAAGATTCTGAAATTATAAAAGATATATATGTTCGTTCATCTGATATAATTCCTTATTTGTTATATATTGCTTTTGTTTTAATGTTGTTATATGGATATGGATTTTATAAACCTGAAAAAAGTGATAAAAGTCCAATGCTGGATGTTGACAAATGCAGAAATAATTTTTGCAAAATTCTTTTTGATAATCTCAATAATAAGAGCAATTTATTTATAATAATTGATGATTTAGATAGAATAAAATATAACCCAGATTTACAATTAAAAATAATATCTTTATTATACAATGAATATTATCCTTTAAATGGGTTAATAAAAGATATAAATATTAAATTTATTTTTATGTTAGACACCTCGAAATTTAAAAATGAAACGGAATATAAAATTAATTCAAATAAATTATTTGATTATATCTTATATGTATCAAATAATCAAAATAATATTATGAAAGATTATCTGCTCAATGAAATAGAAAATAATACTTTTTTGTCTAAATTATTTAATGAAAGTACTAATAAAAATTATTTAATAGGTTTAATAGTATCAAATTATGGAAAAATAAGGGATATTAAACATTTTCTTAACAGAATAATGACAAAAAAAGTCTATTTAGATAAAAAAGAAGGAGTAAATATTAATAATGATGAATTAATAATAATAAGTTTTTTAATTGATAACTATCCTGATGACATTAATGCTATATGTAAAGATATTGAACAAATTATAGTTAATTCAGCAAATTTTGATTATTTTAATAAAGCATATAAGATAATTATAAAGCAAGCATTCGAAAAGCATATTTTGAGTAATAATTATTACATATATATTTATAATTTTAAAGACCAAAAAAATCTACTGTCAAATAGTGAACAAGAAATTATTAGTTTAATTTCTAACTTAAAACTTAATGAAGTAAATATAGAAAGAATAAATAGTATTATTAATAATAATAACAACATTAATTTTACTAAAATATGTGATGCAACATTCTCATATATTCTTAAAAATAATAAGCACATTCTTTTAGGTAATAAAAAGTTTTCTGAGTACTACATTGAAATGTATCCTTTATATAATAAAGAATTATGGACAAATGCATATACATATCAGTGCATATATGAATCTTACAAAAATTTTAAAAGCCACGGAAAAATAAACAAAGAATTAAAAAAAGACTTAATACAAAATATTAGTGAAATCGTTAAGCAATATGAGGTACAACTGCAAACTGATGAGGTATATTCTATATTAGAAGGAAAAGTATTAATATTTCTAAAGAATATGAAAGATTCAATATTCGATTTTAAAATAGACAATATCTTTACTAATATAGTTTTTAATGAAACAAATTTTAATTTATTTAAAGAGATTCAATACATAGATGATAGTGAAAAAAAGTATCCAATTATTTATAAGTTATATATTGACAATTTTATATTATTTAATCAGATTTCTGAACATATTAATTCGCTATTTATAGAAAAAATGAGAAAAGATAATTCGTTAATAGCTATTAACTTTGAAACAAAATTATTAAATGAAGAAGAATTAAATCCTAGTATAAGAGCTTATATAATTGGCAGTCAAACACAAAATTTCAATGATATTGAACGCCAATATAATAAAATAAATGAATCTAATATAAACATTGATTGTGATTTATTAATAAAGATAGTGGATAAATATAAATATAACAAACTATTAGATAAACATTTCATCAGTTTATTTAAAAATAGTGAAACAAAAAATAAAATATTTAATTTTATAAGAAAAAATGAATTTGATTTATCTCCTGAATTACTTAGAGAAATCTCTGTAATGAAAGGTTATAAATATAATGAACATTATTTAAAATTATTTATCAAAAACGAATTATACGAAAATTATATATATTCAACAATACTTTTAAAAGAAGCATTTGTTTTAGATAAAGATACAACTATTAATAGAAGTCAAAAATATATAGAATCTATTTTTGAAGTCTTTAAAAATATGAGTGTTCCATACAAAAAATATGAAATATCAAGAGGTATATTTAATGTAATAAAGCCAAATATATATAGAATAAATTATGACGGCAATAACTTTTGGAAGATAGCCAAAATTTCTAAATTTTTGAAAGATATCGAGGATTCAAAAAAACTTTTTGAATATCTAATTTCAATAAATCAATTTGAAGAATTTTGTAGATACATTTATAATCATCAAGGAGAATTTAAAGATTTAGAATTTAATGAAAACTTAAAAGTATATGCGTTTAGAATGTCTGAGTTTAATGTTGGGAAAACAGCGAAATCTTTTATTACAAAAGGATTAGGTAAAATAGGCGTTCATTAACTGAATAACTATCTTTATATACTAATAATCTTTTTTACTGCAAGGGAGCTTGTTCAATAGCTATCGTCTAAAATGATAAGTATAATACATAATTATTATTTAGTACCCCCCCATTAAAATGTAATTTAATATTTATATAAGTCTATTGGCGGACTAAAAGCGGAGAAAAGCATAATAAATTGTAATAAACTATGTTAATCAGTGTTATTGATGATATGGCTATCCGCTTGAAAATAGTACTATAAAGCATTCTATAATATGAAGTAATAAGTACTTTCTAAGACTCTTAATCTTTGGGTCCACGGTTCGAGCCCGTGAGGGGACACCAATATTGAATATGAAAGTTTGTAAATAATTACAAACTTTTTATTATGCTTATTATTTGACAAAAAACAAAAAAAAGGTTATTATACTTAACAAAAAAGGGGGGGATATTATGCATATATATGGAATAACTAAACAACAATTTAAAAGATTAGAACCCTTAAAACTTGAAAAAGGGATTACATCTATTGAAAGTGATTTATATATCCTACCAGGTAATCAAAATGGTCATAAACAATTATTAAAATATTATAGAAAAACAGAAGGTGAATATTTTGGAAATAAACTTCTAACCATAAATTCACTTATTGATAATAAAAATAATATAGGAATTGAAGAATTAGTACTTCCTGACAAATTAGCGATTGTTGATAAAAAAGTAGTAGGGTTTATTATGAATTATATTGAAAATAGTATAAATTTAATAACGCTTCTAAATTCCAATATTAATACTGGTGAAAAAATAAAACTTTTAAAACAAGTTCAAAGAATTATTTCAAAAATTCAATACCTAAAATTAAATCCTCAATTTTTACTTGGGGATATTCATGAATCTAATTTTATATTAAATACTAGTGATAATAGAGTATACGCAGTAGATTTAGATGGATGTAAGATAAGTAATAATCAAATATATAGTATGAAGTATTGTAGTTTCAATGAAAAACTATTTGATTTTCCTCATAAGTATCCACTTGATGAAAATGATAATCCAATTCCAAATGTTAATACAGAATGGTATTGTTTTACTACTATTGTGTTAAATACAATTTCAAATGGACCTCTATACAAACTTTTATTAGAGGATTTCTATGAATATCTTTGCTTTCTAAGAAGTAAAGGAATTTCAAATGAATTACTTGATTGTTTCTGTAATTTATATTCATCAGCTGATAATTATCAACCAGGTGAATTACTTGATGCAATACCAGAAGATATAAGTAATATGTCTTTAAATAAATTTTTAACAAAAACAAAAAAGAAGGAATTTTATAAACCCTTTTTAAAATAAAAAGTTTAAAATATAGTTTTTATATAAACTATATTTTTTATATAAAAATAGAATAATAATTACTTGATAATTTATTGTTATATTATGAGGCTAGTGTTATAATAAAACCATTAGAAAGTTGGTATTAAGATGGAATGTTGTTTATGTAATGAAAAAGAAGGAGTCCATAAATATAAATTAATAGATCAAAGTACAATTGATATATGTGATGAATGTGGCAAGATTGTATATGGAATAGAATTCAAACCTGCAGTTCCAGATAGATTGTTTCATATAATAGCGATG
Source organism: Ignavibacteriales bacterium (assembly GCA_050259235.1). GTDB lineage: Bacteria > Bacillota_I > Bacilli_A > RF39 > UBA660 > UBA5364. The sequence continues at coordinate 258,641 of JBLNAG010000005.1, forward strand.
CTTGAATACGTTAAAGAATATAAACAAAGTAAGCAAAAGGTATTAGTAAAAAAGTAAAAAATTTATTGTTAATGTTAAAACTTATAAGGGAATATAAAAGATTACCAGAAATGGTAATCTTTTTAATTTACGTAAATAGAAGTAGTGCCATATTTTTAAATTTTTAAGAATATGGTATAATATTTATTAATAAATATATAATGAAGTGTAATAAAATCATAATAAGACAAAATGTGTGAATATTAAATGGGAGGTAAAGATGAAAAAAACAATTAAATTTCTAGTAGTGTTATTTATGGTTATTATGTTACCTGGATGTTTTGCTGAAAAGGAGAATCTTAAAGTAAAAGATTTCTTTCCAATATCATCAAATACGCTTTATGAATTTGAAGGAACTGGTAATGAGTATGCACAGTATAATGTTTTTATTGATTATACTTCAGATAACAAAATTCAAAAAAGAATTAACAATGGTGGAACTTCTAGTGTTGAAGTTTTAGAATTAACTAGTAATGCAATAAAAAGAGTATATAAACAAGGAGAAAGCTATTATATTAGTAATAGGTTAAATGAAACTAATACTGATGAAGTGTTATTAAAAGAACCTATAACAAAAGGTACTAAATGGGATGTTGAAGGTGGAGAAAGAAGTATAACAGGAGTTAATGTAAGTATTAATACTCCTTCTGGAGATTATAAAGCAGTTGAAGTAACAACCAAAACAGATGATAATGTAATAAAAGATTATTATGTAAAAAATTTAGGATTTGTAAAAAGTGTATTTAAATTAAAAGATTCAGAAGTTGTTTCTTCATTAAAAAAGGTTACAACTACACCACTAAAACAACAAATAACTTTTTATTATCCAAATGATTCAAAGATCTTATTTAAGAATAAGGAAATAAGTTTTAATACTAATGATAATATTATAAGTATTATTGAAGCTGAGTATAAAAAATCAGTGAATAATATTAAATCACCATTTTCAAATGGAACTAAAATTAATAAAATTGATATCTCTAGCAGTAGTCTAACTATAGATTTAAATGGTAAATTTATTGAAGAAATGAATGCAGGATCTGGTTATGAGTCATTAATTTTAAAGAGTATAGTTAATACTTTTGGTAGTTATTATCAAAAAGAAAAAGTTATAATTACAATTGATGATAAATTATATCAATCAGGACATTTTTCTTTTAAAAAAGATGAATATATTTTGGTTGATACTAAGAATATTGAAGAAATAAAATAGACAAAAATGATTACAAGAAATTGTAATCATTTTTATTTATTTGATGTAAACCAATTAGCTTTATCATTAAAAGCATAGATTTTAATGATAAATATGATAAAATAAGATATGAAATAAAATGCACTTATAACAATAAAGTAAGGAGAAAATATTTTATGTCACAGAATATTAATAAAGCCAAACCACAATTTTTATATAGAGGAATTGTTATTCCTTATGATAAGTTAGAGTCTTTTAGCCTTTCTGAAATTGATTTAGTTGTACCATATGAGCCGATTATAGATGAGAATGGTGATAAGGTTGTTCTAGACGGTAATGAGTATGGTGTATATATGACAGACAATAAAAAAATGGTTCAAGATGTTTATGGTAATATTCATGGGAATGGAACAACAATACAAAGTGATATTAAAATTGGTTCAGATCAAAGAAAAATTTCAATTCCGAGTATTGGTATATCTTATGAAATTGATACAAAGGGAATAGATGTACGTCAACCAAAAATAACTAGTACTTTAAGAGGACATTATAATAATGGTTTTCAAGGTGATGAATGGATTGCAGATAAAATTCCATCTAGTAATTATGAAGTTTTTAGAATTCGAATTGGAGAGGATATTTTACACAAAGCTGAAGATGTTCCGATAATTGATAAAAATATAGAGGAAGCTAAAAAAATAGCAATAGAAAAGATGAAAATGCGTAAGTATAGATTAGATTCATTAGTAAATGAGTTATCTAAAATGACACCTATTCAACGCCTTCAAATAGAATATTCACAAATAAGTATTCTTAAAGATATTTTTGGCCCTGATGGCGTTAGATATATAAATTCTAATGATATGGATATCTCAAATAACTTTGGCAAAATAAAATATTTATTTTCAACCTTTTATAATAAAGGAAATGGAGTAATAAATTATACCACTTTAGATTATATTGAAAGCCTTAAACAAAAATTAGCAAAGTCCGAATCTCCAGAACAATTTGAAATGTTGAATCAAATTATCTTAGAAGATATTAAAAATAATGATGACAAAAGAAATGCTTTTATACAAAGAAAAAACGAAGAGGGTGTAGAGTTTACAACTGCGGGATTTGATAGAAAAAGTGAAATGATGAATGAAATATTAAACAGTTTGATCTTGGTTAATGAAAAAAGTAAGAAAACGCAAGGTTCTACTGATCCAGATATTGCAAATGGTGATAGACCTAGAATATCAAAATCTATAATTGAAGAAAAAATAGATGCTTTGAAAAAGGTGAAATTAGATGTTGAAGAGTTTCAAAGTCAAACAGTGCAACAACAAAATGGTATAAACAGTGAAAATAAAGAAGAACAAGATTGTAGTATATCTATGTAAATAAAAAATCCTAAATTTTTAGGATTTTTTATTATATAAGTATCAAATTTTCATTAAATTTGAAATCATGAACATTTTGAAATTGTTCGTTATCATTTTTTTTATAATACATGAAATTTACTTTTAGTTTTTTATTTAACCAAATAAGTTTTATTATCTTTGAATTCTATTTTTCTTTTCTTATATAAATTACCAAGAGCTCTTTTGAATGCTGCTTTACTCATATTAAATGTTTTATTGATTGTTTCAACATCTGTTGATGAAGTGATGTTCATTACTCCATCATTATCCTTAAGATAATTTAAAATAATATCAGCATCTTCTAGCATTAATGGAATTTTAGTTTTTAATAGTGTTCCATTATAATTATTTTTTTCACCAACATTATTAATAGTGACAAGGACTTGTTCACCAATACGATAATCTCTTCTTTTATGTTTGTAATAAACAAATATATTATGTCCATCTAAAGTAATTAAGTTAATCCCTTCAATACCGTTTTTTAAAACAATAGCATTTACTTTATCAAACTTATTTAAGGGAGTTAATGGATTAAATAATCCTTTGGCTTCCTCAGGAGATATAAGCTTAGCAATAAGTTGGGTAGGGGTAGCTTTTAGTTTGCAAAGAATAGTATCACCAGTAATAGGCCAAATGCTTTTATCTACTGGTAGATCATCTTCTGATATAAGAGGATCCTTTAAAACATTGTTATCAATAAATACACCCAGGTTCTCAACGCTATTAGTTACTTTAACAAAACCAGGGTAACCAACTTTAATAAATGGTACCTGACAAGTAGCGATAACTCTTTTTTTTGAATCTAATAATACAAAAACATCAATAGAATCACCAATCTCAAATTCTCTTGTAGCTTGACTAAAATGCATTAAAACTTCATCATTTGAATTATTTATTAACATATAGCCTAAATCTGTTTTTCTCTTAACAACTAATGTATTAATCTCACCAATTTTTAAATTCATTATTATTCCTCATCTCTCATATAGCAATTATATAATTAAATTGATGTTTTTACAAGAAATGAGTTATTGGAATTAATAAAAGTTAAAATAATTACTTTACATATCCTTGAAAAAAAATTATTTAAAAGGAAGTTCAATTTTGATGAGCGAATTATTAGAAAAAATTTGATTGCTTTTAAAACCCATTTTATATATAATGATATATGAAATTATTTTTTATAGGTATGACAATAAATTAAAATGCTTCTTATTGTAGATGATAAGTTTAAAATAGATAGTCTATCAGAAAAGTGATTTACATAAAATTGAAAAAGCCTGTATATTGGGTTTACAAAGTCTTGAATGATATAGGCTAACAAATGGTACTAAATTAAAATTCATAATGAGGAGAATTAAATATGAACAATGTAATTTTAAAAACAACTAAGTTATGTAAAAGTTTTAAGTCTGGAACACATAAACAAGAGGTTTTAAAAAACCTAGATATCGAATTTTATGAAGGAGATTTTACTGTTATTATGGGTTCGTCTGGTGCGGGCAAATCCACATTGCTTTACGCATTATCTGGAATGGACAGACCAACAAGTGGAGCTATTCGCTTTTTTGACGCCGATATTGCTAAACTGAACAATGACAAGTTAGCAGTATTTCGTAGAAAAAATTGTGGTTTTGTGTTTCAACAAATGTTTCTATTAGATAATATGAGCATTTTAGATAATATTTTAGCAAGTGGTTTACTCATCAGTGGAAACAAGAAACTTATCATATCAAATGCGAAGGAATTATTGAAAAAGGTTGGTATAACAGAAACAATATGGAGAAAATTTCCGAATCAACTTTCAGGTGGTGAAAATCAACGTTCTGCCATCGTTCGTGCTTTAATTAATAAGCCAAGGGTAATCTTTGCAGATGAACCTACTGGATCATTGAATTCTGCATCAGGAAAAGCAGTCCTTGATGTTTTGACTGATATAAATTGTGGTGGTCAAAATATAATTATGGTTACACATGACTTGCATTCTGCTATGCGCGGCAATCGAATTCTATATATAAAAGACGGTGTAATTAGTGGTGAATGCGATTTGGGTAAATATGTGAGTGATGATAAATTACGTCACAAAAAACTACGCTCTTTCCTTTCTGAAATGGGGTGGTAATATGAATAAACTATGGATGCATGCAATTGCTAACATACGAAAAACAAAATCAGCCTCTGCAACTTTAATAGTTATGTTTGTTATAGCAGCACTTCTTTTAAATGCAGGTCTTTTGGTTGTTATCAACTATGGTAGCTTTTTTAGCAAATTAAAAGATGAACTTAAACCATCAAATGTTTATTTTGCGTTACCTGATAAGATGTACACTGAAGAAGTGAAAACCTATATCGATGAAAATAAGCATGTAAAACAAACACAAGTCAATGATGGAATCTTGATTGGTGCGAATATTTTGTCCAAAGGTAAAGAAAAATCTTTTCCTATTATGTTCAATAATATGGATGAAGAAAGGGAAATAAGTAAGTGGAAATTTGTTGGTGAGCATTTGCCGGCAGAAGAAATGTCTATTTATGTTCCAGATATTTTTAAAGTTGTCAGTGGTTATCAACTGAATGATAAAATCGAACTCAAATATGTGGATGAAGAAACAAAGGAAACAAAGACGTTAACTTTTACTGTGAAAGGTTATACTGAAGACATATACTTTAGTTCGACCAACACCGGATATATAAGCTTTTATCTGCCAGAAGATACCTATAAAAAGGTAGAGAGCATATTAAATAAACCTGAAAACCTTGTACATATAGTATTTGCAAATGTAGACAATATAAAAAATGTATCTGCGATAGAAAGTGGTATACGTGAAATTTTAAATTTCAATTCAGCTTCATTAATGGCAGGTGATCCGTCTACTATGCTTATAACTATTGACCTCGATTTAGTCGAGTTATCACGTTGTATGATGGCAAGTATGGTTTCTGTTATGATGGTTATGTTTGCTCTAATTATATTAGTTGTCTGTTTGCTAGTTGTTCGATTTAGAATTGTTAATAGTATTGAAGAAGATATAATGAAAATTGGTTCTTTAAAATCAATTGGTTATACAAGTAGGCAAATCATTCTATCTCTTATTCTACAGTTTTCACTGATTGCAGGAATTGGAAGTGTTATTGGAATTGCACTTTCTTATCCTTTATTACCTTCAGTTTCTGCTGTGTTTGAACAACAATCAGGACTTAAATGGAAACAAGGATTTGATGGTAATGTCAGTGGGGTAGCACTTTTAATGTTATTATTGATTGTTATTTTTATAGCATTTTGGGCTGCTCATCGTATAAGTAAATTAAATCCTATATATGCGTTACACGGCGAAACCACTACTCGTAAGTATAAAGTAAATCATTTACAACTTGAGAAAGCTAAAGGTAAACTACCTGTTGTATTAGCATTTAAATCTATTTTACAAAACATAAAGCAAAACATAATGATTATTATTATTCTTATTGCTGTTACGTTTTCTGGTGCATTTGGCATAATTATGTATTACAATACAACAATTGATACAAGAGCTTTCGCAGAAGTTCCAGGTATGGAAATCTGTAATGCAATTGCTGTACTTAATCCACAGATGGATCAGACTGAAGTAGTAAAGACTATTGAAAATATGGATAACGTTAAAAAAGTACTGTATTTAGATGAAATGAAAATAAAAGTTGAGGGCAGTGAAGTTTCTACTTATGTAATGGATAGTTATGATAAAAAAGAAACTAAGTTGGTGTATGAAGGAAGATATCCTGAAAACAAAAATGAAATCACCCTTGCTGGAATATTAGCTGAAAGAATAGAAAAAACAGTCGGTGATACTGTTACCGTTAGCTTTGGTGAACTTCAAGAACGATTTAAAGTAGTGGGATTATCAAATGGTTCTCAAATGGGAGGACTTAACACTTCTATACTTGCTAGTGATTATGGTCGTCTTAACCCTGACTTTAAACATCAAAACTTGAATATTTATCTTGATAAAGGAACAGATGCTGAAGTATTTATTAATAATTTGGAGAAAAAAATTGATAAAGATATGCTGATGGCAGCGGTAAATTTTGACAAGGGAATGGCAGAGGGAATGGCTTCTTACCAGAAGATAGTTGCTGCAATGGGGCTTGCTATGCTTGTAATTACATTACTTGTAGTTACTTTGGTTTTATATTTTGTTATCAGTTCCTCAGTAATTCGTAAAAAAAGAGAACTTGGCATTCAAAAAGCAATTGGTTTTACTACTTATCAATTGATGAACCAATTTTCAATTAGTTTTACAGTTCCAATTACTATTGGTTCAATAATCGGCACTATATTGGGTGCTTTATATACCAATCCAATGATGTCTATTTCTATGAAAAGTGCAGGTGTTATGAAGGCAGGATTTATTGTAGACCCATACTGGATAATTGCTTTCGGAGCTGTTACTATTGTTTTCTCCTACTTGCTATCTTTACTAATCACTTGGAGAATTCGAAAAATTTCTGCTTATGCTCTTGTTACAGAATAAAATAACACTTAATATCTCTTATGAGATGAAGTACTTATCAAATTTAAATTTTAAAAAAAAATTAATTGCGCAGAAATTATATTAAACCGTAAGATGAATACATTTAAGATTTTAATCATGGGGTACTTATTTAATTACTTCATGGAAAACAAATAAAAAGGATTACAGTCTGTAATCTTTTTTGATACTTTAAAATACCTAAACCTTAATCATTTAATATTTGAAAGTAATAAAATATATTTGATTTAATAATAGAAATCATTGGATATATTTATAAATAAAACTATCAACTCTTTTACAGATATGATATAATCGGTTGTACTGGGAGTGAGAAAGATGATTACAGCAACTAATATAAGCTTAATATTTAGTGATAAAAAACTATTTAAAGATATCAATGTAAAATTTACAAAAGGGAACTGTTATGGAATAATTGGGGCAAATGGTTCAGGAAAATCAACTTTTTTAAAAATACTAAGTGGTGATTTAGAATCTACTACTGGTGATGTTATTATTGAAAAAGGTAAAAGACTTGCAGTATTGAAGCAAGATCATTTTGCATACAATGAATATTCAATACTTGAAACAGTTATAATAGGGCATACAAGGCTTCATGAAATAACTACTGAAAAGGAAAGATTATATAGTAAACCAGATTTTAATGATGAAGATGGTTTAGCAGTAGCAGAGCTTGAAGCTGAATTTGAAGAATTAGATGGATGGAATGTAGAATATAATGTGCAAGTATTATTAAATGGATTAGGTGTTGAAGAAAAAAATATAGAAACTAAGATGGCTGATATTAAATCAAGTGATAAGGTTAAAATTTTACTTGCGCAAGCATTATTTGGCAATCCAGATATTTTACTTTTAGATGAACCTACAAATCATTTAGATTTTAATGCAATTAGTTGGTTAGAAAACTTTTTAATTGATTATGATAATACAGTTATAGTAGTGAGTCATGATAGACATTTTTTAAATAAGGTATGTACTCATATTTTTGATATTGATAGAGAAACGGGTAAGTTATATGTTGGTAATTATGACTTTTGGCAAAAATCTAGTGAACTTATGTTAAAACTTATAAATGATTCAAATAAGAAAAAAGAACAAAGAATTGCAGAACTTGAAGCATTCGTTGCAAGATTTAGTGCGAATGCCTCTAAATCTAAGCAAGCAACAAGTAGAAAAAAATCACTTGAAAAAATAGTATTAGAAGACATTACTCCATCATCTCGTAAATATCCTTTTATTAACTTTTCTGTTGAAAAACCTTTAGGAAAAGAATTATTAACGGTTACTGGTTTAACTAAAACAATTGATGGAGTAAAAGTATTGGATAATATAAGCTTTAGTGTAATGCCAGAAGAAAAGGCTGTTATACTTAGTAAAAATGACGTTGTAGCAACAACCTTATTAGAAATACTTAGTGGTAATATGGAACCTGATTGTGGAAGTGTAAAATGGGGACCTACTGTTGTAATAGATTATTTAGCTTTAAATAACGAAGGTATATTTAAGGATAATAACTTAAATCTTATTGATTGGTTAAAACAATATTCATATGACAAAACAAATACATTTATCAGAGGATTTTTAGGAAGAATGCTATTTAGTGGTGATCAAACATTAAAGCAAGTAAAAGTATTATCTGGTGGAGAAAAAATGAGATGTATGTTTTCAAAAATGATGCTTAGTGGTGCTAATTGTTTACTATTAGATCAACCAACTAACCATCTTGACTTAGAGTCGATCCAATCTTTAAATGATGGATTAGTTAAATATACTGGTTCAATTTTATTTTCATCACACGACCATGAGTTTATTGGTACTATTGCAAATAAAGTGATTGAAATAACTCCAAAAGGAGTGTTCCAAAAGAGTATTAAATTTGATGAATATTTAGAAGATATGCATATTCAAAAGCAATTAGAAGATATGTATAAATAACAATGATTATAAATTTATTGCTTATATTAAACTTTTAACCAGGAAGGTCATGGCTCAATCTACGATGGATACTAATGTGAAAAAAAAGATAGTTTATAACTATCTTTTTTTTCATTATTATTATAATAATTCATATATTATTATATATTTATGAATATATAATAATGAAAGAAGGATTGTATGCTAAACAATGAAATGTTTATTAGTAAATCTATAGATTTACATTTATTTTTTATGAGGATTATAGAAGAACATTTAATATTTATTCAGTCTTCTATACCTGCTAAGAATACTGCTATAAAACAAGAAGCAGAAACTTTAAGACAAGAATTATTAAAACTGTTTTCTTTTATTATGTCTATTTCCAGTGGACATATAAGTCAAAATGTAATCAATTCTGGGGAATTAATTACAAAGTACACACATGAAGCTGAAGAATTAAGCGAATATTATACAGGGTTGGAAATTGATAGTAATTATACTATAAATGAAAAAAAATTATTAGCATCAGAAAATTCAACATATGAACAAATACCAAATGAACAAATGATAAATTTAAATAATCACGTTATTGATATTATTAAGAAAGTAACGGATTTTCAAAAAAAATTTTTTGATGCTATTCAAAAATGTGAAATTTTTACAAGTATGTTTTCTGATAGATTAGACCATATTATTGATGAAAGCAATCATTATATAGTAGAAATAGAAAAATTACAAAGTATGAATTTAACACCAACTTTAAATTCGTTAAATGAAGAAATGATATTTTGGAATGAAAATTTAAGTGACCATGGTATATTTACTGCCCTTCGTTTAGATCCAACTGAAAAAGAATTAGCAAAAATTTCAATGGATTTTGCCGATAATTTTGAAAAACTAGCGGATGAAGCAAAAAATGCTGGAAGTAATGCAACAAACATAATTGATTTAATCAATAGGAGTTTGCAAGAAACAATAAAATATAAAGAAGCTAATATTAAAGATGTAGAAAGTTTGTTATACTGTAAAGTCAAATCAATAATTTTACCATTGGGTGCTGAACATGATTTAAGAGAACTTAATCATTATTTGAGAATACTAAAAGATGGTAAAAAATACCTTAATATCTAGAAATGATGCAACCATAAAAACCACCAGTTAAGATGGTGATTTTTATTTATGTATCTACTTATTAATTAATAAATATAATGTATTATAGAGAAAAATAGATATATAATATCTATCTTTATTAGTCAGCATCTCTTTTACGAACAAATAAGAAAGTTACGAGTCCACCTAATACTGCGCCACCTAAACCATAGGCAACATCTTTAGTTAAATCGTTATCATCGTTATTAACATCATCGACAGTACCATTGTTAGTTCCATTATCAGTACCATTATTAGTTCCGTTATTAGTACCGTTATTAGTTCCATTATTATTGTCGTCATTGTCCAACACATCATCATTGTTGTTAGTAGTTCCGTTGTTTAAAGTGCCATCATTAGTTGTATTATTGTTAGTGGTATTATCGTCGATAATTCCATTAGTGTTGTTATCATTTGTTGTTGTATTATTCTGTGCTGAAATATTTTGTATATTAGTGAACAAAAAGACAACTACTATTAATAATAAATTAAATAAAACTTTTTTCATAAATTCCTCCTTCTTCTATAGTATTACCGAAATACAGGAATTTATTATTTATAAGAAGTACCAATTATTACTAAATTTTAGTTAATAAGCATAAAATAGGTTGACAATACTTTTTATAAAAGGTAAAATATAGAAAGTTTAAATGAATTTTTAAATTAAAAATTTTTGTAATATTGAAATTGATATATATGCAGCAACTTAGTTTTAGATATAATATATAATATATAACAATTAAAATATGACAATTTTTTTGACAAAAGAGGCAAAAAGTCTTGCCAAAAATTTTAAATTAATGTATACTTAGGAAGTCAACGCAAAAATTAAATGGGCTTGTAGCTCAGCTGGTTAGAGCGCACGCCTGATAAGCGTGAGGTCGATGGTTCAAGTCCATTCAGGCCCACCATTGATTTTGGCCCGTTGGTGAAGCGGCTTAACACACATGCCTTTCACGCATGCATTCACGAGTCCGAATCTCGTACGGGTCACCATTTAGTGATTGATAGTCATCCAATAGGATGGCTTTTTTCATGCAATTTTTTAAAACTTGTAAATAGTATTGATATTTCTGAATATTATGTTATAATAGGCATCGTTTTATGAAGGAGAGGAATTAGGCAATGAATAAAGCACTTATTTCGACTGCTTGTGATTTAGAACAATTTTTAGAAAAGAAATGTAATAATTATGTAGCCACTGATGATTTTGTTTCTCTAATTGGTGGTTTATTAGGAAAGTGCAAAGGCTTTGAAATTAAGATGAACTTTGGCAAAAATGAATATTTATTAATATCTACTGATATGGAAGGAAAAGACATATTAGATGAATTAATACCTATTTTAAGTGAAGCCATCGGTGGGTATGAACCAATTTGTAAATATGATTTTTTAGCAAAAGACGAAAAAGATGCTTTACCTACAATTGAATGGGATATGCAAGATCCAGAAGGTAGAGTTAGAGAAATAGCAAATGGTAGAGCTTTTACGTCTTATGGAGAATGTTTAAATCTGAAATTATTTGGTAATAGAGAAATTAGTAATTATATAGAAGATGAAAACACTAGACAAAAAAGTATTAGAATTTATGGAATAGATCCAGGATTTTTAGATAATAAAGATCAAATTGATACATTATCAGAAGCAGATTTATATTTTGCAATAGAAAGTCTTTCTAGAATAATAGCTTCAACACTCCATAATATAAATAATGACAATATTCCAAACTTAATTGAAGAACAATATGCAATAGAATATTGTGCTTATCAAACTAAAAAATTTGGTGTTGAATTAGCAGAACCAAAATTCGGCAAACATATATTAAGTACACCATCTTATGAAGCATGGTATAACTTTTATGATAATCATTTCAAAAGAGAATTAACTGATGAAGAATATAGTGAATATCAAACTAAAAAAATGCAAGGCAAAGATGTATCAAAATATATGCCAAAAGGTAATTGGAAAGATAATTTACCAAAGTCATTTGTTAAGACAATATAACAATAAATAAAAAGCCACCTTTTAATGTGGTTTTTTTATATATTTAAAAAGGCATTTTTTCTTGACTTTATATTTAATATAATGTAAAATTAATTCGTAGCCAGAAAAACGGAGTAGTACTCAAGAGGCTGAAGAGGCGCCCCTGCTAAGGGCGTAGGTCGGGTAACTGGCGCGAGGGTTCAAATCCCTCCTGCTCCGCCACTTATGAAATAAAACCTTATTTATAAGGTTTTTTTGTTATTATAATGTATTTTGTAGTATAATTAAAGAAATGCAACCGAGAGTTGACAAATAACAACCTATAGTTGGTAGTGACAACCGTTTAATTAATATAAAATTATTGTGAGGTGAAAGAAAATGAATTTTTGTGAAAACTTACAAATGCTTCGTAAGGAACATAATTTATCGCAAGAACAATTAGCAGAAAAATTAGATGTTTCAAGACAAGCAGTTTCAAAATGGGAATCTGGTCAATCATATCCAGAGATGGATAAAATTATAACAATGTGCAAGATATTTAATTGTAGTATGGATGCACTAGTTAATGAAAGTATAACTGATATTAAAGAAACGGAAAAAAGGGCAAAGAATAGTATTATTAGTTATATTGAAGAATTTTTAGAATTTATTAGTAGAACAGTTAAAATGCTAACTAGTATGAAGTTTGGTGAATTAATTAAATGTGCTATGGAATTATTTATAATTGGAATGGTAATATTAATTTTTAAAGTTCCAGTTGAATATATAGGTAGTTTAGGTAGTAGATTATTCTCCATTTTACCAAATTTTATAAGTTACTTCGTTATTCAAGTTTGGTACTTTATTTTAAATTTATCATATTTTATTTTAGCTATTATAGTATTTGTTCATATATTTAAGACAAGATATCTTGATTACTTTGAAGAAACAAATACTGAATCATTAGGAGAAGAACCAGCTGAAATAAATCATGGTAAAAAAGGTAGTGAAGAAAAACATGAACCAATTAAAAAAGAACGTGTATTTAGAGAACGAAGAGATAATTTACATTCTTTTGTAAATATACTATCTAAGTTAATGACATTGTTTATTAAGTCTTTAATAATTGCTATATCATTACCATTTTTAGTTTCATTACTAATGTTTGCAATATTCTTAGTAATAAGTATTGGGCTATTATTTCAAGGTGTAGTATATTTTGGTATTACAATTGCTATTATATCAGCATTAGTTTTTAATATTTTTCTAATTGAAACTTTATATAATTTAATTTTTAATAAGAAGAATAATTTAAATAAAATATTTATTGTATTATTATCAACAATTATAGGTTTAGGTATAGGAATAGGGATAACAACCTTTGATGTGGCTAATTCTAAATTTATAAATGAAATCCCAGATAATATTAAACAAACAAGTAAAGTAGAAACATATGATATGTCTAATGATTTAATGGTTGATGATTGGCATAGTATTAATTATATTACTGATGAAAGTTTAACTGATAAAGTAAAATTAGAAGTAAGTTATTATCCTGATCATAGTTTTCCAACTATGGAAGTTTATAATAATCAATTACAAATTTATAGTCGTGATACTGAACAAATTATTTTTTCAAAGTTATATAAATTAGTAGTAAACGATTTAAAGAAGAAGCAAATCCATAATTATAGTTTGTTATATGATATTAAAGTAACAGTATACAGCTCAAAAGCAAATATTGATAAATTAAAAGCAAATACTAAAGCATATTATCATAGTATTGCTGAAGAACAAAATAATTATCAAAATATGGTTAATCAATATGAACAAACAATAAGATATTATCAAGATGAAATGGCTGAATTAGAATCTAAAAATGAAACACAAAAAAGTGAATATGAATTAGAAGTACAACAATATCAAAATAAGATTCAAGAATATAAAGATAAAATTAATAATTTAATTACGGAATAAAGATATAAGGATTGAAATAAAAAAGTACATACAAAATTATTATTTTGTATAATAGTGTTTTAAAAATGTTTAGAATTTGATTTCTAAAGTTATTCCTACATCTAGTTACTTTACATCCGACTTTTCAACAGCAATCTAAAATAATTGACAAAAACAGACTTTGATAATATTATGCGAGTAGATGGAATAATCTTATAGTTATAATTCATTATTATTTTATTATAATTTCAAAGATAACGACGAAGTTCTGATTACTCTATCCTCATTTGTAGTTATACAAATGAGGGAGGTGATATGGAATAAATTGTTATTTTTTTTATTTATTTACAGGCATTTAATTTAAGTTAAAAGTAAGAGGGAGAAAATAATGAAAAAAATTATATTATTAATATTAATATCTATAACAATTTTTATTGTGGGGACATTAAATGTAAAAGCGGCTAATACACCCACACCAACATTTGGACACAAAATAATTTGGAATATCGAATCAATATATTATTATGTATCACCAGGAGCTGAACAGTATGCAAACTATATCAGTGATGCAGCGTATAATTGGGTATATACCGGATTAGGATACAATAAACTATATCCTAATGCTAGAACATCAAATATTTATTATTCAGCTGTAGATTTTTACGTATATCAAACTCCACCTGTTTCTGGAGCACTTGCTCAGACAAAGTTTTTTGCAAGAACTAATGGAACAAGTGGAGATAGTTTTAGAGTTTATCCTGATAGCTCAGACTGGCTTTATGCAGAAATAGAAATATACAGTGATGAGTTTAATGAACAAGGCGACTATAATCGTCGCGGGGTTATTTCCCATGAATTTGGACATGCTTGGGGATTAGCCCACAACAGCACTAATCCATATAGCATAATGAGTCAATTAGGTCAAAACTATAGACAAGTAAATACTGTTCAACAGGTTGATCAAGATGCATTTAACAGCATATATCGATAAGGAGAAAGTACAATGAAGAAGAAAATTTTAATAAGTACTATTTTATTAGTTAGTATAACAACTATAGTTTTAGTGAATAATTATAAAAATGAAAAATCGTTATCTAATATATCTAGTGAGGAGTCAATTACCTATGTTATATCAGCATATAATGATTATCAATACAACGATTCAGAAATTTTATATGATAAAAGTGATGTAGTTATTATTGGAAATTATAAAAATGACGTTAAAACTATTGCATCTGAGAATGGTGACCCTATGACTTTATCAACTTTTAATATTGAAAAAGTTATAAAAGGTGATATTAGAAAGGATAGTATAGATATTTATTATATTGGTGGAACTATTACACTAGATGAATATGTTAAAACTCAAACTAAAGAGCAGTTAGTAAAAAAAGGCATTTCTAATATAAAACCAGAAGATATGAAAAAACAATTTGTTATATATAAGAATAATGATATAAAAATTAATTTTTCAAATAATGGTGATAAATATATGCTATTTCTAAAATTTAATGAAAAATTAAATAATTATTGCCTAATGTCAAATGGCTATGGTGCATTAAAAACCAATAATAAAAATCAGATTTATAATTATGAAACACAAAATTATGAAGATGTAAATTTTTATAAAAATTAATATAAAACAGGATAAGTCATCAAATTATATGCTGTTTTTGAAATTTTTTATAAAAAAATAGACACTACTATATTGAGAGGAGATAATTATGAAAAAAATTATATTTTTATCATTCATAGTAATAATATCTATTTTAGGATTATTTGTTATATTTAGCGAAGATAATAGGGGAAGAACATTGGAAAGAAATAATGATACTAACGTCAAGACAGTTGTATATAAAATATCAAAAAATTTTGATATTTTATATAATCAGCCAAAAGATTTATACAATCAAAGTCAACTAGTTGTTATTGGTAACTTTTTAAATGATGAAAATACAGAAATGACTGATGATAGTACTTTTATAACCAATACTACATTTAAGATTGAAAATGTTTTAAAAGGTAATGTTGAAGATGAAAATATAAAAGTATCATATTTAGGAGGAGTAATATCAGTAAAAGATTATTCTAAAAACATTAGTATAGAAGTATTAAAGGCACAGGGATTAGAAAAATATATTAACGATGAGGATAAGTATGTAGAATTTGAATTTTATGAAGCTCCGGTAAATATTGAAAAAGGGAAAGATAATGATAAATATTTGCTATTCTTATCCTATGATAAAGAAAAAAAAATTTATCAACCATATTCTAATGGTTATGGGATATTAAAAATTATTAATGGTAACAGTGTTTTTAATAAAATAACACAGGAATATGAAGAAATTAAATTTTAAAGAATGCTAAGAGCATTCTTTAATTTGTTTTTTGTCAATAAATAAATTATAATTATATTATGGAGTGGTACTAATGAATGACAATATATTTCAAAATGAGTTTGATAAAATTTATGAAAATACATATTCTAATGTTTTAAGATATGTTAATTCAAAATGTAATAATTTTGAAGACTCTTTTGATATTATCCAAGAAATTTACGTTGAACTTTTTAAAGTTATTAAAAGAAAGGGAATAAATTATTTTGGAGATTGTCAAGCATTTGTGATTCATTTGGCTAAAGTACAAATTAGCAAATATTATAGAAAGAATAAAATCAAAAAAATTTTAGAATTTATAACTGATAAGATAAATAGTATTGAACAAATTCCAAATGATAGAAAAGATTTGCTAAGTGAAGCAATTGATAAAGATTCATTAGTTAAAGTTTGGATGTTTCTTAAAAAGAAGGATAAAAAAACAAATATTATTTTTTATTATTACTATTATTTAGATAAGTCTATTTTTGAAATAGCAGAAGACTTAAAGATGAGTGAAAGTGCAGTAAAAAATAAATTATATAGAACATTAAATGAAATTAAAAATAAATTCAAAAAGGATGGTGATAAATAGTATGCCTGATAAAGAATTTTTTCGTAAAATGTATGATGTCAATGGTTTAACAAAAGAAAAAACTTATGCTAAAATTTTGCAAAGAATAGGTAAAGAAAAAAAAGCAATCTATAATATGAAAAGGATAGTATATGCATCATTCCTATTTATTATTGTTTTTGCTGTATTATTGAAATTAAATAATAATTACAACAAAAGTAATTATAATAGCAATGAATTATTCATTAATTATATAAATTATGATGATAATAATTTTGATATGTTAGATAATCCATTAAAGAAAGAAATTCAGAATACACTTATTACTTATGAATGGAAATATGAAAAGAATACCTTGGAAAATGTCATCCATTTATATAATATAAAGTTGAAATATTACATTCCAAATTATCTTACTCAGATAAATACTCTATGCATTTACAATATTTATGAAAACGAATATTCTGAATGTAGTATTGAACATCTAGAAGAAAATGATAGTTTAATAAAACGATATATGATTTTTTCGGTTTCTAAAAACGAATATCCATTCAGAGATGATAAATATTTTGAGACTAATTTAAAAAATATTAAAACAACAACATACAATCACCAACAATTTCTCATTTATAAACTAAAACAATCGTCAATAATGGATGAAAAATCTTCATTAATTATTGTTAGATTTAAAGATAATGATTTGTTTTATGATTTTGAACTATTTGGAATATCCAACGATGATTTTATATCATTTTTAAATAGTATCTAATTTTTAATATTTAGAAGGTTAAAAATATTGAAAGTGATGATATAATTCTATCAATTAGAAAAAAAAGACTTAATGTCTTTTTTTATTCATATATTTCTTTCTTTATTAACTCAATATTATTATTCATTATACTAAGATAATCAAGTTTATCATTTCTTTCTGTTTCAGAAATATTTGATAGAGTGTGGAAATAAATAATTTCAACATTTGTTTCTTCTTGAAGTTTCTTAATAGTATCATTTAATTCTTCATTTTGTGGAACAAAGATATAATTTATTTCACCACTATTTATTAATGCAGTAGCATCCGCAATTACTTTATCAGTTAAATTGGCATTGTTTTCTAATGAAATAACGTTTAAATCATATTTTTCTAAAAATTTAAATAAATCATTTGACACAACAATTGTCCTAGTTGTTGCGCTTTCCGCTGTTAACTTAAGTTTAGCATCAATATTTGAAACATCTATTTTTAATTGATCATAATTGGATTGGATTTTATTTTTTAAGTAATGATTATTAATATATTCATCTAAACCATTTTTAATATTTTGAGCTAACATCAATAAGTTAGAAGGGTTTAACCATAGTTCTTCCATTTTATTGTTGTATTCCATATTTAAAGTAGTATCAATTATTTTAATATTCTTATTTTCTTTAAAGAAATCAAGAACATAATTTTTTTCTGGACTTAAACCATTAAATATAAATAAAGATGATTTACTATAATCTTTTATTTGTTTATCTGTTAATTCATATGAGTTAACATCTATTCCATCAGGATAAATACTATATACATTACTACTTTCGCCATAAAGTCTTTCAGTTATATATTCAATTGGATAAACAGTTGTGTAAATATCTATTTGTTCCATACTATCTCTTTTAAAGCACCCTGATAGAGGTAGTAATAGAAAACCGATTAGTAATAACTTAAGATTTTTTTTCATTTTTTTCTCTCCTTTGTGGTACTGGGTCATATCCACTAGTTCCTAGTGGATTACATTTTAATATTCTTGTAGCGGTGAGAATACTTCCTTTAATTGATCCATGAGTTTGTATGGCTTCAATACCATAGTTTGAACAAGTAGGTATGTGTCTACAATTATCATGGAAAGATCCAGGAATTGTTTGGTATATTTTTATTAATTTAATTAATATATATTTCATATAAACACCTTCTTAATTATACTTCAAATTTGTCGAAAAGTAAAATAAATATATTTAAAAAGATGATAGTTTGATATAATAGTATTAGGTGATTTGATGAAAGTATTAGAAGAATTAGAAATTGTTCCTAGAAAAATAAGTTTATATGAACGTGCTTTTACTCATACTTCATTTGCTAATGAAGAAGGTGTAGAAAGTTATGAACGATTAGAATATTTGGGAGATGCAGTATTAGAATTAGTTATGAGTGAATATCTTTATAGTAATACGGAATATGAAGAAGGGATGATGACTAAACTAAGAGCTCACTATGTGTGTGAAAATGCTTTATACGAATATTCAATTAAATTAGGATTAAATGAATATATTCGTTTGGGTAGAGGCGAAAATGATAGTGGGGGAAAATTTCGTAAAACAATAGTCGCGGATATTTTCGAATCTTTTATTGGGGCATTATTTTTAGATCAAGGAATGGATTTTGTTAAGAGATTTATTTATAAACACATTATTCCATTAATTGAAAGAAAAGAAATAGATTTCTTTAGTGATTATAAATCAGTCTTACAAGAATTAGTTCAAACTGATAAGAGAAGTTTAGAGTATGTGATTGTTGAAGAAGCGGGACCTTCTCATGATAAGACTTTTACAGTTCAAGTTAAGATAGATAATATTATCTATGGTGAAGGAACAGCTCATAGTAAGAAACAAGCTGAACAAGAAGCTGCTAAAAATGCACTTAAGAAAGCACAAAACGGATTAGATCATTAAAAGGATATGATTATATGATAAAAATAAGTAGAATAGTTGATAACAATGTTGATTATAATGTTACTTATGAAATATATATTAACAATATTTTATTAGATAAATTAGAAAATGGCGAATGTAAAAGTTTTCGTTTGAAAATTGGTGAAAACTATAAAATGTTCATTAAGAATAAAGATATCATTAGTAATGAAGTGGTTTTTAATATGGACAGTGATCAAGTTATTGAATTTGAATGTGGACCAATGTATAAAGAGACCTTTTTTTCGAAATTTTCGCAAACTAAAAAATATGTTAATCATCGTATCAAATTGGAAATTGCAAAAGATTTTCATTTATAATCTTGTCAAAAATGACAATTTGAAGTAAAATAAATGACTAGAAGGGTGATTTTATGGGAAGAGCATATGAAGTTAGAAAAGCAAGTATTCTAAAAACTGGGGCAGCTAAAGCTAAAATTTACTCAATGTATGCTAGAGAAATATATCAAGCTGCAAAAAATGGTGGCACTGAAGTATCATCAAATGCTGTTTTAAAAAGATTGATTGAAAGAGCTAAGAGAGAGCAGGTTCCTTCTGATATTATTAAAAGAGCAATTGATAAAGTAAATAGTGGTGTTGATGAAACATATACTAGTGTTCGTTATGAATTATTTGGACCAGGGGGATCAACTCTTATTGTTGACTGCTTAACAGATAATGTTAATCGAACTCTAAGCTACATTAGACCAGCTTTAAACAAAAATAATGGTAAAATGGGAGTAAGTGGTAGTGTTAGCTATACTTATGATCATTTATGCGTTGTTGGTGTTAAAGGTTTAGATGAAGAAGCAGCTTTGAATGTATTAATTGAAAATGATATTGATATTAATGATATTGAAGTAGAAGATGGATGTACAATGATTTATGGTTATCCACAAGATTTATATCGCATTAAGGAAGCAATTAATGTAATTATGCCTAATGTTGAGTTTGAAATGGATGAAATATCAATGTTTCCACAAGCAAAGATTACTTTAGCAGAAGAAGACTTAGAACATTTTAATAGAATGCTTGCAATGATTGAAGAAATCGAAGATGTTCAAAACATCTATCATAATGTTGAATTATAATTGAAAACGACAAAATTTTATGATTTTGTCTTTTTTTATAATTCCTTATATGATAAAATATGTATAGAGAAACTACTGTAAGGGGGGATGATGATATGATAAAAGTCGCTATACTACCTGCGGATAGTTATATTGTCATCAATAAAACAATATTAAATGATCAAGATCGTAAGTTATTAATGATGCTTTACCAACCAATTATTGGTTCAACATCCATAAACTTATATTTTTCATTGTGGACATCTTTAGACCGTAATGAAGTATTATCGTCTGTTATGACTCATCACCATTTATTAACAAGTATGGGTATTAGTCTAACAGAACTTGTTGAAGCTAGAGAAAAACTAGAAGCTATTGGCCTTTTAAAAACTTATATTAAAAAAGATTCAGTTAATAATTATGTTTATGAATTATATTCTCCAATTAGTGCATATAACTTTTTAAACAATCCTATTTTAAGTACTGTTTTATATAACACAGTAGGTGGGACAGAATTTGAAAGAATAGTTGAATATTTTAAAGTGTTAGAATTTCCTCTAAATGGTTATGAAAATATTACTTGTTCATTTAATGAGGTATTTGAATCTTCTAATTTAACAACCAAAGAATTTGATTGTATTCAAAAAACAAGTAAACATAAAATAAATGTAATTTCAAAAGTAGATATAGATAATGTTATATCGTTAATTCCTGAGGAATTATTAAACCTTAAGAGTGTGACTAAAGATATTAGAGAATTAATCACTAATTTATCATTTCTTTATGACTTAAATGATGATGATTTAAGTGAAATAATAAGAAATAGTATTGATGAAAAAAGGACTATTGATAAAGAAAAACTAATGATAAGTTGTCGTAACTATTATGAATTAGAACATAGTGGAAAACTACCAAGTTTAATTTATCGTAATCAACCAGAGTATTTAAGAAAACCTGTTGGTGATACTTCCAAAAGAGGTAAAATAGTTTATCAATTTGAAACTACTAGTCCACATGATTTCTTAGCTATGAAAAATGGTGGGACAAGATTAAGCAAAGCTGAGCTTGCTATTTTAGAGTATTTATCTTTAGATATGCAATTAAAACCAGGTGTTATCAATGTATTAATCGATTATGTTTTAAAAATAAATGAAAATAAATTAATTAGACCATTTATTGAAGTAATTGCTTCTCAATGGAAAAGAAGTAAGATTGAAACTGTAGAAAATGCTATGAGAATAGCTGAAGAGGAATATAAAAACAGGAACCATAAGCCAAAGAAGAGTGAAGGCAAGATAGTGGTTGATAAACCTGATTGGCTTGATAAAGAAATAGAAGCGGAAGCCCCAACTGATATAGAAATAGAAGAAATGGAAGAAATGTTTAAAGAATATAGGTGATTGTATGAAGAAGTTAAATACAGAATTAGAATTATTTAAAACAGATACTTATAGTTTAGAAAAAGAATTTGAATTAGCATGTGAAAATGATGAATTCAAATCCTTTGTGAGTAAAATAAAACTTCCAAAGAAAGAATTAATTAAATATACTTCTTTATTAGAAGAAAGTATGAATGAATATAATAATTGTTTAAATTGTAAAAATATTATGGAATGTAAAAACAAAGTGGAAGGATATACTTACTTACCTAAAATTGATGATGGTAAATTAAGATTTAATTATAAAGCATGTCGTCTTAAAGAAAAAATGACTGAGGATAGTAAACATTTAAAAAATATAACATTATTTAAAATGCCAAATGAAATTAAAAATGCTCAAATGAAAAACATATATAAAGATGATAAAAAACGTTTTCAAGTTATAAAGTTTTTAATGGAATTTATCAGTAATTATAAAAAAGATCCTCATCAAAAAGGATTATACTTACATGGTAATTTTGGAAGTGGTAAAAGTTATTTAGTTGCGGCTATGTTTAATGAACTCGCTAAAGATAATATCAAAAGTGCTATTGTCTTTTGGCCAGAATACTTAAGAGAACTTAAAGCATCCTTTGGTGTGGATTTTGATGTAAAAGTAGATTATATAAAGAAAGTTCCATTATTATTGATTGATGATATTGGAGCTGAAAATAGTACCCCATGGGCAAGAGATGAAATATTATGTACGATACTACAATATCGTATGGATGATAAATTACCAACATTCTTTACTTCTAATCTTGATTCAAAAGCATTAGAAAAACATTTAAGTATTACAAAAGATAATGTTGATATTGTAAAAGCAAGAAGAATAATTGAAAGAATTGCTCAATTGACAAATGATATAGAAATGGTGAGTGAAAACTTAAGAAAATAAAGATTTTGGGGGAGCAGATTATGGATGTACACACGACATTAAGGGATTTTCTTATTCAAAATGAAAAATATAATCCCGAAGAATTAAGGACTCAGATGAATGCTACTGATGAATCAGAGCTTATTAAAATTCTTTTAGATTTTTTAAGTGTAGAGTTAAAGAACTATAATTCTAATGACTCTACAAATGATTATGAGTACTTATTCAAAGTGTTTAGGTATTTTGAATTGAATTATTCAAGACTATCATCTGACGATTTTCAGTATGCTATTAATTACTTGAAAAAAATAAGAAAGTTAGTAGTAGAAAG
>JBLNAG010000006.1:0-72690 GCA_050259235.1 Ignavibacteriales bacterium
CAGAAGTATACACAAGTGATAATTCAAATGGTATTGTTACAGTAGAACGTTTAGGTTGTAATGTAGAAATGGGTATACCAGGAGATTACAAGTGTCAATATAAAACAACTGATGAATCAGGCAATATAGCTTACAATGATAGATTTATAAAAGTTGTAGATACAACAGCTCCAACATTTATTGTTACAGGAAATCCAATTGATTGGACAAAAGAAGATGTTACATTAACTGTAATAGCATCAGACAATACTAATTTATTTGCAGCTCTACCTTATTCATTTGATGGTGGAAATACATGGCAAGTAGAAAATACATCAACATTTACTAATAATGAAGATATTAGCATTAAAGTTATGGATCAAGCAGGTAATGTATCACCTATTGAAATAATTAATATAACAAAGATTGATAAATTGCCAGCAACTATAACAAATGTTACAGGAAATCCAATTGATTGGACAAAAGAAGATGTTACATTAACTGTAATGGCAAATGATGATCAATCAGGATTACAAATTAATGCTTACTCATTTGATAATGGAAACACATGGCAATCAGAAAATACATCAGTATTTAATGAAAATACAAGTGTGAATATTAAAGTAAGGGACGTGGCAGGTAATGTCACCTCTTGGGAAGTTATTAATATAACAAAAATTGATAAATCTGCACCTGTTATTACTGTAGACCCAACTACTATAACTGTAGCTTATGGAGATAGTTATGATAATATGCAAGGAGTAACAGCAATAGATATTGGTAGTGGAATCTTTGGTGAAATCATAAGTGATTATAATCCTAATATGTTAAATACAATTGGAACTAAATTAATTACTTATACGGTAACTGATAATGTATCTAATACATCTACAGCTACGAGAAACTTGATAGTAGTAGATGCAGTAGCTCCAACAATTACTTTAAACTCTGGTAGTAATATATTTACTGATTTTATGGAAGTAAATATTGGTTATGGTTTTAATCATTGGACTAAAAAATTTACAGTAACTGATAATTATGATCTTAACATTGATGTAAAAATAACCACTAGATATGAAACAGTACAAGGGGAAGTGCCAGTGTGCTTAAGTAATGATTGGAAATGCTTTTTTCCAAAGTATTGGTCTATGAAACCTGTTAAATTTACTTATGCGATTGGAACTACTTATACAGGAACAGACTCTTCTGGTAATGAAGATGTAAAATATTATGATTTTGAGATTAAACGTTTAGTTAATACAGAAGATTTATAAAAGCATTCAACAATTTTATATATTTTTCAATAATATTACCTTTTCCTTATTGTATATAATAGATTGAGTGTAAATAAAATTATTTTAATTATTAAAAAATCTTCTAATAGAAAGATAAAATGACAAGTAATGTAAAATTACTTGTTTTTTTATGTTGTTTGAATTTATATATGATAAAATGGTAATAGTAGAGGTGGAATTATGGCTTTTTTAAAGTATAAAGAGTTAACTCAATATTTTAATTTCTTTAGAGAAATTGATGAGAAAGATATACCAACTTATATTCGTGATTATATAACTAGTGGTGAAAAAATTTTAGAAATATATAAGACTTTTCGTGATCATGGAGTATTTACTAATAAGAAAATAATATTATTTGATCAAAAAGGAACTGGTAATATTAAAGAGATAACAATTATTCCTTATAAATCCTTTTCAACGTGTTCAATTAAATTTAAAGTGACTCAAGCTGATATGCTAATTTATTTAGATAGTGGTTATCCATTAAGACTTCGATTTGTAAAATTAGATCCAGTTGGGAAGAAGAAATTAAGAATTTTATATAATAGTATTTGTGAAGAATTAATATAAAAAGATAATGTCAATTATCTTTTTTTGTATGTATTTGTCGTGTTTGTTAATTTACATATTTTTATAATGATGGTATAATTAAGACATAAAGTGAGGTTATCAAAAATGTATAGAAACACTTATGTAGAAACCAATGTAAATAATATTGAAGAAAATCTTAGAAAAATAATTGAAAATTACCCAGAATATAAATATTATTTTGGAGTTGTAAAAAGTAATGGATATGGCCATAGCTATAAAGTAAGTAAATATATAGTTGATTGTGGAATAAATTATTTAGCGGTTTCTTCTTTAGAAGAAGCTATTCAAATTAGAAAGATTCTAAAAGATATACCAATTTTATGTTTAGAACCTATTAGTATTGAATTTATTTATGAATGTATTAAGTATAATGTTACAATTACAGTTCATAGTTATGAGTATTTTAAGCTACTTTTAGAACAAGATATTAATAAGAAGTTGAAAATACATGTGAAGATTGATAGCGGTATGAGCCGCTTAGGTCTTACTGACAAAATTGATATTAAAAAGATTTATGATATATTAGAAAAACATGACTATCTAGAATTAGAAGGAATTTATTCTCATTTTGCAACTTCTGGTGTTAATGATGGTGAATGGGATAAACAAATGACTAATTTCTTAGAACTTACAGCCAATATTAATTTAAAGAAGATACCAATTGTTCATATGGGAAAGAGTGTCACACTACTTGCTCATGAAAAGATTCCATTCTGTAATGGTGTTCGTTTAGGGGCCATTATGTATGGATATAATCAACTTCCAAAATTAGGAACAGGTATTAAGGGTAAATTAAGGGAATTAAGACGTAATTATTTTTCTAAAAAATATAATATTAGCCCTACAACTACTGATATACCATTTACTGTTAAACCAGCATTTTCACTATATAGTGAAGTTATTCAAGTTAAAAAAATCAAAACAGGTACTAAGGTAGGATATGGTGCCACTTATACAGCTAAGGAAGATACTTATGTAGCTGTAATTCCGGTAGGATATTCTGATGGATATCGCCGTGGTAATCGTCATAGTTATGTTATTATTAATACTAAAAAATATCCTATTATTGGAGATATTTGTATGGGTATGATTACAGTTGAAGTTGATAGTACGGTTAAGACTTATGATCGTGTTACTTTAATTGGAGAAGGTATAAGTGTAAAAGAAGTAGCAACACATTTAAATACTACTAGTATGGAAGTTATCTGTATGGTAGATAATAGTATTCCTAGAGTTTTAATAAAGGATAATAAATTAGTTGATATAGATGAGTAGAGGTGTAAGATGGATGTTAATGTTTTAATTATTGGGACTGATATGAATGCCTATTATATGGCAAGATGCTATCATGAAATATACCATAAAAAGGTAGATATGATAGGTAAGCAAAAAATGTCATTTACTAATCTAAGTAATATTATTAATTTAAACATTATTGAAAATTTATCAGATAATGAAGTTTTCTTACGCACCCTAGAAGAATATGCACTAAATAATAAGGATCAAAAAACAATTCTTATTGCTACTAATGATGGTTATGTAAAAATGATTGTAGAGAATAGAGAATTTTTAGAAAAATATTTCTTATTTAATTATCCAACTTTAGAAATTATGGATAAATTATTAGTTAAAGATAAATTTTATGAAGCATTTAAAGATAGTGGTCTAGACCTTCCAGTAACTTATATTTATTCTTGCAAGGATAAGAAAGAAATTACGGAAAATTTTATGTATCCAATTGTTTTAAAACCAGGGAATGGTGTTGAATATTATAAGCATCATTTTGATGGTATGAGTAAAGTATATAAGATTAAATCTGAAGAAGAATTAATGGAAGTTATTAAGAAAATTGAAGCCTCTGGATATGAAGATAATTTAGTTATTCAAGAATTCATACCGGGAGATGATTCGGCGTTATTTGATTCAATCTTCTATTGTAGTAAGGATAAAGAAGTACAATTAATGACTTTTGCTCAAATTGGTTTACAAGAACGTACTAATACCGGAGTAGGTAATTGTACGGTTTTAGTGAGTGGATTTAATGAATATGGTTTTAATCAAGAAATTATTGATAAATTAAAGAACTTTATGGAGAAAGTTGGATATCAAGGATTTGCAGAATTCGATCTTAAATATGATGTACGCGATGGTAAATATAAAGTCTTTGAAATCAATCCTCGTCAAGCAAGAAGTAGTTATTATTTAACAGCTTGTGGTCATAATTTAGTACAATATTTAGTTGATGATTTAATCTATAATAAGAAAAAAGAAACAGCTTTTATAGATGATGAAATGCTTCTTAGTTTTGTACCTAAATGTGTAATTAAAAAATATGTGACTAATCCTAAATTAAAAGAAGAAATAAATAAATTAATTAAAGAAGGAAAAATTTGTAGACCTCTTCATTATAAAGGGGATAAGAATTTTAAGAGAAAAGTATATTTATTATTAAGAGATATTAACTATTATAAAAAGTATAAAAGTTTAGAATGGTAGGTAGTGTATGAAAATAGGAATAGCTAGCGATCATCATGGGGTAAAAATAAAAAAACAATTGATTGATTATTTTATAAGTAAAAAATATGAAGTCATAAATTACGGAACTAATACCGAAGATTCAGTTGATCATCCTTTATATGCTTTTGCGGTTGGAAGAGCAATTCGTGATAATCAAATAGATTTAGGAATTCTTATTTGTGGAACAGGAATTGGAATGAGTATTGCGGCCAATAAAGTTAGTGGTGTAAGATGTGCTAAGGTTGATAGTGTTTATGATGCTAAAATGTCAAAACTTCATAATAATGCTAATATTATATCTTTAAGTAGTAGAACACCATTATATAAAGCTAAAGATATGGTTGATGCTTTCGTAAAAAATAAATTCATTGGTTTAGAGAAATATCAATTAAGAAATGATATGATCGATAACTATAAGGATTAAAAATGGATAAAGCAATATTATATATTATAATGGTTCCGTTAACTATATGGGTACTTGATAGTACTCAACTCAATAATATTTTTAAAAAGAATAAAATAGTGCAAGCGCGCATACTATATGTAATGATAAGTCTTGCGCTATCTTATTTAGTAGTCAATTTTATGTATGACTTCTTTATAAGTAGTAGTTTTGTATAATTATAACGAAAGGTATGATAATATGAAAAAAATACTACTTTTTTCATCCTTAATTTTCTTGATACCAACTATTATTGTCAATATTTTCATTAGAGATGATGAGATAAAATTTGAATATCATGAAAATATGATAGTAAGGGTAATGCGAACTAGTGGAGTAATAGAGGAAGTACCTTTCGAACAATATATTGTCGGTGTTTTAGCAGGGGAAATGCCTGTTGAATTTGAATTAGAAGCTTTAAAAGCTCAAGCAGTTGCGGCTCGTAGTTATGCAATGAATAAAATGCAAGAAAATATTAAAAATAATTATGACTTAGTTGATACAGTTACTAATCAAGTTTATTATGATCTAAATTACCTAAAAGGAGCATGGGGAGATAACTATACTGTTAATATAAACAAATTAAAAACAGCAGTCCTTGAAACTAACGGTGAATATTTAGATTACAATGGTGAAGTAGTATATGCATTCTTTTTTTCAACGAGTACAGGAATGACCGAAAATAGTGAAGAAGTTTTTCAAAATAAACTACCATACTTACGAAGTGTAAGTTCATTATGGGATCGTGATGTATCTCCGGTTTATATTGATACTTATACTTTTAAATTGATTGATTTTTATAGTAAATTAGGTTTACCATATAGTGATTACTTAAATGTGGAAAATGTTGAAATAACTAGTACTGGAAGGACAAAAAAAGTAAAAATAAATAATGTTACTTTTGATAGTAGCGACGTACAATCTAAGTTAGGGCTTCGTTCTAATTATTTTAGTATTAAAATGGAAAACAGTAAGATTATAGTTACTACTAAAGGATATGGTCATGGTGTAGGAATGAGTCAATACGGTGCTTTAGGAATGGCTAAAGCAGGCTATACTTATGATGAAATATTAACTCACTATTATCAAGGAACTAAAATTAAAAAAATTTAAAAAAATCGTATAAATTACTCATAATTGTTCACACTTTTAATAGAGGTGAATTTATGAGAAGAATAAGATTAAAGAAGTCAGCTATTTTTGCCATTTATGGCATTTCAATAGTTATTTTATTGTCAGCTATTTATACTGTTGAAATTTTGTTTTTTAAGGGTGATTTTAAAGATAAAGATGATTTTGATTATGTTTCAAAAACAGTTTTCGATAATGAAGTTCCAGTTGTTAGCTTAAATAAGACAGTAATTAAACCTTATATTGATCAAAATATAAAAGTTATAAAGAACTTTTATGATTATAAAGGTGAAGAAAGTGTTCAAGAAAAAGCATTACTGCTTAATGAAAATACTTATTTACAAAACTCAGGTATTGTTTATGGTGGGGCTGATAAGTTTGATGTAGTTTCAATATTAGATGGTACTGTTATTGCTGTTAAAGAAGACAAATTATTGGGCAATATCATTCAAGTTAGACATACTGATAAAATAATAAGTGTTTATCAAAGTTTAGGCGAAGTAAGTGTTAAAGAAAACGACATTATTAAACAAGGTCATGTATTAGGAAAAAGTGGTACATCAAATCTTGATAAATCTTTAGGTAGTCATCTATTGTTTGAGTTGATTATTAATGGGCAAACAGTTAATCCTGAAAGCTATTATGATAAAAAAGTAGATGATTTATAATATCTACTTTTTATCATAAATAAATTGTTGTTTTATATAATTTATTAAGAGGTGAGCCATGAATTCTATTATTATAAAAAGAGTTATGGATGAAGCAAATTATATTATTAAAACGCAAAAAACCGTTAGGGAAATAGCAAAAATTTTTAATGTATCCAAAAGTACAGTACATAAAGATTTACATGATAGATTATTTGATATTGATTATAATGTTTTTTTAAGTGTTAATGAAATACTAAAATATCACATTGAAATAAGGCATATTAGAGGTGGAGAATCGACAAAGAAAAAGTACTTAAACTTGGCCAATTAACTATTAAAGAATGTTATAATATGGTATAATAAATACAGAAATGAGAGTGATAAAGTGTTTGCAAAAGATATAGGAATTGACTTAGGAACGGCTAATGTATTAATTTATATTAAAGGGCAAGGAATAGTATTAAATGAACCAAGTGTTGTAGCAATTGATTCTGAAACTAAGAAACCCTTAGCTGTTGGTTCTGAAGCAAGAGAAATGCTAGGAAGGACTCCTGGTAGAGTAATTGCTATTAGACCTATGAAAGATGGCGTTATTGCCGATTTTGAAATTACTGAAATAATGTTAAATCACTTTATCCGAAAAGTTAATGGTAAGAACTTTTTTTCTAGACCAAGAATTTTAATATGTTGTCCATCAAATATTACTCAAGTTGAAAAAAATGCTATTAAAGAAGCTGCTGAAAGAACAGGAGCTAAGAAAGTGTTTTTAGAGGAAGAACCTAAGGTTGCGGCTATTGGTGCAGGAATGGATATTTCTAGACCAAGCGGGAATATGGTTATTGATATTGGTGGAGGAACTACAGATGTGGCTGTATTATCATTAGGTGATATTGTTACAAGTTCATCTATCAAAATAGCTGGAAATGTATTTGATAACGATATTATGAAATATATAAAAGATAAATATAAATTATTAATTGGAGAAAGAACAGCTGAAGAGATTAAATTCACTATAGGAACAGTATTTCCAGGAAATAGGAATGAAAAGATAGAGGTAAGAGGACGTGATTTAGTTACGGGATTACCACACTCTATTACTGTATGTTCTGATGAAATTGAAGAATCTTTAAGAGAAAGTATATATGTAATTGTTCAGACAGCTAAAACTGTATTAGAACATACACCTCCAGAATTATCAGCAGATATTATTGATAAAGGAATTGTTGTTACTGGTGGTGGAGCATTAATTGATGGCTTTGACCAATTATTAGCTCACGAATTAAAAGTACCGGTCTTTATTGCTGAAAGTCCACTTACTTGTGTAGTGGAAGGAACAGGAATACTGCTTGATAACATGCATTTATTAGATCGAAAGAACTAACATAGTTAGTTCTTTTTATTTAAAATATTGTCGAAATATGGTATAATGTTAATGGTGATGTATGTGAGTCAAAATGAAATAATCGAAATAATTTTAATGGTCTTATTGAGTTTTGTAGTAGTGGCAGCATTAATTCCTTTTATTAGGAAAATTGCTGTACATATTGGTGCAGTTGATGTACCAAATGAAAGAAAGGTACATAAAGTCCCAATGCCTCGTTTAGGAGGATTAGGTATATTCTTTGGCTTTTTATTGGGCTATATGGTATTTGGAACACCAAGTTCAACTATGAATTCTATTTTAATTGGTAGTTTTATTATAGTTTTAACGGGTGTTGTGGATGATATTAAACCATTAAAACCAAGTACTAAATTTATTGGACAACTAATAGCTGCATTAATAATTGTTATTTATGGTGGAATATTATTAAAAGATGTTAGTGCTTTTGGTTTTTATATTAATTTTGGCTTTTTCAGTTATCCATTAACTATTTTCTTTATTCTAGGATGTATTAACTGTATGAATTTAGTAGATGGCTTGGATGGTTTAGCAGGTGGAATAAGTGCTATATACTTCTTAACTATTGGTATAATTTCAATGTTTAATGGTAATGTGGGATTAGATTTAGTATTAACATTTGTTATGTTAGGATCT
Source organism: Ignavibacteriales bacterium (assembly GCA_050259235.1). Taxonomy (GTDB): domain Bacteria; phylum Bacillota_I; class Bacilli_A; order RF39; family UBA660; genus UBA5364. The sequence goes on from JBLNAG010000006.1 coordinate 8,641, forward strand.
ACCTTAGGATTTTTACTTCATAATTTTCCACCAGCAACCATTTTTATGGGAGATTCTGGTTCAATGTTTTTAGGATTTATTATTGCTGTTATTGCATTATTAGGCTTTAAAAATGTAACTATGACATCTTTAATTATTCCATTACTAATTTTAGCTATTCCAATATTAGATACTATTTTTGCAATTGTAAGAAGATTATTGAAAGGTGAAAGTATATCTGCACCAGATAAATTTCATATTCACCATCAATTTATAAAACGTAATTTTTCTCAAAAGCAAACAGTATTAATTATCTATTTGATTAATATATTATTTGCCACTGCTTCAATTGTGTTTTTCTTACAGGATCGCTTTTTAGGCTATATAATATATAGTATATTAATTATTATAGTAGTATTTTTTGTACTTAAAACTAATGTTGTTTTTGAATTTAGTAATATTAAGCCTAAAATTTTAGAAAAGTTCATGTCTAAAAAGAAATAATTTGTTAAATTAATCCATAATATCAATAGGTGATATTATGGATTTTAAATGGGCAGAAATATTTGATGTTCTATTTAGAGGAATGTTAGCATTAACAACTCTATTTTTAATTACTAAAATTGTTGGTAAAAAGCAAGTATCGCAATTATCATTATTTGATTATGTAATAGGTATTTCAATAGGTAATTTTGCAGCAGAAATGACTTTCAATCTTGAATCACATTATCTAAACGGTATTACTGCGATATTATTATTTGGAATTATGTCATATTTAGTTTCAGTTGTCACATTAAAAAGTATTATTTTAAGAAGATTTTTTATGGGAGTACCAACTGTTGTAATTCAAGATGGTAAAATTATTAAGAAGAATTTGAGAAAAGTTAAATTTGATATAAATGATTTATTAGAGGAAACTAGACTCGCAGGGTATTTTGATGTTAGTGATATTGAATATGCCATAATGGAAACAAGTGGTGAGGTTAGTTATTTACCTAAGGGAGAAAAGTTACCAGTTACTATAAAAGATATGAATTTAAAAGCAACAAAACAAGGCTTATGTGCCAATGTAATTATTGATGGTTGTATAATGAAGAAAAATTTAGAGAATATTAATAAAGACGAAAAGTGGTTAAGAAAAGAATTAAAGATAAAAGGTAAAGAATTAGAAAATATTATATTAGCAACAGTTGATAATAATGAAAAATTAGTTATTTTTGAAAAAGATGACTTAACTGTTAGGAATGTTCTAGAATAATGTTTAAAAACATTATTTTTTTTGTTATAATATAAATATAGAGGTGAGTAGATGGAATTACAGGATTTTATTAGGCAAATAGATAATTATGACCATTTAACTCCTATTGGAAAAAAGGCAGTTGATATCTACTGTTTAGAACTAACTGATAAGATAAATAATAGTGATAAGGAAAATTCAACAACAGCATGTTCACAATGCGGCGGATTAGGTTGTGCTTTATGCAATAATGGTGTGATAAAATGGAGTGATCAAATTAATGAAGCTTTATTTTACTATGTGGAAAAGATTTTGATTAATGAATTTGAAAGAAAAAGTGATATTGATTGTATATTTCATCCTTTAGTTGTGAAAACAGCATTATCTAAAGAAAGATATGATATGTTTTTCCGTAATTTATTAGGTTTAGAATATACCGAATATGTAGCTAAGGTAAAGTATGGTAATACAACAAGAGAAGCTAGAAATAATTATGTTTTAAATAATGTAAGAACTATAGATTATGATAATACTCTTGAGGTTGGTTTATGTGATCGCTTTCTTACATATTTGTTAGAAGAGAAAAAAGATTTAACTACTGAGGAAGATAAGTGGTTAATAAGATATATTTCGGCAAAAAAAGCTCATAAAATGGATGCTAAATTGGAGTTAACTATTTTAAGTATCAAAAAGTTTATGAAACAAGAAAAAATTAGCTTATTAAAACCCTTCAGTTTAATTAAAATATCAAAATTATTCAGTCATTTTGGTTCGGAAAAAACAACCCTTAATAAGGGTGAAGTAATATATCGTGTTATGGTTAATCCTTTCGGAATATATTTAAGTGACTTTTCACAAAAGAAGGTTGATGTTGTTACTCAAATGTTTGTTACTAGCTATCATGAAATGCGCCATGTTTATCAAGATCGAATGATAGAAGAAAATAAAATGCCTAATTTTGAAGTTCTACTATGGGCTAGAGAAAGCGTTATTCATGAGGAGTACGAAGAATACTACGATACTAATTATAGTGTTATGACAGTTGAAAGAGATGCTAGAATTGCCTCTAGAGAACAAGTTTTAAGTTCTTTAAAAAAATATAGTCCTAAAACTTATGCACTAGTGAAAGATCAACTAACTGAGGAAATAGAATCAGACAAATCGGTAAAAGATCTATCTGTTCACCATTTTTTAAATTTTAAGTATACGAGAGATAATATGACTAGAAAAATGGTTGATATAATTGTAAAAGAAAACCCTAGTTATATTAATAGTTTTCCACCACTTCAACGAGAATATAATATGGATGGAACTAGAAAAGATGTTGTTCAATTATTACAAGATGAAAAAAGATTTCGTGATGAAATGAAGTCTTATCAAGAAGAATTATATCGTGAACACATGAATGATAGAGAGTTTAAGATAGTACAAGATTTATTAAGTCAAACATTAAATGAAGGTATAAGATTTTTTGATGAATTAATTTATCTTAGTCTAGAAAAAAAAGATCAACAATATATCACGGATATATGTAGTCAATTATATACTGATGATATGAGAAGAATTGAGACTGCTATTGGTTGCAAGGTAAATACATCTATTGTAAATAAAATAGAATTATTAGAGTTATATAGACAAGGAAGAATGAAGCAAAGAACATGGTTATTTATTGATAGTGCAATTAATGGTCAATATGCTGAAGGAATAAATGTTCAAAATCAAATTTCAGGGCATATCAAAAACCGTGAAAATATGTTGCAAGAAACAGCTGCACCAATGTCTAGATAATTGACATAATTAGACAAGTGAAAATAGTAATTTGTTTCTAATTATGTTTTCTTTTGTTATAATAATATTGGGTGAAGTTATGAAGAGACATTTTTGTGCATCAGTATTTGTTGTTGATCCAATAACAAAAAAGATATTATTAGTAAAACATCCTAAATTTAATAAATGGGTTCAACCAGGAGGACATATTGAAGAAAATGAGACTCCAGAAGAAACTGCTTTAAGAGAAGTATATGAAGAAACAGGAATCAGAGCAAAAATAATAGGGGAGAGTTTTCCTAGAGAAAGTGATTTTATTAGACCTTTAGGAATTCAAAAAAATCGTAATGCTTCTGGTGATTTACATATTGATATTATTTATGCTGGAGTGCCAATTAATCAAGATAATATTGTTTTTGATAAAGAAGAAAGTCAAATATTTGGGTGGTTCTCTAGAAATGAATTAGAGAATATAAGTGTATTCCCAGATATTAAAATAACAATGGAATATATATTAAATAATTATATGAGGTAGGTGCAATATGAATGATTTATCATTATTTTGGATAAATATTTTGTTACCATTTTTAGCAATTGTTATTCCGGTTTTTGCAACCGTCTATACAGTTAATAATCGTATTAAGAACGAAAATAAAGAAAATCATAGACCTTATTTACTACTAAATAAAATTGAATCAATTAATGATATTGATAAATTTAGTTATCATTTAACGCCAATAGGTAAGAATTTTGCAAAAAAATTCCCTAATGTAAACATTGACACTACAGAAACGGAAAATGATATTAATGTGAAACTCATTATTAGTAATGTTGGTTATGGAGTAGCTTCAAATATTAAATTCTATGATTTATATACAGGTAATCAAATCCATGGAACTCAAGCAAGTAATCGTGAACAAAATCAAAGGTTATTTACTACGTTTGATATAGCTTCAAGCGATTCAAAAAATGTACAAGCTAGAATTATCAATTTTGTTGATGAAAGTAAAGATGATATTATTGAAGATAAAAATTTTATTCTATGTATTTATCAAGATTTAAACAAAAATACATATGACTTTATTATTACCATTACTGTTAAGTATAAAGGGTATTATGACTTCTCGGCATATCAACAAACTTCAATGAGTTATAAAAGAGTGATTAAAGATAATAAAAAGTGTTATAATATAATTAATAAGAAGTACACTGAGCTATAGTGTCTTTTTTATTTTATTATGTATTTACATTGTATTATGGTTGTGATATAATGTGTCAGTTATGGGGAAGTGTATTATGAAAACAAGAAATATTGCAATAATTGCTCACGTTGACCACGGTAAAACAACTTTGGTTGATAAATTACTTCAAATGTCAGGTACTTTTAGAGATAATGAAGAAGTAATGGAAAGAGCTATGGATTCCAATGATTTGGAACGTGAAAGAGGAATAACTATTTTAGCTAAAACAACAGCTATAAAATATAATGGTTATCATATTAATATCTTAGATACTCCTGGTCACTCTGATTTTGGTGGCGAAGTAGAAAGAATTATGAATATGGTAGACGGTGTTTTATTAGTTGTAGATGCTTACGAAGGAACAATGCCACAAACAAGATTTGTATTGAAAAAAGCTCTTGAGAGAGGCGTAATTCCAATTGTAGTTGTTAACAAGATTGATAAGCCAAGTGCTAGACCAAAAGAAGTAATCGATGAAGTAATCGATCTATTTATTGAACTAGGTGCTGATATTGATCAATTAGATTTTCCAATTGTCTATACATCAGCAATCAATGGAACATCAAGTTTACATCCTGAAATAGAAACACAAGAAAAAACAATGAATCATATTTTAGATATGATTGTTAGTTATATTCCAGAACCTAATGTTACTGAAGGATCTTTACAATTCCAACCTGCTTTATTAGATTATAATGATTATGTAGGTAGAATTGGTATTGGTGTAGTTAAAAGAGGTAATATTAAAGTAAATCAAATGGTTTCATGTGTTAGAGTTGATGGAAGTATTAAACAATTCCGTGTTCAAAAATTATTTGGTTTCTTCGGTCTAAAAAGAATAGAATTAGAAGAAGCTAATGCTGGTGATATTATCGCTGTTGCAGGATTACCTGATATTTCAATTGGGGAAACAGTATGCAATGTTGGTAAAGAAGAATCATTACCATTACTTAATATTGATGAACCAACTCTTCAAATGACTTTTGGAGTTAATAGTAGTCCAGTAAGTGGTAAAGAAGGTAAGTTTGTTACTGCTCGTAAGATTGAAGAAAGATTAATTAAAGCTACTGAAAAGGATGTTAGTTTAAAAGTTAAACCAAATGATACTGAATCTTGGATAGTCTCAGGACGTGGAGAACTTCATTTAGGTATTTTAATTGAAAATATGCGTCGTGAAGGTTATGAACTTCAAGTATCAAAACCTGAAGTAATTATCAAAGAAATAAATGGTGTTAAGTATGAACCTTATGAAGAATTACAAATTGAAACACCTGAAGATACAGTAGGTAGTGTTATTGAAAAATTAGGTTTGAGAAATGCTACAATGGAAAGTATGAATAATTATAATGGTTTCGTTAGATTAATTTATACTATTCCTTCAAGAGGATTAATTGGCTTTGCTACTGACTTTATGACTATAACTAAAGGTTATGGAATAATGAACTCAAGCTTTAAAGAACATCGTCCTTTTTCTGGAGGAGAAGTTGGGGTAAGAAAAATAGGAGTATTAGTTTCAATGGAAACTGGTAAAACTACAGCTTATGGCCTTGGTCAATTAGAAGATCGTGGTGTAATGTTTGTTGAACCAGGAACCGAAGTATATGAAGGTATGATTGTTGGAGAATGTAATCGTGATGATGATTTAGCTGTTAATCCAGTTAAAGGAAAACAAATGACTAATATGCGTGCTGCTGGATCTGACAAAACTGTTATTTTAAAAAGAGCTAGACCAATAACTTTGGAATATGCTTTAGATTATATTAACTTTGATGAATTAGTAGAAGTTACTCCTAAGAATATCCGTTTAAGAAAAAGAATATTAGATACAAATGAAAGAAAAAAATATGATAGTAGAAGGAATTAATAATTCTTTCTTTTTTTGTTTATGCATATAATTTATTAGTCTTAAAGGAGGATAAAAATGTTTTGTAAAAATTGTGGAGCTGAAATATTTGAAAATGAAACGTATTGCCGTGAATGTGGAGAAACAGTGCAACCAAAAGAAGAGGAAGAAGAATTAATAGAAACAATAGAAGCACCATTTGTATCGTTACCAGAACCAGAAAATCCGGTACCAACTTCAGTAAACAACAATAAAAATATTAAAACATTATTTTATATTTTATTTATAGTAATTTTAATGATATTAAATACTATCGCTTGCTATTTCTTATTTGATAATAGTGAAATAATTGATGACATTAAAAAGTCAGCTAATAAAACAATAGTAGAAACAGTTACTAAATATAAATATAATTATATTGGTTATCAATTAGTGATACCTGATGATTACATATTTGAAGAAATAGAGGGAGTATTATATATAACTAATAAAGCTGATTCGATTAATATGCAAGTAGTTATTGAAAAAATACCTTATTGGGCAATAATTGGTGATAAAGATAAGCTTTCCTCATCATTTGCTGATGATGGTTATATGATTGTAAATAGTTTTGAAGAAAGACCATATCATAATAAAGCATTTTTTGTTGGCGAATTAAATTATAATAATAACAATGTTATTACTTTATATACTCAAGCTTCTGAAACTGAATCATTTCAAATGTTAATAAATAATGATGAAAATAACTTTGATTATAGCAAAATAGAAGAAATAACTTCTATCCTGGCAGATGCATCATTTAATAGTAAAAAGATAGAAAAAGACCTATTAATTGAGTTCCCAAGACATAATAATAGTGAAGAATAGTTTAACTATTCTTTTATTTTGTGGTAGAATAGTGAATATGGTGATATTTATGAAGGGAAGTAATCTTAACTTATCATTTAATTTAGAAGATATCTATAAAGATGCTAACTTCCAAATTAATGACAATGATAAAGTTGGTATTGTCGGTGTTAATGGTGCTGGCAAAACGACTCTTTTTAAAGTTATCTTAAAACAAATTGAATTGGATAGTGGTAAAATATCCATTACTAATAATAAAAGAATAGGCTATTTACCTCAAGAAATTATTTTAGAAGATAAAGCTATTACTGTTTTTGATTATTTAATGAGTGCTCGTCCTATAAAAGAATTAGAGGAAGAATTAACTAAGTTATACGAAGAAGTTGCAATTAATTTAAATGATCAAAAAAAGATATTAAACCAAATAGCTAAAACTCAAAGTATGTTAGAATACTATGATTATTATAATGCAGAAAATATATTATTAGAATTAATATCTAATATGGATATTAATAGTGAATTATTAGATATGAAATTATTTAATTTATCAGGTGGTCAAAAATCTAAGATAGCATTTGCGCATTTACTTTATTCTAATCCAGAAATATTATTATTAGATGAACCAACTAATCACTTAGATGTTACCACAAGAGATTATATTACCAATTATTTAAAAAAATATAGGGGAACTATTTTAATTATTAGTCATGATATTGAATTTTTAAATAATATAACTAATACAATAATGTTTATTGATAAAAGTAGTAAAAATATAACTATGTATAATGGAAACTATGATGAATTTGTTAAAAAGTATGAAAAGAATAAAGAGATAAAAGAAAGATTAATTAAGAAACAAGATGATGAAATAAATAAATTAAGGGATATTGTTTTACTATATTCAAATTCATCAGGTAAAAGAAAAAGAATGGCACAAAGTAGAGAAAAAGCTTTAGAAAAAAAGATGAGTAATCGTATTGAAAAGGATGTTGTCTTAAAGAAGGTAAAACTTAATATTAAACCAAATCGAGAAGGATCTAAAATACCATTAAAAGTAAACAATATAAGTTTTAATTACGATAATAAAGAAACCATCATTAATAACTTATCATTTATTGTTAATAATAAAGAAAGATTCTTAATTGTTGGTGAAAATGGTGTTGGTAAATCTACATTATTAAAATTAATAATGGGGGAACTAAAAGCTAAGGAAGGTAATATTTGGTTTGGTAGTAAAACAGATATTGCTTATTATGCCCAAGAACAAGAACTTTTAAATTTAGATCAAACAATATTAGAAAATACTAGTAGCGAAGAATATACTGATAAAGAGTTAAGAACAATATTAGGAAGCTTTTTATTTCATGGCGATGATGTTTTTAAAAAAGTAAAAATATTATCACCTGGAGAGAAAGCAAGATTATCATTATGCAAAATAATGCTTAAAAAAGCTAATCTTTTATTACTAGATGAAGCGACTAACCATTTAGACCCTGATACTCAAAAGATAATTGGTGAAAATTTTAAAAATTATGAAGGTACTATTATAATGGTAAGTCATAATGTTTCGTTTGTTGAAGCGATCGGAATAGATAGAATGTTAATATTACCTAGTGGCAAAATAACTAATTATTCTAAAGAATCGTTAGAATATTATTATAAATTGAATACAATTAAATAAATATTACATAATAATAATGTATATAAATAATATATATTGAATAAAATAATTGTGATTAGATTTACCATACTTATTAAACTAATTAGTAAATAAAGGACATTTGTGTAAAGAAAGTGAAATAATTAATTAAAAATACTTGCCAAAAGAATTAAAACATGATATATTAAAAATGGTTTAAAAATTATCAGTCATTCCCTTTTTTTGGAGTCCTAATAAGTATTAAATCAAATTCTAAAAAAAGGAGGATTAAAGTGGAAAAGAAAGACAAGACTATAGTTTGTAAAGATTGTGGAAGTGAATTCGTATTTACAGTTGGCGAACAAGAATTCTATGAAGAAAAAGGATTCGAAAATGAACCAACTAGATGTAAAGCATGCCGTGATAAGAAAAAGGCTGAAAGAAATACTAGAAGACCTTTCAATAGAAACGAAAGATAGTAAAAAACTCGAAAGAGTTTTTTTTTGTAAAAAAAAATACTTGTAAACAAGTATTTATATTTTATTTTCTAAGTAATAATTTCTTAACTCTTTGAATCTTTGATAATGTATTATTTCTCTTTGTCTTAAGAATGATAATGGTGCTATAACATCTGGATCATTAGTAAAATCCATTAAATGTTCATAAACAGCTCTTGCTCTTTGTTCAGCAGCCATATCACTTTCTAAGTCAGCTATATAATCCCCAGTTGTATCAATATATGCTGTGGTAAATGGAACTCCAGCCGCATCTTTAGGAAAGATATTGCTGTCATGACTGATGAAGTTTGCTTCTAAACCAGCATTTCTTATGTCTTCAATAGTAGCCCCTTGCATTAATTGAAGGACCATAGAAGAGACTATTTCCATATGAGCCAATTCTTCTGTACCAATATCAGTTAATAGAGCTTTTCCTTTATCATCTGGCATAGTATATCTTTGATTAAGATAACGCAATGAAGCAGCTAATTCACCATCGGAACCGCCGTATTGAGCCAAAAGAGCTTTAGCCATCTTTAAATCTTTATGTCTTATATTAACGGGGTATTGTAATTTTTTAACATATGTCCACATAATTAACCTCCTATCTATTATTTTCCCAAGGCCATGGTTGCATATCCCAAGCCCAAGGAACATTTACTAGTGCATTACTATTTGCGCTTAATGGACCATATTTTTGTTCATATTGTCCAACAACTTTATTTTTTTCGCCTCGGTATTGATTAAATAATTCAATCATTTTTTTATCTTCAGGATATACATCTAAATATAAATTTAAATCGTGAGCAGCAAATCCATAAGCATCAACGCCGGTTAACATTTCTGCTTGTTCATTCATTGGTCTAATTTCAAATGGAGCTTGTGTCTTATATCCATTATATAAATTAGGGAACATATTACCTCTTATAAAGCCATTATATGGATCAAATAAATTAATTTTATTTTGATCTTGATCATACATTGGTTGATTATAATTGTTATTTACATAGTTATAATAATCTTTTGTTTTGTTATAGTCGTTCATAATAACCTCCTCAGCGTATTTTATGATATTAGGCAAAACGCGTATGGGTAATTAACCACTTAAATAATCTATTTTAAAAAAAGGACTTGCCAAAATATAAAAAAATTGATACAATACTAATACATTTACATGGCGAATATGGTGAAGTGGTTAACACATCGGATTGTGGTTCCGACACACGTGGGTTCGATCCCCACTATTCGCCCCAATAAAGAAATTAAGCGAATTCTAATGTGGAGTTCGTTTTTTTGTTTAAATATAGTATAATTAAATTAGGTGGTAGTTATGAATACTGGAAATGAAAAAGCTCAAAGTAATTTAAGACATATTGTTGATACTGCAATGGGATATTATTTTTCTCCAATAGAGTCAATATTATATTTTTATGATGTAGTCAAAACAAGAAAATTTGCAAATTCTAATAAAAGAAGCAGTGTAGAAGAATTATTACTAAATGATGAAGAAGATATAATTTGTCAGGGTTATGTTGCATTGTTAAAAACATTTCTAACCGAAATTGGTATTTTATGTACTGAAGATTATATAATCGCTAATAATAGAGATGATATTGACAATGTAAAAACATATGAAAATCATGTTCGTCTTTTAATAAGAGTTGTTGATGACAATTATGGAATAAATGGTATATATGCATTCGATCCGTCCTATGACTCAAATATTTCCAATAATAGAGGGATATCCTCTTATAAATTTTTTGGGACTTTGCCAAGCAAATCAGATGATAGCAGGAAAAATATAAATAGTAATTTGATTGAATTTATATACGAGAGAATTGATGTAGATACAAATAAAAATAAATTGTTTAAAAAGGATTTAGAGAAGTTTAAAAAACTTGTACCAGAAATTCAAGATGAATCAATAGATTCTAGAGATTATATTATTGAGAAATTATCAACAAATATTAATATTGAACAATTAATGAAAATTATAAGTAGAGTAAAAGAATCTATAAATGAAGCACAAGAAATACCGAGAATTATTAATCAATTGAAAATGGATTTTTTCGAAAGAGAAGAAATATATAATAGCTCAGTTGTTACTGAAGGAAAGCGAATCATTTAGTTAAAATAGTTTAAAATGTTTTGTGCCCATTGGAATATTGCCCCAGTATTATGTAAAAATAGAACACTTTATTAAATAGGTGTTCTTTTATTTAAATCTGTAGATTTTAATATTGTATAGAACATGCCTATATATGATAATTGACGAATCATATATATTTAATGATTTGTATCTAATGCAAAAATATCGATAAAGTCTTATACTTTAAATCAAATAAAAGAAATAATTATTATATAGTGAAAATTGCAACATTACCATTATATGGTATAATAATAATGGAAGAGGTGAACTATGAAATTTCCTTATGTTGTTTGTGAATTAAATAAAAATGAGATAGAGGCATTTGAAAAATACTATCAAAAAAATGGTAAGTTTGATTTTGAAGGAGTATGGTTTAGAGATCAACGCGAGGTTAATAAACAAAATTCTGGGTGGAAAAATGAATCGGATAATAGAAGAAAAGTAATACATTTTTATGATACATACAAAATTATTAACAATAATCTTGTTATTAGTGATTCTTATTTATATGTTAGTGAAAGATTACCTATATCAGAAATGAATCGATATCTTTCAAAAATTGTAAATGAATTGGAAAATAATTATTCTAAAAAAGATGATACATATTACAAAGATGATTTAGAAATAACTATTAATAAATATGATAAGCACCCAATCGATGAAAATTATATTGATAATTATGAAACAGTAGATATTACAATTAAAACAAAAAATAATAATTGTGATCACTTATATGATAAGTTATGGAAATTAAGTGTTAAAGGCGTAAGAGAAAAGGATAAGAGAGGGAATCCTACTTATATTAATGATATTACTGGATTAAAAGAATATTTACCTGCTCAAATAGAATTAGGTTGTGGACCATCTATTGAAGCTGGTATTCCACCACTTTATTTTTTGCATGAAGTATATAAAGTTCAAAGACATGAAGATGGGTCATTTTATTTTGGTGATTCTGATGATTTAATATATCAAGTTATTAATGACACCCCTAAAAGGTTTAAATTATTCTCAAATATGATTATGCAGTGTTTAAAAGCTAAACCAACTTGCTTTCATGAAACTATTAAAAATATGTACCAAAAAGAATTATTTATTGGTAGATTATTAAATAATAATTTTGATCGTTTACCCAGTAGAATTGGTATAGAAGAAAAAATATTAAGAATATATAATATCGAAACTTATTTTCCTACAATTGAATTTGATGAAAGAGCAAAATCATTAATATGTATAGGCACACATGCGGATAGGAGAAGAGTTCAAAAACAAGCACGTGAAAAAGGTTTGAAAATAATATATGTTGATTGTGAAGGCTTTTACAATAATGGACAATTTGAAAATTATTTAATTGAAGGTGCACAAGAAAATGACCTTATTCTAAAAATAACAGCTACCGAGTTTGCTAAATTATTGGGGGAAAAATTTTTATAAAAAAAGAGAAATGATTAATCAATTCTTTTAATACGTGTCCAAAAGAGGCAATAAATTCACCAGTTAAACTGGTGTGAATAGGAAAACCAAAGGTTGAATTAAATCAATATTTTGAAAAGGAGTTTCAAGATTAATGTAAAATAGAGAATAAACAAAAGGTTTAATGCCTGTTGTAAGGTTGCCCCAATAAAGAGATGAAACGAATTTCAATATGGAATTTGTTTTTTATTTTAATATAGTAATAATATAGTAATTCCATAAAAGGTCTATAGCTCAAGTTATAGATCTTTTTTTATGCATAATATTAATTAAAAAATGGTAGATGAAAATGTTTAAACTGATCGACATAATTTTAATCTCCATAGTACTATTTCCTATAACTTTAATATATTAAATAGGAGGAGGTTAAAAATGAAAAATTATAATATAGCAATAGTAGGAGCAACAGGTTTAGTGGGAAGAAAGTTAATTGAATTATTATTTGAATATAATATTCCTATTAATAATTTATATTTATATGCATCAAGTAAAAGTGCCAATAAGACAATAGAAATTGATAATAAACAATATATAATTATGGAATTAAATGAAGAAAATATTAAGGAAGATATTGATTTTGTAATTGCTTCAGCTGGCAGTGATGTGTCTCAAAAATATGCTTCGAAATTCCTTGAAAAAGGGGCTTATTATATAGATAATTCCAGTGCTTTTAGAATGAATGAAGATGTTCCATTAATAGTACCAAGTGTCAATTTTAAGAAAATTAAGAATGCCAAATTAATTTCTAATCCCAATTGTTCTACTATTCAATCTGTAATTCCTTTAAAAATATTAGATGATCTATATAGCATAAAAAGAATTGTTTATAATACATATCAAGCAGTGAGCGGTAGTGGACAAAAAGGCATTTTAGACTATGAAAGAACAAGAAGTGGTTTAGAACCAGCTTTCTATCCATATTCCATTAATGATAACTGTATTCCCCATATTGATAATTTTTTAGATAACGGATATACAAAAGAAGAAATGAAAATGATTAATGAAACCAAAAAAATATTAGACAAAGATATCTTAATAACTGCAACCTGTGTTCGAATTCCTATTAAAAATAGTCATGCAGTAAGTATAAATGTTGAATTAGAAAAAGAATTTGATATTGAAGAGATAAAGAGAAAATTTAAAAAAAGTTCAGATATTGTCTTGTATGATGATCCGATAAATAATATTTATCCATTGGAACAAATCACCAATGATCAAGATAAAGTTTACGTTGGAAGAATTAGAAAAGATGAATCTCTTAAAAACACGTTAAATTTGTGGTGTGTTGCTGATAATATAAGAATAGGAGCAGCTAGTAATGCTATTCAAATATTAAAATGTATTATTGCAGGCAAAAGTGAGGGCTTTAAATGAAAAAAATATTAATAATTGGAGGAGATATTAGATATCTATATTTAATAGAAAAATTAAGGGAACATAATTTTGATATTGATGTATTAGGTTATGAAAAAACTAGTTATTCAATGCTAAATGTTAATAAAATAACGTTAGATGAATTAAATATAAATAATTATGATTTTATATTCTTACCAGTATCTAGTATTGATAATGAAGGTAATATTAAAGCCGAATTCAGTGATAAGGAAATTAATTTATCTAAAGTTAATTTTAACATTTTAAAAGAAAAAGCTTATATTATAGCAGGTATAAAAACAAAATTTATGGAAGAATTAAATATTAAAAATGTAATTTATTTTATGGAAGATGATGATATAGCAATATATAATTCTGTGGCTACTGCTGAAGGCGTGATTATGAAAATAATAGAAAATACAAATTATACTATATATGGCTCTAATATTTTAGTGTTAGGATACGGAAGATGTGGCGAAACAATTTCTCGTTATTTAAAAAGTTTAGGGGCTAGAGTATCAGTTCTAGTTCGAGATAATAAAAATTATGCTAAAGCTGAGATACTTGGATATAACCCATATAAAATAGCTGAATTAGATAATCATTTAGGAGAGTTTAATGTAATTATAAATACTATTCCAAATTTGATTTTAGATAAAGAAAAAATTAATTTAATAGATTCTAATGCATATCTTTTAGATATTGCATCAACTAATGGCTTTGATATGGAATATGCTATAAAAAATGGTATTAAGATTGAAAAATTTATGAGTATACCTGCAGTTATTGCACCGGCATCAGCTGCACCAATTATTTTTGATAAGATAAGTGAGGTGATTTTTAATGACTAAGATAGGTTTTGGGATAACTGGATCATTTTGTGTGTTTGAAAAAGTATTAATAGGTTTAAAAGAATTAGTTGATAATGGGTATGACGTATATCCTGTTGTTACTTTTAATACTAATGATATTAGTACTCGTTTTGGCAGCAATGAAGAATTTATTAAGAATGTTGAAGAAATAACTGGCAAAAAAGTCGTAAATACAATAGAAGGTGCAGAAGCATTTGGTTCACAAAATAAAATGGATGCCTTTATAGTAATGCCAGCCACAGGTAATTTTATAGGTAAAATAGCTAATGGAATTACTGATAATCCTGTTTTAATGGCATCTAAAGCAACACTTAGAAATAATAAATCATTACTAATAGGAATTTCTAGCAATGATTCCTTAGGATTAAATGGTGTTAATATTATGAAATTGTATAATACCAAAAATGTTTTCCTTATTCCATTTTCACAAGATGATTATAAAAACAAGCCAAATTCACTAATAAGTCATTTTGATTTATTATTAGAATCTTTAAAGATGGCTTTAAATAAAGAACAATTACAGCCAATAATGAGAGAAAAAAAATAATGAATATAGGTGTAATAAAATTTGGTGGTACGAGCTTAATAGAAGATTTAAAAGAAAATGTTTTGAAAATAATTAAAGATAAATTAATAGAATATGATAAATTAATTGTTATTGTATCAGCAATTGGGAGAAATGGAGATAATTATGCAACAGATACTTTAAAAAATTTATGTATAAATTCTAGTAATAAAGAAAAGGCTCTTTTAATGACTGTTGGGGAAACAATAAGTACAGTAATTTTAAGCGACTACTTAAATCAAAATAAAATAAATAGTATAGCTGTTAATATCATAGAATTAGGATTTAATGCAACTAATGAGTATTTAAATGCAAATGTAATAAATTTTAATAGTGAATACATTGACAATTATTTATTGAATTATGATGTAGTTATTATACCGGGCTTTCAAGGGCTAACTTGTGACAAACAAATTGTTACGTTGGGCAGAGGGGGATCTGATTTAACAGCAGTCATTATTGCTCATAAATATAAAGTGGATTATTTATATATTTACAAAGACATAGAGGGTATTATGAATATCAATCCAAAAGTAGTGAAAAATGGTACTCTATTTAAAAATTTATCATATAATTTTGTTATTAATTTATCATTTCAAGGATCAGAAGTAATTAATTATAAAGCTGCGATAAAAGCTAAAAAATTAGGGGTTAAAATCAAAGTTGGTTCTACTATAACTGGTATTTGTAAAACAACCATTAGTGATAATAAAGGTAATAATATAGGATTTAGTTTCATCAATGATTTAGTTTACTTAGAAACAAACAATAAGGAATTATCTAAAATAAAAGAATTAGAATATATTGAAAAATATTATAAGTATAGTAAAACAATTTTAACTAAAGAAGTATTTAATAAACTAGATGACATTGAATTTATTAAAAAGAAAATGGTTAGTAAAATAATTGTTTTATATGATTTGGATAAAACAATAACAAAAGAGTTAAGAAGAATATTAGTAAATAACAATATAGATATTATTAGTATGTTAAATTATAATGATAAATATATTATTTATATTGATCAAGAAAATTTTCATAAAAGTATGGAACTGATATATTTTTATTTTAAAGGTGGTGATAATAATGAAAATGTTAACTGCTATGATAACCCCTTTTAACTCAGAAAAAAAAGTTGATTATAATGAAGTGTCAAAGCTAGTAGAATATCTACTTAAAAATAAAACGGATGGTTTAGTAGTGCTAGGAACAACTGGAGAAAACCCCACTTTAACAGAAAAAGAAAAAATTAAAATAGTTCGACAAGTTATTAAGAGTAACAAAAAAAGAGTTCCTATTATTGTTAATGTTGGAACTAATAATACTAAGGAAACTATTGTGTTTGCAAAAAAAATATGTAAGTTAGATATAGATGGCATAATGATTGTAACGCCTTATTATAATAAACCAACTGCTGAAGGATTATATGCTCACTATAAGGAAATAAATGATAACGTTACTAAACCAATCATGATTTATAATGTGCCAAGTAGAACTGGTGTTAATATGACTAGTGATACAATTATAAAGTTATCTAAATTAAATAATATTAAGATGCTTAAATATGCTTTTGACTCTAAGGAAGAGGTTAAAAAAATAGTTGAAAACACTAATATTGAAGTATATAGTGGTGATGATAGTAATGTATTAAATTTTATGGAAGTAGGAGCATTGGGAGTAGTATCAGTATTATCTCATGTAATAGGTAAGGAATTTTATGATATTATTGAAAATAATGATAAGGAAAGATTGAATAATATTGATTATTTGATAAAATTACTATTTAAGGAATCAAACCCAATGCCGGTTAAATATATGATGAGTAAACTAGGCTTTAAAAGCATGAATTTGAGATTGCCATTGGTAGAAATAAGTAATAATCTAAAAAAAGAGATTGATGACTATTTCAGAAACAATAATATTATATAGAAGATATTTCTTCTATATTTTTTTATTTTAACAATTTCATAAAATATAATGTAGTATTAGAAATTAACTTTTCCTTTTGAAATATTAAGAAAAAATCTTTAGTAAATATAGAACGAAAATAATCAAAATGGCATCATTGGTTTATTTTACCATTTATTTATTGACTTTTATAGCGAATTATCTTATAATAGTTAAGCAACAAAGGAGATGTGCTTCATGGCAAAATGCTGCAATTTAGTAGTTAATTATGATGCTATTTTTGGAATGACAGTTGTTAGTGTCCAAGCTAAAGGGATTTATAATAATCCTAGTTCAAATAAAGCAAAAGTTAAAAAAATGGTACCTAATAACTCAAAAGCTTTCCATTTACGTAGACCAAAATTAACATAGGGTTAATTAAAAAAACTAGTAGTAATACTAGTTTTTTTGTTATAATTAGTGTAGGTGATATAGATGAAGGTATTAAGTTTAACTGAACCTTATGCAGCACTCATTAAAGAAAATATAAAAAAAATAGAGACTCGTAGTTGGAAAACTAATTATAGGGGAGAAATATATATCCATGCAAGTTTAACTCCTATTTCTAAAGAGGCAAAAAATAATGATAAACTTATGTCACTTGTTAATAATATGGATTTAAGCTTTGGAAATATTATTTGTAAATGCAATTTAGTGGATTGCATTTATATGGATAAGGAATTTGTTGAAAAAATTAAGCAAAATAATCCAGCAGAATATACTTGTGGAGAATATGAAGTTGGAAGATATGCTTGGTTATTAGAAAATGTTGAACCGTTAAAGGAAGTAATTGCTTCAAAGGGAGAACTTGGAATTTGGAACTATTATAGTGAAAAAGAAATAATGAATATCATGGGAAAAATAGAATATGGTTGGGTTGATAATAAGAAAAATAAATACTATGAACCAGATGAATTATTTTTAGACAATTATATTTTACAGTCACCTAAAGAAATATTAAAATCCAAAATAGGTGTATGTTGGGATCAAGTAGAATTAGAAAGATACCTATTTAGAAATCATAAATTAAATATTAAGACTTATTTTATTTGTCACTATGATAATGACAAATGTCCTACTCATACCTTTCTAGTATATGAAAAGTATAATAAATTTTATTGGTTTGAACATTCATGGGATAAATACAAAGGAATTCATGAATTTAAAAATGAAAGGGAACTTTTAGAATCAATAAGGGAAAAATTTATTAAAGATCAACTAAATAATAATTATAATGAAGAAAACTTATTAATTAGAGAATATAGTAAACCAATATCGGGAATAACAGTAGTAGAGTTTTGTAAACATTGTGAGCAAAATCAGCCCATTATATTGGAGGATAGGTATGAAAGGATTAACAAGTGAACAAGAATCTAAATTATTAGAAATATTAAAATTGAGATTTGATAAAAATATTAGTAGACATTCCAATATTGTTTGGGAGAAAGTATTAGAAAAATTAATGAATAATTCCGAAAAAATATGGTCTTTAAATGAAATGGAAAAAACTGGTGGAGAACCAGATGTAGTAGCTTTTGATCAAGAAAAAAATGAATACATATTCTATGATTGCTCAAAGGAAACGCCAATTGAAAGAAGAAATGTTTGCTATGATAAAGATGCATTAGAATCAAGAAAAAAATTTAAACCAGAGAATAGTGCTATTGATATGGCAAATGAAATGGGAATTGAGATTCTTAATGAAGAAGAATATAGAAATTTACAAAAACTAGGAGAATTTGATTTAAAAACCTCAAGTTGGATTAAGACACCAGATAATATAAGGAAGTTAGGTGGAGCCATTTTCGGTGATAGAAGATATGATAATGTCTTTATATACCATAATGGTGCAGATTCTTATTACGCTGTCCGTGGTTTTAGAGGTTCATTAAGGGTATAAAAAAACACTCAATAGAGTGTTTTTTATTTATCTGCTTTTACTACAAAACCATTTTCATCAAATACATAACCTTGTTTTTCACTTTTTTTATCATGAACATCAACAACTATGCCACCTTCATCAAATCGGTAAATATTATTTGTTTCCTTCATTACTTCGTTTGTTGTAGGTACATTTACACTAGTTACAGTGCCATTTTCATCGAATTGAAATGGTGATGTTGTTTCTGTTTGTAATACTTCTGTACCAACAACAACTCCAGCATCATCAAATTTATAGTTTGAATTATGTTGTGATTGATTTGGTTTAGTTTCTTCGACAACAGTACCATTTTCATCAAATCTATATCCACTGAATATTGGCCAGTCATTGGTTTTGATTGTTGAATCTTTTGTTGTTTCTGCTAGTTTACCATAATCATTAAATGGATTATTTACAGGAGTATTATCTATATTAACACGGTTATCTTCGCTTATAACAAAACCATTTTCATCAAATTGAAATTTTAAAGCTTTTTGTAATTCTTCATTTTGATCTACTTCATTAATAAGTTCTGAAGGTTTAACTTTTAATAGTTGTTCGTTTAACTTATTGTAACTATCATCTTTAAAACCAACAAAGTCAATATTTTTGATATCTTCATCATTAAAGGAATATCTAGTTGAGTTTCCTGTAGTACCACTAGGGTATGGTACAGCACTATAAGTAAACATTTTTATATTAGCACTATAGTCAACTGAAAGGTAACCAATAATCATCACCTTCAAATTATTTTTGTTTAATGTACAAATACTTCCTATAGGTAAATATTCTTTTTTCATTATTATCATACTCCTCTTATTCTTTATATAATAAGTATATAATAAATATTTAATAATTGCAAATAAAAAAGTTCTAGTTAGAACTTTTTACATTATTAACAATTTTATTTCTTTTGTTGATAACAATGGTATCTATACTATTAACCATTGATTCAATATTGGTCACTGCTTCTTCATATTGTCTATTGCTAGTTATCAGCCAATCTTTTGTTTTTACTAATTCCTTTTTAATGTTGCTAAGAAAGTTTGGTAAATCTCTTAATGTTTCGGCATATCTAAAAGATCCTGGTATATTTAAGCTTAATGAGGTATTTATGGTTTTATCCAAGTAACTATTAGTGTCAATTAAACTTGGAATAACAGTTCTTTGCAGTTCAGAATAATTAAATTTAACTTTTGTCATTCAATCTCCTGCTTAGAAGCTGTTATTTTATTATCAATTTCATCAGCACTATTAATTAGAGTTTTACCATAATTAAATAAAATATCTTTCATTTTAAAGTATTCTACTTTTTCAACATTAAGTTGTCTAACAAATTCAAAGGCACTAACACCAGTCCATTCAGAAGTAGTGCTTGGCATAAGTTCTATTCGCTTATACAAAGCTGTTAATACTTCATTTAAATCAGAAGTTAATTGCATGATATCTTTACCATTTTCACGCATCTTAACTGTATCTATATCAATATTAGCCATTAACTACTCGCTTTCATTTTAGCAGCTTCTTCAGCAACTCTTTGGCGTTCAGCTTCAATTCTTGCTTCTTCAGCTCGAATTTGTTGTTTAATAATCGTTATTTGATTATCTATAGCTGGTAGTACATTATTAGTAAGTTCACTTTTCTTAGTAATAAGCTCATTTCTTTTATTAGAAACAATATTATGATCAGCTGGAGCTTCATCAATATTATAGTAGTAGGATATTTTTGAACTAGCAGGTTCTATTTTTTCAATACTTGATGATAAATAGTTAACTACTATTCCTAAATCCTCTCTTAAATTATAATATCTATTTAATTCCACTCTTAAACTACTTAATAAACTAGACATATTTTTCCTTTAGCAGCAATTTATTAATATTTTTCTTGATATTTTGTAAATTGGTCTGCAGTAGAAGCAGCAGTATCTTTAATTCTTTGTGACATTTCACGGTCTTGAGCTTGATAAGCATCACTAACTTCTTTTAGTTGGTCACTAAATGCAAGTAGTTGTGAAGTTACACATTTACAAGCTTCAGCAATAGCTGATACATAAACTGTAACAGCACTAGCATATTCACCCTTGAAAGCACCAGAAGTATCAGCATCGGTAACCACTTTTTCTAAGTGAGCTTCTAGATTTTTGACATATTCTCTAATGGCACTACGCATATTAGGAATTTCATTAGCATTAATACCAATTACACTACTACCTCTTAATAATGAACCAACAGTAGTACTAGCACTATTTACAAGTGATTCAAAATAATTTGAAAGATTGCTTGAAAGTGATTTTGCACCTTGAGAAGCATCGAAAATTACTTTTTGGACATCTGTTTTCCATGTCATAATTATTTACCTCCTTATATTAATTTAATGGAACCATATTTTGGTCTTGTTCTACCATATTTTCTTCAATTTGAGCGAATTGTCCATCTAAGACTCTCTTAAGTGTATCAAGTGTACCTTGGATGGCTTCTACGGAATTTTGTAAGTTTGCAATAAAATTAATTTCGGCTTGTCCAACCCATCCCTTTTCTAATGCAGCTCTAATTCCATCAATATCAGCAAGTTTATTCTTTGTTTCTATGATTGCTTGTCTATTTAATAAGTTAAGATATTCAACAGCACCAGTGAAACTATAACCAGTTGTAATATCATTTATTGATAAATCTGCCATTTATTCACCTCCTCATCTTCTCTCAGTATATTTTTTTCCAATTTCTACAGCAGTAGCAGCTTTATTCATCATATTGAATAAGTCAATATTAATCTCTTGATAATTTTGACCAGCCTTTAATATTTCTTCAGCATAACTTAGAATATTATCCCTAACATTCATAAAATTATCTTTAATAGCTGAAAATCTTGTATAAAAGCTATCATTTTCGTCAATTGTAAAGTGTTTTTTTGTGTCATTTACCAAGTCATCAATTGAATTTAAGATAGTATTAATTTGTTCAGAATAATCATAGATATTTAAAATAAGTTTTTTAATTCCTTCTTCATTAATACCACGTAGATTAGTTCCTTCCAAAATAATCACCACCTGTTTGCTGTATGGAGGGCATTTTCTTACCCTATGGTTTAAGTATATCATATATTCCAAAAACTGACAATTAATTTGTTTGTTACCTTACATTTTCGTGTGTAATACTTAACGTGTTTTCATAGCTATTTCTAATGTTACCAGTACTTATATTGTGTAAAGCTTTTTCCCTAGACAGAAGATAATTCTTCTTATCATTACTTAACCAACTAAGGTTATAATTAGGTGATTTAGTACCATCTTTTAATAAAGTCATTCCATAATTATCATATAGATCTAACAATTCATTACTTGTATAATTATTACCTTGTGATAATGCTTTAAGGAAATGATCTTGAATATCAACGTATTGATTCATAAAATCCTCATTATATTCAAATAAGTCTGTTCTTGTATATTTAAGATGACTATTTAATTCACTTTCAAAAAGTGTTATTAGAAAGAATGTATCTTGAAGACTAAGATTCTTATCTTTTATTTGCTCTGCAAGATTTAAATAAAAATATTTAGTTAATGTAGTACAAATACTACCTTTCATTTGATAATTAAGTTTATCAAAATCAGCTGTATTAAGTTTAGTACCATATTTTTCTTCATAGATTTTAACAAAATCTTCTGTTTGCATATGCATAATATCAAGAGAGTACATCATTTTTATTAATTCTTTTTTTTGTTCATCAGTAATGCAATTAAATTGCTCAAACAACGGCTTTAATCTATTGTCAAATGTTAATCTTTCTGTTTGATTAACATTAACATCATCATCTAGAATTGTAACTAAACTCATACCTTCTAAATAGCCAATCATATTATGATATGTACTAGCATCATCACCAGTATAATTATTGGCATTTTTTTCAGCTGCTGCTTCAATGAACCAATCCCACATTAGAGGATTGGTTTTTAAATTTGGCCAAGCATAAGCTGGACCATAATTGGTATCAAACCCATTATTTTTCTGAACATCAATGCAAGCATCTTGAAATATGTGCATAACTTCATGAATAATGGTATTACGATATGCATCAATATTAGGATTCATTATTTGTAATACACTTACCATATCTGGACTGATAACTAAACAGTTATCTTTAGTCATAAATGCCATATCTGGGGAAGCAGCTTTAAATATTTTTAAATGAGCTAAATTACAACTTGCCTTATCTGCATCAATTAATCCTTTTTCTAAATGATAATTAAAAGTGTCAGTAATTATTTGACATACTTCAAGTAAATCTTTATTACTTAGATTATCATATACTTTTCCGCCACCAATTTTATTACTAGATTCATCAAGGTAAACTTTATTATTTTCAATTATAATATTCATTAATTGTGAGGCATTAATACTACTAGCATCTTTTAATATATCACCACTATGATTAGAAACATCAAATGTTAGTTGATTATATTTACTAAGTGCAGCATCAATTCCAAATAAATCTTCATTTGGATAAACTACATCAATATCTTCAATATAATTTTTAAATTGATTATAATTAGCACTATTTAGTAGAGTATTAACTTTGCTTAAATCAGATTCAGTAATTCCTAATGTAGGATTGTAAATTTCTATTACTTCTTGATTTGTTGTTATTGCTGGTGAGCCAGTAGTAGGGGCAGTAGGGGTTTTGGTAGGTTCTACTTGTGATGTATAACTACTTGGTTGATAGCTATCTTTAAATTTATGATATTCACTTAGATTATTAAAAACATATATTCCACCTGCAATACTTATAGTTAAAGTAATTGCTCCAATTGTCGCAATAACAGTTTTATACAATTTGTGTGGTTTACCACCTTTAAAAGCATTTTGATTTATATTAATTTTACTCATTTATATTTCCCCACCTTATAATAAAATTATACTATTCTTAGATACTTTAAAACAAGCAAATAGGCAAAAAATAAACAGACTTTACAGTCTGTTTATAGTTACATTAGGATTAAGCTAGTCCCATTTCTAATATCAGTTTCTCTTATTAAATCATTAACAGAATATTTTTGACCAGTTTCACGATTATAAAGAGAACTATTCCCATTAATACTATAAGTTCCACTACTAATATCAAATATGGCTTTAGTCATAAGAATAATAACATTACCAATACGCTTATTAACAGGAATGTATAAGTTATATGTTTCTTCAATTTCAGGAACAATTAATTCAATTAATATTTTATTTTTCATTTTGTTCCTCCACATCCACTACACATTTTATAGTTGTTAGTTTACCTTTAGTAATAGCAAATCCCATGTATGCAAAGTTTTTCTTTCTTGTTTCTGCATCAATGTTAGTAACATTAATAGCAATTTGTGATCCTATACCATCACCTAACCAAATACCTGAAGTATTATTAACTTGTGTAGAGTACCAAGGTTCTAGTTGCATATTCTTATATGATGAATAATCATCTACAAATAAGAACGCATTGTTTTTTAGAGTACTTGCTCTATTGAAAATATTGGTTAAGATTGGTTTAATATTAGGACCTACTTTACTTGTAAATGCTCCAATACCAACCATTATATAAATATTCTTATTTGTACCATTGGCATCATCTTGAATTTGATTATTAATAGCTACCATAATTTTATCAAAATCATTTTTATGGCAAGGAACACCTTCAATGTTCGTGTTAAAGATACGTAAAAAATCAATAACCATAATATTGGCATATTTTTTCATTTCTTTAGCAATTGCATAAACAAATTCGATTTTATCTGCAATTTCATTACTTAAAACAATATTGATATTATTTTCTGTAAAGTTATATTTAAATATATTCTTAGTATCAATGTTATAACCAATTGGAATATGTCCAAGATCAGTAGCTTCATTTATAACTAAATCTAACGTTATTTCATCAGGAACAACAGTGATTCTTTTAGCTCTTTCGGTATACGATTGATTAAGAATTTCACTAGCCTTTTTAATAACATTATTTATTTGACTAGGTTCATAAATATAAGCAGTTTGGAATTCAAATACTTCATCGTTTTTATCAATAATACCTCGCCCAACATACTTAGCAGGGATTAATCCTCTTGGTGTATTTTGAATAACTGCACGATAATCATCATCGTTAGGTAATTGAAGAGCAATTTTATTATTGAAGTTTTGAGCCATACGACTTCTTACGGCTGCTGTTGTAGCAGCTGTTATAATAAAGTTAATTCCAAATTTGGCACATTCACGATAAATAGGTTGTGCTGCTTCAGATAATTTATTAAATGCTTCAGAGAAAATATCGTAACCGTTTATAACAACAATAATTAATGGTAGTTTATTACCACTATTTTCGCAATAATTTATATAACTTCCAGCATAATCAGAGAATAAATCTCTTCGTCTTTCCATTTCTTCATAAACCATAGCAAAGATGTTATTTATTTTTTCTTGTTCATCTACTGTTGCTACTTCACCAACATGTGGAATATTATTAAATACTTTTAATGTTTCAG
Organism: Ignavibacteriales bacterium; assembly: GCA_050259235.1. Classification (GTDB taxonomy): domain Bacteria; phylum Bacillota_I; class Bacilli_A; order RF39; family UBA660; genus UBA5364. The sequence goes on from JBLNAG010000006.1 coordinate 34,502, forward strand.
CACCACAATCGATAATATAGAAATTAACTTCTTGTGGTGTATGTTCAGCAATCGTTGACCAAATAATAGTGGTTGCTAATAGTTCCTTACCACTACCACTTTGACCGTAAATAACAGTATTACCACCGTTAGTTAAATCTAAATTTAATAAGCCTTGTTCTTGTTTAGTAGGTTTATCATATTCACCAATAACAGGATTAATAAAGAATGGATTAGGTTTATAATTATATTTTACTTTTAAATCATTGATATAAATAAATCCAGGTATGATATCGAGCCATAACTTTTTACGCTTGATGTTTTCACTTTCAGATAACTGATAGATATATTTAACAGTATTAGTTAATTGATCACCCAAGTTACCATTTTTATCATTTTTAGGATTTTCTTTAACTAAGTCATTAATAGTTTTGACTACATAGCCTACATTATTAACAAAGTTAATTGAATCATCAACTTTCTTTAAAATACGATTACTTGGAACATATTTAGCACCACCCCAAGCTGATTGACCAATATCAAAGTAATCATCATAACCAACTTGAAGATAGAAGCGGCCAACATCTTTTAAGCTAGCTGCATCTGGCTTTTTCAACATTTCCATACTGTCTGAACGATCTTGTACTTTTAAACATACTTTAAATTTAGAGTTACTCCAAATTTGATCGTTAACAACACCACTTGGTTTTTGAGTTGCTAGAATTAAATGAACGCCTAATGAACGGCCGATACGAGCGGTTGTAATTAGTTGATCCATAAATTCTGGTCTTTGACTCTTAAGTTCCGCAAACTCATCTGTAATGATAAATAAATGAGCTAATGGTTCTTTAACAATTCCTTCACGATATAATCTTTGATATTTATAGATATCAATAGTACTTTCATCAAGAGAATCTTTTACTTCATTGAATATTCTTTGACGTCTTTTTAATTCACTTTCTATTGATACTAAAGTTCTATTCATTTCACTAGTATCTAGATTTGTTATAGTTCCAGCAAGGTGAGGAATATGAACACCTGTTGCTTTATTTTCAAAAGCCCCAGCTAAGCCACCACCTTTATAATCTATTAGAACAAATTGAACTTCATATGGATGATAATTAACAGCCATTGATAAGATATAGGTAATAATAAATTCACTTTTACCTGAGCCTGTAGAACCGGCAATTAAACCGTGTGGTCCATGAAATTTTTCATGTAAGTCTAGCATAAATAATTCGCCAGTTGTTTTAACACCAACAGGAGTAGATAAATTTACAACTGGATTGTTAGACTTCCATCTATTTAGAATATTTAATTGTTCTACCTTAGAAGCGTTGTACATTTCAAGAAAAGAAATCATATTTGGTAAACCGGCACTTTCATCTTTTGATAAAATAGGAATATTTGCTAGTTTAACACTTAATGCTTTCATATCTAAGTCAGGAATAGCATCAAGTTTGAATTGAACTTGTGATTGTGTTTCTATTTCTTCGCCTAAGATACAGCCATCTTTGGTTGTTATACTGATAAATGTTTCGCAAGTACTTGGTAAATCCCTAGTACTATTAGACATTGTAATAAGTGAAAAACCTAAGTTTTGTTCATTTTTACAAATCATATCAGCAATAGCTTCTTTTTTAGCTGTTTTATAATTATCACAAAAGATTAAATAATAAGGTGAAAAATTTTTAAATCCTTGATCTTTCTTTAGATCCTCTAATCCTTCTTCATCTTTACCAGCATCTTTTATTTGATCACGACGCATTTTATATTCTTCTTCAAGATAACTAGCAATTGATCTTAGCTCATCTTGATTAGTTGCGAAGAATCTAATATTTTTATTATCACTCCAACAGTGTGGTAAAAATTTAGTATATTCCCAATTCTTTTCTTGCTTTTTATTAGTTAAAATAACCAATTTTACATCATTAGCACTATGATTCGCTACTATTTGGGTAATAATACTATTGAGGTATTTTTCCTTTTCTTGTGTATTAAAGATAAAAGATATATTAGGTTTACTAGTTAAAGAATAGGTTATTGGTACATCTTTTAGTAATTTAGCTTTTTCCACTACTCTATATACTGATTCAAATAAATTATCTTCATCTAAAGTAAAATGTTCTTCTGGTGCTTTAATAGTTAAATCAGTATCTTTATCTCCAATACCTAAACGAACAGCAAGAAAGTCTCCATCATTAATTTGTCTACTCCATAATTTTTTGTCATTATTAATAATCATATTAGAGCATTCAAACGCTGAAGGATTATTAGCATATTCAATAAGAGTGTGTTGTTTCATTGTTTGATCAATTACTTGCTCTTTCTTATCTAAATAAGCTTTATATTTTGTTTGTCTTAATTCTTCACGTTTCCTACGTTTTCTTTTATTATAAGCAGTCATAAGTCTTGGAATTACTAAACTACCAATAATCATGGCTAAACACATTATAATTTGTGGTAAAACACCCATCAAAGTCTTTTTACCAGTTGAAAGACTATCAAAAACAGAATATCCTGTAACAAATGAAGAAGCTAACATTGTTAAACTTGTTCCAATTGATAATAAGAAAGGAATATCTGGTTGATCATCTTTATTAGGAGGAGCATCAATTTCTAAATCAAGGTGTTCAACTTTTTCTCTCATACGAGGAGTATGAAAAAAATAATCATCATCTTTATATAAATTAATACTGCTTTCTTCTTCGTCTACTTGTTCATAAGTAGAATTATTAACATTATCATTTGTATTATAAGCTGTTAAGTCTTTGACACTTACACTACTTTTTGGGTTATTGATTTTTAGAAAACCATTCATCCAGATAATTTTCAAACCGTTTAAGAAAATTACATCTCCAATTTTCAATTCATGTTTTATAATACTTTGATTATTTACATATGTATAAAAATTAGTACTTTTAGTTTCAATTACCCAACTATTTTCAACTTTAGTTATTTCACATTGAATATTATCAACTAAAGGACTATTATATAAAATATTACAATCTTTACTATTACCTATTTTAATATTAGTTAATTTTGAATAATCTAAAGCATAGATTTCCTTTTCGATTGTTGGGGAAGCATAAAGCATAATATATTCATTTCGACCTAATATTTTTAGATAATAAAAAGAATAATCATCTAACGTCATTTCTTCTACTGTTTCTTGATTATTAACAATATTGACATTCCCATTACTTTTTAATTTCCATTTGCCAGCTTCTGCTTCAATAGTAACAATACTATCTTCATCGCTATTTAAAGATCTATAAGGCATTAAAAAAGCTGAATCTACTTTAGTTGGCAAAACATATTTATCGATTTTTTTGTTGTCAATTAAATAAATCTTCAATCATACCCCTCCGACTATTCTTTTACCCTATAATTATACCATAATCGACATAAAAAAAATAGTACGAAAAATGTAGTATTTTGAAATAATAATTACTATGCAATAAAAAACAAATAAATTTAGAATTACTTGTTTTTATATTTTAATCTTAAATTTGGGAACTTGAAAATATTAGTAAATTTATTATAACAATAGAAGAACCATATACGTGAAATTGATTTTTGTTTTATTTTAACTGGTTCGGAATTTATGCTTTCAATAAAACCGTTAACAATTACTTCGGGATTATTTATTCTGTATAAACCATCTTTTATATCTGTAACTGACCAGTCATATTTTTTTGCAATTTTTATAAATCCTCCAAGTTTATCTAAAGGAATAGTAATCAATGGTTTTTCAAATTCTAACCATTCAATAGCTTTTTGAGTAAGTAAAAAACCTATTTTGTTTTTTCTAAATACTTCATCTACAAAAAAAGTACAAATTTTCTTTTCTGTTTCGCCTTTTTTTAAACTTGCAAAACCAATTATTTTATCATTGATATGAGCTACAATAATATTTCTACTGCCATCATATATCCCAGGTACTTGTTTACTTAAAAACCATTGTTTATAATCAGGATAATCTTCTTTTACTTGTAAACTTAATAAAAGGACATTATTGATTATATTTTGTACATATTCCATCGGATAACCTTTATTGATAAGTTCATTTAAACTATTGATTTCTATTTTTGACATACATTATCTTCCTTTTGATTAACTATTATATAATTAAAAAACTAAAAATCCAAGTATTATAATATAATTTAAAATAATATTTTGAATTATATATTCATATTTCGCCTATACTAAATTTAGGTGATAAAAATGGAATCAATATGGATGAGAGATTATATAAATAAAAATTTACCTACTGTGGATAAAAATATAGATACGCCTGTTTTAATAATAGGTGGTGGTATAGCAGGTTTAATGTGTGCTTATAATTTTATGAAAAATGGTATTAAATTTGTTTTAGTTGATAGTAAAAAACTAGCAAGTGGGGTAAGTGCATTTACTACTGCACAAGTTAGTGTTGCTCATGACTCTATGTATGAAGAAATAAAGAAGAAGCACGACAAGGATACAGCAATATCCTATTTAAATTCACAAATTGAAGGTTTAGATATAATTAATGAAATAATAGAATCTGAAAGGATAAAGTGTGATTATAGAGAAGAAAGTACTATATTATGTGCTAGTGAAGATAAAAATGTTGAAACATTAAAAAAGCAATATAACACAGTTAGAGAATATGCTGATGTTAAATTACTACGTTCAAAAAAAGATATTTTTAAATATAAAAAGGGCCTTGAATTTAAAAATCAATTTATATTTAACCCTATGAAATATATGATGAATATTATAGATATTTTGATTAGAAATAATTGCTTATTATATGAAAATTCTAATGTAACTAAAATCGAGAAAAAAGATGATAGATATGAAGTATTAATTAATAATAATTATAAAATAAATACTGATAAAATTATTATGGCTTGTCACTATCCTTTCTTGAATCCTGATAATTTATATTTTGCAAAAATATATCAAAGTAAATCTTATGCAGTAGCGTTTAAGACAAGTGTTAAAATAACTGCTAACTATGTATCTCTTGATGAACCTTATTATTATATTAGAACTTATGATAATTCTACATTAATAATAGGAGGAAGTGATCATTATACAGGATTAGATATAGATATAAATAAGTGTTATGAAAAGTTAATTAATAAAATACATGACATAGATAAGGATGCTAAAATATTATATAAGTGGTTCACAGAAGACTGTATGCCAATTGACTCATTACCTTTTGTTGGCAAATATTCAAATAAAAATCCTAATATAATTTTAATCACAGGTTTTCAAAAATGGGGATTCACAAATAGTCATATTGCTGCCAAAAATGTTACTAATATGCTTCTGGGTAAGAAATATGATGACTTATATAAAACCAATAGATATACATTAGCTAAAGATTTAAAATCCACATTTAGAATGATTGCACATAGTATTGATGGATTAGTACTTAGTAGATTGTTTATAAAAAATTATGAATTAAGTAAAATAAAAGTTGGTAGTGGAAAAGTTATGAGATATAAAAATACCAACGCATTGGTTTATCGAGAAAGTGAAAATGAATTCATATTTCTAAAGAATGTATGCACTCATATGGGATGTACTTTAATATGGAATGATGTAGATAAGGTATGGGAATCTAAATGTCATGGATCTATTTTTGATAAGTATGGTCATGTTATATACGGACCGGCCTTTAAAGATTTAGAGAGAATAGATTTTGATAAATAAATATTAAAAACTAAAATCAACATTGTTGATTTTTTTAATGCTTTTTATGATAAAATATATTAGATTGATGGAGGTGAAATATGATTTACTTAGATTATGCAGCTAATAGTCCCGTTAATAAAGAGGTGTTAGATCTTTTTTATGATACAACTTTGAAGTATTATGCTAATCCTAACTCATTACATAAGTTAGGTTTGGAAGCTAAGAGTTTATTAGATAATGCAACTATGAATATTGCTAAGAACTTACATATTTCTCCTGAAGAAATAATTTATACAAGTGGTGCTAGTGAATCAAATAATTTAGCTATTACTGGTATATGCAAAAGATATAAAAATGTTGGTAAGCATATTTTAATAACACCAATGGAACACACTTCTATAATTGCCCCTGCTAGCGTTATGCAAGATGAGGGATTTGAAGTAGAAATGATACCTATTTTACCTAATGGTAAGGTTGATATTGAAGGATTAAAGAAATTATTAAGAAATGATACTATTTTAGTTAGTTTAGCTTCAGTTGATAGTGAAGTCGGAATTAGACAACCAGTAGAAGAAATAGGAAAGCTGTTAAAAGATTATCCTAATTGTCATTTTCATACTGATGCATCACAAGTTATTGGTAAATCATCTATTGATTTTAGTGATGTGGATTTAGTAACAATAGCCCCACACAAGTTCTATGGTTTGAATGGTTTTGGAGCATTAATTAAAAAGAAGGATGTTCAATTGAGGCCAATTATTTTAGGTGGTAAGAGTACTACTGTCTATCGTAGTGGAACTCCAGTGTTAGCTAATGTGTTAGCATTTGATAAGGCTTTAGAATTAGCATTAGAGAATTTGGAAAATAAAATTAAATATGTAGAAGATTTAAATAAATATTTAAGAGAAGAATTAAGTAAATATAAAAAGGTTAATATTAATAGTCCTAAAGATGCTATTCCTTTCACTTTAAATTTTAGTATTAAAGGAATAAAGGCAATTAATTTTACTACTGCTTTAGAAAAGTATGAAATTTATGTTTCAACCAAATCAGCATGTTGTCCACCTAATACACCTTCAAAAGCTGTTTATGCAATGTCAAAAGATAAAGATATGGCTACTTCTTCTATAAGAGTAAGCTTATCTCATTTAACAACTCTTGATGAGTTACACGAATTTATGAAATACTTTGATATATGCTATAAGGAAATGGTGGATTAATATGGAAAAATATCAAGAAATAGAAAGAAGTATAATAAAAAAACATCGCAAAGGTATTTGGACAAAAGTTACTAAAGCTATTAAAGATTATAAATTAATCAATGATGGTGATAAAATTATGGTCTGTATTTCTGGGGGAAAGGATTCATTTTTATTAGCTAAATGTGTTCAAGAATTACAAAGACATGGCAAGATAAAATTTGAAGCTAAATATGTAGTAATGGATCCTGGATACAATGAATATAATAAGAGTTTTATTTTAGACAATGCCAAAGTATTAAATGTTGATATTGAAATGTTTGAAAGTGATATTTTTGATGTAGTATCAACAGTGGAATCAAAAAGTCCTTGTTATTTATGTGCTAGAATGAGAAGGGGTTACTTATATAATAGAGCTAAAGAACTAGGTTATAATAAAATTGCTTTAGGACATCACTTTGACGATGTAATTGAAACAACTTTACTAAGTCAATTTTATGGTTCGGAAGTTAAGACTATGTTACCAAAATTACATAGTGATAACTTTGAAGGTATTGAATTAATAAGACCTCTTTATTTAGTTAAAGAGGAAGATATTATTGCTTGGAAAAACAGTAATGAGTTAACATTTATTAACTGTGCTTGTAGATTTACTGAAGGATGTTCATTAATAAATGATGGAACAAGCAAAAGAAAAGAAATTAAAGAGTTGATAAAACAACTTAGAAAAGTTAATCCTAGTGTTGACAACAATATTTTCAAAAGCATGAGTAACGTTAATCTAGATGCTATATTAGGGTATCGTAAAGATGGTAAAGAGTATAATTTTTTAGATGAATATGAAACTAAGTAAAAATTACTTAGTTTTTTATTTAATTAATATTATTTATTTGTTATACTTATAATAGAGGTGTTTATATGTTTGAAGTAGAACAAAGAAGTTTTATAAGCAAAGAAAAATATAATGAGTTAATTAATGATTTTAAAAATAAGAAAGTAAAATTTAATGAATCCAAACAAATAACATATTATTTTAAGGGAGATACTGACTTTAGAATAATGTATACTAAAGATTATACTAAGATGTGGTTGAAAAAAGGTCAAATTCATGATGATGCTAGGGAGGAAATGGAAGTTTTAGTTGATAATAAATATAGATCTGATTTAAGTAAGATGCTTGAATGTTTGGGATATGAAGTAGAAATTAAATGGTTTAGAAAAAGATTAGAGGGAAGTTATCAAGATATAAAGTTAACTATTGATTACACTGCTGGATATGGATATATTGTAGAAGTTGAAAAGATTGTTACTGATGAATCTTTAATTGATGAAACTAAAAATAAATTAGTTGATATTTTAAAATCGTTTAATATAGAAATTTCTGATAAACAAGAGTTTAAAGATAAATATAGCGACTATAAAATAAATTGGAGTAAATATACTAATGATATTAATGAAGAAAAGTTCTTAAGTGAATAATAGGTGTATAATGATAAAATTTAACAAAATATATGAAGAAAATAAAAAATTAGATGAAATATTTCATGAACTATATGACAATCATTCTAGAGATACATTTAGAAAAAATGTACTAGAACTATTAGTGGAGTTAGGGGAACTTGCTAATGAGACAAGATGCTTTAAATATTGGTCAAAAAAAGGTCCTAGTGATAAAGAAGATATATTAGATGAATTTGCTGATTGTATGCTGATGGTACTATATTTTTGTAATATGTTAGATGTAGATTTTGAAGAAGATTTTGTTAAACCTGAAAACAATGATACGGTTGATCAATTTGTTTATTTATATTATGAAAGTTCATTACTGATAAATGACTTTAGCAAGGAAAGAATTAAAAGAATATTAGTTAATTTAATATTGTTAGGAAATTTAATCGGTTTTAGTGATGAAGAAATTATAGATGGAAGCTTTAAAAAAATCGAAAGAAATAAAAAAAGATTTGAAACAGGATTTTAGGTGATTGTATGAAAAAAAGAAGTAAGGTAACACTATATATTGGAATTGTTATATTTTTAATATATTTTATAGGCACTTTTAGTAATATAAGTAATGATCCAGAGACTCCTATTTATTTTGGATTACTAATATCATTTGTTTTTGCACTTTTTATAACTTTAATTATTATTTTATTTATAAAAATATTTATTTTTTCGATTGTTCAGCCAATCAAAAGAGTTAATCAAATTAGAAGAATGCAGGATGCTAGATATGTTGAAACAAATGATTATGAATACGTAAGAAATGTTCCAACTAATTACAGTCCTGCTCTAGCTAGTTTACTATTGGATCAAGCAATAGAGCCAAATAAAGATGTACTTGCAACTACTCTATATTTGATCAATCATGGTTACTTAAAAGAAGTAGATGGTATAATTAGTGTAACTGATATACAAAATGATAATTTGATGGAACACGAGATATATTTGATAAATGTGTATAGTAAAAAAGAAGTATTTTCCCCTTTTGTTTGGAAAGATAAAATAATGGCTGATGCATTAAAAATTGATTTAGTCAAAGTAAAAGGGCCATTAACTCAAAAAGAAAAGACAAAATTGGCTATAAATGTATATATTCCAATTTTGATTATAATTGGAATATTTAGTCTATTAAATTTACTTAGTGATACAGATAATGCTTTAGTTACTATATTCTATATTCTGCTTATTTTAGCTTTACCATTATTAGTGTGGTCACTCATACTATATGCTTTTATTTATATGACATCATATATGAATAAAAAAATTGTGTTAACGGAAGCTGGTTTATTGGAACAAGAAAAAATGGCTAAGTTTAAGCATTTTCTAAAAGATCTTTCTAGTCTTAAATCGAAAAAAACAGAAGAATATATTATATGGGAAGATTATTTAGCTTTTGCAGTTGCATTAGGTATTAATAATCAAATATATTGGGATGAAAATTTTAGAAAAAAAGTTAATGCAACTAGTAAAGTAGTGCAAATGGAATTCTTTAATGAATTAAGTAAGATAGGGAGTTGAAATATGAAAAGAAACTTAATTTATGGTTCAGTTATATTAGTTATATACGCATGTTTATATGTGTGGTATTTAAATGCAGTTAAACAAGGTGGAATGGGTGATTTAGGAGTAATTATTACTATTATTTATATGATTATACCTTTCATGTCAATAATAGGGGGAATAATTCAAAGAATATTCATAAAAAATATTTTAGTTTTTGTATTAATTAATTATATTTTAAATTGTTTATTACTTTATTTAACAACAGGTAATGCTGGAAATATATTTATTATCTCATTGCTATATTCCGTCATTACAATTGTTTTATCATTTACTACAAGAAGTATTATAGTATTGTGGAAAAGAAGAAAAAAGATATTGTAGTTGTAAATAAAAATAATGAAAAATGATTCTTAGTGAATCTTTTTTTATGCTATAATATAGTTAATTACATTGTGTAAGAAAATAATGGAGGATGTATGAAGGAATACTATATTGATTTAGGCTCATCAACTATTAAAGTATATGAACATGAAGAAAGTTTAAAGTTACTTGAAGAGCATTCAATTTATTTTAAAAATGACTTTACTGAGGAAAAGGGAATTAGTGATTATAATAGAAAAGAATTATTTGATTACTTTAACGAATTAGTGTCAAAGTATAAAACGAAATATGAAGATACTCATATTTATGTAACGGGTATTTTTAGAAACTTAAGTTATAGTCAAAGACAAGAACTAGTTAAAGAGTTTAATAAAGAACTTGATTTACACTTCAATATTATCAGTCATGGTATTGAAAATTACTATTTAGGAAAAGCCATGGAAAATAATTATGGTAGTAAGAAAGTTATGATAATAAATATGGGTGGTAAAACAACGGAACTAATTACTTTTTTAGATAATAAAATAATTGATCGTAAAAATCTAAAGATAGGTGTTGCGGAACTATTAAATGAATTTCCTAATTCTAACGATCATTATTCCACTGCTAAAATAGAAGATATAGTTACTTTTGTAAAAGAAAAGATAAAAGATGTGATATTTGAAACAGATTATGATTGTGCAATATTTACTGGTGGCGAAGAAAGATTTGAAAAATTAACTAAATATAACTTAGTAGAAAATACTCTCTTTGAAGATGGAATACATAAATATATGGTTAGTTTTGATGATTTTGTTAAAGGAAATGAAAAAATATTTTATAATATGTCATTACAAGAACTATATGACCTTATGCCTCAAAATCCTAAATGGATGGATGGAGCAAGAACAGGCGCAGTATTGCCGCAAGCTATTTTTGAAAAAGCCAATATTAAGTGGATTGTACCTTCAGATTTAAACTTAATAAATGGCGTTATTAATGATATAAATAGTTGATAGGAGTAAATTATGAAAGTATATAATAAATTAGTAAGAGATAAGATACCTGAGGTAATACTTGCGGATAATTGTACACCAATTACTAGAATATTAAGTGATGAAGAGTATTTAAAAGAATTAAATATTAAGTTAAAGGAAGAATTAGAAGAATATCAAGAATCTGGTAGTGTTGAAGAACTAGCTGATATGATGGAAGTAATGCTAGGAATCTTAGATGCTAAAGGTGTTTCTTTTAATGATTTTGAGGATATTAGAAAACAAAAAGTATTAAAAAGAGGCGCTTTTAAGAAGAAAATATACTTGGAATCAGTCAAAGAAAATAATTAAAATATGTTAATGCATATTTTTTTATTTTAAGTAAATTATTAAAATAGTAATATTTTGCTTGTATATAGCAAGAATATATAATATAATTAGTCGTTGGGAAGAGGAAATTTAATGAGTAATAAAAATTTTAATGAACTTGGTCTATCAGATAATGTTTTAAAATCAATTGATAAATTAGGTTTTAATGTACCAAGTAAAATTCAAGAATCTATCATACCACTTATTTTAGATGGTAATGATGTAATCGGTCAGGCACAAACAGGAACAGGTAAGACTTTAGCATATGCGGCTTGTGTTCTATCAAAAATTAATGTTAAAACAAACTTTGTTAAGGCTATTGTTTTAACACCAACAAGAGAGTTAGCTCTACAAGTTAGTGAAGAATTTAATGCTTTAAATACATCAAGTAAATTCAATGTTTTAGCAGTATATGGTGGATCTAGTATTGATACTCAAATAAGAATGCTTAAAAAGGGTGTAGACATTGTTGTAGGAACACCAGGTAGAGTAATGGACTTAATTGAAAGACGCGTTTTAAATATTCAAGATTTAGAATTTTTTGTCTTAGATGAAGCAGATGAAATGTTAAACATGGGATTTTTAGAAGATATTCAATTTATCTTTAAAAAGACTAATCAAAATAAGCAAGTATTATTATTTTCAGCTACTATGCCAAATCAAATAAAAATGTTAGCGGAACAATATATGAAAGCGGATTATCAATATATATCTATTGAATCTACTAGTAAAACTTCAACAAATGTTAAACAATATTATTCTTTAGTATCAGAAAAAACAAGATTAGAAGCCTTATGTCGTATCTTAGATATTAAATCAGCTAAGTTAGGAATTATCTTTTGTCAAACAAAAAAAGAAGTTGATAAATTGGTAACGGAACTAGCAACACGTAATTATAATGTTGAAGCTATGCATGGAGATATTGCACAAAGTATGCGTATTCAAACACTTGATAGATTTAAACAAGGAGCATTTAATTATTTGATTGCAACTGATGTAGCGGCTCGTGGAATTCATGTTGATAATATTGAATGTGTAATTAACTATAGTCTACCACAAGATGTTGAAGGCTATATTCATCGAATTGGTCGTACTGGCCGTGTTAATAACGAAGGTGAAGCTATTACTTTGGTTAATGCTAGAGAAATGAAATTTTTAAATGATGTTGAGAAAGCAGCTAAATGCAAGATCGAATATTTAGAATTACCAAAGGCTGAAGATATATATGAAGCTAAGTATCAAAAGGTTTTAAATATAATTAAAAATACGGTTGAAAACAATGAACATGAAGAATACATAAAATATGTTAGGGATATGAATAAAGAAGATTTAATGAAATTTTCAGCAGCTTTATTAAAGGTTATGTTTAAGAAAGAATTAGGTTCAGATTTTAAAAAAGATTTAACAGTTGTTGAAAAAGAAAGACATTTTAACCCAAATGCTACAAGAGTATTTTTAACAATAGGTAAAATGGATAACTTAAAAAAAGGTACTTTATTAGATTTTCTAAAAGATGTTACAAAAGTAGATAAAGATAATTTTAATAATATTGAAATCATGACTAAGTTTACTTTTATGGATGTAAGTAGCGATGTTGTTGATATAGTAATAAAAAGAGTATATAATCAAAAATTAAATGATCGTATTGTAAGGATTGAAAAAGCAAAAAAGAGATAATATTAGAATTTTGTCGAAAACTGTCGAAAATAAATGTTTGCAATTATCTTGGATCTATAATATACTAAGTTCCCAAAGGGGGGAATATGATGAATACATACATCATACGAGATAAGAATGCAATAATGAAACTAACAGGAATTACAATATATAATCGTATAATATTACACCTTGATAATGAACAAAAAACAGTTAAATATGAAACTGATTATACTTTGTTTGAATTAACAGAAAGACTAGATTATGACTATGTTATAAAAACAATAAAAGAATTAAATTTGTTTTAATTCTTTTATTTTGTGATATAATTTTTAATGGGGATGAAAATATGAAAAACAAAAAAGAAAATAAAAAACATATCAAAAAATTTCAAAAAGCTAGATTTGACTTTGCTAAATACGTAAGAGAATTTTATGTAGAAAATGGCAAAGCTTATATATCAGTAAAAGTGGATTCGATTAATGATATAATATCTGAGTATTCAATTAAAGGGTCTGAATGGTTGAATAGAGATTTCGTTGTTTATGTAGAAGAAAATACATATTATATACCGGTTATTTATCCAATTGTTATTGATATATATGGATGTAATTTTACTGAAGAACAACAAAAAATGATTACTGAGGTTATAAGGGATTATTTTGGTTTAAAATTAGGGGATAAAATACTTGAACTAAAACAAAATCGAAAAAAGGCCGTAATGTTATTATTATTTGGAATAACAACTTTAGTTATAAGCCTTCTATTGTCATCATTTGATGATACATCTATGTTGTTTCAAGTTATAGTTATTGTTTCTTGGTTTGCTATATGGGAGTTTGTAAGTTATGTTTGGTTCGAACGTGAACAAATGAATAGGGACAAATTAGAAGCTGGACAATTAGCTTCAATGGAAGTAAAATTTAATAATAAATAATTATATGTAAATAAAAGGACATTGAACTTTACAGTTTATTGATAAAAAAGGGTAATTCTGTCACAAAAAAGGTTATCTTGCGAAATAATTACTTTTGTGGTATGATTATGTTAGGTGATATTATGAGTGAAAAAAAACAATTGGCAATAGATTTGATGAAAAAGAAGCTGAAAAATGATTCTTATTTATCATATTTAGAAATTGCAGAAATTACAGGGTATCATCCTAAATATATATGTAAACTAAAAAAGGAGATATTAGATGGCACTATTTCATTAGAACATGGCAATAAAAATAGAAAGCCTTCTAACACTATTAGTGAACAAGAAAAGCAATATATTATTAAACTTTATAGTAAGAGTAATGCAAGTATAAGAAGATTCTGTAAGTTTTATAGTAGACGTAGTTACTCATGCATTTATAATATTGTGAAAGATATAAAAAGATAAATAACTTATTTATCTTTTTTTTAGGCATAAAAAAGGACTTATAAATTGATCTTAAGTCCTATAATAAATTTATTTATTTATTTCAATACTGAAATATTTAACATTATTAAAATCAAAATCTTCAACTAATTCTTTAGTATCAAAATCAGTATCTGCATCAATTTGAAAATATGAATTACCTTTTACATTTTTTGATGAAATAGTAGTTTTGGACAATGGCTTCTTATTTTCATCATAAGTTGTTAGAGTACCAGTTAAACTTCTATTTGAATCATTTAAATGGCGAACATTAATTGAGAACTCTAATGCTGTTGAATTTTCATCAATATTATCAGCTGTTGCTACAATACGCCATCCATCATTAACAATGATTGCAGATTTATCAATAGCTTTAATTTCACCATTACCGATGCTTTTATTATATTCCTTACTATCACCATTACATGTATAACCTATAACTAATGCTTGTTCTTTTACTTCATCATAAGATCCGTTTTGTTCTACTTCGAAACCTGACTCTGTTATCTGTGTAGCATCCATTTCCATGCTAATTGTATAAGCTAATTTTTGATCATTAGGTTCAATATTCATTGTAATACCAAACATAGAAGCAAAAGCTAATCCCATTTGAGCGCTTTGCTTACTTGTCTTATATTCTTCTTCATCGGTAAATTCCATCTTACTTTCCATTTTAACCGAAGCTACTGTTGCTTTATCATCAGAGAAAACATATGATAATTTTTCACTGACAATACCATTTGATTCGTTATCATTATATTTAATTGTACATACTAATTCATTTTCAGCAAATTGTGGTGTTTCATTAATTCCATTACTTGTATTGTTATTTACTGGTTGTGCAGTTTTGAATATTTCATCTTTAAAATAATAAAGAGCTGCAGCTATAGCCAATATTAATAAAATAATAGCAAGAACAATAACCATCCTAGATCCTTTTTTTCGTGAAGGTCTAACAGGTGTAGTTGTTTCAAAAGGACCTTGTGTAGTAACTACACTAGGAGTAACATCTGGAGTTGGAGTTGGATTATGATGTTTTAATTCAAAAGAAAATTCAATTTCTTCTGGAACTTTTACATTGAAGAATTTACTAAAATCAGTATTCTTTTTATCGAAAGTATGATAACTAACAATATCTATTCTTTCAATATTATCAACAGGATATGTGACAATCTCATTACTTGATCCAGTTGCAAACAAATTCTCCATTATTGGCTTAATTCTTAACCATTCATCATCCGATTCCATTTTAAAAACAATTATTTTATCACCAATTATTGATACATATCCTAAATTAATTGTTGATAAATCTAATCCTTTTCCACTATAGTTAATAAAACAAATATATTTTTTATCATGATTAACTAAAGAAAAATAACGTATAACTTTTGCCTTATTTTCAGTCCCAGCAATTTTAACTATTTTACTATCCATATGGTATCATCCCTATTCTCATATAGATTTTATCATAGAAATTATGGATAGTAAACCAAAATGAATAAAATAATTTATTAATTGACAGTTGTTGTTTTTATAATTTTTAGATGGTATAATTAATATGTTAAAGGATGGTAATATGGAAACATTAAATAAATTTGTTACTGATTCTAAAGATATTGATGTATATTTTGATATTTTTAATGATCAAAATCCCCCTAAAGAGGCTATTGATTATTTTCAATTTCATTATGAAAAGAACTTTAGTGGTGGAGCTAATGTGCTAGATGATATAAGAGATAATTTAAGCAAAATGGGATATGAAAACATCGTTAAAAGGACAGATGTTGAATTCACTGAATATATCGAAAATAGTTTATATGGTAATGAAAAGGATATGAGATAATATCCTTTTTTTGTCGAATAGATATAATTCTAATATCATTTAATCCTAATATATTTTTTTAGGAGGGCATATGAAAGGATTAAATGATAAAGAGGTAGTTGAAAGTAGAAAGAAATTTGGTTCTAACGAAATAAAAAATAAAAAAAGAAATACTTTTTTAGGATTATTAATTGAATCATTAGGTGATCCAATAATTCGTATTTTATTGATAGCATTAGGAATAAAAACAGTCTTTTTATTAAAAGAATTTGATTGGTACGAAACAATAGGAATTGTAATTGCTATCTTTTTAGCATCTTTTATATCTAGCATTTCAGAATATGGTAGTGAAAAAGCCTTTGATAAATTACAAGAAGAATCTTCCAAAATAAGATGCCGGGTTAAAAGAAATAATAAAATTATTGAGATAAAAATAGATGAGGTAGTAGTGAATGATATTGTAATACTAGAGTCTGGGGATAAAATCCCGGCTGATGGTATTATTATTGAAGGAAATATTAGTGTTGATGAATCATCATTAAATGGTGAAACAAAAGAAATATATAAATATAGAAGCGATACTGTTTTTAGAGGGACAGTCGTATATAGTAATTATGCTTTAATGAAAGTAAATCATGTTGGTAGTGATACTTTTTATGGCAAACTTGCTGAAGAAATACAAGAAAAACAAGCAGATAGTCCATTAAAAATAAGATTACGAAAATTAGCACAGTTAATAAGTAAATGTGGATATGTTGGAGCTTTTTTGGTTAGTTTTTCTTATCTTTTTTCAGTTATTGTTATTGATAATGGTTTTGTATTGAGCAAAATAACTGAAACAATAACTAATCCAACTGAAATTATGGGACATATTTTATATGCGCTTACTTTAAGTGTAACAATAATTGTAGTTGCAGTCCCAGAAGGTTTGCCAATGATGATTACCCTCGTATTATCATCTAATATGAAAAAAATGTTAAAAAGAAATATATTAGTTCGTAAATTAGTAGGAATAGAAACAGCGGGTAGTTTAAATATTTTATTTACGGATAAAACTGGTACCTTGACTAAAGGAAAACTTGAAGTTGTAGAATTTGTTAGTGGATTATTAAAGCATTATAAGAATATTGAGGAAGTTAAGAAGACGAGTTTGTATGATGTTACTAAGTTATCAATGGCTGGAAATAATGCTAGTAGTTTTGAAGATGGTATTCCAATAGGTGGAAATATAACTGATAGAGCTTTATTATCTTTTATTAAGACAGATGTATTGGTAACAAAAACTAAAACAGTTTCTTTTGATAGCAAAAATAAATATTCAATTACTACTATTAATGATGTTAATTATATCAAAGGGGCTCCTGAGAAAATATTACCTTTTTGTACAAGTTATTATGATGAAGATGGTAGAGTAAGAACGTTATTTAGCAAAAAAGAAATAAATAAGTTTGTTGAAGAAAAAACAAAACAAGGAATAAGAGTGTTAGTAATGGGAACTTATACTACAAAAAAGGTAGTCACTTTAGTTGGTTTAGTATTAATCAAAGATGAATTAAGGGATGATGCAATAAGTGCGGTACAAATGGTCAAAAATGCTCATATTCAAATTGTTATGATAACTGGAGATAATAAGGACACTGCTTATAATATTGGTAAAGAAGTAGGATTAATTGAAAATAGTGATGATATTGTTTTAACTAGTGATGAATTAGATCAATTGACTGATGAAGAAATATGCGAAATATTACCTAAACTTAGAATTGTAGCAAGGGCTTTACCAACTGATAAAAGTAGATTAGTTAGAATTTGTCAGTCATTAGATTTAGTTGTTGGAATGACTGGTGATGGAGTTAATGATGCTCCTGCTATAAAGAAAGCTGATGTTGGTTTTGGTATGGGAAGTGGTACTGAAGTTGCAAAAGAAGCAAGTGATATTGTCATATTAGATGATAGTATTATGTCAATTGTTTCATCAATATTATTTGGAAGAACAATTTTTAAAAGTATCAGAAAATTTATTATATTTCAATTAACTGTTAATTTATGTGCAGTAAGTTTATCAATAATTGGTCCCTTTATTGGAGTTGATACACCAGTTACTGTTATTCAAATGCTATGGATAAACATGGTTATGGATACTTTAGCAGGATTAGCTTTTTCTTATGAACCACCACTAAAAGAATATATGAAGGAATATCCTAAGAAAAAGGATGAATTAATTATTAATGATTATATGATGGGAGAAATTCTATTCACAGGTATATATTCATCGTTATTATGTGTTTTATTTTTGAAATCATCTTTTCTTCATTCATTCTTTAGAATTAATGATATTTATATAATGACTGCCTTCTTTGGATTATTTATTTTTATTGGAATATTTAATAGTTTTAACGCTAGAACACATCGCCTTAATATTTTGGCTAATCTTTTTAAAAACAAAATTTTTATTATGGTACTTTCTTTTATTGTTATTGTTCAATTGCTTTTAATATATTATGGAGGAACGTTATTTAGGACATCTGGTTTAACAATAAAAGAACTATTTATTATGATATTACTAGCTTCTACTGTAATCCCTATAGATTTTTTAAGAAAAACTATTTTAAGGCATAGGGGAGAAATTGGTGGAGTATAAAAAAAGTAAACATTGTTTACTTTTTTAATATACTTTGAGCAGCTATAATTCCACTTATTGAAGCTTGCATTAATCCTCTTGTAATACCTGCTCCATCTCCAATAGCATAGACACCTTTAATGTCTGTTTCTAAGTTATTGTTGACCATTATTTTAGATGAATAGAATTTCACTTCAACACCATAGAGGATAGTTTCTTTTCCAGAAATACCAGGACAAATATTTTCTAGTTCTTCAAATGTTTCTAGTAAAGCATTTAAAATTCTAGCAGGTAATACATAAGATAAATCACCAGGAACAGCATCTTCCAAAGTTGGTGTATAGGTTAATTTTTTCATTCTTTCTGCTGTTGATCTTTGTCCTTCTTTTAAATCATAAAGTCTTTGAACCATTATTTTACCACCGGTAAGCATATTTCCTAATCTTGCAATATATTTACCATATTCAATTGGCTCATTAAAAGGTTCGGTGAAATGTGCTGATACTAATAGGGCAAAATTAGTGAGATTACTTTTTAATTCATGAAAACTGTGCCCATTTACACATGCTAAATTATCATCATAATTTTCTTGTGATACAAATCCACCTGGATTCATACAAAAAGTTCTAACAATATTTTCAGTTGTTTTAGATGTATTATATATTTTAAATTCGTATAATTTATTAGTAAGAGAATCAGTAATTGCTCTAGGAAGTTCTACTCTAACACCGATATCTACTTGATTATTTTTAGTCTTGATATTATTTTCTTTACATTTATCAAATAACCATCCAGAACCACTTCTACCTACCGCAATAATTATATTATCACATTGATATTCTTTATCTTTAGTGATAATTTTTTTAATTTTATCGTCGATCTTAATATCTTGAACATCAGTATTTACTAAGACATCGACATTTTTATGACTAGCAATAAAGTCATACATCTTTTCCATTATAATAGCACTTTTCTCAGTACCTAAATGTCTAATTGGACATTTAATAAATTTAAGACCATATTTACTGCATTCATATTCAATTTTATCAGCAAATTCTTTATTATAAGCAATTTCACTATTGCCACCATATTCTAAATAAATATTATCAACATAACGAATCATTTCATTCATTTTAGTAGTTCCTAAGTATTCTTCTAACCATCCACCAACTTCTTTAGATAGTGATAATTTACCATCAGAGAAAGCTCCAGCGCCACCAAAACCACATGAAATGTTACAAGGTTTACAAGCTACACATTGAACTGTTTTCTTTTTAGGACAACTTCTGACTTTAATACTTCTTCCTTTATCAAACATAACAATCTTCATATTTGGATTAATTTTTAATAATTCTAAGGCACTAAAAATACCTGCAGGACCACAACCTATAATACCAACATCGTAACTCATTTTTCTTACCTCATTTCCATAAATATTTTAACACAAAAAGATTAAAATGTCTTTTTATTTTTACCATAATATGGTAAAATAATGTTACTAAGGGATTTTGGAGGTAATATGTTATGGATAATGGAAATTTAAAGTTAATTGTTTTAGGTAATTGTAGAGAATTAGGAGAAAAAGTAAACAAAAATATTGCTCAAATGAGAAATGAAGAATCTAATTATATTATACCAATCAAAGAAACGCGCTTTAACAATGGTGAAGGAAAAGTGGAAATTCTAGAATCAATAAGGGAAAAAGACGTTTTTATTTTGTCTGATATTGGAAATCATAGTTGTACTTATCGTATGTTTGGCTATGAAAATCATATGGGACCTGATGAACATTTTCAAGATATCAAGAGAGTTATATATGCTATGAGAGGGCATACTTCAAATATTACTGTTGTTATGCCATTATTATATGAGTCAAGACAACATCGTAGGAAAGGTCGTGAATCATTAGATTGTGCTAACGGTTTACAAGAATTAATTGGTTTGGGTGTTAAAAATATTTTAACTTTTGATGTTCATGATGTTGGTATTCAAAATGCTGTTCCGCTAAAGTCATTTGAAAATATTTATCCAACTAATACTATCATAAGTGGATTTGTTGAAAGAGAAAATATTGATTTTAGAAATTTAGTTATTATCAGTCCAGATACTGGGGCAATTGATAGAGCTAAATTTTATGCTAATATTTTTAAAGCAGATTTAGGAATGTTTTATAAAAGTAGAGATTTAACTAAAATAGAAAATGGAAAGAATCCAATTAAGGAACATAAATATATCGGGGACGATGTTGCAGGTAAAAATGTTATAGTTGTAGATGATATTATTGCATCAGGAGATTCAATGTTAGATGTTGCTAGAAAATTAAAAAGTTTAGGGGCAGCAACTGTCTACATGATTTCAACATTTGCTCTATTTACTGAAGGATATGAAAAGTTTGCTCAAGCTTATAAAGATGGTGAATTTGATAAAATATATTCTACTAATTTAAGTTATGTACCCGAATGCGTTAAGAGTGCATCATGGTTTGAAGAAGTTGATTGTTCACATCAAATTGCTGAAATAATTCATGCTTTAAATTGCCAAAAATCAATTACTCCACTAATGAATGGAAAACAAAAAGTTATTGAAAAAATCGATCAAAAGAAAAGTAATGCATAAACATTACTTTTTTTTTATTACATATATTTTAGTAGATATGGAGGGACAAAATGATTTTAATTTTTAAAGGATTTATAATTGGAATGGGAAAAATTATTCCGGGGGTTAGTGGAGCGATGCTAGCAATTACTCTAGGGGTATATGATAAGGGTATTTATGCTATTAGTAACTTCTTTAAAAGTATTAAAAAAAATACTATATTTTTGGGATTATTAGGTATTGGTATTATACTATCAATTGTCATATTTAGTAATTTTATTAAAATAGCACTCGAAAACTATTATCTTCCGACAATGTTACTTTTCATCGGCTTGATTGCTGGGTGCATCCCTGATGTATACAGTACTGTAAAGGGAGAAGAAAGCATTAAAAACATTATTATTATGTCTATTCCATGTATAGTTTTGTTGTATTTAAACACCCTTAATTGGAATTTAAATGTTGATGATCCATCATTCTTTTTTCTAATTATTATTGGAATGATTGAAGCTATTACTATTGTTATTCCAGGACTTAGTGGGACAGCAATATTAATGATGATTGGGTGCTATGAATTGGTTATTAATTCCCTAAGTATTATTGATATTAAAATATTAATTCCGTATGGAATAGGTATTATTATAGGGATTATTCTCTTAGTAAAAATTATTGATTACCTTTTAAGCAATCATAAAGTAAAAACATATTGGGCAATTTTAGGATTTGCATTTACTTCAGTACTTATTCTTTTACTTCAAACAATGAAATTTAATTATAATATTGGAGATATTATTATATCTTTAATATTACTATTAATTGGATATGTAATATCGAGAATTTTTTCCGAATACAAATCTGATAACTAATAAAAAGTAATAGTGAAAAAAATATAAAAATATGTTATAATATAACATATAACGGAGGAATACTATGGTTAAAAAAAATAAAAGAAAGTTAAAGATTAGGAATATTGCCATTTTAATAATAGGAATAGTTATTTTACTAGTTGTTGGTAAGATATTATTTACTAACCGCAGTTTTAAGGTAGAGATGAAAAATGGTGTTATGGCTGTTGGAGACGTCTATGAAAATAATTTTACTGCGACTTATAAAGGTGAGGATGTAACTGCTGATGTTACTGTTACTAATAATATTTACAATACTAGGATTGGTAAATATCAAGTAACATTCACTTATAAACATGATGGTAATGAGTATGAAGTGGTAAAAGATATTGAAATTAAGGATACAACAAAACCTGAAATAACATTAAATAAAGGTGAAGAAATAACTGTAGTTCTAGATAATGATTATAAAGAACCAGGATATACTGCTAACGATAACTATGATGGTGATATTACTAACAAAGTGGAAATTAAAGGAAAAGTTGATATTGCTAAAGAGGGTGATTATGAGCTAGTGTATAGTGTTGCTGACAGTAGTGGTAATAAAACCAAAGTTACCCGCAAGGTTATAGTTTCTTCTAAATCACCATTAACTATGAGTATTAAAGATTTTAGTTTAGATGGATTATTTACTAATGTTTTATTAGAAGAAAGTGAAGATTTAGGCAGTGCTTATACTGATGATATGATTTTTGCTGGTGATTCAATGGCTTTATATTATGTTATTAACAAGAATATTCCAGGTAAGAGATTATGGCATAAAGAAGGAATTAATCCTGAAACTGCTTTAACAGATACAATTTATATTAACCATATTGAAACAAATAAAACATTTATTGAAAATTTTAAAAAATATCAACCAGCTAAGGTTATTATGACTTTAGGTACAAATAGTGTTTCTTATATGGAAGTTAATTACTTTATAACTAATTATAAAAAATTAATCAAAGGAATTAAAGAAGTTAGTCCTGATACAACATTAATTATTCAATCAATTCCTCCAGTAGCAAAATTTGTTGATGATAAAGGTAATTTAACTAATGATAAGATAAATAAATTTAATTATTATATCTTAGAGATGTGTAGTGAATTAGATATACCATTCTTAAATTCAGCAGAAGTATTAAAAGATTCTGATGGTTATTTAAAAGAAGGATATTATGAATTAGTTGGCGGTCAAGCTGGTATTCATTTATCTCAAGAAGGTCAAACATTAATTTTTAAATATGCACAAAATCATGTGGTAGTAGAATAAAAATAACCCACTAGCATAAAATATACTGAGGTGAAATATGGAAAAAAAATTACCTGGTGTATTTGCTAATAAGAATATTAATAATTTAAATAATAATAACAAGGTCTATTATTCAAGTAAAGAAACAATTAGAAATACAGTTACTCCTAAAAAGAATAAAAAAGACGATAGATTGCCTAGTTTAATAGGGCAAAGTGTGGAACAAAAAATCAATACCATTTTTAATTCGGTAAACTATGTTTATAAAGCAAAGGTAGAAATTACCTTAGAAGATGGCAAGGTTACGAAAAATATAATTGGTAAAAACAGTAATAGTTTAATTACAATGGAAAATGAATTAATACCAATTAGTAAAATTATTGATATAGAATATAAAAAATAAGCAAATGCTTATTTTTTTCTGTATATATATTTAAATTTTATATCAATTCTAAGAGTTGGGTCTTGATATATTTCAGGAATAGACTTATCAAGTTTCTTTTCAAATTCATCTCTAGATATATATTCTTTTAGGTTTAAGAAAGAGATAATATTATAATTAATACGATATCTAGAATAAACATCTATTTTTTGTTCACGGTAACTAGCATTAGTGGCGTTAAGGTCGGATACATCTTTAAATGATGTCCAATTTGTATATCTGGTAATTTCAGAATCAATATAAGGATAATTTGTCGTAGCAGCTGATAAATAACTACTATTATACAATCTTCTTTGGGTTCCAGAATACCAGCGCCACATTTTATCTTGAAATGAATATATTTTTACACTATCTTTATAATCTTTTTTATATTTTTCTCCTGGACTATCAACTAAGTATTCACCGTTTTTCCAGAATATTTTATTACCGTCTTTTTCATAAAACCAACGATAAGCAATTTTAGTAGTAATAATTCGATAGTCATATTCTGTAGGATAGTTTTGAGACCATTCGCTTGGAGCGGTTAGCATTTCGGTTGCACTATCTTTATTAGGGTAATTGGCAGGAGCTGTTGAAGAAAGAACGCTGTAATTATTTAAATTATATTTATAAAATTTCCATTGTTTATCTCTATAACTATAATAATTTTTATTTTCAACTTCATAATTTATAATTTCGGCTTTATCATTTATTTTAGGTAATTGATTAGTATCTAATGGTAAAAAGACATTATATTTTTCATCTTTTTTAGTTGATATCATACTACTTGGAAACCAATTTGACCAAGATGTAACATATTTTTCTAAGGTATAATAGTTATAATATGGGATAACATCAACGATTGCAACTTTATCATTATATTTATCAGTTTCCTTTGTCCATGAACTATAGCGTTTTTCAGTACTACAATAATCACAATCAGTTATATTTAATGTCTGAATATATTTATCGTTAACTTTAGTGATTTTAACTGTCCCTTTGCATTCTTTATCATTAAATTTAATTGGTGATTCCTCTTTATACATATCTTCTAAATTAATATTAACAGATTCACCATTTAATGAAGGAATAATTTCTTTATTTTTAGCATATTCTAATGTTTTATCTTTAACTTTCTTTTCTATATCAGTACAATAACCATTCCTTACCGCAAAAAAACCAATTAAACCTGTAATTATTGATATAATTATTACTCCAATAGCAATATAAAATATAATCTTTTTACTTTTTTGGGTTTTAATAGGATTTTCAATACTAGAAGTTGGTACTCCTAATAATTGAGTATTTGAAAATATAGGCTTTTTTACTACTGTTTGAGTATTTTTAGAACCTTTTGTTGATTTGAAACTACCTAATAATGTTTGAAAAAATTCCTTTAAAAATTCCATTTTATTCCTCCATATATTGAATATAATATATCATAAATAATGTTTTTTTACAATAAAAAAGAGATGATAAGTCATCTCTTACTAGACACATTCTACGAAAGTATCTGGCAAACATCTAAGGCAGCAAACACAATTTAAGTTGACTGTGAAGAAAGAATTTGTTGCTACAAAAGGTTGTGCATGTTCACAAGTATCTGTGTTTGGAGCAAGAACTCTACAAGTAGCACAGCAGTCATCTAATTTTTCAATTCTACAGACACAAGAAGTTTCTGTACATTCTGGTCCTTGACATGCGCTATCTTCTTTACTTATTGGCATACTTAATGGAGTACTGTTTGCTCCACAAAGATATAGTACTATAGGTCTTGTATTACAATTTATGGATGCCACATTACAACCTAAAAAGCCACGATCGCAAGTTTCTAAGCAAGTATCATTTTTACAAGCATTTTGTTGTAGAATTAATATCACTTTTAAAATCTCAGCGATACAATTGTCACATTCTGAACGTTCTACTTTATTATTGTTACACATATAATCCACCCCTTCATTTTATTTCACTAATAAGATATTCCTGCTTCCGAAAAAAGTGTGAATAATTAACCTATTTATTATTATATTATAAGTGTTTTATATGCAAGTTATAATAGATGACTATTTTTTTATTACATCACTAAACTTTTTACATATATTATAATGAGGTGATAAGATGTATAAAGTATATCAAGTTATGCCCGGTGAAACCCTTGATTCGGTAGCAAAAAAATTAGGAACGACAATTGAAAAACTTATGGAGTTAAATGGTAACATTGTATTAACGCCAGGGATGAATATAATAGTCCCTACCAGTGGTAATGATTTATTTAGGACACATACTGTAAAACAAGGAGACAACATGTATGCAATTGCAAAGACATATAATGCTAAGTATGAAGATTTGATTAAATTAAACGGGTTAAATAAAGAGGATTATATCTATCCAGGTCAAGAACTATTAATACCTAATGAGAATGTAGAAATATATATCACTAAAGAGGGATCTACATTAAAAGATGCAACTTCTAGTCTTGGTGCCGATATTAATGGTCTATTAATGCAAAATGATACATTATACTTACAGCCAGATCAATTAATAGTTTATAAAAAAGAGAAAAACCTTTAAAACTCTTTTTTTTTGAAATTGTTTAGTATATAATTAATGTAGCATGGAGTGATAACGAATGAAAAAATTTTTGATAATTATTGCTACCTTAGTGGTAGTGTTTATAATATTGGTTCTTTTAATGGGAATAACTAAAGGTGAAGTCAAAGAAATAACTTTTGATGACTATATCAATATGGTAGAAAAGAAAGAATCTTTTATTCTTTTTATAGGATCAAGAGATTGTCCTCATTGTATTGAATACAAAAGAACATTGGAAAGAGTAATAAAAAATTACAAAGTAACTTTCAATTATTTGGACATAAAAAATTTATCAGATACTCAGATGAACAAATTAAATTCTAAAGTTAGATTTAGTGGTACACCTACAACAGCCTTTATTGTCAAAGGGGAGGAAGAAAACACGTACAAGAGAATTGTTGGTTCAGAAGATTACGAATATATAGTTAAAAGATTAAAGGAAACAGGATATATTAAAGGAGGAAAATAATGAACAAAGAAATCGAGATAATTGATTTTAACAGTGGATCAGAAAAAAAAGTAAATAAAGCTAATCCATCTGAAGAATTGCATATTCTTCCTGAACTACCTGATAATTTAAAAATACTTAAAATGTATGGTGAAGACCTAACTACTAAAGAGTATATTACTAATCCTGCTATTGCAAGGGATTCGGAAATTAAAAAATTAATAATTGTATTATTAACTCCTGAAAAATCAGGATTATTAATAGGTAAACCTGGGATAGGTAAAACAGCGATTGTTGAAGGACTAGCTTATTTAATTCAAAGAAATTTAGTTCCTGTGGCGCTACAAGGTTATCGTATTATTAAAGTTGGATCCAATTCGTTAATAGGAAAGATGAGTGTTGGTGACAAGGAAGAAATGATTGTTACTATGCTAGTTGATGAACTTAAAACTCTATCAAAAACGATTATTTTTATAGATGAAGTTCACACGTTGATTGGTGGATCTGGTGATGGACCAATGGATTTAGCTAACATTTTAAAACCGGCTCTTGATCGTGGAGATGTTAAAGCTATTGGAGCTACAACAACAATTGAATATGAAACCTATGTTGTTAGAGATCGAGCTTTCCTAAGAAGATTTGATCGCATTGATGTAGAAGAACCAGATGAAGCAACTACTGTTAAAATACTAATGGGTTCATTGCCTAAGATTGAGAAAAAAACAGGTATTAAATTTAAATACAATGATTATATTACTGAAAAACTAATTGCTGCAATTGTAAGAGCAACCACTGAGTTTAAAAGAGTTTATGGACTAGCAGCTATGTATCCTGACGTTTCATTTTCAGTATTAACCCAAGCTTTTTCACACGCATTATTTAGAAATAATAATGAAGTTAATGTTGAAGATGTATATGATGCTATTAAAAACAGCAAAAGAATATATCCTGATAGTATTGTAAAGGAATTAGCAGCGTTTCGTGAACAATTTAAAGATGAATGTGAAGAAGAACATATTATTTTACCAATTGTTAAACTAGAAGAAATTCAAAACAATGCAGAGAACTATTAAAGTTCTCTTTTATGTCAAAAAAGCATATATTTTATTGTAAAAAGACTATATTTATGGTAGAATAATAGTAGAGAAGGTATGGTGATTATATGAGAGAAAAGAAAATACCTAAGAAGAATTATGCAATTTTAACATTAATTGCAATTTTAACTGTTTTGGGGTCCTTTTATTTAGCTTCTTGGTACAATGCTACAAAGGAATATTATATGAATAATTCAATTATGACAGATTTTTTATCAGAAATTAATCCTGAGGAAATTGATAGTTATATTATGGATAATCCGGTAGCAGTTATCTACTTAGCATCTTCTAAAAACACAGATATTAGAAGTTTCGAAAAATCATTTAGAAAACTTATAAATGAAGAAGAAATAGAAGATAGTATCATTTATATGGATACTTATAAAATCACTGATAATAATTTCTATTCAAGTTTAAAAAATAGTTATTTTTCAGACGAATTAAAGTCAAGTAATATTTCTCTATCAGCTAATCCTAATATTATTGTGATTGAAGATCGAAAGATTGTTGATATATTAAGCAAACAAGATGATACGATAGAACTAAGAAATGCTAAAAATTTATTAATTAAATATGGAATAATAAATAATGATTAATATTGTATTATACGAGCCTGAAATACCTCAAAATACAGGAAACATTATGCGAACTTGTGCTGGCACTAATACGAAACTTCATTTAATTGAACCACTAGGATTTAATTTAAACGAAAAATCTATTAAAAGATCAGGTGTTAATTATATTGAACACTGTGATTATAAAGTATACAAAAGCTTTGATGACTTCGTAAGTAGTAACCCTGGACAATACTACTTTTTAACTAGATATGGCAAAAAACCACATACTTCATTTGATTATAGCAATAGTAATGAGAATATTTATTTAATTTTCGGTAAGGAAAGTACTGGTATACCTAAGAGTATTTTGCAGAAACATTTAGACCATTGTATGAGAATACCGATGAATAGTAATATTCGATCTCTTAATTTATCAAATGCAGTTGCAATTATGTTATACGAAGTTTTAAGACAACAAAATTATAATGATTTGTTAAAGACTGAACCTTTTAAGGGTGAAAACTATATCGAAGAATTATAGAGATAAAAAAGTGTTGAAAAAGCATACTAATAATGATAATATATATTTATAAGAATAAAGGGAGGATACCTATGTTGGAATTTATCACGGAAAATCTTGTTTGGGTAGTTGTTACTGGTATAGTGATTATAATGACCTTTATAGGTTACTTAGCAGAAAAGACTGATTTCGGACGTAAAAGTATTGAAAGACGAGAACTAAGAGCTAAGAGAAGAACTGAAGAAAGGGAACGAGAAAAACAAGAAAAAATAGATAGACAAATTCAAAAAGAAAAAGAATTAGCTGAAAAAATAACTAATAAAGAAGAACCAACTGAAAAGGAATCAAAAAAAGAGTCAAAAAAGAAAAAAGGAAAAAATGAAGAACCAACAGAAATTCCAGTAATAATTCCAGTTGTACCGGAAACTCCAACTCCAGTCCCTGTAGAAACTCCTAATATTCAAGAGTCAATGGAAGATTTAACTGCTCCACTAGCGCCTCCAACGATTCCGGTTGTACCTGTTGAACCTGAAGTTAGTCCAAATGTAGAACCAACTCCAGCTGACAATTTGGTTCCGGAAAATGTTGTCGCACCAGTTGAAGTATTTAATCCGGTTGTACCAGAAACTCCGGTTGAAACATTTGCGCCTGAAGTTAGTCCAAATATAGAACCAACTCCAGTTGACATTTCAGTTCCGGAAAATGTTGTAACGCCGGTAGAAACATTTAATCCGGTTGTACCAATTGCACCTGAAGTTAGCGCAAATATAGAACCAACTCCAGCTGATAATTCAGTTCCGGAAAATGTTGTAACACCGGTAGAAACATTTAATCCAATCGAAACATTTGCACCTGAAGTTAGTCCAAATATAGGACCAACTCCAGTTGATAATTTGGTTCCAGAAAATGGTGTAACGCCGGTAGAAACATTTAATCCAGTTGAAACATTTGCACCTGAAGTTAGTCCAAATATAGAACCAACTCCAGTTGATAATTCAGTTCTGGAAAATGTTGTAGCACCAGTTGAACCATTAACTCCAGTTGAAGTAATGGATATAAACCCAGCAATTGAAGAAAATAAAATTCCACAAGATATATCTACAATTATGCCAACAAATACACCGCTTCCTGATATTAATAATCTTCAAAATAATACAAATAATAATGAAGAAGTATCAGAAGATGATGATATATGGAAATTCTAGGATAGCAAAACTATCCTTTTTTGTTTCTTGAATAAAAGGTATTCTTAAAAAAATAAAAATATGATATAATCTATTATGTGATATATGGATGGAGGAATTATATGACTTTTGACGGAATTGTATTATTAATAAGGAAACTAATCGATGTATTAATTGTATGGATGGTTCTTTATTATGTATTAAAAAACTTAAGAAAAAATGTAAAAATGGTATTATTATTCAAAGGAATAATATTTATAATAATGTTGAAGTTAATAGGATATTTATTAAATTTAGTTACTATTAATTTCTTGTTAGATTATGTAATTGAATGGGCACCTATTGCTTTAATAATTATTTTCCAACCAGAAATAAGAAACGTATTGGAGCAACTTGGTAGAAGTCAATTGTTAGGTAGACATAAAATTTTAACTGTTGATGAAAGAGAAAAAGTTGTTTATGAAATTATGGGTGCTGTTGAATACTTAAAAAAAATGCGTATTGGCGCACTAATTGTTATTGAAAGAGATAATAGCTTAAATGACTACATTGAAAAATCCAAAAAGATATATGGAGATATATCAAGTGAGTTATTAATTTCTATTTTCTTCCCAAATAATCCTTTACATGATGGTGGATTAATTATTCAAGGGGATAAGATTACTAGTGCAGGAGCTGTTTTCCCTACTAGTGATAACTTAAGAATAAGTAAGAGACTAGGAACTCGTCACCGTGCAGCTTTAGGAATTTCTGAAGAAACAGATTGTATTTCATTAATTGTTTCTGAAGAAACTGGAAGATTATCAATTGCTATTGCTGGCGAATTAAATTACAATTTAACAATTGATGAATTTAAGATGATGTTATTAGATGAACTACGCCCTAAGAAGGAAGTAGTAGTAGATGAAGAGGGGGAAGCAAACGATGAAGAAAATAATGAAAGCGTTTAAGACCTTTTTCAAGAAAATAGCTAGATTTGCAGATGTATATATTATTAATCCTATTACTAAATTAGTTGTTAGTATAACAGGAAATTTTGAAAAATCAGGTAAAAAGTTTGAAAATTGGCTATCAAAAGCTAATACACTATTATATATATCTTTGTTTCTAGCAGTATTAATATTTGTGATTATTGATCAAAAAATAGTTACATTTAACGAAAGTTCTGCGGAAGTGTTAAAATCACAACCAGTAAATGTACTATATAATGAAGAAGCGTATGTTATTGAAGGTTTGCCTGAAAC
This sequence comes from Ignavibacteriales bacterium, assembly GCA_050259235.1. Taxonomy (GTDB): domain Bacteria; phylum Bacillota_I; class Bacilli_A; order RF39; family UBA660; genus UBA5364. The sequence goes on from JBLNAG010000006.1 coordinate 66,394, forward strand.
AGTTGATATCACATTAATAGGAAGCAAGACTGACTTATTTATAGCTAAGCAATCTCCTTCATTTGATATTCAAATTGATTTAACCGGTTTAAAACCGGGGACTCATAAGGTTAATATTAAATATAGTCAAGCATTAACTAATCTTGACTATATGGTTAATCCTTCGGTTGCAACTGTTATCATATATGATAAGGTATCAAAATCTAGTAGTTTAACTGTTGATGTTTTAAATCAAGATAAGTTAGATCCTAAAATGGTTATTGATGATGTTAGCGTTGATAGTGACAAAGTTGTTATTAAAGGCGCAGAATATCAATTAGAAAGAGTAGCTAATGTTAAAGCGTTAGTTGATATTAATAATTTAGTTGATCAAAAAGTTGGAAAACACACTTTGAAAAATGTTCCATTAGTAGCTTATGATCAAAATGGTAATGTGGTTGATATTGAAATTGTCCCTTCAACAATTACTGCTGAAGTTAATATAACTTCACCAAGTAAGGAAATTCCAATTAAGGTAATTCCAGTTGGGACTGTAGCTTTTGGTAAAGCTATTAGTTCAATTGAAGCTAGTGCTTCTAAAGTAACTGTTTATGGTGCTGAAGAAGTGTTGGATAAATTAAATTATATACCACTAGAAATTGATGTTAACAATCTTAAAGCTAATAAACAATGGAAACTAGAACTTGAAAAACCAGTTGGAGTTAAATCAATGTCAGTTAATAGTATTACTATTGATGTTAAACTAGATTCCGTTGCTGATAGAAATATTGAACACGTCAAGATAGAAAGACGTAATTTGGGTGAAAATTACGACGTTAGTGCAATGAGCGCTGGCGATGTTGAAGTTACAGTTAATATTAAAGGTGTTGAATCAGTATTAAAAGATATAACAGCTGAAGATATTGTAGCTTATGTAGATTTAAAAGGCTTAGGTGAAGGTACACATGAAGTTGAGGTAATGGTCGAAGGAACTGATCCTCGTATTCAATATCTATCTAAAACTAAGAAAGTAACCCTTAAAATAGTTAAAAAGTAGCATATGCTACTTTTTTATTTTTCAATATGATTAAAAAGGATTCCTAAATTTATTAATCCAGCAATACCGACAAGAGTATAAACAAATCTAGTTATTGTTGTTGTTTCGCCGAAAAGATAAGCGACTAGGTTAAAATCGGCAATACCAATTAGTCCCCAATTAATTGCTCCGATAATAGTAATAACGAGAGCAGTTTTTTGCAATGTCTCCATAAAATTCTCCTTTCATCTCTATTTGTATTTTTAACCAAAATTTGATAAATATTCATTCATAAAAGAAATAATATCTCCATATAATTAAATGAAATTAAATATGAGGTGAAAGAATGAAAAAATATTTATTAGGTTTAGTAATGATAATGTGTTGTTTTCTAGTAGGTTGTGGTGAATATAGTGAAAAAGATGTGATGAAAGATTTAGAGAAAAAAATTAATAATTCTAAAGCTTATCATTTAACAGGAATATTGGAAATGATTAATAATGAAAATAGTTATATCTATGATGTAGAAGTATCATATAGCAAAGATGATAATTTTCGGGTTAGTTTAACTAATCAAATCAATAACCATGAGCAAATAATTTTAAAAAATGAAAATGGTGTCTATGTGCTTACTCCTTCTTTGAATAAGAGTTTTAAATTTCAAAGTGAATGGCCATATAATAATTCCCAAGCATATTTACTCCAAACAATTTTAAAAGATATTAAGAATGATAAGAAACGTGTTTTTGAAAAAACTAAAGATGAATATACTTTTGTGACAACTGTAAATTATCCTAATAATAAAAATTTAGTAAAACAAAAAATATTTTTAGATAAAAAGTTAAATGTTAAAGAAGTTCAAGTATTAGATGAAAATGGTAATGTTCAAATGAAAATGGTTTTTGATAAAATAGATTTAAAGGCTACATATGATAAAAATTACTTTACATTAAAAGAAAATATGAATTCTTCAGTTGCATTAGAAGAAACAGCAAGCAAAATAGATGATGTTATTTATCCTTTATATATACCCGCTAATACAACTTTAGCTAGTCAAAATAAAATTACCAAGAGTGATGGAGAACGTATAATCTTATCCTTTAGTGGAGATAAACCATTTATGTTTGTACAAGAAACTGTCTCAGTCGGGGATGAAATGGTTACTATACCTATGTATGGAGAACCTGCTATTATTGCAGATACCATCGGTGCTTTATCAGGAACATCTATTACGTGGTTAAGTAATGGTATTGAATATTATTTAGTATCAGATACATTAACAGAAGAAGAGTTAGTAAGTATTGCATCTTCAGTAAGTTCGATTCCAGTTGGTAAATAAATATGAAAAGTTAAATTTTCATATTTTTTTTTTATTATATATATGTTATAATATTCTCGGTGATTATGATGAAGAAAAACAAAAATTTACCTAAAACGGTATCGACTAGAAAAAAGAAACAAGAAGTAGCACCACCAATTGCAACTTCTGATGAAATGCAAAAATTAATAAAAACAGTAGCAGTGGTTACAGTAATATTTTTAACTATTTATGGAATTACTATTCTTCTTACAAAAGATAAAAAGGCAACTCCAGAAAAAACTGAAGTAAAAATTCAAGATGAAGATATTCTATTAGGAAACTTATTAGAACAAAATGAAGCTATTTACTTTGTTTTAGTAACAGTTGAAGATGATGATTATAAGAATTTATATAATACCTATGTAGAAAAAAATAATCAAAGTCCAATTGCACCAACTATTTATACAAGTAATTTATCTAATTCATTTAATTTAAAGTATAAAGCTACTGAAAGTAAAACTAATATAACTAATATAAATGAATTGAAATTAAAAGGAAGCACTTTGCTAGAAATTAGTAATAAAAAAATTGTACAAGTATATGAAGGTAAAGAAAATATTGTTAGTGGTCTAAAAGCAGCAATTGGAATAGTTGATTAAAAAATGCTTAGGCATTTTTTTTGTAAACAAATGTATATTTTATTTTTGGTAATAGACAGTAATATTAAAAATATGATATATTATGAGTGGTGATAATATGAAAGAAGAAAAAACACATACAAAAAAAACAATTACTAAAAAAGAAGTAATTAATCCACAATTTAAAACAACTGAGGTGGTTTTTTTATTGGTTATTACCTTTGCTATTACTTTTGGTATGAGCTTTTTAATATTCTATAACCCGAATAGTAAAAAATATGATATTGAAGAAGCAGACAAAGATATTCAAAATTTTATCAAAGAGTACAATTATATAATAGATAACTATTATGGTGATGTAAATAAAGAAGAATTATTAGATAAAGCATTAGCGGCTATGGTTGCATCATTAGATGATCCATATTCAACATTTATGGATGATACTTCTAATTCTGCATTAATTTCACTAGAAGGTAGTTTTCAAGGAATTGGTGTTGAAATAGTAAATGATGCAAAAAATAATATTGTTGTTGTTAGAGCTATTGAAGATTCACCAGCTAGTAAAGCAGGCGTTCAACCATTAGATGTTATAAAAAAGATAAATGATGTTAGTTTAGAAGGAACAACAACCACTGATTTTGTTAAAATGGTTAGTGAGCAAAAAGATGCAAGCTTTGATTTAACACTTTTACGTAATGGAACAGAACAAGTTGTGACTGTTACACGTGAATTAGTTACCCTTAAGTCAGTTAAATCAGAAATATTTGAACAAAATAATAAAAAGATAGGTTATATAAATGTATCAATTTTTGCTGCCAACACATATACACAATTTAAAGATGAATTAGTAAAATTAGAAAAAGGGAAAATAGATTCGTTAATAATTGATTTAAGAAGTAATGGTGGTGGACATTTATCATCTGTTACTAATATGATTAGTTTATTTTTAGATTCATCACATGTTGTCTATCAAACTCAAACTAAAAAAGAAACAGAAAAGATTTATTCAACAGGTAAAGTTACTAAGAAATATCCAATAGTATTATTATCTGATAATCAAAGTGCCTCAGCATCAGAAGTTATGATGGGAGCATTAAAAGATGAATATAACGCTACTATTATAGGTACAACTACCTTTGGTAAAGGTACAGTGCAAGAATTACTTACATTACCAAGTGATGCTCAATATAAGTTAACAACCAAAAAATGGTTAACACCAAATGGCACTTGGGTAAATGGCATCGGTATTAAACCGGATGTAGAAGTAAAATTAAGCGATGAATATTTAAAAAATCCTAGCAATGAAACAGATAATCAATTACAAGAAGCAATAAAATATTTAAGTAAATAAACATTACTAACAAAAGTAATGTTTTTTTGTTAGTAAAAATGTTATAATACAGTTGAGAGAAGTGATAATATGATAAAAAGTTGTATAGGTGATAAGTTTCAGATACAATGTTATAAACATAACGGAAAAATTCACAGAGCTTGGGATGAAGCTGTATTATTAGATATAAAGAAAGATTATATGGTATTTGGAAATAGTAGAACGCAGGTTATTGAGTCAGAAGGTAATACTTGGAAGACAAGAGAACCAGCAATAATGTATTTCTTTAAAGATAGATGGTTTAATATTATTGCACAATTAAAAAATGATGGTGTATATTATTATTGTAATATAGCTACTCCTTATATAATAGAAGAAGATACAATTAAATATATTGATTATGATTTAGATCTAAGAATATTTCCAAGTGGTGAATATAAAATATTAGATAAGCTAGAATACAATTACCATAAAAAGATGATGAAATATTCTAAAGAACTAGATATAGTCGTTAATAACGCATTAGATGAATTAATTAAAGAATATAAAAATAAGGTTAGTATGTTTGACAGTAAAGTTAATCGTGATTATTACTATCAATACAAAAATATAAAAGAAGAAAATAAAAAAAGTAATTTTTAAATGAATACTGAATATAATAAAGATGGACGTATTCATTTTCTTTCTTTTTAAATAGATAATATGGCTTTTTCTATTTTTTTATGTTTAAAAGTGTAAAATATGATTTTTTGTTAAAAAAAGTATTGACTTGTCTACACAGCTTTGGTATATTGGTATTGCCTTTCCAAAAAAGCATTTAAAAAATAAGCAAAAATGCGAAAAATGCAAAAAATGTAAAAAAGTGAAAAAAAGTATTGACTTAAAGAAAGGCATTTGATATATTATTAATGCGCTTCACGAAGAAGCCATGAATGATCTTTGAAAACTGAGCAAAATGTCAATTTAAATTACTAGTTAGGACAAATCAATTCAAACAAAAAAGATTATTTTTTTTTGGAGAGTTTGATCCTGGCTCAGGATGAACGCTGGCGGCATGCCTAAGACATGCAAGTCGAACGAAGTGGTCCAATGAAGATGGAGTGCTTGCACAAAATTGGAGTTGGTTCGCCACTTAGTGGCAGACGGGTGAGTAACACGTGGGTAACCTACCTCAGAGACTGGGACAACAGTTAGAAATGACTGCTAATACCGGATAATTTATAAACGGATAACTGTTTATACTAAAAGGAGCTTCGGCTTCACTTTGAGATGGGCTTGCGGAGCATTAGCTAGTTGGTAGGGTAATGGCCTACCAAGGCAACGATGCTTATCCGAGCTGAGAGGCTGATCGGACACACTGGGACTGAGACACGGCCCAGACTCCTACGGGAGACAGCAGTTAGGAATATTCGTCAATGGAGGAAACTCTGAACGAGCAATGCCGCGTGAGTGATGAAGGTCTTTTGGATTGTAAAACTCTGTTGTATGGGAAGAACGTCTAGAATAGGAAATGATTCTAGAGTGACGGTACCATGCCAGAAAGCTCCGGCTAACTACGTGCCAGCAGCCGCGGTAATACGTAGGGAGCGAGCGTTATCCGGATTTATTGGGTGTAAAGGGTGTGTAGGCGGTTTATTAAGTATAAGATTAAAGCCTGGGGCTTAACTCCAGTTCGTTTTATAAACTGATAGACTTGAGTATGGTAGAGGTAAATGGAATTTCTAGTGTAGCGGTAAAATGTGTAGATATTAGAAGGAACATCAGTGGCGAAGGCGATTTACTGGGCCATTACTGACGCTGAGACACGAAAGCGTGGGGAGCAAATAGGATTAGATACCCTAGTAGTCCACGCCGTAAACGATGAGTACTAAGTGTTGGAGTTTTCCAGTGCTGAAGTTAACGCATTAAGTACTCCGCCTGAGTAGTACGGTCGCAAGGCTGAAACTCAAAGGAATTGACGGGCACCCGCACAAGCGGTGGAGCATGCTGTTTAATTCGAAGATACGCGAAGAAC
>JBLNAG010000007.1:0-45210 GCA_050259235.1 Ignavibacteriales bacterium
GATATATGCTAATTATCATCTATGATAGTGATGAATTCATTAGGTTTTTTTGTGATTATTAATAGTAAAATAGAATTTATTTCTATTTTTTTACTTTTTTTTCAAAAAAGGCTTGCTATTATGTTATATCCATGTTATTATTTATAGACCTAGTGAGTTTTATTCCTATTTATAGGATGAACTATCTTATGACGATATTATATATATCTTCCGAGATATATGCTAATTATCATCTATGATAGTGATGAATTCACTGGGTTTTATTTTATTGATTATTAATAGCAAAAATATTATGTTTGTATGGAACTAGTAAAGTAATAAAAACGTGTAGGATACCTAGATTATAATATTATATAGAACAAACTAAGATTATATTTAAAGAGTTCAATTATGGTTATACATTAATAGTAAAATATAAAAATAGAATTTATTTCTATTTTTTTGTTAGAAAATTTTATATAAAAGGAGAAATATATATGACATTTAAGGACTTAGGACTAATCACTCCCCTATTAGAAGCCATTGAAAAACAAAATTATAAAATGCCTTCGCCAATTCAAGAACAATCTATTCCTCATATTTTAAAAGGAAGAGATGTTTTAGGATGCGCTCAAACGGGAACTGGTAAAACAGCAGCTTTTGCTTTACCAATACTACAAAATTTAATTAAAGATAATATTGATAATAATAAACAAAAAACGATTAAAGCATTAATTTTAACACCAACCAGAGAATTAGCAATGCAAATAAGAGATAACTTTAGAACATATGGTGCTGATACTAATATTAAATGTAGCGTTATTTTTGGTGGTGTTAATCAAGCGTCTCAAATTGAACTACTAAAAAAGGGTGTCGATGTATTAGTAGCAACCCCTGGTCGTTTATTAGATTTAATTAATCAAAAATATGTTAAATTAGATCATTTAAAAACACTTGTTTTAGATGAAGCTGATACAATGCTTGATATGGGATTTATTAAAGATGTTAAAAAAATAATATCTTTTACTCCTAACACAAAACAAACTTTATTATTCTCAGCTACAATGTCAAAAGAAGTAATTAATTTATCAGAAGATTTATTAGTTAATCATGTTGAAGTTAAGATAGCTTCACAAAATGTAACTGCTGACAAGATAAATCAATCAGTATATTTTGTTGATAAAGTTAATAAACCTAAATTATTATTAGAAATTTTAAATGATGTTAATATAAAATCAGTCTTAATATTTTCAAGAACTAAGCATGGTGCTAATAAATTAGCCGAAACATTAGAAAAAAACGGTATTATGACTGGGGTACTTCACGGAAACAAATCACAAACAGCTAGAGTAACTGCTCTTAGCAATTTTAAAAATGGTCAATGTAAAATATTAATAGCTACTGATATTGCTGCGCGTGGTATTGACATTAATGAATTATCACATGTAATTAATTATGAAATACCAGAACATGCTGAAGTATATGTTCATAGAATAGGACGTACAGCAAGAGCTGGATTTAGTGGTATTGCAATATCTTTATGTGATATAAATGAAAAAAGTAGTTTAAAAGATATAGAAAAATTAATTAATCAAGCCGTTCCGGTTGTTGATAATCATAATTATTTAATGCAAGATTTTACACTTACTCCTAAAAAGAGTAGTAATAATAGACATAATAGTAAAAACAATAACCATTTTAAATCATTTGAAAAAAAAGATGACAGTTATAAAGATAGCAAATCTAATAACAATCATAAGAGTACTAATTATAGCAAAAGAAAAAATAATAATAATTTTTCAAACAAAAAATATAGGTAATAAACTATATTTTTTTATAAATATTTAATTTTTAGTTGCCAAAATATAAAATTATGTTATAATGTATTAGTAGTTAATTTTTTTAACTACAACGCGGGTATGGCGAAATTGGCAGACGCACTAGACTTAGGATCTAGCGGAGAAATCCATGGGGGTTCAAGTCCCTTTACCCGCACCAAATTGTTTATATACGAACATTGTCTATTATCTAGGCGGGTTTGCAGTCAATAAAAAACTAAATTAGTGCCTAAAATGATGCTTTTCTAGTTAAAATGAGTGATATATTTAATTGAAAAAGGATAGATTAATTTTTATCTTTTTTTTTATATTAGTATAATTGTACAAAAAATCTAAATATACCTAGTATTATTCTTAATAATTCAACGTTATGATATAATAATTAGTGAGAAATGAGGTAGTAACTTGAAAAAATATGACATTGTAATAATAGGTGCTGGTGCTTCTGGATTAGTTTGCGCTTCTAAGCTAAGTGATTTAAATTTAAACAAAAATATTTTATTAATAGATAGAATGAATAAAGTAGGCAAAAAAATACTTGCTACAGGCAATGGTCGATGTAATATATCAAATAAAAATATTAATTTAGAAAACTATTATTCCAATAATAAAATTTTTGTTGAAAATCAGATTAAAAATTTAAGTAATAACATTATTTTAGAATATTTCGAAGAATTAGGTCTCAAAACAAAATTAATTGAAAATGGTTATTATCCAATAACTGAGCAATCTGCTACAGTTGTTGAAGTTTTAGAATTAAAAATTAAAGAATGTAAAAACATAGATATTCTATTAGAAACAGAAGTCATTTGCATTAAAAAAAATGATAGATTTGAAATAGAAACAAACAATGAAAAAATAATCTCCGAGCTAGTCGTTTTAAGCACTGGTGGAAGGGCATACCCTACTCTTGGATCAAATGGAAGCGGATACAAACTAGCAAGTAGCTTGAACCATAAACAGACTAAAATATACAAAGCTCTCACTCAGGTAAAATCAGATAGTAAATCATTAAAATATCTAAAAGGAGCAAGAATCAAAACAAATGCTAAAATATACGTAAATAATAAGTTTGTAGAAGAAGAAGCTGGGGAAGTACAATTTACTGAAACTGGGCTATCTGGAATTTGTATATTCAATCTATCGCACATAGCTTCTTACAATACAGAAGTATTAAAAAATAATGTAATAATCAAACTAGATTTAATGCCTGATACGAGTTACGAGAAACTAAAGAAAGAACTTGAAAATAGGAAAAATAAATTTAAAGACAGAATTATTGATTTTTATCTAACAGGTTTACTAAATAACAAAATTTCATATGCGATATATGAGAATTTGAAAATAAATGTAAATAAAAAAGTATCTAATCTTACTCAAGTGGAAATTGAAAATATATGCAGTTTTATAAAAGAATTTGAATTTAAAATAAGTGGTGTGAATGATTTCGATAATGCCCAAGTAACTGCTGGAGGAGTTGATACAACGGAAGTAAACCCCCAAACATTTGAGTCGTTAATTAATAAAAATTTATACATAATTGGTGAAATAATTGATATTCATGGCGATTGTGGAGGTTATAATTTAAACTTTGCTTTTACTAGCGGCTTAATTGCAGCAGAAAGTATTGGAGGCTATTATGATAAGAATAAATAATATAAAAATGCCTATTACAAGTAATATTGAAGATTTAAGAAATAAATGTTTAAAAATACTTAAAACTACTGATTTAATCTCATTTGAAATACTAAAAAAATCAGTTGATGCAAGAGATAAAAATAAAATCAACTTTATTTATACTGTTGATGTTGAAATAAAAAATGAAGATAATATCATCCTTTCTAAAGATATGTCAAAAATAGAAGGAATTAATTTTGAGTTTTCCAAATCAAATAAAGTTTTTAGGCATAGGCCTATTATAGTAGGAGCCGGGCCAGCTGGTTTATTTACAGCTTTAGGACTTGTTAAAAGCGGAATCAAATGTTTGCTAATTGAACAAGGCAAATGTGTTGAAGAACGAAAAAAAGATATCGATAATTTCTTTAATAATGGTATCTTAAATCCAGATTCAAATGTCCAATTTGGAGAAGGTGGAGCAGGAACGTTTAGTGATGGAAAACTTACGACTGGAATTAATGATGAACGTATTAGATATGTCCTTGAAACTTTTGTGGAATTTGGTGCTCCAAAAGAAATTTTATTCTCGTCAAAGCCACATATTGGAACAGATATGTTAATCAATGTAATAAAAAATATGAGAAATTTTCTAATAAGTAACGGCTGTGAAATACGTTTCAATACGAAACTAACAGATTTAATTATTGAAAATTTAGAAATTATTGGCGTTATAGTAAATGAAAATGAAAAAATTTTAACTGATCATTTAATACTTGCTATTGGCCATTCGGCTAGAAAAACATATGAAATGCTCTACAATAATAATGTAAGACTGGAACAGAAAAATTTTGCTATGGGAGTTCGAATTGAACATAAGCAAAGTACGATTCAAGAAAACCAATATGGTAAATATGCTGATTTTCTAGACCCAACTGACTATAAATTAGTAACTCACTTAGATAATAATCATAGTGTTTATACATTTTGTGTATGTCCTGGTGGATATGTAGTTGCAGCATCTTCAGAAGAAGGACATCTTGCAATTAATGGCATGAGTGAGTATAAAAGAGATAATGAAAATATTAATGGAGCACTACTGGTTAGTGTTAGTACTAATGACTTTGGAAGCGACCATCCACTTGCAGGTATGTACTTACAAAGGAAAATTGAATATGATGCTTTTACATTAGGAGGAAGTAATTATAATGCTCCATGTCAAAGAGTTGATGATTTCTTAAATAATAGAAAATCAATATATATAGGTTCAATTAAACCGAGCTATAAACCAAATATAACTTTATGTAATCTTCATGATTGCTTGCCTAACTTTATGACAGAGTCTCTAAAAAAGGCACTTTTGGAATTTGATAGAAAAATAAAAGGTTTTGCCTTTAATGATGCATTACTTACAGCAGTTGAATCAAGAAGCTCGGCTCCAGTTAGAATTGTTCGAAATGAAAATTTTAAATCAATTTCAATTAGTAAATTATATCCAATTGGAGAAGGAGCTGGATATGCTGGAGGTATTATGAGCTCGGCAATTGATGGTATTAAGTGTGCTATAAAAATATTAAAATAATAAAAATTATAGAATATTAAACTCTATATTTTTTTGTAAATTAATTATTATTTATATAATTAACTATATTGTTAAAACTCATATTGGCAGACGCACTAGACTTAGAATCTAGCGGAGCAATCCATATGGGGTTCACGTCCCTCTACCCCCACCAATATGATAATAGAAACTAATTGAAATATTAGTTTTTTTCTTTTTTTAATAACAAAAAAAACTAATAATAATAGTAATTTATTATACTTCTATTCATAAAAAACATAATAAAATCGATGGTATGATATCAAAATATGATATAATTAACAAAAAGTAATATGCATTTAAGGAGTGATTTGATTGAATATAATATTGAAATTAGTTGATTTTATAATTAATATAGATAAATATTTAGGAGTTATAATACAAAATTATGGGATGGAAACGTATATAATATTATTTATAGTAATATTTTGTGAAACTGGATTAGTATTTCTTCCCTTTTTACCCGGTGATTCATTAATATTTGCAGCATCAGCTTTTGCAGCAATTGGTAAATTAAATATATTTATTTTATATTTTGTAGTTTTGTTTGCAGCAGTTTTAGGTGATACTGTTAATTATACCATAGGTAAAACACTTGGAAATAAATTAGAAAATAGTAAAATTATTAAAAAAGAATATTTAGTAAAAACTCATGATTTTTTTGAAAAACATGGAGGAAAATCAATTGTACTTGCAAGATTCGTTCCAATTGTTAGAACATTTGCACCATTTGTTGCTGGCTCTGGGAAAATGAAATATACTAAATTTATAAGATATAATCTATTAGGAGGATTCTTGTGGGTTACTGTTTGTACTTTAGCTGGATACTTTTTTGGAAATATACAATTTGTAAAAGAAAATTTCTCATTAGTTATAATGGCTATAATACTAATATCATTAATGCCTATAATTTTAACATATTTTATAAGTAAAATTAAGAAAAAAGAAATAAAAAATATATGATGAAAATAACAAAGGTTTTCGTAAAGAAAAATTTTAAATGGTTAGTGGCGTTTATTTGTTTAATATCATTTTTAGCACTTGCTAAAGAGGTATATAATAAAGAAATAATGCAAGGAGATATTATAGGATATAAGATTATTTCAAATTTTCTATTATCTGATTCTGTAACAAAAATAGCCAAAATCGTTACAAATTTAGGTAACGCCATATTTTTAATTAGTTTAACATTAGTATTATTCTCATTAATAAAAAACAAAATGATTGGTATATCTATAATGTTTAATTTAGCAATAATTTCTGGTCTTAATATTTTATTAAAAGATATTTTGCAAAGACCAAGACCAACTGAGTATAGATTAATAGATGAAACTGGATATAGTTTTCCTTCTGGTCACTCTATGATTAGCATGGCCTTCTATGGTTTTCTAATTTATTTAATATATAAGAATATAAAAAACAAATATTTAAAATGGAGCTTAATATATCTATTAAGTATTATAATATTTACCATTGGCATAAGTAGAATATATTTAGGAGTCCATTATACTAGTGATGTTTTAGCAGGATTTCTAATATCTATATCTTATTTGATAGTTTATATAAATATTATTAATTATCATATTAAAATGCAAAAACAATTCAAATAGTATAGATTTTAAAATATAATCACTATAGTTAGTGATTTTTTTGTTATAATTACTTTAATAATCACCATACTAAAGATTAAGGAGGTTTAGTATGCGTGATGAAATAAATGGAAATATCGATGATGATAATGTTGATGCAGATACTAGTTTAGCAGATCTCAACATTCCTAGACTTGCTAGAATCGAAAACGATGTAAACACTGGTAGAATTGAAACAAATGGTGAAAATAAACCCAGCTTATTTGCCGCTAATAACATACTTAGAAAGACTGCGGATAATTTAGCTCGTGCTGAAGCAATGGTCGATGAAAAACCTATGAGAACAGAAAAAACTGCTGAATTAGAAAGAAAAGAAGAAGAAAGAGATAAAGAAGAATAAATTTATTTTAAATAAAATCCAACCTAAAAAGTTGGATTTTTATTATTTCATTATAAACCGCCATTTAATACTTCTATATGGTTCAGAAGCATATTCTATACCTACTCTTTTATCTCTTACATAGGAAGCTTGATAACCATCATCTTCTATCCATAATTCTTTTGATTTGGTTAAATCTATACCATTTAATTTATAATCAATTTCTAGTTTTTTAGTTAATTTAGCTGGTCCATTATATCCTTCTATTCCTCTTATTAAAACAGCCTCCGGATGATCTTTATTTCCTGTTACTACATTTAACAAATAATGTATTCCATAACATAAATATACATATGAAAAACCACCCTCTTCATACAAAATCCATGTTCTTTTTGTTTTACCAACCCTTGCATGACAAGCAGAATCCTCTTCACCATAATAGATTTCCGTTTCTGTAATACGAAATTTAACTATTTGGCCATTTGGCAATTTTCTCACTAAAAGTTTACCAATTAATAATGGTGCGACTTCTAAAGCACTATTTAAATAAAAGCTTTTATCTAATTTAGTCATTATTGACACCTACTTTTTAATATTATAACCATTATTGACAAATAAAAAAGTAATTCAATGAATTACTTATTAATCATATTTAATAAATTGATTTTAAACATATCCTTATCAGCATGTTGCTTAGATACCATTACCCCTTTATATGTTTCAAGTTCTGATTGATGACCTTCTGTTAAGATTTCTTCAGGTGTCAATTTATCTAACATAACAATTTTTTCATTTTCATATACAAGATAATGTAATTTAATAACACCATGTACTCTAGAAAACATTATATCAGTTGGTAATTTAAGTTCATAAGATTGTGTTCCATTAGTTTTATTAGTAGACATTAATTGTCCTACAAACACACCTTCTTTTAAAGATGGATAGTATTCAAAATATAATTTTTTGTATGCTAACATATTATATTTCTTTAATGAACGTTCTAGTTTTTTAAATTCATTTTCGTTTATATAGTCGAAAACATATACATCTTTCATATAATTTCTCCTTTCGTACATTTTATCTATTTTATCCTTTTTTACTATAACATACTTAATAACTAAATGTCAAATAAACTAGGGAATAAAAAGATGTTTTTGACACATCTTAACATTATTATATACTAATTTTTACTATTGTACATCCACTATTATAATAAAATGTTTTAAATTCTAAAACACTTTTATTACTTTTTAATGTTTCAGAAGTAGTTTTCTTAAGAATGCCACTACCTTGACCATGAACAATTGTAAATATATCAATTTTTTGAGTTTTATTATCTCTTATAAAGTCATTAATAGCTACTCTAGCTGTTTCCCTATCATAACCATGAAGATCTAATTTAGGAAGACTATCTACAAAAATAACATCATTTAAATTCATTGTATACTTCTTCCATCTCTTCAATGGTTGGAATAGAATATCTCCCACCAATACGCGTTACTGAAATAGCACCAGCAATATTAGCATACTTTAATACTTTTTCAAAGTCAAATTTATTAGCAATTCCATAAGTAAATGCCCCATGAAAAATATCCCCTGCTCCTGTTGAATCAATAGCTTTTACTTGAATAGAAGGCATTGTTTTTATTTCATTATTGTATTTATATAAGCATCCTTTTGATTCTAATGTAACTACAATATTATTTTTAAATATTTCTTCCATTTTTTCATATAAACTAGTAATTGAATTCCAATTATTATAATCAATTTTTAAACCAGTAACATCTTCTGCAAATTCTTTTGAACAAACTACATATGTTACTAATTTAGCTAAATCAATTACTTCCTTACGACTTCTACCAGCATCAATTATACTAATAGCATTAGGATTATTATTAATTATTTTAGTTGATATTTCTGGTTCTTGACCATCTACTAGGATGATATCAGGATTGAAATTAATATCAACATCTTTCATTTTCATATCACTTGGACGATAAGTAAATATCGTACGACTACCATTTTCTCTATTAGCAAGAATAAAACTTGAAGTAGTAATTTCATCTTTATTCATTTCAAAGTAAGTAGTATCAACATTCACTGACGCAAATTCTTTTTTGATATTTTGCCCATATAAATCATCACCAACTATACCCATGAAAGATGTATTCATACCCCATTTACCTAATAAATAAGCAGCATTAGAAGCAGGTCCTCCCCCACATTCAACACGAGCATGAACTCTATTTTTAGTATTCTCTACTGGAAAAGTTTCGACAGGTACTGTTATATCATAAGCAGCATGTCCAATACATAATATTTTCATACAATCACCTATTAACATTTTAACATAATTTTTTAAAATAGAAAAGAAAAAGACTATGTCTTTTTATAAATGATAATCAAAGACATAATCTAATATTCTTACAGTATCACCATCAACGGCACCTAATTCACGTAATTTAGCATCAATACCCATTTTTCTTAATTTATTAGCAAATCTATTTACTGCTTCATCACTACTGAATTTAGTCATTTTCAATAATTTTTCTACTTCTTGACCCAAGATAACCCAAGTATCACCATCTTTATGAATAGTAAATGGTTTTTCTCTTTCAAATTTATAAAGAATATGACTTTCAACTTCTTCATCTTCATATAGTGGTTCTTTAGTAATAGTATCTAACATATCAGCAATTCGCATTAATACTTTGTCAATTCCTTCACTATTAATAGCCGAAATTGGATAGACTTCTACATCCACTTTCTTTTTAAATTCTTCTAGATTATTCTTAGCTGCTTCAATATCCATTTTATTAGCAATAACTATTTGTGGCTTTTTAAGTATTTTTGGATTAAAATTTTCAAGTTCTTTATTAATTATTTTATAATCTTCATAAGGATCACGTCCTTCAATTGCACTCATGTCAATAATATGAGCAATTACTCTTGTTCTTTCAATATGTTTTAAGAAACGATCTCCTAATCCTCCACCTAGTGAAGCTCCTTCAATTAATCCAGGTAGATCCGCAACTACATAAGAACGATTATCTAATGTTTTTACAACTCCTAAATTTGGGTGTAAAGTTGTAAAATGATAAGCTGCAATTTTAGGTCTAGATGCTGAAATTTTAGAGATAAAAGTTGATTTACCAACACTAGGCATACCTACTAATCCAACATCAGCTAATAATTTTAATTCTACCTTTATTTTTCTTACTTCCCCTGGTTCACCATTTTCAGCAAAGTTAGGAGCAGGATTACTTCTTGTAGCAAAAGCCATATTACCTCTACCGCCTCTACCACCATAAGCAACTATTACTTCATCATCTTTTTTTACTAAGTCAGCAATAACTAAATTACTATCATAATCAGTAATTACAGTTCCTTCTGGTACTCTTATAATAACATCTTCTGCCTTAGATCCAAATTTACCTTTACCTTCACCATTTTCACCTTTATCGCCTTTAATAACTTTCTTATATTTCAAATCTATTAAAGTGCTCAAACCTTGGTCAACTTTAAAAACAACATTAGCTCCACGGCCACCATTACCTCCAAAAGGTCCACCCATAGGCACACCCTTTTCTCTTCTATAGGCCATACAACCATTGCCACCATCACCAGCTTGAATTTCTAATACGACTTCATCTATAAACATAATATCCCTCAGTTCTATAACCATTATATACTGTTTAAGCATAAAAAAAAAGTATATATATACTTTATTTTATAAAACCGTTCAAAACATAAGTTGTTTCTTTAGCTGTAATGAAAGCTTTAGGATCTAATTTCTTTATTAATGACCTTAATTGATTAAATTGATTTTTATTTATTTCAATTAGTAACATATATTTTTTATGTTCAACATCCATTCCCATAACATCTACTACTGAGACTGCAAAGCCAGCATCACGAATAGCATTTACAACATCATCATCTTGATTTTGAAGTACTGCTTGTACTGATAAATTACCTTTAATAAACTTATCAGAGATTAATCCTCCAATATATGTTCCTGTTGCAAAACCTCCTGAATAAAAGATAGCTATCCATATACTCTTAAGATCAGTAGTCATTGCTTCATTGACAATTAAAAACCAAACTAACACTTCAAAAAAACCAATAACACTAGCAATAAAATTGGCCTTTCTAATTGTCATAATCATTCTTACTGTTCCTAATGATACATCTAAAATTCTAACAAAAAATATTTTTATACACAATAATGCAATTGCCATTATTATTCCTCCTACAAAAAGTTTAAGCATTAATATTATTATAATCATAAAAGCAACATTTATTATAATTAATATAAATAAAGAATATTTCTACCTTACTGATATTGTATCAAAAATATGTAAAAAGTTCTAGTTATTTACGACTATTTTACGAGCATTTTACAAACAAAAAAAGAAACTATTGTTTCTTTTAATTAACGATTGTTATTTTTCAGTGTATACACTCACTTGTTTTCTATCTTTTCCAAGACGTTCATATTTAACATAACCGTCTACTTTAGCATAAACAGTATCATCACTACCTATACCAACATTAGTTCCTGGATACACTTTAGTACCACGTTGACGATATAAAATTGATCCACCTGATACAAATTCACCATCAGCTGCTTTCGCACCTAATCTTTTAGATTCTGAATCACGACCATTTTTAGTTGATCCTTGACCTTTTTTATGTGCAAATAATTGAATATTTAATTGCAATAACTTCATTAAAGGACACCTCCCTTGTATTTAATTTTCGACTTTTACATTTTCTTCGTACTGTTCTTCTAACTCTATTAATAAATCAATCATATTGTTTATTAATATATCAGTTGTTTCAGTATGTTTTATTACTTTGATATTTAGATCATCAGATTGTATAAAATTTATACATTCTTTATCAATCTTCATAATAGCATTTACTGTTGTAATCACAATACTTGATACAGCAGCACATACAATATCTTTTCCATATTCATCATAATTTGAATGACCAGTAATATCTATTGCGATAATTTTGTCATTATCTTTATTGATTTTTACTTTAATCATTATTTTGTTACGATTTCTTTAATAACAACTTTAGAATATGGTTGACGATGACCTTGTTTTTTACGATGTTTTTTCTTTGGTAAATATTTGAACACAATAATCTTTTTAGCTTTACCATGTTTTACAACATTACCAATTACTTCAACATTTTCTAAATATGGTTTACCTGGAACTCCATTAACCATTAATACTTTGTCAAAAACGACTTCTGATCCAGCTTCAGCATCTACTTTTTCAAGATAAAGAACTGTTCCTTCTTCAACGTAGTATTGTTTACCACCAGTTTCAATAACTGCTTTCATTTTTATTCCTCCTACTTCTCAGACTCGCCATAAAGGTAACATAAAGTTTTCGACCTGTTCTGTGCGGTTGTAGATTAAGGCTCTACACAATATAAGATTTTATCATAGTTTATCTTTGTTGTCAAACATTTTGCTCATCATTTCTTTCTCAGAATGATATTTATTTTCAATATAAAATAAGTGTTTATGATCTTTGAACATTTTATTATAATTTTGCCCCTTGATTATTCTATTCCTTTTAAAGTTAAAATGATAAAAATATCGTTCTAATAGAAACTTATTAAATAGATATTTATGATTAATAAGTTCCCTTATAACATCAATAATTAATAGTAATAAAATAAGCATAAATAGCAAATTAAATCTTAAAGTTAAACATAATATTATTACCAAAATAGATAAATAAATTGTTAAAACATGGCTTAATTTAAAGGGTAATACCTTATTAAATAAAATGTTTACAAGCTTTGAACCATCTAATGGATGGATTGGTAGCATATTAAAAAATAATAAGGCATAATGATATTTTAAAAATAAAGGATCGCTATATATTATGGCATATATTACCTGAAATATAGGCCCTGATAAAAGAATAATAAGTTCTTCATTTAATGACTTATTTATTTTTTCATTAAATACAGTTAATCCCCCAAATGGTAATATAATTATTTTATTTATATTCCATTTAAAATATAGAGCAGCAATTACATGCCCCATTTCATGAATGACAATTATTGATGTTAATATTAAAAACTCTTTAAATAATCCGGTAATTACAGCAATTAAAGCAACTAAATAAAAAAAGATGTGAATCTTTATTTTAGATATAATCTTCATAATTTACGACGACCCCATCTTTTTTATAAACTAAATATATATAATTATTAATTGCTGTTCCTAATAAAGTTCCTTTTTCAACATAATCATATAATTTCACACTAACATCAGTTACATTTGAATACCATAAATCAATACCATTTATTTGTTGAATAACAATTGTATTTCCATATCCTTCTTTTTCACCAATAAATACTACTAAACCACTTAATTGATTTGGGATTAAATAACTTTTTTCTACTGTTAATTTGACTCCATCTTTATAAACATTAGCTTCAGTATAAACTAATTTTTCATTAAAAACGGGTTCTGCATCTTTAAAGAAATCCTTAAATGGTAATGGACTACCCAAATATTTTTCATATAAGTTATTTACTGTGGCAAAGGAAAAATTAGTATCATATACTTCTTTATAAAAAGCTGGTTGTAAACTTTTATTTCCCTTTAAAACGATAAGAGTTACTAGAGTAAAAGCCATAGTAATTAAAAATTTACTTAAATATTTACTTAAATATTTATTTAAATATCTAGGTACTTTAATGCTTGTACTTTTATTAGGTTTCTTATTTTTTATTTCATTCCTTATCATTTGAATATTCATAATATCACCAATACAATATATTAAAATGATATTTTTTTAGAACTATTCTATTTTATCAATTTTGTATTTTCTACTTATAAAATCGGTAGTTAAATAAAGTATTATTCCATAAATAACATTTACAATTAATGATGAATAAATACTAACTAATAAATCATTAAAATTATAATTCAAATAATTAATCATTACTAAAACAAAATAAGTTATAAAACGGTATATTGCTACAACACATAAACTCATAATACTAATATTAAAGGCATTATTAGAAATATATTCATGGATTAATTTAATACAAAAACCAATTAATAAAAAGATAAATGCATTTAAAAATATTGTATCAGTATACACAATATCATATAGTAAACCTATTAAAAAAGAAAATTTTAAATAACTATTTTGTTCTTTATGAAAATAGGGATAAATTACTATTAAGCTAATCAAGGAAAAAAGAGGAATAAAGATACTATCAATTGGTATAAAACTAGTTAAAATACTATCAAGAAAAAAGGAAACTATAACCGAAATAATAACTAATTTCATCTTACTTAATCTTCCTTTTTAATACTGTAACAAACTTAATATCATTAAAATCAACATTTGATTTTACTTTTACTATTTTTGCTAAATCAAAATTATCAGTACCTACGCTTTTTACTTTACCAATTAATATTCCACTTGGGAAGATATCTCCCATACCTGTAGTAGTAACTAATGAATCAACAGGAATTTCCATATTCTCAGATATTCCTTCAATAGTAAATAAATTTTCCTTTTTATTATAACTTGTAAGTAGTCCATATATGTATTTATCCCCTATTTTTATTTTAATGGATATCTTACTATCAACTTCATCACTTGTTAATAATTTAATAGTACTAGAAAAATTAGTTGTCTTAATTACTTTACCAATCAAACCATCACTAGTAATAACAGCAATATTTTCTTTTATACCACTACTACTACCTTTATTTATAGTAATTGTATTGTACCAATAGCCTATATTACGGTTAATAACAGTTGCATTTAAATAAGTATAATCAAGTAGAGTTTTATCAATATCTAACATTTTTCTTAATTCTTCATTTTCCTCTTCTAGTTCATTTATTTCTGCAACATTTAAATAATATTCATCAACTTTTTTCTTAAGATCTAGATATTTAGCATATAAATCTTCTTTTTCTTTTGCTTCTCTTGCTTTATTTTTAATAAAATTAATCGGAATATTTATCACTTTATTAATACTTATTACAGTATCTTTTATACCTTTTTCAATTGGATTTAACTTGCGATCATCATTAACTATTTTAGTAATAACTCCTAAAAAGATAGCAATAAATAATAGTACTATTAAAATAATATATTTTTTTTCTAACTTTTTATTTGTCATATTATCACCTTAAATAAATTATAATATAATTTTGATTAAATTCATACTATATATCGTTATTTTCAAAAAAACTATAATAATTTTCCTTTCCAATTATAATATGATCAACAACTTGGATTCCTAATATTCTACCTACTCTAACTAATTCTTTTGTTATATTAATATCTTCAGGACTCGGTAGAACATTACCACTTGGATGATTATGAATACATACTATCGAAGAAGCACTAAGTTTATATGCTTCTTTATATATTTCACGTGGATGAATAAGGCTTTGATTTAAAGTTCCAATGAAAAGTAACTTATCTTTAATTATTCTTTTACTGGTATCTAAATATAAACAATAAAAATATTCTTGCTGTTTGACATTAAGAATATCTTTATAATAATTATAAACCATTTTGGCACTGGTTAGTTTTAAGTTATTAAGAGAAGTTACTTCTTTATTAATGCGCTTACCTAGTTCAATTGCTGATACTATTACGCAAGCTTTAGATATACCAATACCTTTTATTTTTAACAAATCATTATAATTTAATTCTTTAAACTTTTGAATTTCTCCAATTTCAGATAATAATTTAGAAGCGATGCTTTTTGATGATTCAAATTTATTACCTGTCTTAAGTAATATTGCTATTAACTCTTCATTACTTAAATTTTCGACACCATAATTAATAAGCCTTTCCATAGGACGATCATTAATAGGTAAATCTTTAATCTTTATATGCATCTAAAATCAACTCCTCATATTTTCCTAATGTTTGACCACAAATAGCTTTTATAACACTATTATCAGTTGTAGTTATTAATAAATTATCATATTGTGCTAATATTTCAAGAAACTCTTTATTATTAACGTATATTTCTTTACTAAGAGTATTATATCCTAGACCACTAAAATATCCTTGTAGCTTTGTAATATTATCCGTATTCTTAGTAATAGCAATATATACATAATACATACCATTTTCAACACTAGAAATGTAGTAACCTAAATCCATTGTATTTTTTTTAACATTTTCTTCTGAAGAGTATACTCCTTGTTGAATTAAATAAACTTTTTCTCCTCTACTAAAAACAGTTGATAGATCTTCTTTTTTTTCATATTGATTCATGAGAAATTCTGACAACAAAAAACCAACTATTAATGCAAATATAATAATCGTTAAATATTTTTTCATATTATCACCTATTATATTATCCAATAATAATTGGTATTTATTTGTCGAAATATATTAAAATATATTTTTAATTTTTGAAATTATTTCATCAATCTTAATATCTTCAGAATTTTGATCTTTTCTTAATTTAAATTCAACAGTATTATCTTTTATTTTATCACCAACAACAATTCTAATTGGTAATCCTATTAAATCCATATCATTGAATTTAACACCAGCTCTAACATCACGATTATCTAATAAAGTTTCAATATTTAAACTATTTAATTCATTATATAAATAATCTGCAACTTTAACTTGATCTTCATTATTAGAATCAATTAAGACAATTCCCACTTTAAATGGTGCGACATTGTAAGGCCAAATAATACCTTTATCATCACCTTGTTGTTCTACTATTGAAGCCATAATACGTCCAGGCCCAATACCATAACATCCCATTACAACAGGATTCAACTTATTGTTTTGATCTAAATATTCAAGACCTAAACTTACCGAATATTTAGTTCCTAGTTTAAAGGTATTACCAATTTCAATTCCTTTTTTAAAGTATAGAGGTTGCCCACATTTAGGACATTTATCTCCTTCTTTAACATTGACAATATCACCTTTAAGATCATATTTAAAGTCTTTCATATTAACATTTTTATAATGATAATCACTTCTATTAGCACCAACTATAAAGTTAGTCATACTTTCAATACTGTTATCAATAATAATTGGAATATTAATATCTATAGGTCCAGCAAAGCCTACTCTAGCATTAGTAATTCTTTCAACATCTGCAAAATCTGCTAAAGCTACTTCACTAGCTTTTAATAATTTAGATAATTTTACTTCATTTACATCACGATCACCTGGTACTAAAACAGCGTAAAATTTATTATCACAATTATAAATCATTGTTTTAACAAATCTACTAGCTTCAACGCCAAGTAAATATGCTACTTCTTCAATTGTACCTGCATTAGGTGTTTCAACTAATTCTTTATCTAATAAAGTTTCCTTTGTAGGAATACTATTAGGAATACATGCGCTAACTTCTAGATTAGAAGCATAATCACACTTATGGCATAATACTAAAGTATCTTCGCCAATTTCTGTTACTGCTTGAAATTCTTCACTTAAGGTTCCCCCCATTGTTCCAGTATCAGCGGTAACTATTCTGTAATCTATTCCCATTCTGTCAAATATCTTTTTATAAGCATTAAACATTTTCATATAAGCAATATCTAATCCTTCATTGTTTATATCAAATGAATAAGCATCTTTCATAACAAATTCTCTAACTCTAATTAATCCGAAACGCGGGCGTGGTTCATCTCTATATTTAGTTCCCATTTGGTATAAGTTAAATGGTAAATCTTTGTATGATTTAATCTTCATAGAAGCTGCTATAGTAAATAGTTCTTCATGAGTTGGTCCTAATACATATTCACGTTTATAACGATCTTTTAAACTAAACATGCTATCGCCAAAGTTTTCTCTTCTTCCACTATTAATATAAACTTCTTCTGGAATCATACAAGGCATTAAAAGTTCACAAGCACCAGCATTATTCATTTCTTCACGAACAATGTTTTCGATGTTCTTTAAGACTTTCAAACCTAGTGGCATATACATATATATACCATTACTGATTTTCTTAACCATACCACTTCTAACTAATAGATTTCCACTTTTTGATTCTTCATCTTTAATGTCTTCTCTAATTGTATAAAAAAAACTGTCTTTTAATTTCATTCTCCCACTCCCGTTCCAGTTTTTCAATTGCGTTCCCGCAATTTACAACATTATATCATATTTTTAAAGAAATATATCTCGTAAGGAAACTTTTGTATATTTTTTTATATTCTTGTCATTATAATTATGAAAGGATGATAATATGAATAATGTACCCAATATGATTTCAACCAAAGACTTGTCTTATATAAGTGATATGTTTGAATGGATGGCTACTGAAGCAAAAAAAGCTAATCATTTTAGCAATGAAGTAAAAGATGAAGCTGTTAAAGAAAAACTAAAAGCAGTCGCAACTATGCATGCTAAACATTGTCAAAAACTATTAGATATTTTAAATCAAGGAGGTAAAGAGTAATGCAACAAGATAATAATATGGTTAAAAACCAAAAAACAGAAATTCCTCAAACACCAGAAATGAATGATAGAGACTTCCTTAATGATGTATTAGAATCAGAAAAAAATATATCCAACAATTTAGCAATTGCTCTTAATGAAGCAAGTAATGATGTATTATTTCAAGATATATTAGACATGTTTATAGATTGTAAAAAAATGGCACGTCAACTATATAATTTAATGTTTCAAAATGGTTGGTATACATTAGAAAAGGCTGAACAACAAAAAATTACACAAAAAAGTACAGAATTATCTGGACGTATGCAAGAATTACAACAATAAGAATGACTATTCATTCTTTTTTTGAACATTTCTTTTCTATATTCAAATATAATATATTGAATAATTTGACAATAGCATATCGTAGTGATATGATATCATCGTCTATGACGGAAAGGAAAATCAAAAATACATTATGAAGTTAAATAAAATTAACTACAAGAAATTACTAACAACTTCGTTGATACTAATTCAAGTTAGTACACTAGTAGGATGTGTTACTCCACAAGTTGAAGAACAAATAGTTCCAACTACAAAAATTGAACAACAAACAGAAACTCCTAAACCTATAGAAGCGACTGTTGTAAAACAAGATAAAGTAACACAAATTAGTAATCCTGTAGTTACAGAAACCATCTCTGAAAAGAAAGATATTAAGTCTTTTCTTGAACAACTAGATAGTATTGAAACTGTAAAAGAATTAAATGAATATTATTTAGAAAACGTTGATGCTATTAATAACATTTATGATAAGGATGCATATGAAATACAATTATGTTATGCAGCATCTGCATATAAGAAATTAAAGAATGCTAATATCGATACTACAATTATTTTAGAAGAATTAAATAATCTAATTATTGAACAACAATTACCAAGGGGTATGGAAGATGATGAATGGCAAGATAACTTTGGTAATATATCAAGTACATTAGATCCAGAACAAAGTTTATTTGATACATATTTTACCTTAGCATATATGATTCATGACTATATGTGTGATGAAAAACATTCATCAAATGAATTTGGAGCTACTAGTTGCAAAGTACTAGTAAAAGAATTTGAAGACAAGTATAAGCAACCACAAAGATAAAAACAAAAAGATGAAAGTATAACTTTCATCTTTTATTTTTAAAATTTTTTAGTTTTTTGATATAACCATGGACTAGTTATATGTCCAAATTCATTATTAAAACTTTCAGCTTGTGCTCTATCCATAGATGATAATCCACCATATCTTATATCAGAAGCTAATTTATGCTCAGAAAGTACAACGCCATGATTGTTATATTCATTATCACGATGAAGAGCTAAATTTGCTTCTTGTTTTGATAATCCTATCATTTCTAAAATAAATGTAGAAAATTTCAAATTTGACATAATATTCCTCCTCAATAAAACAATATTATATACCAATTCCATTATTTGTCAAATTAGTCAAAACCCACTTATTTTAAATAATTTATTTATATTTTTATTCAATATATTCATTTTTAAATTTATATAAATTAATAAATAAATGGTATATTAAAATTAAAGTCAAAAATTTATAAGTAATTAGTGCAAATACAGCAGTAACAATATAGACAACCTGTAATTCAATTTTTTTATATGCTCTATACTCCATTTTATACATAATTAAGTAAATAGATGCTGTGGAAATAATAAATATGTTATCCCAAATAGTGTTTGACGGTAACAAATAAATTAATGATATTAAAAATATAATCAAATATAATATTCTATTATTATATTTTTCACGGTAAATAATATCCTTTTTACAAAACAGTGATATTAAATAGCAAATAAAAATTAATATATACATTGGTATTAAATGTTCAAAAAATAATAAAGCATAAAGATTAAATTCTTCTTTTAACCATAATACAATCCATAAATAAACACAATATACTGATACATATATTATATATAAGTTCACAAGTGTTAAAATAGAATGATAAAATATACTTTTAATTTTTATTAATTTTGAACTATATAGGTTACGAATTGGATAAACAAGCAACAAGCATAATATAAAAAGCAAATCAACTCCATTGGGTCCTACCCCATTTGTTATGAGATTCATCACAAATACTAAAATTCCCATAATGATACTTGTTACTAAAGATATATTCTCAATTTTTAACAACTTCTTCATTATTTTTTCACTCCTATTATCAAACAGATCATTAACCCACTTTAATTGTAACACAATTACCATTTTTTGACAATTATTTTAAAACCCACTTCTTTTAAATAACTTTTCTAATTCATAATTAGTATAACTTATAATAGTTGGTCTTCCATGTGGGCAATTAAATGGGTTATTACATTTTCTTAAATCACTAATTAAGCTTTCCATTTCAGAAATGGTAATATTTTCATTTGCTTTAATACTTAATTTACAACTTAACATTATCGCAATTTTTTCATTGAATTTTTCAATAGTGAAATCTTTTTCACGACTAATTATTACTTCAATTATTTTTCTTATAGCTTCCTCTTCATTACCAATTGGTAACCATGTAGGATGTGCTTTCACAATAATAGAATTAATTCCAAATTCATCTATTTCAAAGTTCATATTTCTTAATATTTCAAAGTTTTCTTTTAAGATAATAAACTCATTATTAGTTAGTTCTATTGTTATAGGAAATAATAAAGCAATACTATCATTATTTGGATTACCTAATCTATCTTTAAATATCTCATAGTTGATTCTTTCTTTAGCTGCATGTTGATCTATTATATACATTCCTAAATCATTTTGGCATATTATATATGTTCCATGAACTAATCCTACTGGATATAATTCTGGTAAGCGTTCTACATTTGATTCCTCTTGAACTTCTTCTTTTATTTCTATCAAATCTTGATTAACTTCTAATTTTTGTTCTGGTATTTCTATATCTAATTGTTCAGATACTTTATATGAATCATCTTTTTCAAAAATACTATTGAAATCTAAGGTTATTTCTTGATAATTTTTTGGTTCAATTTTTTCTTTTGCTTCTATTTTAGGAATTAAGTTCTTATGATCTAAAACATTTTTAATCATATTGTTTACTAAGATTCCTAGTTCTTCCATTTTACCAAATTTAATATCCATTTTAGTAGGATGAATATTAACATCAATAAGACTTGGGTCTACTTCAATATTTAAAACCACAATTGGGTATCTAGTATCAGGCTTATAACTATGATAAGAATCATTAATTATCTTATTTAATTCCATATTTCTTACTACTCTACCATTAACAATTGTAATCATACTATTACGATTAGCTCTATTTATTTCTGGCATACTAATATATCCCATAATTTCATAATCATAATCATTTGCTTTTACTTCTATCATTTTTTTAGTTACTTCTAAACCAAATACACTTTTTATTGTTTTTAATAAATTTCCACTACCATCAGTTTCTAATAAAATACTATCATTATTTGTAAGAGTAAATTTAATATTAGGATGAGATAAAGCTATTTTATTAACATAATCAGTAATACTAGCTAGTTCAGTATATAAACTCTTCATATGCTTTAATCTTGCTGGTGTATTATAAAATAAATCATTAACAGCCATAATCGTTCCAACACGAGAGTCCCCTTTTTGATTACTAATTAATTTACCACCTTTATAATGAATAATATTTCCTACTTGACCAGTAGATGTTTTTAATACCACATCACTAACACTAGCAATTGAAGGTAAAGCTTCACCTCTAAAACCTAAAGTATTAATATGATAAAGATCATCTTCATCAATTATTTTACTAGTAGCGTGTCTTAGGAATGCTAAAATAGCATCTTCTTCATCCATACCTTTTCCATTATCAATAACTTTGATTGATTTAGTACCAGCTTCTACTAATTCTATTTTAATTTCAGTACTTTCAGCATCTATACTATTTTCTACTAATTCTTTAACAACTGATGCACATCTTTCAACAACTTCACCAGCTGCTATTTTATTTGCAAGTAATTCATCCATTACCTTTATTTTCGACATAATTATCACCATATTCATTATAGCAAACATTAACTAAAAAAAGAATACATATAGTATTCTTTTAAATTATAGGCCTGCTCCGACTATTAATGCTGGTCTAAAAGAGAGACTACTACTTGCTTGACCATAATCTCCAGTATAAGCAAATATTCCTGCACTAGTAGTATAATTATAATTTCCTCCGCGATAAACCCAAGGACTAGTCGCTGATGGCATGGAAGAAGAATCTAAATACCACGAACCAGGAGGTAAATGACCTGTCCAACCTATGTCATTCCACCAACATCCACTACCAGTTTCATACAAGGCATCACCAATAATATTGGTATTATAACCATAATTACTACCATTATAACGATTAATATATTTATTATCAATTGTAGAGACATCAATTATTCCACTACTCGCACTATTGTTATTATAATTGCCCATAGTTGCTTCGCCTGCTCCACCACTCATATCATATATACCATATACATTTCCTGTTGTTGAAGCTTTAACTCCGTTAACAGTTTCATATGTGTTGCAAGTTGTTCCAGATGATGCTGAAGAACTAGTCCCAGCACAACCGGTTATAAAGTTACTATTAGGATTAATCCACACTTCTTCTGTTTGTTTGCCATATTGTGATTTTGAAAGATAAGCAACTGCACCCCACTCGGTATTTTTCATTACATGTGTATCTACTCCACTTTCATTAACACCATAAACATTTCCATTATTATCCATATCATTAGAAACTGTATAAGCAGTTAATATAGATTGATAGCGCCATGATTTTGCATTAGGGACAAATTTTGGAATTAGTGTTGTTTTATCACAATTAGCTAAACTTGGACTAGTATAACATGCATCACTGGTATTTGATACACTAGGTTCAAATTTAGGTACCCAAAAGCCGGGTATTTTTGTTGTTCCAAAAGTAAATGCTGGATGAGAAATGTAATTAGTTTGACTATCACCACTATAAGTTGGATTAGTATCTATTGTTGTTTCATCGATCGTTGTATCAGTAGTATCTATTAAAAATTTAATTTGAATTTCACCACCAATATCAGCCGTAGCTGGATACATATGATATAAATCACTTATTTGATATGCATATCTTGGAATCCACACCCAGAATGAGCCATCAGCTGTTTTGACATTGGCCCACTTTTTTGTTGAGTAATCATACCAATCAGAATCATTTTCTGTAGTATTTATCCATGCTGAACCATCCCATTTTACTGGAGTCATACCATCAGTTAATTTAGGAGCATTTACACCTTTAGTAATAACAAAATAATTATATGTACCAATTATGATACATTCTTCAATCGCTTTTTCTGTTAGAGTAATTTCCGTATCATCGTAAGCCCTTTCAGCACAATAAGTGCCATCATGAATAGCTATAGCTATTTTGCCTTCGCTATTAATTACAACTTTACCGTTTTTTGGTTTTGTTCCTTTATAATTTAATTGTTTCCCACTTACACTAGATGATTCTACTCCATCAGTATATGTAAACGTTACATCTTCAATTGTTCCTTTTAATAAATCAGTAGCATATAATAGTTCCCCTGCTTTTACTACTCCATATGCACCATCTTTAAAAGCTTCTTTTCTTGCATTATCAATAAGACCTATAATAATAGGGGTTGCTATCAAAGCTATAATTGCTAGTATAACAATTACTGCTAGAAGTTCTATAAGAGTAAATCCTTTTTTGTTATTTTTTATCATAACTACACTCCTCTTCTTTATAATTTATTCAGCTGGTGTTAATGAGATATCATAATTATTAAATTCATAAACATTAAATTTTGCATTAACAATTGCGTGCTCTTTTGCAGAAGCAAAAGATATATTTAATAATTTTTTATTTTTAGGTTTCATTAAAACACTTATCGATGCATAAGTACCAAGACCACTAGTTCCTCCACTTATTATGTTGAAACTATTTTCAAAAAAGTATCCAGTTCCAGAACGGGCATCCCCTAATAAAACTAGAGGCTCTATATATCCTAAGTTAACAGCTTCCTGAATAGTAACTGCAGTTTCTCCTTCAAAGGTTACTTTAACATTCGATACCTCATTTCCAGCACCAGCATTCCCAAAATAGAAATATAGTTTTAGCCAATTATTACTATCTTGAACGCTCACATTGACACTATTAGCATAATTAAAAACATTTGAATATAAAAGTTTAATATTGGCGGTATCGAAAGGTTTTAAACAAATTACATAATTATAATTACTATTTGGATCGATATTACCCGAACCACACCAACTTTCTAAATCTTTAGTTGCGTCATTTGTTGTATATAAATTTAAAGTATCTTTATTAGCAGGAAGAGGAATACTCGTTCCATAGTTCTTTACCAATTCTTGTGGTACACTTTTCAGTAATGTTTTTAATTTAAAATTTTTAATAGGATTTAAATCTAAATCAAAATTTATCATAAGAGCATCACTATTTCCTAAATTAAACGGTTCAATATCATTATCAGTTGAAAAACTTCTTCCAACTGCAACAAGTTTATCACCATCTTTGATAATATTTGTTAAATAATCACTTTTTGTTCCACCATATGTCTCTTTCCCTAATATATTTCCACTTAAATCTAATCTAACAAGAAAACCATCATAATATTGATTACTAGCTTTAGTTATTTCTTCTAAATCAAAATCAATTGAATTGCTTTCACCAACTATTATTAATTCATTACCTTCATTAATAATACTTCTAAACAAATCACTATTAGTTCCCCCAATTACTTTTTTCCATATAATTGGTAATACTCCATTTACATCTGGTGTTTTACTATATTTTACAACAATAGCATCAATCCCACCATTGTTAAGTCCTGCCATGTCATGATCCGTCGAATCAGAATTTCCAATTGCTATATAGCCATCAGAAACTTCTATTATGTCATTAAAACTTTCGTTCCCATCAGTTCCACCAAATATTCCTTTAGATACAATAGATTTTGTGGTACTGTCAATTTCAAATATAACAGCATCTGAATTTCCTTGAATTCCAATTTTTATACCAACCATCTCATTATTCACTGAACTAGAATTACCAACAATCATCAGATTATTTTTACTATTAGTGATAATTGAATTAGATACTGAACTAGATGTTCCGCCATATGTATTTGCTGATAATTGATTAAAATCACTATCATAACTTATTATATACATTAAATTTGCACCTACACCATTAACATTTCGACTATTTCCTGTTACATAATAATTTCCATTTGAAAGTATTATGCTATTAGCACTAGAACCACTAGTTCCTACACGTTTAACTATAACTTTTTTATTTACTAAATCACCTTGTTTATTATATTTAACTAGAATACTATTGAAATCTCCGATATCTAAACCAGCTAAATCACCGTCAGATGATGTTGTTTGTCCTACTACCACATATCCACTTGTATCTTCCACAACATCATAAAAATAATCAATTGATGATCCACCAAAATTACGACTCCACTCTTCAATACCATTGCTATTATATTTTACTATAATTCCATCATCACTAATTGTATTTCCTTTGGCAGTATTTCCACTGTAAGCAGTTGAATTACTACCACCTACTACTATATATCCACCATCAGCAGTTTTTTTAATCGACGTAAAATTATCTAAATAGTTCCCACCATAATTAACATAACTTGAATCAACTAACAGGTTATTCCCATTAGCACAATCTAAATATGGTGTATATATTAAATTATTATTATCATTTTCTTTTTCTACTTTTACATATCCTTCACAAGCTTCAGTTCCACCTGGATTTTCCACCTTTTTAAGATATCTTCCTTCTAATTGACTTAATTGAATATATTCTTTTTCACCATCACCTAAATTAAACCTATCTGGATTAGCGAAGACATAAAATTCCGCAGCTTTTTTCATATTGTTTTTTATAATTTCTAAACTTGATTTTTGTACATTATCAATTATATTTTGAATAATCGGAACGGAAATTAAAGCAATTATCGCTAATATTACAATAACTGCCAATAATTCAATTAATGTAAATCCTTTGTTTTTCAATGTTGTTTTATGCACGTTTTCCTCCTCTATTTTAGTAATTTAATTATATAGAATAACTAATATGTTGTCAACTATAGTATAGGAATATAACTAGAATTTACACATTACTTGTATTAAAAAAATGATAAATATATATCTATCATTTTAATAATTTTTCAAAAACTCTAATAAATTATAAGCAACTTTTTCAGGTAATATTTTACTTAATTCTTCAATGCTTAATTCTTTTAATTTAGTAATAGTTTTATACTTCTTAAGTAAATCATTTTTTCTCTTAGTACCAATTCCTTCAATATTATCTAAAACACTTTCTAAAGTACCTTTACTTCTTATTTGTTTATGATAATTAATAGTATAATTATGAACTTCATCTTGAATTCTTTCTAGATAATAAAATAAATTACTTCTCTTTTCAATGACTATTTCTTGAATAGGATCATATGCTAATAAACTACTAGTATTATGTTTTTCATCTTTCTTTAAGCCAATTACTGGTATATTAAGATTCAAACTATTAATTATTTCTCTAGCTATATTAATTTGCCCTATTCCACCATCAACAATAATTAAATCCGGTCTTACTAAATCATCCTTAAGAACTTTAAAATACCTACGATAAATTACTTCTCTCATGGTACCATAATCATCATTTTTATCTAGCGTAATTTTAAATTTACGGTAATCATTTTTACTTGGTTTACCATCTTTAAAAACAACCATTCCTGAGACATTAAAATTACCAAAAAGGTTTGAATTATCAAATATTTCAATACGGTCTAATTTATTTAAATTTAGTAATTCCATTAATTCATTATTAGCACCACTTGTTTTTTCTTCATCCTTTTTTATTAATTCAATTTTTTCTTCCAAAGATATCTTTGCATTATTATTAGCCATTTCAATTAATCTTAATTTATTACCTTTAAGAGGTACTTTAATACTAACTCCTAAATATGATTCTAGTAATGCATCATCTACAATAGAAGGCACTAAAATCTCTTTAGGTAATAACATATCTTTATCGTAGAATGTTGCAATATATCTAGTTAATTCATTATTAATATCATCGATAAGAGGCATAATTATTGAATGTCTTTCAATTATTTTGCCACCTCTTATAAAGAAAACTTGAATACTTAAATAATCGTTTGCTACATAATATCCAAAAATATCACGGTTAATATTATCATTAACTTCTACTTTTTGTTTAACTAGAACAATATTAATATAATCTAATAAATCTTTTAATTCTTTAGCCTTTTCATAATGAAGACTTTCACTTTCAATTTCCATTTCATTTTTAATACGATTGGTTATTAAAGTATGATCTCCTTTTAAAAATCTAGTAATTTCATCTTCCATTTCTTTAATCTTATTTTCATCAATATCATAAGTACAATATCCTAGACATTGATTAATATGATAATAAAGACATGGCTTTTTATTATAAGTTGTACACTTTCTTAAAGGGTACATTCTATTTAGTAGATTAACAGTTGCTCTTGCAGCTGTTACATTTGGATATGGTCCATATAATCTATTAATATTTTTCTTTTTTCTATTTATATTTCGAACAACTAATAATCTTGGTACTTTCTCATTAGTTAATTCAATATAAGGATAACTCTTATCATCTCTTAATAGAATATTATATTTAGGATCGTACTCTTTGATTAAATTTAATTCTAATATTAGAGCTTCAGTTTCACTACTAACAACCATATATTCAAAGTCAGCAATTTCACTTACTAATTTAGCTGTTTTACCAGTATGAACACCTCTAAAATAGGAAGTTAATCTATTTTTTAGTGCTTTAGCTTTACCAACATAAATAATTATTCCATCACTATTTTTCATTAAGTAGCAACCTGGTTTATTAGGTACTAAACTTAACTTTTTTTTGAGCATATCATCACCTCTTAGATTTTGATTTTCTCTTTAATACTTTATATTTTTCGTATGCTGCGATATTTGATATTGCAAGAATGGTTTCATTAATAATTCCAATATATGAACCAACAAAGAAGTTATATATAATCCACATTAGTGATACTAAAACATTACCTATTCTTATATCGTTAACATCATCTTTCAACAATATATAAGTTGCAAAGATGGTTGCTATCGTTGGAATTAATGATACTAATCCATCATACATTATCATACCTATAAAGGTAAAAATCATGGTGAATATTATACCATAAAAAATAATAGTCTTTTTATCTTTCTTATCATATAAACATATATTACGAATAACTGTGAATACACAGATAATACTACCACTCATAGCATTTAATAACCAATAATGAATAGATAGGAATATATTTGCAATTATTTGCATAAATATAATTTGTTTTTTCTTCTTAAACCAAAAACTTAATAATAGGAATAAGAATCCAATTAAACCAATAAGTTGTATCCATATCATATATTACCACCTTACTAATTATATCATAATCCAAACACTATTTGTAAAAGATTATTATAAGATATAATTAATTACAAAAAAAAAGACATAAGTCTTTTTATTTGAAGAATCTTTTGTTTTTAGGTTCTTCTTTTGGTTGTGCTTTTTCAACAATGTTATCTTTAACTGTCTTCAAAATTTCTACTATTTCAGTTGAACTTAATAATCCTAATTCAGGTCTTTGCATAGAAATTTCACATAATCTAAGCAGATTAGAGTTTTGTTGAGCTTTAGCATTTTCATTTAGAGCATTAATTAAATTAATATTACCAAATATAGTTGAAATTTTTCTGATTTCTCTTGTTAACGATGGTATTTCATCTCTAATAGCTTGTCTAAGACCGTACATTACATCAGTTTCATAACTCATTTTATCCCCCCATTTTTTGTAGTGGCAAGTATTATACCACAAATTGTAAAAAAATACCAATTTTTTTATAATTTGTAAAAATAGTAATAATAAGATATAATTATTTTGGTGATTACATGAAGTCAATCAAGGAAAATGTAATGAATGAGATAGTTATTAATAAATCTAAATTCATTTGTAAATTAATAAAAATAGATAATGAAGAAGATGTAAAAAAATCTTTAAATTATATTAAAAACGAATATAAAGATGCCACTCATTATTGTTACTCATATATTTTAAATAATGTTAAAAGATTTAATGATGATGGTGAACCTGGTGGTACAGCTGGTATGCCAATATTAAATGTCTTAGAAAATAATGAATTAAATCATATATTATGTGTAGTAATAAGATATTTTGGTGGTATTAAATTAGGAGCTGGTGGTTTAGTACGAGCATATACCAAAGCAGTAACTAAAGTATTAGAAATAAGTAATATTATTACTTTAGTTGAAGGACAAAGAATAATTATTGAATTTAGTTATAATAAGGTTAAATATATTGATAATATTTTAAAAGATGTTGAAATAATCAATAAAGAATTTTCGGATAATATTATCTATACAGTCATAATTGGTAATGAAAAATATAAAGAAATAGAAAACCTATTAATTGAAAATACATTAAATATAACAAAAAAAGAATCATTATATATATGATTCTTTTTATATTAATTTTGTAGTTTTGCTACTTCTTCAGCAAAATTATCTTCTCTCTTTTGAAGTCCTTGACCAACTTCATAACGGATCATATTAACAATATTACCATTAGTTTCACTAACATATTGTTTAATTGAAATATCTCCGTTCTTGATAAATGGTTGTTCTTCTAAACAGATTTCCTTATAGAATTTTTGAATTCTACCTTCAACCATCTTTTCAGCAATTTCAGGTTGTTTTCCTTCATTGATAGCTTGTTCTTTTAGAATTGTTCTTTCTTTTTCAATAACATCAGCTGGAACTTCAGCAATTCTAATATAAGATGGTTTCATAGCAGCAGCTTGCATAGCAACATCTTTAGCAACTTCACTATTTGAATTTTCTAATAATGTTAATACGGCAATCTTACCACCCATATGAATATATGAACCAAATTCTTGATTATCCTTCTTAGTTAATTTTGTAAATCTTCTAAAACTAAGTTTTTCACCTATCATAGCTGTTTTATTACCAATTAATTGTTCGATAGTAAATTCCCCAGCATTAAGTTTTAATACATCTTCTTCAGTTTTAGGATCATTATTAATAATAGTTTTAAGAATAACATTAACCATTCCTTTAAATTCATCATTTTTTGAAACGAAATCAGTTTCTGAGTTAATTTCAACAATAACAGCGTTATTATCTTTAATTAAGATAGCAGCTGTTCCTTCAGCAGCAATACGATCTGCCTTTTTAGCAGCTTTTGCTATTCCTTTTTCTCTTAACCAATTTGCTGCTTCTTCAATATTACCATTACTTTCTTCTAAAGCTTTTTTACAATCAAGCATTCCTGCTCCTGTAGCTTCTCTTAATTCTTTTACTAAATTAGCACTTATCATATTTTTTTTCCCTTTCTATAAATAAAGACGATTTAATAAAATCGTCTTTTAGTAGTTTATTTTAAAGCTTCAATTAATTCAGCTTTTTTCATAGTTGAATATCCCTTGATATCTTTATTTTTAGCTAATTCACGAAGTTCAGCAACTGTTTTAGCTGTTAAATCTTCTTTAACTTCTACCTTAGGGGCAGATTCAACTTTAACTTCTTTTTTAGGTTCTTCTACTTTTTCGATTTTTTTTACTTCTTCAACTGGTCTTGGTGAGTTATATCTTGGTCTGTTATCATCTCTATTATATGGTCTATTATCTTCTCTATTATATGGTCTATTATTTGTTCTTGGTGTAAATTCTCTTGGTCTATCTTCTTTTTTCTTAACTGTTTCTAAAGCTTTTTGCATAATATCATTTGGATTATCGTTCTTTTGTTTACCTTCACCATTAACATAATCAATTACTTCTCCACCTTGAGCTTCAACAATAGCATTAGCCATAACACTAGTAATTAGTTTTACAGATCTAATAGCATCGTCATTACCTGGGATAACATAATCAACCATATCAGGATCACAGTTAGTATCAACAATTCCAAATACAGGGATATGTAAAATTCTTGCTTCTTTAATAGCTATATCTTCCTTAGAAGGGTCAACTATAAATAAAGCTTCTGGTAATTTATACATTTCTCTAATACCACATAAAAGTTTATTTAGTTTTTCATATTCTTTCTTTAAACCAATAACTTCTTTTTTAGGAAGTACATCAAATACACCTGTTTTTTCCATATTTTCGATTTCTTCTAATCTCTTAACTCTTTTTCTAATTGTCTTGAAATTAGTTAAAGTTCCACCTAACCATCTTTCAGTTACATAATAAGAACTTGATCTTAATGCTTCTTCTCTGATGGCATCACTAGCTTGTTTTCTAGTACCAACGAATAAAACCTTTCCACCATTAGCAGCAATAGCATTTAAAGCTACATATGCTTCTTCAATCTTCTTAGCTGTTTTTTGTAGATCGATAATATAAATATCGTCCCTTGAAGTAAAAATAAATTCTTTCATCTTTGGATTCCATCTTTTAGTTTGATGTCCAAAGTGAACTCCTGCTTCGAGTAAATAATTCATCGAAACAACTGCCATAATAAATTCCTCCTTTTGTTTTTTTCCTCCGCTACTTCCACTTTAAATATCACCAAAATCGGCAAAAATTGGCACTAGATATTTAAATCCATAACGTGTGTAATAAAAAAGCCATAATCATTATACCATAATTATATATGAATACAAGAT
Organism: Ignavibacteriales bacterium; assembly: GCA_050259235.1. Taxonomy (GTDB): domain Bacteria; phylum Bacillota_I; class Bacilli_A; order RF39; family UBA660; genus UBA5364. The sequence continues at coordinate 32,283 of JBLNAG010000007.1, forward strand.
ATTTCTTGCTTTTTACTAGAAAAAAGTAGAACTTGCAATTAGTCACAAGTTCTATATTTATTATATTTTATTAATATATTTTTGTCAACCACTTATTTTCTCATTATTTTTTGTTTAACCTTTTCTTCATAAGGTGGACTAATAGGATAAGTAGTAAGTTTAGATAAATTTTCTAAAAGACAAGATGGAAAAGGATGATCTTTACCAGTTGGATAATATCCTTTAATGCCAAATCTCTTTGATATAGTTAAGCCAAAAGCTTCAGCATTATCATATAAAAATGTATCATTTTTTAAAAATAAACGATATATTTTTTTTATATCTTCTTCCTTTAATTCTCTTTTAAATTTAAAATATGTCAATAATTCCTCTAAATTATAATACTCCCCTATCATAATATTTTTTGAAGTTAAAATTTTAGGTTCAATTCCTTTTACATAATAATTAGGGGAATTATATAATAAATCATTTGCTAAATTATATTCATCTAATGAAAATAATATCTTACGGTATATATCACCACCGGTTGCTACCCTATTTACCTTACCATTAACTATTAACTCATCCCCAGTTAATTCATTATCATATTCATCATAATATTTTACTATGGGTTCAATTTCTGGACTTATAGGAGCAATTACTTTACCAACATAAATATTATCACGGGTTGTAACAAGGCCTTGATAATTTCTATTTGCTATTTTTTTTACTGATATCACTTTTTACTTCTCTCCTTTTTTCTAATTTTTTAATTGGTTCCAAATCGATGAATGCATAGTTTTCATCTCTAAAATTAGTATAGGTCTTTTGTAAATGCGATGCTTTACTTGAAATATTAGTTAATCTAATGTTATTACCATTAACATTTACTAATGGATTAACATATCTTTTTTTACAATCAATAGAAATATAGTATCTATCAACAGGTTCAACATTAGTTCTCTCAACCTTATGTAATTTTTCAAACTTTGACCAAACATATTTTATTATTTCATCATCGCTCGTTTTAATTCTCTTAATAATTTCTTGTTCACTTAATCTATATAAATCTTCTTCATTAATTATTTCATAATCAATTAGCATTCTTAAAATGTCCCCTGTAAGTTGCATACTCAATTTATCCTCATTAAGTTGAAGTAACATACTGTATTTAAATGCTCCTTTAAAGAAATAATCACATGTTATTAGATCATCAAAACCTATTTCATCTAAATTATCACAATCTTTTAAAATAGATACTGACTTATAAATACGTTTAATATCATGAATAGACCAATAGTGTCCCCATATAAGACCTGTATGTAATACTCCTTCAAGACGGTCAACACATATCTTTGGTCTTTCATTTTCTACTATGGTAAATTTTTCAATATTTATTACATCATCATATAATACATTATCACTTTCAAACATCTTTTTAATATCACTTGAATCTTTAATCATATCATGAGTAGATCTTTCAGCACTCTTTTGCTTAATATAATCACCATACATATAATCAACAGAATGTGCAAAAGCTGGGGTTCCCATATCATGAAATAGAGCCGCAACTGTCTGTGTTTTATCTTTTGTAAAATGCCAAACAATAAGTGCACATGCCACACTATGATCTAATCTTGAATACCAATATTTAGTACTATGACATTTAATATTATTATAGTCCACTCCACAAAATTGACCTACACCACTTAATCTTTGTAGTTCTTTAGAATTAATATATTTATCAATAAAATCTGGGTATTCATTATTACATAATATATTAAAGTATTGCCTTAATTCTTTATTTGGATGATTACTAATATAATTATGCATTCAGTATATCCTTCGCTATATTATATGACATAATACCCAAAATATCATTTAAAATTATATTCATATTTGTCCCCCTAAGTTTTGTTTTTGCATATATTATAACATAGTAATTATGAAATAAGAGAATATTTTAATTATGAATAAAATATTAATTAGTACTAGACACTAAATTTTTTTTATGATAAAATATTTTATGTTGATGCAGGTGTAGTACAATGGTTCGTATGCGGCCTTGCCAAGGCTGAGATGCGGGTCCGATTCCCGTCACTTGCTCCAAATGAAAACAAACCCTTATTTTATAAGGGTTTTTTGATATTTTTAGGTAAGAATTAGGTAAAAATTTCTTACCTTTTTCTTTTCTAACAAGGAAAAACTTTATAATTCCTTATAAAATAAGGGTTAAAGGGCATTTTTTTTTAAAATGGAGCAAATTATAAACACTTGCTCCAAATGAAAAAAAGCAATTACAAGTTGTAATTGCTTATTATTTTTTGTAAATATATTCAAAATCTTCAATTTGCAAAGAAGAATATTTAGGATTAAATGCCATTGCAAATATATGATATATATCGGTCTCCTCCGGAATAGTATTATAGCTATTTATTTCTTCAATATAAACTGAATAATAACAATTTTCTTTTGATTGACAAATAAGCGAATTTGGTATAAATATATACAAATTCGAATTTATTTCTTCTTTTAAAATCCAATTATTACTTTTTTCTATGTCACTTTTAAATTTTCGAATTTCAACAGAATCAGTGAACATAACATAATTTGTAATATGATTAATCAAATAGTCGGTGCTCCATTCTGTCTTTATATATTTTCCTTTTGTCGGAATATCATCTATGCCTATTACTTTTTCATAAGAAGATATTTCACTATAATTAGTTTCAAAATTAAACATAAATGTAAAGGATCCATACGTAATTAGTAAGATAGCAATAATAAAACCACCGACAATATTTTTAGTACATTTTACTCCTTTTTTTCTATATATAAAACCAAGTATTATTGATAAAATAGGTATTGGCAGAAAAAGAAACATAACCCACATATTATCAGTGAAATTAGTGAAAAGGTTATTTTGAACATCTGTTTTTACTTCAAGTAATAAAACAATACCTGAACCTATATAAGGTGAAAGAATAGTTAATATAAATAATGCGATTAAATTTTTTTTAATTTTTCTATAACTTGAACTATCCTTATTTAGGTATTCTTTTATGTTTTTGTAGCTATTATTACCTAAATTATTTTTTATACAAATATTTTTAATAAATTCTAATAATTCATTGGTACAATTTTGTTTCAATATTATGATGATTATTCTATTATTAAGTAACAAATAAAAATTATCATCGGTTTCTTTAATCTTTTTAATGCCATTATATTTTATTTTATGAATTTCATTAATGCTTTCCTTTTGAAAATAATCATCATAAAAACTAATTTTATAATCAACATTATCATGATTAATTTGAAAAAACTTTTTATAATTATGTTTTTGGAGAATAACGTCTATGGTTTTAATAATTAAAGCCGCACAGACAATAAATATTCCATCCATTAACAAAAAATCGAAAATAGAGACAGGATCCGGGGGAATAAATGCCAAAGAACAAATAGCAGTTATTATAACAGAAACAATGATTAATCTTTTCCAAAGTTTATAAGGAAAACTTTTGGTCATCTTTTTATATTCTCTTAGAGTTACTTTTGTTTCAGTCTTTAATTTTTTTCTCAAATTCATCACCTTCATTTTTAAAAAATTATGCTATTTGTTTAAAGAGTATATCTATATTCATTATAACATATTTTATATTACTGATACAATTTATATAATTTCCCTATATTTGTTTAATTTCGCTTATTAACATTCAAAATGAAAATAAACTCTTATTTTATAAGATTTTTTTGATGTTTTTAGGTAAGAATTAGGTAAGAATAAATTAAATTTATTAGTTTAAAATAATACGCTAAAATATAAAATCGTTTAAAAATATAGGTTTTAATAGAGTATAATTTACTAAAATATAGTTAATTTTAGTTCCCGTCACTTGCTCCAGAGAAAATTAAAATCAATCTTACGATTGATTTTTTTATGTTAAAATAATATTTTTTGTTTCTCTTTAGTTCGAACATCGTAGTAACGTTTATAATCATCAGGTATATGTAAATAATATTCTTCTTCTATTTCTTCTAATATCTTAATAATATCAATAGTACATGCTATTTCTAAATACTTAGCAAAATTAGGGTGCTTCCATAAAAACCATTTAAATTTTGTTTCCCAGAATGCTAAAGTCATAAAAGCATTTCCAACAGAAAATGGTAGTGAAGGATTATGATATTTATCATATGTACAACCTTCTTTAATACATTCATAAGCTTCAGCATAATCAAATAATGGGGCAAAAACTATCTTAGAACCATCTTTTTCAAATAGGAAATTAGCTGATACCCTATCTGCTTGTCCCATTATATAATCTAAACAAGTCATCTTAAAAATACTATTAATTAAATCTTCATAATCTTCTTTATTACAATATTTTTTTAATTTAGATACATTTTTATCTTTGTTATCAATAATTCTTTTATTTGCAAAACCAAGTTGATACATATCAAGATATTGCTTATTTTTATCTTTAAAATTTTCCGATAGAATACCATAAAAATTAAGATTATCACCATAATTCATAATTGCTGGAATATTACTAACTGATCTTAACTCAAGTTTAACGGCTACTTTTGGCCCAATTAATTCATTTAAAATATGAATAAGACGATTAGAAAATTTAAAACGATAATTTTTACCATTAACTTCATGCCATTTTAATTGATCTTGTGCATCATAAATATTTATACCAATCTTTTCAGAAAGTTGTTTTGCTTCTTCAGGAGAACGATTTGTAGGCTTTATATATATACATTTTTCATTATCAAAAATACTATTAAACATATTATCTCCTCTTAATTATTGGTTATTATAGCACACTATTTATTTATGTCAAATTAAAATTGACATCTTCAACTTTTATAATACTGTTACCATAAATATACATATATAATATAGAATGGTAAAATCAAATAATGAAAAAAGTAGTACTCATGTTTGGTATATTATTTATGTTAGGAGATTGTTCCAATAAACAATTTTTGTCCAATTACGAGAAGGTGAAAATCGGTGACGAAGGTATTAATGGATATACGCTAGATTTGCGTATATATGCTAATTGGAAAAACCTTGGCTTTCTAGTAAATTTAATGCATTAAAAGAAAATAATGTCTTTTTTTTTATTAGCAAAATACATTTTATTATCTATATAAAAGTTGACTTATAATAACCCCGATGATACAATGAAATCACTTTTAGGAGGACATAGATGGATAGATTAATTTATGAAAAAAATATATTATTGAAAGAACTAAAGGGTTGTTTTGATTTTTTCAATAATGAAATTAATTTAGATGAAAATAGTAATGGTTACGGTCTTATTCGTGATCAATACCCTTCTTCACCTGAAATCTGTAGTATAGCATCAGTTGGTTTTGGTTTAGCATCTTTAATTACTGGCGTAAAAAATAATTGGATTTCATTAGAAGAAGCAAACAAAAGAGCACATTTAACATTAAAGACTTTCTTAAATAATTTAGAAGAAGTAGAAGGATTTTATTATCACTTTGTCAATATGAATACTGGTTTAAGAGAATTAAACAGTGAAATTTCTATTATTGATACAGGCATTTTTATATGTGGAGCAATTACTGCTGGAGAATTTTTCGGTGGAGAAGTACAAGAGTTAGCTGATAAATTATATCGTCGTATTAATTGGACATGGTTTGTTGATAAAAATAAAGATATGTTTTATATGTCATATACTAAAGAAAAGGGTTTTGAGGGATATTGGGACGTTTATGCTGAACAGCTGATGTTATATATATTAGGTGTTGGATCCCCTACCCATGGTATTGATAAGAGTATATATTATACTTTCAATAGACTTAAAGGTAATTATGGTGAATATAAAGATATTATTCATTCATGGTTTGGATCTTTATTCACCTATCAATACTCACATGCATTTATTGATTTTCGTAATACTATTGATAAAGACGGTATCAATTGGTGGGATAATTCAGTTAAAGCCACTTTAGCTAATCGTCAATATTGTATTGATAATCAAGATAGATTCAAATCATTTAACGAGTATTCTTGGGGTATAACTGCTTGCATTACACCAAATGGTTATTCTGGATTACTTGGTGCTAAACCATCTTCAAATAATCAAAATGTGGATGGAACAATTTCCCCATCTGGTGCAATTGGATCAATAGTATTTACCCCTACTGAATCAATTACAGCTCTTACAAACTACTATCTAATTCTTGATCTTATAGATAAATATGGCCTTAAAGACAGTTATAATTTAAACTATAATTGGTTTGCAACTGAATCTTTAGGAATAGATAAAGGTATTTCCATGGTAATGATTCAAAACTTTTTAAATGAATCTATTTGGAACTCATTTATGAAAAATAAATATGTTAAAAATGGAATGGACATAATTGGTTTTACTAAAGTTAAATAAAAGACGATTATAAATAATCGCCTTTTTTATTTAATATATATTATTATTTTATATTGCTATAATCTTTATCGCCAATTTCATATTTTCTATTTTCAGAAACTTTCTTCATTATCTTATTTGTAGTATATCCAATGATTGCTAATATACCAAAGTACATTATTCCATATATACTAAACGTTGGCATTGAATCAGTAAATAATCCAATTAATGATGCACCTACACCCATAGATGTTACTATTGTTAAATTTTCTACAGATTTTGATGTTATTTCAGATTGTAAATCACTAAATAATGATTTTGCTGAATTAACATAATTCTTAGTCATAACCCATATTTGTTGAATATATGCAAGTGTATCTCCTAATGTTTCATAACGATATTCCATAATATCTGTAAAATGTTTCAATGCTTCATCATTCTTAGATATTTTTTCTCTTGTTCTTAAATATGTATTCATTTGATTTATTCTTGAATCAACTAAGTTAATTGTTTTTGCATATTCATCAATTTTACTACTAAATTCTAATATATCTTTACCTTTTACTCTTGGTTTTTCTTTTACATCTGCTATTTTTTCCCATATTATTCTATGTAGATTTAAATATCTATGAAGTTGTCCTTTAAATTCTCTAAAGAATATTTGTTCTTCAATATATCTTTCAATTTGTGGTAATTTTCCTGTCTTATTATTTATAAAATAATATTCATCGCCTCTTAAAATATCAACATCTTTATTTTTAAATTCAAAATACTTTTTTCTATCTGTTTCAGAAAGTAATTTTGATATATTTTCACTTGTTTCATTATTAAATACTATAAAGTATGGATATATTGTTTTAATACCAGCAAGTTCTTTAGGAATTGGTGCTCCTAAACTAAATATATAACTAATAGCTGGTGAAAATTTTGTTTCATAATAAGCTGCTATTTCCTTAATATCAGTAAATACACTTTCACCACTTGTATTCCCACTATTTAAAACAATTAAACCATCTTCATAAATCTTTATTTCTAGATCATTAACAGTATAAATTTTTACACATTCAAATCCATTAACACCATATTCTATAGATTTAATTTCTAAATTATCTCTTAATTCTTTTAGTTTTTTTTCATTTAAATCTAAATGTGACTTTTCTCCTCTTAAGAAATCATAAATTTCTGTTAAATGTAACATTGTTCTTTGAAACCAACCACCAATATAAATCTTTTCTATTTTCATTATTAATTCTCCTTTACTTCTCTTTCAAAAAAAGCTGCATCTATTGTTTCAAAACCAAATTTTTTATAACAGCTATGAGCTGGAATTCTAAAGTTTTTACTCCATAATTTTAATGATTTTATTCCTTTTGAAAGACATATTTTATTTACTTCTTTTAATAAACTAGTTGCAATATTCTTTCTTCGATATTCATCTTTTACACAAAAGTGATTTATTATTGCATATGTATTCATATCTTCAAACATAGTTGGAACTATTGCTAATCTTACATAAGCAATAATGTTATTATCTAAAACTCCAATAATTTGAATGGTATTTTCATCATTCTTGTTTTTATCAAACATTTTTTTTGCATATTCCAAACTTGTTTTTTCATTGAAACATTCATTACATAACTGAATTATTCCTTCAATATCACTTTCAGTAGCTATTCTAAATTCCACCTTCATATTAACCTCCAATATTATACTTTAATTATAGCATAATTATTTAAATAACTTAGTAAAAAAAATTATTATAATGTAAACTGCATGTATGATTAATATAAGTATTAAAAAAAATATATATTGCATAAAATTTTGAGAGGAGGTATATATGTATAATAATTATAATCGGCAAATAATTCAAAATATTACTACTGACTTCGGTCCTAAACCTTTTGTTATTGATATTAATAAAGCTACAATACACAATAATACATTTCGTACAGCACTTTGGACAGGAAATAACCTACAACTTACTTTAATGAGTATCCCTGTTGGGGAAGATATTGGATTAGAAATACATCCACATGTTGATCAATTCTTACGTATTGAGGAAGGTCAAGGATTAGTACGAATGGGTAACAGTAAAGATAATTTTTATATAGATCAACCAGTATATAATGACACAGCTATTTTTATTCCCGCTAATACATGGCATAATGTAATTAACACTGGGACCACACCACTCAAACTATACTCTATTTATGCTCCACCAAATCATCCACATGACACTATTCATCAAACTAAAGCAATAGCTGAAATGGCTGAAAACCCTAAATAAAAAGACTATCTTATAGTCTTTTTTATTTTAATATATTACATATCTCTTCAAATAAGTTCATACCCTTTTCAACTTTAATTACTTGAAGGCCAACTTCTTTAGCCCCCTCAACATTATTAACATTATCATCTAAAAATAATATCTCTTTGGGTTTAAGATTAAACTTATTAGCTATATGTTCATAGAAGTCGGCATTAGGTTTAATTTTATGAATTTCAGCTGAAATAATAACATCATCTAAATATTCAACCCCTAATGATTCACCAATAAAATTTCTTACATATGATACATGATTAGTCGTAATAACCATCTTTATATCAGGATATTTTTCTTTTATTTTCTTAAATAAATCTTTATCTCTAACATTATAAATTTTATCAATTAATTCTTCAGTAGTTCGCATTAATATTGAATCTTTGTTAATTAGTTTTCTTCCCTCTATTAAATAATCAGCATCATTTAAGTTAGGTCCAAACATTCTTTCTAATTTTTCTTCTTCATAATTTAATTCAATATCTTTTTCATTAACTAAAACTCCAACTAAATCAAATGCAATTAATTTTATCATTTTTACCTCCTATTTTTTGAAGATGTTTTTTTATAATGAATTAATATCTTCTATATATAACTTAATTGTTACTACACCTACTCCAGCAACATATAACTTTTCCATATTAATCCCCCTTGATTAATATTCTCCAAGAACCAAAATTTTCACCATATTTTACTACTTCTTCTTTTTCTCTTTTTATATTTTCATATTTATCTTTAATAGGATTTATTATTCTTACCTTACCACCATAAGTTTTATTCAATATTACAAAGTGTCCCCCACTCATGGTTTCATCATTATTAAATACTTTTGACTCAACACAAAGAATAATATATTCATTTTCTTTAAGTTCTATTTCTAGTTCTCTTATATCTAATTTTTTTTCTGTAACTGAAATATTATTATCAAAAGCTTTCTTTAAATATTTAAAGCCATCAAAGTTTAAATCAACATCCTTTGATATAAAATCACTATATAAACTACTATTAAAGCAATATATTTCATTTTTGATGCCATTTTCTTTTAATGCTAAAGCTAACTCAGTAGCCCACCACATTCTATGATTTAAATTATAATTTTTTATTTCTTTAATATCCAATATATATTTTACACACGCACTACCACATAAAATTTCATTTTTCATAATTATTCTTCCTTTTAAGTTGTAGAATTGGTTGATTATAAACAGCTAAACTATGTTGTGCTCTTGTACATACTACATATAATAAATATTTATCTTTTTCTTGATAATGATGGAGAAATAGACAAACCAGATTGTTCTTTAAATTCTTGAGACATCAAAATCTTTAAATACATATCTCAGTTTTTAAATCAGTATTTAATAAAGCCTTTAATTTACTTGAAATTGTCAATATTATTTACTATATTATATTCCAAGTGAAAAAGATAAAAGAATTTTTTTCTTTTATCTATTACCACGTTTGTTTTGAATTCGTTCTTTTATACTTTCTTTGATAGCAGCTGCATTATTTTCAAGAACTGGATAATTATAACCTTCCATATCTTCTTTTATTTCAGCTTTTATTTCTTCTCTTATAGCTCCAATATCATTTTTAATTGCTTCTTTTCTAGCAGTTAAATAGTTATTGATTGCTTCTTTTCTTTGAGCAGGTGTCATATTTTTTAGTTCTTCTTTATATTCTTCAGCAATAGTAGCCTTTAAATTTTCAACAGTTGTCTTATAATTTTTCTTTAGTTCTGCTTTCTTGGCTTTCAATTCTTCCTTTGCTTCTTGACGTGATAATTTTAAAGCGGCACGTCTATCTTTTACAACTGTTTTAATTTCAGTTTGAATATCACGAATGCTCATATTTACTAATTCATCTTTAGATAATGTATCATTTAATGCTAAAGCACTTTCAACTAAAAGCATTTTTCCATAACTAATTCCATATTGATCAGCTTCTGCTTTAAGATCATCATCTAATCCTTTAGCAACTAATACTGGATAAATCTTTTTTCCTTCAAAATGAGAAGTGAACTTAGTCATTATTTTTTCTTGAAGTGCTTGACGTTTAGTTTCATCATCATTGACTGTTGTAATTACTACAGTGTTCTCATCACTGTATTCATCTAGAAAACCTGTTTCCATAGCTGAATCAATTAATTTTTCACTTGCTTCTTCTATAGTAAGACCTTCCAAATCTAAGTCAGATGTTAAAATATCTGCATCTTCATTTATAGGAATAACTTCTACTACTTTATCTTCATTATTAAGCAATAATTCAACTTCTGGGTTAATACTTATAGTAACAGAACTAAAAGTATTATTATTCCACATTGAATAACCGACAAAACCTGCAATACCTAATACAATAACTATCAAACCTAACCAAATATAACCTTTTTTCATACTTACCTCCATATTTTAATATATTTGTTTTACTTATGATGTTATGACTATTATACCACAAAAAATATTTTTTTTAAATATTTTACATATAATTTGACATTACATTAAAAAGAGGTATAATACTTTTGTGTAAAAGAAATGGAGTATTATATGGAAAAAAATATGCCAAAAATTTTAAAAAGATCTTTAAAGGTATTAGGACGTGTTTTACTTAATTGGAGTTTTATAAGAGTAACAGAATATAATAAAAAACCATTAGAAGGACAAACATATATTTTAGCACCTAATCATACTAGTGACAAAGATGGCCCAGTATTCTGGTCAGCTCATAAAAATATAAGAATAATGGCAAAAAAAGAATGTTTTGAAAACAAATTACAAGGTAAACTACTAACACTAATTGACATTGTAGAAGTTGACCGAGATAATGAAGTTGGTAGATCAAAAGCTTTAATGAGTGCAGTAAGATATCTAAAAGATAAAAATGAACCTAAAGTATTTATGATGTTCCCACAAGGAACTATATCAGATATTAATAAAAACACTCTAAACAGAATTCAGGAAGGAGTATTTGTAATATCTGCTCTTTCTAAAACACCAATGGTTCCTGCTTTCCTAGAACAACCACGTTGGTTTAGAAGAAATAGAATTGCCTATGGTGAACCATATATACCTGATATATTAGATGAACATAGAAAAATTGAACGTGATAAATTATTAGAAGCTAAAGCTTATTGGCAACAAAAAATATTTGAATTACAAACACAAGCAGCCGAAGAAGGAAGACGTCCAATTAGAAAAATAAAATTAAAACCTAAACATCAAAATAATAATAATGGATAAAAAACATACTTGTGTATGTTTTTTAATTACTCATTTCCGATTTTTTTACAATAAAATTAATATTGTAAATCGTACTAATTGTTATGAATAGAAAAATGCTTATAAGAAAAAAACAACAAATAAATGTTGCTTTTTATTTTGGAATTAAAATTTTCTACAAAACCATCTTCAATTTTAGTACAGTTTTTTAATATAAATTTTAAATAATAATATTATTATTGATTTAAAGGTTCAACTACTACTTCATATGTAGTAACAGTGGTATAATCACCCATTATTTGAATTGAGATTTCTTTTGAAGCTTTTGAACCTAGGCCTTCTATTACTTGATCAACTTTTCCTAAAGTTTTTTTATCATTATTTTTCATATATAGAACAGCTTTAAAACTTAACGTCTTAGAACCTGTATTTGTTACAGTTGCACTTACAGTATTCATTGCTCCAAAGGCTGTGATTTTGATATTTTTAAACTCTAGATCTCCTTGTTTCACTTTTGTTTTATCATCTACTTGTTCTTCAATAGGTGGGTTTGTTGTACCATTGTTACCTTTTGGTGTTTCTTTTTTTTTGCCAAAACAACCTGTTAAAGCTGTTGTTACAAATAGGCAAACAATTAGAAACATTAAAAACTTTTTCATATTTATTTCTTCCTTTCTATATTCATCTTAATGTAGGATAATTTCCTGCACTAATACTCCATATGGTTGTAAAATCAAATCCTATATAGGTACTTTGAGTATGCATTTCAGTAGTTGTTTTGCCAACACCATAACTTGAAGATGAAATACCCGAATTTGTCATATCCCAATATATGTTGCTATATGTTCCTGATGAACTTAATCCTATTAATGGTCCTACATAACTACCATAACTTCCATTTATTTTTCCTATACTATATGCATTTGTTATATTTGCATATTGTCTTCCTACTAATCCTCCTACATATGAGTTGCCACTAATTGTTATATTTCCTAATGCATAACAAT